>NZ_JNZZ01000003.1 GCF_000717645.1 Streptomyces californicus
CCCCCAGCGCGCCCCGCCCCCGCCCCCGTACGCCCCGGGCTTCCGGCGTCCGCTCCCACCGCGACGCCGTCCGCGGCCTCCGGAAGCGCGCCCGGTGAAGCGGCGGCCGGGACGGACGAGCCGGTCGGGGCCGTGCGGCCGGCCAGGCCGGTGGCGCGGCGGCCCGTCGTGCGGCCGGTGGCCGAGGACGAGACGCCGGACGGTCCGCCCTGCCCCGCATGCGGTACGCCGAACCTCGCCGGGCGGCGGTTCTGCCGCCGGTGCGCCGCTCCGCTCCAGGTCCGGGAGCAGGCCGCGGCCCTGCCGTGGTGGCGCACGGTGTGGCCGTTCCGCCGCCGGGTGCGCGGCAGCTCGGGCCGGATGCTGCGCCGGACGCTGTTGGTGCTGGCCGTGGCCGGGCTGGTGCTCGCGGGCTTCCTGTTCTTCCCGCTGGGGCGGTACGCCTACGAGGACGTCCGGGACAAGCTCGGCAAGACGTCCGAGATCAGCCCCACCGGAGCGGCCGCGAGCGGCGAGGCTCCCGGGCATCCGGCGGGGGCGGCGATCGACGGCGTGACCAACGAGTACTGGGGGGCGCCCGCGCTCGGCGCGTCGCTGACCTGCTCGTTCGGCACTCCGTTCCGGCTGGTCGGCGTGGTGGTGCACACCGGTGTGTCGACCGAGCCGCAGGAGTTCCGGCGGGGTGCGCGCCCGACCCGGGCGGATCTGCTCGTCACCACCGAGGACGGCAAGGTCCACAGGAAGTCCCTGTCCTTCAACGACAAGCCGGGCAAGCAGGAGTCGCGGATGGGCATCAGCGATGTCGTCTCCGTGGAGCTGGTGCTGCGGGAGGCGGCCGGCCAGGGGAAGGGACGGCCGATCGCGGTCGGGGAGATCGAGTTCTTCCGACGAGCCTGAGGACGCTCGACCACCCGGGGCTGGAGCACGGTCCGCCGTCCCGAGGCCCGGAGTGCGGTCCGCCGCCCCGAGGCCCGGGATGCGGTCCGCCGTCCCGAGGCAGGAGCTCGCCGGAGCACGGTCCGTCAACCCAAGGCCCCAGCTCGCCGAAGTAGCCGCTTTCAGCGATCGGGAACACGCCGGGACGACACCCCGGAAGACACAGACGACCCAGTACCGATCAGGAAAATATTGACGATCAAACATTTTCGGTCACACATGCTTCCCTCCGCACCCCCACTCGGGGTTGACTGGGCATCACCCATGGTGACGCGCTCGCCCACCGGCTCGCCTGCCGCGCCCGCCGTCCCGGGCTTCCGGCGGAGGAAGGAGGAGGACTGCGATGGCCCTCCCACCTCGCACGGTCGCCCCGTCGGCCGGTGTCCGGGCTCGCGGCCGCCGACTCCGGACGGGCCCGTCCCCTGCTCGGTCACCCGGAATGCGTCGTACATATCGTCCGCCCGTATTCATCAGATGAGGGGCAGCAATGAGCCATATCACGTTACCCGCGTTTCACATGCCGTTCGAGAGCGCCGGCTGTCATCCGGGTTTGGCCGCCACGCGTGAAGCCGCCTGGGAATGGGCCGAGTCCGAGGGTCTGGACCTTTCCGTCCCGGCCCGCCGGAAAATGATCCGGACCCGCCCGGAACTGTGGATCTCCCTCATCTTCCCGAACGCCACCCAGGAACATCTCGACCTGTTCTGTCAATGGCTGTTCTGGGCCTTCCTCGTGGACGACGAGTTCGACGACGGCCCGGCGGGACGCGATCCCCGGGTGTGCGAGGCGGCCATCGCCCGCCTGGTGGACGTCCTCGACGGGGCCGCGCCGAACGGGCCGATGGAACGGGCCCTGGCCGGACTGCGGGAGCGGACCTGTGCGGGCAGGTCACCGCAGTGGAACCGGCAGTTCCGGCGGGACACCGCCGCCTGGCTGTGGACGTACTACGCCGAGGCCGTCGAGCGGGTCTCCGGACAGGTGCCGAGCCGGGCCGAGTTCGTCAAGCACCGCCGTGATTCGGTCGCCATGCAGCCGTTTCTCTGCCTGCACGAGATCACCGCGGGAATCGATCTCACGGATTCCGCCCGGAGTCTGCCCGCCTATATCGCCCTGCGGAACGCGGTCACCGATCATTCGGGGCTCTGCAACGACATCTGCTCCTTCGAGAAGGAAGCGGCCCTCGGTTACGAGCACAACGCCGTCCGGCTGATTCAGCGCGACCGGGGGTGCACGCTCCAGGAAGCCGTCGACGAGGCCGGAATTCAACTGGCACGGGTGGCCGAACGCGTACTCCGGGCGGAAAGGGAGCTGATCGAGGAAATCGAGGCGGCGGGTATCGAGGGCCCGACCCGGGAGGCCCTGGAGCGCTGCGTCCAGGACTACCGGGGGCTCGTCCGGGGCGACTTCGACTACCATGCGCGTGCCGAGCGCTACACGCGTCCGGACCTGGTGGAGCGGGATCAACGGGACTCCCTGTCCCGCCACTTCGCCGCCTGAGCGAACGGGCCGGCCGGGTCCGCCGGGTGCGCGAAGCACTCCGGCGGACCCGGCCGGCCCCACCGCCGGTATCCGGACCGCCCGCCCCCGCACCACCCGCACGCACCGCCACCGGCACGCCTCCGCACCACCCGCACCACCTGCCCCGGCCCGGGGCCGCCGCACCGCGCCCCGGGCCCCATGGAAGACTGAGGGCCGCAGCATGTCCCGGGTCGCCCCCACCGGCCGGGCCGACGAGCGCGTCGTGCCCCCGGTCAGCGCCTGACCGGTCGGAATGCCCTGCCCTTCAGTCAGCGACGTCCCCGGGATGACACATATGAGAGTGCAGCGAAGAGTCTGGACCACGGCCGCCGTCACGACGGCGGCCGTGGCAGGTGTCCTGGTGTTCCAGGGCGTGACGGGCGCCTCGGACGCCGACCGCGACGGGCGGGCGGCGGACGCCAAGTCCGCCCCGGCCAAGTCCGATGTGCACCGGACCGCGCTCAAGACCTCCGCCGACGGCGACTCCGCCTCGCTCGCTCGCCGCGACACCGAGCCCTTCAGCCTGCTCGGCGTCACCTGGACCGACCCCGCCGCGAAGGTGGACGGCCGCGTCGAGGCCCGTACCCGCTCCGCCGCCACCGGCGAGTGGACCGGCTGGCTGCCGCTGGACACCGAGATCGACGGGCGCACCGAGGCCGGCCGGTCCGGCGTCCGCGGCACCACCGAACCCCGCTGGGTCGGCCCCTCCAACGGCGTCGAGGTCCGTGTCACCAGCGCCGACGGGGCCCGGTCCGGGCTGCCCGACGGGCTGCGCCTCGACACCGTGGACCCGGGCGGCGCCCCCGCCCCGCTCGCCGCCGAACCCGTCGCGTTCGCCGCCGACGGGTCGCCCGGCGAGGACGGCGCGCCCGGCGAGGACCCGTCGCCCACGCTGCCCGCCGAGGAGCCGGACGCGACCCCCACGGACGAGCCGGCGCCCACGCCGACCACCGAGTCCCCCGCGCCGCCGAGCCCCACCCCCACGCCCTCCGCGAGCACCGCGTCCCCCACGCCGTCCACGTCGCCGACGACGCCCAGCGCCTCCCCGACGCCGACGCCCGGACCGCCGTCCACCGTTCCGCAGCCGCCGATCGTCTCCCGGGCGGCCTGGAAGGCGGACGAGTCGCTGAACAGCGAGGCGCCCGACTACCTCGACCAGGTCAAGGCCGTCTTCGTCCACCACACGGCGCAGACGAACGCCTACTCCTGCGCCGACTCGGCGGCCATCGTGCGCGGCCTGCACACGTACCACGTGAGGTCGAACGGCTGGAAGGACCTCGGCTACAACTTCATCGTCGACAAGTGCGGCACGGTCTTCGAGGGCCGCAAGGGCGGCGTGGACCGGCCCGTGATGGGCGCGCACACCTACGGCTTCAACCGGGACACCGCCGGGATCGCCGTGATCGGCATGTACACCGACACCAAGGCCGCGACCGCCGCGACCACCGCGGTCGCCCGCGTCGCCGCGTGGAAGCTCGGCCAGTACAAGGCCGACCCGGCCGGCACGGTCCAGCTCACCGCCGGGGCCAACGGCAACAACATGGACCACAAGAAGTTCGTCGCCGGGAACCAGTACGCCTTCCAGCGGATCTCCGGACACCGCGACGGGTTCGCCACCGAGTGCCCCGGCCTCTCGCTCTACCAGCAGCTCCCTGCCATCCGCACGCTGGCCGCCGGGCCCGTCTCCGGGCTCACCATCTCCTCGGTGACCGGGGCGAACGCGTCGGGATCCACGTACTACACCCAGTCGAAGGTCACCGTCGGCTGGAAGGCGACCACGCCCGCCGCCTTCGTGAAGAGCTACGAACTCCTCGTCGGCGGGAAGCCCGTGGCGACCGTCAAGGGCGACGCGTCCTCGGCCTCCGCCACGCTCGCCGTGGGCAAGCACACCGTGCAGGTCCGGGCCACGCACCAGTCGGGGAAGACCTCCCTCTCCCCGGCGGCGACCGTGGTCGCCGACCGGACCGCGCCGGCCTTCTCCACCAAGCCGTCCCTCACCCTGCGCACCGGCACGGTGAACGCCACCGCCGTCCCGCTCACCCTGAAGTGGAAGGCCACCGACAGCGCCGCGCTCAAGGAGGTCCGCCTCACCGCGCCCGTCGCCAGGACGTACGGCCCGACCACGGGCAGCGCCTCGCACACCGCGAAGCCCGCCGCGGCCACCACGTGGAAAATGACGGCGTACGACCGGGCCGGGAACACGGCCGCCGCCTCGGTCTCCGGCACCCCGGTGATCCTCCAGGAGTCCGCCGCCAAGAAGAGCGGCACGTGGACCACCAAGTCCTCCAGCAGCTACCTGGGCGGCAAGTCGTACTCCAGCAGCACCAAGAACGCCAGTCTGACCTGGACGTTCACCGGCCGGTCGGCCGCGTGGGTGGTGTCGCGGGCCGCCACATCGGGGCAGGCACACGTCTACGTCGACGGCAAGAAGACCGCCACCGTGGACCTGAAGTCCTCCGCCACCAAGTACCGGGACGCGATCTGGGCGACCTCCTGGTCCTCCAGCGCCAAGCACACGGTCAAGATCGTCGTCGTCGGGACGAAGGGCCGCCCGGCCCTGACCACGGACGGGCTGGTCTACCTGAAGTAGCCGCGCGCCACCGCACCGCGAGAGGGGTTGGCACACACCATGTCCGACGTCGAGACGGGGAGCGCCCCGGAGGTGAGGACCGCGTACGGCACGGTGCGCGGTGCGGTGGAGCGGGGTGTCGCGGTCTTCCGCGGCATCCCGTACGCGGCGGCCCCGGTGGGCGCGCTGAGGTTCCGGGCGCCCGCTCCGCCGGAGCCGTGGACCGGGGTGCGGGAGGCCGTGGCGTACGGGCCGACCGCCCCGAAGCGGCCCTACGCCCCGCCGCTGGACCGGCTGCTGCCGGATCCGGCGGTGCCGGGGGACGGCTGGCTCAACCTCAATGTGTGGACGCCCTCCCCCGGGGCCGCCGCCCTGCCCGTCCTCGTGTGGATCCACGGCGGCTCGCTGGTGCACGGCTCCTCCGCGGTGCCGGTGTACGACGGGACCGCGTTCGCCCGGGACGGGGTGGTCCTCGTCTCCGTCAACTACCGGCTGGGTGTCGAGGGTTTCGGCGTCTTCCCGGACGCGCCCGCCAACCGGGGGCTGCTCGACCAGCTCGCCGCGCTGGAGTGGGTGCGCGACAACATCGCGGCGTTCGGCGGCGATCCGGACCGGGTGACGGTGGCCGGGGAGTCCGCGGGCGCGATCTCGATCGCCGCGCTGCTGGCCTCGCCCCGTTCGGCGGGGCTCCTGCGGCGGGCGGTGCTCCAGAGCGGGGCCCCGGCCGCGCTCCCCCCGGCCGCCGGGCGGCGGACGACCGAGCTGATCGCTCGCCGGCTCAGAGCGCCCGCCACGGCGGAAGCGCTGGCCGCCGTGGACCCGGAGGCGCTGCTGACCGCCCAGACGGAGGTGACCAGCGGCGGAAACCCGCTGACCGGCCGCACCTCCTTCCAGATCGTGGTGGACGGGGAACTGCTGCCGCACGATCCGGTGGCGGCGCTGCACGCGGGCGCGTCCGCCGGCATCGACCTGCTGACGGGGACGAACAGCGAGGAGTACCGGCTCTGGTTCGTGCCCGGCGGGCTGACCGAGCGGATCAGCCCGCTCCAACTGCGCCTGGCCCTGCTGAAGTTCCGGGTGCCGAACGCCACCGCGCGCACGTACCGGGCCAACCGTCCGGGCGCCACGCCCGGGGAGATCCTCGGCGCGCTCGCGACCGACCTGCTGCTGCGCGTCCCGCTGAACCGGCTGGCCGACGCCCGGACCACCGCGCCGGGTTCGACGTACGTCTACGAGTTCGGCTGGCCCACCCCCGTGCAGCGGCTCGGGGCCTGTCACGCGCTGGAGCTGGGCTTCGTCTTCGACACCCTCGACCACCCCGACACCCGGGCCCTGACCGGCCCGGACGCTCCCGGGGAGCTGGCGTCCGCGATGCACCGGGCGTGGGTGGACTTCGCGGCGCACGGGGACCCGGGGTGGCCGTCCTGGGACGCGCGGCGCCCGGTGACGGTCTTCGGGCCCACGGCGCCGTCGCTGGTCCTGGCCCCGCGCGACGACGAACTGCGCTGCTGGAAGCCGCGGCGGCGCTGAACGGCGCCGCCCAACGGGGAGCACGTGGGCGGTCGATAATGGCGAGCCGATGAACGCCACGAAACGCACCGGCAACGCCGGGATGGCCGATGGCTCCGGATCGGTGCGTGTCATCGTCAAGGGAAGCGGGCTGAAGGCGGACAGCGCCCACGTTTCCAAGAAGTCGAAAAACCGCACCTGGACGAATCACGCTCGCATCGAATTCTCCGAAGATTCGGGTAGCTATGTGTGTGGGTGGACCGTGAGCGCGGCCCGGACCGTCACGAAGGCGGCGGGCACCAACGGGAGCCTATATACCGCCGCCAAAATCAAAGTCTGCGATTGAAGAGAATGGCACTTTCCGGGGCCTTGGTCCTGGCTTTCGTAGGGTGGGTCACAGCCATCACCGCGGGAATCTCGAACGAACCGGATTCACCCGGCGGCGCACCGAGCCGGGGCGGGCTGGCCTCCTATGTCCAGTCTGCTCTTCACGACCAGGACGGCAAAGCGCTCGGAGAATGCTTTTCACCCGCTGCGGGCGATGACTATGGAAAGTCACTGGTCGACCGGTTCTGACCAGTAGGAACGCACCACTCGGGTAGACGCTCACTCTGATCCGCCACGCCGGATCCCAAGATTCCCGACAGCGTCGGCAATGAGCTTGCCCCCTCACTGGGGCAAGTTCTGCGCGCCGACCAGTACCAGCCGGAACTGCTGGTTCGGCGCACCGTGCCGGGCGTACTGTACAAGCGGCGTATGGTCACCGGTCCGGGACTCCAGAATGTCCAGCCTCTTCCCGGCAAACGTGCCGATCTCGAACAGCCCTTGGCCTACCGGGTGGAGAGAGAACCGCTGGTGCGGACCGCCATTGCGGGCGTGTTGAATGATATGGGCGAAGTCGTCGGAGCTGGCCCACTGCACGTCCAGGCACTTGCCCGCGAACGTTCTGATCTCGTACGTCCCGTCTCCGGCCGGATGAAAGGTGAACTGCTGGTTCGCCCCGCCGTGACAGCTGTACTGAACGATCCGCGTGTGGTCGTCCCGGCTGACACCCCATACATCCAGGCACCTACTGGCGAACGTCCAGATATGGAAAGGTCCCAGCGGCCCGCTCTCCAGACGTCGCAGCTCCCGCGCGAGGGCGGCGGCATCCGGGAAGCGCTGTGCGGGATCTTTGTGGAGCAGGGTCAGCACGAGGTCGTCCCACTCGGGCGGAACCCGCTCAGCTACCGAACTGGGAGCGGATGGCTCCTCGGTAGCGTGCGCCGTGATGTAACCCATGGCGTCGGGGGCGGAGAACGGCGTTTGACCGGTGAGGAGTTCGAAGAGCACACAGCCCAGCGCGTACAGGTCGCTGCTGGGTTCCGGGTAGCCGCGCGCCTGTTCCGGGGCCATGTACGCGGGAGTGCCCACGATGAAGCCGGTCCTGGTGACCCGGGTCGCGAGTGGATCGGCTGCCTTGGCGATGCCGAAGTCGAGGATCTTGGCAATGCCGGACGGCGTGACGAAGAGGTTCGACGGTTTGATGTCCCGGTGCATGATCCCGGCCCTGTGCGCGTCGTCGAGCGCGTCGCACATCTGGGCTCCCCACCGGGCCACGTCCGCCGGCGCGACCGCGCCCCGGCTCAACACCACGTCCAGGCCCTCACCACGAATCATCTCCATGACCAGGAACGGCACGCGGTCGGCCCCGAGCCCGGTCTCGCCAACGTCGTGGACGGTCACCAGGTTGGGGTGCTGCAATCCGGCGGTGATGCGGGCCTCACGCAGAAACCTGGAGCGCTCCTGGTCGCCGCGGTTCCCGCCTCCGGCGAACTGAAACACCAGCTTGACGGCGACGGTCCGCCCCAGCGTCTCGTCGGACGCCTCCCACACCTCGCCCATTCCTCCCTCGGCGAGCTTCCGTACCATCCGGTAGCGCCCCGCCAGCAACTCGTCCTGCACCGCTACGCCTCCCTGGTCCCGGCCCCGGCTGACTCCCCCGTGCGAGATGCTCAGTCTCGCGTACACACATTGCCCCGTCAGCCGCTTGGGGCCAAGGCGTCGCGCCGGTCAGCGACGCGCCGGGCCTACGACCATCCTCGAACCCGTCCCGGAGTGTTGGTGCCGGCGGACGGGGGGCCAGTGACGGCACGTCAGAACTGAGTGTTCCCGATAGTCGGGCGTTCAGGACAGTCAGGGGCGCTGCCGTGGGACTGTTTCGGCAGTTGGCGCGACTGTCGTGAGGCGGTACTCCCCGCTCCGTTCGGCAGTCTTGAGAACAGCACTTTGATCCTTCCGGGGGCCGCGACAGCACGGTAGTTCGTGCCGGTCCGCGCGGGCGGAAGGGGACGAGGAAGCCGGGTGCGTGGGGCGGGGTCACGGCGGGGTCGAGGGCGGCCAGACCGGTGATCACTGCGCGACCCGCCTCAGCAGCGGCGTCAGGGGGTGGTTGCCCTACCCTGTACGGGCTGGTGTTCCACTGATCCGCTGCTGGTCGGCAGGAAGTCGGTGCCTCCTTATCGCCGGGCCTGCTCCTCGATACGAAGCCCGTCGGCCGCCTCCGCCCGTCTTCCGGCGCGAGGCAAGGTCCTGGCGATCAGCAGCGCACACCGGGCAGGACCACGTTTCTTTCACGTCCAAGTCCGAACCATTAGCAGCATGCCCTGACGGCCGACAGTTGTCTTCCAGCCCTTGGATACTGAAGAGCTTCATGGTCGGCCGGACAGGTCCCAGTTGGTCGCCCCGCTGCCGTTCGCTGCTCGTCCGCAGGGCGGTGGAACCGCTCCGTGGGATCAGCTGAGCGACGCCGTTCTCAGCGGCCATGACAGCCCGTCCGATGACAGGCCGGGTTCCGGCCCGCCGGTACGCGCTCGGCTCCGGCCGGGCGGGCTGCGGGCCGTTCCTGACCCGGTACCGGTGGCCGCGCCGGGCGTTGTCAGTGCGCCGGGGCACACTGATGGCATGAGCGCCCCTCCGTCGCCCGAAGCCCCTGCCTCCCACACCTCCCCTGTCTGGGTGGAGTCGATGGGCGGGCCGCTGATCGTCGTCCCCGTCTCCTCGTCGGCCGCGTGGCGCGGGTGTACGGAGACCGGGGTCATGGCGGGGGACGCCACCGCTCCGGACGACTACGACCGGGCCTGCGCGGTGGACGGTCCGGCCGGCGTGATCACCGTCGGCGAGGACGGCGCACAGGCACTGGTGTTGGCGGACGAGCCGGCCACCACCTGCTTCCTGCCTGAGCACCGAACCTTCCTGCGGTGGCTGGCGGCCGACTCGGAGACGGGGCTGAAGACGGCGGCCGGGGCTGTTCTCTCCGACCCCGCCACCGCGTGGGAGGAGTGCGGCACGTGGTCGTCGGACGGACCGGCCGTCCTCATGGACTCAGCCGAAGCGGGTTCCGCGCCGGACACCGACCCTTCCGGAGACGCGATGCCCTCCCGGGCTCCGGTCGCGCTGCCCGCCGGTCGCTGGAGGGTGCGGGCCGCCCACACCGAAGCGGACGAGGAGACCGGGGTCGGACTGGTCCAGTTGCTGCCCGTCGCGTCCTGAACGTACAGCCGTGCTCCGGGCGGGCCCTCAGCCTCCCGGCGAGATCCGGTGCGGGTCGGGGACGGCGGTGAGGATCGCCGAGACCACCACGACCAGTCCCAACACCGCCTGTTCATGACGGGCCAGCCGGTGCGCGACAGATGGGTCGTGGTCCTGGAGCATGCGCCGCCGGGCCGCCAGCGCCAGCGCGCTGACCACGGCCATGAGCACCAGCTTGGCCAGCAGGGTGCGTCCGTAGGCGGAGGTGAACACCACGTCCAGCGGCAGCCGGCGCAGTGTCGAGACGGTGCCGGTGGCGGCGAGGGCCGCGTACAGCCAGGCCGCCAGGCGGGCGTAGCGGCCGAGCAGCGTGCGGGCCGCGACGGGCGAGCCGCGCCAGTGCCACATCGTGCGCAGGACGCACAGCAGCCCGCCGCACCAGAGCGAGGCCGCGGTCAGATGGACGACGGTGAGGGCGGCGCCGACCGCGGGGCTGTACGCCTCCGGGTGGGCGCGCAGGGCCTCCGCGCCGATGACCACCGCGAGCGGGATGAGCGCGAGGTCCGGGCGTTCGGTCGCGGCGCAGATCGCGGCGAGGACCAGGCCGTTGGCGACGACGAGGAGCAGTCCGCCCTCGCGGGTGCCGTACGTCTCGATGAGGCCGAGTCCGCCGACGACGGCGAGGCGGACGATCTGCCCGGCCGCCGCTGCGGCCCCGGCGAGCGAGGCGAGCACGGCCCAGCTCCGGACGGGGGTGCGGGGGCGGCCCCGGACGGGCCGGATCAGCTGCGGGGCGAGGAGTTCGCCCAGGTGGAGGGCGAGGGCGGTGAACAGGACGGTACGGAGCGCCGCGGTCAGCCCCGCACCGGGCATCTGAAGCTCTCCGGTGCCGCGCGCCGCGACGCCGGGGCCGAGCAGGGCGATGAGGAGCGCGAGGCCGCCCGCCGCGCAGACCAGCAGCGGGCCGGTCCGGGAGCGTGCGGCCGGCGGCCCGGGTATCGCACCCGTGCGGGGCGCGTGGCCGACGGGTCTCGGCGCGGCGGTCGTCAAGAACAGGCCGAGCCGGTTCTGAGCAGCCGGGTCGGCGGGAGGTCCGGAGAACGTCACGGCCCGATCCTCACCCGCGGCCGAAAAGGCGGCAAGCCGCGCATAACGGACGGTTAAGGCAGGCTCGGCGGACGGTTAAGGCGTGCTGGGAGATGGCTGAGGCGCGTCCGGCGGACGGTTTACGGCGGGTCCGGTGAACGGCCGAAGCGCACCCGGCGGACGGTTGACGGCGGGTCCGGTGAAGGCGGGCCGGCGGGTCAGGTCGTGCCGGGCGCCGCAGGCCGGGCGGGCTCCGGCCGGCCGCGCGGGGCGTGCCCCGGCGGGCCGGCCGGTCCCCGTCCGGGGTCAGCCCTTGTTCTGCGCGGCCCAGAACTCGTCGAAGGTGAGCAGGCCGTCACCGTTGGCGTCGTGGGAGTTGATGATCGCCTGCGCCACCGTCTCGGTGACGAAGGGGTCGCCCAGCTGGGCCATCGCGCTCTTGTACTCGCCGGCCGTGATGAGCCCGTCGCCGTTCGCGTCGAACTTCTCGAATACCGTCCGCGCCGACTCGATGTCCGCCACAGTTCCACCCCTTCGTGATGCCGAATGTTCAGGGGTCAGATTATCCGGCCGTCCGGGCGGCCCCGGTGGCTGGTCGGGCCATCAGCTCCGTGGCCGTCACCGCGTGCAGCCCGCGCCGGCCGATCTCGGCGAGGAGCAGCGGCAGCGCGGCCACGGTGACGGGGCGTCCGAGGCTCAGCTCCACCACCGACCCGTTGCGCAGTTCCCCGGCGACCTTGCGGGTGACGGTGGCGACGCGGGTGGCCGCGTGATCGAGCGACTCCACGTCGCAGGCGAGGACGTGGGGGTAGCCGGCCCGCCGCGCGAGCCGCTCCACCAGCGGGGAGGCGTACGCGGTGGGCGAGGGCCGGAACCAGGCGCCGGCGGACCCGGTGAGCCGGCGCAGCCGCCGGGCGCAGGCGGCGATCTCCTCGTACGCCGCACTCTCGTCGAGGGCCGCCAGGTCGAGGTGGTGCTCGGTGTGGTTGCCCAGCTCGTGGCCCCCGTCGAGAATCCGCCGGGCCAGCTCGGGGTGCCGGGCGAGCCAGGTGCCGACGGCGAGCACGGTGACGCGCGCACCGGCCCGTTCGCACCGGGCGAGGGCGGCGACGGCGAGGTCCGGGTCGCCGCGCCCGTCGAAGGTGAGGGCGACCCGGGGCCGGTCGCGCGGCCCGTGCGCGATCCGCACGGGCAGCCCGGGAAACCGGCGCGGGGCGGGGGCGGGAGCGGGAGCGGGTGCGCGAGCGGGGCCGGAAGCACCGGGCGCGGGCGGGGCGGATGCCCCGGACGTGGGCGCGGCCCGACCCGAGGCCCCGGACGTGGGCGCCGCCCGACCGGGGAGCCCTGCGGTCGGCTCCCGTCGGCCGGAGGGCTCCGCGCACCCGGCGAGGAGGGCGGCGGCCAGCGCTCCGGCCCCGGCGCCGAGCGCGCGGCGGCGGCCCGGCGGGTTCCCGTAACCGTGCATCCCCGACCACCTCACGCTCCACCGCCGCCACCGGTACCCCCGGATTCCGGGGACAGAGTAGAGGCGGTACGGGCGAAATGCGGCGATTGAGTAGTTCATCAAATGATCTATGAATCATTCAAGAGATGCCATAATGATGCATGGAATGCCAGGTTAGTGATGGAGCACACCTGCGATTCACGCGCCAAGCGCCCGATTGCACCTGGAATATCCCGACAAGTCGCTTTGGCACCGAGGTCGCCCGTCTGCCATAGTCGGAGCCACGACCTCCATTGACCCGGGCAAGGTCGCCAGAAGCGGCCGTGAACACACCCCCCATTTCACGGCCCCCGTCAGAAGCCCCCGCAGCGCCCCACCACGGCGAACCGGGGGCTTCTGCGTATCCGGCCGGAAGACCCGAGGGGGCGAGCCCCGGTCAGCGGTCGGCGATACGCATCTCGAACCAGGTGACCTTGCCGCGCGGCAGCAGGTCCACGCCCCACCGGTCGGACAGCTTGTCGACCAGGAAGAGGCCCCGGCCGCTGACGTCCATCTCGCGCACCGGCATGAGGCACGGCAGACCCCGCGAGGGGTCGCGCACCTCGATGCGGATCCAGCCCCGGCGGCGCACCATCCGCAGACCGAAGACCCGGGCCCCGGTGTGCCGTACGGCGTTGCCGACCAGCTCCGAGACGAGGAGCACCGCGAACTCGGCGGTCTGCGGCGAGAGGGACCACTGGCGGAGCACGACGCAGGAGGTGAGCCTGCGGGCCGTCGCCGCCGACTCCGGACGCGACGGCAGCCGGACCTCCCCCTCGGTCGGATCGCCGAACAACTTCAGCGCCTTGAACGCCTGTTCGTCATCCATGGTCGACGTCCACCGTGCCGCGGTCGCACTGCTGCGCGGTCGCGGCTCATTCACACCCTCCAGGCCCGCCATGCCCACCATCATGGCCGCAGACATCGCCCCCCGGGGTCGTTCCGGGGGAATCCGCGCCCGGCCAACAGGCCGCCCGAGGAAGGCTTTTGACATATGCCCCGGGCATGACAGCATCCTGAACGCCCGCACTGAGCTGCGGTGTTGCTCCGGTGTCCGCAGCCCGTCCGGGCGGAGAGCGCTCCGGGCCTTAAGGTTCTCTTAAGGCCCGGATAATCCGCCCTGACGGATGAACACCTCGCGCGGGACCGTCCGACCCGACTACCGGGGCACCCGTTCCGACTACGGGTCAGCCGAACGTGGCCTTGCCCGGGCCCTCCTCGACGAAGCTGCGCATGCCCCGCTCGCGGTCCTCCGTGGCGAACAGACCGGAGAACCAGTTCCGCTCGATCGTCAGCCCGGTGTCGATGTCCGTCTCCAGTCCGGCGTCGATCGACTCCTTGGCGGCGCGCAGCGCCAGCGCGGGGCCCTTGGCCAGCTTCGCGGCCCAGGCGTACGCCTGCTCGTAGACCTCGGCCGCCGGGACCACCCGGTCGACCAGGCCGAGCGCCAGGGCCTCCTCCGCCTTGACCATGCGGCCGGTGAAGATGAGGTCCTTGGCCCGGGAGGGGCCGATCAGCCGGGCCAGCCGCTGGGTGCCGCCCGCGCCCGGGATCAGCCCGAGGAGAATCTCCGGCTGGCCGAGCTTGGCGTTGTCGGCGGCGATGCGGAAGTCGGCGCAGAGGGCCAGTTCGCAGCCGCCGCCGAGCGCGTAGCCGGTGACGGCGGCGACGACCGGCTTCGGGATGCGGGCGACGGCGGTGAAGGCGTCCTGGAGCCCCTTGGACCGGAGCACCATCGCGGTGTGGTCCATCGCCTGCATCTCCTTGATGTCCGCGCCGGCCGCGAACACCTTCTCGCCGCCGTAGAGGATCACGGAGCGCACGTCCTCGCGCCGGGTCGCCTCCTCGGCCAGCTCGCGCAGCCGGTCCTGGATGGCGACGTCCAGGGCGTTCATGGGCGGCCGGTCGAGCCGGATGGTGCCGACGCCGTCGCGTACTTCGAAGGTCACAGTCATGGCTAGAGGTTAACCACCGCTAACGACGGCGGGCCCGGTGCCGTTGGTCACAGCACCGGGCCCGCCCGGGTCGTTCAGGAGCGGAGGCGGTCTACTTCTTCCACTCCGCCCAGTCCATGTTCCAGCCGTTGAGGCCGTTGTCCGGCTGGATCACCTTGTCGTGGGAGTTCTTCACGATGACCACGTCGCCGATCAGCGACTTGTTGTAGAACCAGGCCGCCGGCGTCTGGTTGTCGTAGCCGCCGCGCACATCGCGCAGACCGACGCAGCCGTGGCTGGTGTTGGTGTTGCCGAAGATCGAGGACGCGCCCCAGTAGTTGCCGTGCAGGAAGGTGCCCGACGTGGAGAGCCGCATGGCGTGCGGGACGTCCTTGATGTCGTACTCGCCGCCGAAGCCGACGGTGTCACCGTTCATACGGGTCACCTTGAGCTTCTCGCTGATGACCATCTGACCGTTGTACGTGGTCGTCGCCGGGGCACCCGCCGAGATCGGGATGTCCTTGATCTGCTTGCCGTCGCGGACCACCTTCATCCGCTTCGCGCTCGCGTCCACGGTGGAGACCTGGCTGCGGCCGATGGTGAACTTCACCGTCTTGGTCTGCTTGCCGTAGACGCCCGGCCGGCCTTCGACGCCGTCGAGGTTGAGCTCGACGGTCACCTTGGTGCCCGACGCCCAGTACTTCTCCGGGCGGAAGTCGAGGCGGTCGTTGCCGAACCAGTGGCCCTCGATCTCGACGGCCGGTTCGGCCGTCACCTTGATGGCGCGCTCGACCGCGTCCGGGTCGGTGATGCCCCGGGTGAAGTTGATGGAGACCGGCATGCCGACCCCGACGGTGGAGCCGTCCTCGGGCGTGTACTGCCCGATGAAGGTGTTCGCGGGGACGAGCGTGGTGAAGGTGGTGTCCTTCGCCGACTCACGGCCCTCGGAGTCCTTCGCGACCGCGTGCACCGTGTACTTGGTGGCCGCGGCGAGGTGCCGCTCCGGCGTCCAGCTCGCGCCGTCCGCCGCGATCTCGCCCTCGACCTCGTTGCCCTTGGGGTCCGCGACCTTGACCGTGGTCAGCTTGCCCTGCTCGGCGCCGATCTTCAGGGCGCCGCTGGTCGCCACCGCGTCCGCCCCGTCCTTCGGCGCGATGGTCACGACGGCCTGCGAGGCGGTCGTGTCGCCCTTCTTCGTCCCGCCCGCGGGGTCCTTCTTGTCCCCCGCGTCGGCGCTGCCGCCGCACGCCGTCACCAGCATCAGCAGTGCGCCCAGCATCAGGGCGGAAAGCCCCGTTCCCCCGCGCCGCTTCCCGCTCGCCCCGGCCGATGCCCCCGATATCGGCTGCCCGTTCACTGTGGTCTTCTCCCCTCGCACGGCCCCGGCTCCCGCCGTGGCCCGCACCCCCGCGCGCTACACCTGCACGCCCATCGAAAGATAATCACACCAACGTCGGGTGAACTCCCCCCGGGATGTCACCGTTCCGTCCCAACTGGTCCGGAGGGCTCCCCGGGAAGCCGCGCAGGTGGCGCGGGGTACAGGGACGAGCACGGGGAGCGCCGGCCCCCGGCGCGGGGCGCGCGGGGGCGGGGGCCGACGCGGGGCGGCCAACGGGGGCCGGGGTCAGGGCGTGGGGCCCGGAGCCGGGTTCAGGACGTGGGGCCAGAATCGGGGCCCGAGGCCGGGGGCCGGAGTCCGGGGCTCGGGGCCGGGGCCGGGGTCAGGGCCGAAGGGCCGAGCCCGCCTTCCACTTCTTCCAGCCCATGTTCCAGCCGCTGAGCCCGTTGTCCGGGGAGACCTTCTTGTCCTTCGAGTTGACCACCTCGACCACGTCGCCGATCAGGGTCCGGTCGAAGAACCAGCCGCCGGGCGCGGCGGCGTCGCCGCCCTTGGCGTCGCGCAGCCCGATGCAGCCGTGGCTGACGTTCTCCTCGCCGAAGACGGACGCGTCGGCCCAGTAGTTACCGTGCAGGAAGGTGCCGGACTCGGTGAGCCGGATCGCGTGCGGCACGTCCTTGATGTCGTACTCGCCCTTGCCCTCCTTGTCGGTGAAGCCGACGGTCGCCCCGTTCATCCGGGTCACCTCGTGCATCTCGGAGACCACCATGCGGCCGTTGTACGTGGTGGTCTTCGGGGCGCCCGCCGTGATCGGGACCGTTTCGAGGAGTTCACCGTCCCGGCGCACCTCCATCGTCTTGGCCTCCGCGTCGACCCGGGAGACCTGGGAGCGGCCGACCGTGAACACGACGGTCTTGTCCTGGCTGCCGTAGACCCCCTTCGCCCCCTCGACGTCCCGCAGCCCGATGTCCACGGTGACCTCGGTGCCGGGCTCCCAGTACGTCTCGGGGCGGAAGTCGAGCCGGTCCTTTCCGAACCAGTGGCCGGCGACCTCGACCACCGGATCGGACGTCACCCGGATGGCCTTCTCCACCGCCGCCCGGTCCTCGATCGGCCGGTTGAAGGAGAAGGAGACGATCATGCCGGTACCCACGGTGGACCGGTTCTCCGGCTTGAAGTAGCCGATGAAGCGGTGCTCGGGGACGAGCGTGGTGAAGGTGGAGTGCCGGGCGGAGCGGCGGCCCCGGTCGTCCACGGCGACCGCGTCGACGCTGTACTTCGCGGCGAGGGCGAGCCGGCCAGCCGTCGGCTCCGGGGCCCAGGAGCGTCCGTCGTCGGAGAACCGCCCGGCCACCGTCTGCTGCTGCGCGTCCTCGATCCGCGTGACCTTGACGCTCTCCAGCCGCCCGTCGGGGACCTTCACCGCGATGCGGGCCTCCTCGTCGACGCCCGTCGCGCCGTTCTCCGGGTAGACGCTGATCGCGTCGCCGGGGGCCCGCGCCTTGCCGTTGAGCAGGGCCTCCCGGGTCTCGGTGCAGCCGGTCAGGAGGGCCAGCACGGTCAGTAGTCCTGCCCATGTCAGCACGGCGGCCGAGCGGGGCCGTGCGCTCTTCGCTGAGTGGTTCACGCTCCCCCAACGACCAGGGCCGGTCGGGGGAAACGTGAGTGCGGGGCCGCCGATGGGCAGAACTGGGGGGAGGACTCCTACGACGAGGGGCCGCGGCCGGGACGCCGCGCCCCCTCCTCCGGTGCCCGTCCTACGAGCCGCGGGAGGCTACACGGTGTCGAGCGCAGCCGAGCAGGAGGCAGTACAGGACCCCGAGCGGGAGGCGGCGACGGCTTCGGACGCGGTGACCGGCCGGGGGCGGGCGGCTTCGGACCCGATGGCCGACCCGGGGCGGGTGACGGCTACGGACCCGATGGCCGGCCCGGGGCAGGCGGCGGCTACGGACCCGGTGGCCGCCCCGGGGCCGGTGACGGTGGATCCGGAGGCGGTGGCCGCCGTCCGGGCGGAGGTCGCGGAGGCCCACCGTACGGAGATGGCCGAGGCCCGGCGGGCGGCGGGCGGGGCGCCCGCCGTGTGGCCGGGGGCACCGATGCCGCTGGGGGCCCGCTTCCGGGTCGGCCCGGACGGGGTGGCGGGGACCAACTTCGCGCTCTGGGCGGGCGGGGCCGAGGCGGTCGAGGTGTGCCTGTTCGACGAGCGGGGCGTCGAGACGCGGTGCCCGCTGACCGAGCTGACCCACGAGATCTGGCACGGCTTCCTCCCCGGGGTGCGGCCCGGCCAGCGCTACGGCTACCGGGTGCACGGCCGCTGGGACCCGTGGACGGGGGCCCGCTGGAACGCGGCGAAGCTGCTGCTGGACCCGTACGCCCGTGCGGTCGACGGCGACTTCACGCTGCCGCCGGAGGTCTACGGTCACGTCCGGGACTGGCCGGACCAGCATGTCGCGGACACCGTGCGCGACGACCGGGACTCGGCGCCCCACGTCCCCAAGGGCGTCGTCGTCCACGATGACGACGACTGGGTGGAGGACCGCCGCCCGAAGACCCCGTGGGCCGACTCCGTCATCTACGAGCTGCACGTACGCGGCTTCACCCGGCTGCACCCGGACATCCCGCCCGAGCTGCGCGGCACCTACGCGGGACTGGCGCACCCGGCCGCGATCGGCCATCTGACCCGGCTCGGGGTGACGGCGGTGGAGCTGCTGCCGGTGCACCAGTTCGCCCACGAGGACCACCTGCTGCGGCGCGGGCTGCACAACTACTGGGGCTACAACTCCATCGGCTACTTCGCCCCGCACGCCGGCTACTCCGCCTCCGGCACCGCGGGAGGGCAGGTCGGGGAGTTCAAGCGGATGGTGCGCGCGCTGCACGACGCCGGGATCGAGGTCATCCTCGACGTCGTCTACAACCACACCGCCGAGGCGGGCGAGCGGGGCCCGACGCTCTCGCTGCGCGGTATCGACAACCGGGGCTACTACCGGCTCCAGCACGACACGCGCCGCTACGCCGACTACACCGGCTGCGGCAACACCCTCCACGTCGTGCAGCCCCAGGTGCTGCGGCTCATCACCGACTCGCTGCGCTACTGGGTCACCGAGATGGGCGTCGACGGCTTCCGCTTCGACCTGGCGGCGGCGCTGGCCCGCTCGATGCACGACGTGGACATGCTCTCCCCGTTCCTCGCGGTGATCGCCCAGGACCCGGTGCTGCGCCGGGTCAAGCTCATCGCCGAGCCCTGGGACGTCGGCAACGGCGGCTACCAGGTCGGGGCCTTCCCGCCGCTGTGGACGGAGTGGAACGACCACTACCGGGACGCCGTACGGGACTTCTGGCGCGGCGCCCTCCCCGACGTACGGGACCTCGGCTACCGGCTTACCGGCTCCAGCGACCTGTACGCCTGGGGCGGCCGACGCCCGTACGCCTCGGTCAACTTCGTCACCGCGCACGACGGGTTCACCCTGCGCGACCTGGTCAGCTACGAGCACAAGCACAACGAGGCCAACGGCGAGGACAACCGCGACGGGACGCACGACAACCGGTCCTGGAACTGCGGGGCCGAGGGCGAGAGCGACGATCCGGACGTCAACGCGCTGCGCCGCCGCCAGCTCCGCAACCTGCTGACCACCCTGCTGCTCTCCACCGGGGTGCCGATGCTGGTGGCGGGCGACGAGATGGGCCGTACGCAGGGCGGCAACAACAACGCCTACTGCCAGGACAACGCGACCGGCTGGCTCGACTGGTCACTGCTGGAGCAGCCCCGGTGGCGGGAGCTGACCGCGCTGACGGCCCGGGTGCTGACCCTGCGCCGGACCCATCCGGTGCTGCGCCGCCGCGCGTTCTTCTCCGGGCGGGCGCAGGCCCCGGACGGGCTGCGGGACCTGGCGTGGTTCACCCGGGACGGCCGGGAGATGGCGGAGGCCGACTGGTACGCCCCCGCCGCCACGCTCGGCCTCTACCTCTCGGGCCGGGACATCCCGGGGCGGGACGCGCGGGGCGAGCCGGTGACCGACGACAGCTTCCTCGCGGTGCTGCACGCGGGCGCGGAGCCGACGGTCTTCGCGCTGCCGGGGACGCCGTGGGCGGCCGCGTACGAACTGGTCCTGGACACCTCGCGGGAGGACCAGGCCGAGCCGCCCGGCACCGTCCTGGACGGCGGTACGGAGCTGGCGGTGCCGGCCCGCTCGGTGCTGCTGCTGCGGGTGCGCGAGTAGGGCGTCAGGCGTCAGGCGTCAGGCGTCAGGCGTCAGGCGTCAGGCGTCAGGCGTCAGGCGTCAGGCGTCAGGCGTCAGGCGTCAGGCGTCAGGCGTCAGCCCAGGATGCCGCGGTCGTAGCCGACGGCGACGGCGGCGGCCCGGTCCTTGGCGCCCAGCTTGGCGAAGACGTGGGTGAGGTGGGTCTTCACGGTGGCCTCGCTGATGAACAGCTCGGCGGCGATCTCCCGGTTGGTGGTGCCCCGCGCGACCAGGACCAGCACCTCGCGCTCACGGGCCGACAGCGCGGTGCCCGCGGGGTCGGCGGCCGGGGTGCGGACCCGCGTCATCAGCCGGGAGGCGACGGCGGGCGACAGGACGCTGCGCCCGTCGGCGGCGGCGCGGACGGCCGCGAACAGCTCGTCGCGCGGGGCGTCCTTGAGCAGATAGCCCGTCGCGCCCGCCTCGATCGCGGGGAGGGTGTCGGAGTCGGTGTCGTACGTGGTCAGCACCAGGACCCTGGAGCGCGCGCCGCGCCGGGTCAGCTCCGCGATGGCCGCCACTCCCCCGCCGCCGGGCATGCGCAGGTCCATCAGGACGACGTCGGGGTCGCACCGTTCGACGACGGCGAGGGCGTCCACCCCGTTCGCCGCCTCGCCGAGGACCTCGAAGCCGGGGGCGGCGGTGAACATGCCGCGCAGACCGTCCCGGACGACCGGGTGGTCGTCGACGACGACGAGGCTGACGGTGCGGGCGGCGGTCTCGCTCATGACGGCACCGTACGGGGGCCCGGGGGTGTCTGGCCAGGGGCCGTCCCCGTACGGTGCGCGGAAGCCGGGCGGGGCCCTCACCCCTGCCTGACCAGGGGGACCCGTGCGGAGACGGCCGTGCCGCCGCCCGGTTCCGACTCCACCTCGACCGCTCCCGCGACGCGTTCGGCGCGGGCCCGCATCCCGCCGAGCCCGAAGCCTCCGGCGCGGCTCGCCGGGGCGGTGGCCGCCGGGTCGAAGCCGCGCCCGTCGTCCCGTACGTCCAGGGCCAGTTCACCGTCCATGAAGGACAGCGTCACGCCGACCCGGGAGGCCCCGGCGTGCCGCCCGGTGTTGGCCAGCGCCTCGCCCGCGATGCGGAGCAGGGCGGCGGCGATCTCGTCGTGGACCGGTTCGGCGGAGCCGGTGACGGTGAAGTCGGCCCGGACGCGGTGCTGTTCGGCCCAGTCGGCGACGGTCTTCTCCAGCGCGCCGGTCAGCTCGTCGTGCTCCAGGGCGGCGGGGGCCAGGTTGTGCACGGAGCGGCGGGCCTCGCCGAGGCTGTGGCGGGCGAGCGCGGCGGCCCGCTCCAGATGGACGCGGGCGGTATCCGGGTCGCGGTCCGCGAGGGAGGTGACCACCTGGAGCTGGGCGATGATCCCGGTGAGTCCCTGGGCGAGGGTGTCGTGGATCTCGGCGGCGAGCCGGCGGCGCTCGTCGTCGATCCCGGCCTCGCGGGCCTGGACGAGGAGTTGGTCGTGCAGGGCCGCGTTCTCCGCCATGGCCTCCTCCAGCCGGAGGTTGGTGCGCTCCAGCTCGGCGATGGTCTCGGTCTGGACGCGGGCCTTCTCCTCCTCCCGCATGCCGACCTGCCAGAAGAAGAGGGCGAGGGTGACGTTGAGGACATACAGCGCGCCGAAGGCGACCCAGTTCATCAGGGAGGCGGGCGGCAGCCCCCCGCTCTGCGAACCGGCCAGGGTGAGGGCCGTGGCGAGGAGCCCGGCGCGGACGAAACGCTTCGGGAGCAGGGGTTCGACGTCGAAGTAGCCGAGGGCCGCGTAGATGGCGAAGAACGGGTTGAGCCAGGTCAGGACGGAGGCGAGGACGGTCCGGGTGACGTAGTAGGCCGCTCCGGCCGGGGCGCCCGCCGCCGTACGGGGACGGGTCCGGCCCCACCACGTCTGGAGCCCGTACGCCACCGCGACCAGGGGCCCGGCGAGGTACATCTCGGTGCGGGTCATGATCAGGTCGGCGGCGACGGCCGAGACGAGGGCGGCCAGGGTGAGGACGGCGTAGGGCCCGTACCGGTGGAACTGCTCCCAGCGGTGCTCGACCGTGCGGGAGTCCGCGGCGGTGGCCGGGCACGGGGAGTGGGACGGCTGCGTCATGCGCGCAGTCTGCCCCGGCCGCCGACGGGCCGTCACGTGCGGTGCGGCGGGACCGTTCGTCCCGCGCGGCCCGGCGGGAGCGGCCGCCGCGGCCGGGCCCGGCTGCGCGGACACCGTCACTGCCACCGGAAGAGGCGGCTCGCCGCGAGCCCCAGCAGCGCGGTCCACAGGGCGACGACGCCGAGGTACGCCCAGCTCGGCCAGGCCCCGGAGGCCGCCTGGTCCAGGGCCTGGGAGGCGGCGCCGAGCGGGGTGATCTGCACGATGCGGCGCAGGGTGTCGGGCATCGCCTGGACGGGCACCCAGACCCCGGCGGTGAACATCATCGCGAGGTAGGCGACCGAGCCGACGGCGGTGGCCGCCTTCGTCGTACGGGCCAGGGCGCAGATCGTGCCGCCCAGGGCGAGGACGGCGGAGACCGCGAGCAGCAGCGCCAGCGCGTATCCGGCGAACTGCCCCGGCAACGCGACCCCGTAGCCGATCCGGCCGACGGCGACGACCAGGGCCGCGGAGCCGAGGGCGGCGGCGCCGTGCAGCGCGATCTGGGCGGTGAGCAGGGCCGACGGGCGTACGGGGGTGGTGGACATCCGGCGCAGGATGCCGCGTTCGCGGTAGGCGGTGAGGACCGGGGGCATCGCCTGGAGCCCGGCCATGATCATGGCGAGCAGGACCGAGACGGGGACGTAGAGGTCGATGACGCGGCGGCCGCCGAGGTTGTCGTCGGCCTCCATGAAGGGCGGGACGAAGCCGAGGATCACCAGGAGGGCGGTCGGGAAGGCGAGGATCCAGAACAGGCTGCCCGGTTCGCGGAGGAAGAGCCGGGTCTCGGTGAGCAGGACGGCGGTCAGGGGGCCGCGCCGACGCGCGGGGGCGGCCGTCTCCGGCGTACGGGTCGAGGTCGGGGTCGGTGCGGAGGTCATGTCAGGCGTCCTGTCGGGTGAGGTCGTGCGCGGCGGTCGCGTGTCCGGTGGGGCCTTCGCCGGTGGGGCCGTGTCCGGTGGGGTCGTGGCCGGCGAGGTCCTCGCCGGTGGGTCCTTCGCCGGTGAGGTCGAGGAAGGCTTCGTCGAGGCTGGTCTCGGTGATCCGCAGCCGCTGGGCGGTGACGCCGACTTCGGCGAGCAGGGAGATCAGCGGGGTGACCGTGTCGTCGGTGGCGTGCAGGACGAGGACGCCGGCGGCGTCGGGCGGGGTCACCGTCGCGACGCCCGGGAGCGCGGCGAGCCGGTCCAGTTCGGGGGCGGTCGGGGGACGGGAGGGGACGAACGAGAGCACGGTGGAGCCGGTGGACCGCCGGATCAGTCCGGACGGGGTGTCCAGGGCGACGACCCTGCCCCGGTCGATGACGGCGATCCGGTCGCAGAGGCGCTGGGCCTCCTCCATGAAGTGGGTGACGAGCAGGACGGTCACCCCGCTGTCGCGGATCTCCTCGATGAGCTTCCAGGTGTCGCGGCGGGCGCGCGGGTCGAGGCCGGTGGTCAGCTCGTCGAGCACCACGATCTCGGGGTCGCCGATCAGCGCGAGGGCGATGAACAGCCGCTGCTTCTGGCCGCCGGAGAGCTTGGCGAAGCGGGTGGAGAGCCGGTCGGTGAGGCCGAGCCGGTCCGCGAGGGGCCGCCAGTCGACGGGGGCCGGATAGAGGGCGGCGTAGAGCTCCAGCGCCTCCCGTACGGTCAGTCTGGCCTGGAGCTCGCTCTCCTGGAGCTGCGCGCCGAGCAGCCGCGTCACCCGGTCGTGGTCGGCCACGGGGTCCAGCCCGGCGACCCGGACGGTGCCCGCGTCGGGGACCCGCAGGCCCTCGACGCACTCGACGGTGGTGGTCTTCCCGGCCCCGTTCGGGCCGAGGATGCCGAAGATCTCCCCCCGTTCGACCGAGAAGGAGACGCCGTCGACCACGTCGCGTCCCGCGTAGGTCTTGCGCACCCCGTTGACTTCGATGATTGCCATGGCCCCAGGGTTCCGGCGGGCGGCCGGGGCCGGTATCCGCCGTCACGCTCGACGCCGCGTCAGCCGATCGGTCGATGCCGGGGTACGACGTCGGGGGCGACGGGTACGACCGGGCGGGGCGGGACCGGGGGCTCTCGGGGCCGGGCGGTCCGGAGGGGCGGAAAGGACGGCCCGGCCGGTCCCGGCGGCGGAGGGAGCGGGTCCGCCGGCGGGGGCCGACGGCGGAGCGGCCGGTCCCGGCGGTGAGGTCCGGCCGAAATTGGCAGGACCGATGTCAGTGGTGAAACGTAAGGTCGGCCCTGATGCCCGAAAAGCCTGCAGAGCGCACGGACCGGTCCGCCGTGCGCTCCCTCCTGCGCCTGTGGCCCTATGTCCGACCCGTGCGGGTGCGCCTGTTCACGGCCGCCTTCGTGGCGATCCTGGCGTCCTGTCTGAGCCTGGTGATACCGCTGGTCCTGAAGTGGATGGTGGACGGCCCCGTGGCCGACCGCGACCCGGGCGGGGTCTGGCTCGGCGCGCTGTACCTGCTGCTCCTCGGCATCGCGGAGGCCCTGCTGTTCGGGTTCCGGCGGTGGCTGGTGGCCCGGCCGCTGGCCGGGGTCGAGGCGTCGATGCGGGCGGACCTCTACCGCCACCTCCAGCGGCTGCCCGTCGCGTTCCACGACCGGTGGGCCTCGGGCCAGTTGCTGTCGCGCGGGACGACGGACCTGATGCTGCTGCGGATGTTCCTGGCGTTCCCGCTGACGTTCCTGGTCGTCAACGCGACGACGATCCTCGTCGGGTTCGTCCTCCTGTTCGCCCAGGACTGGACGCTCGGCCTGGTCCTGCTGGCCCCCGCCGTGCCGCTGATGATCCTGTGCTCGCTGTTCGAGACGAAGTACTCGGTCGTCGCTCGGCGGGCCCAGGACCAGGTCGGCGATCTGACGACGGTCGTCGAGGAGAGCGTGCTCGGCATCCGTATCGTCAAGGGCTTCGGCCGCCACCGCAGCCAGGCGCGGGCGTTCCGGGCGCTCTCCGGCCGGCTGCGCACCACGGAGCTGGGCAAGGCGCGGCTGCTCGCCGGGATCTGGGGGCTGATCACCTCCATCCCGGAGCTGGCGATCGGCGCCGCTCTGGTCCTCGGCACGATCCAGGTCGCGGACGGCTCGCTGTCGGCGGGCACTCTGGTGGCGTTCCTCTCGACCGCGCTGGCGCTGCGCTGGCCGGTGGAGTCGATCGGCTTCCTGCTGGCGATGAGCCAGGAGTCCGCGACCGCCACCGACCGGTTCTTCGAGGTCATGGACGTGGCGGAGGAACCCGGCGCCGTGACGGGGCGCGAGGACGCGCCGGCCACCGCCGCCGGGATGGTGTTCGAGGGCGTCGAGTTCCGCTACCCGGACGCCGAGCCGGACACCCCGCCGGTCCTGGCCGGGATCGACCTGCACATCCGGCCCGGCGAGACGCTGGCCCTCGTCGGGGGCACGGGATCGGGCAAGACGACGCTGACCGCGCTGGTGCCCCGGCTGCACGAGGTGACCGGCGGGCGGATCACGCTGGACGGCGAGGACATCGCCACGATGGAGCGGTCCCGGCTGCGGGAGCTGGTGTCCGTGGCGTTCGAGGAGCCCACGCTGTTCTCCGCGACGGTCGGGGCCAACGTGACGATGGGCGCGGCCGACGCGGACGAGGGCCAGGTACGCCGGGCCCTGTCGGTGGCCCAGGCCGACTTCGTGCACGATCTGCCGCAGGGGCTGGAGACCGAGGTCGGCGAGCAGGGGCTGAGCCTGTCGGGCGGCCAGCGCCAGCGCCTGGCGCTGGCCCGCGCGGTGGTCGGCGAGCCGCGCTTCCTGGTGCTGGACGATCCGCTGTCCGCGCTGGACGTGCACACGGAGACGCTGGTGGAGGCCGCGCTGCGGCAGGTCCTGGCGAGGACGACGGCGGTGGTCGTGGCGCACCGCCCCTCCACGGTGATGCTGGCGGACCGGGTGGCGCTGCTGTCCGGCGGCCGGATCGCCGCGGTCGGCACCCATCAGGAACTGCTGCGGGACAGCGCCGAGTACGCCTGGCTGATGTCGGGCGCCGGGGGCGAGGACGGAGACGGCGGCCCGCGGCGTACGGAAGGGGCGCGGGCGGACGCGGGGGCCACCGGCCGGTCGCGTCACCGCGCCGACGAGGACGAGGGGCTCACCGCCCGGCGACCCGGCGAGGGCGACGACGAGGACGGGCGGAACGCCGTACGGCGGGTTCGCGCCGAGGACGTACCGCAGCAGGTTCCCGCCGAGGAAGGCAGCGCCCGATGACCACGACCACCGACGACGCCTCGCTCCCGGCCGCCGGCGACGGCCCGCTGCGCGAGAACCCGCCCGCGCCCGAACCGCGGGCCGCGGACGACCCGTTCGACCGGGACGAGCTGCCCGCCCCGCCCGGAGCCACCCTGGCGCTGCTGTTCTCGCTGCTGGCCCCGATGCGCGGCCGGGTCGCGGTGACGGCGCTGCTCCTGGTGGTGCAGCAGGCCGCGATGCAGGCGGGCCCGCTGCTGGTGGCGTACGCGATCGACCGCGGGGTCCCGGCGTTCCGGGACCACGACTACGGGCCGCTGATCGCGGTCGCGGTCGGTTACGCGCTCTGCTCCGTGGGCGCGGGAGCCCTCCAGTACGCGTTCATCCGGGCCGCCGCCCGGATCAACCAGGACGTGCTGCTCGACCTGCGCGGCCGGATCTTCCGGCATGCCCAGGCGCTCAGCGTCGACTTCCACGAGCGCTACACCTCGGGCCGGCTGATCTCGCGCTCCACGACGGACGTGGAGTCGCTGCGGGAGCTGCTGAACGAGGGGCTCCAGGAACTGATCGGCGTGGTCCTCTCGTTCGTGTCGATCGCCCTGGTGCTGCTCTGGCTGGACCTGGGGATCGGCGCGATCGCGACGCTCTCCTTCGTACCGCTGTACCTGATGGTGCGGCTGTACCGGCGGCGGGCCTCCATCGCGTTCGCGGCGCGGTCCACGGCGATCGCGGCGGTCATCGTGAAGTTCGCCGAGACGATGAACGGCATCCGCCCGGTCCAGGCGTTCCGCCGGGAACGGAGTAACGACGCGGCGTTCACCGTGCTGAACACCCGCCACGAGCGGGCCAACGGCGACGCCATCCTGGAGATGGCCCGCTACGTCATCGGCTCCCGCCTGATCGCGAACACGGCGGTGGCCGGCATGGTGCTGTGGGGCGCCTGGCGGGTGGCGGACGGCACGCTGGCGCTCGGTGTGCTGGCGGCGGCGGTGCTGTACATCAGGCGGCTGTACGACCCGATCGACCGGCTCGGGATGTTCCTCAACTCCTACGAGTCGGCGGCGGCCTCGCTGACGAAGATCGCCGGGCTGCTGGCCCAGACGCCGAACGTTCCGGAGACCGACCACCCGAAGGAGCTGCCGCCGCGCTCCGGCGACCTGCCGGGCCGGGAGGTCGTCTTCGACGGGGTGCGGTTCGCCTACCGCACGGGCGGCGAGGTGCTGCCCGCGTTCGACCTGCGCATCCCGGCGGGCCGTACGGTCGCGGTGGTCGGCTCGACGGGCGCGGGCAAGTCCACGCTGGCGAAGCTGCTGGCCCGGTTCTACGACCCGACCGAGGGCCGGGTCCTGCTGGACGGCACGGACCTGCGCGACCTGGACACGGCGGAGCTGCGCCGGGGCGTGGTGATGGTGACGCAGGAGGCGTTCCTGTTCTCCGGGACGGTCGCGGAGAACATCGCGATCGGCCGCCCGGACGCCACCCGTGAGGAGATCGAGCAGGCGGCGAAGGCGATCGGCGCGCACGACTTCATCGCGGCCCTGCCGGACGGCTACGACACCGACGTGCGCAAGCGCGGCGGCCGGATCTCGGCGGGCCAGCGCCAGTTGGTGGCGTTCGCCCGCGCGCTGCTGGCGGACCCGGCGGTGCTGATCCTGGACGAGGCGACCAGCTCCCTGGACATCCCGGGCGAGCGGGCGGTGCAGCGGGCGATGGACACGGTGCTGCACGGCCGCACGGCGGTGGTGATCGCCCACCGGCTCTCCACGGTGGAGATCGCGGACCGGGTGCTGGTGATGGAGCACGGCCGGATCGTGGAGGACGGCACGCCCGCCGAGCTGATCGCCGGGACGGGCCGGTTCGCCGGGCTGCACCGGACGTGGAGGGAGAGCCTGAGCTGAGGGGGCGCCACGTGGAGGTTCCGAGATTCCGTGAGCGTCCTCGCGTGATCATGAGCACCGATCGAGCATTCCCGCGTGCTCATGGGCAGCGGTCACGCTCGGTGGACGAACCGGCTTGACCTTCGACCCGGGTCGAAGGTCTACGTCGACGGTGTGAGCACGATGAGGATCTCCCGGCTCGCCGAGCGCTCCGGCGGGGCGGCCACCACCCTGCGCTCCTCCGAGGGCGCCGGACTCCTGCCCGCCGACCGGACCCCGGCCGGCTACAGGCTGTACGGCGAGGCCGCGGTCGAGCGGCTGGCGTTCATCGGCGCGGCCAAGCACCTCGGGCTGCCCCTGGAGGAGATCGGTGAGCTGCTCGGGGTGCGGGAATCGGGCGCCTGCCGGGACGTGAAGGCCGGCTTGCGGCCGCGGCTCGCTGCCCGCCTGGCCGAGGCCCGCGCCGCCGAGCCGGCCGCGTTCGCTGCTTCCCTGTATACGGCCTTGGAGCTGGATGCGCTGCCCGATCGCGCGAGCCCGTGCGATCCCGAGTGCGGCTTCCTCGCCGCGCTGTTCGAGATCGGGGGCGCCTGGCCGGTCTGGCAGGGCATCCGTGAGCACAAGGGCTGGATCTGGATCGGCGCCGGCGTCATCGCGCTCGGCCTGTACGGGGTCGTGGCCACCTTCCGGTCCGACGACGACGTCGGCCGGATCCTCGCCGCGTACGGCGGGATCTTCGTCGCCGGGTCGATCGCCTGGGGCGCGGTCGCCGACGGCTACCGGCCCGACCGCTTCGACGTCATCGGCGCGCTGGTCTGCCTCGCCGGGATGGCGGTCATCATGTGCGCACCGCGCGGCAACTGAGCCGGCCGCCGCGGGATCAGGCCAGCGCCTGCAGGGCGTACGCCGCGCCGAGGGCGGTGGCGAGGGCGCCGAGCAGGAGGCGGAGCGCGGTCTCGGGCAGATGGGGCTGAAGGCGTGCGCCAAGGTAGCCGCCGATCAGCCCGCCCGCACCGCAGGCCAGGCCCAGCGCCCAGTCGGGCGCGACCGGCCCCGGGCTCGCCAGGGCCAGCGCGGCGTACGCGGCGGCCCCGGCGACGGACGTGGTGAACGTCGCGGCGAGGGTGGCCGGGGCGATGCGGGCCATGGGCAGGCCGCGCGCGGCCAGAATGGGCCCGAGCAGGGAGCCGCCGCCGATCCCGTAGATCCCGCTGACCACCCCGACCATCAGGGCCGAGGCGGCGAGCACGCGCGCCGACGGCTCCGTCGCGTCCGGCGGGCGCCGGGCGGGGCGCAGGGTCCGCAGGCACAGCCAGATGCCGAGCGGCAGCAGGAAGGCCGCGACCAGAAGGCGGAAGACACCGGGGCCGGGGAGGGCGAAGACGCGGACGGCGGCACCGATCAGCACGCCGGGCAGCGTCCAGACGACGAGGCGCCGGGCCAGCGGGCCGCGCAGAGCGCCGTCGCGGCGGTAGCGCCACAGCGCCCCTGGCCCGGCCACCACATTGAACAGCAGGTTCGTCGGCGTGACCGCCGGACTCGGTACACCGAGGACGCTGAGCTGGACCGGCAGGAGGAAGACCGCCCCGGACACCCCGACCGGGGAGGTCACCGTCGAGATCAGCAGGCCGGCCGCGAAGCCGGCCCAGATCGTCCACTCCACCCTTGCCCCCCCGCCGTTCCTAGATCGCCCGGCCAGTATCGGCGAAGCAGGAGCCGGGCGGGCGCGGTGGCAAGCAGATGTTCACGAGCAGCAGGTGCGGCCCGGCTTCCAGCCGCACGCGTCCGCCCCGGCTGCGGCGGTCCCGGCGGGAGCCGCGGTGTGGGCCGCGGGGGCGCAGCAGCCCTTGCCCTGCCAGGCGTCGCGGCCTTCCTCGACCGCGATGGCGGCGATCGCCTCGATGACGTTGTAGACGATGGTCGCGGCGACCAGCGGCCGTATGCGGCGGGCGAGCGCGTCAGGGCGGGCCGGAGACGGCCCGGGGGATATCGCGGTCATCAGCAGCAGTCTTCGCGGCGGCGTCCGGGCAGGTCTGGTCCGACTCGACCGCGACCACGGCGGCCAGGAGGTGCTCCAGGGCGTGGCCCAGACGCTCGTCTGCGAACTCGTAGCGGGTGCGGTGCCCGTCGGGCACGCGGAACCACACCACCTTCCAGGTACGAGTGCTCACGGAATCGCGGAACCTACAGCCACGGTCGTCGGCGGTGGGCATACGGCCGGTGGCGTACGCCAGGCGGTCGGCGGCGGCATGTTGTCGGCGGTCGGCCGCCTCCGCCGTCCTCGTCGCCTGCGGCCGACGGCCGACCGACCGACCGACGGCCGGAGACGGCGGGGGCGAAGGATACGCCTGATCCGGCGGTGTGGGAACGATCACGATTCCGCCCGGCCGCATGATTTTGCTCGGAATTTGCGCTCGGTGCTGAGAGCGTGGGGGGCATGGCTACGACGAAACCCGGCCCCCTCACCAAAATAGGCACCACGGCGGTCCCCCTGCTCGCCCTGGTGGTCCTCGCCTTCACCTGGGGGCGGGAGGTACCCGGGGTGGTGGTGGCGCTCGTCGGGTTCTGCCTCGCGGGCGCCGTGCTCTCCGCCGTGCACCACGCGGAAGTGGTCGCGCACCGGGTCGGCGAGCCCTTCGGCTCCCTGGTGCTCGCCGTCGCCGTGACCGTCATCGAAGTCGCCCTGATCGTCACCTTGATGGCCGACGGCGGGGCCAAGACGTCCTCGCTCGCCCGCGACACCGTCTTCGCCGCCGTGATGATCACCTGCAACGGGATCGTGGGCCTCTCGCTGTTCGTCGGCGCCTGGAAGGGCGGTATCGCGCCCTTCAGTACAGAGGGGACCGTCGCCGCCGTGGCGACCGTGGCGACGCTCGCCACGCTCAGCCTGGTCCTGCCGACCTTCACCACCGGTGCCTCGGGCCCGGAGTTCACCGGCGCGCAACTCGCCTTCGCGGCCGTCGTCTCCCTGGCGGTGTATCTGCTGTTCGTCGCCATGCAGACGATCAGACACCGCGAGTACTTCCTGCCCGTCACCCGGGACGGCGAGGTGCTCGACGAGGAGGACCACGCCCACCCGCCGAGCAACCGCGAGACCTTCCTCAGCCTCGGCCTGCTGCTCGTCGCGCTCGTCGCGGTGGTCGGCAACACCAAGGGCCTCTCGCCCCTCATCGAGTCCGGCGTCGACGCCGCGGGCCTGCCGCAGGCTTTCGTCGGTGTGGTCATCGCCCTGCTGGTGCTGCTGCCCGAGACCCTGGCCGCGTCCCGGTCCGCCCGCCGCGACCGCACCCAGATCAGCCTCAACCTCGCGCACGGCTCCGCCATCGCGAGCATCGGTCTGACCATCCCCGCCATCGCGGTGGCGTCGATCTGGATGGACGGGCCGCTCCTGCTCGGCCTCGGCGCGACGCACATGGTGATGCTGGCCCTCACCGTGGTCGTCAGCGTCCTCACGGTCATCACCGGCCGCGCCACCCTGCTCCAGGGCGGTCTGCACCTGACCCTCTTCGCGTCCTTCGTCTTCCTCGCGATCAGCCCCTGACGCCCGCCCGCTTCCCGCCGTACGGCCCCGCCTCCTGAGGGGACGACCCCGCCACGGGGTCGTCCCCTCGACGCTTCCCGGGGCGGCCCGGCGCGCCGAACCGCGTACGGGCGCGGGCTCCCGGCCGCGCCGGGCCTCAGGCCGTCCGGCGCGGGCCGCTGCGGCGGTACCCCTCCCAGACGGGGCCGCCCGCCGCGTCCAGGACCTCGGTGGCCACGGCGACGAGGCTCTCCGGAGCGCCGGTCAGCGCGGCCCGCGCCGCCTCGTCCAGGCGGGCGGCCAGAGCGGGGGCGACGGGTTCGAGGCGCCGGGCCAGCCACTTGCCACCGCCGAGCCACGTGCCGTGGGTCAGCAGGGCCAGCTCGGCGGTCCGCCGGGCGATGTCGGTGACGACGAAGAGCCGCTCCCCCGCGTCCCCGCAGACGGCGACGTCGTCGAGCAGGTCCGTCAGCGCGTACCGGGCGTCTTCGAGCGCCGTCTCCGTGACCGGCGGCGGGCCCGCGGTCGCGAGGCGCTTCGCCGTCTCCGCGAGGCGCGCTCCGGTCCCGTCGGCGTCGAGCACCAGCGCCCCGTCGGCGCACATCCAGAGCAGGGCCGAGTTCCGCTGCGCGATCTCCGGGGTCACGAAGTCGTGCCAGGTGTCCTCGGTGTGCACGAACAGTTCCACGGGCCAGCCCCCGTACCGCAGGCTCTCGCGGTACGGGGCGGGCGGCCCGCCGAGCAGGACGACGACGTCCAGGTCGGACCGGGCGGTGCGCCGGTCCGTCAGGACACTGCCGCCGAGGAAGGCGGCGCGGGCGTCGGGGTGGCGCTCCAGGACAAGGGCACGGGTGATCTCGCGTACATCCATGCCCCTACTCTGCCGTGGCCGCGCGGGCGGTGGACCACGGGCCCCGTCCGAGGCCGGCCGTCGCGGGCCGTTGTCAGTGGCGGGTGGCAGCATCGGCCGTATGCCGCATGAAACGCCGTTCACCTGGGAGCCGTTCCTGCGCGACTGGAGCGGGGAGTGGGCGGATTCCCTGACCAACGACGCCACGCGCCCACCGGCGGACGAGTCCGCCCGGCGGGATCGGTTCGGGTGGTTCCCGAACTGACGGGCGCGGGCCGCCTCTTCGGCCCGTATGCCGACCGCGCGGACGGGACACGCGGACGGGACGACGGCCCGGGGCCGCCCGGTCCGGGGCGGCCCGGGGCCCCCGCCCCGACTCCGGTGAGCACCCCGCCCCCTGACGGACCGGCGCATTCCGGTGCGTGAATCTGGCCAGAACCCGTCGTCGTCTCAGCAGGCGGTCATCACGCCCCTTCCGGGTCGCGGCCCCGCGGTGGCCTTCGCGCACGAAACCTGTGACCACCCTGTGAATACCGGGCTCCACAACGCCCGGTAACACTGCGGCAATGATCGGCGAAACGTCCGCTTAACGAACATGACCTTTCCGGCAACGAACGAAAACCGGCCAACTTGTTGACGCGCTCCTGACAGGTGCGGTCATCTGCTGACACTCTTCACCCCGTTCTGCGCACCGCCTGCACCGTCCGGACAGCCCGTCCAGGCCGCCCGGTACCCCCCTCGCAGAAGGAGTCCGCGTGAGATCCACGCCCAGCCGTCGCGCCACCGCGACCGGCGCTCTGATCGCCGCAGCAGCCCTCATAGCCGTCGCCGTTCCCTCCGGCGCCGCGACCGCCACCTCCGCCCCCGCCTCGGCCCCGCTCGGCGGCATCACCGCCGGCACGAAGGCCGACCCGGGCGCCCTGCCCGCCAAGCTCTCCCCCGCCCAGCGCGCGGAGCTGCTCAGCGAGGCGAACGCCACCAAGGCGGCCACCGCCAAGGAGCTCGGCCTCGGCTCCACCGAGAAGCTCGTGGTCCGCGACGTGGTCCAGGATCGCGACGGCACCACGCACACCCGCTACGAGCGCACCCTGGGCGGCCTCCCCGTCCTCGGCGGCGACCTCGTGGTCAAGGAGTCCGCCGCCGGGAAGACCGAGGGCGTCAGCAAGGCGTCGAAGGCGACCAGCGCGCAGCTGAAGGCCGTCGGCCTCACCGCCGACGTGGCTCCGGCCGCCGCCGAGAAGCAGGCGCTCGGCGCGGCCAAGGCCGAGGGTTCGAAGGCGAAGAAGGCGGAGAACGCCCCGCGCAAGGTGGTCTGGCTGGGCAGCGGCTCCCCGCAGCTCGCGTACGAGACCGTGGTCGGCGGGCTCCAGCACGACGGCACCCCGAACGAGCTGCACGTGGTCACCGACGCCACCTCGGGCGAGAAGCTCTTCGAGTGGCAGGCCGTCCACAACGGCACGGGCAACACGCAGTACAACGGCCAGGTGACCCTGGGCACCGCGCCCTCGTACAGCCTGACCGACACCACGCGCGGCAACCACAAGACGTACAACCTGAACCGGGGCAGCTCCGGCACCGGCACCCTGTTCTCCGGCCCGGACGACATCTGGGGCGACGGCACGCCGCAGAACGCCGAGACGGCCGGCGCGGACGCCCACTACGGCGCGGCCGAGACCTGGGACTACTACAAGAACGTGCACGGCCGCACCGGCATCCGCGGTGACGGCGTCGGCGCGTACTCCCGCGTCCACTACGGCAACAACTACGTCAACGCGTTCTGGCAGGACAGCTGCTTCTGCATGACGTACGGCGACGGCAGCGGCAACGTCAAGCCGCTGACCTCCCTGGACGTGGCCGCCCACGAGATGACGCACGGTCTGACCTCGGTCACGGCCAAGCTCGTCTACAGCGGCGAGTCCGGCGGTCTCAACGAGGCCACCTCCGACATCTTCGCGGCGGGCGTGGAGTTCTACTCCAACACCAACCAGGACCCGGGCGACTACCTGGTCGGCGAGAAGATCGACATCAACGGCAACGGCACCCCGCTGCGCTACATGGACAAGCCCTCGAAGGACGGCTCGTCCAAGGACGCGTGGTACTCGGGCATCGGCAACGTCGACGTCCACTACTCCTCGGGCCCGGCGAACCACTGGTTCTACCTGCTCTCCGAGGGCAGCGGCGCCAAGACCGTCAACGGCGTGAACTACGACTCGCCGACCTCCGACGGGCTCCCGGTGACCGGCATCGGCCGGGACAAGGCGCTGCAGATCTGGTTCAAGGCGCTCACCACGAAGTTCACCTCGACGACCAACTACGCCGCCGCCCGCACCGGCACGCTCGCGGTCGCCAGTGAGCTGTACGGGGCGACCAGCCCCGAGTACGCGGCCGTGGCCCACGCCTGGGCCGGCATCAACGTGGGCGCCCGCCCCGGCGGCGGCAACCCGGACCCGGGCGGCAAGGTGTTCGAGAACAACACCGCCGTGAACATCCCGGACGCCGGTGCGGCCGTCACCAGCGCGGTCACCGTCTCCGGCGTCACCGGCAACGCGCCGAGCGCCCTCAAGGTGGACGTCAACATCAGCCACACCTGGCGCGGTGACCTGGTCGTCGACCTGGTGGCCCCGGACGGCACCGCCTACCGGCTGAAGAACTCCTCCTCCAGCGACTCCGCGGACAACGTGGTGGCGACCTACACGGTCAACGCCTCGTCCGAGGTGGCCAACGGGGTCTGGAAGCTGAAGGTCCAGGACGTCGCACGCCAGGACACCGGAAAGATCAACAGCTTCAAGCTCACCTTCTGATCCCGCCCCCGCCGGAGCCCCCGGGCTCCGGCGGGAAACCGCCCGCCCCTCGGGCCGGACGGGGAACGGCCCACCGGACCACGCGGCCCGGCGGGCATGGAGCGGAAGCACCGACGGAACGGCCCGGGAGGAGTCCACCCCCTCCCGGGCCGTTCGCCATGCCGCGCCCCGCGTACGCCGACCCGCATGGCGCACGCGGGGCGCGCGTTCAGCGCAGCAGTACGCCCGCACCCTCCCCCGCCGCCTCGGCCGGCAGGGCGACCAGGCCGAGTTCGGCGCTGGTGGCGAGGCGCGGATGGGCGGGCAGGACGCGCACGGTGTAGCCGTACGGCCCCGTACGGTCCAGCGCGAGCGGGCCCTCGAAGAGCCAGCGGTCCTCCAGGTCCTGGCCGCCCGCCGGCTTCAGCGGGAAGACCTGGGCGTCCGCGATGGCGTCGCCGGAGTCGACCCGGCCCGCGACCGCCTGAACCTCCACGTCGTCCGGGTCGAGCCCGCCGAGCGCGATCCGGGCCCGCAGCGCCAGGGTGGCCCCCAGCTCCGCCGAGCCGCACTCGGCGGTGTCGGACGCCGACTCCACGTGGTCGACCGAGACCCCCGGCCAGGCCGCGTGGACCTTGGCCTTCCAGGCGGCGAGGTCCCGTGCGGCGGCGGGCTCCAGGGCCCGGCGGGCCCGCGCGGCGGGGGCGTACAGCCGCTCCACGTACTCGCGCACCATCCGCCCCGCCAGCACCTTCGGCCCCAGGTTCACCAGGGTCGAGCGGACCATCGCGATCCAGCGGTCGGGCAGGCCCGCCGCGCCCCGGTCGTAGAAGTGCGGGGCGACCCGGTCCTCGATCAGGGCGTACAGCGCGTTCGACTCCAGCTCGTCCCGGCGGTCCTCGTCGACGGCCGATCCGTCGGCGGTGGGGATCTCCCAGCCGAAGTCCGGGTCGAACCACTCGTCCCACCAGCCGTCGCGCACCGACAGGTTGAGGCAGCCGTTGAGCGCCGCCTTCATCCCGCTCGTGCCGCACGCCTCCAGCGGGCGCAGCGGGTTGTTGAGCCAGACGTCGCAGCCCGGGTAGAGCTTCTGCGCCATGCCCATGCCGTAGTCCGGGAGGAAGACGATGCGGTGGCGCACGCGCGGGTCGTCCGCGAACCGCACCAGCTCCTGCACCAGCCGCTTCCCGCCGTCGTCGGCGGGGTGGGCCTTGCCCGCGACGACGATCTGGATCGGGTGCGTGGGGTGCAGCAGCAGCTCCCGCAGCCGGTCGCGGTCGCGCAGCATCAGCGTGAGCCGCTTGTAGGAGGGGACGCGCCGGGCGAAGCCGATGGTGAGGACGTCGGGGTCGAGGACGCCGTCGATCCAGCCCAGTTCGGCGGTGCCCGCGCCGCGCCTGCGCCAGGAGGCGTAGAGGCGGCGGCGGACCTCGGTGACCAGCTGGCCGCGCAGGTCGCGGCGCAGGTCCCAGATCTCCTGGTCGGCGATGCCGCTCACCGCGTCCCAGCGGCGGGGCGTGGCGCCGGGCTCGGCCTCCCCGCCGGTCACGGGCCCGCCGGCCAGCACCTGGTGGGCGCGGTCCTCGCCGATCCGGCCCGCGCCGAGCCGGAACACCTCGGGGGCGACCCAGGTCGGGGCGTGGACGCCGTTGGTGACGGAGGTGATCGGGACCTCCGCCGGGTCGAAGCCCGCCCAGAGCCCGGAGAACATCTCCCGGCTGACCGCCCCGTGGAGGGTGGAGACGCCGTTGGCGCGCTGGGCGAGCCTGAGGCCCATCACGGCCATGTTGAACAGCTCGGGCCGGCCGCCGGGGTAGGTCTCGGTGCCGAGCGCGAGGACCTTCTCGACGGGTACGCCGGGAAGTTCGCCGTCGTCGCCGAAGTGGCGGGCGACGAGCCCCCGGTCGAAACGGTCTATCCCGGCGGGCACCGGGGTGTGGGTGGTGAAGACGGCCCCGGCCCGGACGGTTTCGAGCGCGGGCTCGAAGCCGAGCCCTTCGGCGACCAGTTCGCGGATGCGCTCCAGGCCGAGGAAGCCGGCGTGGCCCTCGTTGGTGTGGAACACCTCCGGTTCGGGAGCGCCGGTGAGCCGGCACCAGGTGCGGACCGCCCGCACGCCGCCGATGCCGAGCAGCATCTCCTGGAGCAGGCGGTGGTCGCTGCCGCCTCCGTACAGCCGGTCGGTGACGTCGCGTTCGCCGGGGGCGTTCTCCTCGACGTCGGAGTCGAGGAGGAGGAGCGGCACCCGGCCGACCCGGGCCAGCCAGACGCAGGCGTGCAGCGAGCGCCCGCCCGGCAGGGCGAGGACGACGCGGGCCGGTGTCCCGTCGGCCTCGCGGACGAGGTCGAGCGGGAGTTCGTTGGGGTCGAGGACGGGATAGTGCTCCTGCTGCCAGCCGTCGCGCGAGAGGGTCTGGCGGAAGTAGCCGTGGCGGTAGAGGAGTCCGACGCCGATGAGCGGGACGCCGAGGTCGCTGGCGGCCTTGAGGTGGTCGCCGGCCAGGATGCCGAGCCCCCCGCTGTACTGGGGCAGTGCGGCGGTGACGCCGAACTCGGGCGAGAAGTAGGCGATTCCGGCGGGGAGTTCGGCGCCGGCGGCCTGCTGCTCCTGGTACCAGCGGGGGCCTTCCAGGTACTCCGCGAGGTCGGCGGAGGCCGCGGCGAGGCGGCCGAGGTACTCCGCGTCCCCGGCCAGTTCGGCGAGCCGTCCGGCGGACAGCGAGCCGAGCAGGCGTACGGGGTCGGCGTCGGCGGGCCGCCATGCCTCGGGGTCGGCGGACCGGAAGAGCTCGCGGGTCTCGGTGTGCCAGGACCAGCGCAGGTTGCGCGCGAGGTCGTGGAGGGGTCGGAGGGGTTCGGGGAGGACAGGACGCACGGTGAATCGACGAATGGCCTTCACGTACTCCACCTTTACAGGGGACTTGCGCATCCGAGGGGACGCACCACGGTGTGCGTCCCTTCCGTCACCCCTGACGGTAGCGGCCGTCCGCGGCGGCCCGCCACGGCGCGCGGACGGCTCACCGGGGCCGTCCCGGCCCGCCGCGCGCCGCCCCCGCGCACCCGCGACGACGGCGTAGGGGTCCCGCGCGGGCGCCCCGCGGCGCCTCTCCCTGCCGCCCCGTCCGCCTCGCCCGTTCACTCCCATCACTTCGCTCACCTGGAGGTTTGGCCGATTCACCCCCCATACGCAGCCTTGTGGACCACATCGGCACGGGGAAGGCTGCCGTGTGGCGCCGCAGAGCGGGTACCCGGAATCCGTGGGGGCGCTTCGGGCTCCCACCCCACCGGACGCGCGGTGGATCCCGAACTCGCATCTACTAACGAGTAGTTGACACGGTGCCGGATTTCCCGTCCGCGTACGCGGGGAAGGCTTCTCCGGTACGCGGCACGACCCGGCCCGCACGCGTTCTCCGCGCGTCCCGAAACATGCGCGAAACCCCCGCGACCCACCCATTCGACTGCCATTCGAGTGAATGCGGACAGGAGCGGCCATGCCCACAGCCCGTCAGCACCCGGCTGAACAGTTACAAAGGACAGATCCCCGTCTTCGCGGCACACGCGGTCGGTCCTCCGCCCGCGTGCCGTCCCCCGTGCACGCAGAGCTCCTCCAGCCCCCAGGTGATTCCATGATCGGTCGTATCCCCGTCCTGGACGTCCGTCCTCTCGTCGACTGCGGCAGACGGGCGGCGAAGGCCGTCGTCGGCGAGACCTTCCAGGTCAGCGCCACCGTCTTCCGCGAAGGGCATGACGCGGTGGCCGCCAACGTCGTGCTGCGCGATCCGGGCGGGCGGGTCGGCCCGTGGACCCCGATGCGCGAGCTGGCGCCGGGAACGGACCGGTGGGGTGCCGACATCACCCCGGACGCCGAGGGCCGCTGGACGTACACGGTGGAGGCGTGGAGCGATCCGGTCACCACCTGGCGCCACCACGCCGGCATCAAGATCCCGGCGGGCATCGACACGGAGCTGGTGCTGGCGGAGGGCGCGGCGCTGCTGGAGCGGGCCGCCGCGGGCGTGCCGAAGAAGCACGGCCGCGAGGCGGTGCTGGCGGCGGTGGACGCGCTGCGCGACACCGGCCACGGGGCCGAGGCCCGGCTGGCTGCGGCGCTGACGCCCGCCGCCGAGGCGGTCCTCGCCCGGTACCCGCTGCGCGAACTGGTCACCCGCGCCAAGCCGCTGGCTGTCCGGGTGGAGCGCGAGCGCGCGCTGTTCGGCTCCTGGTACGAGCTGTTCCCGCGCTCCGAGGGGGCGAAGCGGGTGCCGGTGGACCCGGCGGACACGTCGCCGGACGCGCCGGCCCGGCTGGTCAGCGGCACGTTCCGGACGGCCGCCGAGCGGCTGCCCGCGGTCGCCGCGATGGGGTTCGACGTGGTGTACCTGCCGCCGATCCATCCGATCGGGACGACCCACCGCAAGGGGCCGAACAACACCCTGACGCCCGGGGAGCACGATCCGGGGGTGCCGTGGGCGATCGGTTCGGCGGACGGCGGGCACGACGCGGTCCACCCGGAGCTGGGCACGCTGGAGGACTTCGACCACTTCGTGTCGGTGGCGCGCACCCTGCGCATGGAGGTCGCGCTGGACTTCGCGCTCCAGTGCTCGCCGGACCACCCGTGGGTCAAGGAGCACCCGGACTGGTTCCACCACCGCCTCGACGGGTCGATCGCCTACGCCGAGAACCCGCCGAAGAAGTACCAGGACATCTACCCGATCGCCTTCGACAAGGACATGCGCGGGCTGGTCGCGGAGACCGTACGGATCCTGCGCTTCTGGATGGACCGCGGGGTGCGCGTCTTCCGGGTCGACAACCCGCACACCAAGCCCGTGGTGTTCTGGGAGAAGGTCATCGAGGAGGTCAACGGCGCCGACCCCGACGTCATCTTCCTGGCGGAGGCGTTCACCCGCCCGGCGATGATGCGGGCCCTCGGCGCGGTCGGCTTCCAGCAGTCGTACACGTACTTCACCTGGCGCAACACCCGCCACGAGCTGACGGAGTACGTCACGGAGCTGGCCGGGGAGACCGCCTCCTTCATGCGGCCCAACTTCTTCGTGAACACCCCCGACATCCTTCCCGGCTACCTCCAGGAGGGCGGCCGCCCGGCCTTCGAGGCGCGGGCGGTGCTGGCCGCGACGCTGTCCCCCTCGTGGGGCGTGTACGCGGGGTTCGAGCTGTGCGAGAACACTCCGGCCAAGCCGGGGAGCGAGGAGTACCTGAACTCGGAGAAGTACGAACTGCGCCCGAGGGACTGGGAGTCGGCCGAGCGCGAGGGGCGCACGCTGACCCCCCTGATCACCTCGCTGAACCGGATCCGCCGGCGCAACCCCGCTCTGCGGCAGCTGCGCGACGTCCACTTCCACCACGCCGACAACGAAGCGCTGATCGTCTACAGCAAGCGCTCCGGACCGAACACCGTTCTGGTGGTCGTGAACCTCGACCCGCACCACACCCAGGAGGCCACGGTCTCGTTGGACATGGAGCGGCTCGGCCTTTCCCGGCACGAGCGCGTACCGGTGCGCGACGAGCTCACCGGCGACACCTACCACTGGGGCAGGTCCTTCTATGTGCGCCTCGAGCCGGGCGTCACGCCTGCGCACATCGCGGTCCTGCGACCGTCCCCGCCGACCGGAGGGTCACCCACATCATGATCGTCAATGAGCCCGTCCCCGACACGTTCGAGGACACACCCGCCAAGGACCGCGATCCCGACTGGTTCAAGCGCGCCGTCTTCTACGAGGTCCTCGTCCGGTCCTTCCAGGACTCCAACGGCGACGGAATCGGCGACCTCAAGGGCATCACCGCCAAACTGGACTACCTCCAGTGGCTCGGCGTCGACTGCCTCTGGCTGCCGCCGTTCTTCAAGTCGCCGCTGCGCGACGGGGGCTACGACGTCTCCGACTACACCGCCGTCCTGCCGGAGTTCGGCGATCTCGCCGACTTCGTGGAGTTCGTCGACGCCGCGCACCAGCGCGGCATGCGGGTCATCATCGACTTCGTCATGAACCACACGAGCGACCAGCACGAGTGGTTCCAGCAGTCCCGGACGGACCCCGACGGGCCGTACGGCGACTACTACGTCTGGGCCGACGACGACAAGCAGTTCCAGGACGCCCGGATCATCTTCGTGGACACGGAGACGTCCAACTGGACGTTCGACCCGGTGCGCAAGCAGTACTACTGGCATCGTTTCTTCTCCCACCAGCCGGACCTCAACTACGAGAACCCGGCGGTCCAGGAGGAGATCCTGGCGGCCCTGCGGTTCTGGCTGGACCTGGGCATCGACGGCTTCCGGGTCGACGCGGTGCCCTACCTCTACCAGCGCGAGGGCACCAACTGCGAGAACCTCCCCGAGACCCACAACTTCCTCAAGCGGGTCCGCAAGGAGATCGACGCCAACTACCCGGACACCGTGCTCCTCGCCGAGGCCAACCAGTGGCCCGAGGACGTCGTCGACTACTTCGGCGACTACGCATCCGGCGGCGACGAGTGCCACATGGCGTTCCACTTCCCCGTCATGCCGCGCATCTTCATGGCGGTGCGCCGGGAGAGCCGCTACCCGGTCTCCGAGATCCTGGCGAAGACCCCGGCGATCCCGAAGAACTGCCAGTGGGGCATCTTCCTGCGCAACCACGACGAGTTGACGCTCGAAATGGTCACGGACGAAGAGCGCGACTACATGTACGCGGAGTACGCCAAGGACCCGCGGATGCGGGCCAACATCGGCATCCGCCGCCGGCTCGCCCCGCTGCTGGACAACGACCGCAACCAGATCGAGCTGTTCACCGCGCTGCTGCTGTCGCTGCCCGGCTCCCCGATCCTCTACTACGGGGACGAGATCGGGATGGGCGACAACATCTGGCTGGGCGACCGCGACGCCGTGCGCACCCCGATGCAGTGGACGCCCGACCGCAACGCCGGGTTCTCCTCCAGCGATCCGGGGCGGCTCTACCTCCCCACGATCATGGACCCGGTCTACGGCTACCAGGTCACCAACGTCGAGGCGTCGATGGCGTCGCCGTCCTCGCTGCTGCACTGGACCCGCCGCATGATCGAGATCCGGAAGCAGAACCCGGCCTTCGGTCTCGGCGAGTACACCGAACTGCCCTCGTCCAACCCGGCGGTGCTGGCGTTCACCCGTGAGTACCAGGACGACCTCGTCCTGTGCGTGCACAACTTCTCGCGGTTCTCGCAGCCGACCGAGCTGGACCTGCGGTCGTTCGACGGACGCCACCCGGTGGAGCTGATCGGCGGGGTGCGCTTCCCGGCGATCGGGCAGCTGCCGTACCTGCTGACCCTTGCGGGACACGGCTTCTACTGGTTCCGGCTGCGCAAGGACGCGCCGCCGGCCTGATGTTCGCCCCGCCCCGTGCGGGACGGTTTCCTCCGTCCCGCACGGGGCACTCTGAGCGAAACGAAGAGCCTGCCGAAGGGCCTTCGAGTCGTCACGGTTCCGCCGTTCGAGTCCGTACGGACCATCCTCTCCCGACACGTCCCGCACAGCCGGACAGCCATTGCCGCAATCCGGGACACTCTTCGCATCCTGTGGTGTGCCCGGGGAAAGGACGCGATGCCATGTCGGAGGCTGCATCCAGTCACGTCGCCCTGGCGAAGAACACGAGGAACAGCGCAACGAACCGCGGGACGGTGGACGGGGAACTCCTCCCGTCCCTCGTCCCCCTGCTCCACTCCTGGCTGCCCCGGCAGCGGTGGTTCGCCGGAAAGGGACGGCCGGTCACCGGCTTCTCCCTGGTCTCGGCCACCGAGATGCTGCCGCTGGACGGCACGGCGGGCCCCGGCCTCCTGCACCTGCTGGTGCGGGCCGAGCAGCCCTCCGGGGACAGCGGCCCGGCCGAGGACTGCTACCAACTCCTCGTCGGCGTACGGGCGTCCATGCCGCCGACGCTCGCGAGCGCGCTGATCGGCCGGGTGGAGCGGGGCCCGCTCGCCGGCCGGACCGTCTACGACGCGCTGCACGATCCGCGGCTGGCCGATCTGCTGCTGGAACGTCTCCGCAGACCCGGCGCCCTCGGCTCGCTGCGGTTCGAGCGGACCGCCCCGGTTCCGGAGGGGCTCGCCCCCCGGGTGCTGGACGCCGAACAGTCCAACTCCTCGCTGGTCTACGGGGACGCGTACATCCTCAAGATCTTCCGACGCGTCTTCCCGGGCGCCAACCCGGACCTGGAACTGCCGCTCGCCCTGGCCCGCGAGGGGTGCGACCGGGTGCCGGCCCCCGTCGCCTGGTTCGAGGCGCCGGGCGCCGGACCGCTCACCCTGGGCGTGCTCCAGCCGTTCCTGCACGGGGCCCGCGACGGGTGGCGGCTCGCCCTGGCCGCGCTGGCGGCGGGGCGCGACTTCCTGCCCGAGGCGCTGGCGCTGGGCCGGGCCACCGCCGAGGTGCACACGGCGCTCGCCGCCGCGCTGCCCACCCCGGCGCTGCGCGGCACCCAGACCCGGCAGCTCGTCGCCGGGATGACCCGGCGGCTGGAGGAGGCGGCCCGCGCGGTCCCGGCCCTGGTGCCGTACGTCCCCGGACTGCGCGCCGCGTTCGACGCGGTGACCGATCTCGGCGTACGGGGCAGCGGCTGGGCCCAGCAGCGGGTGCACGGTGACCTCCACCTCGGACAGACGCTGCGCTCCCCCGACGGGTTCTGGTCGCTGATCGACTTCGAGGGCGAGCCGGCCCGCCCGCTGCCCGAGCGCCGCAGCCCCGCGCCCCCGGCGCGCGATGTGGCGGGCATGCTGCGGTCGTTCGACTACGCGGCCCGCTCGCACCGCCCCTGGAATCCGGAGTGGGCGGCCCGCTGCCGTGCCGCCTACTGCGAGGGCTACGCCCAGGCGTCGGGCTCCGATCCGCGCGGCGAACCGGAGCTGCTGCGCGCCCACGAGACGGACAAGGCCGTGTACGAGGTGCTGTACGAGGCCCGGCACCGGCCCGACTGGCTGCCGGTCCCGATGGCGGCCATCCAACGGCTGGCCCGGTCCGCCGCCGCCTGAGCGGCACCGCCCTCTTCCCCGATCCTCCCTCTCCACCCCCGCTCCCCCTCTCCACCCCCGCTTTCCCCTTCACCCTCCGAGGAGGCAGTCCCCGTGACCGCCCGCAAGCCGTCCCGCAAGGCATCCCGCAAGAGCGCCGAGATCCCGGTCGAGCTCCCCGTGGAGGCCCCGGCGGAGCCGTCCGCCGCGACGCCCGCCGCGCCCGCCGCCGCCCCGGCCGAGACCACGGCCGACGCGGCCGCCTCGGCGTCGGCGGCCCCGACGCCCTCGGCCACCACGACCGCCACCAAGCCCGCGCCCGCCAAGCGCGCCCGGACCACGCGGGCGGAGGCGGTGCCGCCGCGCCCCCGGCAGGCCGCCGAGGGGCAGGGGGCCCGCCCGGCGCCCGCCCTCGACACCGCCGACCGCGGCCGGCTGCTGGCCGGCGACCACCACGCCCCGCACGACGTGCTGGGCGCGCACCCGATCCCGGGCGGCGTGCTGGTGCGGGCGCTGCGCCCGTACGCCCGCTCCGTCACCGTGCTGGCGACCGGGTCGCGGACCGAGCTGCACGACGACGGCGACGGCTTCTTCTCCGGCGTGCTGCCCGTGCCGGAGGTCCCGGAGTACCGGCTGGAGGTGCGGTACGAGGACGACACCATCGAGATCGACGACCCGTACCGCTTCTGGCCCGCCATCGGCGAGCTGGACCTGCATCTGATCGGCGAGGGCCGACACGAGGAGCTGTGGCGGGCGCTCGGGGCGCAGCCGATGGTCCACCAGGGCGTGGCCGGGACCCGGTTCACCGTGTGGGCGCCGAACGCGCGCGGTGTGCGGGTCACCGGCGACTTCACGTACTGGGACGGCACGGGCACCCCGATGCGTTCGCTGGGCTCGACCGGGGTGTGGGAGCTGTTCCTGCCCGGGGTCGGCGAGGGCGCGCTGTACAAGTACGACATCTGCCGCCCGGACGGTTCGCACACGGTCCGCGCCGACCCGATGGCCCGCCGCACCGAGGTGCCGCCCTCGACCGCGTCGATCGTCACCGCCCCGCACCACGAGTGGCAGGACGCGGACTGGATGGCGCACCGGGGCGACCGCCCGGTCCACGAGGCCCCGTTCTCGGTGTACGAGATCCATCTCGCCTCGTGGCGCCCGGGGCTGACGTACCGTCAACTCGCTGAGCAGCTCCCGGCGTACGTCAAGGACCTGGGCTTCACGCACGTCGAGCTGATGCCGGTCGCCGAGCACCCCTTCGGTGGGTCGTGGGGCTACCAGGTCACCGGGTTCTACGCGCCGACCTCGCGGATGGGCACCCCGGACGACTTCCGCTTCCTGGTGGACGCGCTGCACCGGGCGGGGATCGGCGTCATCATGGACTGGGTTCCGGCCCATTTCCCGCGCGATGACTGGGCGTTGGCGGAGTTCGACGGACGCCCGCTGTACGAGCCGGCCGACCCCCGGCGGGCGGCGCACCCGGACTGGGGCACGCTGGAGTTCGACTACGGCCGCACCGAGGTCCGGAACTTCCTGGTCGCCAACGCCACCTACTGGTGCGAGGAGTTCCACATCGACGGGCTCCGGGTCGACGCGGTGGCCTCGATGCTCTACCTCGACTACTCGCGCGAGGACGGCCAATGGTCGCCCAACGAGTTCGGCGGGCGGGAGAACCTGGACGCGGTCGCCTTCCTCCAGGAGATGAACGCGACCGTCTACCGCCGCAATCCGGGCGTCGTCACCATCGCCGAGGAGTCCACCGCCTGGGACGGCGTCACCCGCCCCACCGACAGCGGGGGTCTCGGCTTCGGGCTGAAGTGGAACATGGGCTGGATGCACGACTCCCTCCAGTACATCGCGAAGGAGCCGGTCCACCGCAAGTACCACCACAACGAGATGACGTTCTCGATGGTGTACGCCTACAGCGAGAACTACGTGCTGCCGATCTCGCACGACGAGGTGGTGCACGGCAAGCAGGCGCTGGTGGCGAAGATGCCGGGCGACTGGTGGCAGCAGCGCGCCAACCACCGCGCCTACCTGGGCTTCATGTGGGCCCATCCCGGCAAGCAACTCCTCTTCATGGGACAGGAGTTCGCGCAGGGAGCGGAGTGGTCGGAGGGGCACGGCCCGGACTGGTGGCTGCTGGACCCGGCCTACGACGCCTCCGGCGACCACCGCGGGGTGCGGACCCTGGTGGGCGACCTGAACGCGGTGTACGGGGCGGTGCCCGCGCTGTGGCAGCGGGACACCTCGCCCGAGGGGTTCAGCTGGGTGGACGGCGGCGCGGCCGAGGACAACGTGTTCGCGTTCCTCCGCTACGACGCGGACGGCTCCCCGCTGCTCGCGGTCTCGCACTTCTCCCCGGCGGTCCGCACCGACTACCGCCTCGGCGTGCCGGAGACCGGCGCGGAGGGCTGGGTGGAGGTCCTGAACACCGACGCGGCCCGGTACGGCGGCGGTGACGTGCGCAACGAGGAGCCGGTGAAGGCGGAGGCGGCGCCCGCGCACGGCCGCCCGTCGAGCATCTCGCTGACCCTGCCGCCGCTGGCGACCGTGTGGCTGCGCCCGGCGTAGCACCCGTACGGAAGGGCCCGGGGCCCGTACCGCGTCGACGGCGACGTGGTGCGGGCCCCGGGCCGTCGTGGCGCGTCAGCGACCGGCGGCGATCACCTCGACGATGCTGGACCAGGACTCGGGGCCGTGGCCCCGGGCGATGGCCCGGTCGGTGACGGACTTGAGTCCCGCCAGCTGCGAGACGTCCAGGCCCCGGTCCTTCGCGGTGTGCAGGATGTGGTCGACGCTGGCCGCCATCATCGTGAGGTTCGCGCCCTCCCCCGTGTACGTACGGGAATCGATGTCGGTGGCGGTGTAGGCCGCGATCGGCGGCAGGATGTTCGCGATCGTGGTCAGGTACGGGGCGAGGGACGCGCCGTCGATGCCTTCGGCGCGGGCCAGGGCGAAGGCGTGGACCAGGCCGCCCATGGCCCCGTAGAAGAAGTCCAGCACCGCCATGTCGTAGGCGGCGGCGAGGCCGTGGTCCTCGCCGAGGTAGGTGGCCGGGGCGCCGAGCGCCTTGAGGACCGGCTCGTACGCCGCGAACGCGGCCCGGTCGCCGGCGTGGAAGACCAGGGCGTCCGCCGAGCCGACCACGTCGACCGGCACCATGATCGCACCGTCCAGGTAGGCGAGCGAGTGCTTCTCCGCCCAGGCGGCGGCCCGGCGCGCCCGCGCCGGGGTGTCGGAGGTGAGGTTGACCAGGACCCGCCCCTCCAGCGCTCCGGCCAGCGGTTCCAGGACCGCGTCGGACGCGTCGTAGTCGACGAGGCAGACCACCACGAGGCCGCTCGCCAGGACGGCCTCCTCGGCGGAGGCGGCCCGCACCCCGCCCAGCGCGACGACGTCCTCCCCCTTCTCGGGCGAGCGGTTCCAGACGGTGGTGGGGTGGCCGGCGGCCAGGAAGGCGCGGGCCAGGGAGCGGCCCATGTCACCGAGGCCGAGGACGGTGACGGGGGTGGGGGTGGCAGTGGCGGTGGATTCAGCGGTCGTGTTCACGTGCGTCATGGGCACCATGCTGTGCGGGCGAACCGGGCCTGACCAGAACCCACTTGACTGTCAGATACGCACTTTCGGGAAAGGATGCAGGTCGGCGGGGTGCACCGGCCGGAACGCGTCTGCGTGCCCCCGCCACCCCGGCCGGGACCGGGGCCGCCGCGGCCCGTCAGGTGCGGTCGAGGACGTCCGCGAGTTCCTGGAGCAGTTTGCGCTTCGGCCGTGCCCCGACGATCGACGCCACCGGCTCGCCCGCCCGGAAGACCATCAGGGTGGGCGTGGCCAGCACCCCGTACCGGACGGAGATCGGCGACTGGCGGTCCACGTCGACCTGGACGACCCTGAGCCGGCCGGCCTCCTCCTCGGCGATCTCCCGCAGGACAGGGGTGAGTTGGCGGCAGGGGGCGCACCAGTCGGCGGTGAACTTCACCAGGACGGGCAGCGCGGCTCCCAGGACCTCGGCGTCGAAGGTCTCCTCGGTGACATCGGTGACGGTCTCGGTCCGGATCATGTCGGTCCTCCCAGTTCGCAGCGGGGCGGCGGGCCACCGGGCAGGTCGGCCGACGCCTCCAGTTCGGCTCGGGCGAGCTGGGCGCCGACCTCGGCGCGTACGGACGCGAGCTGAGCGATCAGCGCGTCCAGCTCGTCGAGTTTGCGCCGGTAGACGGCGAGCGAGGCGGGGCAGGCGTCACCGGCCGGATGGCCCGCGCGCAGGCAGTCGACGAAGGGCCTGGTCTCCTCCAGGTCGAAGCCGAAGTCCTGCAGGGTCCGGATCTGCTGGAGGAGGCGCAGGTCGCCCTCGTCGTAGCTGCGGTAGCCGTTCTCCGCGCGCCGCGCGGGCAGCAGCCCGCGCGACTCGTAGTAGCGGAGCGTCCGCGTCGTCGTTCCGGCCCGGCGGGCCAGCTCCCCGATTCGCATGGGAGGAACGTATTCCTTGACGCCGACGTCAACGCAAGGGCGGCGACGCACGTGCGTTGACGCACGGGAGCTGACGTCGGCGTCAGGAGCGTGGTGTCAGCCCTGCCGGGTGGCGGAGCGGCGGCGGACCGCCCAGACGATGCCGCCGCCCGCGGCCACGGCGGCGGCCGCCATGCCCGCCAGGGGAAGGCCGGTGTCGGCGCCGGTCGCGGCGAGGCTCCCGCCGGTCCCCGTCTGCGGGGCCGCGCCGCCGGTGGACGAGGAGCCCGTGGTGCCGGAGGTGCCGGTGGTGCCGGAGCCGCCGGTGGTCGTGGAGCCGGTGGAGCCCGAGCCGCCGGTGGACGAGGAGCCGCCCGTACCGCCGGTCGAGCCGGTCGAGCCGGTCGAGCCGGAGGCGCTCTCGGCCTTGCCCGTCTCGATGACGATCTGCGCGGTGTCGTTGGCCGCGTTCCGGTCGAAGGGGCGTTCCTGGCCGGTGAAGGTGACCTCGCCGGTGGTGCGGCCGACCGCCTTGTCGACGCGCAGGACGAAGGGGTACGTCTCGCCGCCGTTCACGTCGACCCAGGACTGGGAGGTGCCGCAGCGGTAGTGGGTCTTGGTGACCTTGTCGCAGTAGCCGTGCGCCTTGACGACGGACGTGCCCTCGGGGATGCGGACGTCGACGGTGGTGACGCTCTCGTCGCGGTCGCCCTGTACCCGGGCGGGGCCCTTGTTGGCGAACGTGACCTCGGCGGTGACCTTGTCGCCCACCTTGCCCGTGGCCTCGGCGCCGGTCAGGGCGAAGTCGGCGGTGTTGGCGGCGTGCACCTCGGCCTCGGCGACCGGCTCCGGGTGGTTCTGGCGGTCCGCGTCGGTGGCCGGAGCCTTCTCGTCGAGGGTGAGCGGGTCGCCGGTCCCCGGCACGGGCTCGCCGGCGCCGCCGTCACCCGGGTCGGGCTCCTCGGTGCCGATCGTCACCCGCAGGTCGTCGCGGAACGCGGAGTCGAGCGCTTTGACGGAGACGGGCTTCGACGTGCCGTAGACGACGCCCGGCTTGAGGGGCTGTTCGATCTTGCAGGAGGCGACGTGCGACTCGGGCATCTCGTCGTGCGAGGGGACGGTGTAGTAGGCGCAGTTCTTGTGCGTCTCGTCCGCCTTGAGGCCGGGCGACACGGCGTACGTCACCCAGACCGCGGGCACCTCGGCCGTCCCCTTGTTGAGGAAGGTGAGCGGGGTCGAGAACGAACTGCCGGGCTGCACCCCCTCGACCGGGGCGATCTTTCCGACGCCGAGGTCCGGCTCCGTCTCGTCGGCGAGCGCCGGCACGGCGCCCAGCGCCACCAGCGCTGCGGCGGCCACGGCGGCGGTCCCACCGCGCACGGTACGGCTGCGGGAAGGGGGGATGCGCATGGAAGTCCTTCGGTCGTGGGGCTCGTGATCGGACTGCGGTCCTTCACCCCTCAAGACAGGAGCGGGTGAAGGAGGGTTGTGCGTTTCGATCCCGTCGTGACAGAACACGGACATGAACGACCGGAATCGGACACGACCGCCCGATGCCGGACACCACCGAACGCGGCGGCGTCTCCTCCGTACGCAAGGACACCCGTACCAGGAGGTACGGGTGTCCTTGGTGGGGGGTGCCGCGGCGGCCGGGGAGCCGCCGCGGCCGGGTCGGCGCCGTGGTCCGGGGAGACCGCGGCGGCCGGAGTTCGTCGCCCGGGAGCGGCCCGTGGCGCGATGGCGGTGCCGGTCAGACCTTGGCGGGCTGCCCGGCCGCGGCCTCCCGCTGCTCGGGGACCTCGTCGGCTTCGGCAGGGGACGGGCCGTGGCCGTCGTCCAGCAAAGTCTTCTCGTCGAACGGGATCCGGCCGGCCAGCACCTCGCCCACCCGCTCCTTGTCGATCTCCTTGGTCCAGTGGCCGACCAGGACCGTGGCGACCGCGTTGCCCGCGAAGTTGGTCAGGGCGCGGGCCTCGCTCATGAAGCGGTCGATGCCGACGATCAGGCCGACGCCGTCGACGAGTTCGGGGCGGTGCGACTGGAGGCCGCCGGCCAGCGTCGCCAGGCCCGCGCCGGTCACACCGGCCGCGCCCTTCGAGGCGATGACCATGAAGACCAGCAGCGAGATCTGCTCGCCCGCGCTCAGCGGGTCGCCCATCGCGTTGGCGATGAAGAGCGAGGACATCGTGAGGTAGATCGCGGTGCCGTCGAGGTTGAACGAGTAGCCGGTCGGCACGGTGATGCCGACGACGGGCTTGCTCACGCCCATGTGCTCCATCTTCGCGATGAGCCGGGGCAGCGCCGACTCGGACGAGGAGGTGGAGAGGATCAGCAGGAACTCGCGGCCCAGGTACTTCAGCAGCGCGAACAGGTTCACCCCGGCGACCAGGCGCAGGATCGCGCCGAGCACCACGAAGACGAACAGCGCGCAGGTGACGTAGAAGCCGATCATGATGATCGCCAGGGACTTCAGGGCGTCGAGGCCGGTCTCGCCCACCACCGCGGCGATCGCGCCGAACGCGCCGACCGGGGCGGCCCACATGATCATGGCGAGGATGCGGAACACCAGGCGCTGGATGTGGGTGATGCCCCGGAGGATCGGCTCGCCCGTCTTCCCCATCGCCTGGAGCGCGAAGCCCGCGAGGAGCGCCACGAGGAGGGTCTGGAGGACCTCGCCCTCGGTGAAGGCGGAGACGATCGTGGTCGGGATGATGCCCAGCAGGAAGTCCGCGGTGGACTCGCCGGCGTCTCCGGCCTGCTTCGCGCCCGCCTCGCGGGCGGCCTCGGTGATGTGGAGGGTGGAGCCGGGCTCCAGGAAGTTGCCGACGAGCAGGCCGATGGCGAGGGCAACGGTCGACATGACCAGGAAGTAGCCCAGCGCCAGACCGCCGACCGCGCCGACCTTGGCGGCCTTGCGGACCGAGCCGACGCCCAGCACGATCGTGCAGAAGATGATCGGCGAGATCATCATCTTGATCAGGTTCACGAAACCGGTGCCGATGGGCTTCAGCTCGACGGCCACCCCGGGGGCCACGAAGCCCACCAGGATGCCGAGCGCCACGGCGGCGATCACGGCGATGTACAGGTAGTGGGTGCGGTCCCGTCGTTTGGCTGTCACAGCCATGGTGGGGCTCCTCGGCTCGGTCACGGTCGCCCCCGTCCCTGGGGGCTTCGGTGACTATCCACCGCCCTGTGACCCCGGTCACCCTTGCGTTCATATCGTTCACGGTCGTTTTCCGGCCATTCGGAGAGGGTCCGGCCGGGCCAGGCAGACTGTGGGGTATGCGCCTCCCCCGTACCCGCCCCCGGAGCCTGGCGGGCCAGCTCTTCGCCATGCAGGTCGTGCTGATCGCCGCCGTGGTGGCCGGATGCGCCGTGTTCGCGTACGTCTCCGGCAGCGCGCAGGCCGAGGAGACGGCCGAGCGGCAGGTGCGGGTGGCCGCCCTGGCGGTGGCCGATTCCCCCTCCGTACGCGAGGCGATCCGTACCCCGGACCCGTCGGCCGTACTCCAGCCGTACGCGGAGCGGGTGCGCGAGGACACCGGGATCGCCTTCGTCACGATCATGGACCCGCGGCGGGTGCGCTGGACGCATCCGGACACCCGCCAGATCGGGGACACCTTCCTCGGCAACACCGCGAGGGCCCTGCGCGGGGAGACCTTCACCGAGACGTACACCGGCACGCTCGGCCCCTCGATACGGGTGGTGACCCCGATCCTCGACGAGGGGAGGATCGTCGGCCTGGTCAGCGCGGGCATCACGGTGGACCGGGTCTCCTCGCAGGTACGGGAGCAGCTCGGCGCCCTCGCCATGGCGGCGGGCGGGGCGCTGGCCCTCGGCGGGATCGGTACGTACGTGGTCAACGCCCGGCTGCGGCGGCACACCCACGGGATGAACGCGGCCGAGCTGAGCCGGCTGCACGACTACCACCAGGCGACGCTGCACGCGGTGCGCGAGGGGCTGCTGATGCTGGACGGGCGGCGGCGGATCGCGCTGATCAACGACGCCGGGCGGGAGCTGCTGGGGCTCGGGCCCGAGGCGGAGGCGGTCGGCCGCACGGTCGACGAGCTGGCGCTGCCCGCGCCGCTGACCGGGGCGCTGCTGGCGTCGGAGGCGCGGGTGGACGAGCTGCACCTGACGGCGGAGCGGGTGGTCGTGGTCAACACCCGTCCGGTGGTGGGCGGTGAGCGGCGGGGCACGGTGGTGACCCTGCGGGACCACACCGAGCTGCAGGCGCTCTCCGGCGAGCTGGACTCCGAGCGCGGGTTCACGCAGGCGCTGCGCTCGCAGGCGCACGAGGCGGCGAACCGGCTGCACACGGTGGTCTCGCTGATCGAGCTGGGCCGGGTGGAGGAGGCCGTGGAGTTCGCGACGGCGGAGCTTGAGCTGGCGCAGGTGCTGACCGACCGGGTGGTGGGGGCGGTGGAGGAGCCGGTGCTGGCGGCCCTGCTGCTCGGCAAGGCGGCCCAGGCCAACGAGCGGGGCGTGGAGCTGGTCCTGGCGGAGGACAGCCTGATCGACGACGGCGCGCTGCCGCCGTCGCTCGCCCACCGGGACCTGGTGACGATCCTGGGGAACCTGATCGACAACGCGGTGGACGCCGTGTCGGAGGGCTTCGAAGGGGACGAGGGGGCGGCGGTGCCCGCGCCCCGGGCGGCCGGGGGCGCGGCGGGCCGGGCGCGGGTGACGGTGACGGCGCTGGCGGACGAGCGGGAGCTGCTGCTGCGGGTGGCGGACAACGGCGCGGGCATCGGCCCGGAGGCGGCGGACGAGGTGTTCCGGCGCGGCTGGTCGACGCACGGGGCGGGGCGCGGCCTCGGCCTGGCGCTGGTGCGGCAGGCGGCGCACCGCAACGGGGGCACCGTGGAGCTGGACGCGGGTCCGGACGGCGGCGCGCGGTTCACCGTACGGCTGCCGCTCGGGGAGCGTACGGCGGGGATCCGGCCGGAGAGCGGGGCGGGGCCGGGAAGAGGGCCCGGGTCCGGGAGCGGGAAGACGTCCGAGGGGGTGACGGCATGATCCGGGTGCTGGTGGTGGAGGACGATCCGGTGGCGGCCGACGCCCACCAGATGTACGTGGAGCGGGTGGAGGGCTTCACGGTGACGGCGGTGGCGCACACCCGGGCGGCGGCGGTGCGGGCGCTGGAGCGGACCCCGGTCGACCTGCTGCTGCTCGACCTCTATCTGCCCGACGGGCACGGGCTCGGGCTGCTGCGCTCCCTGCGCGCCTCCGGCCACGGGGCCGACGTGATCGCGGTGACCTCGGCGCGGGATCTGACGGTGGTGCGCGAGGGGGTGTCGCTCGGCGTCGTGCAGTACGTGCTGAAGCCGTTCACGTACCCCACGCTGCGGGACCGGCTGGTGCGGTACGCGGAGTTCCGGGGGGTCGCCGGGGAGGCGAGCGGCCAGGAGGAGGTGGACCGGGCGCTGGGCGCGCTGCGGGTCGCGGAGCCGGCCGCGCTGCCCAAGGGGCTGAGCGCGCCGACGCTGGAGGCGGTGACCCGGGTGCTGAAGGAGGCCCCGGAAGGGGTGACGGCGGCGGCCGCCGGGGAGCTGCTGGGCATGTCGCGGATCACCGCCCGGCGGTATCTGGAGCATCTGGTGGCCGTCGGCAGCGCCGCGAGGCGTCCGCATTACGGACAGGTCGGCAGACCGGAACTGCATTACCGCTGGCTGGCCTCCGGGCGCTGACCGGAGGACGGCCGACGGGCCGACAAGCGCTTGCCGGTCGGTTTTCGCTGATCGGACACGCTCGTGAAGGTTCTGCGAAGGCGCGAAAGAAAGCGCTGGTGGGGCGGGGTTACCGTACCGGCCGCGCGGTTCGCGCTCAGAGGTTCCTACGAAGCGTGAACTGTGCGGAACGTACCGTAGCCAGGACGGAAATGGACTTCTACGGTGGGCGCGTGCACCCCACCCCGCCCTTCAACGCCCCCGCCGCGCGCCGTCTCCGCGAGGCACTGGGGATGGCTCCCGGCCATGTCGCCTACGGGCTCGCCGCCCAGTACGGACTCCGGATCAGCGCCGAGACGGTCATCGCCTGGGAGCGCGGCGCCGCGATCCCGGCCGAGCGCGAGCTGACGGCCCTGGCCGGTGTCCTGTGGTGCGCCCCGGGCGAACTGCTGGCCGCCGCCACCACGCTGCGCGAGCACCGGCTGGCCCGGGAGCTGACGGTGGACGACCTGGCCCGGCAGCTCGGGATGACCGGCGCCTCGTATCTGCGGATGGAGGAGTCGGGGCGCTGGCGGGGCAACGAGAAGCAGTCGGCGGCGCTGTGCCGGGCGCTGGGGCTGACGGCGGCGCAGTTCCTGACCGCGACCGGCCGGGACGCGGAGCTGGCGGACCTGCTGAACAGCGCGGTCACCACGCGCTGGCAGGCGTACGTCCGCCCGGTCGCCAAGGTCGTCCCGATGGACCGGGCCCGGGTCCAGGACGTGCTGGAGCAGTTGCACACCGACTACCAGGCCCTGATGGTCTCCACGCTGAGCTGGAGCAGCACGGGGCAGGAGCGCTCCGGATCGACGGGCGACGCGGGCCGGGCGTTCCTGTCCCGGGTGGTCGAGCAGTTCTGGCGGACCGCCGGGGTGTGACTCCGCACGGGCCGCCCGTGCGGCCCGTGCGGTCCCGGACCGGCCGCGCGTGCGAGTCCCGTCGTGCCCGGTCCTGTCCGCGCGGCCCCTAGCCGAGCCTGGCCGGTCGGCCGCCGGTCAGCCGACCGGTCAGCCGGTCAGCCGGTCGGTCAGCCGGCCGGTCAGTCGGCCCGGGGAACAGTCACTAGAAGACCGACTCGGCCTCGTACATCCGCTCGGCGGGCACCCGCTTCAGCTGGGTGACGGCCTCGGCGAGCGGGACCATGGCGATGTCGGTGCCGCGCAGGGCGGTCATCCGGCCGAAGTCGCCGCGGTGGACGGCCTCCACGGCGTGCCAGCCGAAGCGGGTGGCGAGCACCCGGTCGTACGCGGTCGGGGTGCCGCCGCGCTGAACGTGGCCGAGAATGACCGGTCGGGCCTCCTTGCCGAGCCGGGTCTCCAGCTCGATGGCGAGCCGGTTGCCGATGCCCTGGAAGCGCTCGTGGCCGTACTGGTCGATCTCGCCCTTGGCGTACGGCATGGAGCCCTCGGCCGGGTGCGCGCCCTCGGCGACGCAGATGACGGCGAACTTCTTGCCGCGCGAGAACCGCTCCTCGACCATCTTGACCAGGTCGTCGACCTGGAAGGGCCGCTCGGGAAGGCAGATTCCGTGGGCGCCGCCGGCCATCCCGGACTCCAGCGCGATCCATCCGGCGTGCCGGCCCATGACCTCGACGACCATCACGCGCTGGTGCGACTCGGCGGTGGTCTTCAGACGGTCTATGGCCTCGGTCGCGACGCCCACCGCCGTGTCGAATCCGAACGTGCGGTCGGTGGAGGAGATGTCGTTGTCGATGGTCTTCGGGACGCCGACGACCGGCATGCCCGCGTCGGAGAGCATTCGGGCCGCGGTCAGCGTGCCCTCGCCGCCGATCGGGATGAGCGCGTCGATGCCGTAGCGGCGGGACAGCTCCGCGCAGTTCTCCGCGGCCTCGCGCAGCCGGTCGCGCTCCAGCCGGGCCGAGCCGAGGATGGTGCCGCCGCGGGCGAGGATGCCGCTCACCGCGTTGAGGTCGAGGGGGCGGTAGTGGCCGTCGAGCAGCCCCTTGAAGCCGTCCTCGAAGCCGATGACCTCGTCGCCGTGACCCACGACGGCCCGGTGGACGACCGACCGGATCACTGCGTTCAGGCCGGGGCAGTCGCCGCCCGCGGTGAGAATTCCGATGCGCATCGAGGTGTGTCTCCTGCTCGCTAGTCGCGCTTTTCCGGGAGGCCGACCGTGGCGGCCCCCGTGCCCTGAACCAGGACGAGTGTCCCATGCCCGGCACGGGAGCCGCGCTTTCGGGCGGTCCGGGCCGTGACGGTGCAGGAGGGGTACGGGGCCGCTCAGCGGGTTTCCCGGGCGGGTGGGGGGCACCCTCTCCGGCGGGCGGTCTAGCGGCCCCCGCAGGTATCGTCAAGAGTCGATGCAGGCCAATGCCGTACCCGGCGGAGCACGGGCGGGCACGGGGGCTCCACCCCGTCCGGACGCCCGGCGTGCTGCGGGGTGCGGCGCCGAAACACGGACGGGAGAGCACGCGTGGCGCGGAGCGTGTACGTGACCGGGATCGAGCGGGGGGACGGCCGCCAGGTCGTCGAGCTGGGAGTCATGGAGCTTCTGACGCGTCAGGTGGACCGGGTCGGGGTCTTCCGCCCGCTGGTCCACGACGGGCCCGACCGGCTCTACGAACTGCTGCGGGCCCGCTACCGGCTCTCCCAGAGCCCCGCCTCCGTCTACGGCCTGGACTACCACGAGGCGTCCGCCGTACAGGCCGAGAAGGGCACCGACGAGCTGGTCTCGCAGCTCGTCGAACGCTTCCACCGGGTGGCCCGGGAGTACGAGGCGGTCCTCGTCCTCGGCAGCGACTTCGCCGCCACCCAGCTCCCCGACGAGCTTGCCCTGAACGCCCGGCTGGCCAACGAGCTCGGCGCCTCCGTGATCGGGGTGGTCGGCGGCAAGGGCCAGAACGCGGAGTCCGTCCGCGCCGAGACCCGCAACGCCTACCGCGCCTACGCCGGGCTCGGCTGCGACGTGCTCGCCATGGTGGTGAACCGGGTCGCCGCCGAGGACCGGGCGGCGATAGCGGAGCGGCTCGCGGCCCGGCTGCCGGTGCCCGTCTCCGTCCTGCCGGACGATCCGGCGCTCTCGGCCCCCACGGTCGCCCAGATCACCGCCGCGCTGGACGGCACGGTGCTGCTCGGCGACGACTCGGGGCTCGCGCGGGACGCGCTGGACTTCGTGTTCGGCGGGGCGATGCTGCCCAACCTGCTGAACGCGCTGACGCCCGGCTGTCTGGTGGTCACCCCCGGCGACCGGGCCGACCTGGTGGTGGGGTCGCTGGCCGCGCACAGCGCGGGCACCCCGCCCATCGCGGGCGTGCTGCTGACCCTGGACGAGCGGCCCGGCGAGGAGATACTCACCCTGGCCGCGCGGCTCGCACCGGGGACCCCGGTGGTGTCGGTGGCCGGCGGCTCCTTCCCCACGGCGGCCGAACTCTTCACCCTCGAAGGCAAGTTGAACGCGGCGACGCCCCGCAAGGCGGAGACCGCGCTCGGCCTGTTCGAACGCCATGTGGACACCGGGGCGCTGCTGGAGCGGATCTCGGTGGCCCGCAGCGCACGCGTGACGCCGATGATGTTCGAGCACGAGCTGCTGGAGCAGGCCCGGTCCGACCGCAAGCGCGTGGTGCTGCCGGAGGGCACGGAGGAGCGGGTGCTGCGCGCCGCCGACGTGCTGATGCGCCGGGACGTCTGCGACCTCACGCTCCTCGGCGACGTGGACGTGATCCGCAAGAAGGCCGCCGACCTCGGCGTGGACCTGACGCAGACCCAGCTGATCGACCCGCACACCTCGGAGCTGCGGCAGACGTTCGCTGAGCGGTACGCCGAGCTGCGCGCGCACCGCGGGGTGACGGTGGAGCTGGCGTACGACGTGGTGGCGGACGTGAACTACTTCGGCACGCTGATGGTGCAGGAGGGTCTCGCCGACGGGATGGTGTCCGGATCGGTGCACTCCACGGCCGCCACGATCCGCCCGGCCTTCGAGATCATCAAGACCAAGCCGGACGCGTCGATCGTCTCGTCGGTCTTCTTCATGTGCCTGGCCGACAAGGTCCTCGTGTACGGCGACTGCGCGGTCAACCCGGATCCGGACGCCGAGCAGCTCGCGGACATCGCGGTGCAGTCGGCGGCGACCGCGGCCCGCTTCGGCGTGGAGCCGCGGGTGGCGATGCTGTCGTACTCGACCGGCACCTCGGGCTCCGGCGCGGACGTCGACAAGGTGCGCGAGGCGACCGAGCGGGTGCGGGCCGAGCGGCCGGACCTGCGGGTGGAGGGGCCGATCCAGTACGACGCGGCGGTCGAGCCGACCGTCGCGGCGACGAAGCTGCCGGACTCGGAGGTCGCGGGCCGGGCGTCCGTGCTGATCTTCCCGGACCTGAACACCGGCAACAACACCTACAAGGCCGTGCAGCGCTCGGCCGGCGCGGTGGCGGTCGGCCCGGTCCTCCAGGGCCTGCGCAAGCCGGTCAACGACCTCTCGCGCGGCGCGCTCGTCCAGGACATCGTCAACACGGTGGCCATCACGGCGATCCAGGCCCAGGGCGAGGAGCGCCCCGCATGACGACGACCCCCTTCCCCGACCACGAAAGCACGGCTGCCCCTGTGGAACCGCACCGCGTCCTCGTCCTCAACTCCGGCTCCTCGTCGGTGAAGTACCAGCTCCTCGACATGCGGGACCGCTCCCGGCTGGCCTCGGGCCTGGTCGAGCGGATCGGCGAGGAGACCTCGCGGCTGGTGCACACGCCGCTGACCGGCGGTGGTGCGGAGCCCCGGGAGCGTACGGGGCGGATCGCCGACCACGAGGAGGCGCTGAGGGCCGCGGCCGAGGAGCTGGCGGCGGACGGGCTCGGCCTGGACTCCCCCGAACTCGCCGCGATCGGGCACCGGGTGGTCCACGGCGGGCTGCGGTTCAGCGAGCCAACCGTGATCACCGACGAGGTGCTGAAGGAGATCGAGCGGCTGGTCCCGGTCGCGCCGCTGCACAACCCGGCGAACATCACGGGCATCGTCACGGCGCGGGCGCTGCGGCCCGATCTGCCGCAGGTGGCGGTCTTCGACACGGCGTTCCACACGACGATGCCGGAGTCGGCCGCCCGGTACGCGATCGACGTGGAGACCGCCGACGCGCACCGCATCCGCCGCTACGGCTTCCACGGCACCTCGCACGCGTACGTCTCGCGGAAGACGGCCGAGCTGCTGGGCAAGGGCCCCGAGGAGGTGAACGTCATCGTGCTGCACCTGGGCAACGGGGCGTCGGCCTCGGCGGTCAGGGGCGGGCGGTGCGTGGACACCTCCATGGGGCTGACCCCCTTGGAGGGGCTCGTGATGGGTACGCGCTCCGGGGACGTCGATCCGGCGGTCACCTTCCACCTCAAGCGGGTGGCGGGCATGTCCGCCGACGAGATCGACGTCCTGCTGAACAAGAAGAGCGGGCTGGTCGGCCTCTGCGGCGACAACGACATGCGGGTGATCCGCCGCCGGATCGACGAGGGCGACGAGCGGGCGGCGCTGGCCTTCGACATCTACATCCACCGGCTGAAGAAGTACATCGGCGCCTACACGGCGGTGCTCGGCCGGGTGGACGCGGTGGCGTTCACGGCGGGGGTCGGCGAGAACGCGGCGCCGGTGCGGGAAGCTGCCATCGCGGGCCTGGAGGAGCTGGGCATGGCGGTGGACGCCGGGCTCAACGCCGTACGGTCCGGGGAGCCGCGGCTGATCTCGCCGGAGTACGCGCGGGTGGCGGTCGCCGTGGTGCCGACGGACGAGGAGCTGGAGATCGCCGACCAGACGTTCGCGCTCGTCGAGGGGGCGTGACGTACGCCTCGGACGGGTCGACAACTGAGCACCCCCGCGCCCTTTTGTATCTTCCACCAGACGGAATATTCCGCAGCGAAACAAACCGATAGGATCCGCCTCATGCGCCGTTCCAAAATCGTCTGCACCCTCGGTCCCGCCGTCGACTCCCACGAGCAGCTCGTCGCTCTGATCGAGGCGGGCATGAGCGTGGCCCGTTTCAACTTCAGCCACGGCTCCCACGAGGAACACCAGGGCCGTTACGACCGCGTCCGCGCGGCAGCCGCCGAGACCGGCCGGGCGGTGGGCGTGCTCGCCGACCTCCAGGGGCCGAAGATCCGGCTGGCCAAGTTCGCGGAGGGGCCGGTCGAGCTGGTCCGCGGCGACGAGTTCACCATCACCTCCGAGGACGTCGCCGGCGACAAGTCGATCTGCGGCACGACCTACAAGGGTCTGCCCGGCGACGTCGTCAAGGGCGACCCGATCCTCATCAACGACGGCAACGTCGAGCTGAAGGTCGTCGCGGTCGAGGGCCCGCGGGTGAAGACCATCGTCATCGAGGGCGGTGTCATCTCCGACCACAAGGGCATCAACCTGCCCGGCGCGGCGGTCAACGTCCCGGCCCTGTCCGAGAAGGACGTCGAGGACCTGCGCTTCGCGCTGCGGATGGGCTGCGACCTGGTCGCGCTCTCCTTCGTCCGCGACGCCGACGACGTCAAGGACGTGCACAAGGTGATGGACGAGGAGGGCCGCCGGGTCCCCGTCATCGCCAAGGTGGAGAAGCCGCAGGCGGTCGAGCACATGGAGGGCGTCGTCGCGGCGTTCGACGGTGTGATGGTGGCCCGCGGCGACCTGGCCGTGGAGTACCCGCTGGAGAAGGTCCCGATGGTGCAGAAGCGCCTGGTGGAGCTGTGCCGGCGCAACGCCAAGCCGGTGATCGTGGCGACCCAGATGATGGAGTCGATGATCACCAACTCGCGGCCCACCCGCGCCGAGGCGTCCGACGTCGCCAACGCGATCCTGGACGGCACGGACGCGGTCATGCTGTCGGCCGAGTCCTCGGTGGGCGCGTACCCGATCGAGACGGTCAAGACGATGGCGAAGATCGTCGCGGCCGCCGAGGAGGAGCTGCTCTCCAAGGGCCTCCAGCCGCTGGTCCCCGGCAAGAAGCCCCGTACGCAGGGCGGTTCGGTGGCCCGCGCGGCCTGCGAGATCGCGGACTTCCTGAACGGCAAGGCCCTGGTCGCCTTCACCCAGTCCGGTGACACGGCCCGCCGTCTCTCCCGCTACCGCACGGCCCAGCCGATCCTGGCGTTCACCACGGACGAGAACACTCGCAACCAGCTCGCGCTGAGCTGGGGCGTCGAGTCCTACGTAGTCCCGCACGTGGACAACACCGACGCGATGGTCGACCTGGTCGACGCGGAGTTGCTGAAGCTGAACCGCTACAACGACGGCGACACCATGGTCATCACCGCCGGTTCGCCCCCCGGCGTCCCCGGCACCACCAACATGGTCCGGGTCCACCACCTGGGCGGCGGCGAGCGGGACTGACCCGCCGGCCACGCACGAGGGGCGCCCCCGGACATCTCGTCCGGGGGCGCCCCTCGTCGGTGGGTGCGCCGGGTCAGCGGCCCGCGCCGCCCTCCAGGTAGTTCTTCAGCCCCGGCACGGTGAGCGTGCCGCCGAACTGGCCGGCCTGCTTCACCGTCACCTTGGTGAACACCGCGATGGGGACGTTCAGCGGCGGCGGGGTCTGCGGGCTGAACGTGACCGGGATGAGGCCGAAGAGGTTGCCCTTCAGCTCCTCCGTGTACATCGTGACCTCGCCGTTGCGGATCTCCGAGGTCGAGCCGGGGCGCGACGTGACGTGCCCGGTCGTGCCCGCCGGGCCCTCGGTGAGCTGGTGCAGGTCCTTGATGTCGATCGAGGAGGCGGTGAACTTCAGCACCTTCTTGATGCTGCCGTCCGCCTTCTTCACCTCGACGATGCCGTGGTAGTCCAGACCGCGCAGGGTGAGCCGCGTCGATTCCAGGATCCAGGGGTCGGTCGGCAGGAGCGGCATGCCGGGCTCCAGCTCGGCCGCGGCGAGCGCCTCCGGGTCCACCTCGGGGCACGGGAAGCGGGGCTTCGCGCCGTCCGGGATGTCCTCGTCCTTCTTGGCGTCGAGTCCCTTGGCGTCCTCGTCGAGCTCCTCGACCTTCTCGCCGGCCTTCTCGGCGGCCTCGCGGATGGCGTCGGCCGCCTTGTCGGACGTCTCCTTCGCCTTGTCGGCCGCGCCCTCCGCGGGGTCCTTCGCCGGGTCCTTCGGCTTCTCGGACTTCTCCGGGGCGTCGGCCGTGGGGCTCGGGGACGGGCTCGCCGGCTCGTCCGCCTTCCCCTCGCCCTTGTCCTTGTCGCCGTTCGGGCCGTCGAAGAGGTCCTTGAGCGCGTCGCCGATGCCGAGCGGGTCGAGCGGGTTCTTGGACTTGGTGGGCGTCGGGGTCGCGGAGGGCGTCTCGGCGGGCTTGTCGGCGGAGCGGGCGGCCTTGTCGTCGCCGGGCTTCTCGTCGGACTGCGCGCCGGGCTTCTCGTCGGCCGAGGGCTCTTTCTCCGTACCGGAAGCGGAACCGCTCGCCGAGGGCTTCGGGGTGGCGGCGTCGTCCTTGCCGGAGCCGTCGTCCTTGCCGTCCTTCTCCGTGGCCGACGGGGACGGGGTGGCCTCGGGCGACTCGGACGCGTCCGGCTCGTCGGACCGGGTGACGCAGGGGCCGGGCGCGAACGGGTTCTCGATGCGGTCCTCGGCCAGGGCCATCTTGGGCGTCAGCCCCATGCCCACGAAGACCGCCGTCGGCATGGCCGCGAGGGCCAGGGCCTTCTTGCCGCTCGGCAGGTGGAGCTTGGTGAGCAGCGACTTCCTGGGGGCCGCGTGGCGGGGCCCCTTGCGCTCGCGGATCTCGTCGCCGGGGTGGGCGTCCGTCCGCTGTCCGTCGTCACCCCGCACGATGCCCCCCCGCCTCGGAGCCGGCCACCGGGTCGAACCCGGGGCCCTGCTGCTGCGGGACGGCCGCGGGCTGGAGCTCGCCAGCGGGGCGCTCCTCGTACGGGAAGTCCTTGGCGAGCGGGTCCCGTTCGCCGGCCGGCGCCTCGCCGGTCTGCGGCTGCGCCTCGCCGTCCTGCTGCGGCACACCGGGCGCCCAGGAAACGGACAGGGCTCCGCCGATGAGGGAGAGCAGGAACCCGATCACGAAGCCGCCGATGTTGGCGACGGGTATGGAGATCAGCGCCAGCAGGATGGCCGCGACGCCCGCGAACACCCGGACGATGTGGTGGAACCACATGGTGAAGCCGAGCGTGATCAGCAGGATCCCGATGATCAGGGACCCGGCGCCGGCGGTCGTGGACATCGCCAGCGTCATGTTGCCGAGGTGCAGGTCGGCGTACGGGAAGTAGGCGATGGGAAGGCCACCGGCCATGGTGAACAGACCGGCCCAGAACGGGCGGTCGCCCCGCCAGGCGCGGAAGCGTCGCCGGTAGACGCTGATGTAGTGCTCGTTCTGCCCTGTGGACTCGGGGCTCATGGAAAACAGCTCCCTGGAACCGGTACTGCGGTGAGAAGGGAAGGAGGGGGGTGGCCGGAACGTCCCGGAAGGACGTTCCGGCCACCCGGGCCGAGTGCTAGTAGCACTCCTTGACGCCCGTGTGCAGCCTCAGCTTCAGGTCGCTGAGCTTGAAGGTGCCGGCGGTGGTCGCCCACGCCGTCTGCTTCACGCCGGTCAGCACGGCCTTGTCGGCCCGCTGCGCGAAGCCCGACTCGTTCGCCTGCGTACCGGGCTGGATACCGATGCTGCCCGGCTTGTTCTTCTTCGCCAGCGAACCGGCCGCGACACCGATGTCGATGTTCCGGAACTCGGCGTCGGCGTCCAGCTCGGAGACGTCCAGGTAGAGGTTGGTCGCCTCGACCGGCTTCTTCGGGTTGGTACCGGCGTTCAGCTCAAGGCTGATGCTCTTGTTGATGAACGGGACCTTCGGCGTGACCACCGACTGGCACATGTTGGTGATGGTCGCCTTGCTGAAGCCCGACACCGCGACCGCGTGCGCCGCTTCCTTGCCTTCGAGGTCCTTACCGACCGCGACGCTGCCGTACTGGACGAAGTCGTCGCCCTCGAGCCTGTCGGTGCTGACCTTGAAGCTCTGGCCGGAGACCGCGAAGGACGCGGCGAGCGCACCCTGCGCGAGGCCGACGCCCACCGCCGCCGTGGCGACGACGCTCGGCACCATGACCAGAGCGAAACGCTTCCATCTCGTCCCACCGCGAACCTGGGAACTCATACTTTTGCTCCTTCTTCTCGGACGTACATCTCCGGGCGGGCCTCTGGCCCGGCCTGGGATGGGAGAAGTGCTACGTCCTCGGGAAGGAGAGCGCCCGCGATCGGAGACCTTTCCCGTATCCGATCCACCGGCGTTCACCCCCGAGCGACAACCACGGGCCGCGCGCTCCGCACGGCCGGTCGGACAGGCCCCGCTGTCGGGCGGGAACCCCCCTGTCCACGGTCGGCGCCACTGCCGCCGACCCACTCGGTGGGGACCCAACAGGCCCTCGGGCACCGGCTGGAGACCGGGCGGAAGGTATTGGACCGAGCGTGGCCGATCGTGGTCCATTCACGCGCCCGACACAAGGGGGATCGTTACTCGCTAGTAACGCCCTGATAACCACAGGACGACAGCACGGCATCGCGCGGCGACGCAGGGTGGCACGAAAGGGACATCGGAATGGCGGGAAACTCCCTGGAAACCGGACAGAACCGCCAGCACGCTTTACTCCGAGTAACAGCTCGCATCTTTGTCAAGATTTGGTAAAGCGGGGGCTTCTCGGGCCGTTCTTTGGCGTCCGGACGGCAAAACGGCCGCATCGCCGGGCGGGCGATGCGGCCGTCTTGTCACATCGGGACAATCGGGTGCGTCCGGAGCGGACGGCGGACCGGTCTCAGAACAGGACGCGGGCGAGCGCGGTGCGCGCTGCGGTCACCCTGGGGTCCTCGGGGCCGATCACCTCGAACAGCTCCAGCAGCCGCAGCCGGGCGGTGTTCCGCTCGTCGCCCGCGGTACGGCGGACCGCCTCGACCAGCCGGCCGAAGGCGTCCTCGACGTGACCGCCGACCAGATCCAGGTCGGCGGCGGCGATCTGGGCGTCCACATCGGCCGGATTGTCCGCGGCCGCCGTGCGGACCGCCTGCGGGTCCATGCTCTGGACCCGTCCGAGCAGCTCCGCCTGGGCGAGGCCCAGCTTGGCCTCCGGGTTGGCCGGGTCGTCGGTGAGGACGTTCTTGTACGCCTGGATCGCGCCGCCGAAGTCGTTGGCGTCGAGCGCGGAGGCGGCGGCCTCCAGGAGGGCGTCGTACGGACCGGCCGGGACCTCGGCCGGTGCGGCGCCCGGCGCCCCGGCGTCCGGGTCGACCGTGATGCCGGTCAGCCCGAAGCGCTCCTCGCCGACCTGGATCAGCTGGTCCAGCGTCTCGCGGATCTGGGCCTCGGGGGCCGCGCCCTGGAAGAGCGGGAGGGCCTGCCCGGCGACGACGGCGAAAACGGCCGGAATGCTCTGGATGCCGAACTGCTGCATCAGCATCTGGTTGGCCTCGACGTCGATCTTAGCCAGCAGGAAGCGGCCGTTGTACTCGACGGCCAGACGCTCCAGCAGGGGGCCGAGCTGCTTGCACGGCTGGCACCATTCGGCCCAGAAGTCGAGGACGACGGGGACCTCGGTGGAGCGCTGGAGGACGTCGCGCTCGAAACCGGCTTCATCGACGTCGATCACCAGGGCGGCGGGCGCGACGGCGCCGGAGCCACCGGTGCGGGCGGCCTGTGCGCGGGCCTGCTCCGCCTTGGCCTTGGCCTCACCGGCCGCCTTGACGGCGGCGAGGTCGACAACGCCGCTCATGGACATGTTCCTAGGCTGCATACGTACATCCTCCCCCCTGGGTGCGCCGTTGCGGAAAGCGAGCGCGAGAACCGGCCCGGCCGAAGGCTCCCGCCGGCGTGCGGGAGCGGACGGGCCGGGACGGCCCCGGGCCCCCGAAGGGCCCGACGGGGCCCGCGAAAGCCCCGGTGGAACTGCCGGGGCATCCGGGAGGCTCCGGTCCTGACGGTGGGTCCGTGAAGACCCGGGTGGACCTTCCGGATCCCCGTCCGGCCGGTCCGTGCGGCTCCGGGTCCCCACCCGGCGCCTGGGGCCCGCTGGGGCCCCGGTGGCTGTCGTTCGTCGCGGCGTCCGGGGGCGGGCGGGCCGCCTTCCTTACGCTACGACCCGTAGCGTAACTGTCGATGTGCTCGTCGTACCAGGTGATCCCGGTGATCTGTCTCACGGTTACCGAGGAGTAGCGGTTTCCCTACCGGCCGGTATGGTCGCCGCATCATGAGCGACAGCGACCCCCGAACCAGCCGGACAGGGCGTCCTCGGAGCACCGAGGCCGACGCCGCGATCCTTGAGGCGACGCGGGCGTCCCTGGTCGACCTGGGCTGGTCGAAGCTGACGATGGGGGACGTGGCGACCCGGGCCGGGGTCGCCAAGACGACCCTCTACCGGCGCTGGGCCGGCAAGAACGAGCTGGTCGTGGACGCGGTCGCGGTCCTGTTCGACGAGCTGGAACTGCCGGACCGGGGCAGCCTGGCCGCCGATGTGCAGGGCGTGGTGCTCCAGTTCGCCGCCCTGCTGGAGCGCCCGGAGACCCGGACCGCGCTGATGGCGGTGGTCGCGGAGTCCACCCGGGACGAATCGCTGCGGATGCGGATCCGGGACTCGATCGTGGAGCGGCAGAAGCGGCTGGTGCTCGAAGGACGGCGGCGGGCACAGCAGCGGGGCGAACTGCCCGTCGAGACCGACGCGGTGGTGGCGAACCGGACCGCCGACCTGATCTTCGACGTGATCGCGGGCGCGGTGGTGCACCGCCTGCTGGTGAGCGCCGAGCCCGTCGACACCGACTGGGCCCGGCAGTTCACCCTGCTGCTGCTGTCGGGGCTGGGGCCGGGAGCGATGGAACGGCGCCCCGGGAGCTGATGCCCCGGGACGCCGTCCCCCCTGTTCGCACGGTGTGCGGCACCGGCTACCAGCGCGTCTGATGCTCCACGTCGGACACATGGAAGCGCCCGTAGCCGAATGCCTCGCCGAGAGCCTCGTACCGGGCGTACTGGGCATCGGAGATCGGCACCCAGCAGGTGCTCAGCACCCGCAGGAGGAGCCGGAAGCCGAGGTCGGGATCGACCTGGGCGGTGACCGATTCCAGGGCCCGGACCACCTCGCCCGGCGCATGGCCGAAGAGCGTCCCGTCCTTCGCCGCCGCCCTCGCCGCCAGGGCGGGCTCCACCTCCGCGACGGCCGCCAGGACGGCCCGGACCGATTCCTCGGACGCCGCGACCGGCTCGACCGCCGACGACTCTGCCGGGTCGGCCCGCCGCGCCGGTTCGGAGCAGACGGCCGCGACCTGGCGCAGCCAGTCCCGTCCGTCGACGCCGAAGAAGGCGAGGTTGTACCCGCCCTCCGAGGCGACCGCCCACACCGTCGTGATGACCTCGGTGGGCAGGGGGCTCTGTTCGAGGCGGACCGCGTCCGCCAGGATCGCCGAGGCCGCCTCTCCCGCAGGCTCGTCCAGGTGCCCCAGGGCGGCGTCCGCGATGGTCTCGTCGACGGTCCGCTCATGGGACCACGGCCCGGCGAAGAACTTGGTCAGCCGACTGAGACCGAAATCCCACTCGGTGTGGCGCGGTGTCATGGTTCCTCTCTCAGTTCGGGTAGGCCGTGTAGACGACGAAGCCGCCGCGACCCTTGTGGGACCACTTCTTGAGGAGGACCGTCACCCCGTTGCCGGCCGTCGTGATGGTGCTGCCGTCGGGATGGTACGCCTTGCCCAGTGAGGGATACGCGTCCCATTTCCCCGAGAGGGTGAAGTAGTCGCCCGGCCCCGCCGTACGCCGCCAGCTCTCCAGCCGGGCGAACGCGGCGTTGTTCCTGACCCCTCTGGGGTAGAAGTAGTCGGACACGACCCGGTCGACCGCCTGCTGGGCGATGTCCGCATTCGTCCATACGCTGTTGGGCTTTCCCTTCCTCCTGGCGAGACGGAACGCCTCGTTCGCGTCCACGTTCACATGCTCCTTGAGCGTGTGCGCCCCGCTGGCGGGCATCGCCGTCTCGTCGTTGAGGTTCATGCAGTTGTGGACCAGGACGTCCCTGCTGTCGGAGCCCCGCGTGCTCACGTAGAACGTGTGGAGGTTGTCCACGGTCAGGTCGTACACCAGGCGGGGCGTCAAACCTGAGCGGTCCCGCAAGCCGCTCACCGTGCGCTTCGCCCCGTCGGGGCCGCGCAGCCGGTCGCCCGTGCTCAGGTCCGCGACGAGCGTCCAGCCCTCTCCGATGACGTAGACCTTGTGTCCGGCGGTGCTGGTGAGGGTCTCCCCACCCCTGAACGAGACGGTGACGAGGCGGTCGGTGTCGTGGCGGAAGGTCGCCGTCACCGTCTGCGCCCGCCGGCCCCCGCCGGCGGGATCGGTCGCGAGGACACGGTCACCGACCCGGACGGAGCGGATCTCCTGGTGCGATCCGTCGGCCATCAGCACCCGGGTGTCACCGGGAAAGCTGTTCCTGGCGCAGGAGGTGAACAGGTCCTCCGCCGTGTTGGCCTGGCGCTCCAGATTGGCGAGGACCGCCGGATCGAGATCGAGGTTCTTCAGGGCCCGGTACGCGTCGGCGACGCCCACCCCGGTCTTCATCGCGGCGTCGAGGGCACGTACGGCGTCCACCGCGTCGGCGATCTTCTTGCCGGGGATGAAGTTGCTGGCGGCCCAGAGGCAACCGCTGACACTGCCCTTCGAGCACTGGACGAAGTCGTCGACGAGCACGTGCCACAGAGCCTGGAGCACCATCTTGTCGAAGATCAACGCGATCTCCAGACGGCTGAAGTACCTGTCGACGTACGCCGTCTGGTCCGTGTGCTTCTCGCTGCCGAGCCAGACGATCGAGTCCACCGGGCAGGTCGCGGCGCTGACGTCGTCCCCCGCGTCCTCGTCCGCGCACAGGTAGAAGTCGACGGTGATGTTGAAGCGGAGCTTGTACTTCACCGTGCAGCCGTCGAAGCCGATGTCCAGAACACAGTCGTTCTGCGGCGTGGGCTCCCCCAGCTGCTCGACCTTCTGCTTGGTGAACATCTGGCCGATGCCGGTGACGCCGCCCTTGGTGACGGTCTCCCTCTCCTTGGCGTTCTCCGTGCGGACGGCGGCTTCCTGGGCTTCCCTGGCCAGGTCCTGCGCCCGGGCGGCGGACGCCTCGGCGGCCGTGGCGTCGCGTTCGGCCTTGTCGGCCACTCCGCGCGCCGCCGCGGCGTCGTTCTCGGCCGCGGTGGCCGCTCCGCGTGCCGAGGCCGCGTCCAGTTCGGCGGCGTCGGCCGAGTTGCGGGCGTCGGTCGCGTATCCGGTGGCCGTGTTCGCCGCGTCGGCTGCCGCCGCCGCGTCGCCGATGGCCTGCCGGTTGTACTCGATGGTGTTGGCCTCGGCCTTGAGGGTCGCCTTGACGGCGGCTGCCGCCTCGGCCGCGGAGGCACGCGCCTTGGTGACGGAAGCGGCGGCCTTCACGGCGGAGTCCGCGGCCTGGGAGGCGGCGGTCGCGGCGGCCTTGTCGTCGGCGGATGCCTTCGCGGCGAGCGCCTTGGCGGTCGCCGCGGCCTTCGCCGCCTCGTCCGCCCGCGCCTTGGCGACCGCTGCCTGCTGCTCGGCCAGCGTCTTGGCGGTCTGCCCGAGGAGGACGGCCAGGGCCGCCGACGCGTCGGTCTCACGGAACGGGGTGCCCAGCGCAATGGCGGTCTTCGCCGCCGCCACGGCGACCACGGCCGCGTCACGGGCGGCGTCCGCCGCCTGCGAGGCGGCGTAGGCGTAGCCGGCGGTTCGTACCGCCGCGGCCGCGGTGGCGACGGCCTCGATGTGCGCCAGGTCGGCGTTCGCCTTGGCTTCGGCGGCCTTGGCCTTCGCCGTGTCGGCGAGGGCCTTGGCAGCGCGGACGTTCTGCGCCGCCGCTTCGGACGAGGCGATGGCGTCGGCCGCTGCCGAGTGGGCCTTCGCCACGGCGGCCGTGGTGATCGCCACATCGCGCTGGGCGGCGTCGGAGGCCGCCCGGGAGCGTGCGGCGGCGGCTTCCGCCTTCGTCGCGGCCTCGCGGGCGTTGGCCGCCGCCGTGGTCGCGGTGTCGGCGGCGGCACGGGCGTTGGACGCTGCCGTGGTGGCCTCGTTCGCCGCCGCCCGGGCCTGGGTCGCGGCGGCCCGGGACTCGGCCGCGGCGGCCGTGCCCTCGTCCGCATCCGCCTTGGCCTCCAGCGCCCACTGCTTCGCCAGGGCGACATCGCGGTCGCTCTCGGCCCGCAGCGCTCCGTCCCGGGCGTTCCTGGCCCGGCCCTCGGCTGCCAGGGCCTCGTTCTTCTTCGTCGCCGCGGTGGCCCCCGCCGTCTGGGCGGCGCTCAGGGCCCGGCCCGCGGCCTCCCGCTGGGTCCGCGCCTCCTGGTCGGCCGCGGCCGCCTTGCCGCGCTCGGTGGCGGCGATCTCCTTCTGGACCTTGGCCTTGTCCCGCTCGCTCTCGGCGACGGCCCGCTTGGCCTTGGCGTCGGCGGCGGCCAGTTTGGCGGTCTGCTCGGCCCCTTCGGCCTTGGCCTGGGCCGCCTTGGCCTTGGTGGCGTTCGCGGCTGCCTGGACCGCCTGCTGCTCGGCGCCGGCGGCGGCCGCCTTCGCCTGGGCGGCGGCCTCTTCCGCCGCGGCGCGTCGAAAGGCGGTCTGTGCCGCGTGGGACTGGGTGTCGCCCAGCGCGTAGAGGGCCTTGCTGTCGGCGGCGGTGGCCGACGCCGCGTTCAGCGTGGCCTCGATCGCCTTGGCCGAGGACTGCGCGGCGGAGGCCGATGCCTTGGTCACCTGGGCGGACTGCCGTGCGTAGGTGAGCCCGCGGCCGTACGGCGTGCCGTTGGCGAGGGCGATGGCTCCGGCGTCCGTCTGCGCGGTCGCCGCCTTGTCCGCCTGCGCCTGGGCCGAGGTCGCCGCGCTCTTCGCGATCGTCAGCTGTGCGGAGATCGCCTTCTTGGCGTTGCTGATCGCGGTCGTGGCGTTGGTGAACACCGCGGCCTTGGGGTACCCGGGCTCCGTCTTCGGCTTGCCCTGCCAGTACTTCTGGAAGACCAGCATCCGGCTGACGATGTACGCCTGGCCCTGCGCCTCGACCATGGCGTCCGAGGACTTGCGCAGATCCTTGTACGCCTGGATCTCGGCGGCCGCGAGGTCGCCGCGCTGCTTGGCCTGGCTGGCCTGCTCCGCCTGCCACTCGGCGTCCGCGGTCTCCACCACGTCGCCGAACTTCTTGAACGGGTCGTAGGGGTCGTCCGTCGCGCAGCCCGCCCACTGGGTCTTGAGCTCCTCGGCCTCCATCCGGAATTCGAGGGAGGAGGCGTCCGGGCTCACCGAGGGCAGTCCGCCCAGCCGGATGAAGCGGGCGATCTCGTAGGCCGACAGCTTCCGGAGGTCGCTCTCGGAGGTGAAGGCGTAGATCCCGCCGTACATTTCGTCCTTCGACTCCTCCTGCCGCTGCTTGAGGATGGCGATCGCGTTGTCGAGCGCCACCGTGGAGGGCTTGGTCGGCGGCGGCCCGTCGAAGCTCTCCGCGACCAGGAACTGTGACATCGTCCGCGCGTAGTCCGGCGCTTCCAGGAACGTCATGTAGTCGGCGCCGCTGACGGCGAACGGCTTCGTGATGCTGGCCCAGCCTGTCCGGCGGGTCTGCTCCGCGGCGTAGGCGGCCTGCCGATCCTCCGCGTCCGCGCGGCGGGCGTTGCCGAGCGTGCCGGCTCCCCAGGTGTAGACGGCCAGCCGGGCGTTGACGGCGGGGCCGGTGAGGCCCTGCGCGGCGGCTGCCTTCACCTTCGGCCCGCCGGCGTGCAGCCAGTTGCCGGTGGTGCAGTAGTCGGCGCGGGCGATGCGCTGCGGGATGGCCGCGCCCGATGCCTGGAGGTCGTTGAGCGCGCGGCTCCAGACCCGTACGTCATCCATCCGGCCGGGGAAGTGGTCGGCGGGCTTGCCGGCGGCCAGTCCCCGGCCGACCTCGATGTCGCCGGAGGCGCGCCAGCCCTCGGCATGGGCGGCGACGGCCACTCGGGCGCCGTTCACGTAGAGCCGGATCTGGCCGGCGGCCGCGTCGAAGACACCGGTGAGGTGGGTCCACTCGCCGGTGTTCGTCACGGGGACGGTGCCGGTGGCAGTGGACCAGGCCGTCGTGGCGGTGTCCTCCTTCGGCATGGCGAAGGAGGGTTTGCCGTCGGCATTGATCTTCAGCGCGAACCCGGACACCTGGCTGCCCGGCCGGGAGATGACCGTGTAGGGCTTTCCGGACTGCTCGGCCTCCAGCCACGCCGAGACGGTGAAGGACTGGTCCGTCGGCAACGGCACCGGGATGGTGAGGTAGTCGTCCACCCCGTCGAGCCGCAGCGTACGGCCACCGGACCCGCCGCCCCAGATGCTCTCGTTGTCGCTTCTCGGTCCGGCGTAGATGCCGTTGTGGTGAGTGGCCTGCGGCCCGCCTTCCAGATCCTGTCCGGTCGGGGTGTACTCCGGCTCGCTCCACTCGAAGTCGTAGTGGGCGACTTCGCCCTTGAGCGGGTAGACCGGCGTCGGCTGCTCGTCCCCCGCGGTCACGCTCCGCGATTCGGCGGGTGGTTGCGGCACCGCGTGCGCGAGCGTCGCCACTGTCGACAGTGCGGTGACGAACGCGGTGACGGCCATGAGCCGGGCCGCACTACGACGGCTGCGGCATCTTCGTATCGGGACTTTGACGCGCATGGTCTGCTGCTCCTGATCGCTGGAAGTGCTCCAGGATCGGGCAAGCGGGCAGAGCCCACCTGCGTTGACGCAGGTGGGCTCAACTCCCCCCCGGAGCTAGCGATCATGATGACATTGACGATGTCCCTTCATAAGGTCTTCACGGAGAATACTGATCGAACCACTGTGGTGACGGTGACTCAGAAGCCCGGCGGCTCCGTGTAGACGCCCCACTCGTCGCGCAGCACCCCGCAGATCTCGCCGAGCGTGGCCTCGGCCCGTACCGCGTCGAGCATGGGCGCGATCATGTTGGAGCCGTCGCGGGCGGCGGCGAGCATCGCGTCCAGCGCGGCGGTGACCCTGGCGTCGTCGCGGGCGGCCTTGCGGTCGGCGAGCTGGCTGACCTGGTCGCGCTCGACCTCGTGGCTGACGCGCAGGATCTCCAGGTCGCCGGTGACCGAGCCGTGGTGGACGTTGACGCCGACGACCCGCTTGTCGCCCTTCTCCAGGGCGCGCTGGTACTGGAACGCGGATTCGGCGATCTCGCCGGTGAACCAGCCGTCCTCGATGCCGCGCAGGATGCCGGAGGTGATCGGGCCGATGGGGTGCTGCCCGTCCGGGTGGGCGCGGGTGCCGCGCTCCTTGATCTGGTCGAAGATCTTCTCGGCCTCGGCCTCGATCCGGTCGGTGAGCTGCTCCACGTACCAGGAACCGCCCAGCGGGTCGGCCACGTTGGCGACGCCGGTCTCCTCCATCAGCACCTGCTGGGTGCGCAGGGCGATCTCGGCCGCCTGCTCGGAGGGGAGCGCGAGCGTCTCGTCGAGGGCGTTGGTGTGCAGCGAGTTGGTGCCGCCGAGGACGGCGGAGAGCGCCTCGACGGCGGTGCGGACGACGTTGTTGTACGGCTGCTGAGCGGTGAGCGAAACGCCGGCGGTCTGGGTGTGGAACCGCAGCCACTGCGCCTTGTCGGTCTTCGCGCCGTACGTCTCCCTCATCCAGCGGGCCCAGATGCGGCGGGCGGCGCGGAACTTCGCGATCTCCTCGAAGAAGTCGAGGTGGGCGTCGAAGAAGAAGGAGAGCCCGGGGGCGAAGGTGTCGACGTCCAGGCCGCGCGAGAGGCCCAGCTCCACGTAGCCGAAGCCGTCCGCGAGGGTGTACGCCAGCTCCTGCGCGGCCGTCGCCCCGGCCTCGCGGATGTGGTAGCCGGAGACGGAGAGCGGCTTGTACGCGGGGATGGAGGCGGCGCAGTGCTCCATCAGGTCGCCGATGAGGCGCAGATGGGGCTCGGGCTGGAACAGCCACTCCTTCTGCGCGATGTACTCCTTGAAGATGTCCGTCTGGAGGGTGCCGTTGAGGACGCCCGGGTCGACGCCCTGGCGCTCGGCGGCTACCAGGTACATGCAGAAGACGGGGACGGCCGGCCCGCTGATCGTCATCGAGGTGGTGACGTCCCCGAGCGGGATGTCGCCGAAGAGGATCTCCATGTCGGCGGCGGAGTCGATGGCGACCCCGCAGTGGCCGACCTCGCCGAGCGAGCGCGGGTCGTCGGAGTCGCGGCCCATCAGCGTCGGCATGTCGAAGGCGACGCTGAGCCCGCCGCCGCCCGCGGCGAGGATCATCTTGTAGCGCTCGTTGGTCTGCCGCGCGTTGCCGAAGCCGGCGAACTGGCGGATCGTCCAGGTGCGGCCCCGGTAGCCGGTGGGGTGCAGCCCGCGGGTGAAGGGGTACTCCCCCGGCCAGCCGATCCGCTCGAATCCCTCGTACGTGTCACCGGGGCGGGGCCCGTAGACCGGCTCGACCGGGTCACCGGAGAGCGTGGTGAAGTCCGCGTCGCGCTTGCGGGCCTTGTCGTAACGGGCCTGCCAGCGGAGGCGGCCTTCCTCGATCGCGTCAGCGTCCATACCCTCGAATTTACTAGGACGTCCTAGTAAATGTCGATGGCAAACCGCCCGGCGCTTCACGCGCGGGGCGGGTCGGGGGTGCCGGACGCGCCGGGGTCAGACCTTGGCCGGGGCCGGCGCGGGGTCGGTGACCAGGGCGCGGGCCTCGCGGCTGACCTTCGGCTCGACGAAGAACGAGGCGAAGGGGATGCAGCCGGCGGCCAGGACCCACAGCAGCTTGCCGAAGGGCCATTTCGCCTTGGAGCCCAGATCGAAGGCGAAGACGACGTAGACGATGAACAGCACGCCGTGGATCTGGGAGATCAGCATGGTGTCGCCGGTCTGGAAGCCGTACTTCGCGATGATCGCCACCGTGAAGACGAGCAGCCAGATGGCGGTGACGTAGGCCATCACCCGGTAGCGGGTGAGCACGTTCTGTTTCATGCCGTCGAGCGTAACGGGACGACCGGGGCGATCTTCGCGCGGCCCCCTGGCCGGACCGCCCCCGCGTACGACGTACGCACTCGTCCCCCGGGACGCACGCGCCCGCCACCGGACCGGCGTACGCGCGCTCCTCCGGACGTACGCGCCCACCACCGGACCGGTGTACGCCCCCGCCTCACCGGGGGCGCGCGGTCACTTCTCCTCGAAGTCCCGGGCCGCCACCCGCAGCGGGCGCAGCATGGCGAAGATCTCGCCGCATTCCTCGGCGTCGTAGACCCCGAGCCCGAAGTCGATCGCCACCAGGTCCCGGGTGGCCGCCTCGACGACGTCGCGGCCCTTGTCGGTGATGGACGCGAGCGTTCCGCGTCCGTCGTTCGGGTTGGGCCGCTTGCTGACGAGGCCGGATCGGACCAGCCGGTCCACCGTGTTGGTGACCGAGGTGGGATGCACCATCAGCCGCTCCCCGATCTTGGACATCGGCAGCTCACCGGCCTTGGAGAAGGTGAGCAGCACCAGCGCCTCGTACCGGGCGAAGGTCAGTCCGTACGGCTTGACGACGGCGTCGACCTCGGCGAGCAGGATCTGCTGGGCCCGCATGATCGAGGTGATCGCCCCCATCGAGGGGACGGGCCCCCAGCGCTGCTGCCAGAGCTCATCGGCGCGGGCGATGGGATCGAAGGGAAGGTTGAGCGGCTTCGGCACGGCACCGACCTTACCCACTGGTCACATGCCGGTCAGCCCTGTCTCGCCCTTCGGTATCGGACATCCGTCCGGGGGCTGTCGCGCGGACCTCGGCGACGAGCAGCAGAGTGCAGACGGTACCGAGGATTCCGGATCCGGCGACCACCTGGTGCACGGGGAAGAATTCGGCCGCGAGCCCCGCCAGCGCCATTCCGAGCCCCTGGACGGTCATCAGCCCGGCGGTGAGCAGGGTCATGGCCCGGCCGCGCAGCTCCTCGGGCACGGCGTCGACGAACCACTGGTCGAGCCCGATGACGTACGCGGCGCCCGCGCCGGCCAGCGCGAGGGCCGCGACGGCGAGCGGCAGCCCGGGGCGGACCGCGTACACGACGAGCGGGAGCAGGCCAAGGGCGGCGACGGGCAGGACGATCCGGGAGCGGTTGCGGGGGCTGAGCGCGGACCCCACGAACAGTTCGGCCCCGATGTGGCCGACGGCCATCGAGCAGAGCAGCAGCCCGAGCGCGGCGGACGGGACGCCGATCGCGTCGGCGTACGGGGCTGCCAGCGCCTCCGGGGCCACGACGAACATCGGGGGCACCCAGAACAGCAGCATCAGCGCGCGGACCCGGCGGTCGCCCAGGATGAGGCGGGCCCCGGCGAGCGACTCCTTCAGCAGGGTGCCGCCGCCGTCACCGGAGCGGGCGGGGCGGGCGCGGGTGCCGAAGCGGAGCAGGGCGGCCGAGGCGAGGAAGGTCACCGCGGTGACGGTGATCGCGCCGCGCGGGGAGAGCACGGTGAGCAGCACCCCGCCCGCGCCGAACCCGATGAGCATCGCGCTCTGCGAGACGATCCGCAGCAGGGAGCGGCCCAGCACGTAGAGGTCGCCCTCGCCGAGGATGTCGGTGAGCGCCGCCATCCGGGTCCCGGTGAAGACGGGGGCGATCGCGGCGACCAGGCAGCGCAGGGCGAGGAGCCCGGCGACCGGGGTGGCGGGCACCAGCATCACGGCGACGCAGGCGGCGCAGAGCAGGTCGCAGACCACCAGGACGCGGCGGGCCGGGTAGCGGTCGGCGACCCCGGCGAAGAGGGTCCCGCCGATCAGGTACGGGAGCAGTCCCAGCGCGAACGTCAGCGCGCTGAGCAGCGGGGAGCCGGTGAGGTCGTAGACGAGCACGGTGAGCGCGAGTTCGCTGACGACGACGCCGAGCAGCGAGAACAGGTGCGCGGCGAAGACGGCCCGGAACTCGGCGACGGCGAAGACGGCCCGGTAGCCGCGCGGGGCGGCGGGGGTGGGGGCGTCCGGGACGGCGGGCGCGACACCCTCCGGGACGGCGGCGACGCCTGGCGGGTGGACCGGGGCGGGCGTGACGGCGTCCGGGGCTGGTGCGCCGGGCACCACCGGGACGGCGGGTGCGACGGCGTCCGGGGCGGTCGGCGTACGAGAGGTGTCCGCCGGGGCGGAGCGGTCGTTCGGCATGGGAGGAGCCTGCGGCCGGGGCGCCCCTCGCCCGTAGACTTTCGGCTCAGGCCGAATCTTCGCGGAGACGGGAGGGCCGGGCGTGCCGTTCGAGCTGCACTTCGGCGAGAGCGACCTGCTGCGCTGCCGGTTCGCGCTCTCCCCGCTGTTCGAGACCCAGGAGGCGGTGCGCACGCTGTCCCGCCCCTCGCGGCACGGCTACCACCTGCCCTGGCTCCGCCGCATCCGGCAGGCCGCCGCGGGCCTGGACCTGGAGCCGCTGTGGCTGCTGATGCCGGACGCCGGCCACAACCCGGACTTCATCTGCCCGCCGCCGATCGGGCCGACGGCCACGTTCGAAGAGGAGCTGGCCGCCGTACGGGCGACCGATCCCGAGGTGGCGCGCACGGACATGGCGCTGGCCCTGGCGGACCGGCCGGGCGGGCGGGAGACCGCGGCCGGGCGACGGCTGCTGGCCGATCCGGCACGGGCCGTGCATGAGCTGGCCGATCTGCTGGAGCGGGCCTGGGAGGCGTTGGTCGAGCCCTACTGGCCCCGGCTGCGGGCGCTGCTGGAGGCCGACATCGCGTACCACTCCCGGCGGCTCGCGGACAGCGGTCTGGAGGGGGTGCTGAGCGAGGTGAGCCCCCGGCTGAGCTGGAACGGCACGACGCTCACCGTGGCGGGGACCCGGGGCGACCACCGGCGGGCACTGGGCGGCCAGGGGCTGGTGCTGATGCCGAGCGTCTTCGTCTGGCCGGAGGTGGTGGGCGGCCACGAGGCGCCGTGGCAGCCGGGGCTGATCTACCCGGCGCGCGGCATCGGCGGGCTCTGGACCGGGGCGGGCGGCCGTACGCCGGAGACACTCGGGCGGCTGCTGGGCCGGGTCCGGGCCGACGTGCTGTGCGCGCTGGACGAACCGGCCGGGACGAGCGCGCTGGCGCACCGGCTGGGCCTCGCCCCCTCCTCCGTCTCGGCCCATCTCACCGTGCTGCGCGGGGCGGGGCTGCTGACCTCGCGGCGCTACGGCCACCAGGTGCTGTACGAGCGCACCCCGCTGGGGATCGCCCTGGCCGGGTCGGAGTGAGGGCGGCGGGGAGCGCTTCCCGGCCGCCGCGGGCGTACGGGTCACGGACGGTGTCGCACCACCCCTCCCGGTGACCGTTGTGTCACGATTGCTGGCGTTTCACTGTGTTCCCCGTGCTGTCACGCACGACCTGTGCCTCCCCGCACTTCCCGCGCTCCCGCTCCCGCTCTCCCCGTGTTCCGAATCCGTGCGTCACCGCCGCCCGAGGGGTCTGGATGTCCGGCCGCAGTATCGTCTCCCGCGCTCTCCCCCGTACCGGCCCCGCCGCCCTGGCCGCCCTCTGCCTGGTGACCGCGCTCACCGCGGGCTGCTCGACGCCGGAGCCCCGTGTCACCCGGACCGCCGAGGAGGCGGGGCGCAACGTCCGGGGCGAATCCGCCCCGGGCGCGTCCTCCCCGTACTGGGTCGATCCGGACAGCGACGCCGCCCGCCAGGTCCGCGCCTGGGAGAAGGAGGGGCGCGAGGCGGAGGCGAAGATCCTGCGCCGGATCGCCGACCGCCCGGTGGCCGACTGGCCCGCCTGGGACGACCCCGCCCCGGGCATCCGGGCCGCCGCGAGGTCCGCCGCGCGGACGAAGAAGGCCGTCCTGCTCGTGGCATACAACATCCCGCACCGCGACTGCGGGCTCTACTCCGCCGGCGGCGCGCAGGACGCCGGGGCCTACCGGTCCTGGATCGGGGCGTTCGCCGACGCCATCGGGGACGCGCCCGCGACCGTGGTCCTGGAGCCGGACGCCCTCCCCCACATCGTGGACGGCTGCACCCCGCCCGAGCACCACGCCGAGCGCTACCAGCTCCTCTCCGAGGCGGTGGACACCCTCAAGGCCCGGCCGAACACCCGGGTGTACCTGGACGCGGGCAACCCGGACTGGATCGACGAGCCGTCCAAGATGGCGCAACCGCTGCGGCAGGCCGGCCTCGACCGGGCCGACGGCTTCTCGCTGAACGTCTCCAACTTCCAGTCGAACGAGCGGGTGAAGGGGTACGCGGGCCGCCTCTCCGACGCCGTCGGCGGCTCGCACTTCGTGATCGACACCAGCCGCAACGGCAAGGGCCCCCTCTCCGGGGGCCGCGAGGAAGCCTGGTGCAACCCGCCCGGCCGGGGGCTCGGCACCCCGCCGACCACCGACACCGGAGACGACCGGCTCGACGCCTATCTGTGGATCAAGCGGCCGGGCGACTCCGACGGCACCTGCCGGGGAGGCCCGCCGGCCGGTGACTGGTGGCCGGAGTACGCGCTCGGCCTGGCCCGCCGCGCCGCCTCCTGAGCCTGCCGGGCCGGGCACGCCGACCCGACCGGTCGAACCGACCGGACCGGGCACGTGAACCGGGCCGGGCACGTGAATCCGGACCGTGCGCGTGGACCGGGCCGGGCGCGCGAGCCCGGTGCGCCCGTGCGCGTCCTCAGGCGACCTTGACCCACTTCGCCTCGGAGGAGACGCCGTCCTCGTCGGTGACGAAGAGCATGTACCAGCCCGGCGGCACCAGCGTCGGATCGTCCGGCACCGTCACGTTCACCTTGCCCCGTCCCTTCTCCAGGTCCAGCGCGATGGAGCGCTGCTCCACGTCGGTGGTGTGGGTGACGGCGCTCGGCCGCATCAGCCGGGCGGTGGCGATCCGGTCCGCGTCGGCGCTCTCGTACGTGACCGTCGTCCCGCGCTCGGCGTCCTCGGGACCGTTCCCGATCACCGGGCGCCGGTCCTTGGCGCGGTGCAGGGCGGGCGGGGTGTAGACCTCCATCCGCTGTTCGAACTTGCCGAGCTTGGTGTTGTCCTTGTCGCCGTAGAGCGAGTCGGAGCCGAAGGTGGCCACCCGCCCGTCGGGCAGCAGCAGCGCCTCGGAGTGGTAGTTGCGGCCCACCGTCGGCTCGGCCGCCTCCTTGAAGGAGCCGGACTCGGGGTCGTAGAACTGCGCCTTCAGGATGTTGCTGGCGCCGCGCCCCCGGTAGTCCTCGGATCCGCCGCTGGTGAAGACGGTGTCGTCGGGCATGATCACGCTGTTCAGGTAGCGCGTGCCCTGCGGCAGGTCGGGGCCCGCCTCGAAGGCCGGGTTCTCCTTCTTGAGGTCGATGACGGCCGTGCGGGCCGTGGACTTCTTGGACTCGCCGACCCCGCCGCCGCCGAGCACCATCACCTTCTGGTCCTGCGCGGGCGGCAGCAGCAGCGAGGCCGCCGTCTCCAGTTGGTCGGTGTCGGCCAGCCCGGGGACCTTGGTGAAGGTGTTCTTCTCGATGTCCCACATCCCGGGGGCGCGGCCCTTGTCGGCCGGGCCGTAGCCGGCGTTGGCGCCCGGGTAGAAGAGCTTGCCGCCCTTGGTGAGGAACAGCGCCGGGTAGGTCGGGAAGTAGTGGAAGGGGCCCTTGGACCACTTCTTGGTCTTCGGGTCGTAGATCTCGTTGTCGCCCGGCAGGATCGCGCCGACGTCGTCGAGGCCGGAGACGGAGAGCACCCGGCCGTCCTCCAGGCCGACCAGCGTCGGGTACCAGCGGGCCTCCTTCATCGGGTCGACCTTGATGTACTTCTCCGCCGTCGGGTCGAACTCGTAGGCGGCCCGGATCCCCTGGAAGTCCTGCTTGTCCATGGTGATCTTCTCGGCGAGCCCGTAGGAGTTGTCGGCGTCCTTGCCCGTCAGCCCGACGATCTCGTACTGGGCGGCGTCGGTCGCCACCGCGTCGGCGCCGTCGTCCACCGCCTCGACGAAGACCCGCTGCTCGGCGGCGGTCACCTTCGTCTTCCACGGCTTCATCTGGCCGCTCTCGAAGTAGTCGACCTCGAACTCGCGCTTGGCCTTGGGGACGGTGACGTCGAACTTGGCGACGTACTCCTTGCCGGAGGCCGAGCGGAAGACCGTGCCCTTCTTCAGCTTCAGCGGCTTGTCCGGGTTCTCGTTCTTGACCCGCATGCCGCCGCCGGCCCGCTTCACCTTGTCGTCGAGCACCTCGTAGCGGGCGGTGCCGCCCGCGATCAGGAGGCGGCCGTCGGGGAGCTGGGCGTGGCCGCCGCAGAAGAAGTCCTCGGGGGTGGGGATCTTCTGGAAGGTGTTCTCCGCCGGGTCCCACAGGACGGTGTCGAAGGTGCCCTCGTCGAAGTGCTTCTGGTCGTTGCCCGAGCCCGCGACGATCAGGACCTTGCCGGTGTGCAGCAGCGCCGCGTGGATGGCGTTGGTGCGGTACTCCTTCGGGATGTTCACCCGCTCCCAGGAGCCGTACTCCGCCTTGTACTCCGGCTGGTCGATCTTGTACGCGTGGTACCTGTCCTGCGCGAAGGAGAGCGCGGCGGGTGCGTTCAGCCCGGCGAGCAGCACCACCGCGCCGCCGCCCAGGAGCGTCTTCTTCATCCTCTTCGAAGGCCGGTAGGCCATGGCTCAGTTCCCTCCTGCGGTGGTGGTGGCGGTGGTGCCCGCCGTCGCGGTGGTGGCGGACGGCGACGGGGTGGGGGCGGTGGGGACGTACGCCGTGTCGGCCGGCGGGGAGGCCGGGACGGGGACGGCGCGCGCGGCTGCGGAGCGCCGGTCCTGCCAGACGGTCCACGCCCAGACGGCGACCGGGGCGAGGGAGATCGCGAGCCCCAGCACCGCCCAGGTCCGCATCGCGACGTGGGTGTGGTCCAGGACGACGGAGGCGACGAGCGAGGAGAGCAGGACCGCCGCCCAGAAGAGGTGGATACGGAAGGTGAGCAGCCGGTCCGGGGACGCCTGGCCGCCCTTGGGCGTGACGATGAACCGGCCGTCGGTGCGCAGGACGGCGGAGCCCAGCGACTTCAGGTAGACCGGCGCGGAGAGGGCGGACATCGCCATGCCGGCGAGGCCGCCGGAGCCCTCGGGCTCGTGCGGCGAGACGTTGTGCCGGCGGTTCCAGAGGTAGAGCCCGATCTGGAGCGCGGCGGCGTCGCTGTACAGCATCAGCCAGATCGAGGCGGCGACCTGGGTGCCGGAGGCCCCGAGCCAGAGGAACAGCACGCAGCTGAGCACGCCGAGCAGCCAGTTGACGGCGGTCATCGGGTAGTAGACGAGCATCAGCGTGTAGCTGAGGAGGCGGCCCGGGGGCACCCGGAACAGCGCCTTGCCGTACTGCTGGAACAGCGTCTCGTACGTTCCCCGGGACCAGCGGAGCTGCTGGGTGAAGAAGTCCGTCCAGGAGGCGGGGCCCTCGCCCACGGCGAGCACGTCGGGGGTGTAGACGGACCGCCAGAAGCGGCCGGTGCGCGGGTTGCGGCGGCGGTGGATCTCGAAGCCGGTGGCCATGTCCTCGGTGATCGAGTCGTAGAGGCCGCCGGCCTGCCGCAGCGCGGCGACGCGGACGACGTTGTTGGTGCCGACGAACATCGGGGCGCCGTACCGGTTGCCCGCGCGCTGGATCAGGGCATGGAAGAGGAACTGCTGCGACTCGGCGGCCTTGGTGACGGCCGACGCGTAGTTGCCGTAGACCTGCGGGCCGACGACGAACGCGACGTCCGGGTCGCGGAAGTAGCCCATCATCCGCTCCAGGAAGTTGGGCATGGGCACGTGGTCGGTGTCGACGGAGGCGAAGAACTCGTAGTCGTCGCCGTGCAGCGCGATCCAGGCGTTGTAGTTGCCGTGCTTGGTCCTCGCCTTGTGGACGCCCTTGTCGCGGTTCCACTCGGGGACCCCGCGCCGGGTGAAGTGGTGGACGCCCAGTTCGGCGCAGAGCATCCGGGCGCCGGGGTCGTCGCCCTCGTCGAGCAGCCAGACGTCCAGCGGGCCGTCGTGCGCGAGCCGCACGGCCCCCTTGAGCGTGGCGCGGACCATGGAGAGCGGTTCCTTGCCGGGGACGTACGTGGTCAGGAACGCGACCCGGGTGCCGGGCTCGGGCGTCACCGGGACCGGGTCCCGCGCGACGAGCGTGGCGTGGGCGATGGAGACCACGTTGACCAGCATGAACAGCTCGATCAGCGCGATCGACACCAGCATCACGGTGTCGGCGGCGACCAGCCAGCGTTCCCCGTTCTCCCGCTCGGTCCAGTGCGTCGGCCAGACCAGGTACAGCAGGAGCGCGCCGGTGAGGAGCGGCGCGAGCGCCATCAGCAGGACGGCTCTCACCCGGTGCTTCTCCGTCGAGAGCAGACTCTTGTACCGCACCCGGTACCCGGTGGGGTCCGGCTCCGTGAGCGGTCCCGCGAGCCGGCTGTAGGTGTCGTAGTCGTAGCCCTCCGACCGCACCGTGCCTCCCACTGTCGAACGGGTTGATATCCCCACAGAAGGGGACACCTCACGGCGTGTCGACTCGGCAGGTCCGAGTGAGCGGTTTTGCGTCCGGAGCCGGAAAAGCCCCCGGCCGTGTGGCGCCGGGGGCTTTTCGGGTGAACGCGCGGGGAGCCGCGCGGACGGGTCGTCAGGGGGCGAGGTACCGCTCGACGGTCTCGACCTTGGAGGTCAGCCCGTCGGTGACGCCGGGCCGGATGTCGGCCTTGAGCACCAGCGACACGCGGCCGGCGCGGGCCTCGACGGCGGCCACGGCGCGCTTGACGACGTCCATGACCTCGTCCCACTCCCCCTCGACGGAGGTGAACATGGCGTCGGTGCGGTTGGGGAGCCCGGACTCGCGGACGACGCGGACGGCGTCGGCGACGTACTCCCCGACGTCCTCGCCGACACCGAGCGGCGAGACGGAGAACGCGACGATCATGCGCTGACCGTGCCCTCGCGGCGGGCCCGGGCGGCGATGACGCCGTCGGCCTCGTACTTCTTGAGGAGCTTGTCGCCGTAGAGCCCGCCGAAGGGGACGAGGGACAGGAGGAAGAAGAGCGCGACGCGCCCCAGCGGCCACTTCGCCTTCACCCAGACGTCCAGCAGGAACACCGCGTAGATCACGAACAGCGCGCCGTGGATCATGCCGAGCGGCATCATCAGGAAGTCGATGTCCGAGACCCGGCTGAGGACCGAGCCGAAGAGGATCAGGGCGGGGAAGGACAGCGCCTCGGGAATCGAGATGAGGCGCAGCCGGTGCAGGGCGGAAGCGGTCTTGATGTCCACGGGGGCACCTTCGGTGGGAGGGGTCGTGTGGGCTTGTGAACGCACGCACAAGCCGTCCCCATTGTGGCATCGCGCCGGGGCCCGCCCGGAAGCGGGTGCCGCCCGCCGGGCCGTCCGCCCGTATCGCCGCATATCAGGGCCGGTCCGGGTGCGCATCAGGGGAGCATCAGGGGCGTAACGGTTCCGCCGGATCCGGTCCGAGGGGCCCGGCGGAGGGCTACCGTCGGGGCGTGGCGATGTTCCGACTCCAAGGCAGCAAGACGCTCGCCGTCGACCTGACGGGCGATGCCGTCAAGGCGAAGAACGGCTCGATGGTCGCGTACGACGGCCGGATGACCTTCAAGAAGCTGTCCGGCGGCGGTGAGGGCCTGCGCGGCATGGTGACCCGCCGGCTGACCGGTGAGCAGATGACGGTGATGGAGGTGTCCGGGCAGGGCACCTGCTACTTCGCCGACCGGGCCAGCGAGATCAACCTGGTCGCTCTGCACGGCGACACCCTCCATGTGGAGGCGAGCAATCTGCTGGCCACCGACGCCGGGCTGCGCACCGGCACCACGTTCACCGGGCTGCGCGGCGGGGCGAGCGGCAACGGCCTGTTCACCACCACGGTGGAGGGCACCGGGCAGGCGGCGATCATGTCGGACGGGGCGGCGGTGCTGCTGCGGGTGTCGCCGCAGTATCCGCTGACGGTCGACCCCGGCGCCTACATCGCCCATCAGGGCCGGCTCCAGCAGCACTTCCAGGCGGGGGTGAACTTCCGGACGCTGATGGGCGAGGGTTCCGGCGAGGCGTTCCAGATCCGCTTCGAGGGCGACGGGCTCGTCTACGTCCAGCCCAGCGAGCGCAACACCGTCGGGGGCGATGTCTGATGCCGTTCCGGGAGATCAACTCCAAGATGGTCGAGGCCACCCTCGCTCCGGGCCAGAAGCTGTTCAGCCAGCGAGGCGCGATGCTGGCGTACCGGGGCGAGGTGTCCTTCACACCGAACATCCAGGGCGGCCAGGGCGGTATCGCGTCGATGATCGGCCGGCGGGTGGCGGGCGAGGCGACGCCGCTGATGACGGTCGAGGGGTCGGGCACGGTGATGTTCGGCCACGGCGGCCACCACATCCAGGTGATCAACCTGTCCGGCGACACCCTGTACGTGGAGGCGGACCGGCTCCTCGCCTTCGACGGGACGCTCCAGCAGGGCACGATGTTCATGGGCTCGCAGGGCGGGGTGATGGGCATGGTGCGCGGCCAGGTGACCGGCCAGGGCCTGTTCACCACGACGCTCAAGGGGTACGGCGCGGTCGCGGTGATGGCGCACGGAGGGGTGATCGAGCTGCCGATCACCCCGGGCCGGGACGTCCATGTGGACCCGCAGGCGTACGTGGCCCACCACGGCGAGGTCCGCAACAAGCTGTCCACGGCGGTCGGCTGGCGGGACATGGTGGGGCGGGGCTCCGGCGAGGCGTTCCAGCTGGAGCTGAGCGGGAGCGGCGCGGTGTACGTCCAGGCGTCGGAGGAGAAGCTGTGAGGGCCGGCCGCGGCCGAAAAGAAGCCGTGAGCCGGTCCGTGATCGAGGAGACGTCGTGAGCACCCCTGTGATCTTCGATCCGATGACGCTGCCGTCGGACGACAACGTCAACTCCTACACCTTCTGCGTGGAGCTCAAGGGGAGCCGGTGGTTCCTGCAGAAGGGGAAGATGATCGCCTACTACGGGCAGATCCGGTTCGACGGGATCGGGCACGGGCGGTTCGACCGGCTGGTGCGCTCCAGCTTCCACTCGCCGCTGCACGCGAGCGACTGGGTGGTGGCCGAGGGCAGCGGGAAGATGCTGCTGGCGGACCGGGCGTTCGACGTGAACTCCTTCGACCTGGAGGACGGCAACCTCACCATCCGGTCCGGGAACCTGCTGGCGTTCGACCCGTCGCTCGCGCTGAAGCAGTCGATCGTGCCGGGGTTCGTGACGCTGATCGGCACGGGGAAGTTCGTGGCCGCGTCGAACGGCCCGGTCGTCTTCATGGAGCCGCCGCTGCGGGTGGATCCGCAGGCGCTGGTGGGCTGGGCCGACTGCCCCTCCCCCTGCCACCACTACGACCACGGGTACATGACGGGCGTGATGGGCGGGATCCGGTCACTGACGGGCATCGGCGGATCGTCGGGCGAGGAGCACCAGTTCGAGTTCGTCGGGGCGGGGACGGTGCTGCTCCAGTCGTCGGAGGCGCTGATGGCGGAGCAGGCGGCGGGCGTCGTGCCGAACGAGCCGGGCGTACCGGGCGGCGGAGGTCAACACGGCGCCACCCCGCGCATGCCCGGCCAGCTGGGGGACCTCCAGCGTCGCTTCGGGTTGTGAGCGGTAGTCTGCGGAGTGTGACGTCGAACGTCTGCGCCCCGGCGTCGGTCCTTGCCGACCGGCCCGTCGCCACTCCGGTGGACCGGGAGGACCGGGCGTGCCGGGTGTCACACACCTATTTCGTCCGGCTTTCAACTTCTTAGGTAGAATCCACATATGGAGACCGAGACGGCCACCCGCTGGCTGAGCGACGCGGAGCAGTGCGCCTGGCGCACCCACCTGGACGTCAGCAGGCTGCTGACGCACCAGTTGGAGAAGGACCTCCAGCCGTTCGGCCTGACCATGAACGACTACGAGATCCTGGTCAACCTCTCCGAGTCGGACGAACAGCGGATGCGGATGAGCGACCTCGCCGCCGCCACCCTCCAGTCCAAGAGCCGGCTCTCGCACCAGATCACCCGCATGGAGACCGCCGGGCTGGTCCGCCGCACCCACTGCGAGTCGGACCGGCGCGGGCTGTTCGCGGTCCTCACCGAGCACGGCGCGGAGACCATGCGCAAGGTCGCCCCGCACCACGTCGCCTCGGTACGGCAGCACTTCATGGACCTGCTCTCGCCCGAGGCGCTGGCCGAGCTGCACGCGGCGCTGACCCCGATCGCGGACCACCTGCGCGGCAAGCGCGGCAAGCTGTAGGGGCGCCGGTCGCGGGGGCCCGGGGCTGCTTCAGGCCCAGGACCGCCTCGGCCCCGGAACCGCCTCACACCCAGGCCGGCCCGGCGGCCGGGCCCGTCGCACCCCCGGGCCCGGCCGCCTCACGTCGGCCGCAGTTGTACGTCAGGACCGGCGCGGCAGCCGGAGCAGGAAGGCCGCGCCGCCCCCGTCCGCCCGGTGCACCGTCAGCGTCCCGCCGTGGCGGGCGGCGACGTCCCGGGCGATGGCGAGGCCGAGGCCGGCTCCGCCGTCGTCCCGGCTGCGGGCGTCGTCGAGCCGGACGAACCGTTCGAAGATCCGCTCCCGCTCCTCCTCCGGCACGCCGTCCCCGTCGTCCCGGACCTCCACCCGTACGTCGCGCCCGTCGGCGGCCACCGACACCGCGACGCTCGTCCCGGCGTGCCGCTGGGCGTTGTCCAGCAGGTTGCCGACCACCCGGGCGAGCTGCCCGCGCGACCCGTTCACCTCGAACGCCTCGCCCTCCGGCGCCTCCACCGCCACCGCGATCCGGTCCCCGGTGCGCTGCGAGACCTCCTCCCGCACCAGCGCGCCCAGCTCCACCGTGCCGCCGCCGGGCCTCTCCCCCGCGTCCAGCCGGGCCAGCAGCAGGAGGTCCGCCGCCAGCGCCTGGAGCCGTACGGTGTCGGCCACCGCGCCCGGGAGGTCCAGCAGCTCCGGATGGGCCTCGGCCACCTCCAGCTGGGTGCGCAGCGAGGCGATCGGCGAGCGCAGTTCGTGCGACGCGTCCGCGACGAACCGCCGCTGCCGCTCCACGGACGCCTCCAGGGCGGTGAGCGTCTCGTTCGTCGTCCGGGCCAGGGCCGCGATCTCGTCCCGGGAGTCCGGCTCCGGCACCCGGCGGGTCAGATCCTCGGAGGCGGTGATCGCCGCCATCTCGCGCCGGATGCCCTCGACCGGGCGCAGCGCGCGACGGGTCACCAGCCAGGTCACCCCGGCGACGACCAGCAGGAGCACCGGCAGCCCGGTGAGCATGGCGCCGCGCACCGTGCCCACCGCCTCCTGCTCGGCGGCGAGGGGCGCGCCCGCGTGCACGGTGAGGGTGACCCCGTCGGGGGTGGTGGCCTCGACGGCGGCGAAGCGGTAGTCGGCGGTGGTGCGGTCGACGGTGGCGGTGCCGTCGGAGAAGTCCGGGTCGTCGTTGGAGACCTGGCCGCGGCCGGGGCGGGCCGTGTCGCCCCCGTCGTCGCCGTCGTCATCGTCGTCGCCGGGCGAGGGCGAGGCGGAGACGGAGGGGGCGGGCACCGGGGTCACGCCGCTCGTCGCGGTGCCGGTGACGGCCCGCAGGTCCTTCGAGACGAGGACGACCCGGTCCTCCTCGTCGGTCACCTGGACCGGGTGGTCCTCCTCGTCGTCCAGCTCCACCTCGCCGTACGGGGTGCCCGTGGCCAGCTCCCCGGCGACCTCGCGGGCCACCACCTCGGCCTGGAGGTCGGCCTGGCCGATCAGGTTGGCCCGCAGGACGAGGAGGACGGCGAGGCCGGCCCCGACGAGGGCGACGGCGACGACCAGGGTGGCCCCGAGGGCGGCCCTGGCCCGGACGGACCTCACCGCGCCTCCAGCCGGTAGCCCGCGCCGCGTACGGTGCGGATGGCGGCCGCGCCCAACTTGCGGCGCAGGGTGGAGATGTAGACCTCGACGATGTTGGGGTCGCCGTCGTAGGCGAAGTCCCAGACGTGCTCCAGGATCTCCGCCTTGCTCACCACCTGACCGGCGCGCAGGGCGAGTTGCTCCAGCACGGCGAACTCCTTGGCGGTGAGCGTCACTTCGCCCTCGTCACGGATCACCCGGCGGGCGGCGGTGTCGATGCGCAGGGCGCCGACGGTGAGGACGGGCGCGGGGGTTCCGGCGCCCCGGCGGCGCAGCAGGGCGCGGACCCGGGCGACGAGGACCACGTAGCTGAAGGGCTTGGTCAGGTAGTCGTCGGCGCCGGTGTCCAGCCCCTCGGCCTCGTCGTACTCGCCGTCCTTGGCGGTCAGCATGAGGATCGGCACCTCGTGCCCGGCGGCGCGCAGGGCGGCGCAGACCCGGTAGCCGTTCATGCCGGGCAGCATGATGTCGAGGATCACCAGGTCGTAGCCGCCCTCGCCCGCGCGGTGCAGCCCTTCGAGCCCGTCGTGCACGACGTCCACGGCGAAGCCCTCGGCGGTCAGTCCCCGGGCGAGGGACACCGCGAGCCGCTTCTCGTCCTCCACGATCAACAGGCGCATGCGCACAGCCTCGCAAACTCCGCCTGAAGACGCCTTCAGGTGGCTTCAGCCTGCGTTCAGCATCGGGTCGGCAGTGTGGAACCCGTCGAACAGCACAGCAGCTCCCGGGGAGGAACCTCATGAAGCGCAACGTCACCATCGCGGCGATCACCGCGGCCGTTCTGATCGGCGGCGCGACCGCCGGCACCGTGGCCTTCGCGGACAGCGACGGCGACCGTACGCCGGCCAGGAGCGCGAGCGTGAGCACGGCCGACGAGCGGAACGACGAGCGTACGGACGACGACCGTACGGAGGACGCCTCCGACGACCGGGGCGACGACCGTTCCCCGGCCGCCGCGAAGAACGCCCGGACCACCCTCGACCAGGCCGTCGCCGCCGCGCTCCGAAGCGTCCCGGGCACGGTCACGGAGGCCGAGCTGGACGCGGACGACGACGACCACGACGGCCGGGCCGTCTGGGAGCTGGACGTACGCGGCTCCGACAAGAAGTGGCACGACGTCACGGTGGACGCCACCACCGGCAAGGTCCTCAAGACCCGCCAGGACGACGACAACGACGACCGCGACCGCCACGCGCCCCGCTCCTCCGCCGTCACCCTGGACGAGGCGGCGGCGGCCGCCCTGAAGTCCGCGCCGGGCACGGTCACATCGATCGACCTGGACGACGACGATGACGACGACCGCCGGGGGAACGTCCTGCGCTGGGACGTCGACGTCGCGGGCAAGGACGGCAAGCACCACGAACTGAAGGTCGACGCCAAGACCGCCAAGGTCACGGTGGACCGGGACGACCACGACGACGCGGACGACCGCGACGACGACTGACACGGAAGGCCCGTGCCCGTACGGAGGGCCCTGGGCGCGGCGCTCACGCCGCTCCCAGGGCCCTCCGCACGCTCAGCCCTCCCCCGTCAGCCCCGCCACCAGTTCGTCCGCCGCCGCGTACGGGTCCAGGCTCCCCGCCACGATCCGCTCCGCGAGGGCGTGCAGACGGCGGTCGCCGCGCAGGTCCGCGATGCGTTCGCGGAGAGCCGTGACGGCGATGGTCTCGACCTCGCGGGCCGCGCGGGCGGTGCGGCGCTCGGCCAGGACGCCGTGCTCCTCCATCCAGGCCCGGTGCTTCTCCAGGGCCTCGACCACCTCGTCGGTGCCCTCGCCCCGGGCCGCGACCGTCTTCACGATCGGGGGGCGCCAGTCGCCGGGGCCCCGGGACTCGCCCAGGCCCAGCATGTGGTTGAGCTCGCGGGCGGTGGCGTCGGCGCCGTCGCGGTCGGCCTTGTTGACCACGTACACGTCGCCGATCTCCAGGATTCCGGCCTTGGCCGCCTGGATGCCGTCGCCCATGCCCGGCGCGAGCAGCACGACCGAGGTGTCGGCCTGCGAGGCGATCTCCACCTCGGACTGGCCGACGCCGACCGTCTCGACCAGGACCACGTCGCAGCCCGCCGCGTCCAGCACCCGGATCGCCTGCGGGGCCGACCAGGCGAGGCCGCCGAGGTGGCCCCGGGTCGCCATCGAGCGGATGTAGACGCCCGGGTCGGAGGCGTGGTCGGACATCCGGACCCGGTCGCCCAGCAGCGCCCCGCCGGAGAACGGCGAGGACGGGTCGACGGCGAGGACGCCGACCCGCTTGCCCGCCCGGCGGTACGCGGACACCAGCGCCGAGGTCGAGGTGGACTTGCCGACGCCCGGCGAGCCCGTCAGCCCGACGACGTACGCATGGCCCGCCAGCGGCGCCAGGGCCGCCATCACCTCGCGGAGCTGCGGGGAGGCCCCCTCCACCAGCGAGATCAGCCGGGCCACCGCACGCGGCCTGCCTGCTCGCGCCTGCTCGACCAGCGTGGGGACGTCCACGTCCACGTTCACCGCTCCGTTCGCCTTGCTCGTATCCGTACGGTGTCGCCCGCCCGGGACGTTACTTGCCCGGGACGCGGATGATCAGCGCGTCGCCCTGACCGCCGCCGCCGCACAGCGCCGCCGCGCCGGTGCCGCCGCCGCGCCGCTTCAGCTCCAGGGCCAGGTGCAGGACCACGCGGGCGCCGGACATCCCGATCGGGTGGCCGAGCGCGATCGCGCCGCCGTTGACGTTGACCTTCTCCGAGGTGACGCCCAGGTCCTTCATGGACTGGACGGCGACGGCCGCGAACGCCTCGTTGATCTCGATGAGGTCGAGGTCGTCGACGGTCAGGCCGTCCTTCTTCAGGGCGTGCCGGATGGCGTTGGAGGGCTGCGACTGGAGGGAGTTGTCGGGTCCGGCCACGTTGCCGTGGGCGCCGATCTCGGCGATCCACTCCAGGCCCAGCTCCTCGGCCTTCGCCTTGCTCATCACGACGACCGCGGCGGCGCCGTCGGAGATCTGCGAGGAGGTGCCGGCGGTGATCGTGCCGTCCTTGGCGAAGGCCGGGCGCAGCTTGCCGAGGCTCTCCACGGTGGTCTCGGGGCGGATCCCCTCGTCCTGGGAGAAGAGGACCGGCTCGCCCTTGCGCTGCGGGATCTCGACCGGGGTGATCTCGGCCTCGAACAGGCCGTTCTTCCGGGCGGCGGCGGCCCGCTGGTGGGAGAGCGCGCCGATCTCGTCCTGGGCGGCGCGGTCGAGGCCGAGGCGGCCGTTGTGCTTCTCGGTGGACTCGCCCATGGGGATGTTCTCGTACGCGTCGGTGAGACCGTCGTACGCCATCGAGTCCAGCATCTCGATCGCGCCGTACTTGTGGCCCTCGCGGGACTTGGGGAGCAGGTGCGGGGCGTTGGTCATGGACTCCTGGCCGCCCGCGACCACGACGTCGAACTCCCCCGCGCGGATGAGCTGGTCGGCCAGGGCGATGGCGTCGAGCCCGGACAGGCACACCTTGTTGACGGTGAGCGCCGGGACGTTCAGCGGGATGCCGGCCTTGACCGCGGCCTGCCGGGCGGGGATCTGGCCCGCGCCCGCCTGGAGCACCTGGCCCATGATCACGTACTGGACCTGGTCGCCGCCGATGCCCGCCCGCTCCAGCGCGGCCTTGATCGCGACGCCGCCGAGGTCGGCCGCGGAGAAGCTCTTGAGGGAGCCGAGGAGACGGCCCATGGGCGTCCGGGCGCCCGCGACGATCACTGAGGTGGTGGTACCGGTCGTTGCTGGCATGGGCACGGCCCCTTGGGATCGGATGTGAACGAGGGTTTACCTGAATGTACTGAGCGCTGTCGCGCCCGTCATCCGGCTGCCGGTGTGACGGCGCGCACGTTGCGTAACCATGGCGGGAGCGGCGCGGCCGATCCATGCTGAATCCATGCTGACGCGAATCGATCACATCGGGATCGCCTGTTTCGACCTGGACAAGACGGTCGAGTTCTACCGTGCCACGTACGGGTTCGAGGTGTTCCACTCCGAGGTCAACGAGGAGCAGGGCGTCCGGGAGGCCATGCTCAGGATCAACGGGACCTCGGACGGCGGCGCCTCCTACCTCCAACTGCTGGAGCCCACCCGCGAGGACTCGGCCGTGGGCAAGTGGCTGGCGAAGAACGGCGAGGGCGTGCACCACATCGCCTTCGGCACGGACGACGTGGACGGGGACGCGGCGGACATCCGCGAGAAGGGCGTCCGGGTGCTGTACGACGAGCCCAGGACGGGTTCGATGGGGTCCCGGATCACGTTCCTGCACCCCAAGGACTGCCACGGCGTCCTCACCGAACTGGTCACGAGCCGGGCGGACGACTGACCGCCGCATATCCGGCCCGGTAGAGTGGGCGGTTCCGGGCCGGGGCCGGGTCGGGGCCGTACCGCGTCCTCGTCGTTCGTCTGTCACCATTTCCCCGGGGGACCGCTCGTGCGAGCCCCCGTGTGCAGAGTCACGACCAGGGTTGGGGTCTCCCCTGCTCGAAGAAGTCGAAAGCTCGGGGAAGGATGGGACCGCGCAGTGCGGGGCTACGAAGGCCAGGAGAGCCACCGGGCTGAAGACGACCATCTCTCGCGGTTCGAAGCCGAGATGGACCGGCTGAAGACCGATCGGGAGAAGGCTGTCCAGCACGCCGAGGACCTGGGCTACCAGGTCGAGGTCTTGCGTGCCAAGCTGCACGAGGCCCGGCGCAATCTCGCGAACCGTCCCGCGTACGACAGCGCTGACATCGGCTACCAGGCCGAGCAGATGCTGCGGAACGCGCAGGTCCAGGCCGAGCAGATGCGCAGCGACGCCGAGCGCGAACTGCGCGAGGCCAGGGCGCAGACGCAGCGCATCCTCCAGGAGCACGCCGAGCACCAGGCGCGCCTCCAGGCCGAGTTGCACAACGAGGCGGTCCAGCGCAGGCAGCGGCTCGACCAGGAGCTGGCGGAGCGCCGCCAGACCGTCGAGTCCCACGTCAACGAGAACGTCGCCTGGGCCGAACAGCTGCGCGCCCGCACCGAGTCGCAGGCCCGCCGCCTGCTGGAGGAGTCCCGCGCCGAGGCCGAACAGGCGCTGGCCGCCGCCCGGGACGAGGCCGCCCGGCTCGCGGAGGAGACCCGCCGGCGCACCGGCTCGGAGGCCGAGGCCGCCCGCGCCGAGGCGGAGGCGGTCCTGCTGCGCGCCCGCAAGGACGCCGAGCGGCTGCTGGTCAACGCCTCAGCCCAGGCGCAGGAGGCCACCAGCCACGCGGAGCGGCTGCGCTCCACCACGACGGCGGAGACCGACCAGGCCCGCCAGCAGACCGCCGAGCTGAACCGCACCGCCGAGCAGCGGCTGTCGGAGGCCGAGACCCGGCTGCGCGAGGCCCGTCTGGAGGCGGAGAAGCTCCTCTCCGAGGCGAAGGAGACGGCAGCCAAGCAGCTCGCCGCCGCCGAGTCGCAGAACGAGCAGCGCACCCGTACGGCCAAGTCGGAGATCGCCCGGCTGGTCGGCGAGGCGACCAAGAGCACCGAGACGCTGAAGGAAGAGGCCGAGCAGGCGCTCGTCGACGCCCGCGCCGAGGCGGAGCGGCTGGTCGCGGAGGCGGCCGAGAAGGCCGACACGGCCGCGGCGGAGGAGGCGGCCGCCCAGCTCGCCAAGGCGGCCCGCGGCGCCGAGGAGGTCCTCACCAAGGCGTCCGAGGACGCGAAGTCGACCACGAAGGCCGCCCGCGAGGAGGCCGAGCGCATCCGGCGCGAGGCCGAGGCCGAGGCGGACCGGCTGCGCGGCGAGGCCGAGGAGCAGGCCGACGAGCTCAAGGGCGCGGCCAAGGACGACACCAAGGAGTACCGGGCCAAGACGGTCGAGCTCCAGGAGGAGGCCCGCCGGTTGCGCGGCGAGGCCGAGGAGCTGCGCTCCGAGGCGGTCGCCGAGGGCGAGCGCATCCGGGGCGAGGCCCGCCGCGAGGCGGTCCAGCAGCTGGAGGAGGGCGCCCGTACCGCCGAGGAGCTGCTGGCCAAGGCCCGCTCCGACGCGGACGAGCTGCGCACCAAGGCGAACGGCGAGAGCGAGCGCGTCCGCGCCGAGGCCGCCGAGCGCGCGGCGACCCTGCGCAAGCAGGCCGAGGAGACGCTGGAGCGCACCCGCGCCGAGGCCGACCGGATGCGGGCGGAGGCCGAGGAGCAGGCGGCGGCCGTCACGGAGGCGGCCGAGGCGGCCGCGGCCGAGCTGCGCGAGGAGACCGAGCGGGGCGTCGCCGCCCGGCAGGCCGAGGCCGCCGACGAGCTGGCCCGGCTGCACTCCGAGGCGGAGTCCCGGCTCGCCGCGGCCGAGGAGGCGCTGAGCGAGGCCCGGACCGAGGCGGAGCGGCTGCGCCGCGAGACGGCCGAGGAGACCGAGCGGCTGCGCGCCGAGTCGGCCGAGCGGTTGCGGACGCTGGCCGAGCAGGCCGATGCGGAGGCCGAGCGGCTGCGCGACGAGGCCGCGGCGGACGCCGCCCAGTCGCGCGCCGAGGGCGAGAACGTCGCCGTACGGCTGCGGAGCGAGGCGGCCGCCGAGGCGGAGCGGCTCAAGTCGGAGGCGCAGGAGAGCGCCGACCGGGTGCGGGCGGAGGCCGCGGCCGCCGCCGAGCGGGTCGGCGCCGAGGCCGCCGAGGCGCTGGAGGCCGCCCAGGAGGAGGCCACGCGCCGCCGCCGGGAGGCCGAGGAGATCCTCGGCGGGGCGCGGTCCGAGGCGGAGCAGGAGCGCGAGCGGGCCCGCGAACAGAGCGAGGAGCTGCTCGCCGCCGCCCGCAAGCGGGTCGAGGAGGCCGAGGCCGAGGCGGCCCGGCTGGTCGAGGAGGCGGACACGCGGGCGGCCGAGCTGGTCGCGGCGGCCGAGCAGACCGCCCAGCAGGTACGGGACTCCGTCGCGGGCCTGCAGGAGCAGGCCGAGGAGGAGATCACCGGGCTGCGGTCGGCGGCGGAGCACGCCGCGGAGCGCACCCGCACCGAGGCGCAGCAGGAGGCGGACCGGGTCCGCGCCGACGCGCACGCGGAGCGGGAGCGGGCCTCGGAGGACGCCGTACGGCTGCGGAGCGAGGCCAACGAGGAGGCGGCCCGGCTGCGCCGCGAGGCGGCCGAGGGGACCGAGGCGGCGAAGGCGCTGGCCGAGCGGGCCGTCTCCGAGGCGACCGCGGAGTCGGAGCGGCTGCGTTCGGACGCCTCCGAGTACAGCCAGCGGATGCGTACCGAGGCGTCCGACGCCCTGGCGTCGGCGGAGGAGGCCGCCTCGCGCGCCCGCGCCGAGGCCCGGCAGGACGCCAACCGGATCCGTTCCGAGGCGGCGGCCCAGTCGGACCGGCTGGTCGGCGAGGCCAGCAGCGAGAGCGAGCGCATCCGCACCGAGGCCGCCCAGGCGTCCGAGCAACTGGTCGGCGAGGCCACCACCGAGAGCGAGCGCATCCGCACCGAAGCGGCCCAGGCGTCCGAGCAGTTGGTCGTCGAGGCCACCACGGAGGCCAACCGGCGCCGGGCGGACTCCACCGAGCGGGCGGACCGGATGCTGGCCGAGGCCACGGCCGAGTCCGAGCGGCTGCGCGCCGAGGCGGCCGAGCGGCTGGGCGCGGCGCAGGAGCACGCGGCCCGCACCCACGAGGAGGCCGAACGGCTGCGCGCGGACGCGGAGTCGGCGGCGGAGGAGCTGCGCTCCGAGGCCCGCCAGGAGGCGGACCGGGTGCTGGACGAGGCGCGCGAGGCGGCGGCCAAGCGCCGGGCGGACGCGGCCGAGCAGGCGGACCAGCTCATCAACAAGGCGCGCGAGGAGGCGCTGCGTACGGCCACCGAGGCGGAGGGCCAGGCCGACACGATGGTCGGCGCGGCCCGCAAGGAGGCCGTGCGCATCACCTCCGAGGCGACCGTCGAGGGCAACACGCTGGTGGAGCGCGCCCGTACGGACGCCGACGAACTGCTGGTCGGCGCGCGGCGCGACGCGACGCAGATCCGGGAGCGGGCCGAGGCCCAGCGGGCCCGGCTGGAGAGCGAGATCGAGGAGCTGCACGAGCGGGCCCGCCGGGAGACGTCCGAGCAGATGAAGACCGCCGGGGAGCGGGTCGACCATCTGATGAAGGCGGCGACCGAGCAGCGCGACGAGGCCGAGGCGAAGGCCAAGGAGCTGCTGGCGGAGGCCAACGCGGAGGCGAGCAAGGTCCGTATCGCCGCGGTGAAGCGGGCCGAGTCGCTGCTGAAGGAGGCCGAGACCAAGAAGGCCGGGCTGGTCCGCGAGGCGGAGAAGCTGCGTGCCGACGCCGAGGCCGAGGCGAAGGCGACGGTCGAGGAGGGCAAGCGCGAACTGGACGTCCTGGTGCGCAGGCGCAAGGACATCAATGCGGAGATCTCCCGTGTCCAGGACGTGCTGGAAGCGTTGGAGTCTTTCGAGACTCCGACCGGGGGAGGAAAGCCGGCGGCCGGTTCCTCGGGGGGCTCCAAGTCCCCCGCGGCGGCGGGTTCGCGATCGGGGGGCAAACAGTCCGAGCGGTAGGCGGGCCGCGGCGCGCCCGGCTCGTCATGGACATTCAACCCTGGCAGTGGCAAGCACTCCGGGGGTCAGCCACTCAAAAGGGGTGTCATTCTCCAGATCAAACCGGCATCTTCACGCTGACACGCCGCAATGGCCCCTAGGATTCCCTCTATCACCTCACCGGTCTCATTCGACAGGAACCCCATGAGTGACCCTTCCTCCCCCTTCGGCTTCGAGCTCGTGCGACGAGGCTACGACCGCGGTCAGGTGGCCGACCGCATCAACAAGCTCGTCGCCGACCGTGACAGCGCTCTGGCCCGAATCACCTCTCTGGAAAAGCGCATCGAGGAGCTGCACCTCGAAACGCAGAACGCCCAGGCCCAGGTAACCGACGCCGAGCCGTCGTACGCCGGGCTCGGCGCCCGTGTCGAGAAGATTCTCCGCCTCGCCGAGGAGGAGGCCAAGGACCTGCGCGAGGAGGCCCGTCGCGCGGCCGAGCAGCACCGCGAGCTCGCCGAGTCGGCGGCCCAGCAGGTGCGCAACGACGCCGAGACCTTCGCCGCCGAGCGCAAGGCGAAGGCCGAGGACGAGGGCGTCCGCATCGTCGAGAAGGCGCAGGGCGAGGCGAACACGCTGCGCTCCGACGCCCAGAAGGACGCCCAGCAGAAGCGGGAGGAGGCCGACGCCCTCTTCGAGGAGACCCGCGCCAAGGCCGCCCAGGCCGCGGCCGACTTCGAGACCAACCTCGCCAAGCGCCGCGAGCAGTCGGAGCGCGATCTCGCGTCCCGCCAGGCCAAGGCCGAGAAGCGTCTCGCCGAGATCGAGCACCGTGCCGAGCAGCTCCGCCTGGAGGCCGAGAAGCTCCGCACCGACGCCGAGCGCCGGGCCCGTCAGACGGTGGAGACCGCCCAGCGGCAGGCCGAGGACATCGTCGCCGACGCCAACGCCAAGGCCGACCGCATCCGCAGCGAATCGGAGCGCGAGCTGGCGGCGCTCACCAACCGCCGCGACTCGATCAACGCGCAGCTGACGAACGTCCGCGAGATGCTGGCGACGCTGACCGGCGCCGCCGTGGCCGCCGCCGGCTCCCCGGTGGAGGACGAGCCGGCCAACCGCGGCGTCCCGGCCCAGCAGACCCGCTGAGTTCCGCCGCGCGGAGTACCCCCGTGTGCGCCCGGTTCCGCCTTTGTGGTGGCGCCGGGCGCTCCGGCGTTCTAGCGTGAGCGCATGATCGAGGTCGAGCGACTCACCAAACGGTTCGGCAGGAAGGTCGCCGTCGACCAACTGTCGTTTCAGGTCAGGCCGGGCATCGTGACGGGCTTCCTCGGCCCGAACGGGGCGGGCAAGTCCACCACGATGCGGATGATGCTCGATCTCGACAACCCGACCAGCGGTTCGGTGCGCATCGACGGCAGGCACTACCGCGAGCTGAGCGAACCGCTGAAGTACATCGGGGCGCTCCTCGACGCCAAGGCGATGCACGGCGGCCGCAGCGCGTACAACAACCTGCTGTGCCTGGCGCAGAGCAACCGCATCCCGCGCGGCCGGGTCGACGAGGTGCTCGACATGGTCGGCCTGGCAGCGGTGGCGAAGAAGAAGTCCAAGGGGTTCTCGCTCGGCATGGGCCAGCGGCTCGGCATCGCCTCCGCGCTCCTGGGCGACCCCGAGATCCTGATGTTCGACGAGCCGGTCAACGGGCTGGACCCCGAGGGCATCCACTGGATCCGCAATCTGATGAAGGCGCTCGCCTCGGAGGGCCGCACGATCTTCGTCTCCTCGCACCTGATGAGCGAAATGGCGCTCACCGCCGACCACTTGATCGTGATCGGGCAGGGCAGGCTGCTCGCCGACACCTCGATGGCCGCCTTCATCCAGGAGAACTCCCGCAGCTACACCCGGTTGCGCTCCCCCCAGTGGGAGCGGCTGCGCGACGTGCTGCACCAGGAGGGGTACACGGCCGTCGAGACGGCGGGCGGCGTGCTGGAGATCGACGGCGCCTCCACGGAGGAGCTGGGCGAGCTGGCGGCCCGTCACCAACTCGTGCTGCACGAGCTGAGTTCCCAGCGGGCCTCGCTGGAGGAGGCGTTCATGCAGATGACGGCCGGTTCGGTGGAGTACCACGCCCACTCCGAACGGGACCCGGGAGCCGAACCTCCGCCGCCGCCGGGCGCCGGCTGGGGCGAGAACTGGAACGCTCCCGGCTCCACCGACGGCAAGGGGGCGTGACCATGGCTTCGGTACCCGCGGTCCTCACCTCGGAATGGACCAAGATCCGGTCGGTCTCCTCGACCACCTGGACCCTCATCTCGGCGTTCGTCGTCACGGTGGCGATGGGCACGGCGCTGAGCGCGCTGCTCAACGCGCAGTTCAACGACCTCTCCGAGGCGGAGCAGGCCACCTTCGACCCGACCTTCGTCAGCTTCTCCGGTACGGTCCTCGGCCAGCTCGCCATGGTCGTGTTCGGGGTGCTGGTGGTCGGCACGGAGTACAGCTCCGGCATGATCCGCACCTCCCTTGCGGCCGTGCCCCAGCGCGCCACCTTCCTGTTCGGCAAGATCACGGTCGCCGGTGCGCTGGCGCTGATCGTGGGGCTGCTCACCAGCTTCGTGTCGTTCTTCCTGAGCCAGGCCGTGCTGGGCGACCGGGGCACCGACCTCGGGGCGGAGAACGTCCTGCGCGCGGTGGTCGGCGGCGGCCTCTACATGGGGCTGATCGCGATCTTCTCCATGGGGGTGGCGGCGATGCTGCGCAGCTCCATGCTGTCGCTGGGCATCCTGATGCCGTTCTTCTTCCTGGTGTCGCAGATCCTCGCGGCGGTGCCGGTGGCCAAGACCGTCGCCCGGTACTTCCCCGACCAGGCCGGGTCGAAGATCATGCAGGTCGTCCCGGACGCGATGAACAGCGATCCGGCTCCGTACGGCCCGTGGGGCGGGCTCGGCATCATGGCGCTCTGGGTGGTGGCCGCCGTCCTCGGCGGCTTCCTGGTCCTCAAGAACCGGGACGCCTGAGCCACGCTCCGTACCACCCCCGGAGGCGGGTGACGGGCCGGTCGCGGGCTGTGCACGACGTGCCGGAACCGTCAGCGCCTGGTTATCCTCCTAACTCTTACGGGGGTGTGCGGCCGGGCGGCCCGGGCCCCGAACGACAGAGTGAGTCGATGGGGCTGGAGCATGATCGAGGCAGTCGGCCTGACCAAGCGCTTCGGCGCGAAGACGGCCGTGGACGACCTTTCCTTCCAGGTGAGGCCGGGTGCCGTCACCGGCTTCCTCGGACCCAACGGGTCGGGGAAGTCCACGACCATGCGCATGATCCTCGGTCTGGACCGCCCCACCGCGGGCCACGTCACGATCAACGGCCACCCCTACCGCAGCCTCCCGAACGCCCCGCGCCTGGTGGGCGCGCTGCTGGACGCCAAGGGCGTGCACGGCGGCCGCACCGCCCGCAACCACCTGCTCTCCCTGGCCCAGCTGGCCGGCATCCCGGCGCCCCGGGTGGACGAGGTGCTGGGCGTCGTGGGGCTGAGGGACGTCGCCAAGCGGCGTACCAGCGGTTTCTCGCTCGGTATGGGGCAGCGGCTCGGGATCGCGGCGGCGCTGCTCGGCGACCCCCAGGTGCTGCTGTTCGACGAGCCGGTCAACGGTCTCGACCCGGAGGGCATCCACTGGGTCCGCAACCTGATGAAGATGCTCGCGGCCGAGGGCCGTACCGTCTTCGTCTCGTCCCATCTGATGAGCGAGATGGCGCTGACCGCCGACCATCTGATCGTGATCGGGCGCGGCCGGCTGCTCTCCGACATGAGCGTCAAGGACTTCATTTCGGCCAATTCCGCGGACTTCGCCCGGGTCCGGGTCCCGGAGGACGGGCCCGAGGACCGGCAGAAGCTGACGGCCACGCTGATCGAGGCGGGCGGCCGGGTGCTCTCCGAGCCGGGCGGCGCGCTGCGGGTGACCGGGCTGCCGCTGCCGAGGATCAGCGAGCTGGCCCACGGCTGCGACGTACGGCTCTGGGAGCTGTCGCCGCACCAGGCGTCGCTGGAGGAGGCGTACATGCGGCTGACGCAGGGGCTGGTGGACTACCGCTCGACGGAGGACGCCAAGGAGGCCCTGGCGGAGCCGCCGCCGCTGGACGCGTACGGGTATCCCCTCGGCTCGGCCGGCCCGGCGCCGGCCGAGCCGGTGGAGGTGCCGCAGGAGGGCTGGTTCGCCCCGCCGCCGCCCGGTGGTCCGGGCCCGGCAGGGTTCGCGCCGCCGCCCGGTGGTCCGGGCCCGGCCGCCGTGCCGGGTAGCCCGTCCCCGGTGGGGGCTCCGGCGGCCTCCTCCCTCGCCGCTCCCGCAGCCGCTCCGGCCGCCGGGGCCCCCGCTGTGGAGACCCCCGCCGCTTCGTCCGCGGAGCCCGCCGCCGCTCCCGCAGCCGGGACCTCCGCGGCCGCCGGGGCCCCCGTCTCCCGGACGCCCGCCGTAGAGACCTCTTCCGCCGTCGCGGCCGGAGAGCAGACCAGCAAGGACCCCCGATGAGCGCCCCGGCAGCCGCCCCGCCGGCCCCCTACGAGTCGCCGATCCCGATCCGGGCCGCCACGCTCGGCGACGCGATCGCCTCCGAGTGGACCAAGATCCGTTCCGTACGGGCCACGGTCTGGACGCTCGGCGTGATGGTCGTGCTGATGCTGACGGTCGGACCGGGCGTCGCCCTGCTGCTGGCGACGGACCGCAACGGCGGCATCCCGAACGAGCCGGTCCTGACGCTCGGTCTCTTCGGGGTGCTGCTGGGCTCGCTCTGCGTGATCACGCTCGGGGTGCTGACGATCGGCTCCGAGTTCAGCACCGGCATGATCCGTACGACGCTGACCGCCTGCCCGAGCCGGGGCCGGGTGCTCGCGGCGAAGGCGGCCGTCTTCGCGTCGCTGACCTTCGTCGTCACCGCGGTGACGGCCGGCGTGGTGGCGCTGGCGCAGACGGCGATCCTCGACGGCCCCCCGGCGTCGGCCGGCGAGTGGACGCTCGCCACGGTCGGCGTCGGGCTCTACGTCGCCGCCATCGGCCTGCTGTCGCTCGGGGTCGGCGCGGTCGTGCGGCACTCGGCCGGTGCGATCACCATCATGATCGGCGTGGTGCTGCTGCCGCTGGTCCTTGCGCTGTTCATGTTCGCCGACGACCTGCGCGGCCTCCAGCGGTTCCTGATCGACTACTCGATCCCGAACCAGATCGGCGGGCTGTACGGCACGACGATGACCTCGACGGGGCCGACCGGCTGGGAACCGGTGCTGCTGATGCTGGCCGTGGCCGCGGTGGTCCTCGGCGGGGCGGTCGCCCTGCTGAACCGGCGCGACGTCTGAGAGCGGGTCCGCGCCCTCAGTGGCGCGGGGCGTTCCGGGACCGCTGCACCTTGGTGGTGCGGCGGTCCTTCGCGTTCCAGCACGCCTTGTGCCAGTGGCGGCGGTCGTCGATGCCGCCGTACTCGGGCCAGGTCACCAGGTGCGGGACGCCGGAGGGGATCTCCTGGTCGCAGCCGGGACAGCGGTACCGCTTGCCCTGGGCGCTCGCCCCGCTGACCGGGCGGACCGACCACTCCTCGCCCTGCCAGCTCTCGGTGGCCCCTCCGCCGCCGTACCGGCCGGGCGCCGTGCCGGGGTGCTCGTCGGGCTTCTCTCCGCCGCGGGGGCGGTTACGGCGCGGGGACACGGGACACCTCACGGGGCGGTTCGGGCAGGGGGGCTCCCAGCTTAGGGCGTGTCCGGCCCCTCCCGGGCGTCGGATGCTCCGGCCCGGCAGCGGAGTGAGTTAGCGGAAAATCGCAACAACTTCGCGCTGGACCGTGCCTTTGGCACGTGTCAGACGTTGGTGCCAGTGGGGGAAACGCGTCGGCCGCGAGGAGGCAATAGGCGATGCGCATCGGAACGTTCGTTCTGGCAGCCCAGTTCCCGGGACAGGGGCCCGCCGAGGCCCTGCACCGGGCCGTACGGTCCACGGAGGCCGCGGAGGAGAGCGGGCTCGACTCGGCCTGGCTGGCCGAGCACCATTTCGTGCCGTACGGGGTCTGCCCGTCCGCCACGACGCTGGCCGCGCTGCTGCTGGGCCGCACCCGCAGAATCCGGGTCGGCACGGCGGTCAGCGTGCTGCCAAGCCACCACCCGGTCGCCCTCGCCGAGCAGGCGGCGCTGCTGCACCTGACCAGTGGCGGGCGGTTCTCGCTCGGGGTGGGCCGGGGCGGTCCGTGGGTGGACCTGGAGGTGTTCGGCGGCGGTCTCGACGCGTACGAGAACGGCTTCCCCGAGGCACTGGGGCTGGTGCTCGACTGGCTGCGGAAGCCGCGCGTCGCGGGGCGCGGCGAGCGGTTCGGCTTCCGTGAGGTGGCGGTCGTGCCACGCGCGGACGAGCTGCTGGAGGGCCCGGGGAGCGCCCCGGCGCCGGGTACGGCCGGCCTCGGCTCCACGGTGCCGCCCGGGCCCGAGGTGGTGGTGGCGTGCACCTCTCCGAAGACCGTGCGGCTTGCGGCCGAGCAGGCGCTCCCGATGCTGCTGGGGATGCACTGCGGGGACGAGGAGAAGGCGGAGATGGTCGCGTTGTGGCGTACGGCGGCGCGCGAGGCGGGCCACGCGCCCGAGGTGGTGGCGGGCGCCGCCCATGTGTCCGCCGGGGTGGCCCAGATCGCGGACGACACGGGGGCCGCCACGGAGACGCTGGTGAAGGCGATGCCCGGCTGGCTGCGGCAGGGGCTGGACGCCCATGTCACGGTGGACGGCAGGCGCCGCGTGATGCGGGACCCGGTCGCGTACACGGAGCTGCTGTGCGGTCTGCACCCGGTGGGCCCGCCACGGCTGGCAGCCGACCGGCTCGCGGCGACGGCGGAGCGGACCGGGATCACGCGCTTCGCCCTCCTGATGGAGGGGTCGGGCGATCTCGCGGCGACCGAGGAGAACGTCCGGCGGCTGGGCGCGGACGTGCTGCCGCTGCTCACCTGACCCGTGCGGGCCGGGGTGTGTTCGCGGACGCCCGTGGGCGCCGGTGGGACAGGTGGTGCGGTGGTACAGGGGCTGCCGCCCCGGAGCCAGTTGCACCTCCCGCGGCCCGGGACGGCAGCGAGAGCGTTCAGCAGTCCCGTAGTTCGGGCGACTGGTTGAGCAACTGGCCCCTCACCGAGGTGAACTTGGCCAGTCGGTCGTCGACCGAGGCGTCCAGCGGGAACACCGCGACGCGGTGGCAGTTCTGGAATGCGAGGCGCACTCCGAAGTGCCGCTGCAGCGCGCCGCGTATCGCGTCACTCGCGAGCGCGCGCAGCAGCTGACCACGAGCCTGCTCGTTCGGCGGCGGCGTCTGGTTGTCGGCGAACTCCCCGCCGTCGACCTTCAGCTGAGCCACCAACGAGCTGATCATCTCCCATGCGAAGGGCAGGGAGGTCCGGACGCAGTCGACGAAGTCGGCTTCGTCGACCTCGCCTCGCTCGGCCTGTTCCAACAGAGCCGGTGAGACGTCGAGCGACATGGGTTCTCCTCTCGCGACCCCGGACGGTGACCGGGGCCTTACGGGCAGGGAAGGGGGCGACGACGCAGCGTGCACGGGCGGCGACCTCCAGCTTCCACGGTAAGCGCGCAGTCGGGGCCGCACCAGGAGAACGGGAACACAACCGGCCAAAAACGAAGGGGCGCAAAGAGGGGCAAGCCCGCTCCGCCGACGCGCGCCGGGGGCCGAGTGACGGGGGCGACGGATGGGGAAATCGCGTCCGGCCCCCGGAGTCGAGTAGCGTTGCCGACCATGCGTCTCGTCATCGCCCGTTGCTCCGTGGACTACGCGGGCCGGCTCACAGCACACCTGCCCTCCGCGCCCCGCCTGATCCTGGTGAAGGCGGACGGAAGCGTCTCCATCCACGCCGACGACCGGGCGTACAAACCGCTCAACTGGATGTCCCCGCCGTGCACCCTCAAGGAGGGCGTCGACGGCGAGGAGGGCGTCTGGACCGTGGTGAACAAGGCGGGCGAAAAACTGATCATCACGATGGAGGAAGTCCTCCACGACTCCTCGTACGAGCTGGGCGTCGACCCCGGGCTCATCAAGGACGGCGTGGAAGCGCACCTCCAGGAGCTGCTCGCGGACCGGATCGAGATCCTGGGCGAGGGCCACACCCTGATCCGCCGCGAATACCCCACCGCGATCGGGCCGGTGGACATCCTGTGCCGGGACGCCGAGGGGAGGACCGTGGCCGTGGAGTTGAAGCGGCGCGGCGACATCGACGGCGTGGAGCAGCTGACGCGCTATCTGGAGCTGCTGAACCGCGACCCGCACCTCGCGCCGGTGCGGGGCGTCTTCGCCGCGCAGGAGATCAAGCCGCAGGCCCGGGTGCTGGCGACGGACCGCGGGATCGGCTGCCTGGTCCTGGACTACGACGCGATGCGCGGCATCGAGGACGACAAGCTGCGGCTGTTCTGACCGCCCGTCCGGCGCGGAAGGCACATCCGGCGCCGGACGCACGGAAGCCGGGTACCCCGCGGGGTACCCGGCTTCCGTGTGTCAGACCGCGGTCTCGGTGGGGTCGCCGCTCTCCGCGGGGGCGTCGGCGCTCGCGCTCGTACCGGCCGACTCCACGGGCGCGCCGGTCTGCTCCACGGGCCCACTGGCCGAGGAGGAGTTCTGGGGCGGCGGCGGGGCCGGGGTGTCGTCGGTGGGCGTCGGGTCGGGCGACTCGCCGTCCGAGTCGGTCGGCGAGGGGCTCGGGCTCTCGCTCTCGGTCTCGGTGGGACGGGGCGAGGTCCTGGTCGGCGTGGGCTCTCCCGGGGAGCTGCTTCCGCCGTCCGTCGGCTCGTCCGTCCCCGGGGTGGTCCCGTCCGACGCGGACGCGCTCGGGGAGGGCGAGCCGGAGGTGGTGGGGCTCGCGGACTCCGAGGCGCTCGGGGTCGCGGACGTCTCGCCTCCGGTGGTCTCCCCGGCCGGGGCCGAGCCCTCGTCCGGCTCCTCCGCGGGCTGCCCGTCGTCGGTGGGGTCGTCGGTGGTGGTCTGCTCGGTGGTGGCGTTGCGGCTGTCGGGTTCGTCGCCGTCGCCCGCGGTGACGCCGAGCGTGACGACCGTGCCGAGCACCGCGATCAGCAGCGCGCCCGCGCCCGCGGCGGCCAGGTTGCGCCGGGCGCCGCCCAGGAGGGCTCCGCCGGAGCGCTTGCGCGCGGCGGGCCGGGCCGGCTGCGGGGCGATGACGGTGGGCTGCTGCTCCGTGGTGTCGCGGAGGAACAGCGGCGGGCCCGCGATCCCGGCGGGCGGGGTGGCGGGTCCGTCCTGGCGTACGACGGGCACCTCGTCGCCCGGGGCGGTGCGGACCGGCGGGCCGAAGTCGCCGGAGCGGTCCGCGACCAGGGCGAGCGCTCGGCGCCCGGCCACGGCCCCGGACTTGTCGGCGAGCACGCCGCGCATCCCGATCGAGGTCTCCAGCTCGGTCCGGGCCCGGTCGGGGTTGCCCGTGCAGAGGGCGAGGACGCCCAACTCGTGGTGGAAGTACGCCTCCTCGGCGACCTCACCGGCGATCCTGGCGGCCTCCTGGCCCATCCTGAGGGCCCGTTCCCAGGCCCCCCAGCCCAGTCCCGCGGCGAAGGCCGGGGAGGCGCTGCGGGCCAGCAGGACGGCCGCGCTGACCGCTCCGGCCTCCTCCCCCGGGACCAGCCGGGCGAGCGCGGCCACGATGGCGTCCGCCTCGGCGACGGCCCGCTGCGGGGTGACCGAGGGGTGCGAGGTCCACCAGGCGTAGTGCTGCGCGGCGGTACGGGCGTGGGCGGCGGCGTCGTCCTCGTAGCCGCCCGCCACCAGTTGGGCGAGGGTTCCGGCGGCGAGGCGGTAGCGGGGGCCGGCCGGGGAGAGCAGACCGCAGTTCGCGAGCTCGCCGAGCGCGGCGTCCGCGTGGGTGTCGCCCACGAGGGCCGGCAGATGGGCCTGGTGGGGCACCTCGCCGCCGAGGGCGACCGCGAAGCGCAGGGTGGCGCGGGCCGCCTCGCTGAGCCGGGAGGCGAGCAGCAGGGCGGGCGCGGCGCCTTCGCCGAGGCTCGGCAGGGGGACGTCGGCGCCGTCCGCGGCGGGCATCGCGGCGGCCGGCGGAGCGTCGTCCGGGCGTGGCTGGAAGTAGTCGGTGTCGTCGAAGGCGTCGGGGCCCGCGTTCAGCCGGTCGCGCTGGACGAGGAGGGAACCGGCCTGGACGAAGCGGAGCGGCAGGCCCTCGGACTCGAACCAGAGGTCGCCCGCCCAGTTCCGCTCCTCCTCGGTGAGGGGGCGCTCGACGACCTGTTCCAGCAGGGACAGCGAGGCGCCGCGGCCGAGCCCGGCGAGGAGCACCTCCTCCAGGTGGGCGTCGACGCCGGGGGCCGCCGCGTCGGAGGCGGCGGCGAGGAGGAAGGCGCACTCGGGGGTGGCGGTGAGGAGTTCGTCGAGGGCGGCCCCGCCGATCTCCAGGTCGTCGACGGTGACGACGGCGCCGATCGACCGGACGTGCGCGAGGAGTTCGTCGCGGTCGGGGCGGTGGCCCGGGGCCTTGTACACGGTGTCGAAGAGGGCGTGCAGCAGGTCGGTGGCGGTGCGGCCGCGGCCGTTGAGGCGGACCACCCCGTCGGGGGCCAGGTCCGCGCAGTCGGCTGCGACGGCGTCCAGCAGGGCGGTGCGGCCGGAGCCGGGCTGCCCGGTGAGGCGGACGCTGCGGCCGCGCGCCAGCATTCGGACCAGGCGCTCGCGCTCCTCCTCGCGCTCCAGGAGGGGCGGCTGGGGGGCGGGCGGGCCGGCGGGGACGGGGGGTGCGCCGGCGCGTTCGTGGTCGGCGCGCTCGGCGGGGGTGCGGCGGACGGGGGCGGCGGGCCCGGAGCCCGGCGGCACGGCCTCGACCTCGCTGCCGTCCACGGGGTTGACCGTGAGCAGCAGGTCGCCGACGGTCAGCTGGACGACGCGGACCTGCTGCGGCGTCACCGGCCCGAAGGCGGGGCCGTCGGCGTCGCGGCCCGGCCTGCGCCGGCCGCTCTCGCCGCCCGGGCCCTCATGGCCCTGCCCGTACTCCTCGGCATCCCGGTGTGTCGGGTCCATAGCAAAGTCCCCCAGACGCGTCGTGCGTGGTCGCCCCTCCCGGCCTCTCACGCGCCCCGCTGTCGCTTCCGGTCCGGTGTCCGGCCATGGGTTCGGTGCATACAGGCGGACGGCCGAACCCTAGACCTTGGCACAGTATCCCTGAGCCGCCGGGGTGCCATGCCGTCCGGGACGTCACGTTCCGGTGAGGATTGCGTGACTTCTCACGCCGCGTACGGTCCGCCCGGCGGGAAGTGCGGGACAGCCCTTGGGCCCCGGCAGGGCGCCTCGTCCTCAGACGCGCGGCAGCGAATCGGCGGCGATACCGCCCTCGATGGCCAGGATGCGGTGCAGCCGCGTGGCCACCAGGAGGCGCTGCATCTGCGGCGGCACACCGCGCAGCACGAGACGGCGGCCGGCCCGCCCGGCCCTGCGGTGGGCCCCCATGATGACGCCCAGGCCGGTGGCGTCCCAGGAATCCAGCTCGGTCAGGTCCAGCACGAGATCGCCGACGCCGTCGTCCACGGCCGAGTGCAGGACCGTACGGGCGTCCGCCGCGCTTCGGACGTCGAGGCGGCCCCCGACGACCAGCTCGGCGTGGTCGCCCCTGATGTGCATATGCGCTCCCCGGTGATGCTCCGTAGGTGGTCCGTCTGTCGAATGGGTCCGCACGGGCGTGCGGTCCGTGATGCGGTCCGCACAGGCGTGCGGTGGTGCGGTGGTGCGGTCCGCCCGGCCGTCCGGTCCGCGCGGTGGTGCGGCCCGCTCGGCTGTTCGATCCGCGCGGTTGTTCGGTCGCCCGGCTTTTCCTCTTCCCCCACTGACTGCCGCAACGACAGGGAAGTTGCCGTCTGTAAGCGAACCGATACCGAATTCACTCGGTGGGGTGACGTCGACTGGTCGGTGACCGGTCGACGCGGGATAGGATGCCCGGCTCCCCCGGCCCGGCCCCGGGACGGAGCGGCGGGCCCGAAGGACGGTCCGGTCAGTACGTGTAGAAGCCCTGCCCGCTCTTGCGTCCGATGTCACCTGCGTCGACCATCCGGCGCATCAGCTCCGGAGCGGCGAACTTCTCGTCCTGCGACTCCGTGTAGATGTTGCCCGTGGCGTGCAGCAGGATGTCGACGCCGGTGAGGTCCGCGGTGGCGAGCGGCCCCATGGCGTGGCCGAACCCCAGCTTGCAGGCGGTGTCGATGTCCTCGGCGGTCGCGACGCCCGACTCGTACAGCTTGGCGGCCTCGACGACGAGCGCGGAGATCAGGCGGGTGGTGACGAAGCCCGCGACGTCACGGTTGACGACGATGCAGGTCTTGCCGACCGACTCGGCGAACTCCCGTGCGGTGGCGAGGGTTTCGTCGCTCGTCTTGTAGCCGCGCACCAGCTCGCAGAGCTGCATCATCGGGACCGGCGAGAAGAAGTGCACGCCGACGACGCGCTCCGGGCGCTCCGTCACGGCCGCGATCTTGGTGATCGGGATGGCGGAGGTGTTGGAGGCCAGGACGGTGTTCTCGCCGACGACCTTGTCGAGGGCGCGGAAGATCTCGTGCTTCACCTCCAGCTTCTCGAACACGGCCTCCACGACGACGTCCGCGTCGGCCACGGCGTCGAGGTCGGTGGTCGTGGTGATGCGGCCGAGCGCGGCCTCGGCGTCGGCCGCCTCCAGCTTGCCCTTGGAGACGAACTTGTCGTACGAGGCCCTGATGCCGTCGCGGCCCCGGGTCAGCGCGGCGTCGGTGACGTCCCGCAGCACCACGTCCCAGCCCGCCTGGGCGGAGACCTGCGCGATCCCGGATCCCATGAGTCCGGCTCCGATGACGGCGAGCTTCCTGGCCACGTTCGCACCCCTTTGGTTTTCTGTCCGCCCGTGCGCTTGGGTTCACGGCGGTTCACACGACTCTCCGGCGGAGGTTAGTACCCGTCGGGCGCGCTGGGGCGGTGAAGAGATGCGCGTCACGTCTCAGATGACGGACATCACACCGGGACGCGTCACACGGCCGCACGCCGCGCGTAGTTGAGGACCTGTCGGCCCAGCAGCCCCTCGATCTCGTCGAGGACGCCCAGGGCGTCGTGGGAGACGTCGACGGCCTTGCGGCCCTTCATCATCTCCTGGCTCACGTAGCCGACGAGCGCGCTCTCGATCCACGCGATCTGGCCGCCGACGAGGAGCGGCAGCGGGTCGTCCTCGCCCGCTCCGGTGTCCTCGCGCAGGGTGGCCACGACGCTCTGGAGGACCTCCTGCTGGAGGTACCAGAGGCGGGCCTTGAGGGTGGGGGCGTCCTCGATGACCCGCATGAAGTCGGCGAAGCCGTCCATGAGTCCGAACTCCGGGGAGACGGAGACGACGGCGGCGCGGATCTCGCGCAGGACGGCCTCGGCGGCGGACTCGCCCGGGTCGCGGGCGCGTACGTACCGGGCGACGCGCTGGGTGACGTCCTTCATCCGGTCGAGGAAGAGGTCCTCCTTGGCCGGGAAGTAGTTGTAGACGGTGTTGACGGAGACGTCGGCCAGTTCCGCGACGTCGGCCACGGTCACCGTCACGAAGCCGTGTTCGAGGAAGAGCCCGGTCGCCATGTCGGAGATGCGCTGCTTGACCTGGCGCTTCTTGCGTTCCCTCAGTCCCTCGGCCATGCCTCCATCGTAGGACCCGCCCCGCGATCATGGAGTCTCACGAATTTTGGATTCATTGCATTTTTGCGCTCACCCTGTTTTTCTGGGTTCATGACCGTCATCAGCACCTCCGGCCTGGCCCGGACCTTCACCACGCCGAGCGGCCCGGTGGAAGCCGTCCGCTCCGTCGACCTGTCCATCCGGGCGGGCGAGATCGTCGGCCTCCTCGGCCCCAACGGCGCGGGCAAGACGACCACCCTGCGCATGCTCACCACGCTGCTCGCCCCGACCGGCGGCGCCGCCACCGTGGCCGGCCACGACCTGGTCGCCGACCCCGCCGCCGTCCGCGCCGTCTGCGGTTACGTCGCCCAGTCCGGCGGCGTCGACCCGTTCCTGACGGTCCGGGAGGAGCTGGTCACCCAGGGCAGGCTGTACCGGCTGAGCCGGGCGGACGCGGCCGCGCGCGCCGAGGAGCTGGCCGGCGCGCTCGGCCTCGACGGGCTGCTCGACCGCAAGGCCGTGAGCCTCTCGGGGGGCCAACGGCGTCGGCTCGACATCGCCATGGGCCTCACCCACCGGCCCACCGTGCTCTTCCTCGACGAACCCACCACGGGCCTCGACCCCGGCAGCCGTACCGACCTGTGGGAGCTGGTGCGGAGCCTGCGCGACGACCACGGCACCACCGTCGTCCTGACCACGCACCACCTCGACGAGGCCGACGCCCTCGCGGACCGGCTGGTCCTGATCGACGGCGGCACCGTGGTCGCGGAGGGCACCCCCGCCGAACTGAAGACCCGGTACGCGGACTCCCCCGACGCCTCCCTCCAGGACGCGTTCCTCGCCGCCACCGGACGCCCCGCCACCCCCGCCGAACCCGCCCCCGCAGCCGTATAGGACCCCGACCGTGCTCTTCCACGGCACCGCGATCATCTTCGAGCGGTATGCCCGGCAGACCCTGCGCTCCCGCTTCCAGATCTTCTTCGGGATGCTGATGCCACTGCTCTACCTGCTCTTCTTCGGGCCGCTGCTCCGCGACCTGCCGCTCGGCTCCCCCGCCGACTCCTGGCAGATCCTGGTGCCCGGCCTGCTCCTCCAACTCAGCCTGTTCGGCGCGTCCTTCGCCGGCTTCGCGATCATCGTCGAGAAGTCGACCGGCGTCGTGGAGCGGATGCGGGTGACCCCCGTCAGCCGGCCGGCCCTGCTGCTGGGGCGGGTGCTGCGGGACGCCCTGCTCCTCACCTTCCAGGCCGTCCTGCTGGTGCTCGCCGCGCTGCTCATGGGGTTGCGCGCCCCGCTGGCCGGCATCCTCATCGGCTTCGCCTTCACCGCGGTGCTGGCGCTCTCGCTGGCCTCGCTGTCGTACGCCCTGGCCATGCGGGTCGCCACGCCGCAGGAGTTCGGGCCGGTGATCAACGCGGTGACCATGCCGGCCATGCTGCTCTCCGGGCTGATGCTGCCCATCACGCTCGGCCCGGGGTGGCTGGACGTGGTCTCGCACCTCACCCCGTTCCGCTATCTGGTGGACGCCGTACGGGACGCCTACACGGGCTCGTACGCCACCGCGCACATGCTGTACGGGGTCCTGGTCGCCGCCGGTTTCGCCGCCGCGGCCGTGACGGTGGGCACACGGGTCTTCCGGCGGGCCGGAGCGTAACTACGCTGGGCCCATGGTCAATCTGACGCGCATCTACACCCGGACCGGCGACCGGGGCACCACGGCCCTCGGCGACATGAGCCGCACCGCCAAGACCGATCTGCGGATCTCGGCGTACGCGGACGCCAACGAGGCCAACGCGGTGATCGGGACCGCCATCGCGCTGGGGCGGCTCCCCGACGAACTGGTGAAGGTCCTCGTCCGCGTCCAGAACGACCTCTTCGACGTGGGCGCCGACCTGTCCACCCCCGTGGTCGAGGACCCGAAGTACCCGCCGCTGCGGGTCGAGCAGTCCTACGTCGACAAGCTGGAGGCCGACTGCGACCGCTTTCTGGAGGAGCTGGAGAAGCTCCGCAGCTTCATCCTTCCGGGCGGTACGCCGGGCGCTGCCCTGCTGCACCAGGCGTGCACGGTGGTGCGGCGCGCCGAGCGGTCCACCTGGGCGGCGCTGGAGGTGCACGGGGAGTCGATGAACGCCCTGACGGCCACCTACCTCAACCGCCTCTCCGACCTCCTGTTCATCCTGGCGCGGAGCGCGAACAAGGAGGTCGGGGACGTGCTGTGGGTGCCGGGCGGCGAGCGGTAGCGGACCGGACACGCGACGCGCCGCCCACCGCCGGAGCGTCGTGGGCCGGGGCCACCGGGGCGGCTACGGGCGGTCGGCCGGCTCGCGCTCCGTCACCGCGCCCTCGGGGGCCTTCTTCGGGAACAGGGTGTAGCTCCCGGCGATGATCAGGTTGATCCCGATCACCAGGCCCATCTTCTGCTGCCAGGACCGCAGCGAGCCGACCGCCCCGTCCGGGCCCACGTACCAGATCGCTGCCTGGAGCAGGCCCAGGGCGATCACCGAGGCGAGGATCCAGCGGGCGGCGGTGCGCCACTCGTGGATCGCGCGGGCCGTGCCGTACGTGGGCGGCTTCACCGGCGGCGGGCCGCCGAACCAGCGGTGGGCGACCCAGGCGTCCACCTTCTTGATGGTGTGGTGGCCGAGGCCGACCGTGAAACCGATGTAGACGGCGGCCAGACCGTGCTTCCAGTCCGGCTCGGCGCCGTTCTTCAGGTCGACGGCCGTCACCACCAGCAGGACGACCTCCAGCACCGGCTCGCACAGCAGCACGGCCGCGCCGATCCTCGGCTTCCTCGCGACGTACCGCAGGGCCAGTCCGGCGGCCAGCAGAACCCAGAACGCGACCTCGCAGGCCACGACCAACAGGGCGATCACGACTCTCTCCTCCCGTTGACTCCAGCCTCCCTGCCGCCGGGCGCGGATACGTCGTCGGCAGTGACGAAACGGGACTGCATCCTTCGATGTAGTCGGACCTCGGCCCGCGTGGGGAGGTCCGGGGACGACGGCCCGTGTTGGATGGAGGGGTGCTCACCTCGATCCGCCCCGACCGCGACGCGGTGGCCCTCGCCGTCTCCGGGCTGCTCGGGGGGCTGCTCCTGTGGCGGCTGGGCCTCCACACCCAGGGCGGCCACCCCTTCTCCCCGCCCTGGGCCACCCTCGTACCGCTGACCGTCATGGCCTCGGCCGAGCTGCTGCGCCGCGAGGCCCCGCGCACGGCGCTGGCCGTCGGCACGCTCGCGCTGGTGGCGGACCAGTTCACCCGGGGCAGCCTCGCCACCGTCCTGATGTTCACGGACGTCATGTACGCGGCCGTGCTGTACGGGCCGCCGGCCGCCGCCCGCCGCCTCCCGGTGGCCACGCTCCTGGTCACCGTGGCGTCCACCATCGGCTTCCTGGCCTGGTTCCAGAAGCCCGAGGCGCTGCTGATCGGCCTGGTCATCGGGCTGGTCTCGTTCATCCCCGCCCTGACCGGGGTCAGTGTGCGCAGCCACCGGACAGCGGCCGACGCCGCCCGGCTGGCCGCCGCCCAGACCGCCCGGCTCGCCGAGATGGACCGGACGCAGGCGGTGGCCGCCGAGCGGGCCCGCATGGCGCGGGAGTTGCACGACATGGTGGCCGGCCACCTCTCCGCCGTGGCGATCCACTCCACGGCGGCCCTGTCCATCGACGACCCGGAGACCTCGCGCGGCGCGCTGAAGGTGATCCGGGAGAACAGCGTCGAGGGGCTGGCGGAGATGCGGCGGCTGATCGGGCTGCTGCGCGAGGGCGGTGAGGACGGCGCCCCGGTCGCGGCCCCGACGCTGGCGGCGCTGGACGCCCTGATCGAGCAGACGAACGCCAACGGGGCGTCCGGCGGGCTCGTCTGCGTCCTGGAGGACCGCCGGGCCCCGGACGCCGGGGCGCTGCCGACGCCGGTCGAACTGGCCGCGTACCGGATCGTCCAGGAGTCCCTGACCAACGCCCTCAAGCACGCGGCGCCGGGCCCGGTCGTGGTGCGGCTCGGCCGGTCCGGCGAGCTGCTGACGGTCGAAGTGACCAGTGCGGTCGGCAGCCGGACCGGGCCCACGGCGCCCGGCTCGGGGGCGGGCCTGGTGGGCATGCGGGAGCGGGCGGCGCTGCTGGGCGGGACGTTCGGGGCGGGGGCCGAACCGGGCGGCGGCGGCGCGAAGATCTGGCGGGTACGGGCCCAGCTGCCCGTACGGGAGAAGGAGACGCGGGAATGACGATCCGGGTACTGGTGGCCGAGGACCAGGCGGCCGTGCGCGCGGGGCTCGTACTGATCCTCTCCAGCGCGCCGGACATCAAGGTCGTCGGGGAGGCCGGGGACGGGGAGACGGCGGTGCGCCTGGCTCGGGAGATCCGGCCGGATCTCGTCCTGATGGATGTGCAGATGCCCCGGCTGGACGGGGTGTCGGCGACCCGGCAGGTGGTCGCGGAGCGGCTGGCGGACGTCCTCGTGCTGACGACGTTCGACCTGGACGCGTACGTGTTCGGCGCGCTGCGGGCGGGCGCCTCCGGTTTCCTGCTGAAGAACACCGACGCGCGCGACCTGCTGGAGGCGGTACGGACGGTGGCGCGCGGCGAGGGGCTGATCGCCCCGGCGGTGACCCGCCGCCTGATCGCGGAGTTCGCCGGAAGCGGGGACGGTGACGGAAGCGGATCGGGGGCGGGTTCGGGGCCGGGGGCCGTACGGGGGCGGAGCGCGCCCGATCCGGCGGTGCTGGAGGCACTGGAGGCGCTCACCCGGCGCGAGCGCGAGGTGCTGGGCTGCCTGGGCGAGGGGCTGTCGAACGCGGAGATCGCGGTGCGGCTCTCGATGGCGGAGGCCACGGTGAAGACCCACGTCAGCAGGCTGCTGGGCAAGCTGGAGCTGCGCAGCCGGGTCCAGGCGGCCGTTCTGGCGCAGGAGTTGGGGATCTGAGGGGAGGTCGATCTTTGGTCCAGACCTCTTGACGATTGGTCCAGACCTTCCTACTGTCCTCGTCACACACTGCGGTGAGTACGAGCAACCGTACTCAGGGCGGCGCAGGGTTTGCAGTCCACGAATCACCCCCGTTTGCTGGACCTCACCCGAGGAGCACCGTTGAGCACTGAAACCCCCCGACGCCGTTCCAGACTCAGATGGATACCCGTCCGCAGCGGCAGGTCCAAGGTCGTCGCCGGCCTGACCGCGCTGGTCGTGCCGCTGGCCGCGATGGTGGGCCTGGCCTCCCCCGCGGCGGCCGCCGCGACGGCCACCGCCACGTACACCAAGAAGTCCGACTGGGGCAGCGGGTTCGAGGGCCAGTGGACGGTGAAGAACACCGGCACCACCGCGCTCTCCTCCTGGACCATCGAGTGGGACTTCCCCTCCGGCACCGCCGCAGGCTCCGCCTGGGACGCCAACCTCACCAAGAGCGGCAACCACTACACCGCCAAGAACCTGTCCTGGAACGGGACCGTGGCGCCCGGCGCCAGCATCAGCTTCGGGTTCAACGGCACCGGCTCCGGCTCCCCCACGGGCTGCAAGCTGAACGGCGCCTCCTGTGACGGCGGCCCCAACGTCCCCGGTGACAACCCGCCCTCCGCCCCCGGCACCCCGACCACCAGCGACGTCACCAACACCTCGGTGAAGCTCAGCTGGAGCGCTGCCACCGACGACAAGGGCGTCAAGAACTACGACGTGCTGCGCGACGGCGCGAAGGTCGCCACGGTCACCGGCACCACGTACACCAACACCGGTCTGACCGCCGGCACCGACTACTCCTACGCCGTGCAGGCCCGGGACACCGCCGACCAGACCGGCCCGGCCTCCGGCTCCGTCTCCGTGCGCACCACCGGCGGTGGCGGCGGCGAGCAGCCCGGCGGCGACAAGGTCAACCTGGGCTACTTCACCAACTGGGGCGTCTACGGGCGCAACTACCACGTGAAGAACCTGGTGACGTCCGGCTCGGCCGCGAAGATCACGCACATCAACTACGCCTTCGGCAACGTGCAGAACGGCAAGTGCACCATCGGCGACTCCTACGCCGACTACGACAAGGCGTACACCGCCGACCAGTCCGTCGACGGCGTCGCCGACACCTGGGACCAGCCCCTGCGCGGCAACTTCAACCAGCTGCGCAAGCTGAAGGCCAAGTACCCGCACATCAAGGTCCTCTGGTCCTTCGGCGGCTGGACCTGGTCCGGCGGCTTCCCCCAGGCCGCGCAGAACCCCGCCGCGTTCGCCCAGTCCTGCTACGACCTGGTCGAGGACCCCCGCTGGGCCGATGTCTTCGACGGCATCGACCTCGACTGGGAGTACCCCAACGCCTGCGGTCTCACCTGCGACACCAGTGGTCCGGGCGCGCTGAAGAAGCTCTCCGACGCCACCCGCGCCAAGTTCGGCTCGAAGAACCTGGTCACCGCCGCCATCACCGCGGACGGCTCGGACGGCGGCAAGATCGACGCCACCGACTACGCGGGCGCCGCCCAGTCCATGGACTGGTACAACGTGATGACGTACGACTTCTTCGGCGCCTGGGCCGCCAAGGGCCCGACGGCCCCCCACTCGCCGCTGACCTCGTACGCCGGCATCCCGCAGCAGGGCTTCACCTCCGCCGACGCCATCGCCAAGCTCAAGGCCCAGGGCGTCCCGGCCAAGAAGCTCCTCCTCGGCATCGGCTTCTACGGCCGCGGCTGGACCGGCGTCACCCAGGCCGCCCCCGGCGGCACGGCGACCGGCGCGGCCCCGGGTACGTACGAGGCGGGCATCGAGGACTACAAGGTCCTGAAGAACTCCTGCCCGACGACCGGCACCATCGCCGGCACGGCCTACGCCCACTGCGGCAGCAACTGGTGGAGCTACGACACCCCGGCGACCATCGGCACCAAGATGACCTGGGCGAAGAACCAGGGCCTCGGTGGCGCGTTCTTCTGGGAGTTCTCCGGCGACACCGCCAACGGCGAACTGGTGACCGCGATGGACAGCGGTCTCAAGTAATCCCCACGCCGTAGCAGCAGTACCGCACCACCCCGGAAAAGCGCCGGGGAGACGGGTCCGCCCCCCGTCTCCCCGGCTTTTCGCTGTGTGTACGGAGAAGTCGGTGACCGCGCCGCGTCGTGAGGGCGCGGACCTGGTCCGCCGCGGCCGCGCCCTGGCCCCGGGCCCTCCGAAGGGCCTCGCCGGGAGCGGTCCCTCAGGCCACGTTCACCCGCTGGCCGGGCGGGGCCGCCTCCAGCCAGGCCAGGAAGCCGGTGAGGGCGTCCTCGCTCATCGCCAGCTCCAGGCGGGTCCCCCGGTGGAGGCAGCCGAGCACGACGGAGTCGGACAGGAGCGCCAGTTCCTCCTCGCCCTCGGGCAGCCGTCGGCCGACCACCTCGATAGCAGAACGCTCCAGGCCCCGGCGGGGGCGAGGAGCGTAGGAGAAGACGCGGAACCAGTCGACGCGGTCACCGCTGTAGCGCGCGACCCCGTACACCCAGCCTTTGCCGAGGGAGTCCGGTTCCTCGGACACGTCCCAGCGCAGACTGCAGTCGAAGGTCCCTCCGGAGCGCTGGATCAGCCGCCGGCGCAGGCCGAAGACGAACAGCCCCAGCAGGACCAGGACCACGACGGACAAGCCCACCCACAACGCGAGGACCATCTCCACCGACCTCCTCGCATCGTCGAGTAACGAACACCGAAACCGTATTGCACCTGCATCGCCTCAGCCGCGACCCGGCTGGATCGCTCCAGCTCGGGCCGCGGCTGAGTAAAAACATCACTCCGTGGGGGTGCTAGTGCACCGCCACCGCGCGCAGACGGATCTCGGCGCGCCGCTCGGCGGCGGCGTCCGCGTCCGACTTCGCGAGCTCGAGCGCCCGCTGGGCACGCTCGACATCGATCTCGTCGGCCAGCTCGGCGATCTCGGCCAGCAGCGACAGCTTGTCGTCCGCGAACGAGATGAATCCGCCGTGCACAGCGGCGATCACGGTGCCGCCCTCGCTCGTGCGGATCGTCACCGGGCCCGATTCCAGCACACCCAGAAGCGGCTGGTGACCGGGCATGACGCCGATGTCGCCGGACGTGGTGCGCGCGACGACCAGGGTGGCCTCGCCGGACCAGACACTTCGGTCCGCGGCGACCAGCTCGACATGCAGCTCAGCAGCCAAGGGTGGCTCCTCGGGTCACCACCCGGCCGACCGGCCGGGTGTTGGGTCAATTCTACGGGGCGTGGTGAGGGGGGCGGGACACACCCACCCCCCTCGGTGAGCCGGAGGCTCAGGAGACGCCGAGCTCCTTGGCCTTGGCCTTGAGGTCGTCCAGGCCACCGCACATGAAGAACGCCTGCTCGGGGAAGTGGTCGTAGTCCCCGTCGCAGATCGCGTTGAACGCGGCGATCGACTCGTCGAGCGGGACGTCCGAACCGTCCAGGCCGGTGAACTGCTTGGCGGCGTGGGTGTTCTGCGACAGGAAGCGCTCGACGCGGCGGGCACGGTGGACGACGAGCTTGTCCTCCTCGCCCAGTTCGTCGATGCCGAGGATCGCGATGATGTCCTGGAGGTCCTTGTACTTCTGCAGGATCCCCTTGACGCGGCTGGCCGCGTTGTAGTGGTCCTGGGAGATGTAACGCGGGTCCAGGATGCGGGACGTGGAGTCCAGCGGGTCCACGGCCGGGTAGATGCCCTTCTCCGAGATCGGACGGGAGAGCACCGTCGTCGCGTCGAGGTGGGCGAACGTGGTGGCCGGGGCCGGGTCGGTCAGGTCGTCCGCGGGGACGTAGATCGCCTGCATCGAGGTGATCGAGTGACCACGCGTCGAGGTGATGCGCTCCTGGAGCACACCCATCTCGTCGGCCAGGGTCGGCTGGTAGCCCACCGCGGACGGCATGCGGCCGAGCAGCGTGGAGACCTCGGAGCCGGCCTGCGTGAAGCGGAAGATGTTGTCGATGAAGAGCAGCACGTCCTGCTTCTGCACATCGCGGAAGTACTCCGCCATGGTCAGGGCGGACAGGGCCACGCGCAGACGCGTCCCCGGCGGCTCGTCCATCTGGCCGAAAACGAGCGCGGTCTTGTCCAGAACGCCCGAGTCGGTCATCTCGTCGATGAGGTCGTTGCCCTCACGGGTGCGCTCACCGACGCCGGCGAACACCGACACACCGTCGTGCAGCTTCGCCACACGCATGATCATTTCCTGGATGAGGACCGTCTTGCCGACGCCCGCACCACCGAAGAGACCGATCTTTCCACCCTTGACGTACGGGGTGAGGAGGTCGACGACCTTCAGGCCGGTCTCGAACATCTCGGTCTTCGACTCGAGCTGGTCGAAGGCCGGGGCCTTGCGGTGGATCGGCCAGCGCTCGGTGATCTGCGCCTCGGCCTCCGGCTCGTTCAGGATCTGGCCGAGGGTGTTGAAGACCTTGCCCTTGGTCACGTCACCGACGGGGACGGTGATGCCCGTGCCCGTGTCGGTCACCGGGGCCTGGCGGACCAGACCGTCGGTGGGCTGCATCGAGATCGCGCGGACCACGCCGTCGCCCAGGTGCTGGGCCACTTCCAGGGTCAGCGTCTTGCGAGCGCCGTCCTCGGCCGGGTCGGCGACCTCGACGTGGAGGGCGTTGTAGATGTCCGGCATCGCGTCGACGGGGAACTCCACGTCGACGACCGGGCCGATGACCCGGGCGACGCGGCCCGTGGCAGCGGCCGTCTCAACTGTCGTCGTCATTACTTGTCACTCCCCGCGGTCGCGTCGGCCAGAGCACTGGCGCCGCCGACGATCTCGCTGATTTCCTGGGTGATTTCGGCCTGGCGGGCCGCGTTGGCAAGCCGGGACAGGCTCTTGATGAGGTCCCCGGCGTTGTCGGTGGCCGACTTCATCGCACGGCGGCGGGCGGCGTGCTCGGAAGCGGCCGCCTGCAGCAGGGCGTTGTAGATACGGCTCTCGACGTAGCGCGGCAGAAGGGCGTCGAGGACGTCCTCGGCCGACGGCTCGAACTCGAAGAGCGGGAGGATCTCACCCTTGCGGGTGCTCTCCCCGGCCACCTCGTCGAGCGAGAGCGGCAGCATCCGGGCGTCGACCGCGTTCTGCGTCATCATCGACACGAACTCCGTGAAGACGATGTGCAGCTCGTCGACGCCGCCCTCGGCCGTCTCGCTCTGGATGGCCTCGATCAACGGGGCGGCGATGCGCTTGGCATCGGAGTACGCCGGGTTGTCGGTGAAGCCGGTCCAGGACTCGGCGACCTTGCGCTCGCGGAAGCCGTAGTACGCGACACCCTTGCGGCCGACGATGTACGTGTCGACCTCCTTGCCCTCGGAGGCAAGGCGCTCCCGCAGTCGCTCCGCGGCCTTGATGGCGTTGGAGGAGTAGCCGCCGGCCAGACCGCGGTCGCTCGTGATGAGCAGGACCGCGGCCCGGGTCGGCGTCTCGACCTCGGTGGTGAGCGGGTGGTTGGCGTCGGATCCGGTCGCGACCGCGGTCACCGCGCGGGTGAGCTCGGTCGCGTACGGCTGGGACGCCGCCACCTTGCGCTGCGCCTTGACGATGCGCGAGGCGGCGATCATCTCCATCGCCTTGGTGATCTTCTTGGTCGCGGTGACGGCTTGGATGCGGCGCTTGTAAACGCGAAGCTGAGCGCCCATCGATCAGCCCTCGCCCAGGAGCTTGCCGTCCGAGGTCTCGAACTGCTGCTTGAAGGCGGCGATCGCGTCGGCGATCGACTGCAGCGTGTCGTCGGACATCTTGCCGCCCTCGGCGATGCTGGTCAGCAGGTCCTTGCGCTCACGGCGCAGGTACTCCAGCAGTTCGCTCTCGAAGCGACGGATGTCCTCGACCGGGACGTCGTCCATCTTGCCCGTGGTGCCGGCCCAGACCGAGACGACCTGCTCCTCCATCGGGAACGGGGCGTACTGCGGCTGCTTCAGCAGCTCGACCATGCGCTTACCGCGCTCCAGCGACGCCTTCGAGGCCGCGTCCAGGTCGGAACCGAAGGCGGCGAACGCCTCCAGCTCGCGGTACTGGGCGAGGTCCACGCGAAGCCGGCCGGAGACCTGCTTCATGGCCTTGTGCTGGGCGGAGCCACCGACACGGGAGACCGAGATACCGACGTTGAGCGCCGGACGCTGACCCGCGTTGAACAGGTCGGACTCCAGGAAGCACTGGCCGTCGGTGATGGAGATGACGTTGGTCGGGATGAACGCCGACACGTCGTTCGCCTTGGTCTCGACGATGGGGAGACCCGTCATCGAACCGGCGCCCATGTCGTCGGAGAGCTTGGCGCAGCGCTCCAGCAGACGCGAGTGCAGGTAGAAGACGTCACCCGGGTAGGCCTCACGGCCCGGCGGGCGGCGCAGCAGCAGGGACACGGCGCGGTAGGCGTCGGCCTGCTTCGAGAGGTCGTCGAAGATGATCAGGACGTGCTTGCCCTGGTACATCCAGTGCTGGCCGATGGCCGAACCGGTGTACGGCGCCAGGTACTTGAAGCCGGCCGGGTCGGACGCCGGGGCGGCGACGATGGTCGTGTACTCCAGCGCACCGGCCTCTTCGAGCGCACCACGCACGGAGGCGATGGTGGAACCCTTCTGACCGACGGCGACGTAGATGCAGCGCACCTGCTTGTTCACGTCGCCCGAGCGCCAGTTGTCGCGCTGGTTGATGATCGTGTCGACGGCCAGGGCGGTCTTGCCCGTCTGGCGGTCGCCGATGATCAGCTGACGCTGGCCGCGGCCGATCGGCACCATGGCGTCGACGGCCTTGTAGCCGGTCTGCATCGGCTCGTGCACCGACTTGCGGACCATGACGCCAGGGGCCTGCAGCTCGAGGGCGCGACGGCTGTCGGTCTCGATCTCGCCGAGACCGTCGATCGGGTTGCCGAGCGGGTCGACGACGCGGCCGAGGTAACCCTCGCCGACGCCGACGGAGAGCACCTCGCCGGTGCGCTGCACCGGCTGGCCCTCCTCGATGCCGCTGAACTCGCCGAGGACGATCGCACCGATCTCGCGCTCCTCGAGGTTGAGGGCGAGACCGAGGGTGCCGTCCTCGAACTTCAGCAGCTCGTTCGCCATGGCGGAGGGGAGACCCTCCACCTTCGCGATGCCGTCGCCGGCAACGCTGACCGTACCGACCTCCTCGCGCGAGGCCGCGTCCGGCTGGTACGACTGGACAAAGTTATCCAGTGCGTCCCGGATCTCCTCCGGCCGGATCGTGAGCTCCGCCATCTGGGTTCCCTGCTCTCCTTGTTGGGCCCGAAGTTTCTTAAGGGGGTCTGGGGGCCGACCCCCAGGAATCTTCTGCAGTTTCTGCACGGCCCAACCGGGCCGCTGGTCTTGCGTGTTCTTCTGCGCTGCGCTGTGTCAGCCGGCCATGCGGCGGGTCGCCTCGTCGAGACGCTCCGCGACGGTGCCGTTGATGATCTCGTCACCGACGCGCACCGAGACCCCGCCGAGGACCGAGGGGTCCACGTCCAGGTTCAGGTGCATCTCCCGGCCGTACAGCTTCGCCAGAGCGGCGCCGAGGCGCTGCTTCTGCCGGTCGCTGAGCGGCACCGCCGAGGTGACGACGGCGACCGTGCGGTTCCGGCGCTCCGCGGCGAGCTTGGACAGCGAGTCCAGCCCTGCCTCCAGGCTACGTCCACGCGGCTGGGTCACGAGGCGGACGATGATCCGCTCGGTGACCGGCTGCGCCTTGCCGCCGAGCAGGCTGCGCAGCAGCTGGCTCTTGGCGGTGGTCGTGGCCGTACGGCTGGTCAGCGCGGAGCGCAGCTCCGTGTCGGAGCCGACGATCCGGCTGAACCGGAACAGCTCGTCCTCGACGTCGTCGAGGCGTCCGCCGCGCTGGGCCGCGGTGAGGTCGGCGGTGTTCGCCAGCTCCTCGACCGAGTCCACCAGGTCGCGCGAGCGCGACCAGCGGGATCGGACGAGTCCGGAGACCAGGTCGACGGTCTCGCCGCCGACCTGTCCGCCGAGCAGCCGCGCGGCCAGTTCGGCCTTGCTCTCGCCGCTCTGGGCCGGGTCGGTGAGAACCCGGCGCAGGGATACTTCGCGGTCGAGCAGTGCGGTGACCGACGCCAGCTCCTCGGCGAGCTTCGCCGCGTCGACCGACGTGTTGTCGGTCAGCGCGTCGAGACGCTCGCGTGCGGCGGCCAGCGCTTCGCGGCTCGCGCCGTTCATCGGGCCGCCTCGGCCTTCGCCTCGAGCTCGTCGAGGAACCGGTCGACGGTGCCGCTCTGCCGGGCGTGGTCCTGGAGGGACTCGCCGACGAGCTTGCCGGCCAGGTCGGTGGCGAGCTTGCCCACGTCCTGACGCAGCGCCGAGGCGGCGGCCTTGCGGTCGGCCTCGATCTGGGTGTGGCCCGCGGCGATGATCTCCTCGCGCTGGCGCTGACCCTCCGCCTTCATCTCCTGGATGATGACGGCACCCTGCTCCTGCGCCTCCTGGCGCAGACGGGCGGCCTCGTGACGGGCCTCCGCCAGCTGGGCCTTGTACTGCTCAAGAACGCTCTGCGCCTCGGTCTGAGCCGCCTCGGCCTTCTCGATACCACCTTCGATCGCCTCGCGACGCTCGTCCAGGGCCTTGTTGATGGCCGGGAGGAGCTTCTTGTAGAAGACGAAGAAGACAATGCTGAAGCAGATCAGGCCGATGACAATCTCGGGCCAGACCGGCCACAGCGGTGACTGCGGCTCCTCTGCTGCCAAGTGCAACATGGTGGACCTTTCGTCGAAAACGTATCGTCAGGTCGCCTGGACTACTTCGGGTAGATGAAGGGGGCGACGAAGCCGATCAGGGCCAGGGCCTCGATGACCGCGAAGCCGAGCAGCATGTTCTGGCGGATCAGGCCGGCCGCCTCGGGCTGACGGGCGATGGCCTGCACGCCGTTACCGAAGATGATGCCGATGCCGACGCCGGGGCCGATCGCCGCGAGGCCGTAACCGATGGTGCCGATGTTGCCCGTGACGGCTGCGAGAGTCTCAGACATGGATCTGTGATTCCTTCTCTTGATTGGCCGGTGGAGATTGCATCCACCGGACGTCTAGGGGTGTCCGGGTGGTGACCCGGGTGTCCTCAGTGCGCTTCTTCGAGCGCCTGGGACAAGTACGTGGCGGTCAGCACGGTGAACACGTAGGCCTGGAGCGCCTGGATGAACATCTCGAAGACGGTCAGGGCCAGGGTCACGGCGAACGACGCGGTGGCGTAGACGGTGCCGAGCACGGTGCCGAGCATGTACCAGGTCGCGATCGTGAAGACCAGGATCAGGATGTGGCCGGCGAACATGTTCGCGAAGAGTCGGACCGCCAGCGTGAAGGGGCGCACGAAGATGTTCGAGACGAACTCGATCGGCGTCAGGATCACGTAGATCGGCTTGGGCAGGCCGCTGGGTACGCACAGGTTGCGGATGCCGCCGACGAAGCCGTTGCTGCGGAAGGTCACCGTCATGTAGACGACCCAGACCAGCAGGGCCAGTCCGACCGGGTACGCGATGAGCGAGCTGACCGGGAACTGCGCGATCGGGATGATCGCCCAGAGGTTCAGCATCCAGACGAAGAAGAACAGCGACACCAGCAGCGGGACGAAGGGCTCGCCCTTCTTGCCGATGATCTCCTTGGCGATGCCCCGGTGGACGAAGTCGTAGAGCGTCTCGGCGATCATCTGGAGCTTGCCGGGAACGACCTTGGGCTTGGAGAAGCCGGCCCAGAACAGCGCCAGGATGGCGAACGTCCCGATGATCGCGAGCAGCATCGGCTTGTTGAACTCGACGGGACCGATCGAGAAGATCGGGTCGAAGATGAACGACCACGCGCTCGGGGCTGGGAATCCGCACGAGCCCTGGAACAGGTGGCAGTCAACCTCGAAGGCGAGCGTCTGGGCGTCAGCAGTCACCAGGAGCTCCTTCTGCATGGCGCATGGATACGGCTACCTCGTTGTATCGGAGCGGCTGGCAGCCGCAGGTCGGCACCGGACTGGTTCTTACGGGGAGGAGGCGGCGGCCGGGCCCGAAGCCTCGCGATGTATCAGGCGACAGCCGTGTTGTCCGCGCCCGCAGTACCGCAACCGAGACCGGACGATAGCAGCATGTCGAACAGGGCTTTATCCCGGCCCTACTGGTCATGCTTCCCCTCGGTTCCGCCCGGGGTCTTCCGGCCGTCCGCCTCCGGATCGACGTACGGGGTCTTGCTCCTGGCGTGCAGCACGGTCTGCGTGACGATCCACGCGATCACCGAGACGACCAACGTGAGGGCGAAGACCTGGAGGTCGAAGAGAGTGGTGTCCCTGATGGCCATGATCAGGCCGAGCAGGACCACCAGCTGGACCGAGTAGACCAGCAGCCCCATGCCCTGGAAGAGGTGCGGCATCGACTTGGCGACCCACTGCAGCGCGAGCTGTCCGAGGGCCATGAAGAGAATGACCACCACGCAGCCTACGACGGCGCCGATCGCCCCCTTGCCGCCGACGACGAGCCCGCCGACAAGCGTGGCGACGGCTCCCACCGCGGCGGGGGGTGTGGCGATGCGCAGTACTTCGCGCATGTCGGACTGCATGGCGGCAGCTCCACTGGTCTTGGGGAGGAATGGGGCGTCGTCATGGACGAGCGTAGGCCCGGTCCGCGAGGCGGTTTCCGGGCCAATGGACCGTCCTACCAGGGTCCTTCGGCTCCGTCACCGGGTCTCGTGAACGGTATCACAAACTATTTGATGAGGTCTTTACCTCAAAGGTGTGCCAACTGTCACACATGAGAGTTAATCCGCGCGTGTGTGCACGACAAGCGGTCGCAATGTCTGGTAATGCACCAGGACTTCCGAAACGTCAACGCGACGAATCGGCGGAACGGCGATCGGAGAGACGCGAACGGGGGCCGATCGCGGTAGCGCCGTTGACGCCGGAGACGCCGACCGCCACCGGGGCCCGTTCGGCGCTCTCCTCGCCCATCCGAGCGTCCCGCGCGCCCTGTTGGTCCCCGGAGGTCGCGGCCGCCGTCTCCCCCTCGTACGCGGGAGCGGGGGCCTCCTCCTCCGGCCGGCGGTAGCGCGGCGGCACGAAGCGGTTGGCCCAGTGCGGGGCGCGCGGGGTGAACCGGGGCATCAGCAGCAGGACCAGGCCCGCCGCGCTCGCCGCCACGATGACGAACACGATCCACGAGGAGGCGGCGTGGACCGAGTAGCCGACGGTGCCGAAGGCGATCAGCGCCGACCAGAAGTACATGATCAGCACGGCCCGGCTGTGCGAGTGGCCGATCTCCAGCAGCCGGTGGTGCAGGTGGCCCCGGTCGGCGGCGAACGGCGACTGGCCGTTCCAGGTGCGCCGGACGATGGCCAGCACCAGGTCGGCGGCCGGGATGGCGATGATCGTCAGCGGCAGCACCAGCGGGATGAAGACCGGGAACATCGCGTGGGTCGCCCCGCGCTCGCTGCCCTCGAAGAAGATCTGCAGGTTGTCCGGGTCGACCTGGCCGGTGATCGAGATCGCGCCCGCCGCCAGCACCAGGCCGATCAGCATCGACCCCGAGTCGCCCATGAAGATCCGCGCCGGATGCATGTTGTGCGGCAGGAACCCCAGGCACATGCCCATCAGGATCGCCGCGAAGAGCGTCGCGGGGGCCGCCGCCTCGATGCCGTACCCCATCCAGAGGCGGTAGGCGTACAGGAAGAACGCCGCCGACGCGATGCACACCATGCCCGCCGCGAGCCCGTCCAGGCCGTCGACGAAGTTGACCGCGTTGATCGTGATGACGACCAGCGCCACCGTGAGCAGGGTGCCCTGCCACTGGGTGAGGGCGACCGTGCCGACGCCGGGGATCGGCAGCCACAGGATCGTCAGGCCCTGGATGACCATGACGGCGGCGGCGATCATCTGGCCGCCGAGCTTGATCAGGGCGTCGATCTCGAACTTGTCGTCGAGGACGCCGATCAGCCAGATCAGCGCGGCCCCCGAGAGCAACGCCCGTGGTTCGTCGGAGAGTTGGAAAACGCTCTGCAGGTTGAAGAGGTGGTCCGCGACGATCAGCCCCGCGCACAGTCCGCCGAACATCGCGATGCCGCCGAGCCGGGGAGTCGGTTCCCGGTGGACGTCGCGGGCGCGGATCGCGGGCATCGCCCCGACCGCGATGGCGAACTTCCGCACCGGTCCCGTCAGCAGATAGGTCACCGCCGCCGTGACGCAGAGCGTCAGCAGGTAATCACGCACAGGCTGCCCCACAGAACTCGCCGACTGTCCAAAGCCCTCACCCTAGTCTCTGGAAAGGACTCCACGTCACGGGTGATGGTTGCACAGCCCCGGTACTCCCCGGAGGCGGCGGAGTCCTCCGCTCCGGGGAGCGCCGGGGCCGCTACGCCGGGTAGGGAGGATGGCGGGCGGCCAGTTCCCGGACCTCCGCCGCGATCGCCCGCGGGTCGCCCGACCGCCGTACGGCCGCCCCGGCCAGGGCCGCGATCCGGGCCATGTCCCCGTCGTCCATCCCCCGGGTCGTGACGGCCGCCGTGCCCAGCCGGATGCCCCTCCCCTCCCCGTACGGCAGGGCGCAGGTGTCCAGGACCAGGCCGGCCGCCGCCAGCCGCTCCCGCGCGGTGCGGCCGTCGACGCCGAGCGGGGCCGGGTCCGCGACGACGAGGTGGGTGTCCGTGCCGCCGGTGACCACCTCGAACCCCTCGGCCTCCAGTCCGGCGGCGAGCACCCGGGCGTGCGCGACGACCTGGTGGGCGTAGTAGGTGTACGCGGGGGTCGCGGCCTCCCCGAACGCGACGGCCTTCGCCGCCACCGTGTGCATCTGCGCGCCGCCCTGGGTGAAGGGGAACACCGCCCGGTCGATCCGCCCGGCCAGCTCCGCGCCGCACAGGATCATGCCGCCGCGCGGTCCGCGCAGCACCTTGTGCGTGGTGGCGCAGACGACGTCGGCGTACGGCACCGGGTTCGGCGCCGCTCCCCCGGCGATCAGCCCCATCGGGTGCGCGGCGTCGACGACGAGGTACGCGCCGACCTCGTCGGCGATCTCCCGGAACAGCGCGTAGTCCGGGTGGCGGGGAGCGGAGATGGAGCCGCAGACGATGGCCTTGGGGCGGCGGGCGCGGGCCAGGGCGCGGAGCCGGGGGTAGTCGATGAGCCCCGTTTCGGGGTCGGTCCCGTAGCCGGTGAAGTCGAACCAGCGGCCGGAGAAGTTGCCCGGCGCCCCGTGCGTGAGGTGTCCCCCGTGGGCCAGGTCCATCGCGAGCACGGTGTCGCCGGGGCGCAGCAGCGCGGCGTAGGCGGCGAGGACGGCGGAGGAGCCGGAGTGCGGCTGGACGTTGGCGTGTTCGGCGCCGAAGAGGGCGGTGGCCCGGGTGACGGCGATGCGCTCGGCGGCGTCCGCGTACGCGCAGCCGCCGTGGTGGCGGGCGCCCGGGTACCCCTCGGCGTACTTGTTGGCGAGCGGGGAGCCGAGGGCGGCGAGGACGGCGGGCGAGGCGAAGTTCTCGGCGGCGACGAGTTGGAGCGTGCCCGCCTGCCGGTCCCGCTCCGCGAGCAGCACCGCGGCGATCTCCGGGTCCTGGCGGAGCAGGGCGCCGGCGTCCTGGGGCAGGGTGTCGGGGCGGTCGGGCGCGGACGGCGCGGCCAGGGGGGCGGCGGGCGTGGTGACCGGCATGGTGCGGCTCCGGGCCTGGGGGCGGGTGCGCCGGGAAGGGGTACCGGCTCAGCTCCAATGTAGGCCGGGGCGGGGCGGCGTGCCCGTTGGTGCGGGGCCCGTACGCCGGTCGGCGCACCGGGGCGCGCGGGCCGGGCGCGTACGCCGGTGGGCGCGGCGCGTACCCCGGTCGCGGGGCAGCGCGTGCGGCGGGCGTACGCCGGCTCGGTGCGCCGCGTGGACCCCGGGCGCGGGAGAGCGCGTGCGGCGGGCGTACGCCGGTCAGTGCGGCGCGTACAACCCGGTCAGCACGCCGCGTGTACGCCGGTCAGTGCGGCGCGTGGACCCCGGTGAGCGCCGTGACGACGGGGTCGAGCGCCTGGTTGATCTCGTCGCCGATGGAGCGGAAGAAGGTGATGGGGGCGCCGTACGGGTCGTAGACCTCGTCCGCCTCGGCGGTCGGGGCGAGCAGCCAGCCGCGCAGTGCGGCGGCGGCGCGCACCAGGGCGCGGGCGCGCTCGACGACGCCCTCGTCGAGCGGGTCGGGCAGGGTGGCCGGGTCGATCGCCCGGACCAGCCGGGTGAACTCCTTGAGCGTGAAGGTTCGCAGCCCCGCGGAATGGCCCATGGAGATGACCTGGGCGCGGTGGTCGCGGGTGGCGGTGAGCACGAGGTCGGCGCGGATGACGTGCTCGTCCAGCAGCTCCCGGCCGACGAAGCCGGTGGCGTCCGCGCCGAAGTCGGCGAGGACGACCTCGGCGTTGGCCTCCATGGGGGCGCCCTCGTGGCCCCAGGTGCCCGCGCTCTCCACGATGAGGCCGCCGCTGAGCGGGTCGCCGAGGCGGTCCACCAGGGCGTGGCGGGTCAGCCGCTCGGTGATGGGCGAGCGGCAGACGTTGCCGGTGCTGACGTGGAGGATGCGGAAGGTGTCGGTCCGCCCCGCTATGCCACGCCCCTCGGGGGCGGTCAATTGGCCACCTCGAGGTCGGGGACCACCTTGCGCAGCTCCTCCGCGGAGAGGGCGCCGGCGCGCAGCAGGACCGGGGTGGCGCCGGTGACGTCGACGATGGAGGACGGCACGATGCCGGGCGTCGGCCCGCCGTCGAGGTAGACGGAGACGGAGTCGCCGAGCATGCCCTGGGCGGCGTCGCAGTCCTCGGGGGCGGGGTGCCCGGTGAGGTTGGCGCTGGAGACGGCCATCGGGCCGACCTCGGTGAGCAGTTCGATGGCGACCGGGTGCAGCGGCATCCGGATGGCGACCGTGCCCCGGGTGTCCCCGAGGTCCCACTGGAGGGAGGGCTGGTGCCGGGCGACGAGGGTGAGGGCGCCGGGCCAGAAGGCGTCGACGAGCTCCCACGCCTCCTCGGAGAAGTCGGTGACCAGCCCGTGCAGGGTGTTCGGGGAGCCGATCAGGACGGGGGTGGGCATGTTGCGGCCCCGCCCCTTGGCGTCCAGCAGGTCCGCGACGGCCTCCGGGGTGAAGGCGTCCGCACCGATCCCGTACACGGTGTCGGTGGGCAGCACGACCAGTTCGCCCCGGCGGACGGCCGATGCGGCCTCGCGCAGGCCGGTGGCCCGGTCGGTGGCGTCGTTGCAGTCGTATCGCCGAGCCATCAGCCGGCCTCCTGGAGCGGGTGCGGGTACGGGTGGTGGTGCCGGGGGCCGGTCACGGCATGGCCTTGCGGGCGGTGGCGAACCGGGGTCGCTTGTTGAGGTCGGGGTGGTCGGCGGCGTCCGCCCAGCCCCGCTCCTCGGTGAAGATCCACGGGACCTGGCCGCCCTGGGTGTCGGCGTGCTCGATGACGACGAGGCCGCCGGGGCGGAGCAGGCGGTGGGCGGTGCGCTCGATGCCGCGGATCGTGTCGAGGCCGTCCTCGCCGGAGAAGAGGGCCATCTCCGGGTCGTGGTCGCGGGCCTCGGGGGCGACGTACTCCCATTCGGTGAGCGGGATGTACGGCGGGTTGGAGATGACCAGGTCGACCTGGCCGTCGAGCTCCGGGAGGGCGCTCAGGGCGTCTCCCTTGTGGACGGTGACCCTGGACCCCTCGGCGTTCTTCCGCGTCCACCTGAGGGCGTCCTCGGAGAGCTCCACGGCGTGCACTCGGGAGCGGGGGACCTCCTGGGCCATGGCGAGCGCGATGGCGCCCGATCCGGTGCACAGGTCGACGACGACGGGCTCGACGACGTCCATCGCGCGCACCGCGTCTATGGCCCAGCCGACGACCGACTCGGTCTCGGGCCGGGGCACGAAGACGCCGGGTCCGACCTGGAGTTCCAGGTAGCGGAAGAAGGCGCGGCCGGTGATGTGCTGGAGGGGTTCGCGGGCCTCGCGGCGGGCGATCGTCTCCCAGTACCGGGCGTCGAAGTCGCTGTCGGGGACCGTGTGCAGCGCGCCCCGCTTCACCCCGTGGACGAAGGCCGCGAGCTCCTCGGCGTCGAATCGCGGTGAGGGGACACCGGCGTCGGCCAGCCGCTGGGTGGCCTGGGCCACCTCGGCGAGCAGCAGGTTCATCGCGGTTCTCCGTACGGGTTACGGGTGTGCGGGGCGGTCGGTGACGGGTGTGCGGGGTCGGCGGGCGGCTACGCGTTGGCGAGCTTGGCCGCGGAGTCCGCGTCGACGCACGCCTGGATGACCGCGTCGAGCTCGCCGTCGAGCACCTGGTCCAAGTTGTACGCCTTGAAGCCGACGCGGTGGTCCGAGATGCGGTTCTCCGGGAAGTTGTACGTCCGGATCTTCTCGGAGCGGTCGACGGTGCGGACCTGGCTGCGGCGTACGTCGGAGGCTTCCTGCTCCGCGGCCTCCTGGGCGGCGGCGAGCAGCCGGGAGCGCAGGATGCGCATGGCCTGCTCCTTGTTCTGGAGCTGGCTCTTCTCGTTCTGGCAGGAGGCGACGACGCCGGTCGGCAGGTGCGTGATGCGGACGGCGGAGTCGGTCGTGTTGACGGACTGGCCGCCGGGCCCGGAGGAGCGGTAGACGTCGATACGCAGGTCGTTGGCGTGGATCTCGACGTCGACCTCCTCGGCCTCGGGGGTGACGAGGACACCGGCCGCGGAGGTGTGGATGCGGCCCTGGGACTCGGTGGAGGGCACGCGCTGCACGCGGTGCACGCCGCCCTCGTACTTCAGCCGGGCCCAGACGCCCTGGCCGGGCTCGGTGGCGCCGTTGCCGCCCTTGGTCTTCACGGCGACCTGGACGTCCTTGTAGCCGCCGAGCTCGGACTCGGTGGAGTCGATGATCTCGGTCTTCCAGCCGACGCGCTCGGCGTAGCGCAGGTACATGCGCAGCAGGTCGCCGGCGAACAGGGCGGACTCGTCGCCCCCGGCGCCCGCCTTGATCTCCAGGAGCACGTCCTTGTCGTCGCTGGGGTCGCGCGGGACGAGGAGGAGCCGGAGCTTCTCCGTGATCTCCTCGCGCTGCTTCTCCAGCACCTTGACCTCGGCGGCGAAGTCGGGGTCGTCCGCGGCGAACTCGCGGGCGGTCTCGATGTCCTCGCCGGTCTGCTTCCAGGACCGGTACGTGGAGACGATCGGGGTCAGCTCCGCGTAGCGCTTGTTCAGCTTGCGCGCGTTGGCCTGGTCGGCGTGGACCGACGGGTCGGCGAGCTTCTTCTCGAGATCGGCGTGCTCGCCGATCAGTTCCTCGACCGCCTCGAACATGCGGGGGCTCCTGGTTGGTCTCGCGGCTGCGGGCCTGCTGGGGGTCGTACGGCCCGGTGGGGCGTTCCTGCGGGGTTCCGCTGGGCGTCCGACCGGCAAAAACGCCGGTTCCGACGCCCCCGGGAAGAGGGCGCCAGGAACCGGCGCAGTGGCTCGCTACTTGCTGGCGGAGCCGGCAGCCTTGCCGAAGCGGGCCTCGAAGCGGGCCACGCGGCCGCCGGTGTCGAGGATCTTCTGCTTGCCCGTGTAGAACGGGTGGCACTCGGAGCAGACGTCGGCACGGATGGTGCCGTTGTCGATGGTGCTCCGGGTGGTGAACGACGCACCGCAGGTGCAGCTGACCTGGGTCTCGACGTACTCGGGGTGAATGTCGCGCTTCAAGGTGTCTCCTAGTTTCGGGAGGGCGCCGGGTCGTCCACGCGGGTGTGCGGGGCCGTGAACCGGGGCCGACGTACCAGTCTGCCAGGACTGGCCGTATCTCCCAAAACCGGGGGCGGGCGTCAGGTATTCCCGCCCCCGGGGCGGGCACCGGGGGTGACCGGTGCGCTACCGCACGACCTGGGAGGCGTCGCCCTTGTCGCCCGCGGAGTCCTCGGTGGCGGAGGCGGGGATGGGCCGGTCCTGCCGGAGGGCGGCCCAGACCTGACGGCCCGCCTTCTCCTGCGGCAGCACCCGGTTCGGGTCGGCCGGGTCGTACTCGACGGGCAGGGTCACCATGTGGACGTCGTCGGCGCCGAGCCCCTTGAGGCCGTTCGCGAAGCCGGTGAGCTTCTTGACCGAGCCGAGCCCGGAGTCGGTGGTGACGGCCTTGGTGGCGGCGTCCGCGAGGCCGTAGAGCTTCTTGGGGCTGGAGAACACCCCGACGCTCCTGGTCTGGTCGATCAGCGCCTTGATGAACGCCTGCTGGAGCTGGATGCGGCCCAGGTCGCTCCCGTCGCCGACGCTCTTGCGGGTCCGCACGAGGCCGAGGGACTCCTCGCCGTTCAGGGTGTGGGTGCCGGGCTCCAGGTCCAGGTGGCTCTTGGAGTCGTCGATCGCGGTCTTCGTGGTGACCTCGACGCCGCCGAGTTCGTCGATGAGCTTCTTGAAGCCGGTGAAGTCGACTTCGAGGTAGTGGTCCATGCGGATGCCGGACATCGACTCGACGGTCTTCACGGCGCAGGCGGGCCCGCCGACCTCGTAGGCGGTGTTGAACATCGCCCGGTGCTCGGCGGGGACCTCGTCGCCGGTGGTGTCGCTCTCGCAGGCCGGGCGCTCGATCAGGGTGTCGCGCGGTATCGAGACGACGCTCGCGGACTTGTGGCCCTTGTCGACGTGCAGGACCATCGCCGTGTCCGAGCGGGCCGCGCCCTCGTCCCGGCCGTACTTCCCGTTGTCGCCGGAGCGCGAGTCGGAGCCCAGGACGAGGATGTCCTGCGAGCCGTCGTCCACGTCGTCGGGGCGGTCCGCGCCGAGCTTGGCGTCGATGTCGACGCTGGAGAGGTTGCCGTCGAGCGCGACGTACGCGCAGGCGAGACCGGCTCCGCCGACGACCACGACTCCGGCCACCGACCAGGCCGCGACGGCCTTGGCGCGGTGCCGGCGGGACGGCTTCCTGCGTCGGCTGCCGGTGCCGCGTATGCGGCCGGCGCCCTTGTTCTGCTCGCTCACGCGTCTCCCTCGTCGCTCCTGATGTGCCCGTCTGCCCCCTGCCGTGGTGGTCCACGCGCGGTCGGCCTCTTATGGAGGGACGGCCGAAGCAGCAAGAAGGGTTGCACAGGGGCCTGGGCACCCGGTGTGGGCCGCGGACGACGCCGCGTGCCGGGGCAGGGGCCGGGAGGCGGCGCTCACCTGGGGTTTCGTGTGCCGTACACCCATCGCGCGGGCCGCTCCCCCGGCGTACGGGATGTGGCCAAGGTCTCGGGGCGGCGGCACGGTACGGGAACGGGCTCGGCCCCCGCACCGGAGTGCGGGGGCCGAGCCCGTGGTGAACCAACTGCCCCTGGCGGGCGGGCGGTTGGCCCGTCAGTCGTTGCCGTTGCCGCTGCCCGGCGTCGTCTTCTGGATCTGGAGCAGGAACTCCGCGTTGGACTGGGTCTTCTTCATCCGGTCCAGGAGGAGCTCGATCGCCTGCTGCTGGTCGAGCGCGTGCAGCACCCGGCGCAGCTTCCACACGACCGCCAGCTCGTCGGTGCCGAGCAGGATCTCCTCCTTGCGGGTGGAGGACGCGTCGACGTCCACCGCCGGGAAGATGCGCTTGTCCGAGAGCTTCCGGTCGAGCTTGAGCTCCATGTTGCCGGTGCCCTTGAACTCCTCGAAGATCACCTCGTCCATGCGCGAGCCGGTCTCGACGAGCGCGGTGGCCAGGATGGTCAGCGAGCCGCCGTCCTCGATGTTGCGCGCGGCGCCGAAGAAGCGCTTCGGGGGGTAGAGCGCGGTCGAGTCGACACCACCGGAGAGGATGCGGCCGGAGGCCGGCGCCGCGAGGTTGTACGCGCGGCCCAGGCGGGTGATCGAGTCGAGCAGGACGACCACGTCGTGACCCAGCTCGACGAGGCGCTTGGCGCGCTCGATGGCCAGCTCGGCGACGGTGGTGTGGTCCTCGGCGGGACGGTCGAAGGTCGAGGAGATGACCTCGCCCTTCACCGACCGCTGCATGTCGGTGACCTCTTCCGGACGCTCGTCGACGAGGACGACCATCAGGTGGCACTCGGGGCTGTTGACCGTGATCGCGTTGGCGATCGACTGCAGGATCATCGTCTTGCCGGTCTTCGGCGGGGCCACGATGAGCCCGCGCTGGCCCTTGCCGATCGGGGCGACCAGGTCGATGATCCGGGTGGTCAGGACGTTGGAGTCGGTCTCCAGGCGGAGCCGGTCCTGCGGGTAGAGCGGGGTCAGCTTCTGGAACTCGGGGCGGCCGCGGCCGGACTCGGGGGCCATGCCGTTGACCGAGTCGAGGCGGACCAGCGCGTTGAACTTCTCGCGCCGCTCGCCGTCCTTGGGCTGGCGCACCGCGCCGGTGACGTGGTCGCCCTTGCGCAGGCCGTTCTTGCGGACCTGGGCGAGCGAGACGTACACGTCGTTCGGGCCCGGCAGGTAGCCGGAGGTCCGGATGAACGCGTAGTTGTCGAGGATGTCCAGGATGCCCGCGACGGGGATCAGGACGTCGTCGTCGGCCACCTGCACGTCGCCGGCGAAGTCGTCGCGCCCGCGACGGCCCCGGCGGTCGCGGTAGCGGCCGCGACGGCCGCGACGGCCGCCCGCCTCGTCGTCGAAGTCGTCCTGCGGGCCGTTGTCCCGGTTGTTCTGCTGGCCCTGGCGCTGCTGGCGCTGTCCGCCGCCACCGCCGCCGCCCTGCTGGCCGCCCTGGTCGTCGCCCTTGCCGCGACGGTCGCGCTGGCGCTCCCGGCGGCCCTCGCGGTCGCGGCCCTGGCGGTCGCCGCGACGGCCCTCGGCCGTGTCGGCGGCGGCTTCGGCCTTGGCGTCGCCCTTCGGCTCGGCGCGCTCCTCGGTCTTCTGCTCGGCCTGGGGCTCCGCCTTCGCCTTGACCTCGGTCTTCGCCTCGGTCTTGGTGTCGGGGCTGCCCGCCTGGGCCGTCGCGCGGCGGCGACGGCGCTCGCCCGCGGGCTGGTCGTCGCTGGCCGGCTGGCCGGGGATGTCGATCTGCTGCTGGCTGCCCGCGTCCTTCTCGGCGGCGGGCGCCTCTTCCCCGGTGCGCGCCTTCGAGGTCGCGCGGCGCTTGGGCTTGGACTCCGCGTCGGCGGGGGCGTCGGCAGCCTTGGCGGACGCCTTGGGGGCGGCGGATCCGCCGCCCGCCTGCGCCTCCTTGATGACCTCGATCAGCTGGCTCTTGCGCATTCGCGCGGTGCCCCTGATGCCGAGGCCGGACGCGACCTGCTGCAGCTCGGCCAGGACCATGCCGTCGAGGCCGGTGCCGGAGCGGCGGCGCCGTGCGGTGGTGCCAGAGGCAGCACCTTCGGCGGGCGCGGCGCTGTCGACGTTCTTGTCGGCAGTCACGCCCATCAGATCGGTGGTGTCGCTCACGAAGGGTCCTTCCCTGGAGCGGACGTCGGCCTTCTGGCTCGGCGACCGGTTGTGCTGTCCGACTGCGGTCTGTCGATCTTGCTGGATCGCGGACCTTGCCGGGGCGGTGGTCCGCCGGGTACGGCGGAGAGATGAACGTGCGGGGTCCGGCGCGAGATCCCCCTGCTCGGCCCACTCCTGGACGAGCGAGGGGTGTCGTGCCGGTTCCGGAGCGTGCTCGAAACTGCTCAGGCAGGCTGCTCAGGCAGTTGGGGAGGCTCCCGGAAGAAAGGCGGTCCCGGAAGGGGACACGAAGCAACGCGCCATGAAGACGTCGATTGCAGACTTGAGGTTAACACTACCGGCTCCAACAAACATTCCCCCTCTCGTTCACCGGTAATCACATGCGTTTACGCGGTCAGCGGCAGCACACTGGCGCCCGTGGCGTCGAGGGCCAGCCGGTTCGCCGCCCAGCCCTCCCCCGCCAGTCGGGCGACCTTGTCGGCCGCGCCGTCCTCCGTCAGCGCGAGGACCGTGGGCCCGGCGCCGGAGATGACGGCGGGCACGCCCTCGGCGCGCAGCCGGTGCACCAGCTCCACGCTCTCGGGCATCGCCGGGCCCCGGTACTCCTGGTGGAGGCGGTCCTCGGTGGCCGCGAGCAGCAGTTCGGGGCGGCGGGTCAGGGCCTCGACGAGGAGGGCCGCGCGGCCGGCGTTGAGGGCCGCGTCGACGTGCGGGACGGTGCGCGGGAGCAGGCCGCGCGCCGTCTCGGTGAGCACCGGGCGCCCGGGGACGAAGACGACGGGGACGACCGAGGAGGCGGGGTCCATCCGGATGGCGCGGGCCGCGCCGCCCTCCGTCCAGGCGAGGGTGAATCCGCCGAGCAGGCAGGCCGCGACGTTGTCGGGGTGCCCCTCGATCTCGGTCGCCAGCTCCAGCAGGGCCGCGTCGTCGAGGCGGGCCTCGCCGCCGGTCGTCACGGCGCGGGCGGCGACGATCCCGGCGCAGATGGCGGCGGAGGAGGAGCCGAGACCCCGGCCGTGCGGGATGCGGTTGGCGCAGACGATCTCCAGGCCGCGGGGCTGGCCGCCGAGCAGGTCGAACGCGGTGCGCAGCGAGCGTACGAGCAGGTGGCTCTCGTCGCGGGGCAGCGTGTCGCCGCCCTCGCCCGCGATGTCGATGTGCAGCCCGGAGTCGGCGACCCGGACGACGACGTCGTCGTACAGACCGAGCGAGAGGCCGAGGGCGTCGAAGCCCGGGCCCAGATTGGCGCTGGTGGCGGGGACGCGCACCCTGACGGCGGCGGCTCGGAACGCGGGACCGGCCATCGGTCGGACCACTCCTTGTAAGGCGGCGGGGATGCAGTGCGGTGGATCTGCGGCGGTGTCTGCTGGGGGCGGGGCGATGCAGGGTGCGCACCGGGACGGACAGGGGATCCGGTGGCCCGCCCCGTGTTCGCCCACGACGGCTGCCGTACCGCAGCGGGCCGTCGGGCGGGTGTCGGGCGGATGGGGTACAGCTTATCGAAGGAAGGTTCTGTCGCGACATAGGGCGCACAGGAGGCGCACGATGCGTGTCGCCCGCCTCCTATGCGCTCTCCGCCCCGGAAAGAGGGTGGTTGAGCTGGGTTGTCGCGGTTGACCCGGGTGGGGCGCGGCGATTGCCGCCGCGCCCTCCCCGGGCGGTTCGGACCCGTCCGAACCGCCCGGCCGGGTCGGGTCAGACGAGTCCGAGCCGCTCGGCCGCGGTGGCCGCGTCGACCGGGACGGTGACCGGCTGCGGGGCGCCCGCGACGGCCCAGTCGGGGTCCTTGAGGCCGTTGCCGGTGACCGTGCAGACGATCTTCTGGCCGGGGTCGACCTTGCCCTCCTCGGCGGCCTTGAGCAGACCGGCGACGGACGCGGCCGACGCGGGCTCCACGAAGACGCCCTCCTGGGAGGCCAACAGGCGGTACGCGGACAGGATCTGCCGGTCCGTCACCTCGTCGATGAAGCCGCCCGACTCGTCGCGCGCGGCGAGCGCGTAGTTCCAGGAGGCCGGGTTCCCGATACGGATCGCGGTGGCGATCGTGGACGGGTCCTTGACGACCTCGCCGCGCACGATCGGCGCCGAACCGGACGCCTGGAAGCCCCACATGCGCGGGGATCGGGTGGCGACGCCGTCGCCGGCGTACTCGGTGTACCCCTTCCAGTACGCGGTGATGTTGCCCGCGTTGCCGACCGGCAGCACATGGATGTCGGGGGCGTCGCCGAGCGCGTCCACGATCTCGAACGCGGCGGTCTTCTGGCCCTCGATGCGGACCGGGTTGACCGAATTGACCAGCGCCACCGGGTAGTTGTCCGAGAGGGCGCGGGCCAGGGTCAGGCAGTCGTCGAAGTTGCCGTCGACCTGGAGGATCTTCGCGCCGTGCACGAGGGCCTGGCCCATCTTGCCGAGCGCGATCTTGCCCTGGGGTACGAGGACGGCGCAGACCATGCCCGCGCGCACCGCGTACGCGGCGGCGGAGGCCGAGGTGTTGCCGGTGGAGGCGCAGATGACGGCCTTCGCGCCCTCCTCCTTGGCCCGGGTGATGGCCATGGTCATGCCGCGGTCCTTGAACGAACCGGTGGGGTTGGCGCCCTCGACCTTGAGGTGCACCTCGCAGCCCGTGCGCTCGGAGAGGACCTGCGCCGGTACGAGCGGCGTGCCGCCCTCACGAAGCGTGACGACCGGCGTCGTCGCCGTGACCGGAAGCCGGTCCCGGTACTCCTCGATGATGCCGCGCCACTGGTGGGTGCCCTTGCTGGTCATGGGTCCTTTACTCCCCTTCAACACGCATGATGCTGGCGACACCGCGCACGGTGTCGAGCTTGCGCAGCGCCTCGACGGTCCCGGAGAGGGCGGCGTCGGGCGCGCGGTGGGTGACGACGACGAGCGATGCCTCGCCGTCCTTTCCCTGCTGGCGGACGGTATCGATCGATACCCCCTGCTCGGCGAAGACCGTCGCGACCTGGGCGAGCACGCCCGGCTTGTCGGCCACGTCGAGGCTGATGTGGTAGCGCGTGACGACCTCGCCCATGGGGCTGACCGGCAGGCGCGTGTAGGCGGACTCACCGGGCCCGGTGGCCTCGCCCAGTTTGTTGCGGCAGACCGCGACGAGGTCGCCGAGGACGGCGGAGGCGGTCGGGGAGCCGCCGGCGCCGGGGCCGTAGAACATGAGCTGTCCGGCGGCCTCGGCCTCGACGAACACCGCGTTGTACGCCTCGCGGACGGAGGCCAGCGGGTGGCTGAGCGGGATCATCGCGGGGTGGACGCGGGCGGTGACGGAGGCCCCGTCGGCGGCGCGCTCGCAGATGGCCAGCAGCTTGACGGTGCAGCCCATGCGGCGGGCGGAGGCGATGTCGGCGGCGGTGACCTCGGTGATGCCCTCGCGGTGCACGTCGCCGATCTTCACGCGGGTGTGGAAGGCGATCCCGGCGAGGATCGCGGCCTTCGCGGCGGCGTCGAAGCCCTCGACGTCGGCGGTCGGGTCGGCCTCGGCGTACCCGAGGGCGGTGGCCTCGTCGAGCGCCTCGGAGTAGCCGGCGCCGCTGGTGTCCATCTTGTCGAGGATGAAGTTGGTCGTGCCGTTGACGATGCCGAGCACCCGGTTGACCTTGTCGCCCGCGAGCGACTCGCGCAGCGGACGCACCAGCGGGATGGCCCCGGCGACGGCGGCCTCGTAGTAGAGGTCGCGGCCGTACTTCTCGGCGGCGGCGTGCAGGGCCGCGCCGTCCTCGGCGAGCAGCGCCTTGTTGGCGGAGACGACGCTCGCGCCGTTCTCGAACGCGGTGGTGATGAGCGTACGGGCGGGCTCGATGCCGCCGATGACCTCGACGACGACGTCGATGTCGCCGCGCTCCACGAGCGCGGTGGCGTCGGTGGTGATCAGTGCGGGGTCGATGCCCTCGCGCACCTTCGAGGGCCGGCGGACGGCCACGCCGGCGAGCTCGACGGGCGCGCCGATGCGCGCCGCGAGGTCGTCGGCGTGCGTCGTCATGATGCGCGCCACCTCTGAGCCGACCACACCACAGCCCAGCAGCGCCACCTTCAGCGGACGCGTACGCATCATCCGACCCTCGTTTCTGTACATGCTCATTGGGGACCAGTCTCACTCACCGGACGGGGGTTTCTGACCCTCGTCCGGATCCTGAGATGACTATTTCATCAGCCGACATCGAGGCGCAGGAGATCTTCCTCCGTCTCGCGCCGGACGATGACGCGCGCCTCGCCGTCGCGGACCGCGACGACCGGCGGGCGCAGCGCGTGGTTGTAGTTGCTCGCCATGGAACGGCAGTACGCGCCGGTGGCGGGGACGGCGATCAGGTCGCCGGGGGCGAGGTCGGCGGGGAGGAACGCGTCCTTGACCACGATGTCGCCGCTCTCGCAGTGCTTGCCGACGACGCGGACGAGCATCGGCTCGGCGTCGGAGGTGCGGGAGACGAGGGCGACGCTGTACTCGGCGTCGTACAGCGCGGTGCGGATGTTGTCGGACATACCGCCGTCGACGCTGACGTACGTCCGCAGCCCTTCCAGGGGCTTGATCGTGCCCACCTCGTAGAGCGTGAACGCGGTGGGTCCGACGATGGCGCGGCCCGGCTCGACGGAGATGCGCGGGGTGCGCAGCTTCGCGGCCTCGCACTCGCGGGTGACGATGTCGCTGAGCGCCTTGGCGATCTCGTGCGGCTCGCGGGGGTCGTCGTCGGAGGTGTAGGCGATGCCGAGGCCGCCGCCGAGGTCGATCTCGGGGAGTTCCACGCCGTGCTCGTCGCGGATCTCGGCGAGGAGCTGGACCACGCGCCGGGCGGAGACCTCGAAACCGGCCATGTCGAAGATCTGCGAGCCGATGTGCGAGTGGACGCCGATGAGGTCGAGCCCGTCGAGGGAGAGGGCCCGGCGGACGGCTTCGGCGGCCTGCCCGTCGGCGAGCGCGATGCCGAACTTCTGGTCCTCGTGCGCGGTGGCGATGAACTCGTGGGTGTGGGCCTCGACGCCGACGGTGACCCGGATCTGGACCCGCTGGCGGACGCCGTGGCGCTGGGCGATGTGGGCGACGCGGACGATCTCCTGGAAGGAGTCGAGCACGATCCGCCCGACGCCGGCCGTGACGGCCCGCTCGATCTCGGCGACCGTCTTGTTGTTGCCGTGGAAGGCGATGCGCTCGGCGGGCATACCCGCGTCGAGAGCGGTGGTCAGCTCCCCGCCGGAGCACACGTCGAGGTTGAGCCCCTCCTCGGTGAGCCAGCGCACGACGGCGCGGGAGAGGAACGCCTTGCCGGCGTAGAAGACGTCGGCGTCCGGGCCGAAGGCGTCCGCCCAGGCGCGGCAGCGGGCCCGGAAGTCGCTCTCGTCGAGGAAGTAGGCGGGGGTGCCGAACTCCTCGGCGAGGCGGGCGACGGTGATCCCGCCGACGGTGAGGGCGCCGTCCGCGTCGCGGGTGACGGTGCGGGACCAGACCTTCTCGTCGAGGGCGTTCAGGTCGGCGGCGGGCGCGGAGTAGTGGCCCTCGGGGAGGACGTCGGCGTGACGGGGGCCTGCGGGGTGTGCGGAGCGGCTCATCGTGTTCGTTCTCTCGGGTCTCTTCTGATCTCGTCAGAGATGTTCGGGCGCGCGGATGCCGAGCAGGGACAGGCCGCCTGCCAGCACCGTCCCGGCGGCTTCGGCGAGGGCCAGCCGGGAGCGGTGGGCGGCCGAGGGTTTCTCGTCACCGGCGGGCAGGGGCGGGCAGGCGTCGTGGAAGTCGAAGAAGGCGTGCGCGACGGCTTCCAGCTGCCGGGCGACCCGGTCGGGCGCGCGGTGACGGGCCCCGGCGAGCAGGACACCGGGGTGATCGGCGATGAGGTCGAGAAGGGGGCGCGCGGCGGGGTGGTGCGCGAGGTGCGCGGCGGGGTCCTCACCCCGCGCGGGCGTCTCCGCGGTGAAGCCGAGGGCGGCGGCCCCGCGGGTGAGGGCACGGGCCCGGGCGTGGGCGTAGCGGACTCGGAAGAGCGGGTTGGCCTCGCCCTGGACGAGCAGGTCGGGGCCGAGGGCGGCGCGGTCGTGCCCGGCGGCCCTCAGGAGCCCCCAGCGGGCCGCGTCGGGCCCGAGCCGCTCCAGCAGCTCCGCCGCGGTGGCCCCGGCGGGCACGGGCCGGATCCCGGTGAGCGGTGCGGGAGGCGTGCCGTACGCGTCGACGGTGACGCCGAGGCGGGCCCAGTCCGGGTCGGGCTCCGCCTCGCAGCTGGTCCGGACCCGGGCGCCCTGGGCGAGGACGAGCCGGCGCACGGCATGCGCGGTGACGGCGGCGCGGACCTCCCGCGCGTGGTGGAACTGGAGGATCCGGTCCCGCAGCGCGTCCCCGTGTCCGTACGCGAGCCCCTGTTCCCGTACGGCGGTGAGCACGGCCCGGTCGCTCTCGGCCGGGGCGGCCAGGGTGAAGCTCAGGAACCCGGGCCCGGTGATCTCGACCCGCCCGACGCCCGGTTCGGCGGCGACGCGGTCGCGCAGGATGCGGGCGACCTCCAGGGCGGGCAGCGCGGCGGGCCCGGCGAGCTGGAGCGCGACGGCGCAGGCGTAGTCGCCGCTGCCGCCGGGCCGGGTCCGCTCCACCCGCACGCGCGGGGGCACGGGTGCGTGCAGCGCGTCCTCGTCGACCGCGCGGCGCACGGCGTGCAGCACGGTCCGGGAGAGGTCGGCGGGGGTCACGGGTCAAGCGTAGGTGAGAGTGGGGGGCACTCCGCGACCCGGTTTCGCCATGCGGGCAGCCGGACCGGTCCGGGTCCGGCCGTCGGCGTCCGGTGGGTTGTGCCGTGCGGTCGCCGGTGGGTTGTGCCGTGCCGGCGTCCGGTAGCCCATGCCGCGCCGTCGTCCGGTGGGTTGTGCCGTGCCGGCGTCCGGTGGCCCGTGCCCTACGGTCGTCCGCGCATCAGCCGGTGGCGCTGCCCGCGCGTCCGGCGCCCTGCCGCCCGCCCGTCGCGGGCGCGTCCGCTCCGCCCGCCAGCCGGCGCACGATCCGCACCAGCTCGCTCGGCTCGAACGGCTTCGCCAGGAACGCGTCCACCCCGGCCGCGACGCCCGCTTCGACCTCGTGGGGCGTGCAGGCGCTGATGACGGCCAGCGGCAGACGACTGGTGCGGGGGTCGGCGCGCAGCCGGTTGGCGGTCGCCAGACCGTCCAGCCGGGGCATCACGACGTCGAGGGTGATCACGTCGGGGCGGACTCTTCCGACCAGGTCCAGGCATTCGACACCATCGGCCGCGGTCACGACCTCGAAGCCCTCCAGCTCGAGATTGACCCTGATCAGCTGCCGGATGACCTTGTTGTCGTCGACAACAAGCACGCGGCCGTACGCCCCTGACACCCTTCGAGGGTAGGACCGCCGGCGGGGCGGCGTCCGGGTTTTGTCCACTTCCGCCCCGGACGGGTCTCCCACGCCGCCACGGGCCGTCCCGGCGTGGCGGAACCCGGCGGCGTCCGGCACGCGGACGGCTGCGGAATACCTGTTCACAGGCACCCCGTGGGAGCTGGTAGTGTTCCACCCGTCGCAGAGCAACACCGCGATTCGCCCCCGTAGCTCAGGGGATAGAGCATCGGCCTCCGGAGCCGGGTGCGCAGGTTCGAATCCTGCCGGGGGCACTTCCGGATCGAAGAACCGGACCAGCAGAGGCTGGTCCGGTTCTTTCGTGTTGCGCACGCCACAGCCCGCGTGGGCGGGCCGGGAGTGGTCCGGCTCGCCCGCGCGGGCTGTGCGGTCAGTACTTCCCGTCGACCGGGATCCAGCCCGACCAGGACTCGGGCTGGTAGAACTTGCCGGTGTCGCCGTCGTACCGCAGGACCCGCAGACGGACGTTGCCGCTCTCCCGGTAGTCCTTGTTGCAGGTCGCCCAGGTGTTGACGCCGAGCTTGTTGACGCAGACCTCCGCGGCGCGCCCGTAGTCGGTGTAGACGCCGACCGCCGAGGACATGCCGTCCTTCTTCGTGTCGCCGGACCAGACGATGTCGCCGTTGTGCTGGAAGCACCCCTGCACCCCGTAGGCGGCGACGCCGCCGAGGCAGGTGTTCGACGGGCCCGCCTTGGCGGACGCCACCGGGTTCGCCTTTCCGGCCGCCACGGCCTCGTCCTCGTCCGCCGGGAAGAGGAGGTCGCCCGGTTCGGCGCCGGGCGCCGTCGCGGTGCCCTCGATGACACTGGTGCCCGTCGGCAGCTGGACCTCGACGAGGGTCTCGGGAGCCTCGTCGGCCAGGGCCGGCGTCGCGGTGACGACCGACACGGCCAGCGCCGACGCTCCGGCGAGAACGCTCAACTTCGAGCGCCAGTTGTTACGCATGCTTCGCTACCCCCGCGCCTGATCCCGGTATCGAGATCATCGAACAATCAGATGTGAACAAGGTGTGAGACTAAGAGATCGCTGTGACGGATGGAAGGGGCTTCTGTGACGCATGTGGCTCACGGTGCTGGTGATGGGCTTTCAGCGTCGCCCGGCAGCCCCCGGCGCCGTGCCGGAGGACTTCGGTGAGCAGGCGCCGTACACACGAACGGGAGGGCGGGCACACGGTGGTGTGCCCGCCCTCCCGTTTCTTCCGCCGCCGCTCTCCCTAGGGCAGCGTCGGCGGCGCCTCGGCCCGCTCCCCCTCCGTGAACTCGGCGAACGTGAGGTCGAGCGCGCAGTCCTCCGGGATGTCGGCGGCGGACGTGGCGCACTTCGCGGGCCCGGCCACGCTCTGCTCGTTCAACTCGGGCTCCCCGGCGGCCCGTTTGCCCGTCTCGATCTTCCCCTCCAGCCCATCCAGCCCCTCGGCGGGAGCCGGGGCGGTGGGGGCCGGCGGCCGTTCGGCGTCAGCGGTCGGCGACGACGAGCAGGCCGCCGCCCCCATCACCGTGGCCAGGACGAGCGCGGCCGAGGCCGTGGCGGTACGAAGTCGCATCAAGGTCCCCCCTCAGCGGATGCCCGGACGTCCGGATCATCAGTCGATCCACGGTGCCACAAAGGGCGGTGGGGAAGGCGGAGAAGATGTGAAGGGCGCGGGACCGGCTTCGGCCACGCTCAGAGCGGCGCCCGCCCCGGCAGACGCGCGGTCCGGTCCGACGGCCGGGTCGACGGCGCCCGCGGGGAACCGTCCCGCGAGCGGGCGGTACGACGCGGCCCCACGTCCGGTCGGCCATCGAACCGTCCGTGACTCCGCCGCCCGCGGGCCGGGCGTCCTGACCCGCGGCGACACCGCCTCACGACACCGGCAGCCCCGGTGCCGGGTGGGCGTCCATGAGGTCCTTCACCTCGCCCCGTACCTTCGTGATCGCCGCCTCGTCGCCCGTGCGGGCCGCCTCGACCACTGCGGTGATCCAGGTGGCGACCGTGGACATCGCCGAGGCGGGGACCCCCCGGGAGGTGAGGGCGGGGGTGCCGATCCGGATGCCGGAGGGGTCGAAGGGCTTACGGGGGTCGTAGGGGACGGTGTTGTAGTTGACGACGATGCCCGCGCGGTCGAGCGCCTTGGCCGCCACCTTGCCGGAGACGTCCTTGTCGGTGAGGTCGATCAGCAGGAGGTGGTTGTCGGTGCCGCCGGAGACCAGGTCGAAGCCGTGGGCGGTCAACTCCTCCCCCAGCGTACGGGCGTTGGCCACGACCTGGTGGGCGTAGGAGCAGAAGCCGGCGGTGGCGGCTTCGCCGAGGGCCGCCGCGATGGCCGCCGTGGTCTGGTTGTGCGGGCCGCCCTGGAGGCCGGGGAAGACCGCGCGGTCGATGGCGCGGGCGTGTTCGGCGGTGGAGAGGAGCATCGCGCCGCGCGGGCCGCGCAGGGTCTTGTGCGTCGTGGTGGAGACGACGTCGGCGTGACCGGCGGGCGAGGGGTGCGCGCCGCCCGCGATCAGGCCGGCGATGTGCGCGATGTCGGCGACCAGCACGGCGCCGGTCTCACGGGCGATCTCCGCGAAGCCCGCGAAGTCGATCGTGCGGGGAACGGCCGTACCGCCGCAGAAGATGAGCCTGGGCCGTTCGGCGCGGGCCAGGTCGCGGACCTCGTCCAGGTCGATCCGGCCCGTGTCGCGGCGCACCCCGTACCGGACGCCGCGGAACCAGCGGCCGGTGGCGGAGACGTCCCAGCCGTGCGTGAGGTGGCCGCCCATCGGGAGGGACATGCCGAGGACGGTGTCACCGGGCTGGAGGAAGGCCAGGTAGGCGGCGAGGTTGGCCGGGGAGCCGGAGTACGGCTGGACGTTGGCGTGGTCCATGCCGAAGAGGGCCTGGGCGCGGCGGATCGCCAGTGTCTCGACCCGGTCGATGACCTGCTGGCCCTCGTAGTACCGCTTGCCGGGGTAGCCCTCGGAGTACTTGTTCTGGAGCACGGAGCCCGAGGCTTCGAGCACGGCGGCGGAGACGTAGTTCTCGCTCGGGATCAGGCGCAGGGTGTCGGCCTGGAGCCGCTCCTCGGCGCCGATCAGGCCGGCCAGCTCGGGGTCGGACGCGGTGAGCGCCGGATGGCGTGGCGCGGCCGTGTCCGTGGTGGCGGCGGTCGGGGTGCTGGTGCGGGTGGTCATGGAAGACGCCTTCCGGGTCGGCCGCGCGGGGCGGCGTGGACCCGGATGCCCAGGCGGACGGCTCTCCGGAGATGACGCCCCGGGCGGGCCCGGGGTGCGCCGCTTCCTCGTGGTCGGTTCCACGGAGCGCCCCTGCCGGGGCACGCGCCAGTCGCGGCATTCGGCAGTGTAGGGGGTGGGCGGGGGCAATGGTGGGCCGACGTCCGAAGAGGGCGACGTGACCGTGCGTGGCGGGCGGTGGAAACGGGCAGATTCCCGGTGACTTTTCGGCTCGGCGGTGGGGGGACCGTATGGAGTCCGGTGATCGGGGCGCGGCTGCGGGGCGGGGAGCCGGGTTCGGTGGGGGCGTGCCGCCGACGGGCGGGCCGCCCGGTGCGGGAGGCGGGGACGCCGGGTTCGGGGCGCCGCCGCCGCCTTCCCGTGCGCCGTCCGTGGGGCCGCCGCCGGACGGGGCCGCTCTGCGGTCGACCGGGGCGGCGTTGCTCAATCTGAGCGGGCTCGGGCTCGGGTACGCCCTGGTGGGGCGCTGGGGGCGGGCGGTGGTGTGCTGGGCCGCCACCGGGTCGCTGGTGTGGGCGGCGTTGCCCGCCGATCCGGACGGGGTGCCCAAGAGCGTGCTCGTCGGGTATCTGCTGGTGCTGGTGGCCGCCGCCGTCGACGGGGCCCGGATCGCCCGGCGTTCGGCGCTGGGCGGAGCGTGGCGGCCGGTGGTGGCGGTCGGGCTCGGGGTGGTGCTGCTGACCGTGCCGGCGGGCGGGGCGGCGGTGTACGGCTCCGCGCGGGACGAGGCGCGGGAGCGGATGCTGCTGGAGAGGCTGGCAGACGGGGACGAGCGGGTCGAGGCGGCCGGGCGGCAGCCGTACGACGCGGCGAAGGGCACGTACGCGCAGGCGCTCCGCGTCTACCGCGCGCTCGCGGAGGACCACCCGGGCTCCCGGGCCGCGAAGCTCGTGCCGGACCGGCTGGAGGCGTACTACAGAAGCGTCTCCGCCCCGTACGAGCAGAAGCGGCACTGCGAGGCCGTCGCGCCCCTGACCCATCTGCGGACGCTGCCGGAATCGGTGGACCGGAAGCTGCTGGGCGAGCTGGCCTCCTGGCCCGACGAGCCGCTCGCCGAGTCCCTGTACGCGTGCGGGGTGTCGCGCCTGGGCGGGGTGGGCGGCGGCGGCGCGGAGCTGGGCGAGCTGTTGCGTACGTTCCCCGATTCCGCCTCCGCGCGGCAGGTCGGGCCCGCCGTCGAGGAGCGGATCACGGCCCAGGTCGCGGCGTTGAAGGGCGACGAGCCCTGCGCGGCCACCGAGGTCCTGCGGGGCCTCGGCACCACCGCCGCCCAGCTTCCCGACGAGCGGGTGAAGAAGCTGGGGGCCGAGGCCGGCAAGCGTGTCGTGGACGGCGTGTACGCCTGCGGGGTCGATCAGTTCGAGGACGGGAAGTTCGCGGAGGCCCGCACGACGCTGACCGGTTTCTCGCGGGCGTACCGGGACGACGGACGGGTGCGGCGGGCGCGGGACATCGCGACAGCCGCCGAGATAGCCGCCGACCGCCCGGCCGCGGGCAAGCGGCTGCCGCCCGCGAAGCGGCCCGGAGGGCCCCGGATGGAACTCGTCATCAGCAACGACGCGCCCAACACGGTCGAGGTGCTCTACACCGGCCCGGTCACCGGCACCGTCAGCCTGAAGGCGTGCGCCGGCTGCGAGCGGTACAGGGCGTCGGAGGGCTCGCGCCGGGCGTGCCGGGCGAGCGGCAGGGACTACCCGAAGGCGCGGCTCCGGCTCCCCGCCGGCGAGTACCACTTCCTCTACAAGCACGGCACGGGCGCGACCGCCCGGGTGGACAGCTACTCCTCGGGGACGAAGGTCCAGCCGGGCTACACGTACACCAGTTGCACGTACGTCATCGAGCGCAGCCCGTTCGACCTCGACCTGCCGCAACTGCCGGATCCGATCCAGCCGGTCCTCAGCCCTTGGGGCGCGGGTTCCTATCGATGACCCGGCCGTCGAGGCCGGCGGTGAGGAAGGCGCCGCCGTGCGAGTCGGAGACGTACACGCGCAGCACCGGACGGTCGTCGTGGAAGGGCGAGGCGGGGTCCACGATCACGTAACGGCTCTCCGGCGCTTCGACGTTGAGCGTCTTCTCGGCCGTCTTGAGCAGGGCGGGCAGCACGTCCCAGTCGACGCTGTCGAGGTCGATCGTCGTGGTGCCGGAGGTCAGCGTGCCGCCCATGTCGTCGTTCTTCGCCTGCCCGTCGCGGTAGCTGAAGCGGTCGTAGAGCGCGGAGTTGGACTTCAACGGCGCCTCGGCGTAGGCGTGTTCGCCGTAGAGGGTGAAGTCGGTGACCTTCGCCCCTCCCATGAGCGGCTTCATCGCCGCGATCGCGGTGCGCGCCCCGTCCGGGGTCAGCAGGTCCACGGGCGCGGGCGCCTCCTCCGACGCCTCGGCGCCGCCGGTGTCGCCGGGCCCGTCGGACGCGTCGGTCACCGGGGCCGGGGCGGGGGCGGAGACCTGCGGGGCGCTCGCCCGGTCGCGGGGGCGGTCGTCGCTGCCGGAGTCCTTGGAGAACGGGTCGGCCGTCCAGAGGATCGCGCCCGCGATCACCACGGCCGAGACGACGGACGAGGCCGCGCTGATCCTCCACGCCCGGCGCTCGACGCGACGGCCGCGTTCCTGCGGGGCCGCGGCGTAGGGGTTGCCGGGGAAGGGGGCCGAAGCGGGGGCGGAGGGCGGGGAGTTGTAGCCCGTGGGGATGCGGTCCTGGGGGCCTTCGGGGGGCGTGGAGGGACCGGCGGACCCGGAGGGCTTGGAGGACGCGGAAGGCCCGGAGGTCGGGGTGGCGGAGTTTCCGGACGCGGGTGACGGTCCGGTGGGTGGGGTGGCGGCCGACTCGGTGGGCGCGTCGTGCACGGAGCCGGTGTGCGCCGGGCCGGGGTGTACGGAACCGGAGCCTGCCGAGCCCGGGGGTACGGAACCGGGGTGCGCGGAACCGGGGCCTGCCGAGCGCGGGGGTACGGCACCGGCGGACGCGGGCCGCTCCCGTACGGGCTCCGTGGGCGTCGGGGTCGTCCGCGCGCCTCCCGTGGCCGCCTCGGCCAGCAGCCGGTCGAGGGCTTCGGCGTCGGGGCGGGCCGGGATGTCCCGGGTGAGCAGGGCGTTCAGCACCGGGGTGAGCGCCCCGGCCCGTACCGGCGGCGGGATCTCCTCGTCGAGCACGGCGGCCAGGGTGGCCAGGGTGGTGGCCCGGCGCAGCGGGTGGCGGCCCTCGACCGCGACGTACAGCAGCATGCCGAGCGACCAGAGGTCGGACGACGGGTCGCCCTCGGTGCCCCGGATGCGCTCGGGGGCTATGTAGTCGGGCGAGCCGATGAGGGCGCCCGTCATGGTGAGGCTGGTCGATTCGCGGATGGCGGCGATGCCGAAGTCGGTGAGGACGGGGCGGCCGTCGCGGCGCAGCAGGACGTTGGCCGGTTTGACGTCACGGTGCTGGATGCCGCAGGCGTGGGCGGCACGGAGGGCGGAGAGGACGCCGCGTCCCAGTTCGGCGGCGTCGGCGGGCTCCAGGGGGCCGGCGGCGAGCCGGTCGTGCAGGGAGGAGCCGGCCACCAGCTCCATGACGATCCACGGGTAGCCGTCCTCGCCGGGGTCGACGATGTGGTGGACGGTGACCACGTTGGGGTGGTCGACCCGGGCCAGGGCGCGGGCCTCGCGCAGCACCCGGGCGCGCAGGGTCCGGGCGCCCTCGGGGTCGTACTCCGCGAGGGCCGGGTCCGGGGGCCGTACCTCCTTGAGCGCGACATCGCGGTGGAGGGCCTCGTCACGGGCCCGCCAGACCATGCCCATGCCGCCACTGCCGAGCCGCTCCACCAGCGTGAAGCGGCCGTCGATCACCCGTCCCGTGGGAGCCTCTTCGCTCATGGGCCGTAGCGTACGGGGGGCGTACGACTGCGCGTCGGCGGGGCGTTACGGGCGGAAGCGACGGGACGGCGAGCGGAGGCTGCGGGGCGCTGCGGGCAGAAGCGGCGGGGAGTTACGGGCGGAAGCTGCGGGGCGCTGCGGGCGGGGCCGGCCGGTGCGCGACGAAGCCGAGGAGGCCCCCGCCCCCGGGGCCGGGAGGCGTCCGAGGCGTCCCGCTGTCAGGCCGAGGCCCGCTTGCGGGAGGACGCGGTCTTCTTCGCCGTCCCTCCGCTCGACGCGCTCTTCTTCGCCGTCGTCTTCTTCGCGGCCGACCGGCCCCCGCTCGCGCCGCTCCCTCCACGCCCTCCACTCCCGGAGGACTTCTTCGCCGTGGACGTGGACTTCTTCGTCCCCGTCGACTTGGGTGCGGACTTCTTCGCGGCGGAGCCCCCGGAGCGGGTGACCGTCTTGCCGGTCGGGGTCCGGTGCGTGGCCTTCTTCGCGGTCTTCGCGGCGCTCCCGGACGTCTTCGCCGAAGACTTCCCTGACGCGCCCGACGAGGTCTTCCTGATCGGGTGGACCTCCGCCATGTCCCCCTCGTCCGCGCCGCCGTCGCCCTCGCCGTCCGCGGCGGCGTCCTCCTCGCCCCGGGACTTCTTCGCCGCCCGTACGCTGCTCTCCAGGGCCGCGATCAGGTCGATGACCTTGCCGCCGCCGCCCTCCCCCGACTCCGCCGGGCGCACCTCCTCGCCGGACGCCTTCGCGGCGATGAGCTCCTCCACCGCCTCCCGGTAGTCGTCGTGGAGGCTGTCCATGTCGACCTCGCCGAGGGTGTCCATCAGGGCGTCCGCCAGGTCGAGTTCGGCGTCGCGGACGGTGACGTCGCCCTCCGGGGCCACCCCCTCGGGGGCGCGGATCTCGTCCGGCCACAGGAGGCCGTGCATGGCGATCACGTCGTCCACCACGCGCAGCATGCCGAGCCGTTCACGGCCGCGCAGGGCGTACTTGGCGACGGCGACCTTGTTGCTCCGCTTGAGGGCCTCGCGGAGCAGCGTGTACGGCTTGGCGGCGGGGACGCCGTTGGCGGACAGGTAGTACGCCGCGTCCATCTGGAGCGGGTCGATCTGGTCGGCGGGCACGAACGCGACGATCTCGATCGTCTTCGCCGTGGGCAGCGGGAGCTGGGCGAGGTCCTCGTCGGTGATCGGGATCATCGTGCCGTCGGCGTCCTCGTACGCCTTGCCGATCTCGCCGCCGGAGACCTCCTCCTCGTCCAGTTCGCAGACCTTGCGGTACCGGATCCGGCCACCGTCGGCGAGGTGGATCTGCCGGAAGTGGATCGCGTGGTTCTCGGTGGCGTTGACCAGCTTGATCGGGATGCTGACCAGCCCGAACGAGATCGCGCCGTTCCAGATGGACCTCACCGTTCACCCCTTTGTCTGCGAAAGACGCTTTGGGAGGGTTTCGTGTGACTCTTATCGTATGACGCCGATGACCGAGGTGGAGGGGCGACGGATCCCGCTCAGCAATCTCGACAAGGTTCTGTATCCGGCCACCGGGACGACCAAGGGCGAGGTGCTGCACTATTACGCGGCCACGGCGGGCGACGTGATCCTGCCCCACCTGCGCGACCGCCCGGTCTCCTTCCTGCGGTACCCGGACGGGCCCGGCGGCCAGCTCTTCTTCACCAAGAATCCGCCGCCCGGTACGCCCGCCTGGGTGGCCACGGCCCCCGTCCCCCACAGCGAGGACCGGTCCGCCCGGCAGCCGGTCGTGGGCGATCTGGCCTCGCTGATGTGGGCGGCCAACCTGGTGGTGGAGTTCCACACCCCGCAGTGGCGCACCGGCGCACCGGGGCTCGCCGACCGGCTGGTCCTCGACCTGGACCCCGGCGCGCCCGCGACCGTCGTGGAGTGCTGCGCGGTGGCGCTCTGGCTGCGGGAACGCCTCGCGGCCGACGGGCTGACGGCGTACGGGAAGACGTCCGGGTCCAAGGGGCTGCACCTGCTCGTCCCGCTGGAGCCCACCCCGAGCGAGGCGGCGTCCGCGTACGCGAAACGGCTCGCCCAGGAGGCGGAGGCCGCCCTTCCGGAGCTGGCCCTGCACCGGATGAAGCGCGCCCTGCGGCCCGGCAAGGTCTTCGTGGACTTCAGCCAGAACGCCGCGTCGAAGACGACCGCCGCGCCGTACACGCTGCGCGCCCGCCCCGAGCCGACCGTCTCCGCCCCGGTCACCTGGGACGAGATCGCCGGGTGCCGGGAGCCCGGGGCGCTGGTGTTCCGGGCCGGGGACATGGCCGGCCGGCTGGAGCGGTACGGCGATCCGCTCGCCCCGCTGAACGACCCGGAGCAGACGCGTCCGCTGCCGGGATGACCCTCGCCCGGCCCGGCCCGGACGACAGCCCTCGTACGGGAAGGCCCCGTACCTCACAGGAGTCTCACAGCCGAATGGTCTTGACAAGGTCATGACCTCGTTACGGCCCGAGGAAAGGCCACAAGTGGCGGGTGGATTGTCGGATCGGTGGTGCACACTCTGCGCAGGCGCTTTCTCCAAAGCGCGCCAGGACGGGGTGGGAAGGACAGGACGCCGCCGTGGGGCGCGCCGGTCCGGGCGCTGCCGTGATCGTGGGGAGGGGATGGCGTGTTCTCAGGAATCGACGAGGTCGACTGGGCGTCGATGGAGCATGCCTACGGGCCTGCCGACGATGTGCCCCATCTGCTGCGCGGGCTGGCGTCCGACGACCCGGCCGAGCGCGAGGCGGCGCTCGACGGCATGTACGGCGCGGTCCACCACCAGGGCGACGTGTACGCGTGCACGCTCGCGTGCATCCCGTTCCTGTTCGAGCTGGTCGTGGATCCCGGCGTACGGGACCGGGGCGGTGTGGTCGAACTGCTCACCAGCATCGGCGGTTTCGACCTCGACGAGGACGACGAGGCGGAGATCGACGAGGACGAGATCGAGGGCGCCGCGAACTACGCGATGGCGGCCGCCGCCGTCACGGCGGGCGCGGAGGTGTTCGTCGGGCTGATCTCCGATGAGGACCCCGGGGTGCGGCTCGCGGCGCCCCTGGCGCTCGCGACGCTGCACCGGCATCCGGTGCGGGTGCTGGCGCTGCTGCGGGAGCGGCTGCCGGTGGAGCCCGACGAGGAGGTGCGGCTCGCCCTCGTGGAGGCGGCGGGCCGGGTCGCTCTGCGGCACCGGCCGCTGGCGGAGCGGGTCGGCCAGTGGCTGGGCCGGCTGGCGGACCGGGCGGATTCGCCGGGGCTGCGGCTCGCGGCCCTGGCCCAGCTCGCGCGCTGTTCGCCCGACGGGCTGCCCGGCGACGTGGTGCCGGTGGTCTCGGGGCTGCTGCGTGAGATGCGCGCCGCGACGGGCGGCGGGACCGATCCCGGGCGGGACGGCGCGGACGGGGCGGCCACCGGTCCGGAGAGGACCGCGATGAACGCCCGGGCGATGGGCCCGGAGCCGTCCGGCCCCGCGCCCGCCGACGCCGAGGCGGCCGGAACCACCGCAGTCGACACCGGCGCCCCGGACTCCACCACCACCGGCACCACCCCCGCCGGCACCGATGCCCTGGACCTCACCACCGACACCGGCACCATCGGCACCGGCGCCTTGGACTCCACCACCGACACCGGCGCCGCCGGCACCGAGCCCGGAGCGGCGCACCGGGCCGAGCAGACCGCGGCGCCGACGCTCCTGGGGCAGCTCCGCGCCCTGTTCGCCGAGGAGAACGCCGGGCACGCCACGCCCTGGGCGGCCGATCTGCTGCGCACCCTCCACGTCGGCCTGGACGACCGGGTGGCCGACCGCACCGCGCTCCTCGCCGAGCAGTTGCGCAGCCCGGACCGCCATCAGCGGATCGACGCCGTCCGGATGAGCGGCGGGCTGATACGGGCCTGGCGCGGCTCCTACGAGGAGCTGGTGGCGCTCGTCGGCGAGCAGGTGGCCGACCCGGAGCCCCGGCTGGCCGATGCCGCGTCGCACGTGCTGGAGGAGCTGTTCTCCCTCGCCGCGCCCGCGGCCGACGCCCTGGCCGCCCGGCTGGCCGCCGATCCCGGGAGCTGGGTGAAGACGTGGGCGGCCGGCCCGCCCGGCCTCGGCTCCCCCGTCAAGGCCCTGGCCCGCCTCGGCGACCCCCGGGTGCTGCCCGCCCTCGCGGCGGCCCTGGAGCTCCCTCAGGTGCCGCACGACGTGGGGGCCGCGATCGTCCACCTCGGGGAGGCGGCCCGCCCGCTCGCCGGGGCCCTGCGGCACCGGCTCGCGGAGGTGGCGCTGGACGAGGAGGCGTACGACCGGGCGAGTCCGCTGCTGGCCGGGCTGGCCGGGCTGCGGGCGGGCGAGGCGGCCCCCGAGGTGCTGCGGGTGCTGCGCGGGGCGCCGGAGTACCGGGGCGAGTGGCTGCGTACGGCGGCGCTGCGCGCGCTGGGGTCGTTCGGGCCCGCCGCCCGGGAGGCCGTACCGGAGCTGCGGACGCTGCTCCGGAGCCCGGTCGCGGCGGCCCGGACCGAGGCCGCCGAGGCGCTGTGGGCCGTCTCCGGGGACGCCGAGACGGTACTGCCCGTCCTGTCCGAGGGGCTGCGGGCGGACCAGGCGCACGACCGGCGGACGGCCGCGGCGGCCCTGGGGGCGCTCGGCCCGCGCGCCGAGGCGGTCGCGCCCCGGCTGCGCGCGCTGCTCACGCACGGGGAGCTGTGGCTGAGGGTGGACGCGGCGATCGCGCTGTGGCGGGTCACCGGCCGGTCCGGGGAGGCCACCGAGGCCCTGCTCGCCGACTGGGAACGCAGCCGTCACGTCCGGGTCCGGGTGGCAGAATGCCTGGCAGGGACGGGGCCGGTGCCCGAGGGGTCGGCCGCCGCACACGTCCTGCGGAGCGAACTCGCCTCCGTACGCCGTCACAACGCGATGGACGGCGGGTACGGCAGTCATGACATCCACGAGGACGAAAAGCTCCTGGCGCTCTGCCGAACGGCGCTCCGGGGGCCGGGGAAAGGGACCACGACATGATCATCTTCGGTACCAAGGGCTACCTCTACCAGCTGGCCGTCCTGACCATGGTGTGCGGCTGGTGCGGCAATCCGGCGGCGCACACCCTGCGCAAGCGGGTCACGAAGTTCACGCTGTTCTTCGTGCCGCTGTTCCCGTTCTCCACGAAGTACGCCACCCAGTGCACGTTCTGCGGCGGGGAGCGGCAGATACCGAAGGAGGAGGCGGACCGGCTGCTCGCCCAGGCATCGGCCGGGCAGGACGGCGCCGCCTACGGCCAGGCCCCGCAGCAGCCCGGCTTCACGCCGCCCGGCCAGAACCCGTACCAGCGCTGACCCGCGGCCTCCTCCGGTGACCTCCGATCCCGTCGCCGGCGCCGTCCGGGGGCGCGAAGTCGGCCTTGTGGGCGATCGTCCGTTTAGGGTGTGAGACCGCTGCCGCCGTAGAGGAGACGAGGAAACGAGCTGTGCGCCGTCCCCACCGTGTCCCGGCGGCGACCCGTACCGCCGTGTCCGCCGTCGCCGCGCTCGCCCTGCTGACCACCGGTTGCGGCGCGGCCGGCGAGCTGAAGAGCGCGGGGGACGCGCCCTCGGCCGTGGAGCCCCAGGGCCTCTGGCCCGACCTGCCGCCCGCCTCCGCCGCCCCGTACGACTACGGCGAGGGCGAGACGGCCCGTATCCCCGGGGTCCGGGTGACCGGCGGCGACGTACGGCGGCTGGACCCGGTGGCCGTGGCGCAGGCGGGGCTCAAGGCGCGGACGAACCGGGACAGCGGCCTCGACGAGCTGCCGGACTCCACGGTCCGCGCGATCGAGGCGTGCCGGACCGCGCCGGACGACTGCCCGGTCCTGGCCCCGTACTACCGCGACCTCACCGGCGACGGCCGGGACGAGCTGGTGCTCGGCATCCGGATGCCCGACCGGCAGCTCGCCGTACGCGTCTACATGCCGGACGGCGAACGGCTGATCCGGATCATGTCCACCTACGACGCGGTCATCAGCGTGGAGCTGGCGGGCCACGACGTGATCATGCGGGCCCCTTCGGTGATCCCGGGGTACGAGTACCGCACCGCCTGGTCCTGGGACGACCGGCAGCGCGCGATGCTGCCCACCCGGGACGAGATCCTGCGGACGCCGGACCACCGCAAGGCCCCGAAGCCGACGACCGGCCCCTCGTCGCCCGCCGCCCCCTCCGGCTCCCCCTCGGGTGCGCGATGAGGCGGCGCCGGTTCCGCTCGCCCTCCTGGACCGCGAGCCTGACCTGGAAGTCGGCGGTCTTCCTGACCGCCATGTGCTGCACCCTGGCCGCCCTCCTCGGCTTCCTGGTGCACACGGCGGTCACCCGGCAGGTGGTCGAGCAGGCCCGCGAGAAGACGCTGAGCAAGCTGGAGGCGACCACCGACGCCTACGAGGCGGGGGAGCCGCTGCCTCCGGGGTCGGGCGTCGACCCGCCGGGGCTGCCCGGCTCGCTGCGCGCGCTGGCGGCGGGCGGTGAGCGGGGCACCCTCGTCGCGGACGCCCCGCATCCGCGCCACGGGCGGCCGGGGCCCGCCATGTGGGCGGCGGGCCCGGCGGACGGCCGGGCGCTCGCCGCCTGGACGGACTACGGCCACAGCGCCCGCACCATCGCCGGACTCGACCGGGCGATCATCGGCTCCTCCCTGCTGGCCATCGCCGCGACGCTGCTGGCCGGGCTGTTCGCGGTCGGCCGGGTGACCCGCAGACTCCACCAGAGCGCCCGGGTCGCCCGCCGGATCAGCGCGGGCGACCTCGACGCCCGGGTGGCCGACCCCCGGACCGCGCGCCCGGTCCGCGCGCAGGACGAGGTGGCGATCGTGGCGGGCGCGCTCGACACGATGGCCTCCACCCTCCAGCGCAAGCTCCAGACCGAGCAGCGGTTCACCGCCGATGTGGCGCACGAACTGCGCACCCCGCTGACCGGTCTGACGGCCGCCACCGAACTGCTGCCGCCGGGCCGCCCGACGGAGCTGGTGCGCGACCGGGTGCGGGCCATGCGGGCGCTGACGGAGGACCTGCTGGAGATCTCCCGGCTCGACGCGCGGACCGAACAGGTCGACCTCGCCGTGCACGACCTCGGCCCGGTCGCGGAGCGGGTGGTCCGGGCGTCGGGCGCCCCGACCGAGGTGCGGCTCGGCCGCGCGGCCCGGGTGGAGACGGACCGGCGGCGGCTGGAGCGGGTGATCGGCAACCTGGTCGCCAACGCCCACCGGCACGGGGCCCCTCCGGTGGTGCTGGAGGCGGACGGTCCCGTGGTCTCCGTACGCGACCACGGGCCGGGCTTCCCGGCGTATCTGCTGGAGGGCGGTCCGCAGCGGTTCCGTACGGAGGGGGCGGGCAAGGGGCACGGTCTCGGCCTGACCATCGCCCTCGGCCAGGCCGAGGTCATCGGCGCCCGGCTGGAGTTCGCCGAGGCCCCTGACGGCGGGGCGCTCGCCCGGTTGACCCTGCCGGAGTACGTGGCGTTCGACGACGGCGACGGGGACGGAAATCCCGGTGGCGACCGGGGTCCGGACGGCGGGGACGACCCGGACGGCTCAACGCGGGGCTCCCCTCACGGATCGTGACGCGTTGCGGACCGTGTGTGCCGAACCTAGCGTGACGATCACGAGCCCCGCTCGTAACCCCCCACGGTCCCTCTCCTCATCGCATGGAGGCAGCATGTCCCCCCTGTCCCGCCCCTCGCGGCTCCGCCGGCTCGGTCTCTGCGTCGCCACCGGCGCCATCGCGGCGCTGACCGCCGCCGCCCCCGCCGCGGTGGCGGCCGACCCCCAGCCCGTCGGCCAGCGCGCGGAGGCGTCCGCTCCGGACCCGGCGTCCGACGAGCTGTCCGCCTCGGCGATGCAGCGCGAGCACGAGGCGCGGCAGCAGAAGGCCCGCGAGGAGGCGCAGAAGCAGGGGCAGTCGCAGGCACAGCCCGCCGCCCCCAAGCGGACCTACAAGGGCCGCGTCATCGCCAAGCCGTACCTGCTGCTCCGCGACAAGCCGACCCGCAGCAGCCGCGTCGTCGGCTCGGTCGACTACGGCACGGTCGTCAGCATCTTCTGCAAGACCACGGGCGACAACGTCGACGGCAACAACCGTTGGTACCTCCTGAGCGACGGCACCTGGGCCTGGGGTTCGGCGCGCTACATCGAGAACATCGGCTCCGCCCCGCAGACGTGCTGACCCCGCGTCACTCGTAGCGCCGCGTCACTCGCAACGCCGCGTGACCCGCGAGCTTCGCGTCTCTCGCGACGCCGCGTGACGCGCGCGGTCCGCGTCACGCGTGACGCGCGCGGTCCGCGTCACGCGTGGCGCCGCGTGACGCGCCCGCTCCGTTTCCACCCGCCCGCCCGTGCGGCCCGGCTCCCGCAGCCGCGTGCTCCACGGGCGGGCGCACGTGGGCGCCCGCCCGCGCGTGGGCCCTTCGCGCGTGGGCCCTTCGCGCGTGCGGGCACCCGATCCCCCGGCCGTACGCGATCCGACCGTGGACGCGGGGCGGGCACACGGTCCGGCCGTACACGCCGCCCCGGACGCCGCATCCCCCGGGCGCACCGGCGGGGCGCCCGCGACATCGGCAATGGTGTGACATAAGGGAAATACCGCACACCTCTTGCTACGTTGCGGGGCATGACCGCAACGACGGCGGACGCTCCCCCGCCCGAGCTCCGCCTGCCCAAGCGGCGCGGGGTGGAGCTGACCCTCCTCGTCGGGGCCGTGCTCATCTCCGTCTACGGCTACGCGGCGGTCGGCCTGGCCCACGACGGGGCGGTGCCGCCCGACGTCGCCGGATACGGGAGCGGGCTCGGGGCCCTCGCGCTGCTCGCCCACGTCGCGGTCCGCTTCCGGGCCCCGTACGCCGATCCGCTGCTGCTGCCGATCGCCGTACTGCTCAACGGGCTCGGGCTGGTGCTGATCTACCGCCTCGACCTGGAGACGCCGAGGGACCAGGCCGCGCCGACCCAGCTCGTCTGGTCAACGCTCGGCGTCGCGCTGTTCACGGCGGTCGTCCTGCTGCTGCGCGACCACCGCGTGCTCCAGCGGTACGCGTACCTCGCGGTGGCCGCCGCGCTCGTGCTCATGACCGTGCCGATCTTCTTCCCGGCGGTGAACGGGGCCAAGATCTGGATCCGGATCGGCGGACTCTCCTTCCAGCCCGGCGAGTTCGCGAAGATCCTGCTCGCGGTGTTCTTCGCCGCCTACCTGGCCGCCAACCGCAACGCGCTCGCGTACACCGGCCGCCGGGTGTGGCGGCTGCAACTGCCCTCGGGGCGGGTGCTCGGGCCGATCGTGGCGATCTGGCTGCTGAGCGTCGGGGTGCTGGTGCTGGAACGCGACCTCGGCACCTCGCTGCTCTTCTTCGGACTGTTCGTCATCATGCTGTACGTGGCGACGGGCCGGACCGGTTGGATCGCGGTCGGGCTGCTGCTGGCCGCCGTCGGGGCGTTCGTCGTCGGCTCCTTCGAACCGCATGTGCACAGCCGGGTGCAGGACTGGCTCGACCCGTTCGCCTCGATCGACGCGGGGCGGGGGCCCGGCCAGCTCGCCCAGTCGCTGTTCGCGTTCGCGGCGGGCGGGATGCTGGGGACCGGGCTCGGGGCCGGCCACTCCATCCTCATCGGCTTCGCCGCCAAGTCCGACTTCATCCTGGCGACGGCGGGCGAGGAGCTGGGGCTCGCCGGACTGTCCGCGATCTTCCTGCTGTACGCGCTGCTCGTGGCACGCGGCTACCGGGCCGGGCTCGCCCTGCGCGACCCGTTCGGGCAGCTGCTCGCGATCGGCCTGGCGTCGATCCTGGCCCTCCAGGTGTTCGTCATCGCGGGCGGGGTGATGGGACTGATCCCGCTGACCGGGATGGCGATGCCGTTCCTGGCGCAGGGCGGCTCGTCCGTCGTCACCAACTGGATCATCGTGGCACTGCTGATCCGGGTCAGCGACTTCGCCCGGCGGCCCCCTCCGGAGCAGGTGGAGACCGGGACCGTCGCGGCGGCCGGGGAGGCGGACCGGTGATCCGCCACATCCGGCGGGCCGCCGCCTTCTGTCTGCTGCTGCTGGTGGCGCTCCTGGTGAACGCGGCCCGGGTGCAGGTCTTCGAGGCCGACGAGCTGGATGCGAATCCGGCCAACCGCCGTGCCACGATCGCCCGTTACGACCAGCCGCGCGGGAACATCCTGGTCGACGGCCGGCCCGTGACCGGGAACAGGGAGACCGGCGAGCGGCTCAGCTTCGAACGCACCTATCCGCACGGCCCGCTGTACGCGCCGGTGACCGGTTACGCCTCGCAGACGTACGGCACCACGCTGCTGGAGAACGCCGAGGACGAGGTGCTCTCGGGGACGGACCCGCTGCTGGCGCCGCTGCCCTTCTGGAACGAGTTCACCCGCGGCCGCCAGCCCGGCGGCGACGTCGTCACCACGGTCAGGGCGTCGATGCAGCGGGCCGCGTACGAGGGACTGCGGGGGCGGCGGGGCGCGGTCGCCGCCCTGGACCCGTCGACGGGCGCGATCCTGGCGCTGGTCTCGACCCCGTCGTACGACCCCGAGCGGCTGTCCGGGACCGGGCCGGCGGTGGCCGACGCCTGGCGGCGGCTGAACGCGTCCACGACCATGCCGATGCTGAACCGCGCGATCCGGCAGACCTATCCGCCGGGCTCCACCTTCAAGATCGTGACGGCGGCGGCCGCCCTGGACTCCCGGACGGTGACGGACCCCTCAGCCGCCACGGACACCCCGTCGCCGTATGTCCTGCCGGGGACGCGGACGACGCTGCCCAACGAGGCGCGGGGCTGCGAGGAGGCGTCCCTGGCGGACGCGATCCGGGTCTCCTGCAACACCGTCATGGCCCACCTGGGTGTCGAGGTGGGCCTGGACGGGATGGTGGAGGCGGCGCGGAAGTTCGGGTTCAACGACGACGGGCTGCGCGTCCCCTCCGGGGTGGCGCGGAGCAACTTCGACACGGACATGAGCGACGACCAGCTCGCGCTGTCCTCGATCGGGCAGTTCAACACGACGGCGACCCCGCTCCAGATGGCGATGGTCGCCTCGGCGGTCGCCAACGGCGGGGACCTGCGCCGCCCCCATCTGGTGGACCGGGTGACGACCGACGACGGGGACACGGTCCGGCAGGAGGGGGCGGGCGCGTCCCAGTGGGCGATGAACCCGTCGACGGCGGTGCAGCTCCAGCGGATGATGGTGGAGGTGGTGGAGAACGGCACCGGGTCCAACGCGGCGATCGACGGGGTGCGGGTCGGCGGCAAGACCGGCACCGCCCAGCACGGCGTGGACAACTCCGGCCTGCCGTACGCCTGGTTCATCTCCTGGGCCCAGGCCCCCGGCTCCGGACGCCCGTCCGTGGCGGTGGCGGTGGTCGTGGAGGACGCGTCCGCCGACCGGGCCGACATCAGCGGCGGCGGCAGCGCGGCCCCGATCGCGCGGGCGGTGATGGAGGCGGCGCTGGACGAGGAGGAGGACGCGGGGCGCTGATACGCCGGGGGCTACCCGGGGGCCGCCCCTGGGGCGCGTGCGGCGGGTCCGGGCAGACTGGGCGCATGACACGGACGACCTCCCCGGTGGCTCGGGCCCTGGAGCGTATCGAGCGGCTCGATCCGGCGCTGCACGCGTTCATCGAGGTCTGGCCGCGGGAGGCGCTCGACCGGGAGCGGGAGGCGGTGGCGCGCGGACTCCCCCTCGGCGGGCGGCCGTTCGCGGTGAAGGGCCCCACCGGCATCCGGTCGTACGCGGCCCGCCGGCTCCTCGCGGCGGGCGGCGTCCCGGTCGGCGCTACCTCGGTGCCCGGTCCCGGTACGCACTGGCAGACGTGGGGGCGGGGTGCGGGCGGCCGTACGGTCAACCCGTGGCGGGCGGACCGTACGCCGGGCGGTTCGTCGGCCGGGGCGGCGGTCGCGGTGGCGGCGGGCATGGCGGACGTGGCGACGGGCAGCGACGGGGCCGGTTCGGTCCGCATTCCGGCCGCCTGGTGCGGGGTGTTCGGGCTGAAGACGACGAACGGGCTGCTGCCCTCCCCCGACCGGTCCGGGCTGGCCTCGGCGGGGGTGCTGGCCCGGTCGGCCGCGGAGGCGGAACGGTGGCTGCGGCACGTACTGGAGGACGGCGGGGAGCCCGCCGCCCCGGAGAGCGTTCCGTCGCGCCCGGCCGGGGCCCGGCCGGGGCCGGCCGGGTCGTGGCCGGGCTCGCCCGCGCTGCCGCTGCCCGTCGTGTACAGCGACGACCTGGGGTTCGCCGCGGTGGACCCGGAGGTGGCCGCGGTCGTCCGGGCGGCGGTGGACCGGCTCGTCGCGGCGGGGACCGTACGCCTGCTGGAGCGGGACGCCGGGCTGCTGGACCCGGTGGACGCCTGGACGGCGGTACGGGGCGGGGCGCCGGACGACCCGGCGGCGGTGCGGGTGCGGCGGGCGAACGACGAGCGGCTGGCGGCGCTCCTCGGCGGCGGGGTCCTGCTGCTGACCCCGGCCACCCCGAACCGGCCGCACGGCCACGAGGGCCCGGGGGACCTCTACTCCACGGCGCTCACCTGGGCGTTCAACCTGAGCGGGCACCCGGCGGCGAGCCTGCCCGCCGGCTTCACCGCGGACGGCTGCCCGGTGGGGCTCCAGGTGGTCGCCCCGCACGGCGGGGACCTGCGGCTGGTCGCCGCGGCCCGCACGCTGGAGGACGCCCTGCCCGCCGCGCGGAGACCGCCGGGCGCCGGGGAGCAGTGACCGTCAGCGGCCCTCGGTCCCGGCGGAAGCGGAGGAGGCCGGGGTGGGCGGCGGTGCGCGTCCGGCCGAGCGTCGGGCCCGGCCGGGCGGGCGGCAGGCGGCTGACCACCGGCGGTGGCGGCCGGCGGCCGGCCGAGCGTCGGGCCCGGCCGAGTGTGGGCCCGGCCAGGTGGGCCGAACCCGGCGTCCGGGCTCAGCCGAGCGGCTTGCGGGCCTCCTCGCGAACCTTGGCGGTCTCCTCCGCGGCCGCCGCCAGGTCGAGGGACTTCGCGTCCTTGGTCACGTCCCCGGCGCGGATGAGCGCGATCATCGCGGCGGTGTTGCCGTCGGCCCAGGCGCACATGGGGACGTTGGCGACGACGCCTGCCTTCTTCGACTGGACGACCTGGCACTCGATCACGATGTCGTACCCCCGGGGCTTGAACTCCTTGGGGGGTACGACGAGCTTGCCGTCCTCGGCGTCCGCCGCGCCTTCCATGATCGTGCCGCGCATGAGGTCGGGGCTGGCCAGACGCCCGTACATCCCCGAGAGGATCAGCGCCCCGCCCTCCCCGGACGTGTAGTGGGCGACGACCGCCTCGGCGTCCCGGATGCTGACGTCGGGGGTCTCCTCGATCTCCTTGCCCTCGGTCTCCGACAGGTCGTCGCCGAGAGTGAACTCGCCGTCCAAGAGCTGCTTCTGCACGACGAGGCGGTACTCCGCCTTCGGGTACACGAGGTCGCTGCCCTTGTCGGCGAGCTGGGCGACGCCGAAGGCGATGCCGCCCGCCACCACCATCGCGCCGAGCGCTATCCCGACGATCAGCCCGGTCCGCTTCCTGCGCGGCGGCGGGTTCTGGGGAGGCCAGCCACCGGCCCCGGGCTGCGGGCCCGGCTGCCCCCAGGCACCGTCGGCACCGGGCGGGTCCGGCCGGCTCCAGTCGCTCGCGGGTTCGGCCGGCGGACCCGGCTGATCCCAGCCGCTTCCGGGCTGGGCCTGCGGGCCCGGCTCGCCCCAGCCGCCGCCCTCCTGGCTCTGCGGCCCGGGGTGGCCCCAGCCGTCCTGCGGGGGCGGGGCGGGCTGCGACGGAGGCTGCGGGTAGCCGTAGGGCTGCTGGTGCGGCACGGGCCCCGGGGCCGCGGTCGGCGGGCCGTACGGGTCCTGCGGGTTCTGCGGCCCGTACGGGCCCTGCGGCGGGTGCGGCGGGGTGGTCATGGGCTCACGGTACGACACGGCGGCGAACGGAGTTTCGACGCGGACCGGATCGGTACCAGGTCGAGAGCACCGCCGGGCGCGGTCCGGGATCCCTTGCGGCCTCTCCCCACCGCCCGCTCCCCGCGCACCGCCACCCGCCTGCCGCACCCTGCCCCGCGCACCGCCACCCGCCTGCCGCGCCCTGCCCCGCTCCCGGCCGCGCCCCGCCCCCGGCCGCCGACGCCCCTCACCCCAGCGGCTCGCACCTGCGCAGCCAGTCCTCCGGCGCCCCGGCCGTCCCGGTCGCCGCTCCGACCACGCCGCCGGTGATCGCGCACGTGGTGTCCACGTCCCCGAGCCCCTCCGCGGTCGCCCAGAGCGCCGCCTCCAGGTCGTCCGGGTGCCGGGCCGCGGTCCACAGCGCGAAGGGCACGGTGTCGTCGGCCCGGATGCGCTGCCCGTTGCCGAGCAGGTCCGCGGCCTGCCACGGCCGCGTGGTGAAGGGGGTCGCCGCCGCGCGCCGGACCCCGTCCCGTACCGGCCCCTCGGGCGTACGGTCCGCGACCGCGCCCAGGTCGAGTCCGCCGCGGGCCGAGAGCGCCGCCGCCACCGCGACGGCCACCGCGCCCGCGATGCCGTCCGGGTGCGCGTGGGTGACCTCCGCCGAGAGCACGGCCTGCGCCGCGACGAGGTCCAGGTCCGCGTGGAACCGGGCGCCCAGCGGCGCGACCCGCATGGCGGCGCCGTTGCCGAGGCTGCCGCCGTCGAAGAGTTCGGGGGCCAGGGTCCGCCAGGCGGCCGGGTCGTCCAGCAACCGGGGCAGCAGGAGGTGCATGCCGTGGCCGTAGCCGCGCGCCCGGTCCGCGTCGAAGGCGAGGGCGTAGCAGAGCGCCAGATGGTCCTGGTCGACGTGTCCGTGCTCGTCGAGGGAGCGGTTCAGGGCCAGCGCCAGGGCCGTGTCGTCGGTCCAGTGCCAGCGGGGCTCGGCCGGGGTGCGGCGGTCCCGGATCTCGTTCGCGGCCCGCCGGGGCTCGCGGAAGAGCGGGAACCACCGCTCCCCGAACGAGTCGCCCAGCGCGAGCGCTTCGAGACTGCGGCGGGCGGCGGCGCGGCCGGCGGCGGACGGGTTCGTCGTCATCCCGCCATCCTGGCCGCCGGACCCGGCGGCGTACATCCGTTATCGGTCGGCCTGTCAGGCGGCGTCCGCCGCGCCCTGCTCGATCGCCTCCGCGACCTCCGCCACCCGGGACTCCTCCTCGGCGGCGAAGCGTTCGCGGTCGAGCGCCTCGGCTATCTCCTCGTCCTGCGACATCAGCAGGTCGAGGTTGGAGTCGCCGAGTTCGAGGACGCCCATGTCGACGTACGCCTGCTGGAGGCGCGGGCCCCACAGGCCGATGTCCTTGACGCACGGGACGATCCGGCTGAACAGGAGCTTGCGGAAGAGCTGGAGGAACTCGGAGTGCTCCGAGAGGTCCTTCGCCTCCTGCTTGCCGATGCCGAAGTTCTCCAGGACCTCGACGCCGCTGAGCCGGTCGCGCATCAGGTAGCAGCCCTCGATGACGAACTCCTCGCGCTCCCGGAGTTCGGCGTCGCTCAACTGCCGGTAGTAGTCGCGCAGCGCCATCCGTCCGAAGGCGACGTGCCGGGCCTCGTCCTGCATGACGTACGCGAGGATCTGCTTGGGCAGGGGCTTGGTCGTGGTGTCGCGGATCATCCCGAACGCGGCCAGCGCCAGCCCCTCGATGAGGACCTGCATCCCGAGGTAGGGCATGTCCCAGCGGGAGTCGCGCAGGGTGTCGCCCAGCAGCCCCTGGAGGTTGTCGTTGACCGGGTAGAGCATGCCGACCTTCTCGTGCAGGAAGCGCCCGTAGATCTCGGCGTGCCGGGCCTCGTCCATGGTCTGCGTGGCCGAGTAGAACTTGGCGTCCAGGTCGGGTACGGACTCCACGATGCGCGCCGCGCACACCATCGCGCCCTGCTCGCCGTGGAGGAACTGGCTGAACTGCCAGGAGGTGTAGTGCTTGCGCAGCTCGCCCTTGTCCTTCTCGGTCATCTTCGCCCAGTGCGGGGTGCCGTACAGCGTGAGGGCTTCGTCGGGGGTGCCGAGCGGGTCGGTGGGGTCCACCTCCAGCGACCAGTCGATCCGCTTGTTGCCGTCCCACTGCTTGTCCTTGCCCTTCTGGTAGAGGGCGAGGAGGCGTTCGCGCCCGTCGTCGTAGTCCCAGCTGAAGCGGGCGGCTCCGGTGGCGGGGACCTGCCAGATCGGTTCGACGGGCGGGCTGGTGTACAGGTCGTGTGTGGACACGGACGGCTCCTTCGCCTCGAACAGCTCGACGTGATCAGCGGGGTCGGGAAGATCGGAGAGAGCGGGAAGATCAGAGAGACCGGAGAGATCGGGAAGACCGGGAAGATCGGAGAGATCAGAGGGATCGGCAGGATCACCGGGATCGACAAGTTCCTTGGCGCAGCAGCCAGTTGAACGGGCACACCGGCCGCCTCCCCGGCAGGTTCACACGCTGGTAGACGCCGGGTCAACAAGTCGCACACAGTTGTGCACAGGGGATTGACGCCCATTGCTGACAGGCAGTCTCATAAAGAGTGACCGCCGGTAACACCCAGGCCCGGCAACCCACTGTGTGAGGTGCTCCCGCCATGACGCCGCCCGCCACCGCTCGCGATGTGACCCTGCTCCGCGACGCGCTCGGCCCGCTCCGCGACCGCGAACAGGTCGCCCTGCGGCTGCTCGAATCGTCGGCCAAGCACTCCTTCGACCCCGACACCGAGATCGCCTGGGACTCCGCGGTCGAGGAGGGCAAGTGGTTCTGGCCGCCGGAGCTGCTGTCGCTGTACGGGACCCCGATGTGGGACCGCATGTCCGAGGAGCAGCGCCTCGACCTCTCCCGCCACGAGGGCGCCGCGCTCGCCTCGCTCGGCATCTGGTTCGAGATCATCCTCATGCAGCTGCTGGTGCGGCACGTCTACGACAAGCCCGTCACCAGCAACCACGTCCGCTACGCGCTCACCGAGATAGCCGACGAGTGCCGCCACTCGATGATGTTCGGCCGCATGATCGACTGGGGCGGCGCCCCGACGTATCCGGTGCCGCGCGTCTACCACAATCTGGCGCGGGTCCTGAAGACCGTCTCCACCACGCCCGGTTCGTTCGCCTCGACCCTGCTCGGCGAGGAGATCCTCGATTGGATGCAGCGCCTGACCTTCCCGGACGAGCGGGTGCAGACCGTGGTGCGCGGGGTGACCCGTATCCATGTGATCGAGGAGGCCCGCCACGTCCGGTACGCCCGGGAGGAGCTGCGCCGCCAGATGGTGACCGCCCCGCGCTGGGAACGCGAACTGACCAAGGTCAGCTGCGCCGAGGCGGCCCGCGTCTTCTCGGTCTGCTTCGTGAACCCGCAGGTGTACGCGAACGTCGGCCTGGACCGCCGCGAGGCCGTCGCCCAGGTGAAGGCCAGCGGCCACCGCGCCGAGATCATGCAGACCGGGGCCAAGCGGCTCACCGACTTCTTCGAGGACATCGGGCTGCTGAACGGCGTGAGCCGGCGGCTGTGGCGGGCCTCCGGGCTGCTGGCCTGAAACCCGTGCTGCCGACCGGCGCGGGACCCCGGGGCCTTAGGGTCGAAGGCATGACCTCCACCGCCGCAGTCCCGCCGCCCCGGGCGACGTACCGCAGGCTGAGCGTCGAGGAGCGCCGCGCGCAGCTGCTCCTCGCCGCCCTCGGCCTCTTCGCCCACCGGGCGCCCGACGAGGTCTCGCTCGACGAGGTGGCGGTGGCGGCCGGGGTGTCGCGGCCGCTGGTCTACCGCTACTTCCCGGGCGGACGCCAGCAGTTGTACGAGGCGGCGCTCGGCTCGGCCGCCGACGAGCTGACGCAGTGCTTCACCGAACCCGAGACCGGTCCGCCGACCGAGCGGGTCGCCCGGGTCCTCGACCGCTATCTGCGTTTCGTGGACGAGCACGACACCGGCTTCAGCGCGCTGCTGCGCGGCGGCAGCGTGGTGGAGACCTCCCGGACCACGACCATCGTCGACGGGGTGCGCCGGGCGGCGGCCGACGAGATCCTGCGCCACCTCGGCCGCATGGGCGGGACCGGGGAGAAGCCGGCCGGGCCGCGGCTGCGGATGATGGTCCGCAGCTGGATCGCGGCCGTCGAGGCGGCCTCGCTGATCTGGCTGGACGACGGGAAGCAGCCGGCCGCGGCGGAACTGCGCGGCTGGCTTGTCGACCATCTGATCGCCCTGCTCACCGCGACGGCGGCCACCGACCCGGAGACCGCGACGGTGGTCCACGACCTGCTGGCCCTGGAACGGTCCGCCGGGCCGGCCGGACAGCTCGCGGAACGAGTGATTCCGGTCGTGGTGGAGGCGGCACACCTGCTGCCCGCCGCCCCTGCGTCAGACTGACCGGGTGAAGAGCGAGAACACCCCTTTCCGCGGCGGTCCCCTGGACGGCCGGGTCCTGCCGATCCTGCTGGGCCCGACCGGCCACCCGCCGAAGTGGTACGAGGTCCCGGTGCCCTCCCCCGACGGCGGACCGGCCACCGTGTACGCCTACCAGCGGGTCCCGGCCGGCTACACCCGGCGGCTCGGCCTGCAGCGCGGCTGGGTGTACGAGTACGCCCCCGGCGGCCGTGAGCGCCGCCCCCTCAAGTGGCCCTGGTCGAAACCTTCGCGCGAGGACTGAGCGGTGGGCGGACCGCCTCCGTGGCGCACCCCCTCGGGCCTGTCTGACCATTCCCGTCTGCCTCACGACGCCATGCACGCACTCTCGCCGGCACGCCGAGAGCACGCACCTGACGCCGCGCGGCCGCCCTACGGGCGACGACGGGAATGGTCAGACAGGCCCTAAGATCGACGGTCAGGTGCCGGAGGACGGGCCGTCCGGTCGCCGCGAACGGTCACAAGGGGGTGCGCCATGGAGGCGCTGCGTCAGGACGATCCACGCCGCTTCGGCCGCTTCACCGCGCTGGCCCGTTTCGACGAACAGGCGAGCGCCGTACGGTATGTGGCCCGGGACACCGCGAGCGGCGAGACGGCCCTCGTCACCGCCGCCCGGCCCGAGTTGGCGGCCGTCCCCGTCTTCAGCCGCCGCTTCCGGGCCGAGGCCCGCACCGCCGAACGCCTCGCGGGCGGCTGGGTGAGCCCGCCGCTGGAGACCGGCAAGGCGGCCGGGACGCCCGGGGACGGCCCTGAGCCGCTGTGGACGGCGGCGGGCTACGTCCCCGCGCTGCCGCTGGACGAGGCGGTCGGGATCGCCGGGCCGCTGCCCGAGAGGGTCGTACGGGTCCTGGGCGCGGGCATCGCCGAGACGCTCTCCCGGGTGCACGCCACCGGGGCCGCCCTCCAGGGACTGGCCCCGGGCACGGTCCTGCTGGCCGCCGACGGGCCCCGGCTCACCGCGTTCGGCCCGCTGGGCGCGGCCGCCTCGGCGGAAGCGGGCCCGGAGGACCGGCTGTCCGTGCGGCTGGGCTATCTGACGCCCGAGCAGATCGCGGGCGAGGAGGTCTCCGCCGCGTCCGACCTGTTCGTCCTGGGGCTGCTGCTGGCGTACGCGGCGACGGGGGCGACCCCGTTCACGGAGGGGCCGGCCGAGGGGGCGAGCCGCCGCATCGCGGAGGACGAGCCCGAACTGGACGGCGTACCGCAGGAGTTGCGCGAGCTGATCGCGAGCTGCCTGGCGAAGGACCCGGCCGAGCGCCCGAGCGCCGGCACGGTCGCCGCCGAGCTGGCGTTGGAGGGCGCGGCGGGGCTGGCCCGGGGTGGCTGGCTCCCCGAACCGCTCGCGGCGGCGGTCGCGGACCAGGAGGCGCGGGTACGGGCGCTGGAGGTCCCGGCGGCGGGGGGCGTGGAGACGCCCGGTGCGTACAGGGTGCCCGGTGCGGATGGGACGCCTGGTACGGACGGGGCGCCCGGTGCGGACAGGACGCCTGGTACGGACGGGACGCCTGGTACGGACGGGGCGCCCGGTGCGGCTGGGACGTTCGATGCGGAGGAGGCGCCCGGTGCGGAGACCGCCGGGCCCGGGGGCATCGGGGAGGACCGGGGCACCACTCGGTTCCTGAACACCGGGCCGCGCCCGCCCCGCAACGACACTCCGACGACCCAGCTCGCGCTCCCACAGGGGGCCGTCGCTCCCCCGCCGCCCGCCCTCGCCCCGACCGCACAGCAAGCGCCCGCCGCGCCCGGCACCCCCGCCGCGCACAGTGCCCCCGCCGCGCCCGGTGGCGCACCGCAGCCCGGTCACCCGTACGCCGCGCCCGCCGCCCCGTACGCCGCGCCCGGCTCCGTACCGCCGGCCGGCCCGCCGCACGGCGGGCCCACCCCGTACCCGGCCGCCGCGCTGCCGACGGGGGCCGGTGGGACCGGGGCGGGCGGCGGGGGACCGATGGTCTCCCTGCCGCTGCCGCCCGCGCCGGCCCCCGCGCCCGATCCCGGCGCGAGCCGCCGGACGCTGCTCACGATCGCCGCGGCGGCCGTCGGCGGCCTGGTCGTGGGCGGTGGCGCGATGGCCGCGCTCGGGTCCGGGGAGACGGCGGCGGCGACCGACGACAAGCCCGCCCCGAAGCCCCGCCGAACGCTCCCCGGCCAGGCGCCCGAGCCGCGCTGGACCTACACGCACCCGGCCTCCGAGGCGCCTCCGCTGACCGCCGCCGTCTGGCAGGACGAGCTCCTCGTGCTGACCGGTGAGAGCCAGGCCGCCGCCGTCGACCTGCGGACCGGGAAGCGGCGGTGGCAGCGCGCGGACGCCGCGAAGGGGCAGGCCGCGCTGGCCGCCGGAACCGACCTGGTCTTCGTGTCGAGCCCGACGGAGTTCCTGTGGCTGGCGCCGAAGGACGGCAAGGTCGTGCACCGCGTGCGCTACACCGAAGCCTTCGACGACCTGGCCGTGGGTCCGCTGGCCGGCTCCTCCGGACCGGTCATCTGGTTCACCGCGTCGCACACGGTCACCGTGAAGGCCCCGAAGCCGAAGAAGGGCAAGAAGAAGGGGAAGGACAAGCAGGTCCCCGAGGCGTTCTTCCTCGCGTACGACATCGTGCGGCGCAAGGAGCTGTGGCGGACCCCGGTCCCGGCGGGCCGGGCGCCCGGCACCCCCTCCTACCGGGTGGCCGCGGAGCGCTCCGCCGACATCCTCGTACGGCAGCGCTCGGCCAGTCTGACACCAGCGGAGGTCAGGGCGGCGAAGCGGAAGGGCTCGGTCCGCTCGTTCGACCAGAAGACCGGCAAGCTGCTGTGGACCAAGCAGTACGGCGCGGCCACCCCCGAGGCGGCCACCGCGGGCGACGAGGACGGAACGCTGTACGCGGCGGTCGGCACGGACCTGGAGGCGTTCGAGGCGGACACCGCGAAGCCGCTGTGGCGCGTCGAGGGCACCGAGGGCTCGGTGTACGGCACCCCGCTGATCGCCGGACCCCTGGTCCACACCACGGAGAGCAGCCAGTCGGTCGGCGCGGTCGAGCGGGAGAGCGGCCGGCTCGTGTGGCGTCGCTCGACGGAGGTCCCGGCCCCCGGGAACGCTCCGGCCATCACGCTGAGCAGCAGCGAGAAGACGCTGATCGCCGCCGACGCGGTCCAGGTCACGGCGTTCGCGGCGGACAGCGGCGAACGCCTGTGGAAGTTCCAGGACATCGGGGCCGCCGAACCCAAGGGGGCGACGGTGAGCGCGCCGTACCGGGTGCTGACCGTGGGGAAGACCGCGATCGTTCAGCGCGAACGGAGCTTCTACGCCTTCCCGGTGGCCTGACGGGCTCCCGCCCCATGGTCTGACGGGTCTCCTTGCCGGTGGCCCGCAACACCCCCTCAGCGCCTGACCGGTCCCCGTTCCTCCTGGCTTGACCCGTCTCCTTCCCGGTGGCCCGAAGCCCGCTCCATGGCCGGACGCATGCCTCCGGGGCCTGACACACCCTCCCCGCCGCCGTCCGGGCGTTCCCCGGGCGGCACGCCGCGCGGTGCTTGCGTCGCCCGGCGTCGGATGACCGGATGATCGGATTCGCCGATCGATGGACGGGGCCGTTGCCGGGCCGCGTCTCCGTCCTGGAGGTGTTGTCGTGTCAGGCAGGCTCCTGCGCGCGGTCTGCACGGCCGCGCTGGCCGCGGCGCTCACGGTCTCCCCCGCCATCGCCGTCCCCGCCGTACCGGACCCCGTACCGCCCGGGGACTCCGCGCCATCGGCCGACGCCCCCGACCCCGGGCCCGCCGACACACAGGACGCCGACGATTCCGGTACGCCGGAGTCCGACGCCGACGAAACCGACCCCGAGGAGCCCGGCGCGGACCCCGACGAAACCGACCCCGACGAGCCGGGCTCCAACGCCGACGAGGCCGACGCCGCGGAGGTGGACGCCGGGACCGCGCTCGCCGCGCCCGAGGCGCCGAGGAGCGTCGCCGCCCTCCTGCGCGAACTGCAGACCCGCTACCGGACGGCGGAGGAGGCGAGCGAGACGTACAACGCCACCGCCGAGAAGCTGAAGCAGCGGACCGCGCGGCTCAAGAAGGTCGACGCGGACCTGGCGAAGGCGCGGGCGGCGCTGGAGTCGAGCCGGGCCGACGCGGGCCGGCTGGCCCGGCAGCAGTACCGGGGGCACACCGAGTTCTCCGCCTACCTCCGGCTGCTGCTGACCCGCGATCCCCGGCGCGCCCTGGACCAGAGCCACGTCGTGGGGCGGCTCGCCGCCAACCGGGTCGCCACGGTGGACCGGCTGACCGGCGCCGCCCGGCGGGCCGACCGGCTGGCCGCCGCCGCCCGCAAGGCGCTGGACCAGCAGAAGAAGCTGGCCGCCCGGCAGAAGAGGGAGCGCGACGCGGTGAACGTGCGGCTGCGCGAGGTCGAGGGGCTGCTCGCCACGCTCTCCGAGGAGCAGATCGCCCAGCTCGCCGGCCTCGAACAGAAGGGCGTGGACCGGGCCCAGCGCGAGCTGGTGGCCTCCGGCGCGCTCTCCGCCACCCGGCCGGCCACCCGGCAGGGCGGGGACGCCGTGGCGTACGCGATCCGGCAGATCGGGAAGCCGTACGTGTGGGGCGCCGAGGGCCCCGACTCCTTCGACTGCTCCGGGCTCACCTCCCAGGCGTGGTCGGCGGCGGGACGGACGATTCCGCGCACCTCGCAGGAGCAGTGGAAGCGCCTGCCGAGGGTGCCGCTCTCCGCGCTGCGCCCCGGGGACCTGGTGGTCTACTTCCCGAAGGCGACCCATGTGGCGCTGTACATCGGCGACGGCCTGGTGGTGCAGGCGCCCCGCCCCGGCACGAAGGTCAAGGTCTCGCCCCTGGCGGCGAACCCGCTGCTGGGGGCCGTCCGCCCCGACCCGGGCGCCGCCCCGCTCGCCACGTACACCCGCCCGGACCTCCCCGAGGGCGCCCGCGCCGGCACGGACACCGGCTACAGCGCGGACACCGCCCCGGCCGCCCCGTAACACCGGCCGGCCCCGGCCTGAGGCCGGGCCCGGCCGCCTCCGTAGCACCGCCGGTCCGGCCTCTGCCCCGGCCCCGGCCCCGAAACGGCCTCGGCGGCCGGACCGGCGGTGCGGGTCCGGCCGCCGAGGCGGGTGGTGGGGCGGCGCGGGGTCCGGCCGCCGGAGCGGTGCCGGGCGGTCAGCCGCCGGAGACCGAGGCCAGGTAGGCGTTCGTCCTCTCGGGGTCGTAGAAGAAGTTCTCGAAGTCCGCCGGGTTGTTGAAGCCGTTGGCGAAGCGGTCCGCGACCGGCTGGAGCTGACCGGCCGCGCCGATCAGGTTCAGCACGTGCTCCGGCGGGGCGCCGAGCATCGCGTTGGTCCACTTCGTGACGTGCTGCGCGGTGTCCCAGTACCGGTCGAACGTGGACTGCATCCACGCCGCGTCGAACTCCTTCTCGCCGTGCCCGACGATCGAGTCCAGGTAGGAGTTGGCGCACTTGGACGCCGAGTTGGAGCCCTGGCCGGTGATCGGGTCGTTGGCCACGACGACGTCCGCGACGCCCAGGACCAGGCCGCCGCCGGGCAGCCGCCCGATCGGCTTGCGGACCGTGGGGGCGTAGCGTCCGGCGAGGGTGCCGTTGGCGTCGGTCAGCTCGACCTTGGTGGCGCGGGCGTACTCCCACGGCGTGAACCGCTCCATGAGCTCCAGCGTCTTCGCCAGGTGCTCGGAGGGGTCCTTGATGCCCTGGAAGGCGTCGAGCGGTCCGCCCGGGACGCCCTCCCAGAAGAGGATGTCGGCCCGGCCGGAGGTGGTGAGCGTCGGCATCACGAACAGCTCGCCGACGCCCGGCACCAGGTTGCAGCGGACCGCGTCGAACTCCGGGTGCTCCGGGCGCGGGCCCATGCCGTGGACGTAGGCGACGGCCAGCGCGCGCTGGGGGGCGTCGAACGGCGAACGGGACGCGTCCCGGCCGAACATGGAGACCAGCTCGCCCTTGCCCGCCGAGACCATCACCAGGTCGTAGGTGCGGGAGAAGTAGTCCAGGTCGGAGACGGCCGCCCCGTGGATGACGAGCTGCCCGCCGCGCTGGGCGAAGGTCTCCATCCAGCCGGCCATCTTCACGCGCTGGTCGACGGACTGGGCGAACCCGTCCAGCTTGCCGACCCAGTCGATGACACGGGAGGAGTCGGGACCGGCGACGGAGACGCCGAGGCCCTCGATCTTCGGCGCCTGGGACTCCCAGAAGTTCAGCTGGTAGTCCCGCTCGTGCTGGAGCGCGGTGTGGAACATGCACTGCGTGGACATGACCCGGCCGGTGCGGATCTCGTCGGCGGTGCGGTTGGACATCAGGGTGACTTCGTAGCCCTTGGACTGCAGCCCGAGGGCGAGCTGGAGCCCGGACTGGCCGGCTCCGACTATGAGTATCTTCCGCATCGCGGCTCTCCGTTGTATGTGATCGGTGCGGTGTACGCGTTCTCAGGCGGGGGTGACGTCGAGAGCATGGCCCACCAGGGCCAGCAGCGACTCGACGACCGTGATCCTGTTACGCGCGTCCATGATCACTATCGGCACCCGCGAGGGTACGGTCAGGGCCTCCCTGACGTCCTCCGCCTCGTAGCCGGGCGTGCCCTCGAAGTGGTTGACGGCCACGATGTACGGCAGTCCGCAGCTCTCGAAGTAGTCGAGCGCGGGGAAGCAGTCCTCCAGCCGCCGGGTGTCGGCGAGGACGACCGCGCCGATCGCCCCGCGCACCAGGTCGTCCCACATGAACCAGAAGCGCTGCTGGCCGGGGGTGCCGAAGACGTACAGGACGAGGTCGTCCTCCAGCGTGAGCCGCCCGAAGTCCATGGCCACCGTGGTGGTGGTCTTCTCGGGCGTCGCGGAGAGGTCGTCGGTCTCCTCGCTGGCCTGGGTCATCAGCGCTTCGGTCTGCAGCGGCGTGATCTCGGAGACGGAGCCGACGAACGTCGTCTTGCCGACGCCGAATCCGCCCGCCACCACGATCTTGGTGGCGACGGGCGCGCGGGTGTGGTCGAGCTGCCATGCCTGCGGGGACTCGTCGGCCTGTACCCGGGGCCCCGGCTGACGCGGGGCGAAGAGCGGCGCCTCAGAGACGGCGGAGTCCATTGAGCACCCTTTCGAGCAGTGCGCGGTCGGGCTGGCCGGTGCCGTGACCGGACCCGTACACGCGGATCTTTCCTTGGTCGGCCAGGTCGCTGAGCAGCACCCGGACGACTCCGAGCGGCATCTTCAGCAGGGCCGAGATCTCCGCGACCGTACGCATGCGGCGGCAGAGTTCGACGATGGCGCGCAGCTCCGGCATGACCCGGGTGGCGAGGTTGCCGTTGGTGAGCTCGCGGCGCTCGTCGGGTGCTTCGAGGGCGGCGACGAACGTCTCGACCAGCAGGACGTGCCCGAACCGGGTGCGTCCGCCGGTGAGGGAGTACGGGCGGACCCGGGCGGGCCGTTTGCCGGCTCCTCGGACGGGGAGGCGGGGGGCGGGTTCTGCGGCGGCGGTCGTCACTGGGCGCTCTCCATCGATGTGCGCAGCTCGCTGCGGAGTTCGGGGGTGAGGACGTGTCCGGCCCGGCCGACGAAGAGGGCCATGTGGTACGCGACGACGCTCATGTCGCAGTCCGGTGCGGCGTGGACGCCGAGGAGCGAGCCGTCGCTGATCGACATGACGAAGAGGCTGCCCTCGTCCATGGCGACCATCGTCTGTTTGACGCCGCCGCCGTCCATCAGCTTGGCCGCGCCGACCGTCAGCGAGCCGACGCCCGAGACGATCGTGGCCAGGTCGGCGCTGGAGCCCTTGGGCCCGTTCGCCGTTCCTGCCGCCGCCGGGGCGTGGTGGCCGGGGTCGGAGGAGAGCAGCATCAGGCCGTCGGACGAGACGACGGTGACCGAGTGGACCCCTGGCACCTCCTCCACGAGATTGCTCAGCAACCAGTGAAGGTTACGGGCCTCGGTACTCAGCCCGAATGTGCTGGGCGCAGTCAACTGCGTGCCTCCTCGACTGTGTCCCCCGTCTCATCGTTCCGGCCGTCCGCCCGTCCGCCGGTCGCGGCGTTCGGTGCGGTGCGCGCGTCCGGTGCGCCGTGTGGGGCGCCCGTGGCGTGTGCGGTGGTCTCGTTCCCCGTACGTCCGGCGGGTACGCCCCCGGGCTCGGCGACGGTGATGCCGCCGGTCGCGGCGATCTCCGCCTCGACGTCGCGCCGGCCCTCCTGCGCCGCCCGGTGGAAGCTGCCGAGCCGGCGGCGCAGGGCGTCGCGGTCGAGGCTTCCGGTGCGCCCGGGGGCGGGCGTCGTGTCCGGCCGGACCACGTTGGGCGTGCGCTTGGGCAGCCCCTTGTCGGTGACCGGGCGGCGGGGGGCGGGAACGGTCTCGCCGGGCGCGGGGCCGGGCTCCGCCTGCGGGGACGGGGCTCCGGTGGTCTCCGCGTACGGGGCGGGGGCGCCGGCCGCCTCCGCGTGCGGGGCGGGACGGAAGGTGAGGTCGTCGTCCGGGTCCTGGCCGCCGGGGGCGGTGTCGGCGGGCCGCTCGTGGCGGTCGGGGCCGATCGCGTACGGGTCGGAGGGCGCCGGGGCGGCGGGGGCGGCACCGGACGTTCCGGGCTGCCCGGACGGTGCGGCCCGGTCGCCGGACGGCGCGGTCACGTCGGGCGCCGCCGCCTCGTCGGGGTGGGCCGTCTCGTCGGCCGGGGGCGCGGGGGGCTTCGGCAGGCGGACCTGCATCGTGACCTCGGAGTCCCGCTCGGGGGCCGCGTCGGTCTCCGGTTCGGCGCCGGACTGCTCCCGCTCCCGTACGGCGGTGGCTTCCGGGCGCTCCTCGGCCGGGTCCGCGGCCGAGGCGTCCGTGGCCGCCGGGTCCGCGTCGTCCGCGTCCGCGTCGGCCGCCTTCTCGCGCAGCGTCCGCTCGGCCGCGGCGATCATGGGGTCGACGGCGGGTTCGGGGGCGTTCTCCTCGGCGGGGTCCTGGGCGGGCTCGGCCGTCGCTGCGTTCTCCGGCGTCGCGGTGTCCGCTTCCGTACCGGGCGGCACGGGCGCGGGCGCCGCCGACGAGGCCGCCGAACGGCTCGGCAGGGCATTGGAGTTGGCCTCGGCCACCGAGCCCGGGAGGTTGAGCGCGGGCGCCTCGCCCGGCAGCTGGACGGCGGGCGGCGGACCGGCGGGCAGGGTGTTGGGCAGCAGGGCCTCGGGCAGGACGACGACGGCCGTCACACCACTCCCCTTCTGCTCGCGCAGCTGCACCCGTACGCCGTGCCGGGCGGCCAGCAACGACGTGACCTGGAGGCCGAGGCCGGAGCCGGTCACGTCGACGTGCCGCTCCCCCGGCTCGAACGAGGCCGGGTCCGCCAGCCTGGCATTCAGCTCGCCCATCCGGACCGCCGACATGCCGATGCCCTCGTCCGACACGGAGAGCATCACCTCACCGCTCTCCAGCAGCCAGCCGGACAGCTCGACCGGGGAGTCCGGGGGCGAGAAGGCGGTGGCGTTCTCCAGGAGTTCGGCCAGCAGGTGGCTGAGGTCGTCGGCGGCGAACCCGGCGATCTGGGCGTGCGGCGGCAGCGACTGGATGGTGACGCGCTCGTACCGCTCGATCTCGCTGACGGCGGCCCGCGCCACGTCGACCAGCGGGATCGGCCCGGCGTGGCCGGTGCCGTGCTCCGCGCCGGCGAGGACGAGCATGTTCTCGCTGTACCGGCGCATGACCGTGGCCATGTGGTCCAGCTTGAACAGGGTGGCCAGCCGCTCCGGGTCCTGCTCGCGCTCCTCCAGGCTCTCGATGACGCCGAGTTGGCGCTCGACCAGGCCGAGGGTGCGCAGGGAGAGGTTGACGAAGGTGTGGTTGACCGTGCTGCGCAGCTGCTCCAGCTCGGTGGCCAGTTCGCTGACGTGCGCCTGGAGTTCGGTCCGCTGGGCGGCCAGGGTCTGGCGGCCCTCGATCAGCTTGGCGCGTTCGCCGGTGAGGGTCTCGACCCGGCCGGTGACGTCCCGGTGCAGGGTGACGAACCGGTCGTGCAGGCTGTTCATCGACCGGACGACCTGGGCGAACTCGTCGTTGCGGCCGGTGTAGCGGACCGGTTCGGCGCTCGCGGGGTCCTCGGCGAGCCGGGCGGACCCGATGCGCAGGACGGCGAGCGGCCGGGTGAGGCTGCGGGCGACGGCGGTGGAGATGCCGACCGCGAGCAGGAAGCAGCCGCCGAGCAGGGCGATGGACAGTTCGAGGGCGGTGACGTCGTCGTCGCGCAGTCCCTCCAGGTCGCTGACCTGGCCGGCGGTCAGGGCGGACTCGACGCCGCGCATCCGGTCGACGCGGGCGGAGAGCGCGGCCTCCAGCTTCTTCGGGTTGGTCCGGCGCTCCGCCTGCGACAGCTCGGGGCGGTCGGTGAGGCGGGTGAGGTACTTCTCCGCGCTGTTGACCTCGGAGCCGGTGACGGTGGCGGAGAGCTTGTCGCGGGCCTCCGGGTCCGCCGCCTGGTCGAAGTCGGCGAGCGCGGCCAGCTCCCGTACGCGGGCCTGCTGGGCGGCGGCGCTCAGCTCGTCGCGTTCGCGGCCGGCCCGGGTGTCGTCCTCGTCCTGGGTCTGGACGGGCAGCCCGGTGAACGGGTCGGTCTGCGGGGCCGTCGGCTCCGGGCTCGGGACGGCGAGCGCGGCGAGGAGGAGGCCGCGGGTGGCGGCGGCCTGTTCGGAGGCGCTGCCGAGGGTGAGCGGGGCGCGGTCGGCGCCGGCGCGCGGCGGGGTCTTCCCGGCCAGCTCGGCGGCGATGCCGTGCAGTTTGGCGATGACGTCGGAGTACGCCTGGTGCGCCTCCAGGGCCGATCCCTTCCCGGTGAGGGCGTCACGGCGCAGGGAGGCGACCGTGGAGAGGTCACGGCGCAGGGAGGCGGAGGCGGCCTCGTGGATCTCGTCGATCTGCTGGTCGACGCGGGTGGCGCGGGCGGCCCTGCTCTTCGCGGCGTCGCCGTCCTCGGCCTTCTCGTCGCGGCCGCCGGCGATGTAGGCGGTGACCGCGTCACGCTCGTCGGCGAGGGAGTGCCCGAGGGTGACGGCCTGCTGGTTCAGCCCGGCCAGGGTGGCGAGCCGCTGGGACTCGGTCAGGTCGGCGGAGGCCGCGAACACGGCGGGGGCGCCCGCCCCCACGACGATGACGCCGACGGCGGCCACCCCGGCGACCAGTCGGCTGCGCACCCGCACGGCCCGCTTGTCCGCGCCGGGCGCCGGAGGCGTCGCCCCGGAACCGTCGCGCGTCGTGCCCTTGCTCCGCGGCCGCTTCTTCTGCACCGGTGCTCGCAATCTTGACTCGTCCACCCTTGAAGCAGAGGTGACGCACGGTCACATGGAAGGGGGCCCCGCTCCTGGTACGGCTTCCGACCATTCCAGTGCTGTTGAGAGGGGGGCGCGCATCAACCGCTCCGCCACTCGAAGGAGTGAACATCACTCCTGAGCGGGCGAACAAGTCTCCCCAGCCGCGCCCCTGACCATGCGTGGACCGCCGGGTGGAAGTTCCGCCCCGCCTTTGGCAGGATGCCCGCCCGCATCCGGTCCGAGGCCCTTCCCGCCCGTCCGGCGCGCCGCTTTGACCTGCTGCTACAGGCCATATTCGGCCGCGTGCGGGGATGGTGAAGGGCTCGTGCAGACTGGCGGCATGCGCATCGAACTCGCCTCCGCGCCCGGCAGCCCCGAACGCCCCAACGAGGACTGGGTCTGCGGGGCCCTTCCAGCCTCCGGCCAGGGTGGTGTGCTGGTCCTGCTCGACGGGGTCACCCCGCCGACGGGGGACGACGGTTGTGTGCACTCGGTTCCCTGGTTCACCGCGCGACTGGGCGGCGCACTGGTGGAACTGTCCGGTTCCCGACCCGATCTGACGCTGACGGAGGTTCTGGCGGAGGCCATCTCCCGTACAGCCGACGCCCATCGGGTCACCTGTGAGCTTTCTCACGCGCGTACGCCTCAGGCGACGGTGGTCCTGGCGCGTTGGGGCGCGGAGACCGTCGAGCACCTGGTGCTGTCCGATTCGGCCCTGCTGGTGGAGGCGTACGACGGCACGGTCCGGGCGGTCCTCGACGACCGGCTGGACCGGCTGCCGCCGGGCTCCCTGGCCTCGAACGAGATCGCCGACGCCACGGTGCGCAACAAGGAGGGCGGCTTCTTCACGGCCGCCGCCGATCCGTCGGTGGCGTCACGCGCGGTGACCGGCAGCACCCCGGTGTCCGGTGTACGGGCCCTCGCCGCGCTCTCGGACGGGGCGACCCGCTGGACCGAGGTCTTCGGCGAGGGCGACTGGGCGGACGCGCTGGGGCTGCTGCGGAAGGCGGGGCCGCGGGGGCTGATCGACCGGGTACGGGAGCTGGAGTCGGCCGACGCCGCCTCGGGGCGCGTACGGCTGCGGCGCGCCAAGACCCACGACGACGCGACGGCGCTGCTGGTGGAGCTGGGCTGACGGCCCTCCGGAGGCCGTGCGCCGCGAAGGCCGGCGACTGCGGCCCGGGGCCGGGCGCCGGCCTCTTCCGGTGCCCGGCGGTGGCCGGGCCGACCGCCTCAGCCCTCCGCGTGGCTGTTCAGCTGGTGCAGGAGCCGGGCCAGCTCGGCGACCTCCGTCTGGTCCCAGCCGGCCAGCCGGCGCACGTAACTCTCCCGGCGGGCGTCCCGGACGCCGCGGAAGCGGTCCAGGCCCTCCGCGGTGAGATGGACGAGCCAGGCGCGGCCGTCGGCCGGGTCCGGTTCGCGGGCCACCAGGCCGAGCTTCTCCAGGGAGTGCAGCTGGCGGCTCATGGTGGCCTTGCCGACGCCGAAGTAGGCGGCCAGCTCGGTGGCCCGCTGCCGGCCCGCCTCCTCCAGCCGGACGAGCAGGCCGTAGGCGGCGGGCTCCAGTTCGGGGTGGACCTCGCGGGCCATCTCGCCCGAGGTGGCCCGTGCCCGGCGCAGGAACACCGCCAGCTCCCGTTCCAGCGCCAGGAACTCCTGGTCCACACCACGTCCGTGCGCCGTGTCCGGCTCCGGCCCGCTGTCGCTCCCGCGCACGTCAGCACCCCTCGTACGGTTTCCTGCCGATGAAAGTTTCTTCCGCGAACGGCCAACGCCGCAGCTCGGCCAGTATTTCGCAGGAGTAGACCAACGGCGGCGTCCCGGCCCTCTTCCGCGCCCCGGGTCTACGTGCGTAGCGTCTGGCTCACAGACATGACATGGACACGCCGTAACCGCTCCGGACAGGCGCGTCCCGCACCTCCCCGCGCACCGACCACCCCACCTCGGAGGCACGCCCATGCCCGCGCACAGATCCGGCACGCCCCGCACGTCCCGTCGCCCGCGTCTCGCCGCCGCCGGAACGCTCCTGACCTCACTCGCCCTCCTCCTCGCCCTGCCCGGCGCGGCCACCGCCGCCCCCGCCGGGAAGGACGTCCCCTCGCGCGGCACCGCCAGGATGGGCCAGGGCGTCATCGAGCACGACGGCCAGGGCGGGCTGCCCCGCGACTCCCGGGTCGTCCAGACCGAGGGCGTGGACGTCAGCAGCCACCAGGGGAACGTGGCGTGGGGCACCCTGTGGAACAGCGGGGTGAAGTGGGCCTACGTGAAGGCCACCGAGGGGACGTACTACAAGAACACCTCCTTCGCCCAGCAGTACAACGGCTCGTACAACATCGGCATGATCCGCGGGGCGTACCACTTCGCCACCCCCAACACCACGAGCGGCGCCGCCCAGGCGAACTACTTCGTGGACAACGGGGGCGGCTGGTCGCGGGACGGGAAGACCCTGCCGGGCGTGCTGGACATCGAGTGGAACCCGTACGGCGCCCAGTGCTACGGGCTGAGCCAGGCGGGGATGGTCAACTGGATCCGCGACTTCACCACCACCTACCGGGCCCGCACCGGGCGCGACGCGGTCATCTACACGGCGACGAGCTGGTGGAAGGACTGCACGGGCAACAACGCGGGCTTCGGCGCCACCAACCCGCTCTGGGTGGCGCGGTACAACACGACGGTCGGCGAACTGCCCGCGGGCTGGCCCGTCCAGACGATCTGGCAGTACACCTCCACCGGCCCCGTCGTCGGCGACCACAACCGCTTCAACGGCGCGATCGACCGCGTGCGGGCCCTGGCCAACGGCTGACCCCGCATCGGCAGCTCACCCCGCCCGCCTTGCCGCCCCCGGCGACCGCTCCCCAGGTCACCGGGGGTCCCGCGTGGCCGGGACCCCGCTATGAACCAGGCGTATACACCCTAGGTATAGTCATCGAACTACCGCACACCTGTGCGAAATACCTGCCCGCAGAGGAGTGGTGCGCCGTGCCGAGCATGAAGATGCCGTCGTTCGGAACCGGGTTGACCGCCGCGCTGGTGACAGCGCTCACACTGACGCTGAGCGGCTGCTCGATGGAGACGACGGCCCCGGGCTCGGCACGCGCGGAGGCGGCGTCGGACGCCAAGGGGACGTTCGGGCCGGTGGACTGCCGCAAGGCCAAGTGCATCGCCCTGACCTTCGACGCCGGGCCGGGAAAGGACACTCCCCGGCTGCTGGACATCCTCAAGGAGAAGAAGGTCCACGCCACCTTCTTCCTGCTCGGCAAGCACCACGTCCTCAAGTACCCCGACGTGGTGCGGCGCATCGAGGACGAGGGCCACGAGGTCGCCAACCACACCTGGACGCACAAGATCCTCACCGACCAGGACCCGGCCGCGATACGGACCGAGCTGGAGAGGACCCAGGTCGCCATCGAGAAGATCACCGGCAGGAAGCCCCGGCTGATGCGCCCGCCGCAGGGCCGCACCGACGACACGGTCTCCGAGATCAGCAAGGACCTCGGGCTCTCCCAGGTGCTGTGGAGCGCCACCGCCAAGGACTACGCGACGAACGACTCCGCGCTGATCCGCGAGCGCATCGTGGACCAGGCGAGCAAGGACGGCGTCATCCTGCTCCACGACATCTATAAGGGCACGGTGCCGGCCGTGCCCGGGATCATCGACGCGCTCCAGAAGGACGGCTACACCTTCGTGACCGTCCCCGAGCTGATGGCCCCCGCCGAGCCGCAGCCGGGCACGATCTACCGCCCCTGAGCCACGGCCGGGGCACGATCCACCGCCCCTGAGCGTCGTACCGGGCGCGATCCACCGCGCGTGGGCCGCGCCCGGGGCACGATCCACCGCCCGTGGGCCGCACCCGGGGCACGCGGAACGGCCCGCCCCCGCCGCAGCGGGAGGCGGGCCGTCCGCACCGGTCGCGCGCCCGGGGCCGCGCCCGTCACCGCGCGGCGGTCAGGCGGCGGCCGGAACCCTCTCCTCCGCCCGGGCCGAGGCCGGGGCGAGGGCGATCTCCAGCACCTGGCGGACATCGGTCACCGGGTGGACGTCCAGCTTCTCCAGCACCTCGGCCGGGACGTCGTCCAGGTCGGCCTCGTTGCGCTGCGGGATCACCACGGTGGTGATGCCCGCCCGGTGCGCGGCCAGCAGCTTCTGCTTGACGCCGCCGATCGGCAGCACCCGTCCGGTCAGCGACACCTCGCCCGTCATCGCCACGTCCGTACGGACCAGCCGCCCGGAGAGCAGCGAGGCCAGGGCCGTGGTCAGGGTGACGCCGGCGCTGGGGCCGTCCTTGGGGACCGCCCCGGCCGGGAAGTGCACGTGCACGCCCCGGTCCTTGAGGTCCGCGACCGGCAGCTCCAGCTCCGCGCCGTGGGACCGCAGGAAGCTCAGCGCGATCTGCGCCGACTCCTTCATGACGTCCCCGAGCTGCCCGGTCAGCGTCAGTCCGGACGCCCCGGTCTCCGGGTCGGCGAGCGACGCCTCGACGAAGAGGACGTCACCGCCCGCCCCGGTCACCGCGAGCCCGGTGGCCACGCCCGGCACCGCCGTACGGCGCTCGGCCGGGTCCTGGGCGGACTCGGGCACGTGGTGCGGCCGGCCGATCAGCCCGCGCAGCTCCGCGTCGGTCACCGTGAACGGCAGCTCGCGGTCGCCCAGTTCGTGCTGGGCCGCGACCTTGCGAAGCAGCCGTGCGACGGACCGCTCCAGGTTCCGTACGCCCGCCTCGCGGGTGTACTCGCCGGCCAGCTTGCGCAGCGCCGACTCCTCCAGGACGACCTCCTCGGCCTCCAGGCCGGCCCGCTCCAGCTGGCGCGGCACCAGGTGGTCGCGGGCGATGACGACCTTCTCGTCCTCGGTGTAGCCGTCGAGGCGGACCAGCTCCATACGGTCGAGCAGGGCCTCCGGGATGGCTTCGAGCACGTTGGCCGTGGCCAGGAAGACCACGTCGCTGAGGTCGAGCTCGACCTCCAGGTAGTGGTCGCGGAAGGTGTGGTTCTGCGCCGGGTCGAGGACTTCGAGGAGGGCGGCGGCCGGGTCGCCCCGGAAGTCGGAGCCGACCTTGTCGATCTCGTCGAGCAGGACGACCGGGTTCATCGAACCGGCCTCCTTGATCGCCCGCACGATCCGGCCGGGGAGCGCGCCGACGTACGTACGCCGGTGGCCGCGGATCTCCGCCTCGTCCCGGACACCGCCGAGCGCGACGCGGACGAACGAACGGCCCATGGCGTGCGCGACGGACTCGCCGAGCGAGGTCTTGCCGACGCCGGGCGGGCCGACGAGGGCGAGGACCGCGCCGCCGCGCCGTCCGCCGACGACGCCGAGGCCCCGGTCGGCGCGGCGCTTGCGCACCGCGAGGTATTCGGTGATGCGCTCCTTCACGTCCTTGAGCCCGGCGTGCTCGGCGTCCAGCACCTCGCGGGCGCCGCAGATGTCGTAGGCGTCCTCGGTCCGCTCGGTCCAGGGCAGTTCGAGGACGGTGTCCAGCCAGGTGCGGATCCAGGAGCCCTCGGGCGACTGGTCGCTGGAGCGCTCCAGCTTCTCGACCTCCTTGAGCGCGGCCTCGCGGACGTGCTCAGGCAGGTCGGCGGCCTCGACGCGGGCCCGGTAGTCGTCGGTCTCGCCTTCCGGGTCGCCGTTGAGCTCGGACAGCTCCTTGCGTACGGCGTCGAGCTGGCGGCGCAGCAGGAACTCCCGCTGCTGCTTGTCCACGCCGTCCTGGACGTCCTTGGCGATGGACTCGGCCACGTCCTGCTCGGCGAGGTGTTCGCCCAGCCACTGGATGGCGAGCCGCAGCCGGGCGACCGGGTCCACGGTCTCCAGGAGCTGGACCTTCTGGGCGGTGGTGAGGAACGGCGAGTATCCGGAGTTGTCGGCGAGGGCGGAGACGTCGTCGATCTGCTGGACGCGGTCCACGACCTGCCAGGCGCCGCGCTTCTTCAGCCACGAGGTGGCGAGCGCCTTGTACTCCTTGACCAGCTCGGCGGCGGCGCCGGGCAGCGGATCGGGCGCGGCGGTGCGGAGCACGGTCCCCTCGACCCACAGCGCACGGCCGGGGCCGCTGGTCCCCGCGCCGATGCGGACGCGGTCGCGGGCCCGGATGAGGGCGCCCGGGTCACCGTCCGAGAGGCGTCCGACCTGCTCGACGGTGCCGAGGACACCGGTCCCCGTGTACGTCCCGTCGATCCGCGGGACCAGCAGCACCTCGGGCTTCCCGCCCTCGGGGCGGGCGGCGGCCTGCGCGGCCTCGACGGCGGCGCGCACCTCGGTGTCGGACAGGTCGAGCGGTACCACCATGCCGGGCAGGACGACTTCGTCGTCGAGCGGCAGCACGGGCAGGTCGATCGGTGTGAACGCCTCGGACTCGTTAGTCATGATCTCCCCTTCGGCAGGCAAGTTGAGCTATGTGGACTCAATGCTTGTGAGCCGCCGAATGTTCCCCTGCCCGTGTTCGCTCTGAGCGATCAGCCGCTCCCGCGTACGCGGACGGCCTCCGCGGGCTTTCGCTCCCCCGCCGTACGCGGACGCCCTCGGGTGCGGTGCCCCGCCGCGTACAGGAGCGCTCCCCGGCGGACGGTTGTTCCCCTCGCCGATACCGGAAACGCGCTGGCCCCGGTGTGCGCGGCGGGCCAGGATGAGCGGACGCCGACCGTCATGACCGGAGACCGGAGAGCCCAGCATGTCCGCGACGACCGCCCCCGAGCCGACGGCAACGCTGCCGACCCGTTCCGACGAGCACCCCGTCACCCTGGACCGTCGCGAGGGCCCCTACGGCGAGGTCGTCCTGCGGGAGCGCGGGGAGCACTTCGAGATCATCGCCAACGGGTGCTTCCTGATGGACACCTCCGACGGCCGCTCCGAGCGGCTGCTGATCGACGCGGCGCTGACCGCCCTGCCCGCCGGGCGCACCGCCCCCTCGGTGCTGATCGGCGGCCTGGGTGTCGGGTTCTCCCTGGTGCGGGCCGCCGAGGAGGAGCGCTGGGGCCGGATCACGGTCGTGGAGCGCGAGGTGGCGATCGTGGACTGGCACCGGGACGGGCCGCTGGACCGGATCTCCGGCGCCGCGCTGGCCGACCCCCGGACCGCGATCCTGCGCGCGGATCTCGTCGAGCACGTCCGTACGAGCACGGAGCGTTACGACGCGCTCTGCCTGGACATCGACAACGGGCCCGACTGGACCGTCACGGAGGACAACGGAAGCCTCTACTCCCCCGCCGGTCTCGCACACTGCCACGACCGGCTGGCCCCGGGCGGCGTGCTCGCGGTCTGGTCCGCGCAGCCGTCGCCGGCCTTCGAGCGGGCGTTGCGGAATGCCGGGTTCAGCGGGGTTAGGACCGAAGAAGTGGCCGTTGCCCGAGGTGTGCCCGACGTGGTCCATCTCGCACTCCGGGCGGGGTGACCCCTCTCTCCGTACGCACACCCCGGGCGGCGCCGGGGGTCAACCGGCACAAGGACCGCGATCCGGCCACCGAGGGTTCGGACCCGCGCCCGTGGGGCAACACCCTGCGTAGCCGGGAAGCCTCCGCTGCCTTTACGCTGCTGACCGGTACACGGGATCACCCACGAAAACCACGAGCGAAAACCGTGCCTTGCGGGGAATGGTCCCCGCGAGAACGGGCAGGGGCGGGGCGATGGAACAGACACACACCACCCACAACGGCGTCGCGGCCACCCCGGGGGCTCAGCGCCGGGTGCTGGTGGTCGAGGACGACGCGACGATCGTCGACGCCATTTCCGCCCGGCTGCGGGCGGAGGGCTTCCTCGTGCAGACCGCGCTGGACGGCCCCGCGGCCGTGGACGCGGCCGAGGCATGGCAGCCCGACCTGATGGTGCTCGACATCATGCTTCCCGGCTTCGACGGCCTGGAGGTCTGCCGCCGGGTGCAGGCGTCGCGCCCCGTTCCGGTGCTGATGCTCACCGCGCGCGACGACGAGACCGACATGCTGGTCGGGCTCGGGGTCGGCGCCGACGACTACATGACCAAGCCGTTCTCGATGCGCGAGCTCGCCGCCCGGGTGCACGTGCTGCTGCGCCGCGTCGAGCGGGCCGCGCTGGCGGCCGTCACCCCGCGCAGCGGGATACTGCGCCTCGGCGAGCTGGAGATCGACCACGCCCAGCGCCGGGTCCGGGTCCGCGCCGAGGACGTCCACCTCACACCGACCGAGTTCGACCTGCTGGTCTGCCTCGCCAACACCCCGCGCGCGGTGCTCTCCCGCGAGCAGCTGCTGGCCGAGGTGTGGGACTGGGCGGACGCCTCGGGCACCCGCACGGTCGACAGCCACATCAAGGCGCTGCGCCGGAAGATCGGCGCGGAGCGCATCCGCACCGTGCACGGCGTGGGCTACGCCCTGGAGACCCCCGCTCCATGAGCCGGCCAGGGTCCGGACTGCGGCCCTTCTCCATCAAGGCCAAGCTCGGCACCCTCGTGGTGGTCTCGGTCTTCATCACCACGGGGCTCCTGATCGTCGCGCTGCGGACCCGTACGGAGTTCCGCTTCATCACGGTCTTCTCCGTGATCGCCACCCTGCTGATCACCCAGTTCGTGGCGCACGGCCTGACCGCGCCGCTGGACGAGATGAGAGCGGTGGCCCGGTCCATCTCGCACGGCGACTACACGCGCCGGGTGAGCGGGGCCGGGCGGCGGGACGAGCTGGGCGACCTGGCGCAGACGATCAACCGCATGGCGGACGACCTGGAGGCGGAGGACCGGCACCGCAAGGAGCTGGTCGCCAACGTCAGCCATGAGCTGCGCACCCCCATCGCGGCACTGAGAGCCGTGCTGGAGAACGTGGTGGACGGGGTGTCCGCCGCCGATCCCGAGACGATGCGCACGGCGCTGAAGCAGACGGAGCGGCTGGGCCGGCTGGTGGAGACGCTGCTGGACCTGTCCCGGCTGGACAACGGGGTGGTGGAGCTCAGGGCCCGGCGTTTCGAGGTGTGGCCGTACCTCTCGGGCGTACTGAAAGAGGCCAATCTCGCCGCCTCGCAGCGACGCCTGTCCTCGGGTTCGGGCAACCACTCCCGTACGGACGTCCACCTGCACCTGGACGTCTCGCCGTCGGACCTCACCGCCCACGCGGACGCGGAGCGCCTGCACCAGGTGGTCGCCAACCTCATCGACAACGCGGTCAAGCACAGCCCGCCGCACGGCCGGGTGACGGTGAAGGCCCGGCGCGGGCCCCAGCCGGAGTCGCTGGAGCTGGAGGTCGTCGACGAGGGGCCGGGCATCCCGGAGGCCGAGCGCCACCGGGTCTTCGAGCGCTTCAACCGGGGCCAGGCGCCCTCCCCTCACGGCCCGGGCAGCGACGGCGGCACCGGGCTGGGCCTGGCCATCGCGCGGTGGGCGGTCGATCTGCACGGCGGCCGGATCGGAGTGGCCGAATCCGCTCGGGGCTGCCGCATCCAGGTCACCCTCCCGGGAATCCCCGACCCGCGCGATTGACGACTCCGTTGACATAGGGTCGAACCGGAGGGGCACGTTCATCCGTGTCCAGCCAGTAGCGGATCGCCAGGGGATACGGTCGCAGGGCCGTTACCCACGGTCCTGCGTACCCGAAGTGCAGTGGAACCTCGCTTGTTTCCCGCCATTTCCTGCGCCGAAACCCGCCCTTCGATGTGATGTGCACGACGAAGCACCGGCCCGGTCTGCAAGGAACGGTTTGGGGGGCGTAGCCTTGATTTCCGCTGTCCATCACCTTGTGAAGCGGAAGAGGGCGGTTGCCGCCGTGTCGTCTCAGTCCCCCAGTAACTCGAGCATCTCGACCGACCAAGCCGGTCCGGGCATCAACCCGGCCGCCGCGTTCGGCGCCAATGAATGGCTCGTCGACGAGATCTACCAGCAGTACCTCCAGGATCCCACTTCGGTCGATCGCGCCTGGTGGGACTTCTTCGCCGACTACAAGCCGGGTGGGTCCGGCACGGCGGACAAGCCCGCTCCCGGCGCCGGGGCCTCGGGGGCCCCGGTGGCCGAGGCCGCGTCCGCCCCGGCCGCCGCCCCGGCGAAGGCCGCGCCCGCCGCCGCCCCGGCCGCCCCCGCGCAGCCGGCCCCCGCCAAGGCCGCCCCGGCCCCGGCGAAGGCCGCTCCCGCCCCGGCGAAGCCCGCCGCGGAGAAGAAGCCCGCCGCGGCGCCGGCCAAGCCGAAGGCCAAGGCCGACGAGTCCACCGAGGCCTCGGGCGGCCCGGAGTACGTGACGCTGCGCGGCCCCTCCGCCGCCGTCGCGAAGAACATGAACGCCTCCCTGGAGCTGCCGACGGCCACGTCCGTCCGCGCGGTCCCGGTGAAGCTGCTCTTCGACAACCGCATCGTCATCAACAACCACCTCAAGCGCGCCCGCGGCGGGAAGATCTCCTTCACCCACCTCATCGGGTACGCGATGGTGCAGGCCCTCAAGGCCATGCCGTCGATGAACTACTCCTTCGCGGAGAAGGACGGCAAGCCGACCCTGGTCAAGCCGGAGCACGTCAACCTGGGTCTGGCCATCGACCTGGTGAAGCCGAACGGCGACCGCCAGCTGGTCGTGGCGGCCATCAAGAAGGCCGAGACGCTCAACTTCTTCGAGTTCTGGCAGGCGTACGAGGACATCGTCCGGCGCGCCCGTATCGGCAAGCTCGGCATGGACGACTTCACCGGCGTCACCGCCTCGCTGACCAACCCCGGCGGCATCGGCACCGTCCACTCGGTGCCCCGCCTGATGCCCGGTCAGGGCCTCATCATGGGCGTCGGCGCGATGGACTACCCGGCGGAGTTCCAGGGCACCTCGCAGGACACCCTCAACAAGCTCGGCATCTCGAAGGTCATGACGCTCACGTCGACCTACGACCACCGGGTCATCCAGGGCGCCGCCTCCGGCGAGTTCCTGCGCGTGCTGTCCCAGCTGCTGCTCGGCGAGAACGAGTTCTACGACGAGATCTTCAAGGCGCTGCGCATCCCCTACGAGCCGGTCCGCTGGCTCAAGGACATCGACGCCTCGCACGACGACGACGTCACCAAGGCCGCGCGGGTCTTCGAGCTGATCCACTCCTACCGGGTCCGCGGCCACGTCATGGCCGACACCGACCCGCTGGAGTACCACCAGCGCAAGCACCCCGACCTGGACATCACCGAGCACGGCCTCACCCTGTGGGACCTGGAGCGCGAGTTCGCGGTCGGCGGGTTCGCCGGCAAGACGATGATGAAGCTCCGCGACATCCTCGGCGTGCTGCGCGAGTCGTACTGCCGCACCACCGGCATCGAGTTCATGCACATCCAGGACCCGAAGCAGCGCAAGTGGCTCCAGGACCGGGTCGAGCGCCCGCGTCCCAAGCCCGAGCGCGAGGAGCAGCTGCGCATCCTGCGCCGGCTGAACGCGGCCGAGGCGTTCGAGACCTTCCTGCAGACGAAGTACGTCGGCCAGAAGCGGTTCTCCCTGGAGGGCGGCGAGTCCGTCATCCCGCTGCTCGACGCCGTTCTCGACTCCGCCGCCGAGGCCCGCCTCGACGAGGTCGTCATCGGCATGGCCCACCGCGGCCGCCTGAACGTCCTGGCGAACATCGTCGGCAAGTCGTACGCGCAGATCTTCCGCGAGTTCGAGGGCAACCTGGACCCGCGCTCGATGCACGGCTCCGGCGACGTCAAGTACCACCTGGGCGCCGAGGGCACCTTCACCGGTCTGGACGGCGAGCAGATCAAGGTCTCGCTGGCCGCCAACCCCTCGCACCTGGAGGCGGTCGACCCGGTCCTGGAGGGCATCGCCCGCGCCAAGCAGGACATCATCAACAAGGGCGGCACGGACTTCACGGTCCTGCCGGTCGCGCTCCACGGCGACGCGGCCTTCGCGGGCCAGGGCGTCGTCGCCGAGACGCTCAACATGTCGCAGCTGCGCGGCTACCGCACCGGCGGCACCGTGCACGTGGTGATCAACAACCAGGTCGGCTTCACCGCCGCCCCGGAGTCCTCGCGCTCCTCGATGTACGCCACCGATGTGGCGCGCATGATCGAGGCGCCGATCATCCACGTCAACGGCGACGACCCGGAGGCCGTGGTCCGCGTCGCGCGGCTCGCCTTCGAGTTCCGGCAGGCGTTCAACAAGGACGTCGTGATCGACCTCATCTGCTACCGCCGCCGCGGTCACAACGAGGGCGACAACCCGGAGTTCACCAACCCGCAGATGTACACCCTGATCGACAAGAAGCGCTCGGTGCGCAAGCTCTACACCGAGTCCCTCATCGGTCGCGGCGACATCACCCTGGAAGAGGCGGAGCAGGCGCTCCAGGACTTCCAGGGCCAGCTGGAGAAGGTGTTCGCCGAGGTCCGCGAGGCCACCTCGCAGCCGGCCGCCCCGCACGTGCCGGAGCCGCAGGCCGCGTTCCCGGTGCCGGTGGAGACGGCCGTCTCGGCCGAGGTCGTCAAGCGGATCGCCGAGTCCCAGGTCAACATCCCCGAGTCGATCACCGTCCACCCCCGCCTGATGCCGCAGATGCAGCGCCGCGCGGCCTCGGTGGAGAACGGCACGATCGACTGGGGCATGGGCGAGACCCTGGCCATCGGTTCGCTGCTGATGGAGGGCACTCCGGTCCGGCTCGCCGGCCAGGACAGCCGCCGCGGCACGTTCGGCCAGCGCCACGCGGTCCTGGTCGACCAGGTCACCGGCGAGGACTACACCCCGCTGCTGTACCTGGCGGACGACCAGGCCCGGTACAACGTCTACGACTCGCTGCTCTCGGAGTACGCGGCGATGGGCTTCGAGTACGGCTACTCGCTGGCGCGTCCGGAGTCGCTGGTCATCTGGGAGGCCCAGTTCGGTGACTTCGTCAACGGCGCGCAGACCGTCGTGGACGAGTTCATCTCCTCGGCCGAGCAGAAGTGGGGCCAGACCTCCGGCGTCACGCTGCTGCTGCCGCACGGCTACGAGGGCCAGGGCCCGGACCACAGCTCCGCGCGTCCCGAGCGCTTCCTCCAGATGTGCGCGCAGGACAACATGACGGTCGCGATGCCGACCCTGCCGTCGAACTACTTCCACCTGCTGCGCTGGCAGGTGCACAACCCGCACCACAAGCCGCTCATCGTCTTCACCCCGAAGTCGATGCTGCGTCTGAAGGCGGCGGCGTCCTCGATGGAGGAGTTCACCTCCGGCGGCTTCCGCCCGGTGATCGGCGACTCCACGGTCAAGGCCGAGAACGTCCGCAAGGTCGTCTTCGTCTCGGGCAAGCTGTTCTACGACCTGGACGCCGAGCGGGAGAAGCGCGGCGACACGGAGACCGCGATCATCCGGCTGGAGCGGCTGTACCCGCTGCCCGGCGCGGAGATCCAGGCCGAGATCGCGAAGTACCCGAACGCCGAGAAGTACCTGTGGGCCCAGGAGGAGCCGGCGAACCAGGGTGCGTGGCCGTTCATCGCGCTCAACCTGATCGACCACCTGGACCTCGCGGTCGGCGCGGACGTGCCGCACGGCGAGCGGCTGCGCCGCATCTCGCGGCCGCGCGGCTCGTCCCCCGCGGTCGGTTCGGCCAAGCGCCACCAGGCCGAGCAGACGCAGCTGGTCAACGAGGTCTTCGAAGCCTGAGGACCGTAACGCCGCACATCCGGAGGCCCGGTTCCGCGCTCGTCGCGGAGCCGGGCCTCCGGCGTTCTGCCGACACCCGGGGCCTCGATATCCTTCTCCCATGTACTTCACGGACCGTGGCATCGAGGAACTGGAGAAGCGGCGCGGCGAGGAGGAGGTCACCTTCGAATGGCTCGCCGAGCAGCTGCGGACGTTCGTCGACCTCAACCCCGACTTCGAGGTGCCCGTCGAGCGCCTGGCGACCTGGCTGGCCCGGCTGGACGACGAGGACGACGAGGACGCCTAGGGCCTGTCTGACAATTCCCGTCTGCCTCACGACGCCATGCACGCACTCTCGCCGCACCGCCCCCAGACCCAAGTACGTCCAGTACGAGGGCCTGGAGCCGGCACGCCGAGAGCACGCACCTGACGCCGCGCGGCCGCCCTACGGGCGACGACGGGAATCGTCAGACAGGCCCTAGGGGTTCCGGCCGCGCGCTGTCCACCCGGGCCCGAACCCTCTGAACAGGGCTGTACGTGCTGTGAACAGGGCTTTGCGTGCTGCACGGAAGCGTGCTCAGGAGCTGCCTGCCCTGGCCCGCTCGTAGGCGAGCCCCAGGACGCCCTGCGCCAGCAGCACCGCCCCGGCCGCCGCCCAGCCGCCGCTGCGCCGGCGTGCGCCCCACAGCAGCAGCGGAAGTCCGGCGGCGAGCTGGACGGCGGCGACCGCCCGCGCGCGGGGGCCGCGTACCCAGGGGCCGATCGGGCCGTTCTCGACCGCGTCCAGCTCCACCCGTACGGCGTCGCGCCAGCCGCCCCACTCGACGCGTTCCACCCCGCGCTGCACCGCCGCCACCGCGCGCAGCCGGTCGGCGCTCTCGCCCGGTGAGAGCCCGGCGGGCAGGGTGAGGCCGGTACGGGTGAGGACGGCGAGCAGCCCGCGCAGCCGGGCCGCCGCGTCCGCGTCCGGGTCGGGGCGGGTCAGCTCCTCCAGCGCCTGGAGGTCGAGCACGGGGTCGAGGCCGAGCCGGGCCGCGAAGGTGCGCATGGCCTCGTCCTCGCCCGCCGGGGTTCCGTCCTTCAGCCAGACGTACCCCACGGGCCTGCGGAATCCGGCGGCGAGGGTGTAACCGGCCCGGTCGGCGTCCCACCACAGGGCGAGCACCGGCCAGGGGGAGCCGACGGCGAGGGCCGTCGCCCAGCCGCCCAGCACCCGGTCCACCGGCTCCGCCTCCTGCCCCCGCTCCGCACTCCGCCAGGGCTTCCCCTCCGGGACGAGCACGCTCCACTCCTCGCCCGCGCGGGCGAGGAACATCCGCTCGCGCAGCAGGTGGGCGAGCGGCCGTACGGTCTCCTGGTCGGCCCGGCACAGCAGGAGGGCCCCGGTGGATGTCGCGTTCATGGCTCACACGCTAGGGCAATTCGTCCGCATGTGATCGGTTTGGAGCCGTTCGGCTCCCTCCCGGGACCCCACCGCGCCGCAACCGGCCACTCCCCTCCCCCCTTGGCTCCTCCGGGCTTCCCTTGACTTCCCCCATCCGCGATATATCGTGTTGAAGACGAGACGCGATATGTTGCGTCGCCATGCGTTTCCGGGAGGTCTCATCCATGCCTGTGTCGACATGGACCATCGCCGAGCCGAGGAAGCTCGCCTTCGACGATCCGGTGGAGGCGCTCCACGTACGCGTCGTCGACGGCACGGTGAACGTGGTCGGGTCCGACGATCCGCACGCCCGGCTGGAGATCTCCGCGATCGAGGGCCCGCCACTGATCGTGACCCAGGAGGACGGCCGGCTCACCGTCGCCTACCAGGACCTGCCCTGGCAGGACTTCCTGCGCTGGTTCGACCCCGAGAGCCGCCGCCGCAGCGCGGTCGTCTCGCTGGTCGTGCCGACGGCGGCCTCGGTCGAGGTCGGGGTGGTCGGCGCGGCGGCCGTCGTCTCCGGCGTCGCGGGCCGCACCGAGGTCCGGGGCGTCCACGGGGACGCGACGCTCGTCGGCCTCACCGGCGCGGTGCGCGGGGAGTCCGTGTCGGGCAGCCTGGAGGCCCAGAGCGTCACGGGGGACCTGCGCTTCCACTCCGTATCCGGCGATCTGACGGTGGTCGACGGGGCGGGGGCCTCGGTGCGGGCCGAGTCGGTCAGCGGTGACATGGTGCTGGACGTCGACCCGGCCGGGCAGCCCACGGACATCCGGCTGACCTCGGTGTCCGGCGAGATCGCGATCCGGCTGCCGCACCCGGCGGACGCGAAGGTCGAGGCGAACACCGCGAGCGGCCGCATCTCCAACGCCTTCGAGGACCTGCGGGTCTCCGGTCAGTGGGGGACGAAGAAGATCACCGGCACGCTGGGCGCCGGGACCGGGACCCTGCGGGCGACCACCCTGACCGGTTCGATCGCCCTGCTGCGCAGGCCCCCCGCCGACGATGACGTGTACGCCGCCGAGCCGACCGGAAAGGTTCTCTGACATGCCCCCCGTCTTCGCCCACGGCCGTCTGCGGCTGTATCTCCTCAAGCTCCTGGACGAGGCCCCCCGCCACGGCTACGAGATCATCCGGCTGCTGGAGGAGCGTTTCCAGGGCCTGTACGCCCCGTCCGCCGGCACGGTCTACCCGCGCCTGGCCAAGCTGGAGGCCGAGGGCCTGGTCACCCACGCCACCGAGGGCGGCCGCAAGGTCTACTCGATCACCGACGCCGGCCGCGAGGAGTTGGCGGGCCGCGGCGGCGAACTGGCCGATCTGGAGCTGGAGATCCGCGACTCGCTCTCCGAACTGGCCGCCGAGATCCGCGACGACGTACGGGGCGCGGCGGGGCGGCTGCGCAGCGACATGCGGGCGGCGGCGTCGGAGTCCCGGCACGGCGCGAAGGCCGGGGCGGGGCAGGGGGCCGGCTACGGGGCGGGTTCCGGCTCCGCTGCTGACGCCGGCTCCGGCACGGAGAAGGAGAAGGGCGGCCAGAAGGGCGATCCCTCCTCCCCCTTCGGCGACTTCGGCGGATTCGGTGACTTCGGGCCCTTGGGCGATCTCGGCGACAGCGAGGCGTGGCGTACGGCGAAGGAGGAGCTGCGCCGGGCCCGGCAGGAGTGGAAGGAACAGGCCCGTCGGGCGAAGGACGAGTCCCGGCGCGCCCGCGAGGACGCCCAGCAGGCCCGCCGCCAGGCCAAGGAGGCCCAGGACAAGGCGCGTGAGCAGATGCAGGCCGCGGCCCGCCAGGTGCAGGAGCACTTCGCGCGCGGCGACTGGCCCGCCGGCGTACGGGAGGGGCTCGCGGAGATCACCGGCCAGCTCGGCGGCTTCGCCCGGTCCGGAGCCTGGCCCCCGTTCGGCAAGCCCGGGCCGGAGAGCGCCCCGCCCGTACCGGACCCGGCTCCCGGCGCGGACTGGGGGCAGGACGTGCCCACGACCGGCGATCCGGCGCGCGATCTGGACCGCCTGCTGGACCGTTTCCGCGACGGCGTACGGGACGCCGCCCGCGACCACGGGGTGACGGAGGACCAGCTCGGCGAAGCGCGCCGCCACCTGGGCGCGGCGGCGGCCCGGATCGAGGCGCTGCTGTCGCCGGAGGTCGGGGACGGCGGCGAGGGCGGGAAGAAGGGCTGAGAGCCTCGGGGGGCGGGGCCCCGACCCGCGCGGTCCCTCGGCGGTACGGGGCCATCCGGGGGGGGCGGGGGCCTCGGCGATGGGGGGTTCTCGGCAGCCCGGGGCCCTGCCCCGCGCGGGTCCTCGGCGGCCCGGGGGCTCGGCGGTGCGTGGCCCCTCGCCGGCCCTCAGCCCTCCAGCCCCCGCCCCTCAGCAGGCCCGGGGCCCGGCCCCGCCCGTCATCCCGCCTGCGCTCGGCCCTCGTCCGCTTCGGGGCCGTACATCGCCCGGCGTACGGCCCCGTACGTCGCACCGTGCTCGGTGAGGACGTCGGCGACGACGCCGGGCTTCGCGGCGAGGGCCAGCAGCAGGTGCTCCCCGCCGATGAACCGGTCGCCGCGGCCGAGGGCGACCCGGAGCGCGTTCTCCAGCACGGCCTTCGCGCCCGGGGTGAAGGGGCGGTGCCCCGACCACCACCACCGTCGCCCGCCGCGGCCGGTGGCCAGCGCCCCCTCCCCGTGGGCGCCCTCGACGCGCGAGACGATCGCGCCGACGTCGATGCCGAGACCGGCGAGGGCGTCCGTGTCGGCCCTGGTCAGGCCGCCCCGGCGGCGAGCCTCGGTGAAGGCGGCGTCCAGGGAGGCGCGGCGGTCGCGGAGGCCGAGGGCGGCGAGGGCGAAGGAGGCCCGGCCGCCCTCCTGGTCCAGCAGGGCGAGCAGCAGGTGTTCCTCGGTGACCGCGTCGGCGCCGGCGCTCTCGGCCCGGACGACGGCGCCCTTCACGGTCGCGCGGGCGTCCCGGGTGAATCGCTCGAACATCAACGCCTCCCGTACTTCTTGTGCACGGCCTGCCGGCTGACGCCCAGCTCGGCGGCGATCTCCTGCCACGACCAGCCCTGAACCCGGGCACTGCGCACCTGCACGGCTTCGAGCTGCTCCAGCAGCCGCCGCAGCGCGGCCACCGCCCGCAGTCCGACGCGCGGGTCGCGGTCACCGGCACGGGCGGCCAGATCCGTTGCTTCGGTCATGATGTCAATCTACGTTGACATGACCCTCGCGTCAATCGACGTTGACATCATCGTCGGCGAGGCGTGCGTGGCGCTCCACGTCGTAGCGGACGTCGCCGTACCGCAGCTTGCCCCGCTCGACGCCCTCGGTCGCGAAGCCGGACCGCTGGGCGACCCGGCAGGATGCGGGGTTGTCGGTGCGGTGCCCCAGCTCCAGCCGGTACAGGCCGAGTTCGCCGAACGCCCAGCGCGCCACCACCCGCACCCCGGCCGGGGCGATGCCCCGGCCGCGGGCCGACTCGGTGGTCCAGTAGGAGACCCAGCCGATCTGGTGGACCGGGTTGACGAGGTTGAGCTCCACGCAGCCGAGCGCCTCGCCCTCCTCCGCCGTGACGGCCCAGGAGTAGGTGGTGCGCGCCCCCCGGTCGCGTACGCGCTCCGCGATCCACGCCAGTGCCCCGAGCCGGTCGTCCACGGGGTGGCTCGTCTGGCGGTCCATCTCCTCCGGTGCGAAGGCCCTGAGCACCGCCGACGCGTCGTCGGGGTGCCAGGGCCGCAGCAGAAAGCCTTCAGGGGCGGTCAGTTCGTCCATAGGGGCCAGCTTCCCGCACGGTGACGACCACCTGCGACCCGGGCCACGCGAGGACGAGGGGCCGCGCCCCGGGTCCGGTCCTGCCCAGCACCCGGGCCGGCCCGCTGACGGCGACCCGCCAGCCCTTGGCGGACTGCGGGAGCGACAGCTCCGTCACACCGGGCCGCGCGGACGCACGGTAGGCGAGGCGGTAGGTGCGGGTGCCCGCGTCGTACGTGTCGGAGCGGACGGTCCCCGCGACCGCCGGAGCGTACGGAGTGGCCGTCTGCTCCTTGTTCGTGCGGAAGCGGCCGCGCTCGTCCACCGCGCAGTAGCCGCCGCCGTAGCACCAGACGTATCCGGCCCAGCCGGAGCTGTAGCGGTTCAGGGAGTCGACGGCCTCACGGTAGAAACGGCCCATGTTCGGCAGGGAGTTGTTCAGCGGGCCCCATTCGCCGACGACGACGGGCATCCGGTGGCGGGCCGGGTAGACGGTGACGGCCGCCTCGTACGCCTCGATCCAGCCGGCGTCGGGGTCGTAGTCCGCGCCCGCCTCCATGGCGGTGTCGTAGAAGTGCGGGGCGTACACGGTCCGCCGGTCCTCGATGCGGCCCAGCCCCGTCGGCACGCCCTCGCCGACGATGGGCGTGGGCTCGACGAAGATCCAGGTGTCGCGGTCCTTCACGCGGACGGCGCGGGCCAGCCGGTTGTACATCGGGGTGAGGTGCTGGGCCTCGATGCGGCGGGCCGCGGTCGGCAGGTCCTCGCCCTCGCGCAGCTCCCCCATCGGCTCGTTGATCAGGTCGTAGCCGATGACGGCCGGGTGGTCGCCGAAGCGCTGGGCGAGGAGCTGCCACATGGCGGCCTGGGCGCGCTGGAGGTCGGGGTCCTCGTAGAGGTGGGTGAAGGCCCGCTGCACGGCCGGTTCGAAGTACTCGGAGAACCAGTCGTCGGGGTTCGGGGTGAACGGCAGCCCGTCCGTACGGGTGGCCCACTCCGGGATGCCCCGGTGCCCGAACGCGGGCCCGAAGACGTCCTGGTGGGCGTCGATGAGGACGTGGACGCGGTGCTTGCGGGCCCAGTCCAGGATGGACTCGATCTTCCGGAGGTAGCGCTCGCTGTACTGGCCGCGCCGTGGCTCCAGGTCGTCCCAGAAGACCAGGAGCCGGGCGAAGTTGAAGCCGTTCGCCCGCAGATCGCGGAAGTGCCGTTCGGTGATGGCGCTGAGGGCGGCCTCACCCCGGTTCGCCTTGTCCTCGACGTTCCAGCCGCGCAGGGTGAGCGTGCGCCCCTGGTCGTCGGTGAGCGGCGGGATGGAACGATACGACGACGGGGCCGGGGACGCGGCCGGTGCCGGGCCGGCGGGGACGGGGCGCGCCGAGGCGGCGGGGGCGAGGGCCCCCGCCGCGAGCACGGACGCGACGACAACTGCCATGACTGCTCTGCCCATTCGCATGGGGCAGATCTCACCAGCAAAGGTGAGCATCCCTCAAGTCTTCGGACGCGACCAGTTCCGGAACCGGTTCGAGGCCGGGCCGGGGCTCAGGAGGTCGGCGTGAGCACGATCTTCCCGAAGAGATCGCCCGACTCCAGCCGCCGGAACCCTTCGCGCGCCCGGTCCAGCGGGAGGACCTCGTCGACGACCGGCCGCACCCCGGTGGTCGCGCAGAACGCGAGCAGGTCCTCCAGCTCGTCCTTGGACCCCATGGTGGAGCCGACGACCTTCAGCTCCAGGAAGAAGATCCGGGTCAGTTCGGCGTGCGAGGGGCGGTCGCCGCTGGTGGCGCCGGAGATGACGAGGGTGCCGCCGGGGCGCAGCGACTTCACGGAGTGCGACCAGGTGGCGGCTCCCACGGTCTCGATGACGGCGTCCACCCGCTGGGGCAGCCGGGCGCCGGGCTCGTACGCCTCCAGCGCGCCCAGTTCGACCGCCCGCTCCCGCTTGGCCTTGTCCCGGCTGGTGGCGAAGACCCGCAGTCCGGCGGCCTTGCCGAGGACGATGGCGGCGGTGGCGACCCCGCCGCCCGCCCCCTGGACGAGCACCGAATCACCGGGCCGCACCCCGGCGTTGGTGAAGAGCATGCGGTACGCGGTGAGCCAGGCGGTCGGCAGGCAGGCGGCCTCGGCGAAGGAGAGCTCCTTCGGCTTGGGCAGCACGTTCCAGGTGGGGACGGTGACCTGCTCGGCGAAGGTGCCCTGGTAGCGCTCGGTGAGGATGGAACGCGGCTCCTTCGGCCCGATGCCGTGCCCGGACTGCCCGATCACGGAGTGCAGGACGACCTCGTTGCCGTCCTCGTCGACGCCTGCGGCGTCACAGCCGAGGATCATCGGCAGCCGGTCCTGCGAGAGGCCCACGCCCCGCAGGGACCAGAGGTCGTGGTGGTTGAGGGAGGCGGCCCTGACGGTGACGGTGGTCCACCCCGGGCGCGTCTCCGGGGCGGGACGGTCACCCAGCTCCAGGCCGTCGAGGGGCTGGTCGGGATCGATGCGGGCTGCGTAGGCGGCGAACATGGCTCGACGATAGGCGGGGCGGGGCGACCGCGTAACCGCCTGCCTGTGTGACGCGCGCCAACCGGGTACCACGCGCGGCGGCCGAACTCCGGGCCCGGCACGGAGCCCGGACGCCGCGCAGGGCTCGTACCTGCCCCGGGGCCCGAACGCCCGCGGCGCGGGGGCCCGAACGCCCGGCCCGGCACGCGGGCCCGAACGCCGGGCGGGGCCCGTACCTCCCCGGTACGGGCCCCGCCCCATCACGCACACCGCCGCGCGCGGCCTCAGCGACGGGCCACGCCCTCCGCCCGCGCCGCCGCGGCCACGGCGGCCGTGACCGCCGGCGCGACCCGCTCGTCGAACGGCGACGGGATCACGTAGTCGGCCGCCAGCTCGTCGCCGACCACGTCGGCCAGCGCGTTCGCCGCGGCGATCTTCATGCCCTCGGTGATCCGGGAGGCCCGGACCTGGAGCGCGCCGGCGAAGATGCCCGGGAACGCCAGCACGTTGTTGATCTGGTTCGGGAAGTCGGACCGCCCGGTCGCCACGACGGCCGCGTACTTGTGCGCGACCTCCGGGTGGACCTCCGGGTTCGGGTTGGCCATGGCGAAGACGTACGCGCCGGGGGCCATCGAGGCCACCGCCGCCTCCGGGACCGTACCGCCGGAGACGCCGATGAAGACGTCGGCGCCCGCGAGCGCCTGCTCCAGCGAGCCGGACAGGCCCGCGCGGTTGGTCAGCTCGGCCAGCTCGCGCTTGACCTCGGTGAGGTCGTCGCGGTCGCGGCTGACGATGCCCTTGCGGTCGGCCACCGCGATGTCGCCGATCCCCGCCTCCAGCAGGAACTTGGCGATGGCCACGCCGGCCGCGCCCGCGCCGGAGATGACGCCGCGCAGGTCGCCCAGGGTCCGCCCGGAGAGCTTCGCGGCGTTGCGCAGGGCGGCCAGCGTGACGACGGCGGTGCCGTGCTGGTCGTCGTGGAAGACCGGGATGTCCAGCCGCTCCTGGAGCTTGCGCTCGATCTCGAAGCAGCGGGGGGCCGAGATGTCCTCCAGGTTGACCCCGCCGAAGGAGGGGGCGAGCCGGACGACGGTGTCGACGATCTCGTCGGCGTCGGTGGTCGCGAGCGCGATCGGCACCGCGTCGACGCCGCCGAACTGCTTGAAGAGGATGGCCTTGCCCTCCATCACGGGGAGGGACGCCTCGGGCCCGATGTCGCCCAGGCCGAGCACAGCGGTGCCGTCCGTCACGACGGCCACGACCTGGGACTTCCAGGTGTAGTCGTGGACGAGCTCGGGCTGCTCCGCGATGGCGCTGCACACCTTCGCCACTCCCGGCGTGTACGCCAGGGAGAGGTCGTCCTTGTCCCGGATCGGGACGGTGGCCTGCACGGCCATCTTCCCGCCCCGGTGGAGGGCGAAGGCCGGGTCGAAGGGCTCCTCGGCCCCCGCGTCCCCGGTGCTCGTGCGCTGGACGCCACGGGCGGTGGCGCTGTCGATGGTGCTGTCGCTGCGAGGATTGACGATCTCCGCTGCCATGGTGTTGACCCCTTAAGTCTTCATCGTTTGAGGGTGGCCACTCCTGGTTGAGGAGGGGTGGGCGGGCACCGCGTACGTGCCCCGCACCGGACGGTTGGCCCGTCCCGGCGGGGAGAGGTACGTACGCGCGGGCGCGCCGCACACGCGCCCTGAGCCCCGGATGAGGGGTGTAAACGTCTTTCTTACCGGACGAACGGGGTTACGGACGAGTCCATATCGACGCGGTGACGTGACTCATAGTCGAATATCTGGACAAGTCGGCAAACCGTCATAAATGCCGCTCACCGGCCGAGACATGCCGAAGATTCTCCGGCGGGGGTCATCGGTCCCCGCAGATGGTCCGGTCTTCGCGTACCGGCCATTGATGTTCGGGGGTCTCCCGTTATCCGATTTTGACATGGCCAGACCCCTGAACAGGCCAGTCCGAATGGCAGGATGCCGTCATCACACAAGGTGGCGACACTCGAAGGTGCGTGCCAAGCCGCCCACCAGCACCTCACCCTCACCTGCCGGAGGTTCCCGTCATGACCGCAAGCACCAAGCGCTGTACGACCGCCAGGGCCCGGATCGCGGCGGTCGGCGCCATCGCGGTCGCCGGCTCCCTGCTGCTGACCGCCTGTGGAGACCAGACGGACAGCGCTTCCCAGGAGAGCGGCAACGTGAAGGAGACCAAGAGCGGTGCGCCGCTGTTCTCCAAGCTGCCGGAGAAGTACCAGAAGTCCGGTGTGATCAAGGTCGGCACGAATGCCGAATACGCCCCGATGGAGTCCGTGGAGAACGGAAAGATCGTGGGTGTCGACCCCGACATCGCGGAGGCCCTCGGCAAGCAGCTCGGGGTGAGGTTCGAGTTCACCTCGGGCTCCTTCGACGGTCTGATCACGGCCCTGAACTCCGGCCGCCACGACATCGCGATGTCGTCCATCACGGACAACAAGCAGCGCCAGGAGGGCCTGGACGACAAGGGCAAGAAGCTGGGCGAGGGCGTCGACTTCGTCGACTACTTCCTCGCCGGCACGGCCGTCTACACGAAGAAGGGCAACCCGCAGAACATCAAGTCCATCGAGGACCTGTGCGGGAAGCCGGCGGCGGTGCAGCGCGGCACCACGTACGAGGAGGCCCTCAAGAAGCAGTCGAAGGCCTGCACGGACGGCGGCAAGAAGGCCATCAAGATCGAGTCGTTCGAGAACGACACCGAGGCCCAGACCCGCGTGAAGTCCGGCGGTTCGGTGGCCGGCGTCAACGACTACCCGGTCGCGGTGGACCTGGCCCGCAAGGCGGACGGCGGCAACGCGTTCGAGGTCGTGGGCGAGCAGGTCGACGCCGGCCCGTTCGGCATCGCCGTCAAGAAGACCAACACCGGCCTGCGCGACGCCCTGAAGGAGGCCGTCGACGCGATCATCGCCGACGGTTCGTACCAGAAGGTGCTCGACAAGTGGGGCGCCGGCACGGGAGCGATCGACAAGGCCGCCGTCAACGGCGGCAAGTGACCGGACGCTCCACTGAAGGGCAGTCACCATGACTGACAAGTTCGACAAGGCGCCCGCCGGTTCACCGGCCGGCCAGGCGCCGGTCTCCAAGGGCGCCACCCCGGCCCCGGAGAACATCAAGGCCATCCCGGTCCCCCACGTCGGCCGCTGGATCAGCGGCATCGTGGTCATCGGCCTCCTCGCCGCACTCGGGTACGCCTTCTCGCAGGGCAACATCCAGTGGCACGCCGTCGGCGACAAGCTGTTCGACAGCTCCGTCGTCGCGGGCGCGGGCCGCACCCTGCTGATCAGCGTCCTGGCCATGGTGCTCGGCGTGATCCTCGGCGTGGTCCTGGCCGTGATGCGGCTGTCGAAGAACCCGGTCACCAGCTGGGTGGCCTGGCTGTACATCTGGTTCTTCCGGGGCACCCCGGTCTACGTACAGCTGCTGCTCTGGTTCAACCTGGCGCTGATCTTCCCGGTCCTGAACATCCCGTTCATCTACAAGGACGAGATGACGGACGTGATGACCCCGTTCATGTGCGCCCTGCTGGGGCTCGCCCTGAACGAGGCCGCCTACATGGCGGAGATCTGCCGCGCCGGCATCCAGTCGGTCGACGAGGGCCAGACCGAGGCGTCGCACGCGCTCGGCATGACCCAGGCGAAGACCATGCGCCGCGTGGTCCTCCCGCAGGCGCTGCGGGTGATCATCCCGCCGACCGGCAACGAGTTCATCAACATGCTCAAGACCTCCTCGCTGGTCTACGCGGTCACGTACAACGAACTGCTCCGCTCCACCTCGCAGATCGGCTCCACGTCGTACGCGGTGATGGAGATGCTGTTCGTCGCGTCGATCTGGTACATCGTGATGACGAGCGTGTTCAGCGTCGGCCAGTACTACCTGGAGCGCCGCTTCGCCCGGGGCTCGCTGCGCTCGCTGCCGCTCACGCCGCTGCAGCGCATCAAGGTCAACCTCGCCGCGTTCAGCAACCGGCCCTCCGGAGGTGTCTCCGCATGACCACCCCCATGGTGAAGGCCGAGGGCGTCCACAAGTCCTTCGGCGCCGCCCACATCCTCAAGGGCATCGACCTGGAGGTCGCCCCGCGCGAGGTGTTCTGCCTCATCGGCCCGTCGGGCTCCGGCAAGTCCACCTTCCTGCGGTGCATCAACCACCTGGAGAAGATCAACGCCGGCCGGCTCTCGGTCGACGGCGAGCTGGTCGGCTACCGGCAGAAGGGCGACAAGCTCTACGAGCTGCGGGACAGCGAGGTCGCCCGCCAGCGCCGCGACATCGGCATGGTCTTCCAGCGCTTCAACCTGTTCCCGCACATGACGGCCCTGGAGAACGTCATGGAGGCCCCGGTCCAGGTCAAGGGCGAGGCCAAGGCGGTGGCCCGGGCCCGCGCCGAGAAGCTGCTGGACCGGGTGGGCCTCGCCGACAAGGCGAAGAACTTCCCCTCGCAGCTCTCCGGCGGCCAGCAGCAGCGTGTGGCCATCGCCCGCGCGCTGGCGATGGAGCCCAAGCTGATGCTCTTCGACGAGCCGACCTCGGCCCTCGACCCGGAGCTGGTGGGCGACGTCCTGGACGTCATGCGCGGCCTGGCCGAGGACGGCATGACCATGATCGTCGTCACCCATGAGATGGGCTTCGCCCGCGAGGTCGGCGACGCGCTGGTCTTCATGGACGACGGTGTGGTGGTCGAGTCCGGGCACCCGCGCGACGTCCTGACCGACCCGCAGCACGACCGGACGAAGTCGTTCCTGTCCAAGGTGCTGTAGCCCGCCGCACGACGGAGGGCGGTACGGACCAAGGTCCGTACCGCCCTTTCGCGCGTCCGGGGCATCAGCCCTTCGGCTGCACCTCCGGGCCGGTGAGCAGCTCCTTCAGCTGCGCCCGGGAGAGCGGCGGCTCCAGGAGCAGGGGCCCCTGGGTGCCGGTGCCCTCGAAGCCGGTGCTGGAGCGCACGAGGAACTGCGAGCCGTCCGGCTGGACGAGCCGGCCGGCCAGTTCGGGCCCCCAGCCGACGCCGTCGTCACCCCCGACGTCCATCGTGTCGCGCCACGTCGTCAGCGCCCGGCCGCCGGGAAGCGCCTCGCGCTCACAGTCGGTACGGGACGGCTCCTGGCCCACCCGGACGCAGAGGTCCTCGTCCGGATCGGCCGGGCGGCCCGTCTTCCTCTCCACCGCCTCCCGGTCCTCCAGGGTCAGCACCAGATAGCCGACTCCGCCGTCCCTGCGGAACGCGTACTGCCCGTCCAGCGGTCCGAGACGGTCGGTCCGCGCCTGTTCGGGTGTCGCCCCCTTGATGAGGGCGAGGAGCGAGACCTCTTCGATCTCCCCCACGTCCGGCGGCAGCAGCGCGGCCAGCCGCCCGGCCCGGTCGGCCGCGGCAGCGGACGGGGACGCGGACGGCCCGGCCGACGCCACCGAGGCGGGTGCGGGGTCCTCGTCGCCGCCCGTGCGGGGCAGGGTGAACGCGCCGGCGGCGACCACCGCGAGGACGGCCGCCGAGGCGGCGGCCCGGCGGCGCCTGCGGATCCGGGCGGCCTTCGCGTACACCGCCCCGGCGGAGAACGCGGGCTGCCCCGCTCCCCCGGCCGCGCGGTCGAGCAGTTCACGGACGTCGTTCATACCAGTTCCTCCGCCATCCCGGCGCGCAGCGCCGCCAACCCCCGAGCCGTATGGCTCTTGACCGTGTTCGTCCGCATGCCGAGCGCCTCGGCCGTGGCCTCCACGCTCAGGTCCTCCCAGTAGCGGAGCACCAGCACCGCCCGCTGCCTGGCGGTGAGCCGGGCGAGCGCCTGTCTGACGACCAGACCGGTGTCCGTGTCGGCCGTGTTCCCCGGGCGGTCGGGCAGTTCGCCGTACGCCCGTTCCCGTCGCCAGAACCGCCGCCGGCCGGCGATGAACGTGTTGACCAGCGTCTTGCGGGCGTACGCCTCGATGTTGTCGAGCCGGCCGTGGCGGCGTCCGCCGAGGACGACCTTGACCAGGGCACTCTGGACGAGGTCCTCGGCCTCGTGCCGGTCGCCGCAGAGCAGATACGCGCTGCGGAACAGCGCGGTCCGTCTGCTCTCCACGAAGGCGCGCAGCGCCTCGGCGTCATCGGCCCGCATGGCGGCCCCTCCCCGGAACGGACACGTCCCCACCCCCTTCTCTCACCGCTGTCCGGCCCGCGGAGGCGGACCGTCTCACCCTTCCAGTGCGCCGGGGCCCGGCGGAGGTTGCGGGTGGCGGCGGAGAAAGGAGAAAGGGGCGGCACGGGCCCGAAGCCCGTGCCGCCCCTTCTCTCGCCCTGCGGCCTGGGCGGGCGGCTACTTCACCGCGAGGACCAGGGAGTCCGAGGGGGACGCCCAGACCGCGCGGGCCTCGCCGAAGCCGGCGGCCAGCAGGGTGCGGGCGTGCCAGTCGGCGGAGGGCATGTCGCCGTCCGCGTGCTCGCCGTAGAGCGCGAAGCGCTCGGCGGTCGGCCCGGCGAGGACCGGGTCCTTCGCGGCGAGCGCCCACCACTCGGCCCAGTCCAGCGCCCCGGCGGCCTTGGCGCGGTCCATGGCGGCGTGCCGGTGGGCGCGTTCGGCGGCGTTGATGCGGGGGGTGGCGGTGTCGATCGTGCGGTCGGCGTTCATGAAGACCCCGCCGTCCCGGACGAGGCCGCCGAGCTGACCGTAGAGCGTGGCGAGCGGATCCCGGTGCAGCCAGTGCAGGGCGGTGGCGGTGAGGACGGCGTCGTACGAGGAGTGGGGCAGCCGGGCCGTCCAGTCGGAGTCCTTGAGGTCGGCGGTGACGAAGGAGACCCGGTCGTCGCCGTCGAACGTGCCCCGGGCGATGGCCAGGAGCGCGGGGTCGAGGTCGACGCCGGTGCTCGTGGCGTTCGGGAACCGCTTGAGGAGCCGGTCCGTAATACTTCCCGTACCGCACGCGAGGTCCAGCACGCGCGGCTCCGGCCCGACCACCGCCTCGACCATGTCCAGCATCACCCGGAACCGCTCCTCGCGGTCGGGCATGTACCACTCCTGCTGCCGGTCCCAGCTCTCCTGCCAGGACTGCCAGTCGGTGCTCGCAACCGTCTCCGTCATCCCAACCTCCAGGTAAGACCCATATCCGCAAACCGACCATTACACTGGCCGGTGCCCCGACTCTAGACCGACACCGTAAGGACTACAAGTGGAACTGGCCTATTACTCGGACTACGCCGTGCGCCTGGTCAACACCGAGGAGCCGGCCCGCACCAAGGACGCCCTCACCTCTGTCGAGGCGGTACGGGAGCTGTTCGGCGCGAACCAGCAGGCGGCGCGCCGGACGACCGAGGCGGACGTGACGCGTTTCCGCGCGGTACGGGCCCGGCTGCGCGCGGTCTTCGAGGCGGCGGACGGCGGCGACGAGACACTCGCGGTCGACCTGCTGAACTCGCTGCTGCTGGAGTTCCCGGTGAGCCCGCAGATCTCGGGGCACGACGTACGGGACGAGGACGGCAGGCCGGACTGGCACATGCACCTGGCCGACCACCCGTCGAACGCGACCGCCGGCTACGCGGCCATCGCGGCGATGGGCCTGGCCTTCCACCTCACCGAGCACGGCGTGGACCGGCTCGGCCTGTGCGAGGCGTCGCCGTGCCGCAACGCCTACCTGGACACGTCCACCAACCGCTCCCGGCGCTACTGCTCGGACCGCTGCGCGACACGCGCGAACGTGGCCGCCTACCGGGCCCGCAAGCGCGAGGAGGCCGAACGCACCGGCCGCAGCGCGGAGGCAGCCCAGCCGGCCACGGCCGACACCGAGCGCTGACCCTGCGCCAGGGGCCGGTAGCGGGCCAGCACCCGGGCGAGCACGAGTTCCTCGGGCACGACCCCGTAGTCCGTGCTGTCCCCGCCCGCGAAGGTGTTGTCGCCGCGCACCCACCAGCCGCCGGGCCGCCGCTCGACGGCCCGCTTGACCACCAGCAGGTCCTGCTGGAAGGGGTGACGCAGGATCACCACGTCGCCGGGGTGCACGGACGCCCCGTACCGCACGAGCAGCAGGTCGCCGTGGTACAGCGTGGGCACCATCGAGGGCCCGGTCACCTCCACGACCCGCAACGCCCGCCGCGCCGCCCGCCCGTCTCCGGACACCTCTCGTCGCCCCGGCATCTTGGGCACCTCCCGCTCCTTCTCCTCCGGTACGTCCGCCAGTACACCGCCCCGCGCACGGCCCCGTACATTCGGCCGACGGCCCGATTCCCACCCCGGACTTTTGACCTAAGCCCCAGGGGCAGCCACGGAAAGCGGCGCTCCACGGAGTAATGTCCCACCTGAGAAGACGATCACGAGGAGGACAGCTCCATGCTTTCCCGCCTGTTTGCCCCCAAGGTGAAGGTCAGCGCCCACTGCGACCTGCCCTGCGGCGTGTACGACCCGGCCCAGGCCCGCATCGAGGCCGAGTCGGTCAAGGCCGTCCAGGAGAAGTACCAGGCCAACGAGGACGCGGACTTCCGCACCCGCGCGATCCTGATCAAGGAGCAGCGCGCCGAGCTCGCGAAGCACCACGTCTCGGTGCTCTGGAGCGACTACTTCAAGCCCCCGCACTTCGAGAAGTACCCGGAGCTGCACCAGCTGATCAACGACACCCTGAAGGCGCTCTCCGCGGCCAAGGGCTCGAACGACCCGAAGACGGGCCAGAAGGCGCTGGACCTCATCGCCGAGGTCGACCGGATCTTCTGGGAGACCAAGAAGGCCTGACCTCTGGTTGGGCCGTCTGACCTGCGGTTTCGCTGGTCAGACTCCCTACCGGTCCGCACCCGGTCCGCAGGCCGCCGAGCACGGCGCCCATGACGGCCCGGGTGCGGTCTTCTTTTCCCGGCCACAGGCGCGCGTAGATCCGCAGCGTCATGACGACGGACGCGTGGCCGAGGAGCATCTGGACCTGCTGACGCTCGCTCCGCCAGCGATGAGGGCGGAGGCGAAGAAGTGGCGCAGGTCGTGGGTCACCATGTGCGGTAGCTCGACAGGCTCGCGACCCTCGCGCTCGGCGGCCTCGTTCTCCGTCGCCTGGAGCGCCCTGCGGGCCTCGATGACCGCCGAAGCCTCCCCGCTGCCGACCCCGCCCGTCCGCAGCGACCACGGCGAGCTACGGCAATTCACGTGGATCACGGCCACAGCCGCTCTGCACGCTCGGTACCGTCTTGAGTGACGGTTCCGGGCACGGCCTGAACACGAGACGGCTCAAGGGGAGTTCAGGTGATTGACGTGCGGCCAAGCCAGCAGATGCGAGACCTCGGAGTCGTCCAGCACGGCGCCAGCATCCTCGCCCAACCGGCCCGCGCCTTCGCCCTGCCCGCCGAGCGCGACGAGGCCGAGCGCATCACCGACGAGCTGTTCGCCGCCATGGAGCGGATCGGCCAGGTCCACCCCTTCGCCAAGGGCATGGGCATCGCCGCCCTGCAGATCGGCATCGGCCGGGCGGCGGCTGTCATCCAGCCGCCCGGCGACGGCCCCTCGGTCATCCTGCTCAACCCGAAGATCACCGACCGCTCCAGCGAGATGGACGAGCAGTACGAGGGCTGCCTCAGCTTCTTCGACGTCCGGCGCCTTGTCCCCCGGCCCCTGAAGATCACCGTCGAGACCACCTCCTTGGCCGGCGAGGCCGTGACGACCGTGTACGAACGCGGCCTGGCTCGTCTGAACCACCATGAGGTCGACCACCTCGACGGCCTGCTGTACAACGCCCGCATGAGGACCGGCGTCGAGCCTATCCCCGTAGAGGAGTACCGGCAGACGGGCCGAGCCTGGGCCTACGAGTAGGCCACTGCCATCAACCCGGCCCGCGAAGGGATCACCGTGGCTCAGCCGCCGACCGATGACCAGCCCAAGACGCCCAAGCCTGCCCTGGAATCCATGACCCTGATGGTCGCCACTGTCATCGCCCACGACAAGGCCACCAACCGCGTGGTCCTCCTCCAGCGCAGCGACCAGGCCAAATTCGCCAAGGGCATGTGGGACATCCCGGTCGGCAAGAGCGAACCCGGCGAGCCGATCACTGCGACGGCCGTCCGTGAGCTGTACGAAGAGATCGGTCTGACCGTTGGGCTGGAAGCGTTCAAGGCCGCCCACATCATCCACGGCGCCTGGGGCGTGAAGGCCTCAAACGGTTTCTGCACGGTCGTGTTCGTCGCCCATGAGTGGTCCGGCGAGCCAGAGAACAGCGAACCGCGCGAGCACGCCCAAGTCCGCTGGGTCGACACCAAGGCCATCCCCAAGGAATTCGTGGAGACCACTGCCAGTGCTCTCCATCGCTACCTGGCCGGCGGGCCCCAAGTGTCCCTGGGTGGCTGGGAGTGAAGACCTGTCCGGACAGATCGCTGGGGGCTGGAGCTACTGCCTGAGCGGCCGAGCACAGCTGCACCCGATGGGTAACCGACGCCGCGATTCGGACATCTTCCCCGTCCCGCAACTCCATGCTGGCGTGATTGGCGCTTTCGTTGCGGTGATCAACCCCATACCGTGAGTCACGCTTTTCGCCTTGGCTGCGCTCGTGTGTCACGCCAAGGTGTGGTGGGGTAACGGGGAGGGATACAACGTGGATCCGCTGGCGTTTCCGGTGCTTGCCGGAACGATGCTGACCGAAGCTGTCAGGTTCCTGTTTGATCGCGCGAGTGCCGTGCTCGACAGGCGGGCCGGGCGTGTCCCGGTCGAAGAGCCGGAAAGCGTGGCAGGACGGCCGAGCGCCCTGCAGGTGCGAGCTGGAGAACTTACAGACGCGCGTGTCGAGCGCGTCAGCCAGGCCCAAGGCGCCCTTCGGGTCTATCTGTCCCGCCCAGATCTATTGCAGGGGGAGGACGAGGGGCTTCGTGACCTCCTCGGCCAGTTGCGTCGAGACCTCGAAGAGGTCTACGGATGCAGCCTCCCGTTCGGGGACGAGCAGCGCCCTCAGCCCGGCGCGGAAGTCTCTCAGCACGCAGACGAGATCTCGGGTCAGCAGGTCGGCATCCGTGCGCAGGGAATGACCGCCAAGGGCCGGGCCCGGGTTGTGCAGACCAGCGGGACCATCACTGAGACGGGCGAGCAGGTCGGCATGCACTTCGACGGACCAATCGGCTAAGGCTGACGCATCCATGAGCTTCGAGAACGACGACGCCCGGCACGGCGCACAAGAGCCCGATCCGTATGGGCGATTCGATGGGCAACCGCCATCGCCATCTGGAGCCGGAGATTCGCTCCCTCCCTCACCAAGCGATCCGACAGCAGATGCTGCGGATCATCACTGGCGTCCAGCGACGAACCCGCCGACCAGCGCAGAGCAACTCGTGGCCTCCGGTGACGGTGCCTCGGCCCTCGAAAAGCCCCAGCCGCCCTCCGATGACGCTATCGCGTCAGTCCAGGACGGGGCAGCCCTTGCGTCTGAGGGAACGCACACAGTCTCGCGTACGGATGGCTTCGCGCCGCATGAGGGCCCAGCGAAGGAGGCGGAGACGCCACCAGGGACGTCCTCCCCGAGCGGTGAGACAGAGACAGCCGAGGGCTCGGAGATACAGCACCGAGTCTTGTACGAAGGGCACCGCGCCAACCACGACGAAAGGCGTGATGGAGCAGCGGCGGGCGGGGGATCGGGCTACACGCCTTCGGTAGACGACGCCCAATCACAAGACACGCCGGCCGTTGTCAACGGTGCTGCTCCTCGTGACACGCCCTCTGCCACGAGCACGCCGCCGCAGGACCCCCCGGGCTCCGCGTCTCAGCGACATACGCCGGATCCAGCCACGGTAGAAGCCTTCCACCAGGCGGCACTCCTTCAGCGCGCTGTGGTCAACAACGGCGAGATGATCGCCGTGAAAAATGTATTCGAGCAGACGCTCGACACTCACGCACCGATCTCTGCTGGGTACCTCGACGTCGTCAGCGAAGTGTACGCCGAACTGTATGTGAAGCAGGACGGCGACTACTTCGCAAAGACCGAGCGCAGCACCTTCACCGATGCCTACTCTCTGCTCGAAACAGATGGGTCCGTTCTGGTAATCAGTCGGCCCCCCGGAACGAGTCGCAACATCACTGCATACGCCCTCATGGCCCGCCTCATGGAGAGCGGCCTCATCAAGGAGGTCTGGCCGCTCTCGTTCGGAAGCGCTTCGGTCTTTCCAGTCAAGCGTCTCCCACGCGAGCACCACCGTGGCTACGTACTCGAACTTCCCCCCGATGAGGATGGTTTCGAGGTCCACGACTCGTTCGGCGCGAATCTAGAAAAGGTCTGGGAGTACCTCAGTCCGCGCCATAGTCGTCTCATCGTGATCACTACTCCCGAGCAGTGGCGACGCATTGGTCGCGGCGCTCCGGAGGGTGCAGACCCTAACCTCGGTACGGCACGGCCGGCCGATGTCGCGGAGCGATGGCTGCGGGCTGAAGAGCCAGACTTTCCAGTGACCTCCTGGCTCAGGCATCGGAAGATGAAAGCCCTCCTGGATGGGCAGAGTCCGACCGAGGTTCTGCGCATTGTGGAACTCATGCGGGAGGCTCGGCGGACCGCCTTGCGTACCATCGCTGAAGCCTCCGTTGGCCTGGATGCATTGCAGCTTCGTCGCGCGGAAGCGGTGGCGGATACCGATGCGGCCATTGACGAGCAAGTCAACGAGGTGGCGGCCGCCCGCGACAACTGGGAGGACGACCTCCACGACTGGCATGAGAAGTCGGAAAGAACCAGTTTCCAGCGCAACTTCCTGGTAACCGCAGCCGTATTACGCGGGGCGCCTGTCGGTCACATTTACGCCAAAGCTGCCGACCTCACTAAATCTCTTGAAGGGGACAACATCGAGGTCACAGGACAGAAAGCACCAGGCGTAATCGCCATGACCCGGGCCATCCATGCGGAGCGCACAAAGGAAGGCGTACTCAGCTTCCGGCGTCCGCACTGGGACGACGCCGCTCTGGAATACTTCTGGACTGACCGACCGCTCGCGCGCGTACCGTTCCTGCAGTGGCTGGCGCACGCCCCCCTGGATGAACCGAAGCTGGCCATGGAAAGTGTCGACCTAGATTATAGGCGAGCCCTAGCCGAGAGAATTGGAGATTTCGCCGTCCGCTGGGCAGTTCGCCACCGCCGGCAGGAGCCGCTGGAGGAGATTGTCACAACATGGCACAAGAATCCCAAAAAGGGACTGTGGCCTATGGCCACAACCCTCCTAGATGACGCGGCCGTTCACCCAGCCAGCGCGCCGTACGTCCACACGATGTTGCTGGCCTGGTCGAGCCGCAAGACAGAGGCCGCTCTACCCTTGGCAGTCGTATCTGTCTGCGCTGGAAAGTTCGGCCGGGCCCACACCGGAAAGGCGCTGCGGCGCCTTCGACATGCCGCCGAGTCGGAACATGCCGAAGTGGCCGAGGCATTGCAGGACGCCGTGCGCACCCTCTGGGCAGATGCTTCCGTACGGCCATTGCTGTTCAAGGACATCGTCGACTGGTGTGGAAACGACAAGATCAAGGACACCGTCGGCCGCCAGACATTCGCCGCATTAGCGACAGCCACAGGGCCAAGCAACCTCGACATTCCACTCATCCTCGACAATGCTAGCCACGGAGACGACGAGGAATTCCACCCATCGCCAGAGGATCTGGTTAAGGGCTGGCGAACCCTGTTGAGGGAAGGCCCTGGGCCGACCGGGACTAGGCAGGTAGACAAGGCGGTATTCCTTTGGCTGGACGCCGGCTTGCGGCACCTCCCTTTGAAAGACCTCATCCTGCATTCCCTGCGGAAGGCCGTTGACATACGAGGCACAGAGGAAGGGCGAGTCCTGCGAGAGACGCTTCGCGCCTGCGCACACGGCTGGGTGCAAGGCAAGGACCGCCCCTTCTCCAAGGAAAGGGAGGCAGTCCGGCAGGAGCTGAGCGCTCTCCTCGACGAAGACCTGCACGCCGCGGTGCAGGAGCAAGAGCAGAAGGAGGCCACCGGGGCCAGCACCAGGGGGACCGACACCGCGTGAGGCGCTTCATTCCCTGGCCACGACGAAGCACGCCCGCAGAAGAACCGCCAGCCCCACCTCCCACTTGGACTTATACGTTCGTCGACCGGCTCGCCAGCAGTGAGCCGACGCTGCGGTTCACCGCGCAAGTTCATGTGACATGGAGGGCGGGACAAGGCGGTGGCACCGGTAGCCCAGATGACGCAGCCCGTCTCGTCCGGGAGATTGTGGACGACGCCGCAGCGTCATGCGATGTCCTGCGGCGCGACGCTGCCGAGCACGACATCAACGCTGCCTTGCGGGCGCAACTGCCGCTGAGTGGAGTCGGGGTCGAAGTTCTTCATTGTTATGTCCGCCTCACGATCGATGACTCTACTCAGAAGGCAGCCCTCCTGGCGGAGCGAATGCGCCAGGGCTACGCCCTCGAAGAGGCTCGTCGGCGACGAGAGCAGGAGCGAGAAGATGCCCAACGACGCGTCGAGCACTCTCGTGAGGAGGACCAGCTCCGCCGCGAGTACGAGCTGGACGCGTTAGCCCGCAGGCAAGCGCGAGCGCGCGCGGAATTCCTCCGCACGGAGATCCTTGCCGACCCTGCTTCAGCTCGTCTGTACACGCTGCTGGAACGCAACACGGAGCACTGGCCGCGACTGGGTGCGCCTCCTGCCGGGACGAGTCTTCCGGACTTGGTGCGCGAAGTTCAGCAGTGGCAACCGCAGGCACGGTGGGTGGTGGTAGCCCAACTGCTCCATGACTTCGTGGCTGGGCTCTCGGAGGAAGGTCGCAAGGAGTTGCTGACCATCCTGGCGAAGACCGTCAAAGTGCACGGCGATGAAAAAACAGCCCAAGCCCTGATCAATGCCGCAGGGAAGCAGGAATGAGATTGATCCTGTGGCGATGCGTCCTGGACCCGGCCACAAGTCTTCTGGCTCGCCGCATCCGCGCTCAGTTCCACGGCCGCTTGTCGTACGACGCTGCCTGGCGGCTCGCCCGTGTTAGCCGTTCCCCCGACGAGATGGTCTACCGACTCCACGGCCGCAGACTTGAAGCAGAGCCGTGGGCCAGCCCGGATGGGTTATCAGCCGATGGACCCTAACAGCTTCGGTGCCATGCGCCATCCGGCTCGGCGCATGGCACCCCCTTGCTGCAGGCCGGCCACTCCTCAAGCCGTGACAACCAGGACGCCACGGCGGTGCGGCAGCGCCGTTCGCCTTCCTTCAACCTGATCGGCTACACCATCACACCGAGGGCCCCTCCCAGGTGTTGCAGCAGGGCAGTCCGCACACAGTCCGCAGGACACCCGATCAGGACCGTCGTACCCCATCATCGGGCGTTTCATGGGCGGACCGGCGGTCAGGCCGGTGCGTGGTGTGCCGGGCGCCCGACCGCGGCGTGCCAGACCAGGGCCGCACAGACGAAGGCCGTCGCCGCGGAGACCAGGGAGCCGGTGAGGGTGTCGTTCCGTGCGGCGGAGGCGAGGGCGACGGCCGATGCCAGCGTCAGGGTGATGGCGGGCAGCGCCCGGGGACTCCGCGTGGCGTCCGGCGCGGGGGCCGGCGACAGCCAGGTCGCGAGGCTGTAGCAGGCGCAGGCCAGCAGTGCGGCCCCCAGCACCTCGCTGGGCCGGTGGCCGCCCATGGTCGCGCTGTACGCGGCGATGCAGGCGAGCCACAGCACACCGGCCGTGACGGCGTAGGGGCGGACGCGGGGCGACGCCACGAGGACGGCGGCGAGGGTCAGTGCGGCGGGGATGGCCGTGTGCCCGCTGGGAAAGCCCTGATCAAGGAGGTTCTCGGGTGCGCCCACCAGATCGGGGCGGGGCAGCGTCGAGTTGAGCACGACCTTGCCCCCGGTGGTCAGGATGACGACCCCGAGCGCCGCGCACCCCTGCCACCAGCACCGCCGCACCAGCGTGATGACCACGATGACGGCCAGGCCCACCATCAGAGTGGGCTTGGCGCTCAACTCCATCGGCGGCAGGGGCGTCGAGCCGTAGGCCGCTCCTGAGAGCGGGTAGATCCATGCCTCTTCGCGGTTGTCCGTACCGAGATCGAACAGGGCGTTCTCGACTCGTTGCCCCCATGGGGTGCAGATGGCGAGCAGGTAGACCGCCAGGAACCCCAGGCTGTACAGCAGAGTCGGCATCCACGGCCGCCTCGTTCGCGACGGGCCCGACGTGTCGGGGTCTGCGGGGGTCTGCCCTGAGGCCCCCGGACGGTGCGTGGGCAGGGACGGGGCATCGTGCTGGGTCATCGCTCTGTTTCTTCTGTCGTTCTTCTGTCGGGGGTGGTTCGGCCACGCGCGTCCGGTGGCGCGACGCGGGCCGCCGGGATCGGGCGGCCCGGCGGGGGCCGCGCCTATTCGGCGAGTGCCCGCCCCTGTCGGCGCTGGGCGGTCACCGCCAGGGCGGGGAGAGGGGCGATCAGCAGGAGGAGGACGACCAACTCCGGGAAGGACCGCATGAAGCTTTCCGGCTGGACGACGATCGCCTGCGTGCGGACGACCGCGACCACCGCGACGGGGATCAGCCATCGGTGGTCGCCGGTGGCCGCCGTCGCGACCCACGCGCCGAGCAGCGCGGTGGCTTCGAGGACGAACAGGCCGCGCTGGAAAGCCGGACTGACGGAGATGATGTGCAGGCTCCCGGCCATGAACATGGCCAGCACAACGGGAGCCAGCCAGCCGTAGGAGCGGCGTCGCAGCCGGCTGGAACGGCTGAGGGCCAGCACGGCGCACGCGGCGCACAGTGTCCCCGAGAGCACCAGGTCACGGGCCGTGATCGGGGCCCCCAGCCCGTAGTAGCTCAGACCCGCCTTGCCCTCGTCGCCGAAGAGGATGCGGCCGTGGGACGTGGCGCCGGCCCAGATCATGGCCGCCGCGGCCGGCAGCGCGATCCACGGTCTGCCGCGCAGCAGAGCGATCAGGCAGGCAAGCGGGAGCAGCCCGTAGGGCAGCAGCCGCGTCTGGGTGGGGCCTTCGGCCCACGGGTACCAGCCGGAGAAGCGGAAGGCGATGGCGTGCTGTCCGGGGTCGATGCGCAGCGCCCAGTGCCAGACGTCCTGCAGATACGGAACCAGCGCCAGGGCGGCGAGGGCCAGGGCGGCCAGGTGGATGCCGTCCAGCCACCACGGCCGGCCCGTGTCGTCGGCGACAGCACGGGCACGGGCCTGCACCCCGGCACGCACCAGGGCCGCGGCCTCCCGCGGCGGGGGCCAGGAGCGGCCGGGATACGCCTCGGCCAGGCAGGCCAGCAACTCGTCTCCCTGCCGGGAACGGTAGGGCTCGGGGTAGGCCGCGAGCAGCAAACGGTTCATGCCGGGGCCGCTCCGGCGTTCCGGGAGTGTGCGGTGACGACGGCCGCCGCCTGCTGCATCCGCAGCGCCTCCCGACTCAGCGCCGCGGCGCCGTCCTCGGTGAGCCGGTAGTAGCGCCGCGCCCGTCCGTCCACGATCTCCTCGTGACCGGCCTCCGTCAGACCGGCCCGCTCCAGCCGTTCCAGCGCGCCGTAGAGAGTGCCGACGGCGATCCGGAGCCGCCCGTCGGTGGCCTGCTCGGCGGCCTTGATGATGCCGTAGCCGTGCAACGGCCCGTCCATGAGGGCGGCGAGGATGAAGTACTGCGGTTCCGTCAAGGACGAGTTCCGACGTGTCATACAGCGAGCATATATCGATCTCCGATACATATTCGCCGACCCAGGACATCCACCGGCACCCACCGACGACGACCGCACGCCCGCCTGAGCGGCACCTTCTCCCGGAAGCGCGAACCGGGGCCGCCCGCGCACCCCTGGTGCCGACCCCGGCGATGCGCTACTCTCGGAACGAGACGAGCCGTCTCGTCTCGTATTTTCTCTGAATCTGTGAGGTCTTCCTTGGAACGCTTTGTCGATGTCGCCCCCGGTGTCCGTCTCTGGGCCGAGGAGCTCGGTTCTCCGGACGCGCCCGCTCTGCTTCTGGTCATGGGCGCTCAGGCGTCCGGGCTCGGCTGGCCCGACGAGCTGGTCGAGCTGCTGGCCGTACGGCACCGGGTGATCCGGTACGACCACCGGGACACCGGCCGCTCCACCGCCTGCTTCGAGGAGCAGCCCTATCCGCTCACCGCGCTGGCCGAGGACGCCGTCGCCGTCCTGGACGCGTTCGAGGTGGAGCGGGCGCACGTCGTGGGGATGTCGCTGGGCGGCATGCTCACGCAACTGCTCATCGCCGACCACCCTGACCGACTGCTCAGCGCCACCGTCATCGGGACGAACGCGCTCAGCTCCACCCCGTACGCCGCGCCGGACGGCAGCCGTGTTCCGCCGGAGGAACTGCCTGGCGTGTCGGCGGAGTTGATGGAGCTGTGGTCGCGGCCCGTCGAGGACCGGGGGCCCGAGGCCGAGCTGGACCGCCGGGTCGAGCACTGGCGGGTGCTCGGCGGCGGTGCGATCCCGTTCGACGCCGCGTACGCCCGCGAGCTGGAGCGCCGGATCATCGCCCACACCGGGCACCACCACGCCGGCACCGCGCACGCCCGCGCCGACTACTCCGGCATGGAGCGGACCGAGCGGCTCGCCGCCACCGACGTGCCCACGCTGATCACCTCGGCCCCCGCCGAACCGGTGGCACCCGCCCCGCACGCCGAGCACCTCGCCCAGGTGATCCGCGGCGCGCGGCTCGTCGAGATCCCCGGCATGGGCCACGCCCTCCCCCGCGAGGTCCACGTCCCGCTGGCCGCCGCGATCCTGGACCACACCGGGCGGAGCTGAGCCGCGCCCGCGCGCGTCACCGGGCCCACGGCAGGCCGCACCCGTCACCAGGCCCCGGCAGCCCGCACACGTCACCGGGCCCGCGGCAGCCCGTGCCGCGTCACCAGGCACCCGGCAGCCCGTGCGCGCCGCACCGGGCCCCAGCAGCCCGCGCGCGCCTCCGGCCGGCCGCTGTGCCCCTCGGCCCGCCGCCCCGACGCGTACCCCGTGTCATACCTGAGAGCCACCCCGCAGGTGCACTCCGCGGAGGGACGCCAACTACCGGCCCCGGTCCATAGCTTCTGTACCGAACGCTCGCAACACCCCCGGTACGGAAGGAACTCGCCCCATGACGGACCGCTCCCGCAGACGTCGTATCCGTCGTGCCCTGCTCGCCGCGCTCGTCGCCTTCGCCGTGGCCGTGCCGGTCTCCGGTGCGGCCCGGCCCGCCGCCGTGCCCGCTCCCGCGCCGACCGTCCTCGGGCCGCTGCGCGATGCAAGCCCGGCGGCGCTCGCCCAGCGGTACGGGGTGAGCCGGCAGGACATCAGGGCGGCCGGGCGGGCGGCGACGGACCACGGGGATCTGAAGCGGGCGGCCTCGCTGCGGGCGATGGCCGCTCCCGGGCGGCAGTTCCTGTCCTTCGACGGGCGGGACGGCGGCCGGAGCGTGGAGGTCGTGGGTGAGCTGTCCTCGGCCCGGCGGATCGCGGTGCTGGTGCCGGGGGCCGGTGTCGGACTGGACGCGTACGGGCGGCTGCGGCGCGACGCGACCGCCCTGCAAAGGGAGTTGGGCCCGGGCGGAGCCGTGGTGGTCTGGCTGGGCTACCGTTCGCCCGCCACCGTCAGCACCACCGTGCTCACGGCCGAGCGGGCCGCCGAGGCCGCGCCGGGGCTGCGCGCCCTCGTGGACGGGGTGCGCGCGGTGCGGCCCGCCGCCCGGATCAGCCTGCTCTGCCACTCGTACGGTTCGGTGATCTGCGCCCGGTCCGCGCCGGGGACGGCGGCCGACGCCCTCGTGTTCTACGGCAGCCCCGGGGTCGGCGTGGAGGACGTGAGCGGACTGCGTACCGGTGCGCGGGTTTGGGCGGGTCGCGGGGGCGAGGACTGGATCGCCCACGTGCCGCATCTCCGGGTGCGGGTGCCGTTCGTCGCGACGGTGGGGTTCGGGGCCGATCCGGTGGCGGAGAGGTTCGGGGCCGAGGTGTTCGACGCGGGCGACGGCGGTCACAGCGACTATCTGCTGCGCGGTTCGCGTTCGCTGACGAGCCTCGCCCGGATCGTCGACGGCGCCGAGCCGCTGGAGGTCTCCCGGTGACCGGGTTCGCGGTGCGGATCGACGCGGCCACCCCGCCCGGCCGCGACCGGGGCATCGACGCCCTGCGGGCCCTGGCGATCCTGGGCGTGGTGGGCGGGCACTGGCTGGTCACGGCGCTGGTCGCCGACAGCGGCACGGTGCGCGGGGCGAGCCCGCTGACCGCCATGCCGCACCTCGCCCCCGTCTCCTGGGTCTTCCAGACGCTCGCCGTGTTCTTCCTGGTGGGCGGGGTGGTGGCGGCCGGGAGCTGGGCCTCGGCGAGGAAGCGGGGCGTGCCGTACGGGCGGTGGGTGGGCGGCCGGCTGGCGCGGCTGTTCCGGCCGGTGGCGGCGGTGCTGACGGTGTGGACGCTCGCGGCCGCGGTGATGCTGGCGGCCGGGGTGGGCGAGCCGACCGTCCGGGCGCTGGTCAAGCTGGTCTGGTCCCCGCTGTGGTTCCTGCTGGTCTTCGCGGCGCTGACCGCGCTGACTCCGCTGGTGGCGCGGATGCACCCGCTGTGGCCGCTCGTGGTGGTGCTCCACGTCGACCTCGTACGCCTGGGTCTCGGCGGTCCGCGCGAGCTGGGGTGGGTCAACGTGGTCGCGGGGTGGCTGGTGCCCTACTGCCTGGGCGCGTTGGTGGCCCGGGGCGGGCTGCGCGGCCGGGCGGGCCGCTGGGGGCTGCTGCTCGGCGGGGCCTCGGCGACGGCCGGGCTCGTGCTGTGGGCGGGGTATCCGGCCGCCATGGTCGGCGTTCCGGGCGGCCGTGTCTCCAATCTGGACCCGCCGTCCCTGGCCGCCGTGGCGTTCGGGCTCGCCCAGTGCGGGGCGGCGCTGCTGCTTCTCGGGCCGCTGCGGCGGGTGCTGCGCAGGCCCGTCGCATGGGCGGCGGTGGCCGTGGTGAACCTGGCGGCGATGACCGTCTTCCTCTGGCACCAGACCGCGATGATCATCGTCACGGCGGCGGCGCTGGCGCTGGCGGACAGCCCGCTGCCGGGGGTGCACACCGTGCCCGACGACGCCGACTGGGTGACGGCCCGGCTGCTCTGGCTGCCGGTGTTCGCCCTGGCGCTGCTGGGGTGCTGGGCGGTGTTCCGGGGCTATGAGCAGGGCGGACGGCGTACGGGCGGGGGCTCCCTCGTCGTACGGGAGTCCGCCCCCACGCGGAAGGGGTGGGCGCGTCGTGCCTAGGGTGTGGGCTGGTCGAACCGGGGGCGGTGGGGGGCGATGAAGTCGACGGGCGCTGTACGGCTGCGGGCTGCGGTGCGCCGTGCTCCGCGTGCGCTGTACGAGGAGTTGTGGGCGGCTCCGGCGGACCGGGTGCCGCGCATGGGCGAGCCGGACGCTCCGGCGTGGCGGCCGGTGTTCCTGGTGGCGCTGGTGTTCGTGGCGGTCGGCATCGCGACGGCCCGTACCGTCGAACTCACGCCGTACGGGGCCGCGGTCAGCGGTCTGGCGGTCCTGGTGGCGATCGCGCAGGCGGCGGCGCTGGTGGCCGGGATGTTCCGGCCGGTGGGGGCGTGGTGGGCGGCGACGGCGCTGGCGGTCGTGGCGATCCTGGCCACCGCGGCCGCGGTCCCCCGGCACCCCGCTTCCGGGTGGACCGGCGGGCTCCCGGTGAGTCCCGAGACCCTGTTCCCCAACCCCTTCGGAGGAGTGGCGCTGCAGGGCGGCGCCCTGTTCCTGCTGGCGCTGCGGGTCAGGCGCCGCCGCGCGGTGGCCGCACTGCTGCTGTCGCTGTTGCCGTCGGTGTTCCTGGCCCTGCGCACGCCTCCGCTGCCTCATGCCGGCCTCGCCGCGTCCGTGCTCGTGTTCGCCACCGCGACCGTGCTCGGTTCCGCGCTGCGCAGCCTGCGCGTCGCCCGTAAGGATCTCGTCGTCCAGGCCGAGTTGACCGCCGAGGAGCGGGCGCGGCGCACTCTGCTGGAGGAGCGGAACCGGATCGCGCGCGAGCTGCACGACGTGGTCGCCCACCACATGTCGGTGATCTCCATCCAGGCGCAGGTGGCCCCGCATCTGGTGGAGCACCCCACCGACGCGCTGCGGGAGAATCTGACCGGCATCCGCGAGAACGCCCTGGAAGCCCTCGCCGAGTTGCGCAGGGTGCTCGGCGTCCTGCGTTCGGAAGAGGCTCCCGCGCGGAGCGACGACACCCGGCACGCGCCGCAGCCCGGACTGGACGGGCTCGACGGGCTGGTCGCCACCGTGCGCTCGACCGGCCTCTCCGTCGCCCTCCGCACGACCGGCGAACCCCGCCCCCTCCCGCCGGGCGTCGAGCTGTCCGCGTACCGCATCGTGCAGGAGGCCCTGAGCAACGTGATGCGCCACGCCCCCGGGGCGAGCGCCGAGGTGGTGATCGGCCACCGGCCCACCGGGCTGGCCGTCCGGATCGTCAACTCCCCGCCGGACCGCCACCGCCCGGCCGCCCCCTCCCCCGGCGTGCGCCACGGGCTGCTCGGGATGAGCGAACGCGCGGCGATGCTCGGCGGCGAGCTGGCCACCGGCCGCACACCCGACGGCGGCTGGGAAGTCACCGCACTTCTCCCCACCAGCACGCAGACACCCCGAACCACCGAGGAAGCCCGATGACTCCGCCCATCCGAGCTGTGATCGCCGACGACCAGATGATGGTCCGCCAGGGCTTCTCCTTCCTGCTGAACGCCGAGCCGGACATCGAGGTGGTCGGCCAGGCCGTCAACGGACTGGACGCCGTCGACAAGGTCGCCGAACTCGCTCCGGACGTCGTACTGATGGACATCCGCATGCCCGAGCTGGGCGGTATCGAGGCGACCCGGCGGATCACCGCCCCCGAGGAGTCGACGGCGAAGGTGCTGATCCTGACCACCTTCGATCTCGACGAGTACGTGTACGAGGCGCTGCGCGCGGGCGCCTCCGGCTTCCTGCTCAAGGACGCGTCCGCCGATGAACTCGCGCATGCGGTACGGGTGGTGGCGGCGGGCGACGCGCTGCTCTCGCCGAACATCACCAAGCGGCTGATCATGGAGTTCTCCCGCACGGCCGGGGCGCCCCGCGCGCCGCTCAAGGCGCGGATCGGAGATCTGACCGAGCGTGAGACGGAGGTGCTGACACTGGTCGCGGGGGGCCTGTCGAACGCGGAGATCGCCCGGCAGCTGATCGTCGCCGAACAGACGGTGAAGACCCATGTGGGGCGCATTCTGGTCAAGTTGGGCGTCCGCGACCGGACCCAGGCGGCGGTGTTCGCGTACGAGTCGGGGCTGGTGCGGCCGGGCGGCCTCTGACCGCCCGGTGCGGCGCGGGACCCGTTCCGTAGGATCGGCCCGTGACGACGGGGATGACGGGGGCGACATCGGGGATGCCGCCGGGACACGACGGATACGGGGCCGGGCCGGGCACACCGGCGCACGACGGGCACGGGCCGGGCACGGGCACACCGGCGCACGGCTGGCACGGGGCCGGGCCGGGCACGGCTGGCGGCGTTCTCGGCGTGGCGGCGCAGAAGGTCGTGGGCGCGCCCCAGGGGCACTTCGCGCCCACCGAGGTCGAACGCGAGCTGGCGGCGGCCTCGGCGGGCGGCGACCAGGACGCGGTGCTCGACGTGCTCGCCCGCACCCGGCTGTACGTGCTCGTCCCCCGGATGCACGCGGACGTCCCGGACTGGACGGCTCCGCTGCCCACGTTCCGGGACCCGGCGAGCCGGCGGACCTGTGTGCCGGTGCTGACGCCGGGCCTGTTGCCGCCCTGGCACCCCGAGTGGGTGTTCCGGGCGGTGGACCTCGGCGAGCTCGCCCGGTCCTGGCCGTACGACGCCCGCCGCCTCGCCGTGAACCACGGCACCGCCTTCGCCGTCCTGCTGGACGCCGGGCCCCGCCGGTCGAAGGCGTGGCAGCGCGCCGACGCCCGCTCCGGCGCGGCGCGCGAGGGCCGGCTGCTCACCGACGCCGCCGGGCCGCTGCACGGGCCGCTCGCCCACGGGCTGGCGCTCGGCGCGCATCTCGCGGTCAACAACGGCATCGTCTGGAACCGGCTCGGCGCGGTCTACCAGGACTACGCGACGGACCGGGCCCGGCTGCGCAGCCCCTGGGGCGTCCAGCACCGGGCCGATCTGCGCGACCGGCTGGGCTCCCTGATGCAGTACCGGTTGGTGGGGCGGGTCAAGGAGGGCGTCCTGCGGGCCCGCCACACCCTGGCCCTCCGGCTGGAGCGCCCACCCACGCGCGCGGAGTGGACCGAGGCCGTGGAGCGCGCGTTCGCCGCGCGCGACGCCGGGGACCGGGCGGAGGCGCACCGGGCGCTGCACCGCTTCGTCCGGTACGAGGACCGGTTCCGGGCCGACGGGGTGCTGGCCCCGGACCGGCGGATCGACACGCTCGCCGCGTTCGACCTGGGCCGGGCGGTCAACGTCTTACGGCTCGCGCTCAGCGCCCGCCTGTCCGATCCGCTCGGGGCCGAGCAGGACGTGCTGCGTTTGAGCGAGCCGGCCCGCCGCGCCTACTCCTCCTGGGCCGACTTCTCCCTCGGTTACGCCCTCGCCCGCCTGGTCCACGGGGACGACGCGGACGGGACGCCCGGCGAGGAGTCGCTGTACCAGCAGTCGCTGGCGCAGCACCGCATCCTCACCCAGGACCCCGCCAGCCCCTACCGGAACATCCCCTGGTCATGAATCCGCACCAGCACTTCCCCGCCTTCCCGCCCGCCGGCGGCCCGGCTCCGTGGGTGCCCGCCCCCTGGGTTCCGCCGTCCGAGACCGAGCAGCTCCTCCACGAGGCCGGGTCGCGCGGCGACGTCCGGGGTCAACTGGCCGCGCTGGCCGGTGCCGAGCTGTACATCCCGGCTCCGCGGGCCGAGGCGGACGCGAACCCGGACACCGTGGTCTGGCGCCGGCACGTCGGCCCGGCGGGGTTCGTCTGCCGCCCGCTCCTGACCCGGGGCATGCTGCCCGCCTGGCACCCGGACTGGGTGTTCCGCGGGGTGACGCTGCGGTGGGTCGCCGAGTTCGGCTGGCCCGATCCGCAGGTGTGGCTGGGCGTGAACGTGGGGACGCCCGCTCAGCTGCTGCTGCCCGCCTCCCCTCCCGACCTGGCGCTGTGGCAACGGGCCTACGCGGAGAACGACCGCCCGTCAGGCAACCGCCTCGTCGCGCTGCGGCACGGCGCGCTGCACGGACCGCTGGCGTACGGACTGGCATGCGGGGTGCATCTGGCGATCGGGAACGGCGTGCCGTGGAACGAGGTCGGCACCGTCTACCGCGAGTACGGCGAGGAGCGCGAGACGCTCCGCGACTCCTGGGGCATCACCGGCCACGAGGGGTGGCGCAGGCAGTTGGACTTCCTGCTGGACGCGGAGAACAGCCCGCCGGAGCCGGACTTCGTCCTGCGCACCAGGGAGCAGTTGGCGGCGGCGATCGGCGAGCTGCCCTCGGCGGACCTGTGGCGGGAGACGGCCGCCGGCCACGCCCAGGACCTCGGGGCCGACCCCGAAACGGTGAAGGGCATCGAGGAGTTGGTGCGCCGGGTCATGCGCTACGAGGCCCGGTTCCGCGCGGACGGGCTGCTGCCGCCGGACGGCCGGGTGCGCACGACGGTCGCGTACGACTACGGGCGGGCGGTGAACCTGGCGCGCTGGGGTCTCTCGGCGCGGTTCTGCGGACCGGCGGACGCGGAGGCGGCGATCGTGTACGCCGGGGCCCTGAGCAAGTCGGCCCACCGCTCCTGGGAGGAGTTCTCGGCGGGGTACGCGCTGGGGCGGGTCCTGCGGTTCGACGACGAGGAGTACGGGACGTTCTACGAGCAGTGCCTCGTCGCCCACCGGCTGCTGACGGAGAGCGGGGGCAGCCCGTGGAAGCACATCCCGTGGCGGTGAACAGGGCGGCCCCGGCCGTTTCACGGTGAACAGGGCGGCTCCGTCGGCCTGCGTTCGCACCGCACCGGGGGCCCGGACAGGGAGCAGCGCCGTACCGGACGGTCCCGGGAGACGAGCGGGGCCGTACCGGACGGCCCCGGGTGCACGCGGGGCGGCCCGGGGCGGTCCGGTCGTCAGCCGGCGGGGAGCAGGTGGCGGTAGCTGTCCGGGTTGGCGGCGAGGAAGTCCGCGAAGCTCGTCGCCGGCCGTCCGGTGAGCGTGGGCACCGCGTCGGAAACGGCGGCCAGCTCCCCATTGGCGATGGCCTCGTACGAGGTGACCCAGCCGGCCACCTCCCACTCCGGGGCTCCGTAGCCGGCCCGGGACGCGTACGCCTCCTCGCGGGTCTCGGGGACGTAGACGACGGGGCGCCCGGTGACCCGGCTCAGCTCCTCGGCCGCCTCGGCGAGGGTGAACGCCTCGGGCCCGGTGAGGTCGTGGGCCCGCCCGTCGTGGTCCGTGCCCTCGTCGAGCAGCACGGCCGCCGCCGCGTCGGCGATGTCCTCATGGGTGACGGCCGCCACCCGCCCCTCGCCGCCCGGCCCCCGCAGCACGCCGTCGGTCCCGGTCATCGCGGGCAGCCCCGCCTGGTACCAGTTGTCCCGCAGGAAGGTGTAGCGGACCCCGGCCGTGCGGAGGTGGGCCTCGGTCTCCCAGTGGTCGCGGGCGAAGGTGAACGTGGCGTCCGGCGCGGCCCCCTGGAAGGACACGTACACGATGCGCTCGACGCCCACCGCGACGGCCGCGTCGATCGCCGTGGCGTGCTCGCGTACCCGGTCGGGGCTCTCGTGGGCGGAGACCAGGAACAAGGTGTGGGCCCCGTCGAGGGCCCGGCGCATGGCCTCGCCGTCGCCGTAGGGGGCGGCGGGCGCGCGGTCCGCGCCGGGGATGTCGGGCAGGCGGGCCGGGTCGCGGCCGAGGAGCCGTACGGGCGCGCCGGTACGGGCGAGGCGCCGGGCGACCCGGCCGCCGACCGCTCCGCTCGCTCCGGTCACCGCGATGAGGGGTCCGTTCACCGGTGTTCGTCTTCCTCTCGTCGTTCGTCGTACCAGGTCTCCAGCGGCCGCACCTCGACGACCGCGTCCACGGGGAGCGGCCCGTACAGGTGCGGGAACTCCTCGCCGCCGGGCTTCATCGCCTCGAACCGTACGGGGGCGGTGAGGCGGGCGGGGTCGACGACCAGGACCACCAGGTCCCGGCCGCCGACGTCCGCCGCCTCCTCGTTCCCGTACAGCATGCGGGCCACACCGGGGAGTTGGTGGGGCAGCGAGAGGTGGATGAAACCCTCGTCGTGGAGGGTGCGGCCGCGGGTGGACATCTCGTACGTCCCTATCCCGCGGGCCGCCTCCCACAACGGGGCTTCGGCGAGGTGCAGCAGCAGTTCGGCCATCGGACCACGCTAACGCTCCTCGCCGGACGCGCCCGGAGCGCGGTCAGTGGCGGCGCCGGGCCCGGCGGGTGGCGACGAGGACCGATCCGCCGGCGGCCACCAGCGCTGCCGCGATGGACCCGAGGATCCATTCGCCGCCCTTGGCACCGGTTCCGGGCAGCTCACCCGGGTGGCTGGGCGAGGGCGTGGGGTGCGGCGTGGGATGCGTCGGCGTCGGGGTGGGCTCGGACGGCGTCGGCGTCGGCTCGGGCGGAGTCGGCGTGGGCGTCGGACTCGGCGGTGTGGGGGTCGGCTCGGGGGGACACGACGGCTCCTCGCCGCCGTATGCGTCGTCATCCCCGCCGCCGTACGCGTCGTCCTCCCCGCCGCCGGAGGAGTACCCGTCTTCCTCGCCGCCCGCGTGGCCGCCCGGGGAGTACCCGCCGCCTTCCTCGCCGCCCGGGGCGTGGGTGTCGCCGCCGGTGTGACCGTCCGGCGTCTGCGGGAGCCAATCCACCGCGGGGAGGCGGTCGTTGTCACCGCTCGTGGTGGTGCTCGCCGGCTGCTCCGCCGACCCGCTCCCTTCGGACCGGGCCGGGGCGGCCGGCGCGGGATCGGCGGTGTCCGACGGCGGAACCCGCGAACCGCCGCCGGGGGCACCGGCGTTGTCGGCCCGGGGGGCCGGCTGCGCGGCCGCCTCCGAAGCAGGCTGCGAGGCCGCCGCAGCCCCTGTCCTCTCGCCCATGTCCCTCTCGGCCACGTTCGACCGGCTGACAGCGGCGGTCTTGCCGTCCGTCTCGGCCGGCAGCGGATCCGCGCCGACGATCGGGGCCAGAACGCCCACCATCGCCGCGGCCGTCGCCACTGTCACTGCTGCCCGCATCGTGTTACCGCGCCTGCGCGCCCTCTGTTCCATGCCGCGCAATATGCACGGTCATCACTTTGTCGTTTTATATGACACGCCGCTCTTGTCTGGTTTTGTAGACCTATAGGAGTCTTCTTCGGTGCGACACGCGCGGAAAGCCCTGCTCGGCGTGGCCTCCGAAGCTCACAGCGCCAGCAGCTTCGCCTCCAGTTCCGGGGCGAGGCCGACAGCCGGCCGGTCGGGACGCCGGGGGGCCGCACCGCCCAGGGCGCGGAGCCAGCTCCAGGTGTCCGCGACGGTCTCCCCGACCGGGCGGCAGCGCAGCCCGGCGGCGTGCGCCTTGGTGTGGCCGCCCCGGTGCAGGGTGTCGTAGAGCTCGCCCGGCGGCAGCCAGATCGGCAGGTCGCTCCAGGGTTCGGCCCCGGCGGCACGCAGGATGTCCGCGTCGGTCCAGCGCAGTTCGGCGTCGGATCCGGTGGCCGCGACGCAGGCGGCCAGCAGCTCGCCCATGGTCGCGTGGCCGGGGCGGCTGACGGTGTTGTACGCGCCGTGCAACCCGCGCGCCGCCGCGTCCAGCAGCCATCCGGCCAGATCCCGGGCGTCGATGTACTGGAGCTCCGTCCCGGGGGCGCCGGGGGCGATCACCGGGCCGCCCCGGGCGATCCGGTTCAGCCACCAGGGCAGCCGGCCGATGTTCTCCCCGGGGCCGATGATCAGGCCGGCCCGCGCCAGCAGGGCCCGGTCCCCGAACGCGCCCAGGGCGGCCAGCTCGCCTCCCCGCTTGGCCCGGTCGTACGGTACGTCCCCGTCGTCGGGCGAGGCGCCGGCCACCAGCGGGCCGTCCTCGTCGAGACCGGCGGCGGCAGGGTAGGCGTACACCGAGCGGCTGGAGACGTACGAGAAGTGCCCGGCCCGGCCGGAGAGCAGCCGGGCGGCGTCCCGGACGGCGGCGGGCGCGCCGCTCCAGGTGTCGACGACCAGGTCCCACTCCCGCCCGTCCTCCGCGAGCGCGGCGAGCCCCGGCGCACCCGTGGTCCGGTCTCCGGTCAGCGCGGTCACGCCGGGCGGGGGCGCGTGCCGGCCGCGGTGGAACACCGTGACCTCCCAGCCCCGCTGCAGCGCCGCGTCGGTGACGGCCCGCCCGACGAACTCCGTACCACCCAGCATCAAGAGCCTCATGCCAGGACCCTGCCCGACGGAGCGCGGTGGTGGAACCCGGCAACGCCGACAGCAGAACCGGGAACCCCCGGCACGGGCGCCGCCCGGCAGTCGGGCGAGCAGGCGGACCGGTCAGGGCGTACGGGCGAGCGGGGAACGGTGGCGCAGCAGCCACTCGTGGTAGCCGCTCGCCCGTCGCGCCGCGTCCCGGTAGGCGTCCTCCAACTGCGCGTACACCACGCCGATGTCGGTGCCGGGCCGGAAGACCAGGAGGAGGCGCACCGCGAGCGGGTCGCCCAGGAGCGGGCGGATCACCATGTCGTCGCGCGGGCCCGAGGTCGGCTGGCAGGGGGCGACGGCCTCGCCGAGCACGACGAGGGAGGCGGCGGTGAGGTAGTCGCCGTGCAGGACCGGCGGGTTGAGGCCGGCCGCGCCGAGCACCCGGCGCACCCCGTCCCACTCACCGTCCACCGTCGGATCGACCATCCACGGGTCGCCCGCCAGGTCCCCGAGCTCGACCACCCGGCGGCGGGCGGCCGGATGGTCGCGGGAGAGCGAGATGAACTGCGGCTCCCGGTCCACGAGAACGCGCCGCTCCAGCCCGTCGGGCACGGCGAGCGGGGAACCCTCCACCTCGTGCACGAAGGCGACGTCCAGCCGGCCCGCCTCCACCGAACGCAGCAGGGCGTGGGCGGACACGTCGACGCGCAGCGAGATGTCGGTGCTGGGCAGGGCGACGCGCAGCCGGCGCAGCCAGCCGCCGATGACCCGGCTCGCGGTGGAGCCGATCCGCAGCCGGGGGCCGCCGGACCGCGTGGCCTCCGCCTCCGCGAGCGCGTCGCTGACCAGGTCGTTCATGCCCTGGACGAGGGGGCGGGCCCGGTTGAGGACGGCGCGCCCCAGGGAGGTGGGCCGGCAGCCGGTCCGCTCGCGCCGGAACAGTTCGGCGCCCAGGACGTTCTCGATCCGCCGCAGCTGGGTGGTGAGCGAGGGCTGGCTCACGCCGAGCCGGCGGGCCGCCTGGTGCAGGCTGCCCGCGTCGGCGATGGCGCACAGCGCCCTGAGGTGTCTCACCTCCAGCTCCATGCAGCGGAGACTAGGCCCGGCGCCCACCACGCACCAGATGCCGCAACCCCACCAAAGCGCGTCAATTCAGGGAGTGTTGGGCCCGGCAGGAAGTGGCGATGCGATGTATATGACGTGGACATGACGTGAAGATCGGCGGCTGACGTGGGCGGGGCGGAGGGGAGCTGGGGGATAGGGCGGCGCTATCGCCGTTCGACATCATCCCGGCGGCTGTGCGCTGCCCCACACTCTTCCCCGTACCGCCCCGCGCCTCGTCCGCTCAGCGGACACCCCCACGGCGCGGGTTCGATCGGACAGGTAGGAGAAATCCCCATGAGACACCTCAGGACCGCCGTCGCCACCGCCGCCGCCGGCCTCGGCCTCCTCGCCGCACTGGGTACCGCTCCCGTCGTCGCCGCCGCCCCGGCCCCCGCCGCGGCCTCCGACTCCACCACCATCGCCGCGTACAACGGCTCGGGCGAGAACGCCGCCGCGAACCGCGCCTTCCTCGACGCGGTCATGAAGTCGGTCGCGGAGAAGCGCGCCGCCAACCCGGGCGCCCTGGCGGTCACCGTCACCTACAACGCGTCGAGCGCCCCGAGCTTCCGCAGCCAGATAGCCCGCAGCACCCAGATCTGGAACAGCTCGGTCACCAACGTCCGCCTGCAGGAGGGCTCCCGCGCGGACTTCACCTACCGCGAGGGCAACGACTCGCGCGGCTCGTACGCGAGCACCGACGGGCACGGCCGCGGCTACATCTTCCTGGACTACCGGCAGAACCAGCAGTACGACTCGGTCCGCGTCACCACCCACGAGACCGGACACGTACTGGGCCTCCCGGACACCTACTCCGGCCCGTGCAGCCAGCTGATGTCCGGCGGCGGCCCCGGCCCGTCCTGCAGGAACGCCAACCCGGACGCCAACGAGCGGGCCCGGGTGAACCAGCTGTGGCGCAACGGCCTGGCCGCGCTCGCCCGTTCCGGCTCCTGACCCACCGGGAACCGCCGGGGCCACGGCGGTCGCCACCGACGACGGCGACTCCGGTGAGCGGCCCGGCGCCCCGGCAGCACCACCCGCACCACCCGTAGTACGTACGGCAAAGGCTCCGGCCGGCCCTGTTCCCCGGGGCCGGCCGGCACCCCCCACCGCACGGCGGAGGACCGTTCCGGACGCGGAACGGTCCTTCGCACTTCCCCGGCGCCTCCCCCTGTCAGGCGCCGAGTTCACCGCGGACGAGGGCGATCAGCTCGTCCTCGGTCATGCCCAGGTCGCGGGCGTCCGCGACGGCCTCGCGGACCCGTTCCAGCAGGCGGGCCCGTTGCGGCGACGCGTTCGCGGTGACCGCCGCGCCCCGTCCGCGCCGGAGTTCGATGAGTCCTTCCTCGCGCAACCGCTGGTAGCCGCGCAGCACGGTGTGGACGTTCACGCCGAGGGATTCGGCGAGCACCCGGGCGGCCGGCAGCCGTTCCCCCGGGGCCACCGCGCCCTCGGCCACCGCGCGCCGCACGGCGGCGGCGATCTGATCCCCGAGCGGCACGGTGGAGTTCGGATCGACCCGGAAGAGCATGGTCAGCGCCCCGCCCGCTGCCGGTCGAGCAGGGTGTTGAGCAGGGCCGCACCGGTGGCCGAGTCGTCGACCGTCACGGCGAACTCGCGCCCGCTCGTCAGACTGACGACGATGGCCTCTCCCGAGCGGGTGATGACGCCGCTGCGGTCGGGACGGACCCGATAGCCCCAACCACCGTATTCGGCGAGGGCGTTGACGCGACGGCTGTCCGCCCCCGCCATGCGCTCCAGCGGCACCCGCAGCCGGGGCTTCGGCAGCAGGCCGGAGACGGTCAGTCCGCGCCGGTCCACGGTGACGTGGGGCCGGCAGAAGGTGCCGATTACCAGGGCGAGGACGGCCAGCGGGGCGCCGGCGAACCAGCTCAGGTCCCGGCCGACCGCGACGGCGGCCGCCAGCAGGGCCAGCACGGCGAGCGGCGCCCACCACGCGCCGATCCCGCGGGCCCAGCCCGCCACCTCGCCGTCCGCGAGCGCGATGCGTTCCCGGATCGCCCCGCCCCCGTCACCGTCGTCCGGGCCTTCGGGCGCGGGGGCCAACCGGGAGAGCAGGGCGCCGATCGGCCAGGCGACCGCCCCGGCCCCGACCGCCACCGCGACGTGCCAGAGCGGGAAGCCGTCCGTCGGCCCTCCCTCGGGCGCGTCCACGTTGACGAGGAGGACGGTGATCAGCAGATACCCGAGGAAGGCGGCGAGGGCGAACCCGCCGCCGATCAGCCAACTCCGCCCGCGGCCGTACAGCTTGCCGTTGACCGCGAAGACGGCCCAGAGCGACCCGAGGACGAGCAGCGTGCCGAGGCCGTAGAGGAGATAGGCGGTGATGCCCATGTACCGGTCGGCGGAGCCGCCGGCGTCGAAATGGACGGCCAGCCGGTCGGGCAACCGGTCCTGGACGGTGAGCTGGACGACGAGGCCGACGATGAGTGCGAGCACAAAGGGCAGGGCCGCGAGGGTGGCGCGGCCAAGGTTCTTACGTGTCATGGAAAACCTCCGTTGTTCGCATGCTAGTAGAACAATGCGAGCAGCGCAACGGATCACACGAAGACGCCCGTCCGCCCGCGTCGGAATCCGATGCGGGCGGACGGGCGGGAGAGTGGGTGGCAGGTGGGGTCGGGCGCCGACACGCTCAGGACCGGCCCCACTCAAGGCAGGGCAGCATCAGGACCGGCCCCACTCAAGGCAGGGCAGCATCAGGACCGGCCCCACTCAAGGCAGGGCAGAATCAGGACCGGCCCCGCTCAAGGCCGCGCCGGATCAGGCGTGTTCCAGGGGGACGGCCTCACGACGGTCGGCACCTGTCCCCTCGGTCGCGCCCGGCTCGAACTCGCGGCAGCTCCATATCTCCTGGACCGTCCCGGACCGCCGGTCCCACAGGTCCGGCACGCCGCCCTCACCCGCCGCCGCACCCCGGTAGGCGTCCTTGGCCCCCCGGAAGCAGGCGAGGGTGCCGGAGAGGGCGCGACCGGGGGCCGGGAAGGAGCCGGAGAAGGCGCAGTCGCTACAGGTCTGGAGCCGGATGTCGTCCGGAAGAGCCCGCCGGACGGTGGCCAGGGCCGCACTGAAGTCGCCTTCCGCGCGCGCCGATTCGTACACCGCACCGCCGACATGGAGGGCGAGGTGAAGGGCGGGAACATCCGGGCGCAGCGAGAGCAGGCAGCCGAGCGTGGCGTGGCGGAGCGTGCCCGCGACGAGAACTGGCAGGGGCAGGTCCCACTCCAGTACGCAGTCGGTGAGCGGGGCGCCCGCGCGGCCGGCCCCGGCACTCCGCGGCGCGGAATCGACCACCGGGTACAGAGCGTCGAAGCTGTCGCCCTCGAAGTCGGTCCCCCGCACGCGGACCCGCAGCCGCTGTCCGTCCGTGGTGAGGACGACGGCTTCGGAACCCCTGGCGTCCCGGTACCAGCCGGACCACGACTCATCTGTCATGAGCAGGGACTGTAGCCCCTACCGCGAGCGGCGCCCGTGGAGGGGTGCGCCCCTCTCCCCGAACGCCCGCAGGCAGCTCCCGACCCCCTTCCCCACACCTCGCCTCAGCGCTCAACTCGCCTTTGGCTCACGCCACATGGGATACATCGGCGGACCGTCCGGAAGGGCGACCGCGCGGCCGAGGAAATGGAATCCGAGCCGCTCGTACAGTCTGCGGCTCCGGGCACTGCTCGCCTCCAGGTAGGCCGGCAGCCCCTCCCGGTCACAGCGCTCCAGCTCCGCCCGGATCATCTCCGCCCCGATGCCCTCCCCCTGGCGGTCGGGGGTGACGCCGATCATCAACAGATAGGAGTGGGCCCGGTCGTGCGGGTGGGCGGCCCCGGTGAGCCGGCCCACCAGTTCACAGCGCTCGTTGTCCGGATCGGCGGTCCGCCGCATCAGGGCGGGCGTGGGGTCCTCCTCCTCGGGGGCCCCGGCCGGAACCGGCAGCCACAGGGCCACGGCCGCCCCGTCCTCGGCGATGTCGATACGGCCTTCGGCGAGGGCGACGTCGACGAAGACGCCGAGGAACCTGCCGTGCACCGCGCGCCGATGGGCCTCGTCCGGGAAGACCCAACTGCTGACCGGATCGTGGTGGAACGCCTCCTCCATGACCGCGACGACCCGCTCCCGGTCGTGCCGCTCCGCCCGCTCGATCCGTACGCCCATGACCGAACCCGCCGCCTCTCCGTCTTTTCCGTCAACCAACCTCCGGAATACTAGAGTTGAGATACCGCTGCCGCCCGCACGAGGGCATTCCGGTCGCCCTCGGGGCCGACTCGGCGATGCGTTCCCGGCCGACCCCGGGGCCGCCCCTCCGCCTCGGGAAGCCCCGGGCCGGAGAAGCAGCTCGGCCGGCCCGCACCGGAGAGGACCACACCGAAGCGACCTGTACCGACGCGGGCCACACCGAAGCGGCCCGTACCGGAGCACCCGCACCGGCTCGGGCCGTCCGCGGCGGCTCAGCTCGTCCGGCGGGTGACGAACTCGGCCAGGGCCAGCAGATCCCCCGCCGCGCTCGGGTCGGGGACCGCCCGGGAGAGGTGGTGCACGGCGCGGGCCATCCGGTCGGCGGCGGTGGCCTGGGCCCAGTCCCGGCCGCCGGCCCGGTCCACCGCGTCGGCCGCCCGGCTCACCTCGGCCGCGGTGTTCATGGGGCCCCGGTAGAGCGTGGCCAGCTCGGCCGAGGCCGGTGTGCCCGAGGTGAGGGCGGCGACCACGGGCAGGGACTTCTTGTGGGCGGACAGGTCGGCGCCGACGGGCTTGCCGGTGCGTTCCGGGTCGCCCCAGATGCCGATCAGATCGTCGATGAGCTGGAACGAGAGCCCGGCCTCCCGCCCGAAGCCGTCCATCGCGCGGACCGCCCGATCCTCCGCACCGGCGTAGAGCGCTCCGAGCGCGCAGGCGCAGCCGAGCAGGGCGCCGGTCTTGGCGGCCGCCATGGTCAGGCACTCGTCGAGCGTGACCTCGTCGGGCCCGCGCTCCTCGAAGGCGCAGTCCGCCTGCTGGCCCGCGCACAGTTCGATGACGCAGGCGGAGAGGCGGGCGACGGCGCGCGCGGCGGCCGGATGCGGATCCTCGGCCAGCAGCCGCTGAGCGAGGGCGAGCAGGGCGTCGCCGGTGATGATGGCGTCCGGGATGCCGAAGACCGCCCAGGCGGTGGGCCGGTGCCGCCGGGTGGTGTCCTCGTCGATGACGTCGTCGTGGAGCAGCGTGAAGTTGTGGGCGAGCTCGACGGCGACGGCGGCCCGGACGGCCTGCTCCGGGTCGCCTCCCAGCGCCCGGGCGGCGGCCAGGACGAGGGCGGGCCTGATGGCCTTCCCGGCCTGTCCGGCGGCCGGGGTCCCGTCGGCGTTCTGCCAGCCGAAGTGGTACATCGCGATCCGGCGTATCCCGCCCGGCAGCGACGCGACGGCCGCTCGCAGATGCGGGTCGACGACGGCGCGGGTGCGCTCCAGGAGCGCCGCGGCCTCGTGCCCTTCCGTCGCTGCGTCCGTACTGGTCATGGTCACGGTCACTCCCTGGGGCGAGGCGATGGGTGCGGGCCCGGGGGCCGGGGCGGCCGTAACCGCCCCGGCCCCCGGGGTGACTCGGATCAGTGCCAGCGACTGACCTCGACGTTCTCCAGCACTCCGAGGGCGTCCGGTACCAGGATGGCGGCGGAGTAGTACGCCGTCACCAGGTAGGAGATGATCGCCTGTTCGTCGATGCCCATGAAACGGACCGAGAGGCTCGGCTCGATCTCGTCGGGGATGCCGGTCTGCTGGAGGCCGATGACGCCCTGCTCGGCCTCGCCGGTCCTCATGCAGATGATGGAGGTGGTGCGGGCGTCGGAGATGGGGATCTTGTTGGACGGGAAGATCGGCACGCCGCGCCAGGCGGGCACGTGGTGGCCGCCGATGTCGACGCTCTCGGGGACCAGCCCGCGCCGGTTGCACTCGCGGCCGAAGGCGGCGATGGCCTTGGGGTGGGCGAGGAACAGCTTCGAGCCGCGGCGGCGGGAGAGCAGTTCGTCCAGGTCGTCGGGGGTGGGCGCGCCGTCGTGGGGCTGGAGGCGCTGCCCGTAGTCGCAGTTGTTGAGCAGGCCGAACTCCTTGTTGTTGATGAGTTCGTGCTCCTGGCGCTCGCGCAGCGCCTCGACCGTGAGCCGCAACTGCTGCTCGGTCTGGTTCATCGGCTGGTTGTAGAGGTCGGCGACCCTGCTGTGGACCTTCAGCACGGTCTGGGCGACGCTCAGTTCGTACTCGCGGGGCGCGGCCTCGTAGTCGACGAAGGTGTGCGGGACGACCGCCTCGCCCACGTGTCCGGCGGAGAGGTCGATCGCGGCCTCGCCGTAGCGGTTGGTGCGCTGCTGCGGGATGGAGAGCAGTCCGGAGAGGTGGCCCTGCAGGGATTCGGCGCGCTCCGCGAGGTTGTACACGTCGGCGCGGCTCAGGGTGAGGAGCGTGCACGGGGTGACCGCGCGGGCGGTGTACTCCCAGACGGCGTCGCCGTCGACGAGGCTCTGGTCGCCGAAGTACGCCCCGTCGGCGAGGACCCCGAGATCGGTCTCGTTCCCGTAGGGGCCGGCGCCGACCTTGGCGACCTTGCCGTGTGCCAGCAGGTACACCCGGTCCGCCGCGTCGCCGGACGCGGCGATCACCTCCCCCGCGGCCACGTCCCGCTGCTCGCAGCGGCGGGCGAGTTCGGCGAGGACCTCCTCGTCGCCGAAGTCCCGCAGGGCGGGCAGCTCCCCCAGTTCGGCCGGGATCACGGCCACCCGGTCCCCGGTCTGGACGAAGGTCACCCGGCCGTCGCCGACCGCATAGCTGAGCCGACGGTTCACCCGGTACGTGCCGCCCTGCACCTGCACCCACGGCAGCATCTTCAGCAGCCACCGGGAGGAGATCTCCTGCATCTGCGGCGCGGACTTGGTGGTCGTCGCGAGGTTCCGCGCAGCCGCCGTCCCCAGACTCTGCTGCGGCGGCGCCTGCGTGTCGCGAACCTCTTCACCAACGGACATCTGACGTCCTCTCGATCTTGGGCTGACCTGCGTGCAAGAGCCTTTCAGCGCGGAGCCCGGGCCGCCATTACACAAAAGAGTGTGACTAATCCGCCTTCGCGCGGGGCACGTTGGCCATCGTCGCCGGACGGCGCCTTTAATTTGCATCTCGTATGCAACTTATCTACGCTGGAGCCATGCGGCTGACGAGATTCACCGACGTGGCACTGCGCGTCCTCATGCGGCTCGCGGTCGCCGAGGGCGGGGAAGCCCCGACCACCCGCGAGGTGGCGGCTTCCATGCGGGTCCCGTACACACACGCCGCGAAGGTCGTCGCCCGGCTCCAGCACCTCGGCCTCCTCGACGCCCGGCGCGGCCGGGGCGGCGGACTCACCCTGACTTCCGCCGGCCACTCCGCGTCGATCGGCTCGCTCGTGCGGGAGCTGGAGGGTCCGGAGGAGGAGGTCGTCGAGTGCGAGGGCGACACCCCCTGCCCCCTCCGCTCCGGCTGCCGGCTGCGCGGCGCCCTGCGCCGGGCCCAGGACGCCTTCTACGCGACCCTGGAGCCGATCACCGTGGCCGATCTCGTCACCTCGCCCACCGGACCGCTGCTCCTGGGCATCGGCAGCGGCCCGCCGCCCGACCGCTCCACCCCGCCCGACCGGCCCTCCTGAACGCGCCCGCCGCACCGGCGGGCTCTTTCCGGGCCAAAAATACGCATCCCCCATACCAATTACCTGTCCGGCAGAACTCTCACCCCAGAGGAGCCCCCTTCATGCTCTCCGACCGGTCCACCGCCACCATCCGCGCCACCCTCCCCGCCGTCGGCGCGGCCATCGGGGACATCGCGGACCTCTTCTACGAGAAGCTGTTCGCCGCCCACCCCGAGCTCCTGCGGGACCTGTTCAACCGGGGCAACCAGGCGTCCGGCGACCAGCGCAGGGCCCTGGCCGGCTCGATCGCCGCGTTCGCCACGGCACTGGTCGAGCACCCGGACACCCGGCCGGACGTGATGCTGGAGCGCATCGCCCACAAGCACGCGTCCCTCGGGGTCACCCCGGACCAGTACGAGGTGGTGCACACCCACCTCTTCGCCGCCATCGCCGACGTCCTGGGCGACGCCGTGACCCCCGAGGTCGCCGAGGCGTGGGACGAGGTCTACTGGCTGATGGCCAACGCCCTCATCGCCGTCGAGACCCGGCTGTACGCCCGGCGGGGAGTGACGGCGGGCGACGTGTGGCACACCTGGGAGGTGGCCGCCCGGATCGAGGAGACCGAGGACGTGGCCACCTTCGTGCTGCGCCCCGCCGACGACACGCCGGCGCCCGCCTTCCGGGCCGGCCAGTACGTCTCCGTACAGGTGGAACTCCCGGACGGGGCCCGCCAGATACGCCAGTACAGCATCGTGGGCGCTCCCTCCTCCCGGCTCCGGTCGATCGCCGTGAAGCGCGTACGCGGGCAGGGCTCGCCCGACGGCGAGGTCTCCCGCCACCTGCACGAGCACACCCGCGTGGGCGACCTGCTGCGCGTCTCCGTCCCCTACGGGGACCTGGTGCTCGACGACCTGGAAGCGCCCCTGCTGCTCGCGTCGGCGGGCATCGGCTGCACCCCCGTGGTGGCGATGCTCGACCACCTCGCGCAGGAGGACCACAAGGGGCCCGTCACCGTCGTGCACGGCGACCGTTCGCCTGCCGACCACGCCCTGCGCGCCGACCACGTCCGGCTGGCGGAGCGGCTCCCCGACGCGGAGGCGCACTTCTGGTACGAGGCCCCGGAGGACGGCCACCCGGAAAACCGCACCGGCCTCGTCGACCTGGACGGCATCACCGTCCGACCGGGCACGCACGCCTACCTCTGCGGCCCGCTCCCCTTCATGCGGGCGGTCCGGGCCCGGCTCCTGGAGGCGGGGGTCCGGCCGGCCGATATCCACTACGAGGTGTTCGGCCCGGACCTCTGGCTCGCCTCCTCCTGACCCGCCCGGCACAGGGACCACGCCCGGCACGGGGACCCCGCCCGGCACGGGGACCCCGCCCGCCGGCGCCTCCCTGCCGGCCGGCCGCTCCCCGGGACGACTCGGAACCGGCCGGGAGTCTCCCGAACGCACGCGGACGGAGAGCGACAATGGCCGGATGACCAGCCCGCCCCGCCTCGACGCCCGTCTGCGCCCCCGGCTCCCCTCCCCCCTGCGGGAGGTCCACGACGAGCGCTTCGCCCGTCACGGGGTCCGGCTGCTCCTCAAGCGGGACGACCTGATCCACCCCGACCTCCCGGGCAACAAGTGGCGCAAGCTCGCGCTCAATCTGGAGGCCGCCGCCGGACGGACCGTGCTCACGTTCGGCGGCGCGTACTCCAACCACCTCAGGGCCACCGCGGCGGCCGGGCGGCTGCTGGGCTTCCCCACCGTCGGTGTCGTACGCGGCGAGGAACTGGCCCACCGGCCGCTCAACCCGTCCCTGGCCCGGTGCGCGGCCGACGGCATGCGGCTGCATTTCGTGGACCGTACGACGTACCGGGCGAAGACCTCCCCCGAGGTCTTGGAGGGGCTGCTGGGCCGGTTCGGGGACGTGGTGGTGGTCCCGGAGGGCGGGTCCAACGCCCTGGCCGCACAGGGCTGTACGGCGCTGGGGCGCGAGTTGGCCGATGAGGCGGACGTGGCGGCGGTGGCCTGCGGGACGGGCGGCACCCTGGCCGGTCTCGCCGCCGGCCTGGCCGCCGGGCAGCGGGCGCTCGGCGTGCCGGTGGTCGGCGGCGGCTTCCTGGCCGAGGAGGTGGCGCGGCTCCAGCACGAGGCGTTCGGCTCCCGCGCCGGGGACTGGACGCTGGAGGAGCGCTTCACCCTCGGCGGCTACGCCCGTACGACCCCGGAGCTGGACGCCTTCGCCGCGGACTTCGAGGAGCGGCACGGGCTGCCCGTGGAGCGCGTCTACGTCGCCAAGCTGCTGTTCGCGCTGACCGCGCTGGCGGGCGAGGGGGCGTTCGCGCCGGGCACGCGGGTGGCCGCCGTCGTCACCGGCGCCCCGGACGACGCCCTTCAGGAGTCGTCCGTCTCGCGGTAGGCGGCCGCCTCCTCCAGATCCAGCCGGCGCAGCAGCGTCCGCAGCATCTCGTCGTCGATCCGCCGCTCGTCGCGGAGCCTGACGAAGACCTCCCGCTCGGCCTCGATCATCTCCCGCGCCAGCCGCCGGTAGGTGTCGTCCGCCGATTCGCCGGTCACCGGGTCGGCGGCGCCGAGCCGCTCCCACACGGAGTTGCGGCGGCGCTCCAGCACGCTCCGCAACCGGTCCGCGAGGGGCGGCGGGAGGCTGTTGCGCGGGTCGTCGAGCAGCTCCCGGAGCCGGGCCTCGGCCGCCTCTGACGCGTCGTTCTGGGCCTGGGCCTCGACGAGGGTGACGGTCTGCGGGTCGGGCCCCGGCAGCTTGAGCGCGCGGACCAGGACGGGCAGGGTCAGCCCCTGGATCACCAGGGTGCCGATGACGGTGGTGAAGGTGAGGAACAGCACCAGGCTGCGCGCCGGGAACGGCTCGCCGTCGTGCGTCAGCAGCGGGATGGAGAAGGCGACGGCGAGCGAGACGACGCCGCGCATCCCGGCCCAGCCCACGATGAGCGGCGCGGTCCAGTCGGTGCCCGGTTCCCGCTCCCGTACGCGCCGCGAGAGCCGGCGGGGCAGATAGGTGGCCGGGTAGACCCAGACGAAGCGGACCACGACGACGGCCAGGAAGACGAGGGCCGCGTACCCGAGCGCCTCCCCCACCCCGAACGGGCCGAGCTCCTTGAGGACGAACGGCAGTTGCAGCCCGATCAGGGCGAAGACGGCGGACTCCAGGATGAAGGCGACCATCTTCCACACGGCCGCCTCCTGGAGCCGGGTGGCGAAGTCGACCTGCCAGGAGCGGTGGCCCAGGTAGAGGGCGACGACGACCACGGCGAGGACACCGGAGGCGTGCACCCGTTCGGCCGCCGCGTACGCCACGAAGGGGATCAGCAGGGAGAGCGTGTTCTGGAGGAGCGCTTCCCTGAGGTGGGTGCGCAGCCAGTGCAGCGGCACCATCAGCAGCAGACCGACGCCGACCCCGCCGACCGCGGCGAACAGGAACTCCCCGATGCCCTCGCCCCAGCTCATCCCCTCCCCCACGGCGGCGGCCAGCACCACCTTGAAGGCGGTGATCGCGGTGGCGTCGTTCACCAGGGACTCGCCCTGGAGGATCGTGGTCACCCGGGCGGGCAGCCCGACCCGCCGGGCGATGGCGGCGGCCGTCACGGCGTCGGGCGGGGCGACGACGGCGCCGAGGACGAGCGCGGCGGTCAGCGGGAGCTGGGGGATCGCCCAGTACGCGAGCCAGCCGACGGCCACGGTGGCGAAGAGGGTGTAGCCCACGGAGAGCAGGGCGACGGGCCGGGCGTTGGCCCGCAGGTCCAGGTAGGAGCTGTCGACGGCGGCCGTGTAGAGGAGCGGCGGGAGCAGCAGCGGGAGCACGACGTGGGCGTCGAGGTGGTACGTCGGAACGCCCGGCAGATAACCGGCCACCAGTCCCGCGGCGACCAGCACGAGCGGGGCCGGCACGGGCGTGCGGCGGGCGGCTCCGGCCACCGCCGCACTGACCGCGACCAGGGCGATCAGCGGCAGCGCGTCCATCACACCGTCCTCGGTTCCGTCGTAACCTGCCCATCATGAGCGAGTGTGCGCATGTAGCGGATCTGCCACGCCCCGAGCCCGTGCCGCTCGGCGACACGTGTCCGGAGTGCCTGGCGGCGGGCACCCACCCCGTGCAGTTGCGGCTCTGTCTGACCTGCGGGCACGTCGGCTGCTGCGATTCGTCGCCGCTGCGGCACGCCACCGGGCACTTCCGGGCGACCGGCCACCCCGTGATGCGGAGCTTCGAACCGGGCGAGAGCTGGCGCTGGTGCTTCGAGGACGGTTCGATCGTCTGACGTCTGGGTACGTCAATGCGGCGCTGGTTCTTCGTAATTGGACGCCGCAGACCCCTAGCCACTTTCTGTACGCATGGGCTTACCATGAGTGACGGGCGGGGAGTGGGGTCCGTACGACACGGCATCATGGATCCGATAACGTCGCCGGGCCGAGAACCGTCGATGGACCGCATGGCTCCGGGCACCCTTCCCGGAACCTCGAAAGAGTTTGTGCCACCTTGGAGGTGAGGGTGTCCCAGATCGCAGGCGAGCCCGGGAGTCAGGACTTCGTGGAAGTCCGGTTGCCCGCTGCGGGTGCCTACCTGTCGGTGCTGCGAACGGCCACGGCCGGTCTCGCAGCGCGTTTGGACTTCACTCTCGACGAGATCGAGGATCTTCGTATCGCGGTCGACGAGGCATGCGCGATCCTGCTCCAGCAGGCCGTGCCGGGCTCCGTCCTCAGCTGCGTCTTCCGCCTGGTCGACGACTCGCTCGAAGTGACGGTGTCGGCGCCCACCACGGACGGCAGGGCGCCCGAACGCGACACCTTCGCCTGGACGGTGCTCTCCGCACTGGCGGGCAAGGTCGACTCCACGGTCGCGGACGACCGTACGGTCAGCATCAGCCTCTACAAACAGCGCGGCGCGGGCCCCGGGCCGGCGTGAGCGACGGAAACGGGGACGGTCCTGTGCGGGACGAGACTTTCCGGTCCGGGGCGGTGCGCCCGACGGGCATCCCGGAGCAGCAGGCCCGGCCGCATCCGGAGGACGGAGCGGAGGGGCCCGAGCGCCCCGACGCCGCGGTGGAGGAGCAGGCGCAGGCAGAGTGGGCGGGCCAGATGAGCGAGCACGGGCACCACGATCCGCACGACCGCACCGGGGCCCGGGCCCTGTTCTACGAACTGCGGGCGCTGCCCGACGGTTCGGCGGAGAAGGCCGAGCTGCGGAACCGGCTGGTGCGCATGCACCTGCCCCTGGTGGAGCATCTGGCCCGCCGTTTCCGCAACCGGGGCGAGCCGCTGGACGATCTGACCCAGGTCGCCACGATCGGGCTGATCAAGTCCGTGGACCGGTTCGACCCGGACCGGGGCGTGGAGTTCTCCACGTACGCCACCCCCACGGTGGTCGGCGAGATCAAGCGCCACTTCCGGGACAAGGGGTGGGCGGTGCGGGTGCCGCGCCGTCTGCAGGAGCTGCGGCTGTCGCTGACCACGGCCACCGCGGAGCTCTCGCAGCAGCACGGGCGTTCGCCGACGGTGCACGAGCTGGCCGAGCGGCTGGGCATCTCCGAGGAGGAGGTGCTGGAGGGCCTGGAGTCCGCCAACGCGTACAGCACGCTCTCGCTGGACGTGCCGGACACGGACGACGAGTCGCCGGCGGTCGCGGACACGCTGGGCTCGGAGGACGAGGCGCTGGAGGGGGTCGAGTACCGGGAGTCCCTCAAGCCGCTCCTGGAGGACCTGCCGCCGCGCGAGAAGCGGATCCTGCTGCTGCGGTTCTTCGGGAACATGACGCAGTCGCAGATCGCGCAGGAGGTGGGCATCTCGCAGATGCACGTCTCCCGGCTGCTGGCCCGCACGCTGGCGCAGTTGCGGGAGCGGCTGCTCGTCGAGGAGTAGGGGCCGTACGGGTCAGGCGTCGGGGGTCGTGCTCGGCCCCCGGCGGATGCCCAGGTCCCGGGTGGTCGCCGGGTTCAGCGCGAGCACGAGGCCGGTGACGGCGACCACCGCCACGACGATCCCGAGCGGGATCAGACCGCCCTGCGAGCGCAGCAGGGTCCAGGCGACGGGCAGCGCCATGATCTGGGTGATCAGCGCGGGCCCCCGGCTCCAACTGCGCAGCAGCAGCAGTCCGCGGGCGGCGATCAGCGGGATCGCGCCGAGGGCGACCAGGGTGATGCCGACCGTCTCCGCCTGCTGTGTGCTCTCCAGCTTTCCGAGCAGCCCCGCGATCAGCAGGTAGAGGCCGCCGATGGCGAGCGCCGCGCCTTCGAGGGCGTTGACGCCCGCGAGGGCCGTGATCCGGGTCGGCCGCTTCGCTGCGGAGGGCGCCGGGGTGGACGGGGTCGCTTCAGTGCTCACGCCCTTCAGGTTGGCATCTTCGGGGTCCGGAAGTGAAGCCGGGGTGCGTGGAGGGCGCGGGCGACCGGCGGGCACAGGGCAGCCCATCACACTGCGTGACCGGCCGGGGGTGCTGCGTACCGTGACTTCGGCGCGAACCGCCCGGTAGGTAGGCTGGCGGTCATGCGCGCACTCCTCGTGGTCAACCCAGCTGCTACCACCACCAGTGCCCGCACCCGCGACGTGCTCATCCACGCGCTGGCCAGCGAGATGAAGCTGGAGGCGGTGACCACGGAGTACCGGGGGCACGCACGGGACCTGGGCCGCCGGGCGGCGGACAGCGACGACATCGACCTGGTGGTCGCCCTCGGCGGCGACGGCACGGTGAACGAGGTCGTGAACGGGTTGCTGCACCGGGGGCCGGACCCGGAGGGGCTGCCGAAGCTCGCCGTGGTGCCGGGCGGGTCCACCAATGTCTTCGCGCGCGCCCTGGGGCTGCCGAACGACGCGGTGGAGGCGACCGGCGCGATTCTGGACGCCCTGGAGAACCGGACCGAACGCACGGTCGGCCTGGGTCTGGCGGCCGGCACCCCGGGGACCGAGGACGAGGCCGCGCCCGAACGCTGGTTCACTTTCTGCGCCGGTCTCGGATTCGACGCCGGAGTCGTCGGCCGGGTCGAACAGAAACGCGAGACCGGAAAGCGTTCGACGCACGCGCTGTATGTGCGCCAGGTGGTGCGGCAGTTCCTGAACGACGCCCACCGCAGACACGGGACGATCACGCTGGAGGAGCCCGGCCGGGACCCGGTGACCGACCTCGCGCTCTCCATAGTCTGCAACACCGCCCCCTGGACCTACCTGGGCAATCGTCCGGTCTACGCCTCCCCCAAGGCGTCCTTCGACACCGCGCTGGACGTGCTCGGGCTGAAGCGTCTGTCCACCCCGGCGGTGGCCCTCTACGGCACCCAGCTGCTCACTTCGAGTCCCGAGAAGGGACCTCGCGGTAAGCACGCCGTTTCACGGCATGACCTCACGGACTTCACCTTGCATTCAAAGGTCCCACTGCCCTTCCAGATGGACGGCGACCACCTGGGACTGCGTACGAGCGTGACGTTCACAGGCGTACGCCGTGCACTGCGTGTGATTGTGTGAGTGGAAGGGCGGAAAGTCCTTTAACTCGAACGTTTGGCCTGGGTCCCACCCCTAAGAAGTGCGCCTGTGACCTAGTCGACACCGAGGAATCAAAAAAAACTTTCCAGAAGGGGTTGTATCCGCCGCCGAGGTTTGCGAATCTCTACATGGCGATCGGGACGGCCCGCAACACCGGCCTCCACTGAGAGCCAGAACCCCTCCTCACCATCACGTGACCGCACCCAGTCCTTCTGGGGGTCGGCCCGTCATCTGCGGGGGGATTCGTGAAAGCGTTCACATTCACAAGCAACAAACGTGTAATACCAAGGAGAGGTAGCAGCCATGGACTGGCGTCACAACGCCGTTTGTCGTGAGGAAGACCCCGAGCTGTTCTTCCCCATCGGCAACACCGGTCCCGCGCTGCTGCAGATCGAGGAAGCCAAGGCTGTCTGCCGCCGCTGCCCCGTCATGGAGCAGTGCCTGCAGTGGGCGCTCGAGTCCGGCCAGGACTCCGGCGTCTGGGGTGGCCTCAGCGAGGACGAGCGCCGCGCGATGAAGCGCCGCGCCGCTCGCAACCGGGCGCGCAACGCAAGCGCCTGAGCGAGAACCGCACCAAGCCTCAGCCCGGCGGCGCGTACAGAGCGTACGCACAGCCCCGCCTTCGAGTCGCAGCGCGCAGTACCCCGGAGCGCATCGCAACGTGAGCACCACGGAGCGGGCCCGGACCGTCACCACGGTCCGGGCCCGCTTCGCTGTGGGCGCCCCCGCTTCCGGGGAACGGCGCTCCGCCGCGTCCGCCCCGGCTTCCGGGGGCGGCACTCCGCCGTGCGCGCCCCCGCTCCGGGGAACGGCTCGCTATTTGTCGGCGCGGACCGGGAGGTCCAGCACCACCTGGGTGCCGCGCCCGGGGGCCGGAACCATGCCGAACGTGCCGCCCAACTCCCCCTCCACCAGCGTCCGTACGATCTGGAGACCGAGGTTGCCCGCCTGCTGCGGGTCGAACCCCTCGGGCAGACCGCGCCCGTCGTCGGTGACGGTGATCAGCAGTCGGCCCTCGGTGGGCGATCCGCCGCGTACGGCGGAGACCTCGACCGTGCCGTGGTCGGCCAGGGCGAAGGCGTGTTCCAGGGCGTTCTGCAGGACCTCGGTCAGCACCATCGAGAGCGGGGTGGCGACTTCGGCGTCGAGGATGCCGAAGCGTCCGATGCGTCGGCAGGTCACCTTGCCCGGGGAGATCTCCGAGACCATCGCGATGACCCGGTCGGCGATCTCGTCGAACTCGACCCGCTCGTCCAGGTTCTGGGACAGCGTCTCATGGACGATGGCGATCGAACCGACGCGGCGGACGGCCTCGTTGAGCGCCTCGCGGCCCTGCTCGGAGTCCATCCGCCGGGCCTGGAGCCGCAACAGGGCGGCCACCGTCTGGAGGTTGTTCTTCACCCGGTGGTGGATCTCCCGGATGGTGGCGTCCTTGGTGATCAACTCGCGCTCGCGGCGGCGGAGTTCGGTGACGTCCCGGAGCAGGACCAGGGAGCCGATGCGGACGCCCTTGGGCTTGAGCGGGATCGCCCGGAGCTGGATCACCCCGCCCGCGCACTCCACTTCGAACTCGCGGGGCGCGTACCCGCTGGCCACCTTGACCAGGGCTTCGTCCACCGGCCCCCGGGACGGAGCCAGTTCGGCGGTGGTGGTGCCGAGGTGGTGGCCGACCAGGTCGGAGGCGAGGCCGAGGCGGTGGTAGGCGGAGAGGCCGTTGGGGCTGGCGTACTGGACGATGCCCTCGGCGTCGAGCCGGATCAGGCCATCGCCCACGCGCGGCGAGGCGTCCATGTCGACCTGCTGGCCGGGGAAGGGAAAGGCCCCGGCGGCGATCATCTGGGCCAGGTCGGAGGCGGACTGGAGGTAGGTGAGCTCCAGCCGGGAGGGGGTGCGCACGGTGAGCAGGTTGGTGTTGCGGGCGATGACGCCGAGCACCCGGCCGTCGCGGCGTACCGGGATGGACTCGACCCGTACGGGAACCTCCTCGCGCCACTCCGGATCGCCCTCGCGCACGATCCTGCCCTCGTCCAGGGCCGCGTCCAGCAGCGGGCGGCGGCCACGCGGCACCAGGTGGCCGACCATGTCGTCCTGGTAGGAGGTGGGCCCGGTGTTGGGGCGCATCTGGGCGACGGAGACGTACCGCGTGCCGTCCCGGGTGGGCACCCAGAGCACGAGGTCGGCGAAGGAGAGGTCGGAGAGCAGCTGCCACTCCGAGACCAGCAGATGGAGCCACTCGAGGTCGGTGTCGCTCAGAGCGGTGTGCTGGTGGACGAGGTCGTTCATGGAGGGCACGTGTGGAGCGTACCCGGGGTAGCCGAAACCGTTCGAACCGATCGACCCGGCGGGCCGTGCCGTGGGGTGGGGCGCGGCGATGGCATGGACAGGCCCGGAGCCGGGCCGGAGAATGTCGTGCACATGGATGGACACGGGTATTGGTCTAGTCCACAATGTTCAACAAGACCTCCGCTCTCCCCGCACAGGAGAGCGGACCGAGGCACCCGGCGCTCTCTGCCCTGACCGCGCCGGCGCCTCATGTGGCCGACGGCACCGCACACCGTCGGTCGGGAAGGGCCTGCCTTTTGGAACGGGCCGGATCAGCGAGCGGGGTCCGGCGCGTGCAGCTGCAAGGCGGAGGAGGGAGTCGACGCGGAGCGTCGGCGACCGACGACAACGCCGCAGATGTGCGTGCCGGGGCACGTGAGCCCGGCCTGTTCCGAAAGGCAGGCCCGCAGCTCCGGGCTGCGGTGCCGGATGGGCTGAGGGTCCCGTCCCGGCGCCGCGGCCCGCGGGTGTTTCCGGGGCCGTCGCGCGCTCAGCGGGTCTCGGTGACCTTGGCCAGGGCGCGGGGGGCGTCGGGGTCCTGGCCCCGGGCGATCGTCACCTCGTACGCCAGCAGCTGCAGCGGCAGGATCTCCAGGATCGGCTGCACCTCCTCCGGGACCCCCGCCGTGGGCAGCGAGAATCCGGCCGACGCCGCCTCCACCTGGGCCTTGGGGCCGACCACGAAGAGGTCCGCGCCGCGTCCGCGCAGGCGGTCCAGCACCGGCTGGAGGGCCTCGCCGCCCCGGCCGTCGGTGACCACGGCGATGACCGGGGAGATGTTGTCGACCATCGCCAGCGGGCCGTGCAGCAGGTCGGCGCCGGAGTAGGAGAGCGCGGGGATGTAGCTGGTCTCCATCAGCTTGAGCGCCGCTTCCTTGGCCGTGGGGTAGCCGTAGCCGCGCGAGGTGATCACCATGCGTTCGGCGAAGCGGTAGCGGGAGGCCAGCGCCTTGACCTCGGCCCGGCGGCCCAGGACCGCGCCCGCGAGGTCGGGCAGGCCGGCCGCGGCCTCGGTGCCGTCACGGCCGCCCAGGCCCTCCACGAAGAGGTAGAGGGAGAGCAGGGAGGCGGTGTAGGTCTTGGTGGCCGGGAGCGCCTTCTCCGGGCCCGCCAGGATGTCGATGTGGAACTCGGAGACGGCGGCGAGCGCGGAGTCCGGGTTGTTGGTGACGGCGAGCGTGACGGCCCCGGCCTCCCGGGCGGCCCGGGTGGAGGCCACCAGGTCCGGTGAGCCGCCCGACTGGCTGACGGTGACCACCAGGACGTCCCGCAGGTCGGGCTTGGCCCCGTACGCCGTCGTGGTGGACATGGAGGCCAGTCCGCAGGGCAGTCCGAGGCGGATCTCCAGCAGGTACTTCGCGTACAGCGCCGCGTTGTCCGACGTGCCCCGGGCGGTGAGCAGGACGAACCGGGGCTTGCGGGCGGCGATCTCGGCGGCCGTCTCCCGGATGCGGGGTGCGCCCTGTTCGAGGATGCGCCGCAGCATGGCGGGCTGCTCGGCCATCTCGCCGGACATGATGCGGCCGGGCTCGTCGCCCTGGCCGGCCGGAGGGGTGGCGGACATGTGGGGGCCTCCTGCGCTGTCGGCGTACGGGGCGGCGCGGGCGCGGGTGCGCGTTCGACGCCGTACCGGACCAGTCGACCAGGCAATGCCGCGGGCCGCCAGCGGGCCGGGGCGGGCGGGGTGGCGGGCGTCGCGGCGGACGGTACGGCGAGTGCCGCGCCGGGCCGGACGCGCGGCGGTGCGAGAGACGGTACGGCGGGTCCGCGGCGGGGCGGGAGGCGGTGCCGCCGATGCGCGGACCGTTCACCGTACGGCTGCCCGATTCTGCTAGATTGGAATTTGATTGGTCTATACCACCTCCTCCCCTAGTCAGATCGGCAGGCACAGCGTGGAAGTTGTCATCGTCCCGGACGCCACGGCAGGCGGCGAACTGATCGCGGAGGCCATCGCCGCGCTGCTCGACCGCAAGCCCGACGCCCTGCTCGGCGTTGCCACCGGCTCGACCCCGCTGCCCATCTACCGCGCGCTCGCCGCCAAGGTCGCCTCCGGCGCGGTGGACGCCTCGCGCGCCCGGATCTGCCAGCTCGACGAGTACGTCGGACTGCCCGCGGGCCACCCGGAGTCGTACCGCTCCGTGGTGCTGCGCGAGGTCGTCGAGCCGCTCGGGCTCTCCGAGGCGTCCTTCATGGGCCCCGACGGCTCGGCCGAGGACGTCCAGGCGGCCTGCGAGGCGTACGACAAGGCGCTGGCGGAGGCGGGCGGCGTCGACCTCCAGTTGCTGGGGATCGGCACCGACGGGCACATCGGCTTCAACGAGCCGTGCTCCTCGCTCGCCTCGCGCACCCGGATCAAGACGCTGACCGAGCAGACCCGCGTCGACAACGCGCGCTTCTTCGACGACGACATCGAGCAGGTGCCCCACCACGTGATCACGCAGGGCATCGGGACGATCCTGGACGCCCGCCACCCGATCCTGCTGGCCACCGGCGAGGGCAAGGCCGAGGCCGTCGCCCAGACCGTGGAGGGACCGGTCGCCTCGATCGTGCCGGCCTCGGCGCTCCAGCTCCACCCGCACGCGACCGTGGTGGTGGACGAGGCGGCGGCGTCGAAGCTGAAGCTCGCGGACTACTTCCGCGCCACGTACGCGGCCAAGCCCGCCTGGCAGGGGCTGTAGGGCTACCGCCCTCCCCCGCCACGGCGAAGGGCCGGGACACCTCTGGAGGTGTCCCGGCCCTTCGCCGTGCGGTGACGCCGTTCGGTGTGCGGAACGGGTCCGTCCGGCGGGGGACGGAGCCTCCCGCCGGACGGACCCGTTCCGGCCCGGTGTCAGCTCGTGGTGCCGGTCAGCGCTTCCGCCGCCGCCAGGCCGCAGACGCGCGCCGCGCCGAAGGTGGCGATGTGCAGCGCGCCCCGGGGAGCCGCCTGGGGCAGGCCCATCTCGACCACGACCGTGTCCGGGCGGGCCGCCAGCAGGGCGTCGAGCGCCGCGCCCATCCAGGCGTGGCGGTGCTCGTCGCGGACGACGGCGACGATGCGCCGCTCCCCCGCCGCCGCGAGGATCTCCTCGGCCGGGGCGGCGGCCGCCTCGGTCCAGGTGTCCGCGCCGGTGCCGGGCGCCAGCCTCTCCAGCTCGGCGGCGACGCCCCACGGGGTCTCCGCGCCGACCGCGATGTTGGCCTCGGCGCCGAACGTGGCGACGTACGCCGGACCGGTCAGCAGGCCGCCGGTGCCGGTCACCCGCAGGGCGCGGCGCGCGGCGATCAGACCGATGTCGGAGCTGACTCCGGTGCCGGGCGCGGTCCCCTCCTGCACTTCCGCGCCCGGCTCCGGGACATCCCCCCGGGCCCTCTGCGTCCAGGACGCGAGGGCTCGTACTCGGGCGGCCGCGTCGGCGAGCCGCTCCTCGGTCAGCTCCCCGTCGCGTACGGCCGCGACGAGGGCGTCGCGCAGCCGCAGCACCGTCTCCTCGTCGGCCAGGCCGCCGCCCACGCAGATGGCGTCGGCGCCCGCGGCGATGGCGAGGACGGAGCCGCGCTCGATGCCGTAGGCCCTGGAGATGGCCTCCATCTCGATGCCGTCCGTGACGATCAGGCCGTCGTAGCCCAGCTCCCGGCGCAGCAGACCGGTGAGGATCTGCGGGCTGACCGTGGCCGGGCGGTCCGGGTCGAGTGCGGGAAGAAGGATATGCGCGCTCATCACCGATTTGGAACCCGCCGCGATGGCCGCGCGGAAAGGCACCAGCTCACGGGCGTGCAGGGTCTCCAGGTCCACGTCGATCCGCGGGATCGCGTGGTGCGAGTCGACCGCGGTGTCGCCGTGGCCCGGGAAGTGCTTGGTGCACGCGGCGACGCCGGCGGCCTGGAGCCCCTCGACATACGCGGCGGTGTGCCGGGCGGCCAGCCGGGGGTCGGCGCCGAAGGAGCGGACGCCGATGACCGGGTTGGCCGGGTTGGAGTTGACGTCGGCGGACGGCGCCCAGTTGAGGTTGACGCCGCACTCGGCGAGCCGGCGGCCGAGCTCCTGGGCGACGGCCCGGGTGAGGTGGACGTCGTCGACCGAACCGAGGGCGAGGTTGCCGGGGAAGGAGGATCCGTGCGTGACCTCCAACCGGGTCACGTCGCCGCCCTCCTCGTCGATGGCGACGAGGACGTCGTCCCGCTCGGCGCGCAGCCGTGCCGTGAGCGCGGAGAGCTGCTCGGGCGAGGTGATGTTGCGGCCGAACAGGCCCACGGAGGAGAGCCCTTCACCGACCCGGCGCAGCAGCCAGTCCGGTGCGGTGGTGCCGGTGAACCCGGGCTGCAGCACCGCGAGCGCGTCCCGGGTGAGCGTGTCCGTGGTGGAGACGAGGGTGGTCATGGGGCCGCACTATCCCTTCACTGCGCCGGAAGTGAGGCCGGCGGCCATCTTCTTCTGGATGATCATGAAGAACACGACGACGGGGAGGGCGATCATGGTCGATGCCGCCATGAGGGCGCCGTAGTCCGTTCCGCGCTCGGTCGTGAACGTCATCAGCCAGACGTTCAGCGTGTACTTGGAGTTGTCGTTGATCAGGATGTACGCGAAGAGGTACTCGTTCCAGGCGTTGACCAGGGCGAAGATCGACGCGGCGGCGAGCCCGGGGGCCAGCAGCGGGAAGATCACCCGGCGGAACGCCTGGAAGCGGGTGCAGCCGTCCACCATCGCGGACTCCTCCAGCTCCACCGGGATGTTCACGACGAAGCCGCGGATCATGATGGTGGCGAAGGGCAGCGTTGAGACGAGGTAGACGACGATCAGGCCCCAGTACTCGTCGATCCCGCCCATCGCGTTGAGCTGGGCGTAGATGGGAATGAGCATGGCCGTCGGGGGCAGCATCTGGACCAGGATCATGATGAGGACCAGGGCCTTGCGGCCGAAGAACCGGAACCTGCCGATGGCCAGGGCCGCCAGGGTCGCGATGATCATGCCGCCGACCACCGCGGTCACGGCGACGATCAGGCTGGACTGGATGGCGGTGCCGAAGTTCGGCTGCTCGGTGGCCCGGACGAAGTTGTCGAAGGTGATCGACGTGGGCCACAGGGTCTGGTCGTAGCTGCGGATCTCGCGGTTGGGCCGCAGGGCGCTGATGACCAGCCAGTAGACCGGGAAGACCATGACCAGGGCGATGCCGAGGCCGAGGATGTCGAGGTGGAGCCGGCTCTTCTTGCGGTCGGGCCGCAGCGCCTGTGTCGTCTGGGTCGAGCTGCTCATTCGACCTCTCCCGTCTTCATGAGCTGGCGCAGGTAGTACACGGCCACGCCGGACAGCAGCAGCACCGTGATCAGGGCGATCGCGGTGCCCTGGCTGAAGGAGGTGGACTCGAACGCCTTGGAGTAGGAGTAGAGGCCGAGGGTCTCGTACTCCGGCTCGGGCTTGTTGCCGCGCAGCAGCCAGATCTGACCGAAGACGTTGAAGTCCCAGATCACCGAGAGGGTGGCGACCATGGTGAAGACCGGCTTGATGACCGGCCAGGTGACGAACTTGTAGATGCCGTAGGCGCTGGCGCCGTCGAGGGCGGCGGCCTCCTCCAGTTCCTTGGGGACCTGGGTGAGGGCGGCGTACAGGGTGACGACGACGAACGGGATGGCGCCCCAGACGACCAGCAGCGTGATGATGCCGAAGCCCTGGACCGGGTTGAGGTACCAGTTGTGTCCGAGCCAGTCCTCGCCGACGACCTTGGCGATCAGGGTGTTGATCAGGCCGTAGTCGGAGTCGGCCATGAACCGGAAGATCGAGGCGGCCACCATCAGCGGCATCGACCAGGCGGCGATGAGGCAGGCGGTGAGCACCAGCCGGACCCAGGTGGAGAGCCTGCGCATGAGCAGGGCGACCAGCAGGCCGATGCCCATGGTGAGCGTCACGCAGATGGCCATGAAGACGACCGTGCGGAAGGTGACCCACCAGAACTCGGAGTCCCCGAGGATGTTGGTGAACTGCTCGAAGCCGACCCAGGGAGCCGGATCGCCGGTCCACAGCTCGCGGCGGCCCATGTCCTGGAAGGACATGACGACCGTCTTGCCGAGCGGGTAGAGGTAGACGGCGGCGATCGCCACGATCGCCGGGAGGATCAGGAAGTAGGGGAGGAGTTCGCCCTTCTTCCGCTTCCTCTTCTGCACCCGGGGCGCGTCGTCGTCGGGGGACGACTTGCCGATCGCCTGCGGGTCGGGTGGTACGGGGACCGGCGGCCCGGCGGCCTTGGTATCAGCGGCAGACACGTGGCTGACCTTCCATCGCGGGTCCGGGGCGGGCCCCGGAATTCACGGCGTTCACTTGCGGGAAAGGAAGCGGGGGCCCGGCGATGCCGCCGGGCCCCCGCCTGGCGATCGGAAGGTCAGGATTCCTTGTTGATCAGCGCGTTGATCTTGTCGTCGGCCTTCTTCGAGGCGTCGGCGACGGAGGCGCCCTTGACGATCTCCAGGAGCATGTTCTGGAGGACCTCCTCCTTCTCCACGGAGGCCCAGCCCGGCGCGATCGGCGTGAACCAGGCGTCCGGCACCGCGTTGGCGATGGCGGCGGTCTCCGGCTTCTGCTTCAGCGGCTCAAGCTGCTTCTCGTTGTTGGGGAGGATGTTCTTCGACGCGAGGACCTCCATGGACTTCGCGTTGGTGAAGAGGCCGATCCACTCCTCGCCGAGGTCCTGGACCTTGGACTTGGAGATGGTCGCCAGGTCCGAGCCGCCGATGAAGGACGGGAGGGCCTTGCCCTCGGGGCCGGGCATACCGGCCGTGGCGATCTTGCCCTCGAGCTTCGGGTTGCCGTTCTCGCCGGTGGTGACGCTGCCGGCCTCCCACGCCTGGCCGTAGATGACCGCGGCCTTCTCGTTGGCCATGACGTTGGCGTGGTCCTGCTCGTCCTTCGTCACGTCGGCCTTGTTGTACTTCTTGACCAGGTCGACGAAGTGCTGGATGCCCTTCTGGGCCTCGGGGGTGGAGAGCGCGGACTTCCACTCCTTGCTGCCCTCGTCGTACGTGGCTATCTGGCCACCGTAGGCGGCGACGTAGGACATCGCGGCGTACCAGTAACGGCCCGGGAAGTAGAGGGAGGAGGCGCGCTTGTCCTTCTTGGCGAGCTCGGCGCCGACCTTGTCCATCGCGGCGAGGAACTCGTCCTCGGTCTGCGGGAGGGCGTCGCTGCCGGTGCCGGCCTTCAGCATGTCCTTGTTGTAAACCGCGAGACGGGCGCTCGCGTAGTAAGGAACGCAGTAGGTCTTGCCCTCGAAGGAGCAGGTGTCCTTCAGACCCTTGATCCAGGTGTCCGAGTTCTCGTACTTCTTGGGGTCGATTTCTCCGAGCGCACCGTTGAGGATGTACTGCATGGTCTCGGTGTTGCCGAGTTCCACGACGTCCGGGAATTTGTCGCCGCCGAGGGAGGTGTCCAGCTTCTTGACCTTGTCGGCCCACTGCTGATACTGAACCTTGACGGTGACGCCCGGGTACTTCTTGTTGAACTCGGCGTTGACGTCCTTGACCAGCTCCGGCCAGGTGGACTGGGCCTCGCCCATGAGCCACACGGTCAGGGTCTCCTTGCGGTCCTTCGGGTCGGCGGACGAATTCTTGTCGTCCGAACCACACGCCGCGACCGAGACCAACATGCCCGCGACACCGATTGCCGCGATGAGCTTGCGCTTCACGTCAAACCCTCCTCAGGGATGCTGCAACCCCACCCACCGCGAAGACATTCGACGAGTTCTGCTGGGGCTGGACCTGGTCTTTAATGGTTTAGACCAGTACCCGGAGCTTGGCCTAGACCTTTAGGGGTGTCAAGGGTGTATAAGAAGTGCACTCGCGTCCGTTATAGGACCGACACCTAAGGGAGGGCGACGACCCGTGACCGGACCGTGCCACCATGTGAGCCGCGACAGACGGAGGAGCCGGTGACGGCAGTAACGCAAGCGTCGGGAAGGCGGGCCATGAGTGCCGACGGGGGCAGTACGGGGAGCGAGACCGGCGCCGGCACGCGCACAGCGCGCGTGCCGAAGTACTACCGGCTCAAGCGGCACCTCCTCGACATGACCGACACCATGCCGCCGGGCACCCCCGTGCCGCCCGAACGCACTCTGGCCGCCGAGTTCGACACCTCGCGCACGACCGTGCGCCAGGCCCTGCAGGAACTGGTCGTCGAGGGCCGCCTCGAACGCATCCAGGGCAAGGGCACCTTCGTCGCCAAGCCGAAGGTCTCCCAGGCGCTCCAACTCACCTCGTACACCGAGGACATGCGCGCCCAGGGCCTGGAGCCGACGTCCCAGCTCCTGGACATCGGCTACGTCACGGCCGACGACACCCTCGCCGGACTGCTGGACATCTCGACGGGCGGCCGGGTGCTGCGCATCGAGCGGCTGCGGCTCGCCAGCGGGGAGCCGATGGCGATCGAGACCACGCACCTTTCGGCCAAACGCTTTCCGGCGCTGCGCCGTTCGCTGGTGAAGTACACCTCGCTCTACACCGCGCTCGCCGAGGTGTACGACGTCCGTCTCGCCGAGGCGGAGGAGACCATCGAGACCTCGCTCGCCACCCCGCGCGAGGCGGGTCTGCTCGGCACCGACGTGGGGCTGCCGATGCTCATGCTGTCCCGTCATTCGGTGGACGGCCGGGGCGAACCGGTGGAGTGGGTGCGCTCGGTCTACCGGGGCGACCGCTACAAGTTCGTGGCCCGCCTCAAGCGGCCGGCGGACTGAGGAACGGCAGCGCGCACACAGGCCGGTGGCCCGGGGGCCCCTCCCCCGGGCCACCGGCCTGTTTCGGCCATCGCCCGCGCATCCGGTCCGGGTGAACCGAACGCCCCTCCCGTCCGTGTCCTTACCGCGGAACTTCGGTGGAGACATCGGTGAGGCGCGACCGGTATGCGGACAGGGGTTCCGGAGAGCGGCCGCACCCCTTAGATTTCGCGCACGTTACGACAGAGATCACGCGAGGGGACGGATCGATATGCCGGAATCGCCCACACCAGCACCGCCGGTTCCACCGGCGTCGGAGCGGCGGTCGTTGACCCCGAAGTCCATCGCCGTATGGAGCCTGGTCGCCCTCGCTGGAGCCATCGGCTGGGCCGCCCTCGCACTCTCCCGGGGCGAGGAGGTCTCCGCCGCCTGGATGCTCGCGGCGGCCCTCGGCTCGTACGCCATCGCCTACCGCTTCTACTCCCGGTTCATCGCGAACCGGGTCCTGAAGGCGGACCGGAACCGCGCGACCCCCGCCGAACTGCTGGACAACGGTGTCGACTTCCACCCCACCGACCGCCGCGTCCTGTTCGGCCACCACTTCGCCGCGATCGCCGGGGCGGGCCCGCTGGTCGGCCCGGTGCTCGCCGCGCAGATGGGCTACCTGCCCGGCACGATCTGGCTCGTCGTCGGCGTCATCTTCGCCGGCGCCGTCCAGGACATGGTGACGCTCTTCTTCTCCACCCGCCGCAACGGCCGTTCGCTCGGCCAGATGGCGCGCGACGAGATCGGTCCGGTCGGCGGGATCGCCGCCCTGGTCGCGGTCTTCATCATCATGATCATCCTGCTCGCGGTCCTCGCGCTGGTCATCGTGAACGCGCTCGCGCACTCGCCGTGGGGCGTCTTCTCCATCGGCATGACGATCCCGATCGCCCTCTTCATGGGCGTCTACCTGCGCATCCTGCGGCCCGGCAAGGTCAGCGAGGTCTCGCTCATCGGCGTCGCGCTGCTGCTGCTCGCGATCGTCTCGGGCGGCTGGGTCGCCGAGTCGTCGTGGGCGGACTTCTTCACGCTGGAGCCGGGCACGCTGGTCATCTGGATGATCGTGTACGGGTTCCTCGCCTCGGTGCTCCCCGTGTGGCTGCTGCTGGCCCCGCGCGACTACCTCTCCACCTTCATGAAGGTCGGCACGATCGGGCTGCTGGCGGTGGGCGTGGTCATCGCCCTGCCGACGCTGAAGATGCCCGCGGTCACGGACTTCGCCTCCAGCGGCTCGGGCCCCGTCTTCGCCGGCTCGATGTTCCCGTTCGTCTTCATCACCATCGCCTGCGGCGCGCTCTCCGGCTTCCACTCCCTGGTCTCCTCCGGCACCACGCCGAAGATGGTCCAGAAGGAGACGCAGATCCGGATGATCGGCTACGGCGCCATGCTCGTCGAGTCGTTCGTCGCGATCATGGCGATGATCGCCGCCTGCATCATCGACCCGGGCCTCTACTTCGCCATCAACGCGCCCGTCGGCGCGATCGGCGACAGCGTCCAGTCCGCCTCCCAGGCCGTGGCGAACTTCGGGTTCACGATCTCGCCGGACGCCCTGGCCCAGGCGGCCAAGGACGTCGAGGAGACGAGCCTGCTCTCCCGCACCGGTGGCGCGCCGACGTTCGCGCTCGGCATGTCGGAGATCTTCTCCGCGGTGGTCGGCGGGACCGCGATGAAGGCGTTCTGGTACCACTTCGCGATCATGTTCGAGGCGCTCTTCATCCTCACCACGGTGGACGCCGGCACCCGCGTCGGACGTTTCATGCTCCAGGACATGCTGGGCAACGCCTACAAGCCGTTCCGCGAGGTCAGCTGGAAGCCGGGCGTCTGGTTCGCCAGCGCGGTCGTGGTCGGCGGCTGGGGCTACTTCCTCTGGGTCGGCGTGCACGACCCGCTGGGCGGCATCAACCAGCTCTTCCCGCTCTTCGGCATCGCCAACCAGTTGCTGGCCGCCGTGGCGCTCGCCGTCTGCACCACTCTGCTCGTCAAGTCCGGCCGTCTGAAGTGGGCGTGGGTCACGGCGGTCCCGCTCGCCTGGGACGTGGCGGTCACCCTCACCGCGAGCTGGCAGAAGATCTTCTCCGAGGACGTGAAGGTCGGCTTCTTCGCCCAGCGGGACAAGTACCAGGCGGGCATCGACGCGGGCGAGGTCCTGGCCCCCGCGAAGACCATGGACGACATGCGGACCGTGGTGACCAACTCCACCGTCGACGGGGTGCTGAGCGCGCTGTTCGCGCTCCTCATCATCGTGGTGCTCGTGGACGCCGGACGGGTCTGCTACAAGGCCATCCGCGACCCGGAGAGCGTCAAGCTCCACGAGACGCCCTTCGTCGAGTCCAAGCTCGTCGCCCCGGCCTCGCTCTTCGCGACCAAGGAGGAGAAGGCCGAGCTGGCCGCCGCCGGGGTCGGCCCCGAGGGCGGCATCCGCAAGGAGGCGGCGGAGACCGGGAGCCGGACATGACGGGCGCGGACGTGCGGCGCGTGGCGGGGCGGATCCGCTGGTACGTCCGTGAGTTGACCGGCGAGTCGGTCTACGACCGGTACGTGGCACACGCCCGCGCACACGATCCGGAGGCCCCCGTCCTGTCGCGGCGCGCCTTCGAGCGCGCGCGCATGGACGCCCGCGAGGCGGATCCCCGGGAGGGCTTCCGCTGCTGCTGAGGCGTCTCGGGGGATCAGGGCCCTGCCGGGTGTCGCGGACCCGGCCGAGATCCGCCGGACGCGCCCTGAGACCCGTCGGCCGGCCACCGGGCCGCCACCCCTCCCTCCGGGGAGCGGGCGGCGGCCCGGTCCGCTGTGTCCGGCCCGCACGTCTCCCCGGTACGCCGTCGGCTCACCGTACGAAAGGATGTGCCCATGACATCGCACCCCCGGCCGCCCCGGTTCCGGCCCGTCCGCACGGCCACCGCCCTGGCCCTCACCCTGCTCCTGACGGCCTCAGCGGGCTGCGGCACCGAGCCGGCGCCCGACGCGCGGGCGGCCGGCCCGAGCGGCTCGGCCGCACCGGCCCCCGACCGGGCGGAGCTGGAGGCGCGGGCGGCGGCCCTGCAGACCGTGGCGGAGCACGTCTGGGTGACCGAGGCCCCCGGCTTCGCCCTGGCCCGCCAGTCGGTCGGGGTGCTCGGCGACGACGGGTTCGGCAGCGCGTACACCGCGCCGGACGGCGGGCGCATACAGCTGTCGGTGGAGCGCCGCCCGCACGCCGCGGCCGACTGCACGGACGCCGCCGGGCCCGCCACGACCTGCGAGCGGGACGGCGAACAGTGGTACCGCGCCTCGGAGTCGGGCCACGCGTACGCCCGGGAACAGGACGGCCTGGTCGTGACGTTGAGCGGAACACGCCAGGAGGTGAACCGGGAGACGCTGCGCGCGGCGGCCCTGGCCGCCCACCGTGCCGACGACCGCGAACTCGACGAGGTCCTGCCTCCCCTCGGCGGGTCCTCCGGGCAGCAGCCGGTCGAGCGCGGCGACCTGCCGCCGGTGGGCGACGGCGCCCCGAACAACGACGTGGGAGCGAGTGGCTGATGGATGTGACGATCAGGGCGGCGGCCCCCGCCGAGCACGCCGCCCTCGGCGCGATCACCGCCGAGGCGTATCTCGGCGACGGCCTGCTGGACGGCCCGGGCGACCCGTACCTGGCGCGTCTGCGGGCGGTGGAGCGGCGGGCGGCCGAGGCCGAGGTGCTCGTCGCGGTCGATCCCGAGGGGGCGCTGCTGGGCGGTGTGACGTACGCCGCGCCGGGTACGCCGTGGCGTGACATCGCCGGTCCGGACGAGGCCGAATTCCGAATGCTGGCGGTGGCCCGTGCGGGGCGCGGCCGGGGTGTCGGCGAGGCGCTGGTGCGGGCCTGCGTCGAGCGGGCGCGGGCCGCCGAGGGGGTCCGGGCGCTGGTGCTGTCGACGCAGCCGGCCATGCTCCCGGCCCATAGGATCTACCGTCGTCTGGGCTTTCTGCGGACCCCTGAACGGGACTGGGAGCCGGTGCCGGGGCTGCGGCTCATGACGTTCCGGCTGCCCCTGGAGGGGCCCGCCTAGGGCGCGGAGGAAATCGCCGCGACACAAGATGTGGGGGCCGCTTCATCCAGCGGCCCCCACATGTATGCTCGACCTCGCTGTCGCCGCAGGGGAATCCGGTGCGAATCCGGAACTGTCCCGCAACGGTGTGATCAGTGTGCTTCTGCGCACCTGCAAGTCCGAAGACCTGTCGACAGTGCGTCCGGCTCGACCGAACCGGATGCCAGACGTCCGGGCCTCGCGGATGGGCCGGTGGACGCCGTCAGCTGTGCTGCCCCGCTCCGGGTTTCGCGCTGCCCGGCTTCTCCGCCCGCCGCCGGCCCCTGCCGAGCGAGGGATAGCCCTGTGACCATCGCGCCCGCCGATCCGGTTTCAGCCACCGAATCCGCCGAGACCGCAGTGTCGACCACGGCCGGGAACACCCAGAACGACGGACCCGGGACCGCTCTGCTGCGGACCCTGACCGACCTCACCGTCGATCTTCCCGACACCGACCCCGGACGGGTCGCCGCCGCCGCGCTGCGGGGGCGCAACGCCCGCTCCGACGAGGCCGAGCTGCGCACGCTGGCCACCGAGGCCGCCGCGGGCCTGATCTCCGAGGACCCGGCGTACTCCCGGCTCGCCGCCCGGCTGCTGACCCTGTCGATCGCGGAGGAGGCCGCGGGCCAGGGCGCGACGTCCTTCTCCGCCTCGGTCGCCGTGGGGCACCGCGAGGGGCTGATCGCGGACCGTACCGCCGCCTTCGTCGAGCTGCACGCGAAGGCGCTGGACGAGCTGGTCGAGCGGACGCTGGCCGAGGGCGCCGACGACCGCTTCGGCTACTTCGGCCTCCGTACGCTGCACAGCCGCTACCTGCTGCGCCACCCGCACACCCGCCAGGTCGTCGAGACCCCCCAGCACTTCATGCTGCGGGTCGCGGCGGGGCTGGCCGAGGACGAGTCGGTGCGGGCGCTGGACGAGGTCGCCGCGCTCTACGGGCTGATGAGCAAGCTGGACTACCTCCCCTCCTCCCCCACGCTCTTCAACTCCGGCACCCGGCACCCGCAGATGTCCTCGTGCTACCTGCTGGACTCCCCCAAGGACGAGCTGGACTCGATCTACGACCGCTACCACCAGGTGGCGCGCCTGTCGAAGCACGCGGGCGGCATCGGCCTCTCCTACTCCCGCATCCGCGCCCGGGGTTCGCTGATCCGGGGCACCAACGGGCACTCCAACGGCATCGTGCCGTTCCTCAAGACGCTGGACGCCTCCGTGGCGGCGGTGAACCAGGGCGGCCGGCGCAAGGGCGCGGCGGCGGTGTACCTGGAGACCTGGCACGCCGACATCGAGGAGTTCCTGGAGCTCCGCGACAACACCGGTGAGGACCAGCGGCGCACGCACAACCTGAACCTGGCGCACTGGATCCCGGACGAGTTCATGCGCCGGGTCGACGCGGACACCGAGTGGTCGCTCTTCTCCCCGGCGGACGTGCCCGAGCTGGTCGACCTGTGGGGCGACGAGTTCGACGCCGCGTACCGGGCGGCCGAGGCCAAGGGGCTGGCCCGCAAATCGATGCCGGCGCGTGAGCTGTACGGCCGGATGATGCGGACCCTCGCGCAGACCGGCCAGGGCTGGATGACGTTCAAGGACGCCTCCAACCGGACCGCGAACCAGACCGCCGAGCCGGGCCGGGTCGTGCACTCGTCGAACCTGTGCACGGAGATCCTGGAGGTCACCGACGACGGCGAGACGGCCGTCTGCAACCTGGGCTCGGTCAACCTGGGCGCGTTCGTGGCGAACGGCTCGATCGACTGGGAGCGCCTGGACTCCACGGTCCGCACGGCCGTGACCTTCCTGGACCGGGTCGTCGACATCAACTTCTACCCGACCGAGCAGGCCGGGAACTCCAACTCCCGCTGGCGGCCGGTCGGTCTGGGCGCCATGGGCCTCCAGGACGTCTTCTTCCAGCTGCGGCTGCCCTTCGACTCGCCGCAGGCGCGCGCGCTCTCCACGAAGATCTCCGAGCGCATCATGCTGGCCGCGTACGAGGCGTCCTGCGACCTCGCCGATCGGTCGGGCCCGCTGCCCGCCTGGTCCGAGACGCGTGCCGCGCGCGGTGTGCTGCACCCCGACCACTACGCCACCGAGCTGAACTGGCCGGAGCGCTGGGACGCCCTGCGCGCCCGGATCGCGAAGACCGGCATGCGCAACTCGCTGCTGCTCGCCATCGCGCCGACCGCCACGATCGCCTCGATCGCCGGCGTCTACGAGTGCATCGAGCCGCAGGTCTCCAACCTGTTCAAGCGCGAGACGCTCAGCGGTGAGTTCCTCCAGGTCAACGCCTACCTGGTGGACGAGTTGAAGAAGCTCGGCGTGTGGGACGCCCGCACCCGTGAGGCGCTGCGCGAGGCCAGCGGCTCCGTGCAGGGCTTCGCCTGGATCCCCGAGGACGTACGGGCCCTGTACCGCACGGCGTGGGAGATCCCGCAGCGCGGCCTGATCGACATGGCGGCGGCCCGTACGCCGTTCCTCGACCAGAGCCAGTCGCTCAACCTGTTCCTGGAGACGCCGACGATCGGCAAGCTCTCCTCGATGTACGCGTACGCCTGGAAGCAGGGGCTGAAGACGACGTACTACCTGCGTTCGCGCCCGGCGACCCGGATCGCCCGTGCCGCGTCCGGCCAGGCGTCGGCCGCCGCCCCCATTCCCGTACAGCAGGCGCAGGCGCCCGACGCGGACGCCATCGCCTGCTCCCTGGAAAACCCCGAGTCCTGCGAGGCATGCCAGTAATGAGCACCACCAACGAAGAGAAGAACCTGCTCGACCCGGGATTCGAGCTGACCCTGCGTCCCATGCGCTACCCGGACTTCTACGAGCGCTACCGGGACGCGATCAAGAACACCTGGACCGTCGAGGAGGTCGACCTCCACTCGGACGTCGCCGACCTCGCCAAGCTGTCCCCGGGTGAGCAGCACATGATCGGCCGGCTGGTGGCGTTCTTCGCGACCGGCGACTCGATCGTCTCGAACAACCTCGTGCTGACGCTGTACAAGCACATCAACTCCCCCGAGGCGCGGCTGTACCTGTCGCGGCAGCTCTTCGAGGAGGCCGTGCACGTCCAGTTCTATCTGACGCTGCTGGACACCTATCTGCCCGACCCGGACGACCGGGCGGCGGCGTTCGACGCGGTCGAGGAGATCCCGTCGATCCGCGAGAAGGCGCAGTTCTGCTTCAAGTGGATGGACTCGGTCGAGAAGATCGAGCGGCTGGAGACGAAGGCGGACCGCCGCCGCTTCCTGCTGAACCTGATCTGCTTCGCGGCCTGCATCGAGGGGCTGTTCTTCTACGGGGCGTTCGCCTACGTGTACTGGTTCCGCTCGCGCGGCCTGCTGCACGGCCTCGCCACGGGCACCAACTGGGTGTTCCGTGACGAGACGATGCACATGAACTTCGCGTTCGAGGTCGTGGACACCGTCCGCAAGGAGGAGCCGGACCTCTTCGACGACGAGCTCCAGCAGCAGGTCACCGACATGCTGAAGGAGGCCGTCGACGCGGAGCTCCAGTTCGGCCGCGACCTGTGCGGCGAGGGCCTGCCGGGCATGAACACCGAGTCGATGCGCGAGTACCTGCAGTGCGTCGCCGACCAGCGTCTCGCCCGCCTCGGCTTCCCGACGGTGTACGGCTCGGAGAACCCGTTCTCCTTCATGGAGCTGCAGGGCGTCCAGGAGCTGACGAACTTCTTCGAGCGCCGCCCGTCCGCCTACCAGGTGGCGGTGGAGGGCTCGGTCGGGTTCGACGACGACTTCTAGACCCTGACGCGGCGAGGCCCCGGGCACCGATCGGTGCCCGGGGCCTCGCCGTTCTCCCGCCGGGTCCGCCCGGGGCGGGGGGACAGAACTCAGTCGTCCTCGAACCAGGAGCGGCCCCGGGCCGCCCAGCGGGCCGCCCACCCCGCGAATCCGGGCGTGCCCGGCATCAGCGGCGTGGTCCCGGGCCGGTCGCCGAACGGGATCGCGCCGTTCTCGTCGATCAGCCAGACATGGCCGCGTTCGGAACCGGTGACGATCAGGTGCCAGTACATGCCGCAGCCGTCGGTGCCCAGCAGCAGCGAGCCGTGGTCGTACACGGGTCCCATCCGCTCCTCGAACTCCTCGTCCGACAGCTCCTCCTCGTCGTCCTGCTCCCACAGCCACGCCCGCGTGAGCGGGAAGGGCTCGGCGAGCAGGCGTTCGGGGCGGCCGGCGCCCCAGTCCCGGGGCGGCCGCGCGAAGGGCAGCAGGCCGTAGTAGGGAGGCCCGGCGCGCAGTCCGTCGCCGATCTCCACCACACAGGTGCGGTACGGCTCCGGGAGGACGATGCCGTGCTCCGCCTCGAAGGACTTCACCGCCTCCTCCCCGGCCGGCTCCACCGCGTCGGGGTGGGCCGCGAAGATCTCGCGGAGGGCGGCCGAATCGGCCGGATCGCAGGTGTCCGTGTTCATGCCGCACATCATGCAGGGCCCGGAAGGGGCGGGCGCGGGCCGGTCGCGCATCCGATCGCCGGGCGGGCGCCACACAGCCACACAGCCGCGGGGCCCGGAGCCGGCGACCGGTTCCGGGCCCCGCGAGGGAACGGCTCAGGCGTTGGGGACGGTCTCGTAGCGCGGCGTGCCCTCTTCCATCTGCCGCAGCGCGTCCTTGCGCTCCCGCTTGGAGAGCCGGTCGATGTACAGGTAGCCGTACAGGTGGTCCGTCTCGTGCTGGAGGCAGCGGGCGAAGTAGCCGGTGCCCTTGACCCGGATCGGGTTGCCCTCGGCGTCCTGGCCGCGCACCACCGCGTAGTCGGGGCGGGCGAGCGAGGCGTACGCGGTCGGGACCGAGAGGCAGCCCTCGTTGGAGTCGTCCAGCACCCGCGTCTCGGGGGCCAGCTCCTCCAGGACCGGGTTGCAGACGACGCCCGTGTGGCGCACCCCGTCGTCGTCCGGGCAGTCGTAGACGAAGACCTTGAGGTCGACGCCGATCTGGTTGGCCGCGAGACCGACGCCCTCGGCCGTCTTCTGGCTGGCGAACATGTCGTCGATCAGCCGGGCCAGCTCGTCGTCGAACGCGGTGACGTCCTTGCACTCCTTGTGCAGCACCGGGTTGCCCACGACCGTGATCGGGCGCGAGGTGCCGCGCGCGCGGTAGGCCGCCTCGCGCTCCTCGCAGTCCTCGGTGTCGACGACGAACCCCTCGTCGTCCACGCCGGTCCGCCCATCCGTCTCCTGCTGCGACATGTCCGCCGTACGCCTTCCTGCAAGACCTTCAACCCGGTGACCCCGCCGCATCCCGTCGAAGACCGGGAAGCGCGGGAGGAGCCGCACCGCGATCGGTGCGCGTACAGCCTACGGGCAGCGGTCAGCAGACTTCTTCGAGATCCCGCCACTCGCGGCTGTCCGGGCTGTCGGCGACCCAGCCGTCCAGCAGCCCGCGCACCAGTCCGGCGGGGGCCGCGAGGCCGCACTCCCGCTCCGGCACCCAGAGGTCGCCGGCCCCGGCGGTGCGGTGGCCCAGCGGCCCGGGGTGGCCGGGCTCACTGTGGTCGTGCGGGTCCAGGTGCTCCCCGTCGCCCTCGTCGCTCTCCATCCGGCTCTCCGAGCACGCCCGGCACAGCAGCCGTACGGACGAGGACCAGTCCTCGGCGGCGAACCCGGCGTCGGACGCCAGCTTCTCCAGCGCGTCCCGGTCCTCCTCGGTGGCCGCCTCCAGCAGGACCACCCAGGTCGGCACCGGGGACGGCGCCCACAGCTCGATCTCGTCGAACACCGGGTAGGCGGGCCCGGCGGCGGTGACCCGCTCGCCGTTGGGCACCCCGTCGTGCAGGACGACCTCGCCCCAGCGCCGCCCGGAGGACGGCAGCGGGATCGACAGCACCTCGATCCGGGCCGGATCGAGCCGTCGGCCCCAGACCACCTCGGCCTCGCCCTCGGGCGAGAGGCGTACGGCCGCGCTGCCCAGCTCCATGCCGGACGGCTCGGTGGTGGCGCCGCTGTGCTGGCCGCCGCCGGGGACCTTCAGCCCGTACGCCTGCCAGGCCCGCCGCGCCAGCGGCCAGTCCTGGAGCGCGGTGGCCGCGATCCCCACGTTCCACCAGTCCGGGGCGCCCGACTCGCGGTCGAGGAGGGCGACGGCCCGCAGACCGGCCGCCCTCGCCTGCTCCCAGTCGTGCCGGAACTTGTGCAGGAGCGCCAGATTGAACCAGGACTCCGAGAGCCAGGGCTCCAGATCCGCCGCGCGCGTCAGCAGCGCCCCCGCGTCCTCGTACCGGCCGTCGCCGATCAGCGTGAACGCGCGGTCCGTGGCCTGCCGCCAAGAGGCGGACGGCCGATGCCGTACCTTCCCGAAGATCCTCACGATTCCCGCCTGTCCCGACTGGACGCCCTCGTCATCCGCTCTGCTTTCGCATCCAACCATGCCCGGCCGGACGCCCGCTCATTACCCATGGGTTACCCAGTCCCGGCCGGGGTCAGACCGCCCGGCGCGAGGACGCGCCCCAGCGCCTCGACCGCCTGCGGCCGGTGGTCGTGCCCGGGGCCGGACCCGGGCCGCTCCCGGGCCCCGGGCGGTCCGCCCACACCTGCCCCGCACCGCCCGCCGTACGCGTCGGCCGTGCTGAGGATCCTGGCGGAGGAAGGGGCACGGGTACGGAACGGCCGGCGCCCCACCCGGCACCGCGGGGGCACGCCGTACCGCCGGTGACCAGGACGGGAGGGGCCGGGCCGACCGCGTACGACGGCGGAAGGAAGCCGGGCTCATCGCGTGTGGACGGCGGGAGCGGGCTCCGGCCCGGGCGGACACGGCGGTACGTGCCGGCTTCCGGCGACGGCGGATGCAGTGCGCGGGCGAAAGATGGGGCGGGGTACGCACCGCCCCGACGTACCCGACTCCGGGGTGGCCGCGCTCACCCCGGAGGAACAAAAGGCTTGACCGGAAACCGAGTTGGGCGGCGCACCGAGCCCTACGGGCCCGATGGACACCTTCGGGTGATTATTCGGCGGCGGTCGTCGGCCGGTCCGCGTCCTGTGCGGTCACGTCCTGCTCGGGCACGGCCTCGCCGGCCCGGATCAGCTCGATCCGGCCCATCACCTTGGAGCGCAGGTCGGTCGGGACGTCGTCCTGTCCGCAGCAGCGCTTGACCAGCTTCTTCACGGCCTGTTCGAGGCCGTACTTCTCCAGGCACGGGGAGCACTCCTCGAAATGCACCTCGAACTTGGTGCAGTCGCCCTCGGGCATCTCCCGGTCGAGAAACTCGTAGAGATGGTCGAGGACCTCCGAGCAATCCGTCTCGTGCGGCTCTCCGCAGCTCATGAGGCCGAGCCCTTCCGATCGTCCGAGTCACCGGCACCGGCCGCGACGAGCCCGCGCTCACGGGCATAGTCCTCCAGCATGCCGCGCAGCTGGCGACGGCCGCGGTGCAGCCGGGACATCACGGTGCCGATGGGTGTCCCCATGATGTCCGCGATCTCCTTGTACGCAAAGCCCTCGACATCGGCGAGATACACGGCGATGCGGAACTCCTCGGGAATCGCCTGGAGCGCCGACTTCACGTCGGAGTCCGGGAGATGGTCGAGGGCCTGGGACTCCGCCGAGCGCAGACCGGTCGACATGTGCGACTCGGCCCGTGCCAGCTGCCAGTCCTCGATCTCCTCGGCGGCGCTGCGCTGGGGCTCCCGCTGCTTCTTGCGGTACGAGTTGATGAACGTGTTGGTGAGGATGCGGTACATCCACGCCTTGAGGTTGGTGCCCTCACGGAACTGGTGGAAGGAGCCGTACGCCTTGGCGTAGGTCTCCTGGACCAGGTCCTCGGCATCGGCCGGGTTGCGCGTCATGCGCAGCGCCGCCGAGTACATCTGGTCGAGAAAGCCCAGGGCGTCCCGCTCGAAGCGCGCGTTGCGCTCCGCGGTCGTCTCCGGTGCACGGCCGTCGTCGGTCCCTGTGTCGGTCCCAGTGACCGGACCCACCTCCTCCAACGATGTGGCGGAACCGAGACCGGACCCGCTCGCATCGGAGAATAGTCGACCTTGCTTGCGGACGGCCTGTCGATTGCCTCCGCCCAGGGTGCGCTCGGAGGTGGTCCTCGCCGCGGGCAACACGGTCCACTCCAGGTCAGCGGCGTTCGAGCGGCTGGGGCAGATGGTCGAACCCATGCGACGGACTCCCTCTCCACGTACGACGTTGTTGTACCGACGTCCCGAACAACAGCGCCTGTGCGCGGGGCATTCCCGGTGCCGGACGGCGGTGGTTTCCGGGCGGGGGCCGCGGGGTCATCCGAGTGACGCGAGCCACTTCACGACCGCGTCGGTGAGGGCGGCCGTCGTCTGCTCCTCCGTCAGCCCGGACCGCTTCGGCACCGCGAACCCGTGGTCGCCGTGGGGGATCTCGGCCAACTCGTACGCGCCGGGCGGGAACTCGCCGGGCCGGCCGAACGGGTCGGCGCCGCCCTGCACCACCAGGGTGGGCACGCCGGTGCCGAGCAGTTCGGCGGCGCGGGACTTCTCCGGCCTGCCCGGCGGGTGGAGGGGAAAGCTGAGCGCGAGGACGGCCGCCGCCCCCAGGTCGGCGGCGGTCCGGCAGGCGACCCGGGCCCCGGCGCTGCGGCCCCCGGCGACGACGGGCGGCCCGGCGGCGGCGAGGGCGGGCCAGAGCCCGCGCCACCCGGTGTCCAGGGTCTTCGGAGCGGGCGCCACCTTCTTTCCGGCCACCCGCCAGGGCTGCTCCACCAGGGCGACGGTGACGCCGTGTCCGGGCAGCGCCCGGGCGAGTGCCTGGAGGTCGCGGGCCTCGATGCCGCCGCCGGCCCCGTGGCTCACGGCGAGCACGAGGCGGGGCGGGGGCGCGGTCGTGGCGGGGACCCAGGTGATCCGGGCCTCACCGGCGTCGGTGGTGACGTTCTGCGTACGCGGTTGACGGCTCACCGCGCCATCCTCCCCCGGGCACGGGCCGGATCGGCGCGGGCGCTCGCGTGCCGCGCGGGGCAGCGCCCCTCCCCCGGGGCGCGGGAAGCCCGGAACCGCGTGGCGCCCCGGACCGGGAGGCCCCCGGAGCCCGACCGCGAGAGTCTCGAAGCCGGACCGCGAGAGCCCTCGGAGCCCGGACCGCGAGACTCCCGGAACCCGGACCGCGAGAGCCTCAGAACAGCGTGGACTCCTCCGGTGCGGCCAGCTCCTCCAGCAGTTCGGGCCCGTTGTTGCGGACGTTGCTGACGGCGGTGGCCACCGGGTAGGCGCGCATCAGTCCGCCGGGCGGCGGCTCCAGCAGCGCGCGCAGTTCGTCGACGCCGGTGTGCGTGGGGTCCAGCCAGGTGTCCCAGCGGTCGGGGGTGAGCATCAGCGGCATCCGGGGGTGGATGTCGGCGAGCGCGCCGGGCCCCTCGGCGGGGGCGACGGCGAGCGGGGTGGTCTCGGCCTCGGTGGTGATCACCGAGCACGTCACCCACCAGGCGTTCTCGTGGTCGCCGGGGAGGGTGGGGTCGCGCCAGAACTCGTACAGTCCGGCCATCGCGAAGACCGAGCCGTCGGCGGGGGTGACGAAGTAGGGCTGCTTGCGGGGGCGCTTCTTGCCCTTCTTCTCCTCCAGCCGCCGTTCCTCCGCGCCGGTGACCCACTCGTAGTAGCCGTCGGCGGGCAGGATGCAGCGGCGCTGGGCGAAGGCCCGGCGGAAGGAGGGTTTCTCGTGCACGGTCTCCGCGCGGGCGTTGATCATCCGGGCGGCGCCCTCGGGCGTCTTCGACCAGGACGGTACGAGACCCCATTTCAGGGCACGCAACTGGCGAACCGGATGCTGGTCGTCCGCGTCCTTAACAGGACGCTCCAGAACCGCGTAGACCTCTTTGGTCGGCGCCACGTTCCAGTCCGGCTCCAGGGTCTCGGTGGGTTCCCACTTCTCGACGCCGAAAAGTCCGGTCAGGTCCTCGGGCTTCCGACTCGCTGCAAACCGTCCGCACATAACTGCCAGACTGCCACGACCGCCCACCCCGACCGCAAGGAGTCGCCCGGCCGATGAACAGCACCGAACTGGGCGATCTGTGGGATCGCGTCACCGGCACCCAGTCAGCCCCTGAGCAGTGGCTGGTGGTGGTGACGGCGACGCTCGCGCTGATCGCCGTCGTGCCCAATCCGATATGGCGGCTCTCCCGCAACACGATCACCATCGCGCACGAGGGCGGCCACGGGCTGGTGGCCCTGCTCACCGGGCGGCAGCTCTCCGGCATCCGGCTGCACTCGGACACCAGCGGGCTGACCGTGAGCCGCGGCAAGCCGACGGGGATCGGCATGATCCTCACGGCGGCGGCCGGCTACACGGCCCCGTCGCTGCTGGGCCTGGGCGGCGCCTGGCTGCTCACGAACGGCCGGATCACGCTCCTGCTGTGGGTGGCGACCGCGCTGCTCGCGGTGATGCTGGTGATGATCCGCAATGTGTACGGGGCGCTCACCGTCATCCTGACCGGCGCCACCTTCCTGCTGGTGTCCTGGCTGGCCTCCTCGGACGTGCAGTCGGCGTTCGCGTACGTCGTGGTGTGGTTCCTGCTGCTGGGCGGGGTGCGGCCGCCGTTCGAGCTGCAGTCCAAGCGGCGGTACGGCGGCGCCCCGGACTCCGACGCGGACCAGTTGGCCCGGCTGACGCACGCCCCGGCGGTGCTGTGGCTGTTCCTCTTCCACGCGGTGTCCCTGTGCTCGCTGATCGGCGGCGGGCGGTGGCTGCTGGGCTGGTGAGGCCGGTCGGCCGCGGCGGCCCGCACCACTGACTGACTACGGGAGGGTTCGCACCCTTTTCGTCAGGATCCGGACCGGTGTGGAGCCACTAAAGTAAGGGCCATGACCGAGAGTTCCGTGCACCCCGCCCTCTGGCCCGCTCCCCACGCGAGCGGAGCCGTCGACGCGACCGTCACCGTGCCCGGATCGAAATCGGTCACCAACCGCGCCCTCGTGCTGGCCTCGCTCGCCTCCGAGCCCGGGTGGCTGCGCCGCCCGCTGCGCTCCCGCGACACCCTGCTGATGGCCGACGCGCTGCGCGCCATGGGCGTCGGCATCGAGGAGACGATCTCCTCCTCGTCCGCGAGCAGCCCGTCCGCCGCGGCCGCCCCGGAGGCCAAGGGCGAGGCGTGGCGGGTCATCCCGGCGGGGCTGCACGGCCCGGCGGCGGTCGACGTCGGCAACGCGGGCACGGTCATGCGCTTCCTGCCGCCCGTCGCCACGCTCGCCGACGGCCCGATCCGCTTCGACGGCGACCCCCGGTCGTACGAGCGTCCGCTGACCGGCGTGATCGAGGCCCTGCGGACGCTCGGCGCGCGGATCGACGACGACGGGCGCGGGGCGCTGCCCCTGACCGTGCACGGCGGTGGGGCGCTGGTGGGCGGGACGGTGTCGATCGACGCCTCGTCCTCCTCGCAGTTCGTCTCGGCGCTGCTGCTGTCGGCGCCGCGCTTCAACCAGGGCGTGGAGGTACGGCACACCGGGACCACGCTCCCCTCGATGCCGCACATCCGGATGACGGTCGAGATGCTGCGCGCGGTCGGCGCCCAGGTGGACGAGCCGGAGACGGGCGGCGAGCGGAACGTCTGGCGGGTCTCCCCCTCCGCCCTGCTCGGCCGGGACCTGACGATCGAGCCGGACCTCTCCAACGCCCAGCCGTTCCTGGCGGCGGCCCTGGTGACCGGCGGCCGGGTCACCGTCCCGGACTGGCCGGAACGCACCACCCAGCCGGGCGACGCGCTGCGGGAGATCTTCACCGCGATGGGCGGTGACTGCGAGCTGACCGGGAAGGGACTGACCTTCACCGGTACGGGCCGGATCCACGGCATCGACGTGGACCTCGGCGAGGTCGGCGAGCTGACCCCGGGCATCGCGGCGGTCGCGGCCCTGGCCGACTCCCCCTCGACGCTGCGCGGGGTGGCCCATCTGCGGCTGCACGAGACGGACCGGCTGGCCGCGCTGACCAAGGAGATCAACGAGCTGGGCGGCGACGTCACCGAGACGGCCGACGGGCTGCACATCCGCCCGCGCCCGCTGCGCGGCGGCGTCTTCCACACGTACGACGACCACCGCATGGCCACCGCCGGTGCGGTCATCGGGCTGGCGGTGAAGGGCGTGGAGATCGAGAACGTGGGGACGACCGCCAAGACCCTGCCGGACTTCCCGGACATGTGGACCGGAATGCTCGGGGCCTAGACGCGATGCGCCGCTACGGGAAGAACCCCGACGAGGACGACATCCGCGTCCGCCCCAACCGCAAGGGCAACCGCCCGCGCACCCACATCCGGCCCAAGCACGAGGACGCCGAGGACGGCATGGTCCTCACCGTCGACCGGGGCCGGCTCACCTGTCTCGTCGACGGCCGGACCGTGGTGGCGATGAAGGCCCGCGAGCTGGGGCGCAAGGCCGCCGTGGTGGGCGACACCGTCTCCATCGTCGGCGACCTGTCCGGTGAGAAGGACACCCTGGCCCGGATCGTGCGGATCGCCCCGCGCCGCACGGTGCTGCGCCGCACGGCGGACGACGACGATCCGTACGAGCGCGTGGTCGTCGCCAACGCGGACCAGTTGGCGATCGTCACCGCGCTGGCCGATCCGGAGCCCCGGCCGCGCATGATCGACCGCTGCCTGGTCGCCGCGTACGACGGCGGGCTCACCCCGCTCCTGGTGCTGACCAAATCCGACCTGGCCCCGCCGGACGCGCTGCTGGAGGCGTACACCCCGCTCGGCGTCCCGTACATCGTGACCAGCCGCGACGAGCTGGAGAACGGGGACGCGGCGGAGCGGGTGCGGGCACTGCTGGAGGGCAAGGTCACCGCCTTCGTCGGGCACTCCGGCGTCGGCAAGACGACGCTGGTCAACGCCCTGGTGCCAGAGGACCGGCGGCGGACCACCGGCAACGTCAACGCGGTGACCGGCCGGGGGCGGCACACCACCACGTCCGCGCTCGCCCTGCCGCTGCCGGGCGACCGGGGCTGGGTGGTGGACACCCCGGGCGTGCGCTCGTTCGGGCTGCACCACGTCGACCCCTCGCGCGTCATCCACGCCTTCCCCGATCTGGAGCCGGGCACGGAGGAGTGCCCCCGCGGCTGCACCCACGACGAGAACCAGCCGGAGTGCGCCCTGGACGCCTGGGTGGCCGAGGGGCACGCCGACCCGGCCCGGCTGGACTCCCTGCGCCGGCTGCTCGCGACCCGGGAGCGGCGCGAGGGCGACTGACGACATCCGGCCACAATCGGCCGCGTCACCCGGGCATGTTTGCGAGCTTCAACGACCGGTAAAGGCATAATCGCACCGAACGGGACGAAGCCGTCACCTACGTGGGAGGCACCTGACGATGCCGTGGTTGCTGGTCGTGGTCGCGGGCCTGCTGGAGACCGGCTTCGCCGTGTGTCTGAAGCTCTCCCACGGGTTCACCCGGCTCTGGCCGACGATCGCGTTCGCGGCGTTCGCGCTGGGGAGCTTCGGCCTGCTGACCCTGGCACTGAAGAAGCTGGACGTGGGTCCGGCGTACGCGGTGTGGACCGGGATCGGGGCGGCCGGGACCGCGATCTACGGGATGATCTTCCTGGGCGACGTGGTGTCCACGCTGAAGCTGGTCTCGATCTCGCTGGTGATCGTCGGCGTGATCGGCCTCCAGCTCTCCGGCTCCGCGCACTGAGCCCGGGGGCGGCCGCATCTCCGGTCGCCGACGCCCCAGCGGCCCTACCTCACGGCCCGGGTCGCCTCCCGGACCAGGCGCAGAGCCCTGCTGTCCGCCGCGTCGTCGCCCGGCACCGGGGCGATCACGCAGGACAGCGCGATCCGGAACGCGATCTCGCAGCGGGCGGCGGCCCCGGGCGAGACGCCCGCCGCCCGCTCCCGTACCAGCGCGAGCAGTTCCTCGGGGGTCGGCGGAGGCTTCCCGCCCGTACGCCCCCGGGAGCCGGGCCGGCGGTCCGGGCGGGGCAGCCCGTCCTCCCAGTACCCGGTCAGCAGCGCCTTGACCAGTGCGTCCTGCCGGGCGGCCCGTACGGTCCAGAGCGCGACGGCGGCCGGACGATCGGGTTCCGGAGCGGTCAGCGCACGGTCCGCCCCGGCGAGGTAGTCGGCGGCGGACCGCCGCAGCAGCGCCCCGGCCAGACCTTCCTTGGTGCCGAACGCGTTGTAGAGGGTCTGCCGGGAGACCCCGGCCAGCGCGGCCACGTCGGCCATCCGCACGGACCGCCAGGCCCGTTCCTCCAACGCCCGGTGGGCGGCCTCCAGCAGTGCCTGCCGCGCTCTCGGCATCGCCGCCACCCCCTGGCCCCGGGTCTCCTGCGGTTCAGCGTTGACGCGCTCCCGGAGGCTGTCAAGGGTGCGCGTCGAAGGGCTGCGGCCGGGGGACGGTGGCCCGCGCACGGCGGCGCTGGATACTGTGACGGCATGCCCGACTACCACGATGATCTGCGCCTCGCCCACGTACTGGCGGACGCCGCCGACGCGGCGACCATGGACCGGTTCAAGGCTCTCGACCTCAAGGTGGAGACCAAGCCGGACATGACCCCGGTGAGCGAGGCCGACAAGGCCGCCGAGGAGCTGATCCGGGGCCATCTGCACCGGGCCCGCCCGCGCGACGCGATCCTGGGCGAGGAGTACGGGCTGGAGGGGAGCGGCCCGCGCCGCTGGGTCATCGACCCGATCGACGGGACCAAGAACTACGTGCGCGGCGTGCCGGTGTGGGCGACGCTGATCTCCCTGATGGAAGCCGACGGGGGCGGGGAAGGCTTTCGGCCGGTCATGGGCGTGGTCTCCGCGCCGGCGCTGAACCGGCGCTGGTGGGCGGCGAAGGGCGCGGGCGCGTTCACCGGCCGTAGCCTCACCTCCGCGACCCGGATGCACGTGTCGAAGGTGGGCCGGCTTCCGGACGCCTCGTTCGCGTACTCCTCGCTCTCCGGCTGGGAGGAGCAGGGCCGCCTCGACGGCTTCCTCGACCTCACCCGGGCCTGCTGGCGGACGCGGGGATACGGAGACTTCTGGTCGTACATGATGGTGGCGGAGGGGTCCGTGGACCTGTGCGCCGAGCCGGAGCTGTCGCTGTGGGACATGGCGGCGCCCGCGATCATCGTCCAGGAGGCGGGCGGCCGGTTCACCTCGCTGGACGGGGTGGACGGCGTGGACGGCGGAAACGCCGCGGCCTCCAACGGGCTGCTCCACGACGAGTTGCTCAGCCGTCTCGTCCGGACCTCCTGACCTCGGCGCCCGTCGTCCTCGGGGAGTTCTCGGGCTTCGCGAACCTCGTACGTCCGGGCCTGGCCGGAATCCCACCGCTCACGCGGCGCACGGGGGCGCGCCGGATGCCGTCCGCACGCCCTCCGGCGCGCTCCGCCCACCCCTTGTCGACCCGCTCCATGGGTGCGACTCTGAGAGTCCCCCCACTTGTGAACTTGTGAATCGACTCACAGAGTCGACTCACCGAGGAGGTGGCTCGTTTCATGCTCGTCCGTGACGCCATGAGCACGGTGGTCCTCACCATCGGCCCCACCCATACGCTCCGCCAGGCGGCCCGGCTGATGTCGGCCCGCCGGATCGGGGCCGCTGTCGTCCATGATCCGGACACCTTCGGACTCGGCATCATCACCGAGCGCGACATCCTCGACGCGGTCGGGTCGGGGCTGGACCCCGACCGGGAGACCGCGTCCGCCCACACCACCACGGACGTCGTGTTCGCCGCGCCGGCCTGGACCCTGGAGGAGGCGGCGGAGGCGATGACGCACGGCGGGTTCCGGCACCTGATCGTGCTGGACGGCGACGGCGCCGTGGGCATCGTGTCGGTGCGCGACATCATCCGCTGCTGGTCGCCCGCCCGCCGCAGGCGCCCCGCCGTCGCCACCGGCTGATGCCCCGGCCGGCCCCCGGCTGAGCCCCAGGCCGAACGCCGCACCGACGGCAGGTGGGCCCGGCCGCCCGGTGCCCGACGCCCGGTGGGGCTCGGCTGCCCGGTCCCCCGACGACCGGCGGGCCGGACCCCGTGAGGGAATCCGGCCCGCCGCCGACGGCAAACGCCCGGTCAGCCGCGAAGGGCCTGGACCGCGGCCTCCAGCCGCTTGCCGAAGTCGTCGTCCGCCTGGCGGAAGTTGTTGATCGCGCGCTCGGCGATGTCCTCGCGCGAGACCTTGGCGATGAACCCGGCGAGGTTGTCGACGAGACGCCCCTTCTCGTCCTCCGACAGCAGCCGGTAGAGGTCGCCCGCCTGCACGAAGTCGTTGTCCTCGGCGTGGACGGGGGCCTCGGTGTTGCCGGAGACACCGGTGACCGGGACCGGCTGCCACAGCGGCCGGCCCGTCTGGGCGGGGCCGCCGAAGCTGTTCGGCTCGTAGTTCTTCGCGCCCTCGTGACGACCGTCGTAGAGGAAGCCGTCCCGGCTGTTGGTCCGCGCCTCGGTGGCGTGCGGCCGGTTCACCGGCAGGTGGTCGGCGTTGATGCCGACGCGGTAGCGGTGGGCGTCGCCGTACGCGAAGAGGCGGCCCTGGAGCATCTTGTCCGGGGACGGGCCGATGCCCGGCACGAAGTGGGCGGGGCTGAAGATCGACTGCTCGACCTCGGCGAAGACGTTCCGCGGGTTGCGGTTGAGCTCCAGCTTGCCGATCTCGATCGGCGGGTAGTCCGCGTGCGGCCACACCTTGGTGAGGTCGAACGGGTTGAAGCGGTAGGTCGCCGCGTCCGCCGCGGGCATGATCTGGATCTGCACCGTCCAGGAGGGGAAGTCGCCGCGCTCGATCGCCTCGCGCAGATCGCGCTGGTGGCTGTCGGGGTCCTCGCCGGCGAGCTTGTTGGCCTCGTCCTGGGTGAGGTTCTTGATGCCCTGGTCGGTCTTGAAGTGGTACTTGACCCAGAAGACCTCGCCGGCCTCGTTGTTCCACTGGTAGGTGTGCGAGCCGTACCCGTTCATGTGGCGCAGCGTGGCCGGGATGCCCCGGTCACCGAAGAGCCAGGTCACCTGGTGCGTCGACTCGGGCGAGAGGCCCCAGAAGTCCCAGACGTTGTCCGCCTCCTGCGAGCCGGTGTACGGGTCGCGCTTCTGGGTGTGGATGAAGTCGGGGAACTTGATGGCGTCCTTGATGAAGAACACCGGGGTGTTGTTGCCGACGAGGTCGTAGTTGCCCTCCTCGGTGTAGAACTTCAGCGCGAAACCGCGCGGATCGCGCACGGCGTCGGCGGAGCCGAGGTTGCCGGCGACGGTGGAGAAGCGCAGGAAGGTCTCGGTCTGCTTGCCGACCCCGGAGAGGAACTTCGCCCGGGTCCACTGCGAGACGTCACGGGTCAGCGTGAACGTGCCGTACGCGCCGGCGCCGCGGGCGTGCACGACGCGCTCCGGGATGCGTTCACGGTTGAAGTGGGCGAGCTTCTCCAGCAGCGCCTGGTCCTGGACGAGAACCGGACCGCCGGGGCCCGCGGTCTCACTGTTCTGGTTGTCCGCGACCGGCGCGCCGGCCTCCGTGGTGAGCGGTCCCTGCGTCACGTGCGCCTCCTGCGTGTGTCCTGCACTTCGGTGATCGGCCGGCCCTGCCACCGGGCCGATGTTCCGCACAGCCTGTCCCTTGGTCTATGCCGATACCGATCCTACAATGGACAAAGTCCAAGTCAAGTGAGCATCCAGAGTCATAGGACATCCAAGATCCACATATATCCAAGGTGACGGCGCGTCCAAAGTCACACCCGATCGGGATTCCGTCCCTCCACTGTTAGGCTGGGCCCCATGAGCGACCTGTTGGAACGACTTCGCGGACGCGGCTGGCGCATGACGGCGCAGCGGCGGGTCGTGGCCGAAGTCCTCGACGGGGACCACGTGCACCTGACGGCGGACGAGGTCCACGCGAGGGCCGTGTCCCGGCTACCCGAGATCTCGCGCGCCACCGTCTACAACACGCTCGGCGAGATGGTGTCCCTCGGCGAGGTGCTGGAGGTGTCCACCGACCGCCGGGCCAAGCGCTACGACCCCAACGCCCACCAGCCCCACCACCACCTGGTGTGCGGACAGTGCGGCGCGATCCGGGACGTGCACCCGGCGGGCAACCCGCTGGCAGACCTTCCGGTGGACGAGCGCTACGGCTTCATGGTCTCCGACGTCGAGGTGACGTATCGCGGGCTCTGCCCGAACTGCGCCCCCACCGCCTGAGGCACACACGCACCGCGCCGATGCCGACCCGCTCCGTACGGGTCGGCATCGGCGTTTCCGCGTTCACGGGGGCAGGGCGGGGCCGCACGGCCACCGGACGACGGCGCGCACCGGGACCCGGACACCTTCGACGCTCGCCGGCCCCCTGGCATGACCAGGCCCGGACATGACGGAGGCCCGGATCTCGATGAGATCCGGGCCCTCGTCTTCAGTAGCGGGGACAGGATTTGAACCTGCGACCTCTGGGTTATGAGCCCAGCGAGCTACCGAGCTGCTCCACCCCGCGTCGGTGAATGCAACGTTACGTCAGCGGATCGGGCGATGCAAATCCCTTCACGCCGCCCCGGGGCGTGGGCGCTACCGGCGGAGGGCGGGGCAGTTCCCAGGGGGGAGGATCAGGCGGTGCGCTCCCCGTCCGAAGCCGCGCCCGGGGCCGGCCGGAGCGCGCCGCCCGGCCCCGCTGTCACGCGGAGAGCTTCTGCTCCGGTGTCACGCCGCGAGTTGCAGCCCCGGTGTCACGCCGTGAGTTCCGGGCACGGTGTCACGCGTGGGTGAGCTTCTGCCCCGGTGTCACGCCGTGAGTTCCTGATGGAGTGCCTCGCGCAGCCGTGCCGCCCGTTCGGCCACCTCGGCCGGCCCCAGCTCCACGGCCCGCGCGCACCAGCGCTGCCCCTCGGTCAGCTCGCCCCGGCGGGCCGCGAGCAGCGCCAGGCGCAGGGCCGCCCGGCCGTGCCCGGCCCCGGCGGCCCGGGTCCACCACAGGGCGGCCTCGCGCTCGCTTCCCTCACGGGCCAGCAGCAGCCCGAGGTTGAAGGCCCCGTTCCGGCTGCCCGCCTCGGCGGCCTCGCGGTACCAGTGGGCGGCGTTCTCCACGTCCCCCCGGGCGGCGGCGAGCATGCCGACCCGGACCTGGGCGCGGCGGTGGCCCTGCTGGGCGGCGCGCTCGTACCACTCCTCGCACTCGGTCTTCTCCGGCATCGGCTCACCGAGCGCCGGGGGCCCCGGCGGCGGCTGCCGCGCGTCCAGCACGCCGGCCAGCCGGAACGCGGCCTCGGCGCTGCCGCCGCCCGCCGCGCAGCGCAGGTGCCGCTCGGCCTCCTGGTCCTCGCCGTCGCGCAGGAGGGCGATGCCGACCTGGAGCGCGGCGTCGGTGTGCCCGGCCGCCGCGGCCCGCTCGTACCAGCCCAGCGCCGTGCGGTCCTCGTCGCGGCCGGCGTGCAGGATGCCGAGGTTGAAGGCCGCGTCGACGCTGCCCGCCTCGGCCGCCTTGGAGAACCAGGGCTCGGCCCCGGTGTGGTCGCCGGCCTGGAGAAGGAGCACCGCGAGCGCGTTGGCGGCCTCGCGGTGTCCGGCGTACGCGGCACGGCGGTACCACTGCTCGGCCTGCGGGATACGGTCCTGGGCGGCACAGAGCAGCCCGAGGTTGTACGCCCCGTTGACGTCTCCCGCGTCCATGGCGGCCCGGTACCACCGCTCGGCGGTCTGCTGCTCACCACGTGCCGCGTGCAGCGCGCCGAGCGCGTTGGCGGCGTTGCCGTCGCCGTCCTGGGCGGCGCGCAGCCACCACACGGCGGCGCTCTCCTCGTCGCCGGCGTCGCGCAGCAGGAAGCCGAGCGCGCAGGCGGCGCGCGCCTCGCCGTCCTTGGCTGACGTGAGGTACCAGCGTCCGGCCTCCTTGAGCTCACCGCGCTGCTCCAGGATCGCGCCGAGGTGCAGGGCGGCACGCCGGTGGCCGCGTGCGGCGGCCTGGCGGTACCACTGCTCGGCCTCACCGACCCGGCCCGCGGCGGGACCCGCCACCGGGCTGTCGCCGTCCAGCGCGCTCCTGCCCTCGCCGCCGCCGGCAGGGGGCGCGGGCGCGACGGTGGGAAGCCTCAGGCCGGTCCCGGTCCGCACCGGGCTCCGGCCGAGACCGAACGCCTCGTGCGGGTCCTCGACGGCCTTGCGCTCCAGGGCGCGGGCCAGCCGGTAGGCAGCCTCGCGGTGCCCCTGTTCGGCGGCGGCGCGCAGCCAGCGCTCGGCGCCGACGTCGCTGCGGTGCTCCAGGAGGTCGGCGAGCGCGTACGCGCCGAGCGCGTGGCCCTGCTCGGCGGACTGGCGCAGCCAGTACTCGGCGCCGGGCTCGTCCCCGCGCTCGCGGAGGTGCCGGCCGAGCGCGTGCGCGGCGGCGGCGGAGCCGGCCACGGCGGCGATGCGCCACCAGCCGGCGGCCTCGTCCGGGTAGCCGCGCTGGTGCAGCAGCACGCCCAGGTTGTTCGCGGCGGCCCGGTCGCCGTCGGCGGTGGCGGCGCGCAGATAGCGTTCGGCGCCGTCCAGGTCGCCCCGGCGCAGCAGCAGGGCGCCCAGGACGCTCATGGAGGCGGTGTCGCCGGCGTCGGCGGCGCGGCGGTGCCGCGCCTCGCTCTCGGCATGGTCCGCGGCATCGAGCGCGTCGGTGGTGCCGTCCTCGGGTCCGGTGCTCTCGGGTGCCGGGTCGCCGTCGGGCGTGGCCGTGTCGCTGTCGGACGGGGGCGCGTCGAGGTCACCGGTCCGCTGGACCGGCGCACCCGTCCCGGCGGCGGCAGCGGCAAAAGACGCGTCTACCGCGCTATCCGGCTCTTGGCCGCGTTGTCGCGCAAACCGCCCTGTCTCCAACAGAGTTGCCCTGTCCCCCATAAATACCATCGTCGCACCACCTGTAACCCGCGTACACCCGGTATATCGCGGACAGTGAGGTCACTACAGCGTTTTGTCGACATGCCCACAGAGAGACAAGTGAAACACGTCCGGACCCAACTGCTGCCCAGCGAACCGCGCTTCACGCCCTCTGCGTGAAATCGGCACGGCACACTCACTCCGGACATGGCGAAGGCCCGGATCCCCTGGGAGATCCGGGCCTTCGTCTTTCAGTAGCGGGGACAGGATTTGAACCTGCGACCTCTGGGTTATGAGCCCAGCGAGCTACCGAGCTGCTCCACCCCGCGTCGTTGTGTTCAAACCGTACCACGACGCGGGGTGGGTTTTTCTCAGCTGCCCTGGTCGGAGCCCTGCTCGGCCCCTTCCGGCTTCCTCGCCCCGTCCGCCGGCTTCTCGGCACTCGCGGGCGAGGCCGAGCTGTCCGGCTTGGCGGGCTTGGCATCGTCCGCCGGCTTGTCGCCGTCGGCCTTGTCCCCGTCGCCGCCCGACTTGGGCTGCGCGGCGGCGGCCCGCTCCAGGGCCTCCTGCAGGGCGTCCTGGGCCTTGCCGTAGGCCGGCCAGTCCTGCTCCTTCAGCGCCTTCTCGCCGTCCGTGTACGCCTTCTGGGCGTCCGCGATGGCCTTCTTGAGCGCCGCGTCACCGGTGGCCGGGGGCTCGTCGGTCTCGCCCGGCGGCTCACTCGGGTCGGGTGGCGTCGTGTCCGCGTCGCCGTCGACTCCGAAGACCGCGTTGAGCGCGTCTCCCAGGTTGTTCTCGAAGACGATCTTCGAGCCGTAGGAGGCGGCGACCTTGCGCAGCAGCGGGTAGTTCTGGTTGCCACCGCGCGTGTACACCGGCTCGATGTAGAGGAAGCCGCCCTCCAGCGGAACCGTCAGCAGGTTGCCGTACTCGATGTCCGAGTCGGTGCCCTTCAGGTTCCTCACGAACTCGGCGACGTCGTCGTTGCCGTTGAGCTCACTCTGCACCTGGCCGGGGCCCTTCACCGTGGAGGTGACCCTCAGCAGGCGCATCGTGCCGTAGTCCTTGCTGGCCGCGTCCGCGTTCACCGCCATGAAGGCCCCCAGGTTGGGGCGGCCCCGTGGGGTGAACGTGGTGGTCAGCGAGAACTGCTGCGCGTCCTGGCCCGGCATCTTCATGCTCAGGTAGTACGGCGGAACGGAGCCCGGCTCCTTGTTGGTCGGGTCGTCCGGCACCTGCCACGCGTCGGAACCGCTGTAGAACTGCGCGGGGTCCTCGACGTGGTAGCGGGTCAGCAGCTCGCGCTGGACCTTGAACAGGTCCTGCGGGTAGCGCAGGTGGTCCATCAGCGCCTTGGGGATGTCGCCGCGGGCCTCGACCGTGCCCGGGAACGCCTTGCGCCAGGTCTTGAGGACCGGGTCCTCGGTGTCCCACTCGTACAGCTTGACCTTGCCGTCGTACGCGTCGACGGTGGCCTTCACCGAGTTGCGGATGTAGTTGACCTGGTTCTGCTGGGCGACGACCGCGCGCTGGTTGGTGGTCAGCGAGTCGGCCGTGGTGTCGCCGAGCGTCGTCCGGGACGCGTACGGATAGCCGTTGCTCGTGGTGTACGCGTCGACGATCCACTGGATCCGGCCGTCCACGACCGCCGGGTAGGCGTCGCCGTCGATGGTCAGCCACGGGGCGACCGCCTCGACGCGCTCCTTGGGCGTGCGGTTGTACAGGATCCGCGAGCCCTCGCCGATGGCTCCCGAGTACATGATCTGCGGCTCGCTGAACGAGACCGCGTACGCGGCACGGTTGAAGGTGTTGGAGAGACTGACCCCGCTGTCACCCTTGTAACTGGTGGTCTTCTCGCCGTCCTCCTCGTAGTCGAGCTCCTTCTGGGGCCCGCCGACGATGGAGTACTGCTCGGTCTTCTCGCCGTAGTAGATCCGCTGCTCGTACTTGCCGAACTCACCCGTGGAGGGCAGACCCGACTCGGTGAAGTCCGGGGACCCCGTCGGGTTGGTGCCGGTGGTGGTGCCGCGGGCCGCGATGGCGCCGTAGCCGTGGGTGTACGTGAAGTGGTCGTTGATCCAGTTCCGCTTCGGGATGCCCTCGATGTTCAGCTCACGCAGGCCGATGACCGTGTCCTGCTCCTTGCCGTCCTTGTCCTTGTAGCGGTCGACGTCGAGCGTCCTGGGGAACTGGTAGTAGTTCCTCCGCTGCTGGAGCTGCTGGAAGGCCGGGGAGACGACGTTGGGGTCCATCACGCGGTAGCTGGCGGCGGTGTTGGCCGCGGCCCGCAGCTTGGTGTCGTCCTCGGTGGTCGCCTGCCCGTCGTAGTCGTCCACCTTGGCGTCATCGATGTCGTACGCGTCGCGCGTGGCGTCGATGTTCTTCTGGATGAACGGCGCTTCCTTGGCCTGCTCGTTCGGCTGGACCTGGAACTTCTGGACGATCGCCGGGTAGAGCCCGCCGATCAGGATCGCCGAGAGCACCATCAGGCCGAAACCGATGACGGGGAGCTGCCAGGTGCGGCGCCACAGCGTCGCGAAGAACAGCACCGCGCAGATCACGGCGATGCAGAACAGGATGGTCTTCGCCGGGAGATAGGCGTTGGCGTCGACGTACCGCAGGCCCGTCCAGTTGTCGGTGGCCTTGAAGTCGCTCGACTTCACGGCCAGCCCGTACCGGTCGAGCCAGTACGCCACGGCCTTCAGGGAGACGAAGACCCCGAGCAGCACCGAGAGGTGGCCGGTGGCCGCACCGGTGGCGCGCGCGCCCGGGCTGGTGATGCGCAGCCCGCCGTACAGGTAGTGCGTCAGCGCGGCGGCGATCAGCGAGAGCACGGTCGCCGCGAAGCCGAAGCCCAGCAGGAAGCGGTACCACGGCAGGTCGAACGCGTAGAAGGCGACGTCCAGCTTGAACTGGGGGTCCTTCTGGTTGAACGGCACGCCGTTGACGTACATCAGCCAGGTGCGCCACTGGCCGGAGGAGGAGGCCCCGGCGATCAGTCCGACGAGCGCCGTGACGGCGAGCAGCACCCACTTCTTGTAGGGGGCGATGCTCATGCGGTAGCGGTCCAGGCTCTGCTGTTCCAGGGACATCGCGCTCAGCGGCGGCCGGAGCCGGTGCGCGAGCCAGATGTTCACACCGATGGCCACGGCCATCAGCAGTCCGAAGACGAGGAACAGCCCGATCTTGGTCCACAGGGTGGTGGTGAAGACGGATGAATACGCGACCGACCTGTACCAGAGCCAGTCCGTCCAGAACCCCGCGAACATGACGAAGGCCATGGCGAGGACCGCCAGGACACCCAAAGTCATGAGCAGGGTTCGGGCACGCCGGGACGGGCGGCCGACTCTGATCCGTGGCCCGGTCGGGCCTCCGCCGCGGTCCGGCATCTGGAAAGCCAACGTGCGCACCTCGAAGTTCGCGGTCGTGTGGAACAGGCCCAGGGAACGTAGAGCCCACCTATGCAACTTACTGAGGCTTTACCTAGTTCCCGTTCCCGGGGCGGAAGGAGGCAGGATATTGCCCATGCCCAATGTTTCCCCCGCAGGACCCCCGATGGCCGCGAGTCCACTCACCGTCGCCGTCCTCGAAATCGACGCCTACGCCTCCAACCTCGGCTGGGACCAGCCGGCCCGGCTGTTCGCCCTGGTCGACACCGACCGGCTGCGGGTCCAGGAGCCCGGCCTCGCCGCCCAGCTCGGCCTGGAGGACCCCGGCTCCTCCGTCGCCGCGCTCACCCCGATCGAACAGGACGAGCTGCCCCCGGGCACCGCGCTCGACGAATTCCTCGCGACCATCGCCTGGCCCGACGCCGTCGTCGGCTGCGCGATGACGGTGGAGCGGCTGATGCTGCCGCCGTCCGCCGAGGCGTCCGTCCCAGACGACCTGAGCGACCGGCAGCTGACGAAGTGGGTGGCCAAGCACCCCGACCGGCAGGAGGTGCGGATGACCGTGGCCGTCCTGCGCGACGGGGCCCGCGAGTCCGCCGTACGGCTGCGCGAGAAGGACTCCCCCACCGAGGTGCTGACCGGCGCCGGCCTGGTGCCCGGTCTCGCCGAGGCGCTCGCGGCGACGTTCGAGTCCTGATCGCCGTCACGTTCGCGTCGTGAGCGCGGCGATCTCCGCGCTCTGTGTCGCGGTGACGTCCGCGTGCTGTGGCGCGGTGACGTCCGCGTCCTGATCCGGTCGCTGCCCGGGAGCCGTCCACGGCTCCCGGGCAGCGCTGCGTCAGCCGGTCGAGCAGCTCGCCAGGCCGGCGGTCTTCCCGGAACGGATCTGCTCCAGCGCCTTCGTGGCGTCCTCGATGGTCTTGACCCGTACGAGGGTGAGTCCGTCCGGCGTGTCGGCGGCCGCCGAAGCGCAGTTCTCGTCGGGGGTGAGGAAGTAGCGGGCCCCGGCCTCACGGGCGCCGACCAGCTTCATGTTGATGCCGCCGATCGGGCCGACCTTGCCCGCGTCGTCGATGGTTCCGGTGCCCGCGACGAACTCGCCGCCCGTCAGGTCGCCCGGGGTGAGCTTGTCGATGATGCCCAGGGAGAACATCAGCCCGGCGCTCGGCCCGCCGACGTCGGCGAGCTTGATGTCGATCTCGAACGGGAACGTGTGGTCGGTCCCGGCCCTGATGCCGACGATCGCCCGGTCCTTCCCGCCCTCCTCGCCCTCGGCGGCGGGGGCCTTCACCGTCTTGACGGTGACCTTCTCGCCGCCCTCGGGGGCGCGGCCGGCCTTCTCGGCGGCCGCGGCCTCCTTCTCCGGGACGATGGTGAAGACGACGTTCTCGCCGGGGCGGTGCTCGGTGACGAGCTTCGCCACGTCACCGGGCTCCTCGACCGCCGTGCCGTCGACGGCCTTGATCACGTCGCCCGCGTGCAGCTTGCCCTCGGACGGGCTGCCCTTGACCACGCTGGAGACCACGATCTGGGTGGCGACCGGGATGTCCAGCTCCTTGAGGGCCGCCACCTTGGCGCTCTCCTGGGACTGGCTGAACTCCTCGGCGTTCTCCTGGGTGGACTGCTCCTCGGTCTTGCCGTCGGGGTAGAGCGTGTCGTGCGGCACCACGACGCTGTCGTGGGTGAGCCATCCGTAGACGGCCTCGACGATGTTCATCCGGTACTCCGCCCCGGTGACACGGACCGTCGTCATGTTGAGATGACCGGAAGGCGGGTACGTCTTGCGACCGGAGATCTGCAGGACGGGCTCGCCGCGCGCGTCGCCCAGGGTGTTCACCGTCGGTCCCGGGGACATCTCCGAGTAAGGGACTTTGATCAGCACGCCTGCGCAGAGCAGCGCGATGAGGACGAGAGTGGAGGCGAGCATCGTCGCGGTGCGGCGTGGCATGGAACGACAGTACGGGAAGGGCCTGTCAGTGCACTGCCGGGGCCGGTCCGTACGGGGCGACCGGAGCGCGGCGGAAGGCGGTCACGCGGCGTGCTCCGGCTCTCGGGAGTCCTCGGAACCGGAATGCGATTTCGCCATCGCGTCGCGGAACCGGGCGTAGCCGGCGAGTTCGGTGACATCGCCGGTCGTGCGGTTGCGGGCTGCCCAGCCCGCCCATATCGCGCCGCCGACCGCGGCGATAACGGGAATCAACAGCCAAGCGAGTGCCGCCATCACGACCTCCCTACCATGAGCGACCGGGTACCCCGATCAGCAGATTAACGATCTGGAAGACCAACGCTCATGGCGGGGGTGCGGTTACGCAAATCGGGGCTGATGCGCCTCCGTCCGGTTTGCGATCAGCAGGCTCCGACCCATTCCTCCGTACCGTCCGAGAACCGCTGGTGCTTCCAGATCGGAACCTCGTGCTTGAGGTCGTCGATGAGCTTGCGGCAGGCGTCGAACGCCTCGGCGCGGTGGGGGCAGGCGACGGCGACGACGACGGCCAGGTCGCCCACCGCCAGTTCACCCACTCGGTGGACGGCCGCCAGTGCGCGGACCGGGAAGTCGGCGACGACCTTCTCCGCCACCTTGCGCAGTTCGTCCTCGGCGGAGGGGTGGCAGGAGTACCCGAGGGCGCCGACGTCCTGTCCGCCGTCGTGGTTGCGCACGGTGCCGACGAAGAGGGCGATGCCGCCCGCCGCGTCGTCGCCGACGGCGCGGAACACCTCGTCGACGGAGAGCGGGGTGTCCCGGATCGCCAGCAGCCGGACGGGGTCGTCCGCCGCGTATTCGCCGGGGTGGTCGTGGGTGGGTGCCATGCCTCCATCGTGCCGTACGGCTCCGACAACCCGGAATTGCCTCATCCACCGGCGGCGGGTCGCCCCGTTTGGAGTCTCCTACAGGGCCGCCGGAGGCTCCGGGGACGGTCAGATGCGGCGGCGGGCCTTGCGGGCCCGGCGGACGACGGCGGCGGCGCCGAGCAGGGCGACCGTGGCCCCGGCGGCTCCGGCGGCGGTGGCGTCCTTGCGGCCGAGGCGGCGGCCGGCGACGGTGTGGCGGCCCTCGACCTCTTCGAGCAGCGCGCCGAGCACTGCCTCGTTGGTCCATTTCGGACGCCATCCCGCGTCGTGCAGCCGGCTGACGCTGACCACCCAGGGGTGCATCGTGTACGCCAGGTCGCCCGCCGGGGACGGGGTGAGCCCGATCCGGTGGAGCCGGGCCGCGGCGCCGAGCGCGACGGCGGAGGGCAGCTCCATCCGGCGTACGCCGCTGAGCTCCTCGACCTCGTCCTGTTCCAGCCAGCCGTCGCAGCCCACCGCGAACTCGCCGTCGATCTTCTCCAGGGCGGCGTACTCCAGCGCCGTCACCAGGTCCTCGACGTGGCAGAACTGCCAGGTCGGGCGCGATCCGGCGACCACCAGGAGACGCGGGGACTCGAAGTAGCGGGTCAGGGCGGTGTCGGTGCCGCCGACCAGGATGGTGGGGCGCACGACGGTGACATTGAGCCCGGGGTGGGCGCGCGGGGCGCGTCGGCCGAGCCGCTCGATCTCCAGGAGGTCGCCGACGCCGGTGGCCTCCGCGGTGGCGCGCAGCTCCGCGTCCTCGGAGAGCGGCACGTCGTTGTCGGCGAGCGCTCCGTAGACCATCGCCGAAGTGCACAGGACGACCCGGTGGACCCCGGCCGCAGCCGCTGCCGTGAGCACGGTCTGGGTGCCGCGTACGTTGTACGCGGTGCGGGCGGCGGGGTCTGTCTCCAGGTCGAGGTCGAGGGCGAGGTGGACGACGACGTCCGCGCCGCGCAGCTTCTCGGCGATGGCCGGGTCGCGGACGTCCAGGATGTGCCAGGTCGCCTCGGAGACCTCGCCGCGGCGCTCGTCGATGGCGATGACCTGCTTGACCTCGTCGGACGCGGCGAGGTGGGCGGTCAGCAGTTCGCCGATCCCGGTGGCGGCGCCGGTGACCGCGACGACGGGGCCCCGGTTTCTGCGGCCCCGGGGGCGTTTCTCCTCGGTCGTGCTCGCGGGCGAGGGGTCGGTCAGGTTTCGCGCTGCGCGAACCTGCGGATCTGGGGAACTCACCGGGCGTCTCCAGCGGTTGTCTTCAGTACGTACCCGACGTGACGCGTACGTACCAGGTGGCGTCCATCCTGCCGCAGGCCGGGAGTCGGCGGAGCACTGAGGCCCGAAGCGGGCGTGGTGTCTACGCTGGATGGTGATGTCGGGCAGTCGCCGTCGGTTCGAGCCGGCGGCCCTACGAGCCGAGGAAACCCGTGAGTGACACCCCATTCGGATTCGGCCTTCCGCCGGAGGAGCCGGAGAACGGCGACGAGGGCAAGAAGAAGGACCCCACCGAGAGTGGGCAGAGCGCGGGCGGGCCCGGAAACCCGTTCGGATTCGGGCCGGGCGCGGGCGGGGACAACCCGTTCGCCGCGATGTTCGGCGCGATGAACCCGAACGATCTCGGCGCCGCCTTCCAGCAGCTCGGCCAGATGCTGAGCTACGAGGGCGGTCCCGTGAACTGGGACATGGCCAAGCAGATCGCCCGCCAGACGGTCTCGCAGGGCACGGCGGACGGCTCCAAGGACGCCAGCGTCGGCCCGTCCGAGCGCACGGCGGTCGACGAGGCGCTGCGGCTGGCGGACCTCTGGCTGGACGGCGTCACGTCGATGCCCTCCGGTTCGGTCTCCACCGTGGCGTGGAGCCGGGCGGAGTGGGTCGAGGCGTCGCTGCCCGCGTGGCGGCAGCTGGTCGACCCGGTGGCCGAGCGGGTGGGCCTGGCGATGGGCGATGTGCTGCCCGAGGAGATGCAGGCCATGGCGGGCCCGCTGATCGGCATGATGCGCTCCATGGGCGGCGCCATGTTCGGCCAGCAGATCGGCCAGGCCGTGGGCACGCTGGCCGGTGAGGTGGTCGGTTCCACCGACATCGGGCTGCCGCTGGGCCCGGCGGGCAAGGCCGCGCTCCTCCCGCTGAACGTGGAGAAGTTCGGCAAAGACCTCAGCGTCCCGCAGGACGAGGTCCGGCTGTATCTGGCCCTGCGCGAGGCCGCCCACCAGCGGCTCTTCGCCCATGTGCCGTGGCTGCGGTCGCATCTGTTCGGCGCGGTCGAGGCGTACGCCCGGGGGATCAAGGTCGACACCAGCAAGCTGGAGGACGTCGTCGGCCAGTTCGACCCCTCGCAGCCGGAGCAGCTTCAGGACGCCTTGCAGCAAGGCATGTTCCAGCCGGAGGACACGCCCGAGCAGAAGGCGTCCCTGGCCCGTCTGGAGACGGCGCTCGCGCTGGTGGAGGGCTGGGTGGACGCGGTGGTCCACGAGGCCGCGAAGTCCCGCCTGACCTCGGCGGACGCGCTGCGCGAGACGATGCGCAGGCGCCGTGCGTCCGGGGGCCCGGCCGAGCAGACGTTCGCCACGCTCATCGGCCTCCAGCTGCGCCCGCGCCGGCTCCGGGACGCCTCGCGGCTGTGGGCCTCGCTCACGGACGCGCGGGGGCTGGAGGGCCGCGACGCGCTCTGGGAGCACCCGGACATGCTGCCGACCGCGGGCGACCTGGACGACCCGGACGGATTCGTCCACCACGAGCAGGCCGACTTCTCCGAGCTGGACAGGATGCTCGGCGAGGCCGCGCAGGGTTCGGGGACGGCCGCGCCGGAGAAGTCGAAGCCGGCCGAGGGTGAGGACGGCGAGAACGACAGCGCCGAGGACGGGACGGACGAGGGCAAGGACGGCCGCGACCGGTGACCCTGCACGACGACGCCGTCCGCGTACTGAAGGAGTACGCCCCCGAGGGCGCGGACGGGGACCAGGCCGAGCTGCGCCGGGTCTATCTGGACCATCTGGCCGGGCACCCCGACGGCATGTGGAAGGCGTGCGGGGCCGGGCATGTGACGGCCAGCGCCCTGGTGATCGACCCGTCGCGGGAGAAGGTTCTCCTGACCCTGCACCGGAAGCTGCGGATGTGGCTCCAGATGGGCGGCCACTGCGAGCCGGAGGACACCTCGTTGGAGACCGCCGCGCTGCGTGAGGCCACGGAGGAGTCCGGCGTGACGGGGCTGGCCCTGCTGCCCGGCGGACCGGTCCGGCTGGACCGTCACGCGATCCCGTCCCCGTGCAACTGGCACCTGGACGTGCAGTATGCGGCCCTGGCCCCGGCCGGGGCGGCGGAGCGGATCAGCGAGGAGTCCCTGGAGCTGCGCTGGTTCGCGTACGAGGATGTGCCCGGCGTGGCCGACGCCTCCGTCGTACGGCTGCTGGAGGCGACGAGGGCCCGGCTGTAACGGCCGACCGAGTGGACATGTGTAAGGGGCGGCCTCCCTTGAGGCCGCTCCTTACCGTCGTGTTCCGCGGGTGCCGGTCAGTTCCAGGCGTTGTTCTGGTTCTGGCCGTGGGAGCCGTGCTGGCCCATGCCGAACTGGGCGCGGGCGCCCTGGCCGATCTGGGCGTTCTGCGGGGGCATGACCTCACTCGGCTGGACCAGCGCGAAGCCCTGGCCGAGGAAGCTCAGCTCCCAGCCCTCCCCCGTGTTGCCACGACGCCGGAAGACGCCCGAGGAGTGGGTCTGCGCCTGCATCTGCACGCGCAGGGAGCTGGACCAGGCGACGATCGCGTCCGCGTCGACGTTCACGTACTTCTCGGGCGTGACCTGCATCATCAGCGGCTGGCCCGAGGTCATGAGGGCGACCTTGCCCGTACCGGAGATGTTGAGCTGGTACTTGCCGCTCCCGGAGATGCCGTACTGGCTGTCCACCGCGATGACCTCGGTGTGCAGCGAGGAGTCGAGCGCCAGGACGTAGGAGCTGTCCACGGTCATCCCCTCGCGGTCGACGTCCACGACGTGGATGTACTGCGCGAGGTTGGCGAGGTAGACGGTGCCCTGGCCGGACACGCGCATCAGGTCGAGGCCCTCGCCGGTGCGCGCGCGGGCGTTGCGCTGGCTCCGCGACTGGTACTCCCCGTCGAAGTCCATCAGGCCCTGGTAGGCGACCATCGCGCCCTTGCGAGCGAGGACGTCGTCGTGGCCGTTCAGCGAGAGCCGCAGGAGCTGCGGGTTCTGGATCGCGTACCGGTCCTGGGTCTGCTGCTCGGTGTGGCTGAAAAGCGGACTCTGCATGATGTGTTCTCCCTCCCCGTCAGTTCCGGATCCGCAGACGGTCCGTGCTGTCCTCGCTCGGCTGGACGACGACGATGCCCTGGCCGGAGAAGGCCATCTGGTACGCCTCGCCGCTGCCCCGGCCGATCAGCGAGCCCGCCTTGAAGCTGCGCTTGCCCTTCACCTTGAGGTTCGGCGACCAGGCGACGAGGGCGTCCGGGTCGACGTACGTCTCGTCCTCGCCGCGTCCGCAGTCGACGACGATCGGGGTGCCCCGGGAGGTGATGGCGACCCATCCGGTGCCCTGGACGACGACGTTCCACAGGCCCTGCCCGGCGAACTTGGCGAGCCCCTTGACCTTCTCGACGCCCCAGGTGAGGTGGGCGTCGAAGGCGAGGAGGTTGGTGCCGTTGACCGAGATGGAGTCGTTGTCGAGGTTGATGACGACCACGTCGGCGCCGTAGTCGGCGAGGTAGAGCAGCCCGTCGCCGGAGCACTTCATGACGGGGGCGCCCTCGCCGGTGATCCACTGGGAGGCGATCTGCCGCGCGGCGGGCGGGTTGGGTTCGTACTGGATGAAGCCCTCGTACGCCACCATCGAGCCGGTGCGCGCGTAGAGGTCCTGCCCCGAGGCCATGGCGACCTTGAGCATGGTCCTGCCGTGGTTCTCCATCCGGGCCGTGACGGGGGTCGGGGCGAAGCCCGCGAGTTGCTGGTTCATGACGGGCTCCCTCAGACCTCGTAGGGCTGGACGACGATGAAGTTGCCGGGGGCTCCCCGGAACTGGAGGTTCACGGTCTCGCCGCTGTGCCCGGGGTACGCGTTGCGGCGCAGCCGGACCTGGCTGGAGACGATCACCTGGGAGGCGGCCGACCAGGCGACGACCGCGTTGCAGTCGGCGAACGTGGTGGGCGTGACCGGCAGGACCACCGGGGTGCCGTGCGTCTTCACGACCACGGTGCCGGTGCCCTGGAACAGCATGGTGAACAGCGCGCCGCCGGGGATGCCGTGGCCCTCGACCCTGCGCACCTCGTACTGGAGGGACTCGTCGAAGGCGAGGACGTTCTCGGCGGAGACACAGATGCCGTCGCCCTGCAGCTCGATCGGGTGCAGGTGCGAGCCCTCCTCGGCGAGGAACACCTGGCCGCGGCCGGTACAGCGCATCAACTGCATCTCCTGGCCGGTGGCGTTGCCCACGGCGCGGCCGACGAATCCGGCGCCCTTGTAGCCGAAGTCCACCTTGCCCTGGTACATCACCATGCTGCCCTGGCGGGCCAGGACCCCGGCACCGCCCATGGTCAGGTCGACCCGCATGAGCTGCTGGTTCTGCGGGGTCCAGCGCTGACCGGTCGCGGTCTCCTTGTACGGCTGCAGCGCCGCTCGGAGCCCGGCGCCCGTGGCCGGAACTCCCTGGGGAACGCCCTGCGGGACGCCCGGGGGCTGCTGGCCGTACGGGGACGGAGCCTGCTGACCGAAGGGCGCGGCGGGCGGAACGCCCTGGCCCGGGACCTGGCCGAACTGCGGCTGCTGCGGCTGGCCGTACGGGGACGGAGCCTGCGGGGCCGCGGGGGGCTGCGGGGCCAGGGGGGCCGCGATCGTCGGGGCCGCGTGCATCGGCTGCTGCGGCGCGGGCGGCGGCGTCGGGGCAGCCGGGGCGCCGAAGGACGGTGCCGGCTGCGGGGCCCGGGGCGCGGACGGGGCGCCGAAGGCGGGCGCGGGCTGCGGGGCGGGCGGGGCGCCGAAGGCCGGGGGCGCGGCGGCCTGGGCCGGCGGGGCGAAGCCCGGCGCGGCGGCGGGCGGCGGCTCCTCCTCGGCGACCTCGCCGCCGAAGTTCTTCAGCAGCGCTTCGAGACCGCCGTCGAAGCCCTGGCCGACGGCGGCGAAACGCCAGACGTCCTTCAGGTAGAAGTCGCCGAGCATCACGGCGCGCTCGGTGGTGAACTCCGATCCGGTGAAGGCGTACCGCACCACCTCTTCGCCGCCCGCGACGATCCGGATGTACCCGGGACCGATCTGGGACATCTGCCCGGCGCCGTCGAGCGTCGCGGTGAAGGAGAGCTTCTGGATGGCCGCCGGAATGCGGTCGAGCGTGACGCGGAAGGACTCGGTGTCACCGGACTGCGCACCGAGGAGCTGAATGGATTCCTCGGGCGATTTCGGCTGGTTGAAGAAGATGAAGTACCGGTCGTCGGAGAGCTGCTCGTTGGCGTCGAGACCGAAGCAGCTGATGTCGAAGGTCAGCCCCGGTGCCGCGATCTGCACACCTACGTACAGATCCGTCCCTGCCGTGAGATCACTGATCTTGGCCTTGTGGCCGCGTTGGAATTCCCTGGCCATGCGTAACGACCGTCCCCCATCCGGAAGGTAAATGCGTCGCGTCAGGCTAACCGCAAACGACGACATCGGGCCAAGCCGGTACACACCCGGTACAGAATCGGCGAACGCGTCGGGGACCGGTCACTCCTCGGGCGCGGCCGACGGGCGGGGCAGCCGCTCGGCCGCCACCACGCCCTCCAGGAACCCCCGGGCGCGCTCGGTACGGGGGTACGCCTCCAGCAGTCGCCAGAACTCCGGACCGTGTCCGGGGACGAGCAGATGCGCCAGCTCGTGGAGGAGCACGTAGTCGATCACGTACTCCGGCATGCCCTGCAGCCGGTGCGAGAGCCTGATGCTGCCCTCGGCCGGGGTGCACGAGCCCCAGCGGGTGTTCTGGTTGGTCACCCAGCGCACCGACACCGGGATGGCACGGCCGTCGAAGTACTGGGCGGACAGCTGTGCGGCGCGCTCCGAGAGCTCGGTGTCGCCCGGGACGCGCCTGCTCTCCTGGGCGGCGAGCTTGTCCAGCATCACGCCCACCCAGCGCCGCTCCTCCGCCTGCGACATCCGGGCGGGGATCAGCACGATCGTGCGGTCGCCCTCCCGGTACGCGGAGACCGATTTCCTGCGCCGGGTGCTCCTGCGGACCTCGACCGCGCTCGCCGCCGCGGCGCGGGGCGGGTGGCTCTCCGCGCCGCGCGGAGGGCTTCCGGCTTCGTACGGGGGGCTTCCGGCTTCGCGCGCGGGAATCTCCCCGGCGAGGCCGGGCAACGGGTCGGCAGGCACTCCTCGACGTTACCCGCTGCCCGCGGAAGAAGTCCCGCCCCGGGACGGTCCTCGGAGATGCATGGGTGGGCCGCGCACGGTCCGAGAGGGTGGGCCGCGAACGGTCCCGGCGGCGGGCCGAGCGGTCCGGGGGTGGGTTGCGAACGGTTCGGGGGGGGGGCGAACAGGCCGGGGCGGGCTGCGAGCGGTCCGGGGGGGGTGCGGGCAGGCCGGGGCGGGCTTCGGGAGGCTCGCTCCGGAGCGGGCGGGCGGACATCCGCTCCAGCGGGCGGGCGCGATAGCACGACAATCGGACCCCGCCTGTGGATAACTTCGCGCACAGTTCGATGCGGGACCGCATTCTGGCGGTGGTCCTGCGGAAGGCCGCGTGGATCACCGGACCGGCGGGTGCTTCCGCGCCCATGACCTCATTCGGGGGAGACGTCATGTATCCGATGCTGAAGCCCGCACTGCGACGCGCCTGGCGGGGACGGAACACCGTCCAGTTCGGTGTGACACCCGCGCACGCCGTGGCGCTCGGCCCGGTGGACATCGCGACGGGAAGCTTCCTGGAACTGCTCGACGGGACGCGCGGTCTGCCGCTGCTGCACGAGGAGGCACACGCCCTCGGCCTGTCGGAACATCATGTCCGGTTGCTGCTCGACCGGTTGACGGAGGCCGGCCTGCTCGACGATCCGAGAGCGGCGGGGCCGGAGGCCGATGTGCTGCGTCGACGCGCCGAGGTGATGAGCCGCCAGCGTCCCGACGTGGCCTCGCTGTCGGTCGTCCGGCCCGAGCCGGGCGGCGGGCTGCGCCGGATGGCGGCCAGGCGGGAGATGCGGGTCCAGGTACGAGGCGCCGGCCGGGTCGGGGCGTCCATCGCCTCGGTGCTGTCCGGTGCGGGGGTGGGCCGGGTGGAAGTGCTCGACGGGGGCCGCGCCGAGCTCTGGGACGTGGCGCCGGGGGGCCTCCCCCCGGCGGCTGTCGGGGAACGACGCGATGTGGCGGCCGGACGACTCGTCCGGCGTTCGGCCCCCGGGCCGGGCCCACGGAGCAGAGCGGGCGGGACGGGGCCGCCCGGCGATCTGTCCGGCCCGGGAAGGCGCGGGTCGAGGGCGGAGCCGGGGACGGTCGCGCCGCGGGCGGACAGGGGGGCCGATCGTGCGGGCAGCGGCGGGGAGCCGCCCCTGTCCCTGATCGTCGTCGCGCCCCGGGACGGCCTCGCCGTGTACGCGCCGCCCGTGGACACGGCCGCTCCCTGGATCGCGTCGGGCACTCCTCATCTCTACGCGGGGGTGATCGAGGCCACCGGGGTGGTCGGCCCGCTCGTCCTGCCCGGGGGCACCGGCTGCGCGGGCTGCCTGGAACTGCGTCGCGCGGACCGGGATCCGCAGTGGCCCCGGATGCTGGCGCAGTGGCGTTCCGGGCGGCGGGGCGCGGTGCCCGCCTGCGATCTGGCGCTCGCGACAGCGGTCGCCGGGCTGGCCGCGGCCCATGCCCTGGCGTTCCTGGACGGGGACCTCCCCGCGACGACCGGGTCCCGGTGGGAGGCCGCGCTCCCCCTGCTGGACTGGCGCTCCGAGCCGGTCGGCCCGCACGTGGACTGTTCCTGCGGGGCGGCCGGAGCGGCTGACCGGGATCGGGCCTCCACCCGTGCACAGCCGCAGGACACAATGGCGGGGTGACCGCCGTCGACGGAGCGACACTGAAGACCGGAGCGGCACGGCAGTCTGGGAACTGGAGGGGCACATGTCTGATCTTCCCCGGAAGGCGGTAACGCGTACGGCCAAGCTGGCCGCGCTTCCGCTCGGCTTCGCCGGCCGTGCCACCTGGGGCCTGGGCAAGCGGATCGGCGGGAAGTCGGCCGAGCTGGTCGCCCGGGAGGTGCAGCAGCGCACGGCGGACCAACTGTTCAAGACCCTGGGAGAGCTGAAGGGCGGGGCCATGAAGCTGGGCCAAGCCCTGTCGGTCTTCGAATCGGCCCTCCCCGAGGAGATCGCGGGTCCCTACCGGGCCGCGCTGACCAAGCTCCAGGAGGCGGCGCCCCCGCTGCCCGCACGCACGGTCCACGGAGTGCTCGCCGAACGGATCGGCGAGGACTGGCGGGACTGCTTCCTGGAGTTCGAGGACACACCGGCGGCGGCAGCCTCGATCGGACAGGTGCACCGGGCGGTATGGCACGACGGCCGTGCGGTCGCCGTGAAGGTGCAGTACCCGGGCGCGGGCGAGGCCCTGCTCTCCGACCTGGCCCAGCTCAGCCGTTTCGCCAGGCTGCTGGGGCCACTGGTCCCGGGAATGGACATCAAGCCGCTGATCAAGGAGCTCCGCGAGCGGGTGTCGGAGGAGCTGGACTACGAGCTGGAGGCGCAGGCACAGCGGGAGCACGCGGCGGAGTTCGCGGACGACCCCGACGTGCTGATCCCGCAGGTGGTGCACCAGTCCGACCAGGTGCTGGTGACGGAGTGGATCGACGGGATCCCGCTCTCCGAGGTCGTCGCGGAGGGGACGGAGGAACAGCGGGACCGCGCTGGGCAGTTGCTCGCCCGCTTCCTCTTCTCCGGCCCGGCGCGCACCGGACTGCTCCACGCCGACCCGCATCCGGGCAACTTCCGGCTGCTGCCGGCGGAGGAGGGCGATCCGGAGAGTGAGTGGCGGCTCGGAGTGCTGGACTTCGGCACGGTCGACCGCCTTCCCGGCGGGCTTCCGCAGACCATCGGCGACTCCTTGCGACTGGCTCTGGAGGGTGATGCGGCGGGGGTGTACCGGCTGCTGCGCGAAGAGGGCTTCGTGAAGGAGTCGATCGACCTGGATCCGGACGCGGTGCTCGACTATCTGCTGCCGATCATCGAGCCCACACAGGTGGAGGAGTTCACCTTCACCCGGGGCTGGCTCCGTGAGCAGGCGGCCCGGATAGCCGACCCGCGCTCCCCCGCCCACCAGCTCGGCAGGCAGCTGAACCTTCCTCCGTCCTACGTCCTGATACACCGGGTGACGCTGAGCACGATCGGAGTGCTGTGCCAGCTCGGCGCCACGGTCCGGATGCGCGACGAGCTCGAAGCGTGGCTGCCGGGGTTCCTCGTGGAGGAGGAGCCGGAAGAGTTCCTGGAGGGAGAGGAACCGGAGGCTCTGCCGGCACAAGAGAGCCCGGAGGCGGAGGGCGCGAGGGCAGAGCGCGCGGAGGGGGAGAGCCCGGAGGCGGAGGGCGCGGCTGGTGACAACGAGGCCCTGGAGCATGCCGGGAACGAAGGCGGCTCCGAGCGGAAGGGCGACGCGGTCGAGGCGTAGGAGGCCGCGGCGCGCTGTCGGTGGTCACCACCACAGGGAATCGAGGCGGCTCTCGATCGCGCGGATGTGGAGGCGGGCACAGCCTTCGCAGAAGTGGAGGCGGTGTCCCTCCTCCACGGAGCAGAGCCAGGTGGGTGGGGCGGTGTCACTGGCGGCGACCGTCCCGCAGCGGGCGCACACCACCCGTCCCTCCGGGCTGGGGCGGGCGGGGCCTTCCTTGGCGCCGGGGCTGCCGCCGGGATCCTCCGTGCCGGGGTCGACAGGGCCTTGCTCGGTGCCGGGGCGGCCGGGCTGCGCGGGCCGGTCGGGGCCTTCCTCGGCGCCTGGCAAGCCGGGCGGCTCGGGGCGGCCGGGGCTTTCCTCAGTGCTTGACCGGCCGGGCTGCTCGGGCCGGCTGGGCTGCTTCAGAGCGTCGGGGCGGTCCTGTCGGCCGGGGCTGCCAAACCCCTCCCGGGGGTCGGGGCGGCCGGGCTGTTCGGGGGGATCGGGCTCCTCGTCCACTCTTCGACGATAGCCCCGGGCCCCGGCGACCGTAGGTCCGACGTAGGGCGGCAGGCCCGGGCGACCGTAGGTCCGATGTAGGGGGGCTCGGGTGACCGGGGTCCGACGCCGGGCGGGCCCGGCTGCCGCGAGGGCGGAGCCCGGCGCATCGCCGAGCCGGGCTCGACGCACGGCCGGGCCGCCGATGGCGAAGCCAGGCCAGACGCACGGCGGGGCCGCCCTTGGTCGGGCGGCCCCGCTGGGGTGGTGCCGATGGTCAGTGCATGACCGCCATGGCCAGCGCGCGGCGGGCGCGCAGCGAGGCGCGCTCCGCTCGGCGCTGCATCCGGCGGGCGGTGACCAGGCGAGCCGACCGGCGGTCGTCCTGGGCCTCCCGCAGGCGCTCGTGCATATGCGCACGGGCCAGGGCTTCGGGGATGAGTTGCATTTCGCGGGTCCTGTTCTGACGCGAGTCGTTCGCGCCGGTGATGGTCACGTCGGGGGTGGCGGAGCCGACGGGCTCCTTCGTGGGGGTGCTCATTGGTGCCTGATTCCGAGGGTCATGGGTGTGGGGGTGATCGATCGTTCCGATCCGCAGCCGGCGTGTGGGGGCGGGGACCCCACAGGTCGCGGTCACGCTGCGACCGGGTTCTTGCGCGGACGGCCACGGGGGCGCTTGCGTGCGACGACGACACCCTGGACGAACAGCTCGCCGCCCCAGACGCCCCACGGCTCGCGGCGGTCCTTCGCCCCGGCGAGGCACGCCTCGACGAGCGGGCAGGTGCGGCAGAGGGACTTGGCGTACTCGACGTCGGCGGGCGACTCGGCGAAGAAGACCTCCGGGTCGTAGGAGCGGCAGGGAACCGGTACGCCGAGGTTCTCGATGGCGTCGTCGAGCGCGGTGAGCGTGGTGAGCGGGGTCAAGGTGGAGTCCTCCGTGGAGCCGGGCGGCGCGATCGGGGTGGTGAGCGGTACTGACGGGGCGTGCGTCTCGATGGGCACGGTGGGTGGTGTCCTCGTCTGGTCGTGCCGGCCGGTCGGCCGGTTGGCGGCTGCTGGTACCAGGTCCTGCTTGTCCCGAGGCTCCTTCGTTCCGTCTCGTCCGTTCGGACAAAACAAAAGGGCCGCGGATCCCGAGTGGGGTTCCGCGGCCCTGAAGGCGCCGGCCTGATGCTGGATCAGGCTGGATCGCTCCAGGGTTCAGGCCCACGGAAGGCCCACATGGTGTGGTGCTGCTGCGTCTGCTTGGTGAATCCGGCACCGGCTGCCGCAAAGGCATAGGCCTGAGCCTGCGCTGCCTTCACTCCTGCTGCCGCCGGTGCCTGGATCGGTCGCTCATTACGCTCCCGCGTCACGGGGAGGCTCGTCGGGGCCAGCGGACGGACGGCGGAGACGCCGGACAGACCGGTGGCGTGGAACGAGACAGCCGAGGAGCGGGTGAGGCCGAGCGAGCAGGCGGAGACGACCGAGAGATCGGTCATTTTCTGGGTTCCGATGATGCTGATCACTTCAATCGCCTCCTCTCGGCGTCTAGGGGGACCTGCCGAAGCCGGTCCTGCGTATGCGGATGTGTACAGCCAAGTACAGCACGGAATCCGGGCTTCGGAGAAGCCGCTGTTTCCGTGGTTAAGAACCTATGGTGGCGGCGGGTGCGCGCGCAAACTATTTTCTGGACGAGTTTTCCTCAGGTCTCGTCGGTGTCCTGCGGGGCCTCGTCATTGACGGTCTCACCTGCGCAGATGGCCAGAACATCGGTGCCGAAGCGGTTCAGCTTCCGGTTGCCGACGCCGGCGATGACGACGAGCTCGCCCTCCGTGGACGGGACGGCCTCCGCGATCGCCATGAGCGTCTTCTCGGTGAAGACGCAGAAGTCGGGCTGGCCGAGCAGGGCCGCCTGGGCGGCGCGCCAGTCGTGCAGCCGCTCGTACAGTCCCTCGTCCATGTCCGAGGGGCAGTCCTCGCAGCGCATCAGCTTCATCTCGCCCGCGTCGGTCAGCGTCCGCCCGCAGACCCGGCACCGCACGGGGCTCCTGGGCTTGCGCTCGACCGCCGGGGCCCGGTTCGCCGCGGTCCTGGCGGTGCCCCGGTCGATACCGCCGCCGCCGCCGGTCCCGCCGCGCGCGCCGACGGTCCCCGAGCCCGGCCGCAGCCCGTTCAGGAAGCGGGTGGCCCGACGGCTCGCCCGGCCGCCCGGGGACCGGGACAGCGCCCAGGAGAGCGAGAGGTGCACGCGGGCGCGGGTGATGCCGACGTACAGCAGGCGGCGCTCCTCCTCGACCTGTTCGTCGGTCTTGGCGTAGGCGATCGGCATCATGCCCTCGGTGAGACCGACCAGGAAGACGGCGTCCCACTCCAGGCCCTTCGCCGCGTGCAGGGAGGCCAGCGTGACGCCCTGGACCGTGGGCGCGTGCTGGGCGGCCGCCCGTTCGTCCAGCTCGCGGACCAGGTCGGTGAGCGTCGCCCCCGGCCTGGCCGCCTCGAAGTCCTCCGCGAGCCGGACCAGTGCGGCCAGCGACTCCCAGCGGTCGCGCACGGCGCCGGACCCGGCGGGGGGACGCGTGGTCCAGCCCTTGGTGGAGAGCACCGCCCGCACCTGGGCGGCCAGGTCGTCCGCCCCGTCGAGCAGGGAGTCGTTGCCCCCGGCGCGGGCCGCTCCGCGCAGGGCGGTGCCCGCCTCGCGGACCTCCGCCCGCTCGAAGAACCGCTCGGCGCCGCGCAGCTGGTAGGGGACCCCGGCGTCGGCGAGGGCCTGCTCGTAGACCTCGGACTGGGAGTTGACGCGGTAGAGCACGGCGATCTCGCCGGCCGGGACGCCCGCGGCGATGAGGTCGCGGATGCGGCGGGCGGTGGACTCGGCCTCGGTGGGCTCGTCCCCGTACTCCGTGTAGACCGGCTCGGGGCCCTTGTCGCGCTGCGAGACCAGCTCCAGGCGGTGGTCGGCGGCCTTGCCGCGGGCCTGGCTCAGCAGGCCGTTGGCGAGGTGGACGACCTGGGGGGTGGAGCGGTAGTCGCGGACCAGCTTGACCACGGTCGCCCCGGGGTGGCGGGTGCGGAAGTTCAGCAGGTGGTCGGGGGTGGCCCCGGTGAAGGAGTAGATCGTCTGGCTGGCGTCGCCCACCACGCAGAGGTCGTCCCGGTCGCCGACCCAGAGGTCGAGCAGCCGCTGCTGGAGCGGGCTGACGTCCTGGTACTCGTCGACCACGAAGTGCTGGTACTGGCCGCGCACGTGCTCCGCGATGTCCGCCCGGTCCTGGAGGATGCCGACCATCAGCAGCAGCACGTCCTCGAAGTCGATCACCGAGCGGTCGCGCTTGAGCTGCTCGTACGTGGAGTAGATCTGGGCGAGCTCCGCCGGGTCGCGGGGGGCGTCCCGCTGGGCCTTGACCACGGCCGCCGCGTAGTCGGCGGGGACGGTCTGGGTGACCTTGGCCCACTCGATCTCGCTCGTCGCGTCGCGCAGCTCGGTGCGGTCGAGCCGGATCTGGCAGCGGGCGGCCGCCTCGGAGACCAGCTGCACCTTCCGCTCCAGCAGCCGGGGCAGCTCACCACCGACTGCTTTCGGCCAGAAATACTGGAGCTGCCGGAGCGCGGCGGAGTGGAAGGTCCGCGCCTGGACGCCGGTCGCGCCGAGCTGGCGGAGCCGGCCGCGCATCTCTCCGGCGGCCCGGTTGGTGAAGGTGACGGCGAGCACGGTGGCCGGCTGGAGGATGCCGGCGCGCACCCCGTAGGCGATGCGATGGGTGATCGCGCGGGTCTTGCCCGTACCGGCTCCGGCCAGCACGCACACCGGTCCGTGCAGGGCGAGCGCCACCTCGCGCTGCTCGGGGTCGAGCCCGTCGAGCACGGCGTCCGGGGTGTCGGGAACCTGCGGGAAGAGGGTGGAGTGCGTTGCTGCTGTCACCCCGCCATGCTGCCAGGTCCCCGGGGGCGGATGCGGCGGTTGTCCACAGGGGTGAGGCATTCGTCGTACCGGTACGGGCCGGGCGGAGGGGCGGTGCGGGGTGCGCGCGACGGTCGGCGAACGGCCGGATTCCATGTGCCGGGACCGGCTCCTCGCTGGGGGAAGTCGCCTCCGTTGGGGAATGGGAGCCTCGTCCCGTACGTTCTCTGACCGTGCGGGACGGCCGCGGACAGGGGCCGGGCCGCACGGGACGCTGCCGGCCGCGCAGCGGTACGGACGAGACGAAGGAGCGCCAGCGACATGGCGGGCACTGTGACGATGTACAGCACCACCTGGTGCGGTTACTGCCGTCGGCTGAAGAGCCAGATGGACCGCGAGGGCATCGCGTACAACGAGGTCAACATCGAGCACGACCCGGAGTCGGCCGCTTTCGTCGAGAAGGCGAACGGCGGGAACCAGACAGTCCCGACGCTGCTGATCGTGTCCCCCTCGGGCACCGAGTCGGTCATGACGAACCCTTCGCTGGCCCAGGTGAAGCAGGCGCTCGCCGCCTGACCCGTGGACGGCCGACGCCCCCTGCCCCCGGCACCGCCGGGGGCAGTCGTGCGTCCGGGGGCGAGCGCACCCGTGGGGCCGGGATCCGACCGCCCCGCGCCCGCTGCCGGGCGTCCTGCGGTCAGCCGGTCCGCTTCGCGGCGCCGGGCTTCGGGAGCGGCTTGCCGTACCAGAGCTCGATCAGCCGGGCCGCGATCGAGATGCCGAACGGGGGCATGATCTCGCCGGACTCGAAGGCGGCGGTGAGGTCCTCGCGGGAGAACCAGCGGGCCTCCTCGATCTCCTCGCCGTCGACCTGGATGTCGAAGGTGGTCGCCCGTGCCATGAAGCCGAGCATCAGGCTGGAGGGGAACGGCCACGGCTGGCTGGCGATGTACTCGACCTCGCCGACGGTGACGCCCGCCTCCTCGTAGACCTCGCGGGCCACGGACTGCTCGATGGACTCCCCCGGCTCGACGAACCCGGCGAGCGTGGAGAAGCGGCCCTCCGGCCAGTGCACCTGGCGGCCCAGCAGGGCCCGGTCCTGGTCGTCGGTGACGAGCATGATGACCGCCGGGTCGGTGCGCGGGTAGTGCTCGGCCCCGCAGGCCGGGCAGCGGCGGATGTGGCCGGCCGCCGCGATGACGGTGCGCTCGCCGCAGCGGGAGCAGAAGCGGTGCAGGCGCTGCCAGTTCTCCAGGGCGACGGCGTGCACCATCAGCCCCGCGTCGCGCGGTCCGAGCAGCAGTCCGGCCTCGCGCAGCCCGGCGGGGCGGGCCGACTGGTCCATGCGGCCGGGCAGTGAGTCCTTCTGGAGCGCGAAGTAGCTGACGCCGTCCTCGTCGGTGCCGAGGAAGTACCGGTGGGTCTCGGTGACCGGGGCCTCGAAGGCCGGGGTCATGACGATCTCGGTACCGCCCTCGGGGGTGTCGTCGATCAGCACCTGGCCGCCGGAGACGACGAAGACGCGGGTCGTCGGGTGGCTCCAGGCCACGGACAGCCATGCCTCGTCGAGCCGATGGTGGGCCGCGCGGTCGACGCCGCTCGGCGCGGTGAGGCCGATCGGGCGGTCCGGGGTGGCGTTGTCGAAGGTGCTCACAGGTGCTTCCTACTCCCCCTGGGTGGATCGGGCTGTACGGAGGTGGGGCGGGTTCATCGGCCGAGCGCGGCGGCCAGCTCGCCCCACAGGTACGCGGTCGTCTCCACGCCCTTGAGCAGGAGGTCCAGCTCGACCTTCTCGTCGGGGGCGTGCCAACCGTCGGAGGGCACGGAGATGCCGAGGAAGAGGACGGGGGCGCCGAGGACGTCCCGCAGGTCGGCGGCGGGTCCCGAACCGCCCTCCCGGGTGAAGAGGATCTTCCGGTCGAAGGCGCGGCCCATCGCGCGGGCCACGGCCCGGAGGGCGGGGTGGTCCAGCGGGGTCAGACAGGGGCGGGTGGCGGGCTGGAAGGCGATGGCGTGCCGGATGCCCGCCGGGACGCGGGAGGCGGTCCAGGCGGTGACCGCCTCCTGGATCCGGTCGGGGTCCTGGCCGTCGACCAGCCGGAAGCTGATCTTCACCAGGGCGGAGGAGGGGATGATCGTCTTGCTGCCGGCGCCCTGGTAGCCGCCGCCGATGCCGTTGACCTCGGCGGTGGGGCGGGCCCAGACGCGCTCCAGCGTGGAGTACCCGGCCTCGCCGGCCGCCGCCCCCGACTTGGCGGTGCGCAGCCAGGTGGCCTCGTCGAAGGGCAGCTCGGCGAAGAGGGCCCGTTCGGTGTCGGTGAGGTCGGCGACCCCGTCGTAGAAGCCGGGGATCGCGACGCGGCCGTCCTCGTCGTGGAGGGCGGCGACCAGGCGGGCGATCTCGGTGGCGGGGTTGGGGACGGCTCCGCCGAACGATCCCGAGTGGATGTCCTGGGCGGGTCCGTACAGCTGGATCTCGCACTCGGCGAGGCCGCGCATACCGGTGCAGACGGTCGGGGTGTCCTCGTCCCACATGCCGGTGTCGGAGACGATCACCGCGTCGGCGGCGAGCCGGTCCGTGTGCTGCTCGGCCAGGGCCCGGAAGTGCGGGGAGCCGGACTCCTCCTCGCCCTCGATCAGCAGCTTGAGGTTGACGGCGGGGGTGGTGCGGCCGGTCGCGGCGAGGTGGGCGCGGACGCCGAGCGTGTGGAAGAACACCTGGCCCTTGTCGTCGGCCGCGCCGCGTCCGTACATCCGACCGTCGCGGATCACCGGCTCGAACGGGTCGGTGGCCCAGCCGTCCTCGCGGGCGGCGGGCTGCACGTCGTGGTGGCCGTAGACCAGGACGGTCGGGGCTCCGGGGTCCTCGCTCGGCCACTCGGCGAAGACCGCCGGGGCGCCGGGGGTCTCCCAGATCTCGGCGACCGGGAACCCGGTCTCCTTGAGCTTGGCGCTCAGCCACTCGGCGCTGCGCCATACGTCCCCGGCATGCTCCGGCTGCGCGGAGACGGAGGGGATGCGCAGCCACGCGGCCAGGTCGTCGAGGAAGGCCGCGCGGTGCTGTTCGGTGTACGTGCGGACGGCGCTGTCCGGGGTCTCGCTCATGCTCTTGAGCCTAGCCGTCCTCGGGGGCCGGCTCGTCCAGCAGGATGCGCTCCAGCTCCGCCCGGCCGGGCAGGGACCGGGGGCGGACGGTCTCCCCGGTGCGTACGTAGAGGAAGGTGGCGGTGACCTCGTCCAGCGGCAGACCGTGCAGTTCGGCCCAGGCGAGCCGGTAGACGGCGAGCTGGAGCGGGTCGGCCGTGCGGTGGCGGCTGGTCTTCCAGTCGACGATCTCGTAGGCGTCACCCGTGCGGTAGACCGCGTCGATACGGCCCCGGATCACCCGGCCCGCCAGGGTGATCTGGAAGGGGGTCTCCACGCGGTACGGCGTGCGCCGGGCGTACGCGGTGCGCTCGAACGCCTCCTTCAGCTCGGCGAGGTCGCGCTCGTCGGCGATCTCCGCGTGGCTCCCGTCGCCCCCGGGCAGTTCGTCGGGGCCGAGCAGGGGCAGCGGCAGCTCCTCGTACCGGGACTCCACCCAGGCGTGGAACCGGGTGCCCCGGCGGGCGGCGGGCTGCGGCGGGCGGGGCATGGGCCGGGCCAGCTCCCGGGCGAAGGCGTCGGGGTCCTCGGCCAGGCGCAGCAGCTGGGTGGCGGAGAGCGAGGCGGGGACGACGACCTCGCGCACGGTGGCGCGGGCGCGGCGCAGCTCGCCGGCGAGGGACTCCAGGTCCCGGTCCCAGGAGGCGAGGGTGCGGGCCTCCTCGGGAGTGAGCCGGTCGACGGGGTCGGCGGTTTCCTGGGCGTGGCGGGCCGCCGGGATGTGCGGTGCGGACTCGGGGTGCGGAGGCGCGTCCGCCGGGTCCGGGGCGGACTCGGTGCGCGGGGGCGTGTCCGCCGGGCCCGCGCCGGACTCGGGCGGGCCGGGAGGGCATTCGGTGGGGAGCGCGTCCCAGTCCCAGTCCTCGTCGGCCGGCGGCTCGTCGAGCGGAGGCTCGTCGTCCCAGGGCTCGTGCGCCGGTACGTCGTCGGGTTCGGGGGCGTACGCCGGCTCCCGCTCGTCCTCCCGCCCGGCGAGGTGCTCCAGGTGGGCCAGGACCGTGTCGCGGGCGGCCCGGCGACGGGCGAGGGCGTCGGCGTCGAGCGGGAGCGGCCAGGCGAGGTCCGCGTCGCGCTCGGCGAGGGCCGGGTTCTCCTCGCCCTCGGCGGGCTCGTCCGCCCACGCCTCGATCTCGCCGTACCCGGCGGCGCAGTGCTCGTACAGCGCCTCCAGGAAGGCGGACGGGCCGCGCGTGCGCTTCTGGGACGGGCCCCACCAGTGGCCGGAGCCGAGGAGCAGCGAGCGGGGGCGGGTGAAGGTGACGTAGCCGAGGCGCAGCTCCTCCGTGTGCTGGTGCTCCTTCATCTCCGCCTTGAACGCCTTGATCCCCTTGGCGTCGAGGCCATCGTGCGTGTCCAGGGCGGGGAGCGTCGCCGCGTCGCCGCGCAGGGCGTGCGGGAGCACCTTGGCCTGGGCGGTCCAGGCGTCCCGGGACTGGCCGCTGGGGAACTGGCCGGTGACCAGCCCGGGGACCGCGACCACGTCCCACTCCAGCCCCTTGGACTTGTGGGCGGTGAGGACCTTGACGGTGTTCTCGCCGCCGGGCAGCGCGTTGTCGAGGCCCTTCTCGTACTGGGCGGCGGTCCGCAGGAAGCCGAGGAAGGCGAGCAGCGACGCCTCGCCGTCCAGGGAGGCGAAGCGGGCCGCCAGGTCCAGGAAGTTGCCGAGGGTCTCGCGGCGGCGGGCGGCCAGCGCCTGCGGGGACGCGGACAGCTCGACCTCCAGACCGGTGGTGGCCAGGACCCGGTGGAGCACGTCCATCAGGGGGTCCGCGAGGGAGCGGCGCAGGTCGCGCAGTTCCCGGGCGAGGCGGGCGAAGCGGACGCGGGCCTCGGCGGAGAACGGCAGCCCGTCGTCGGCCACGTCCCCCGCCACCAGGAAGGTGTCCAGCGCGTCCGCGAGCGATATCACCTCGGCCGGGTCCGTCCCCTCGACGGCGTCCGCGAGCCGCTGGTCGGCGTCGGCGCCGTCCGCCTGGCCGGCCCGGTGCACCAGGAGCCGGGCGCGGCGGCCGAGGAGCGCGAGGTCGCGGGGGCCGATGCGCCAGCGGGGCCCGGTGAGGAGGCGGACCAGGGACGCGTTGGCCCCCGGGTCCTGGAGGACCTCGCAGACGGCGACCAGGTCGGCCACCTCGGGCAGGTGGAGCAGCCCGGCGAGGCCGACGACCTCGACCGGGATGTCCCGGGCGACCAGGGCGGCCTGGATCTCGGGGAAGTCCCCGGCGGTACGGCACAGGACGGCGATCTCGCCCGGCGGGGTGCCGGTGCGGACCAGGTGGGCGAGGGAGTCCGCGAGCCAGTCGATCTCCTCCGTGTGGGTGGGCAGCAGGGCGCAGCGGACCACGCCGTCGCGCTCGGCGCCGGGCGCGGGCCGCAGGGCCTCGACGCCTTCGTGCATCGCGCGCAGCGGTTCGGCGAGGCCGTTGGCGAGCTGGAGGAGCCGGCCACCGCTGCGCCGGTTCTCGCTGAGGCTGTAGCGGGTGGCGGGGGCGCCGTCGGCGTGCGGGAAGTGCTCGGGGAAGTCGTCGAGGTTGGCGACGGACGCGCCGCGCCAGCCATAGATCGCCTGGCAGGGGTCGCCGACGGCGGTCACCGCGTGGCCGGTGGGCGCGGGCCGGGGCACACCCGGCTCCGTACCGTCACCGCCTCCCCCGACGCCGCTGCCGCCACTGCCTCCGCCTGCCTCGGTGCCCGCGCCGCCGGCCCCGCCGCTGCCACTGCCTCCGCCGAACAGGGCCGAGAGCAGCAGGCGCTGGGCGACCGACGTGTCCTGGTACTCGTCGAGGAGGACGACGCGGAACTCGTCCCGCAGGATCCGCCCGACCTCGGGCCGGGTCAGCGCCAGCTCGGCGGAGAGGGCGATCTGGTCGCCGAAGTCCAGCAGGTCGCGGGCGCGCTTGGCGGCCCGGTAGCGCTCGGTGAGGCCGAGGAGCGAGCGGCGGGCCTCGGCGGTCTCGGGGATCTTGCGCAGGTCGGCGTTGCTGAGCCTGGCGTCGGCCAGGTCCCGCAGCAGCTCGGTGTCGTACGCCTCCAGCGTCCCCGGCCTCACGAGGTGTTCGGACAGCTCCGCGTCGAGCGCCAGGAGGTCGCTGACCAGGGTGGAGAAGGAGCGGGTGAGCGCCGGATACGGGCCCGGGGCCTCGCGCAGCACCTTGGCCGCGAGCTGGTAGCGGGTGGCGTCGGCCAGCAGGCGGGTGGACGGTTCCAGGCCGATGCGCAGCCCGTGCTCGGTGAGGAGGCGGCCGGCGAACGCGTGGTACGTGGAGATGGTGGGCTCGCCCGGGGGGTTGTCCGGGTCGATGGCGTCGGGGTCGGTGACCCCGGCGGCGATCAGCGCCTTGCGGACGCGTTCGGCCAGCTCGCCGGCGGCCTTGTTGGTGAACGTGAGGCCGAGGACCTGCTCGGGGGCGACCTGTCCGGTGCCGACCAGCCAGACCACGCGGGCGGCCATCACCGTGGTCTTGCCCGACCCGGCCCCGGCCACGATCACCTGCGGGGCGGGCGGCGCGATGATGCAGGCCGTCTGCTCCGGGGTGAACGGGATCCCGAGGAGCTCCTTGAGCTGCTCGGGATCGGTGATGCGCGGGGACACCCGGACAACGGTAACCGGGCGCGCCGACATCCCGGACGCACCGGGGCCCCGGACGGAAGCCGCAGCGGACGCCCCGGGATCCCGGACGGAAGCCGAAGCGGACACGGCGGCTGCTCCACGACCCGGTGCCGGAAGCGGCGGCTACTCCACCACCTGTCGGCCCTCCGGCTGGGCGCTGCACGACGCCCGGAACGTGCAGTGGGCGCAGTGGGCGCCCACGGTGGGCGTGAACCGTTCGTCCAAGACCTTCCCGGCGGCGGTGGCGAGCAGGTCGGAGACCCACTCCCCCGCCAGGGGTTCCTGGGCCTGGACCTTGGGGAAGGCGTCGCCGCCCTCCTTCTTGGGCGCGGGCTGGCGAAGCTGGACCAGCTCGGCGCCGCCCGGCTCGGGCCGCCGGCCGTCGAAGACCTCGTCGACCGCGCCCTCGCGGACGGCGAGCTGGTAGACGGCGAGCTGGGGGTGGGCGGCGACCTCGTCCTTGGTGGGCGCGCCCTTGCCGGTCTTGAAGTCGACGACGTACGCCCGGCCGTCGGCGTCCTGCTCGACACGGTCCATGGAGCCCCGGATGCGGACGGCGTACTCCCCCGCCTCCAGGGTCACGTCGAAGTCGTGCTCGCTCGCGGCGGGGGTCCGGCCGGCCCGGTCCAGGACGTGCCAGTGCAGGAAGCGTTCCAGGGCGGCGCGGGCCTGGTCCTTCTCCTGGTCGGACTTCCAGGGGGCGTCGAAGGCGAGGCCGTTCCAGACGGAGTCCAGGCGCTCCATGAGGACGTCGAGATCGGCGGGGGTCCGGCCGGAGGCGACTTCGTCGGCGAGGACGTGGACGACGTTGCCGAACCCCTGCGCGGCGGTGGCCGGGGCGTCGGCCTTCACCTCGCGGCCCAGGAACCACTGGAGGGCGCACGTGTTGGCGAGCTGGTCCAGCGCGCTGCCGGAGAGGGTGACCGGCTGGTCGCGGTCGCGCAGCGGGACGGCGGACCGGGTCGGCTCCTCCAGGCCCCACCAGCGGTACGGATGGGCCGCGGGCACCAGCGGCTGCCCCTCGTCGTCGGTGAGCGCGGCGAGCCGGGCGAGGCGGCGGGCGGCCGCCTCGCGCAGCGCGTCGGAGGCGCCCGGGTCGACGGTGGTGGCGCGCAGCTCCGCGACGAGCGCGGCGACCGCGAGGGGCCGGCGCGGGCGGCCGGTGACGTCGCGGGGTTCGACGCCCAGTTCGGTCAGGAAGCGGGAGGGCTGGTCGCCGTCGTCGGCGGGGGCCTTCACCGCGGTGACGACCAGGCGGTCGCGGGCGCGGGTGGCCGCGACGTAGAAGAGGCGGCGCTCCTCGGCGAGGAGGGCGCCGGGCGTGAGGGGTTCGGCGAGTCCGTCGCGGCCGATCCGGTCCGCCTCCAGGAGGGAGCCCCGGCGGCGCAGGTCGGGCCAGACGCCTTCCTGCAGCCCGGCGACGACGACGAGCCGCCATTCCAGGCCCTTGGAGCGGTGGGCGGTCATCAGGCGTACGGCGTCGGGGCGGGCGGTCCGCCGGGAGAGGGTGTCGGCGGCGATGTCCTGGGCGTCGACCTCCTCCAGGAAGTTGAGGGCCCCGCGCCCGCCGGTGCGCTCCTCGGCGCGCGTGGCCGTCTCGAACAGGGCGCACACCGCGTCGAGGTCGCGGTCGGCGTTGCGCCCGGCGGCGCCGCCGCGCAGGGCGGCCCGCTCCAGCCGGCCGGGCCAGGGGGTGCCGTTCCACAGGGTCCACAGGGCCTCCTCGGCGGTGCCGCCGCCTTCGAGGAGTTCCCGGGCCTTGCGCAGGAGCGCGCCGAGGCGCTGCGCACCGTGGGCGTACGCCGGATCGTGCGTGACGAGGCGTTCGGGCTCGGCGAGGGCGCGGGCGAGCAGGGCGTCGGAGGGGGCGGGGACCCGGATTCCGGCGGCGCGCTCCTCGTCGCGCAGGGCCCGGCCGAGGCGGCGCAGGTCGGCGGCGTCCATGGAGCCGAGGGGGGAGGCGAGGAGGGTGAGGGCGGTCTCGGTGTCGAGCCAGGGCAGAGTGACGGGGCGGGGCGGGGCGTCGCCGGTCCCGTCGGTGCCGGACTCCTCGACGGGCCCATCGGGCTGCCCGACCGCCTCACCGGACGGGTCGACCGCCTCTCCGGACCGCTCGGCCGGCTCCTCGGAACGGCCCGTACGCAGGGCCGCCTCGACCGCCCCATCGGACTCCTCGGCCTGCCCTGCCGCCTCACCGGACCGCTCAACCGTGTCGTCGGCCAGCCCTGCCGCTCCCTCCGACCGCTCGGCCGCCTCCTCGGACCGGCCCGTGTGCAGGGCCGCCCCGGCCACCGTCCGCAGCGCCGTCAGCAGCGGGGCGACGGCCGGTTCGTGGCGGAGCGCGACGTCGTCACCGTCGACCTCCAGCGGGACCCCGGCGGAGGTGAGGGCACGGCGTACGGCGGGCAGCGAGCGGCCCCCGGCCCGTACCAGCACGGCCATCTCCTGCCACGGCACCCCGTCCTCCAGATGGGCGCGGCGCAGGAGGTCCGCGATGTTCTCCAGCTCGGTGGAGGAGGTCGGATAGGTGTACGCCTCGACGCGGCCGCCCTCCCGGACCGCGGCCGGTTCGCGGTGGGCGCGGACCCGGTCGGCGGGCAGCCGGGTCAGCGGCATCCGGCGGGTCAGCAGCCGGGTCGCGGCGAGCAGGCCGGCCCCGGAGCGGCGCGAGGTGGTGAGGACGCCCACGGGCGCGGGGGTCCCGTCCGCGCGCCGGAAGGCGTCCGGGAAGTCGAGGATGCCGTTCACGTCGGCGCCCCGGAACGTGTAGATCGACTGGTCGGGGTCGCCGAACGCGACCAGCGTCCGCCCGCCCCGGCCCTCCCGCGTACGCCCCCGGTCCGGGGTGGCTTCTCCGCGCCCCGGGTGTACGGCGCGCGCGCCGGGTGCGCGCCCCCGGTTCCCTGCCAGCGCGTGCAGCAGGCGCACCTGGGCCGGGTCGGTGTCCTGGTACTCGTCGACGTACACCGCGTCGTAGCGGTCGGCCAGTTCGGCCGCCACCTCGGGGCGCTCCGCGAGCAGCACCGCCCGGTGCACCAGCTCGGCGTAGTCCAGGACCCCCTGGGCGTCGAGGATGTCGAGGTACTCCGCGAGGAACTGGGCCGCCGCCGACCAGTCCGGGCGGCCGGTGCGGCGGGCGAAGGCGGCCAGCGCGTCCGGGCCGAGCCCCAGCTCACGGCTGCGGGCCAGCACGGCGCGCACCTCGTCCGCGAAGCCGCGGGTGGTCAGGCAGGCGCGCAGCTCGGCCGGCCAGCGGACATGGGCCAGGCCCTCCTTCTCCAGGTCGAGCTGGCCCGCGAGCAGTTCGCGGACGGTGACGTCCTGCTCGGGCCCGGAGAGCAGCCGCAGCGGGTCCGCGAAGAGGTCGGCGTCCTGGTGGGCCCGGACCAGGGCGTAGCAGTACGAGTGGAAGGTGGTGGCCTGCGGACCCCGGGCCGCCCCCAGCCGGGCGGCCATCCGGTCGCGCAGCTCGACGGCGGCCTTGCGGCTGAAGGTGAGGACGAGGATGCGGGCCGGGTCGCCGCCCCGCTCCACGCGGGCGGCGACGGATTCGACGAGGGTGGTGGTCTTGCCCGTGCCGGGTCCGGCGAGGACCAGCAGCGGCCCCTCGGTGTGATCAACCACCGCGCGCTGGCCTGCGTCCAGGAGAGGGGGTTCCACGGAACCGGGCGGCGTGCGCACCAGACGGTACGCACCCGTGGTCCGCTGCCGTGACGCACGGTGCGGACTGTGCCGGGTGGTGGAGGAGCTCACGTGGATCGCCGGTCCTGGTGGGTGCGGTGCGGATGTACGGATGTGCGGTGCGGATCTGCTGATGTGCGGGTGTGCGGTGCGGATGTACGGGTGACGGTCGCGTGCTGGTCGTCGGCCGACGACGGGGAGAGGAAGGGAGCGGAGCGTGCCGAGCGATGACGACGCTACGCCTGCGGAGGCGCGGAAGGCGGTGGCCGTACTGCGTCACTCGTCACGTCCGCCGCGCCCGTCCCCGGCCTGCCCGCCGCTCCCGGCCCCGTTCCCCCCGGGCGCCTCGCCCGATCGGCGGCCGGATTCCGCGTGCTCACGGGGCCTGCGCCCGGCTCCCCGCCGGGTCGGGCCGCCGCCACCGGGAGCCGATGGCGGAAGCTGTCAGGTGTGAGCTTCCTCGCCCTCGCCGCCGGCCCCTCCGGCGCCCTCCACGCCCCGTCCGTCCCAGCGGGCACGGCGCATGTCGAGCTTCGGGATGTGCCCCTCCGCCTGCCGCGACGCCTCGCGGAGCGGGGTGCCCTCGGCGCGGTAGTGCTCCAGCGCCCGCAGTTCGTGGGAGGGCAGCAGCGTCCCGTCGGAGCGGACCACGCGCCACCACGGCACGGCCGATCCGTACAGCGCCATGGCCCGGCCCACCTGGCGCGGGCCGCCGTCGCCGAGCCACTCCGCGACGTCTCCGTACGTCATCACCCGGCCGGGCGGGATGAGATCGGCCACGTCGAGGACGCGCTCCGCGTAGGCGGGCAGCTCCGCGTACTCCGGCGGTCCGCCGCCGGCCGGGGCGGTGCCGGGGCCGCCCCCGCCCGTCTGGTCCTGGCTCATCCGTCCCATCCTGCCGTACGCCACCGACAGCCCTACCGGAACGGTTCACGTCCCGGTACACAGTGTGCGCCCGGGGGCAAAGGAGCGTATGTTGCGCATCCCGCGCGCGTGCGGCGCACCCTGATGCCTCCCCCGGGCCGAAGGCCGTGCCACCATCATGCGAGCGGTGACCGGTGATACCAGAACACGAAGACGAACCAGAGGCGACGAAGGAGCAGGGCGTGCAGCCACCGAAGGCGGCGGACGCCTCCGATGCCGGGGAGCGCCCGCAGGGTGCTTCCGAGACCCCCGTGCGCTCCGACCTCCCGGTGGCCTCCGCACCTCCCGCCGCTTCCGGACCCCCGGTGACCTCGGCGTCCGCCGCGGACCCCGGTTCCGCCGTGCCCGTCGTGTCCGGTGCCGGACACGGTCCGCTCCGCCCCGACGGGCCCACCGTGTCCGGCACCGGGCACCTGGCGGGTTCGACGCTCGCCTCGGCCGACGCCGCGCACTCCGACCGGGTCTCCGGGGACGAGCCGCTGCTCCCCGCCCGGGTGCACCGCCCCTCCGACCTGATGCGGCTGCTCATCGGGGTCCTCGCGATCGCGGTCCTGTTCACGATCGCCGCGTTCGCCCAGGGCACCACCACCGGCCTTGAGGACGACATCTCCAAGGGCACCGAGCAGGCCCCCGACCTGCTGATCAAGCTCGCCGGTCTGGTGTCCAGCATCGCGGTGCTGCTGGTCCCGGTCGCCTTCGCCATCGAACGCCTCATCAAACGCGACGGGCTGCGCATCGCGGACGGCGTCCTCGCCGCCGTGCTCGCCCACGGCGTGACGCTCGCCACCGACCTGTGGGTGTCGCAGGCCGCGCCCCGCACCATCCAGGACGCGCTGACCCAGCAGGCGACGACCGGCGGGCTGACCGACCCGGTGCACGGCTACCTCGCACCGGTCATCGCGTACATGACGGCGGTCGGGATGGCCCGGCGGCCGCGCTGGCGCGTGGTGCTGTGGGTGGTGCTGCTGCTCGACGCGTTCGCGATGCTGGTCGGCGGGTACACCACACCGTTCTCGATCATCCTCACCGTGCTGATCGGCTGGACCGTCGCGTACGGCACGCTGTACGCGGTCGGCTCGCCCAACGTCCGGCCCACCGGCCAGCACCTGATGGCGGGCCTGCGGCACGTGGGCTTCCACCCGGTCGCGGCGATGCGCGCCGACGACGTACCGGACAAGGACAACGCCGACCAGGGCGACCGGGGGCGGCGCTACCTGGTCACGCTGGAGGACGGGCCGCCGCTGGACGTCACCGTCGTCGACCGGGAGCAGCAGGCGCAGGGGTTCTTCTACCGGGCCTGGCGGCGGCTGACGCTGCGCACGCTCACCCAGCGGCGCTCCATCCAGTCGTTGCGCCAGGCGCTGGAGCAGGAGGCGCTGCTGGCGTACGCGGCCATCGCCGCCGGGGCGAACGCCCCCAAGCTGATCGCCACGTCGGAGCTGGGCCCGGACGCGGTGATGCTGGTCTACGAGCACATCGGCGGCCGGTCGCTGGATCAGATGGAGGACGAGGAGATCACCGACGACCTGGTGCGCGGCGCCTGGCGTCAGGTGGAGGCGCTCCAGTCGCGGCGGATCGCGCACCGCAGGCTGACCGGTGACGCGATCCTGGTGGATCGTTCCGGCAGGGCGTTCGTGACGGATCTGCGCGGCGGCGAGATCGCCGCCGGGGATCTGGTGCTGCGGATGGACGTGGCCCAGCTGCTGACGACGCTGGGGCTGCGCGTGGGGGCCGAGCGGTCGGTGGCCGGGGCGCTGGCCGTGCTCGGGCCGGACGCGGTGGCGGACTGCCTGCCGCTGCTCCAGCCGATCGCGCTGAGCCGCTCGACCCGGGCGACGCTGCGCCGGATCGCCCGCGAGCGTTCGCAGCGCGAGCGGGACGCGGTGCTGGAGGCGTCCCAGGCGGCGAAGCAGGCCAGGGCCAGGGACGCGGCGGAGGCCGCGCCGGAGGAACGTGCGGGCTTGGGCGCGGACGCGGCGGCCGAACCGTCGAAGGCGCTGTCCAAGGCCGACGCCAAGGCGGATGCGAAGGCCGACGCCAAGGCCGAGCGCAAGACGCTGCGGAACGAGAAGCAGGCCGAGAAGCGGGCCATCGACGACGCGCTGGAGGAGGCCCGCGAGGAGGATCTGCTCGCCCAGATCCGCCGTCAGGTGCTGCTGATCCGCCCGCAGGCGCCGGTCGAGCCGGTCCGGCTGGAGCGGATCAAGGCGCGCACCCTGTTCAGCTTCATCGCCGGGGCCATCGCCGCGTACTTCCTCATCTCCCAGGTCACCCAGGCCGACTTCACGGTCGTGGAACAGGCCCGGTGGGGCTGGGTGGCGGCCGCCCTGGGCTTCTCGGCGCTGAGCTACGTGGCGGCGGCGATGAGCCTGCTCGGCTTCGTACCGGAGCGGGTGTCGTTCCTGAAGACCGTGCAGGCGCAGGTGGCCGGGTCGTTCGTGAAGATCGTGGCGCCCGCCGCGGTCGGGGGCGTGGCGCTGAACACCCGGTTCCTCCAGCGCGCCGGAGTGCGCCCCGGTCTCGCGGTGGCGAGCGTCGGGGCCTCGCAGCTGTTTGGGCTCGGTGCCCACATCATGCTGCTGGCTCTGTTCGGCTACCTCACGGGGACGGAGAAGACCCCGGACTCGCTGACCCCGTCCCGTACGGTCATCGCCGGTCTGCTCACCGTCGCGGTGCTGGTGCTGGTGGTGACGGCGATCCCGTTCCTGCGGAAGTTCGTGGTGACCCGGGTGCGCTCGCTGTTCGCCGGGGTCGTGCCGCGCATGCTGGACGTGGTGCAGCGGCCGCAGAAGCTGCTCACCGGCATCGGCGGCATGCTGCTGCTGACCAGCCTGTTCGTGCTCTGTCTGGACGCCTCGATCCGGGCGTTCAGCGGCCCGGACGTGCCGCAGCTGAGCTACGCGAGCATCGCGGTGGTCTTCCTGGCCGGGAACGCCCTCGGCTCGGCCGCCCCGACCCCCGGCGGCATGGGCGCGGTCGAGGGGGCCCTGACGCTGGGCCTGATCGCGGTCGGGCTGCCGAAGGAGGTCGCGGCGCCGGCGGTGCTGCTGTACCGCGTGATGACGCTGTGGCTGCCGGTGCTGCCGGGGTGGCTCGCCTTCAACCAGCTCACCCGCAAGGGCGAGCTGTGAGCCGGGGCGGCGCGCGGGGGAGGTAGCGGCCCGCCCGGTTGCGCTGCCACCCGCACGGACCGCGCCCGGCCGCGGTGCCACCCGCAGGGACCCGCCCGGTTGCGCTGCCACCCGCAGGGACCCCGCCCGGTTGCGCTGCCACCCGCAGGGACCCCGCCCGGCCGCGTTGCCACCCGCATGGACCGCGCCCGGCCGCGCCGCCCGGCGGACCGCCCCACGATGGGGGCATGAGGACTCCCCCCGCGCTGCGCTCCGCCGCCCTCGCCGCCACCGCCACCGTGCTGCTGCCGCTGGCCGCCTGTTCGGACGAGGGCGACGGGGGCGGTTCCTCGGCCCCGACCGGGGCCTCGACCGCCTCCCCCACCGCCACCGCCGGCGATCTGGCCTCGCAGAAGCTCGACTGGTCCCGGTGCCCGCCTCCCAACGCCTCGCAGGGCGGCGGGGAGTCGCCGTCGCCCCTGCCGGGCGGGGCGGTCTGGGAGTGCGCCTTCATGAATGTGCCCCTCGACTACGCGAAGCCGGACGGCCGCACGATCGAGCTGGCCCTGGTCCGGGCGAAGGCCAAGGACCAGAAGCGGCGGATCGGCTCCCTGGTGTTCAACTTCGGCGGGCCCGGCGCCTCCGGCGTCGCCACGCTGCCCGCCTTCGGCACCGAGTACGACACACTCCGCACCCGGTACGACCTGGTGAGCTTCGACCCGCGCGGGGTGGGCCGGAGCGAGGGCGTGGAGTGCGCGGACGACGCCCAGCTGGACGCCTTCTACCAGGAGGACTCCACCCCGGACGACGCGGCCGAGGAGAAGGAGTTCGTGCAGGGGCAGAAGGACTACATCGCCGACTGCGAGGACAACTCCGGGGACGAACTCCCCTTCGTGGGCACGACGAACGCCGCCCGCGACATGGACCTGATGCGCACGGTGCTCGGCGACGACAAGCTGCACTACTTCGGCATCTCGTACGGCACCGAGCTGGGCGGCGTGTACGCGCACCTCTTCCCGGACAAGGTCGGCCGGGCGGTCTTCGACGCGGTGGTCGACCCCACGAAGAACGCCGAGCAGTCCGCCCTGGGGCAGGCCGAGGGGTTCCAGCTCGCCCTGGACAACTTCACGAAGGACTGCGCGGAGCGCGACGACTGCGCCCTGTCCGGCGCCACCCAGCAGGAGGTCGAGCAGGGCATCGCCGATCTGCTGGACGCCCTGGAGGAGCAGCCCATCGACGGGCTGGGGGACCGGGCGCTGACCCAGACCCTCGCCACCACCGGCATCGCGTCCGCGCTGTACTCGAAGGAGACCTGGCCGCTGCTGGAGCAGGGCCTGGACGAGGCGGGCGGCAAGAACGGCGGGCTGCTGCTGGCGCTGGCCGACTCGCTCAACGGCCGCTCCGAGGACGGGCGGTACGACAACTCCAACGCCGCCAACATCGCCATCAACTGCGCCGACAGCAAGGAGCGGTTCTCACTCGAGCGGACGAAGGCGGCGCTGCCCGCGTTCCGCAAGGCGTCCCCGCTCTTCGGGGACTACCTGGGCTGGGGCCTGATGAGCTGCACCGGCTGGCCGGTCGCGGGCGCCTGGCAGACCCCGGACGTCACCGCGCCCGGCTCCGCCCCGATCCTGGTCATCGGCAACACCGGCGACCCGGCGACCCCGTACGCGGGCGCGAAGGCCATGGTGGAGAAGCTGGGCAAGGGCGTCGGTGTGGAGCTGACGTACAAGGGCGAGGGGCACGGGGCGTACAACAGCAAGGACGCCTGTGTGCAACGGAACGTGGACGGCTACCTGCTGGACGGGAAGGCGCCCGAGTCCGGGACGGTCTGCGGCTGACGGGAACGCCCCGGAACAGACAGGCAGGCACGAACCGCCACGGCCTGCGGCGGATGACGAGGGACGCCGAAGGGACCGGCGACGGGGAATGCCGAAGGGGGCCGGACCGCGCACCGCGGTCCGGCCCCCTTCGTACGTCCTGCCGAGCGCCTAGTACACCGGCTTCTCGGGCTCGATCTGGTTGACCCAGCCGATCACGCCGCCGCCCACGTGCACCGCGTCGGCGAAGCCCGCGGACTTGAGGACCGCGAGGACCTCGGCGCTGCGGACGCCCGTCTTGCAGTGCAGGACGATGCGCTTGTCCTGCGGGAGGTCCTGGAGGGCGGTGCCCATGAGGAACTCGTTCTTCGGGATCAGCTTCGCGCCGGGGATCGAGACGATCTCGTACTCGTTCGGCTCGCGGACGTCGATGATCTCGATCTTCTCGTCGCCGTCGATCCACTCCTTGAGCTGCTTGGGAGTGATCGTGGCTCCGGCCGCCGCCTCCTGGGCCTCCTCGGAGACGACGCCGCAGAACGCCTCGTAGTCGATGAGCTCGGTGACGGTGGGGTTCTCGCCGCAGATCGCGCAGTCGGGGTCCTTGCGGACCTTGACCTGGCGGTACTGCATCTCCAGGGCGTCGTAGATCATCAGCCGGCCGACCAGCGGGTCGCCCACGCCGGCGAGCAGCTTGATGGCCTCGGTGACCTGGATGGAGCCGACCGACGCGCAGAGCACGCCGAGCACGCCGCCCTCGGCGCAGGAGGGGACCATGCCCGGCGGCGGGGGCTCCGGGTAGAGGCAGCGGTAGCAGGGGCCGTGCTCGGACCAGAACACGGACGCCTGGCCGTCGAAGCGGTAGATCGAGCCCCACACGTACGGCTTGTTCAGCAGCACCGCCGCGTCGTTGACGAGATAGCGGGTGGCGAAGTTGTCCGTGCCGTCCACGATCAGGTCGTACTGCGCGAAGATCTCCAGCACGTTCTCGGCTTCGAGCCGCGTCTCGTGGAGGATCACGTTCACGTACGGGTTGATGCCGAGCACCGAGTCCTTGGCCGACTGCGCCTTGGAACGGCCGATGTCGGACTGGCTGTGGATGATCTGGCGCTGCAGGTTCGACTCGTCGACCTCGTCGAACTCGATGATGCCCAGGGTGCCGACCCCGGCCGCGGCCAGGTACATGAGGGCCGGCGAGCCGAGGCCGCCGGCGCCGACACACAGCACCTTGGCGTTCTTCAGACGCTTCTGTCCGTCCATCCCGACATCCGGGATGATCAGGTGGCGGGAGTACCTGCGGACCTCGTCGACGGTGAGCTCAGCAGCTGGCTCGACCAGGGGTGGCAGCGACACAGGAACCTCAACAATGCAGGTGGTCGGAGTTTACGCGGACCGGCCTCTTACGGTCGGCTACGTACGGTTGTTCTCCTCGTAACACTGCCACGCCCCTTCTCATTCCGAGATACCGGGTCCGATCCGCGAGACGATTTCGTCCCAGTACCTGGGCAGGGTCGCGAAGGGATCGCTCTGCCCGTCCCGGTCGTCCCGGTCGGTGAAGAAGATCGTCCCCGCCCCCTGCCAGCGGGCGACGCGCATGGCCTCCTCCAGGTGGGTGCGCGGGACCCCGTGGACGAAGTGGGCGAACCGCTCCGGCGGGTAGTCGGCGGTCCACTCGGCCACCTGCGACCAGCGGTAGTCGGTCCAGGGGCCCTGGAAGGTGACCAGTTGGTCGGCCGCCTCCGCGTAGCCGGGGTACGGCTGGAAGCCGTGGCCCAGCACCAGCCGGCCCCCGTCGTCCGCGCTGTCGCTCGCGGCGAGCAGCGCGTGGAGCGTGCCGGTGAGCCGACGGACGGCGGGCAGCCCGGAACGCTCTCCGGGGCAGCGGGCGAGATAGAAGCCGCCGACCCGGTACCAGTCGATGAACGACCGGGCGTCCGCGATCAGTTCGTCGAACGGCCGCTCGCCGTGGGCCAGGTCGAGGTGGCCGAGCAGCCTGCCGCCGGAGGCCCGGACGGCGTCGTCCGGGGCCTCCCCGCGCAGGGCCCGCTCACGGGCGTTGCGCAGCCGGCCCGCCGCCTCCAGGCAGTGCGGGTCGGGCCGGGCGCCGGGGCCGTTGGCGATGTTGAGGACGGCCCAGTGCAACGGGGTGCCGGGGCGGGTCAGTTCGGCCCATTCGGCGGGGGCGAGCAGCGGGTGGGCGTAGCCGGGGACGCCGAAGCCGAGCTGCTCGCCGCTCGCGGTCCGGCAGGCGTCGGCGGGGGCGGTCAGATACGGCACGCCGCCTCCATCCAGATGTCCGCGAGGGACTCCTCCAGGTTGATCCGGGGCCGCCAGCCGAGCCGGTCCCGGGCGGTGCGCACATCGGCCTGCTGCCAGGCGCCGCAGCCGTCGGGGTACGGGGACGGGGTGGCGGAGAGGTGTTCCATGACGGACTCGGCGGAGGTGCGCGGGGCCCCGATGGGCAGGCGCGGAGGCGGCCCGTCCAGTTCGTGGAGCGCGCCCGCGTAGCCGGCGACCCGGGCCAGGACGGCGGCCGCGTCGCGGAGCCGGACGGCCCGCCCGGTACCGATGTTGACGACGCCCTGCGCGGCGGAGAGCGAAGCGGCGTGGACGGCCCGCGCCACGTCCCGTACGTCGACGAAGTCCCGCTGCACGCCGAGGCCGCTGAGCTTCAGCTCGCCGTCGCCCGCCTGCATGGCCCGGCGCATCGCCTCGGCGAGCCGGCCGAGCGGGGAGCCCGCGGGGGTGCCGGGGCCGACGGGTGAGAAGACCCGCAGCACGACGGCGTCGAGGCCGGAGCCGAGGACGAGTTCGGTGGCGGCGAGCTTGCTGACGCCGTACGGGCCGCCGGGGCGCGGGACGGCGTCCTCGGCGGTGGAGGAGCCGGGCTGCGATGGCCCGTACTCCGAGGCGCAGCCGACCTGGACGAGCCGGGCCCCGCAGCCGCTGCGGCGCAGGGCCTCGCAGACGGTGGCGACGGCGACGGTGTTGTGGCGGGTGAGGTCGCGGGCGCCGCCGCGGGTGGCGCCCGCGCAGTTGACGACGACTCCGGGGTGGACGGCGTCCAGGAAGCGGGTGAGCGCCCCGGGGCTGCCGCCAGCGAGGTCGAACCGGACGTCGGCGTCGTCGCCGCGTCCGAGGGCCGTGAGGTGGACGGCGGGGTCGGCGAGCAGCCGGTCGGCGACGAAACGGCCGAGGAATCCGTTGGCTCCGAGCAGCAGCACCCTCATCGCGCACCGCCTCGGTGCCGACGACTCACTGCCGGTGCGGGGGATTGGGGGGTCATGGCGGGTTTCTCCTAGGTCACTCAGTGGTCGTACGTGCGGGGAGGCCCGCGGCGTCGGCTCCGCGGGAGTGGTGCGGGTGAAGCGGATGGTGCGGGTGGAGCGGTTCGTGAGGGGGGGTGGTGCGGGGGTCGTTCTCGTGGGGGGAAGTTCAGGGGGCCCGTATGCCGGTACGTCGGCGGCTCAGGTCCGGGGGTGCGTGCGGGCGAGGGCCCGGGAGAGGGCGGAGGGGGCGTACAGCAGGAGGCCGAGCGCGGCCGTCCCGCAGGCGAGGGCGCCCACGGCGCCGGTCCCGCCCACTGAGACGAGGGCGTTCACGGGCTGGGCCACCGGTTCGAGTCCGGGCAGCCGGCCGGAGAGCGCGAGCGCCGGGGCGGCGGCCTCGACGGCACAGGCGGCGGCGAGCGCGACCGCGCCGGGCTCCGGCAGGCCGTGCGCGGCGAGCAGGCGGGCGAGGAAGAAGAGGAGCCCGAGGGCGACGGCCGCGAAGCTCGTGCCGCCCCCGCCGAGGGCCCGGTCGGCCAGGTGGAGCAGGGGCAGCAGTGCGCCGAGGAAGAGGGCGGCGGCGAGCAGGAGGGGGCGCACGCCCGCGCCGAACTCCTCCGGGGTGCGGCTGCCGGCCCGTTCGCGGTGCGCCCGGAGGGTGAAGAGGTGGGCGCACCCGGCGGCCGGGGCGACGGCGACGGCGAGGCCGAGCAGCGGGGCCGGGTCGCCGCCCCACCACCCGTCCGGGCCGCCGGTCATGACCTGGTCGAGCAGGCCCTCGCCGTACACGGCGTAGCCCAGCAGCCAGCAGGCGTACAGACCTGCGCGGCCCGTTCCGCCGGGGGCGCGCAGGGGTCCGTGCGCCAGGCAGGCGCGCAGGGCCAGGCAGGCCAGCAGGGCGCCGACGACGGTGACGAGAGCCCGCGCCCCGTCGCCGAGGACGCCCTCGGTGATCCGGAGCGCCCCGGCGGTCGCCAGGCAGGCGGCTCCGGGGAGCAGCGCGAGCAGGGTCCAGGCGGCCCGCGCGGCGGTGTCGGGGTCGACGCCGGACGGGTCCACGGCCCGTTCGCGCGGGTCCCGGTGGTGGGGCGGCAGGGCCGTCACCGGGCCGGCCGGAACCCGACGGGCGGTGGCGGGACTCCGCCGCGCCGTGGCACGGGGCGCGATCCCGGCGGGCCGCTCGGGCGCTATCGCGGGCCGGTCGGGGACGGCGGGGATCGCCGGGTCGTCCGGACGGGTCATCGAGCGGTCTCCGTGATCGGGGCGGGCCGTGCGGCGTCGGCGGGGTACGGGGGCGGGCTCCGAGCCCGAGAGAGCCACCGGGGCGGGGGCGGGCACGAGGGCCGAGCCCGGGGCGGCCGGGGCGGGCACCGAGCCCGGGGCGGCCGGGGCGGCCTCCGGGCCCGGGGCGACCACCAGGGACGAGCCCAGGGCGGCTGGGGCAGCCGCCGAGCCCGGGGCGACCACCAGGGCCGAGCCCGGGGCGACTGGGGCAGGCGTCGAGCCCAGGACAGCCACCGGAGCCGAACCCGGCGCGGCGGGGGCGGGCGTCGGGCCCTGGGCGGGCGCGGAAGCCGACTGCGGGACCGTCCCCAGGGGCAGAGGCGTCCCGGCGGGCACGACTTCCGCGCCGACCAGCCCGGTGGCCGGCACTGAGGCCGGGGCGGCCGGGGCCGGGGCAAGCGTCGAGCCCGGGGCGGCCACAAGGGCCGGGGCCGGGGCGGCCGGGGCAGGCGTCGAGCCCGGGACGACCACGAGGGCCGAGCCCGGAGCAGTCAGGGCAGGGGCGAGCTCCGAGACCGAGAAAGCCATCGGGGCGGGGGCGGCCCCCGAGCCCAGGACAGCCACCAGGGCCGGGGCAGGCGTCGAGCCCAGGACAGCCACCGGAGCCGGCCCCGGGGCGCCCCCCGAGTCCGTTGCGGCCGGGCCGGCTGAGGGCGGTGGGGTGCCGTACGCGTCCGTCGCGTACGCCTTCCGGTGCGCCGGGGCGTGCGCCATCGGCTCCCGGGGGACGCCACGACATGCCGCAAGGCCCTGTGCTACGGCGGAGCGTGTGCGTGCCGCCGCGCCCGGCCGGTCCTCGGCCGTCAGCGGCGCCCCGAAGAAGCGTTTGGCCAGCGGCCCCGGAAGGGCGGCCGCCCTTCCGGAGACCTCGTGGCGTCCACCGCCGCGCCGGTCCCGCTGCGGCACGGTGCGCATCCGGTTGACCCGGCGCGGCAGGGTGGCCCGGCCCCGGCTCTCCCGGTGGGCGGGGTGGCTCGGGACGGTGAAGGCGGACTCGCGTTGCGTCAGTCCGCGCACCAGTCGGCCGCGCCAGAGCCAGGACTCACCGGTCGCGTACGGGCGCGCACCCTCGGTGAGCAGTCCGATCCGCACGAGTACACCCCCGATCTCCCTTGTGGGCCGCCGCCTTCGACAGGGCGATACGCGGCGGGACGACCGTAAGCGGATCCATCGGTGGTGCGACGGACGGTTGTCCGTCGCACCACCGAAAGGGGTGAACCGTCGTAACTTTCCCGGGCCCGTCGCGTTCTGTCGCGATACGGCGGCCGGCCGTTACGGAGGGTCAGGCTCGGGCCAGCTCCCGCCGGGCCGCGCGGCGGGCCGCCGCAAGCCCGGGATCGAGGGCCGGCACGGCGGCCAGGAGCTGTCGGGTGTACGGGTCGCGGGGGTCCTCGTACACCGCGTCGGCCTCGCCCTGCTCGACGAGAACGCCCCGGCGCATCACCGCGACCCGGTCGCTGACCTGCCGGACAACGGCGAGGTCGTGGGCGATGAAGACCAGGCCGATGCCCAACTCCCGCTGGAGTTCGGCGAGCAGTGCGACGACCTGGGCCTGTGTGGTGACGTCCAGGGCGGAGACCGGTTCGTCGCAGACGATCAGCTTCGGTTCGGCGGCCAGGGCGCGGGCGATCCCGACGCGCTGGCGCTGTCCGCCGCTGAACTCGTGCGGGTAGCGCTCGAAGTGCGCCGGTTCCAGTCCGACGCGCTCCAGGAGTGCGCCCACCCGATCCCGGATGCGCCCCTCGTCGCGTTCCCCGGCGGCCCGGAGCGGGTCGGCCACGGACTCCCCCACCGAGCGGCGGGGGTTGAGGGAGGCCACGGGGTCCTGGAAGACCATCTGGAGCTCGCGGCGGAAAGGCCGCAGCTCCCTCTCCGGCAGGGCGCCGATCTCCCGGCCCCGGTAGCGAAGACGGCCCGACGTCGGGTCGAGCAGCCGGACCAGCATCCGGCCCAGAGTGGTCTTGCCGCTGCCGCTCTCGCCGACGATGCCCAGCGTCTCCCCGGCGCGCACGGTGAGCGAGACCCCGTCCACGGCGGCGACCCGCCCGCTCCCCCGCCCGAACGCCCGCCGCAGGTCCACGGCCTCGATCAGCGGCGCCGCGTCCTCCACTGCGGGCACGAGCGGCGCGCCCTCCACCGCGGATACGGACGCCGTCCGGCGCACTTCCAACCGCGGCACCGCCGCCAGCAGCTCCTTCGTGTACGGCTCGCGCGGCGCGCCCAGGACCCGGGCGACCGGCCCGCGTTCCACCTCCGCGCCCCGGCGCATCACCAGCACGTCGTCCACGCTCTCCGCCGCCACGCCCACGTCATGGGTGACCAGCAGCAGCCCCATGCCCGTCTCGTGGCGCAGATCGTGCAGCAGGTCGAGGATCTGCGCCTGCACGGTGACGTCGAGCGCGGTCGTCGGCTCGTCCGCGACCAGCAGGCGCGGTTCGCAGGCCAGCGCCATTGCGATGAGGGCGCGCTGCCGCATGCCCCCGGAGAACTCGTGCGGGCGCAGCCGGGAGCGGCGGGCCGCGTCCGGGATGCCGACCCGGTCCAGCACCTCCACCGCGCGGGCGCGTGCGGCCCTGCGGTTGACGGGGCGGTGGACGCGGTACACCTCGGCGATCTGGTCGCCCACCGGGTAGTACGGGTCGAGCGAGGACAGCGGGTCCTGGAAGACCATGGCGGCCCGCGCGCCCCGCAGCGCCCGCAGCCCGCGCTCGTCGGCCGCGTTCACGTCCGTGCCGGCGACCAGGACGCTCCCGCCGACCCGGGCGCCGGTGCCCCGGTGGAGACCGAGCAGCGCGTAGGCGGCGGCGCTCTTCCCGGAGCCCGACTCCCCCACCACGCCGAGCGCGCCGCCGGGCTCCAGGGTGAAGGAGAGCCGGTCCACGGCCCGGACCTCGCCGAAGTCGACGGTGAGGTCCGTGACCTCCACCAGGGGGTCGGCGGAGCCGGCCGCACCGCTCGACGACGTGCCGGAGCCGGTGGCCCCGGCGGGGCCGGTCAGGGGTTCGTGCGAGGTCATGACAGGGCCACCCGTCGGTCGGCCAGCGCGTACAGCAGGTCCGCGACGGCGTTGGCGAGGACGACGAAGAACCCGGTCACCAGCACCATGCCGACCACGACGGGCAGGTCGACGACCTTGACCGCGTGGACGAGTTCGCGCCCGATGCCGGGGATGCCGAAGAGGGACTCGGTGAGCACCGCGCCGCCGAACATCGTCCCGAAGTCCAGGGCGCTGAGGGCGATGACGGGGGCCACCGCGCCCCGGAGCGCGTGCCGTCCGATGACGGCCCGCTCGCCGACCCCGTACGCGCGGAAGGTGCGCACATGGTCCTCGGCGAGGGTCTCCAGCATGGCGCTGCGGGTGAGCCGGGCGTACTTGGCGGACTCGATGAGCGCCAGGGACGTCCAGGGCAGCAGCAGCCCCCAGGCCCACTGTTCGGGGTCCTCGGTGAAGGGGACGTAGGAGGGGGCGGGCAGCCACTGGAGGGTGGAGCAGAACAGGATGATGAGCAGCAGCCCGATGACGAAGACGGGGGTGGCGGAGCCGGCCAGGGTCAGCCAGGTCAGGACGCGTTCGGTGAGCCGGCCGCGCCGCCAGGCGGAGAGCACGCCGGTGCCGACGCCGAGCACCAGCCAGCCCGCGAACGCGCCGATCACCAGGGAGCCGGTCACCGGGAGCTTGGCCAGGATGAGCTGGGTGACCTGCTGGTCGGACTGGTAGGAGACGCCGAGGCAGGGCATCGCGCAGTGTTCGGCGCCGGTGCCGGTGGAGAAGTCCCGGCCGGCGACGATGCCCTGGAGGAAGTGCGCGTACTGCACGTACACCGGGTCGTCCAGCCGCAGTTGCTCGGTGACCTGGGCGACCTGGGCGGGCGAGCAGCGCGGTCCGCAGGCGATCTGGGCGACGTCGCCGGGGGCCACGTAGAAGACCGCGTAGAGGACGACGGTGAGGGCGAGCAGGACGAGGACGGCCCCGCCGAGCCGCCGGAGCAGGAAGCCGGTCATGCGCTCTCCTCCTTGCCGCCGGTACGGGTGCCCACCCGGAGCCGGGAGGCGGCGCGCGGGTCGAGCGCGGTGCGCACGCCCTCGCCGAGGACGGTGAGCGCGAGGACGGTGACGAAGAGGAGCCCGGCGGGGATCAGGAGATACGTCGGGGCCGCCTGGTACCAGGTGTCGGCCTCGGTGAGCATCTGGCCCCAGGACGGGGTGGGCGGTTTGATGCCGACGCCGAGGAAGGACAGGGCCGCCTCGACGATGATGTTGGTGGGGAAGGCGAGGGCCGCGTACGTGATGACGGGCGCGGCGAGCGAGGGCAGGAGTTCGCGGCGGGCGACGGACCACGTTCCGCGCCCGCTGAGCCGGGCCGCGGCGACGAAGTCGAGGGACTTCAGGGTGAGTGCCTGGGCCCGCACGATCTTTGACATGCCGGACCAGCCGATGCCGCCGATGACCAGGGCGATCAGGACGGGCCGGGGGAAGGCCGCGGGGACGATCGCCAGGAGCGCCAGGGCGATGACCATGACCGGCAGGGCGACGTTGATGTCGGTGATCCGGCCGAGGAGTTGGTCGAGCCATCGGCTGCCGAGCGCGGCGGCGAGCCCGATGACCAGGCCGAGGGCGATCTGGAGGGCGGTGGCGACGAGGGCGACGCCGAGCGAGACCCGGGCGCCGTACACGATCCGGGCGAACAGGTCGCGGCCGGTCTGCGGTTCGACGCCGAGCCAGTGCTCGCCGCTGACGCCGCCGAAGGAGCCGATGGGGACGCCGCCGGCCGCCGAGTCGACGAGGTCGGGGTGGTAGGTGTTCGGGTCCTGGCCCGCCAGCGCGGTGAGCAGCGGCGCGGCGAGGGCGGTCAGGACGAGCAGGAGGACGACGAGGGCCGCGGCGGAGGCGGCGCGCTGGGCACGCAGCCTCCGCCAGAACGACCGGGCCCCGGAGGCGGGGGCGACGGCCGGCGCCGCTCCCGCCTCCTGGACCAGCAGTGCTTCGGACATGGTTACTTGACCGCGATCTGGGAGACGTCGAGGACACCGGTCCAGTCGCTGATGACGACGTTCTTGACGTCCTCGCCGTACAGCCGCTTGTAGACCGGGTGGAAGAGCGGGACGGTCAGGGCCTGTTCGCCGATCTTCTTGTCGAGCGCGCCCCAGCGGGCGGCGGCGGCCTCAAGGTCGGTGATCTTGTTGATCTCGTCGATCTCCCGGTTGACCTCGGGGTCGTTCAGGAAGCCGGAGTTGAAGTTGGCGCCGTCCCGGACGATCTGCCGGCCGTCGAAGATCGGGGCGAGGAAGGGGCCGCCGGAGGGCCAGTCGGCTCCCCAGTGGGAGAGGAAGAAACCCGGTTCCTTCTTCGCGCTGCGGATGGTGTCGGAGTAGTCGTTGCTCTCCAGGCCCTGGAGCTCGACCGTGATGCCGGCCTTCTTCAGCGCGGCCTGGATCGCGGTGGCGATCTCCGGGCTGGTCTCGAAGTCCTTGTCATTGGAGTGGGTGAGGGTGACGGTCAGCCCCTTGCCGTGCCCGGCCTCCTTCAGCAGTTCCTTCGCCTTGGCCGGGTCGCCCGTCCTCCCGGCCGGGAAGTGGTCGTAGGGGACGTGCCCGAAGGAGTCCCGTTCGGGCAGGAAGGTGGTCGCGGGTTCGGCGAGGGAGGAGCCGCCCGCCGCGTTGACGACCGAGGTGCGGTCGATGGCGTACGAGATCGCCTGGCGGACCTTCGGGTCGTCGAAGGGCTTCACCTTCGGGTTGAAGGCGATGTAGTTGGTGTAGCCGAAGTGGCCGGTGCCGACGCGGGCGGCGAGCTTCTTGTCGTTGCCGACCTTGGCGAGTTCGGCGGGGCCGAGGTTGGTGTCGGTGGTGACGGCGGCGGCGTCCGCGCCCTGGGAGGCGGAGAGGCGCTGGTTGATGACGGCGGCGTCGAGGCCGGAGCGGACGTCGATCCGGTCGGGGTACGCCTTGCGCTCCTCGTCGGTCGCGGCCGACCAGTGCGGGTTGCGCTCCAGGACGAGGCGCTCGCCGTCGTTCTCGTTGGAGACGACCTTGTACGGGCCCGAGGAGACCGGGTGCTCCTCGTACTTCGTGCCGGTGTCCTTGGCCTGCGGCACCGGGGTGGTCTGCGTCTGGGTGGCCAGATAGGGGAACTCGCCCTCGGGCTTGTTCAGGCGGAAGACGATGGTCCGGTCGTCCGGCGTCTCGATGGAGTCGAGGCCCTTCTCGTCCTTGTACGGGCCCTGGTAGTCGGCCCCGCCGATCAGCCAGTCCCGCAGGTAGGGGGCGCCGCCGGAGAGTTCGGCGGCGAACGAGCGCTCGATGCCGTACTTGATGTCGGCCGAGGTGATCGCGGTGCCGTCCTCGTACTTCTGCCCCTCCTTGAGGGTGTACGTCCACACCGTGGCGTTCTCGCTGGGCGTGCCGAGGTCGGTGGCGAGGTCGGGGACGACCTTCGCGCCCTCGGCCCCGTCCTCGCGGTTGCGGGTGGTGAGGGTGCGGAAGACGAGGGAGGGGACGTTGCCGCCGCCGGAGGTGTAGAGCCGGGCGGGGTCGAAGTCCTGCTGCGGATTGCTGTTGAGGACGGTGAGGGTGCCGCCCTTCTTCGGCTCGCCTGCGGCCCCGGAGCCGGCGGCGGCGCTCTTGGTGTCCTCGGGGCCGCAGGCCGCGAGACCCGCGACGAGGGCGAGAAGCGCGGTGGACGCGGCCACGCGGCGGGATATGACGGACGGTTGACGCATCGGAAGACGACCTCTCGGGGTACGGCGTGCGAGGAATGCGGAGAAAACGATGTCCGCGCGGGCGACGACCGACCGGGTCGCGACTCGACGCCCCCGCGACCGAGAGCGGAAACCGTGGACGGAGACCGGAAACGGGGGCCGGGGCGGCAGCCGGGAAAGGAAAAGGCCGCGCCTGCGAACGGAATGCGTCCGGGCGCGGCGGTCAACGGCCCACCGGAGCCGGAAAAGGGCTCACGGGGAGAGGAAAGAAGAGAAAAAGGGGCCGACGCGCGCTCGGACAGGCGTCAGCTACAGAGAACGTCGGCGACGCAGTGCCCGGTCACGCCGAAAAGCGCCAGCTCAAGGGCGGCGATCTCGGAGGGTGCGGGGCTGCGCGACATGCCGAGAAATATGAACGACCGCCCCGACCACTGTCAAAGCGGAATGGGACGGCCGTCTCATCATGCGGACCGGCTCAGCTCAACCCTTCGGATACACCCAGGGGTTGGGCTTGCACGTGATGCCTTCCAGCTCAACGGTCTTGGTCTGCTGCTGCATCACCGGGGCGAGCGCGCCCGGAGTGCGGCAGCTCACATGGTTGTGGCCGAGCCGGTGGCCGACCTCGTGGTTGATGAGCATCTGACGGTACGGCAGCATTTTGTCCGCGCCGAATGTGACCGCGCCCTGCGCCCAGCGATAGGCGTTGATCATCACGCGGTCGGTCGCGGCGGAATCGCAGGAGACGTTGTCGATCGTGGTGTCCAGACCGGATTTGGCGCACCATTCGCCGGTGGTTCCGGGGCTGGCGAGCGTGATCACGAATTCCGGATCGCCCGAGGAGACGCGCTCGAAGGTCATCGCCCCGTTGTGCGCCCAACTCCGGTCGTCGTTGAGCGTCTTCTGCACGGCTTCGGCGAACAGCCCGGCGTCGAGGCCGAGTCCCTTCTCCACGTCGATCCGGTAGGTGTGCTTCTGGCCCTTTCCGGGGGCCTTCGCCATCCCGGGAACCGCCTCGAACTCGCCGCTCCCCTTGAGGTCGGCGGCCAGCGGGAACGGCTGCGCCATCTTGGCCGCGTACGAGAGGGGCTTCACCTCGGACTTCGGCGAGGCGTTGTGCGGGGTCGGGCGGCTGTCCGAGCGGGACGCCTCCGCGTCCTGGCCCTGCCGCTCCGCGTCGGCGGCGCGCGCGGCGGCGGTGCGGTCGCCGGAGTCCTCCGCGACCTGTCCCGCCACCACGACGGCGAGGACCGCGGTCACCGTGGCGGCGGCGATCCCGGTGCAGGTCCGCGCCCGGTTGCCGCGGCGCGCGGGGCGTTCGTCCGGCTCCGGGGCCTGCGCCCCGGTCTCGCCCTCGGGCTCCGCAGCCGCGGGCGGCGGCCCGGCGGGCGCGTCCGCCTGGGTCTCGGCGTCGAAGGCCTCCAGGAACTCCCGGCGCGGGCCCGGCACGGGGGGCCCGTCCGGCGTCGGCCGCTGCGCCGCCCGCCCGTCCGCGGCGCGCTGGGCCGCGCGCTGCGCGGAGACCTGGCGGGCGACGGCCTGCTTACGGGCGTCGGCGTCCCGCGCCCCGGGGCCGCCGGGATGCGGGCGGTCATCGGCGGACCGCTGCTCCGGGCCGGAGTGCGGGCGGGGCGGGTGGGCGTGCGGCGCGGGGGCGTCGTACGCCCGGCCGGGATGGGCCGGGCCGGCTCCCCAGCCGCCGCCGGGCTCGCGCTGTTCGGGGTGGCCGCCGCGCACCTGCGGGGCGTCGGCGGTGAACGGTCCCCGCCCGTCACCGGCCAGCGGGGAGAACACGTCCCGCCGGTCTCCGTCCGGCGCGTTCCGCCGGCGCCGGCCGGTTCCGGACGCGGTGTCCGCCGCGACGTGCTCGCCGCCCGCTCGCGCCGCCTCGTCCGGGCGGATCGCCGCGGAGCCCTTTCGACTGTGTCGTCCCACGCCCCGGATCAGCTCCCGCCGCTCTCGTCCAGCAGTTCCCGGAACGCCTGGGCGACCGCCTCCGGGTACTCCATCATCGCCACGTGCCCGGCGTCGGGCAGCGTCAGCAGCCGGGCGCCGCGGAAGGCCGCGGACGCCCTGCGCGCCATCCGGTACGAGACGAGCCGGTCCCGTCCGCCGTACACGAGCTGGGTCGGTGCGAGCACCCGCTCGGCCTGGCGCCACAGTCCCTGCTGGCCGCCCAGGGTGTACGCGTCCACGATGCCCCGGGCCGAACGCGTCATCGCGTCCCAGAAGTACGGCAGTTCCAGCCGGCGCTCCATCTCGGCCACCGCGTGGCGGAAGGCTTCCTCGGAGACCCGTGCCGGATCGCCGTAACAGAGTGCCATGACTCCGCGCGTCCGCTGTTCCGCCGTCCAGCCCTTCGTCAGCCGGGCGAACAGGGTGGCGACGCCCGGCACCGCCAGCAGGCCGGTCGGAATGGCGGGGCGCTGCACCCGCCACTCCGGCAGCGCGGGCGAGACCAGGGTGAGCGTGCGCACCAGGTCGGGGCGGACGGCGGCGACCCGGGTGGCGACCGCGCCGCCCAGCGAGTTGCCGAACAGGTGGACGGGGCCGCGCTCCTCCGCGTCGAGCAGCCGGATCACCGCGCGGGCGTGCCCGGTCACCGAGTAGTCGCCGTCGTCCGGCGGCGGCGAGTCCCCGAATCCGGGCAGGTCGACGGCTTCCCCGTCGACCACGTCGGACAGCAGGGGCATCAGCGCGGACCAGTTCTGCGACGAACCGCCGAGGCCGTGCACGTACAGCGCGGGAGGCAGTCCGGCGCGGTCGCCCGGCCGGCAGCGGACGGTCAGACCGATCCCCGGCAGGGAGACGGTGCGCAGCCGTTCACCGTCGGCGACCCGGACGGCACTGACGGTGGGGGCCAGTGCCGCGGCGGCGGCCTGGACACCCGGCAGCTCGGTCGAAGACATGCGCCAATGTTACGAGACGATCACGCCATGAATCATGTGTTCGCCGTCACAAGGCCGGATCGCGGGGTAGACGGGTAACTCCTACGCTGCATGGGGAACGACAGGAAGGGAGCGGCACATGACGGTCGACCCGAGCGACCCGGACACCTTCGAGGGCGTCGAGCAGGACGGACCGGGCCCCGAGGCCCCGGAGGCCGACGCCGCCGAACAGCGCGCGGACGTCCGCCCCCAGGACGACGAAGGGGCCGGTGACGTCGACCCGGCCACCGCCAACGAGGCGGATGTGGCGGAACAGCGCCGGGTGATCCCGCTGGACGAGGACGATTACCGGTAGTACGCCCTGGTTTGCGCGCGACCGGGGAGAACTGTGGGTTCCGCACGCGTCCGGTACGTGAAATTCTGCGTCCGCGCCGCGCACACCCGGGTTACCCGAAAGTACGATGGCTGGGCGGCGCAGCGTGCACGGACCGGCTGTGCTGGAACACATATTTGGGAGGCGGCGTGACAGCCATCGAGCAGACAGAGGCGGCGCGCCCGCGGGGCACCCGCCTGCCCCGCCGCGCCCGACGCAATCAGCTGCTGGGCGCCGCGCAGGAGGTCTTCGTCGCTCAGGGGTACCACTCCGCCGCGATGGACGACATCGCCGAGCGGGCCGGGGTCAGCAAGCCGGTGCTCTACCAGCACTTCCCCGGGAAGCTGGAGCTCTACCTGGCCCTGCTCGACCAGCACTGCGAGTCGCTGCTCCAGGCCGTGCGCACGGCGCTGGCCTCGACGACCGACAACAAGCTGCGGGTCGAGGCGACCATGGACGCCTACTTCGCGTACGTGCAGGACGAGGGCGGCGCGTTCCGGCTGGTCTTCGAGTCCGACCTCACCAACGAGCCCGCCGTGCGCGAGCGGGTCGACCGGGTCTCCCTCCAGTGCGCCGAGGCCATCTCCGACGTGATCGCCGGGGACACGGGCCTCTCCAAGGACGAGTCCATGCTGCTCGCGGTGGGGCTCGGGGGCGTCTCGCAGGTGGTGGCGCGCTACTGGCTCTCCAGCCAGTCCACGGTCCCCCGCGACACCGCCGTCCAGCTCCTCACCTCGCTGGCCTGGCGGGGCATCGCGGGCTTCCCGCTGCACGGCGTCGAGCAGCACTGACGCCCGCGAGCGGCGTCCGGCGGACCGTGACCGGGCCCGCCGCCCGCCCGTCCCGGTCCGCCGGGCGGCCCCGCGCGGCCAACGCCCCGCACGTGTTCGCTGCGGGCGTTGCCGGTCGAGCCCTGAGCGCCCCCTCCGCCGGGCTAATGTGGCTGCGTACGGCGCGGTTCGCCGCGCAAGGACTGACCGTCGGAGGGACATAGCCGTGGAGGTCAAGATCGGGGTGCAGCACACGCCCCGCGAGATCGTTCTGGAGAGCGGGCTTTCCGCCGAGGACGTCGAGAGCGCGGTCGCCGCGGCGCTGGGCGGCAAGGCGGAGCTGCTCAGCCTCACGGACGACAAGGGCCGCAAGGTCCTGGTGCCGGCCGACCGCATCGCGTATGTGGAGATCGGTGAGCCGACCACCCGGCGGGTGGGGTTCGGGACGCTGTAGTCCACGGACGCGACGACCACGGGAGCGGCCCGGCGGGAATTCCTTCCCGCCGGGCCGCTTCTGTGCTGGGCGGGCGCGTTCACGTCTGTGCTGGGCGGGCGCGTTCATGCCCGTGCTGTTGCGCACGCCTCTCCGCACCCCCGCTCACGCCCGTGTGCGCGGGCGCGGCGCACCCGTGCGAGCGTCCGCCGTCGCGCGCTGAGCGGTCCGCACGGGCGGGAGGGGGCCGGCGGTCCCGTCGCAGGTCGGGGCCGGATCCCGTACGGGTCGTGGTGGGCGCGGGAGGGTTGCGCGGCATGGGCGGAGGGTAGGACGGCCTACGACCGTTTTGCCCGCCCCGCACACCCCCGCGAGGTGATCCTCTGTGATCTGGGAATCCATCGGCGCCGCCGTACTCGGACTGGCCCTCTCCTGGGCCGCGCTGCGATCACTGGCCGGCCGGCTCCCGTCCGGCCGCGTGGTCGTTCCGACCGGGGCGCTGGGCGCCCTGTTCGGGGCGTGCCTGACGCACGCCGCCCTGGGGTCCGGCCATCTCCTGGCGACGCTGGTCGGCGCCGCATCCGTCGGCGCGGTGACGCTGTCGCTCCTGATCCGGCCGCGTGGCCGCCGCCTCACACGGTCGGCGGCGGCCCAGTAGTCGCAGCGGTTACGCGGCCAGCCCCAGCGCGGCCATGCGCTTGGTGTGGGCCTCGGTGATCCGGGAGAACATCCGGCCCACCTCGGCCAGGTCGAAGCCGTCCGCGACGCCGCCGACGAGCATCGTCGAGAGGGCGTCGCGGTCGGCGACCACCCGCTGGGCCTGCGAGAGCGCCTCGCCCATCAGCCGGCGCGCCCAGAGCGCGAGGCGGCCGCCGACCCGTGGATCGGCCTCGATGGCGGCGCGCACCTTCTCCACGGCGAAGTTCCCGTGGCCCGTGTCGTCCAGCACGGACAGCACGAGGGCCCGGGTGTCGGTGTCCAGCCGGGCCGCGACCTCGCGGTAGAAGTCGCTCGCGATCGAGTCGCCGACGTACGCCTTGACCAGGCCCTCCAGCCAGTCGGACGGGGCGGTCTGGCGGTGGAAGTCGTCCAGCGCCTTGGCGAAGGGCTCCATCGCGGCGGTGGGGTCCTCCTCGACGGCGGTCAGCCGGTCGCTGAGCTGCTCGAAGTGGTGGAACTCGGCGGCGGCCATCTTCGCCAGCTCCGCCTTGTCCCCGAGGGTCGGGGCGAGCTTCGCGTCCTCCGCCAGCCGCTCGAAGGCCGCCAGCTCTCCGTAGGCGAGGGCGCCCAGCAGGTCCACGACGGCGGCGCGGTACTGCGGGTCGGCGGCCGCGGTGGCCCAGTCCTGAGCGGCGATCCCGGTGGCTTCGGCCGGGTCTGCGGGGGTTTCGGTGGCGTGGTCTGGCGTCTCCATGAACGGAACGATAGCCCTCCCGGCGAACGGCGGAAGGGCCTGGTCAGCCAGGGCCGCCCCACCGTTCCGACGAATTCGTCCAACACATATGCGCGAATCCGGGGTACAGTGGTAATGCGCTTACTGAGCACTCTGCTGTGCCCAGGGCGCACCCTTGAATGAGGATGCCCGGTCGGTGGCCCGATCGGCTCCGACCCGACAGCCCTCCACGCGGTGCGTACGCCACGTACGACTGCAGATGAGGGGCCCCCTCAGCGGCACGAGCGCTCGAGCGACGGCAGTGGTCCCGCGCCACCCGGCCCATCCACGGCCGGATGACCAACCCGGCACGGTACGACCCCCAGCGTTCGCCTCGGACCGCGTTTCACAGAAGAGGCAGCACCCTGACTACGTTCCGAGACCTCGGCATTCTTTCCGAGACGGCCGAAGCCCTTGAGGCGGTCGGCATCACGTCCCCCTTCCCCATCCAGGAGCTGACGCTCCCCGTAGCCCTCTCCGGCTCCGACGTCATCGGCCAGGCCAAGACCGGCACCGGCAAGACGCTCGGCTTCGGTCTCCCGCTCCTGGAGCGCGTGACCGTCCCCGCCGACGTCGAGGCCGGGCGCGCCAAGCCCGAGGAGCTGACCGACGCCCCGCAGGCGCTCGTCGTCGTTCCCACCCGCGAGCTGTGCACCCAGGTCACCAACGACCTGCTCACCGCCGGCAAGGTCCGCAACGTCCGCGTTCTCGCGATCTACGGCGGCCGGGCGTACGAGCCCCAGGTCGAGGCCCTGAAGAAGGGCGTCGACGTGATCGTCGGCACCCCGGGCCGCCTGCTGGACCTCGCGGGCCAGCGCAAGCTCGACCTCTCCCACATCCGCGGGCTCGTCCTCGACGAGGCCGACGAGATGCTGGACCTGGGCTTCCTGCCCGACGTCGAGCGCATCATCACGATGCTGCCGGCCAAGCGCCAGACGATGCTGTTCTCGGCGACCATGCCCGGCGCCGTCATCAGCCTGGCGCGGCGGTACATGTCGCAGCCGACGCACATCAACGCCACGTCGCCCGACGACGAGGGCACGACCGTCAAGAACACGGTCCAGCACGTCTACCGCGCCCACAACATGGACAAGCCGGAGATGCTCGCCCGCATCCTCCAGGCCGAGGGCCGCGGGCTCGCGATGATCTTCTGCCGCACCAAGCGCACGGCGGCCGACATCGCCGAGCAGCTGGAGAAGCGCGGCTTCGCCTCCGGCGCGGTCCACGGCGACCTCGGCCAGGGCGCCCGCGAGCAGGCGCTGCGCGCCTTCCGCAACGGCAAGGTCGACGTCCTGGTCTGCACCGACGTCGCCGCGCGCGGCATCGACGTCGAGGGTGTGACCCACGTCGTGAACTACCAGTCGCCGGAGGACGAGAAGACCTACCTCCACCGCATCGGCCGGACCGGCCGCGCGGGCGCCAAGGGCATCGCGATCACGCTGGTCGACTGGGACGACATCCCGCGCTGGCAGCTGATCAACAAGGCGCTGGACCTGAAGTTCCCGGACCCGCCGGAGACGTACTCCACCTCGCCGCACCTCTACGAGGAGCTGGGCATCCCGGCCGGCACCAAGGGCGTGCTGCCGCGCGCCGACCGGACCCGTGCCGGTCTGCGGGCCGAGGAGGTCGAGGACCTCGGCGAGACCGGCGGCCGCGGCCGCAAGGCCGCCGCCCCCGCCCCGGCGCGCGAGGAGCGCGAGCCCCGCACCCGTACGCCGCGCCAGCGCCGCCGCACCCGTGGCGGAGCCGCGGCGGAGGCGGGCGCCGCGACGGTGCCCGCGCCCGCCAAGGAGACCGCGCCGGCCGGGCCGGCGGCCGAGGGCGACGCGTCGTCCGACGCGCCGCGCACCCCGCGCCGTCGCCGCCGTACCCGCGTCAGCAACCCCGCCGAGGCGTCCGTGGCGGTCGCCGAGGCCCCGGCGGTCCCCGCCCCGGTGGCCGAGGCCGAGGCCGAGCCCGTCGCGCAGCCGGTGGCCGAGGCCACTCCGGTCGCACAGCCGGTGTCCGCTCCGGTCGCACAGCCGGTGGCCGAGGACGTCGCGGAGACGAAGCCGCGCCGCCGTCGCGGCCGTGCCGCGAAGCCGGTGACGGAGGAGACCGCCGCACCCGCCGCCGCACCGGCCGCTTCGGCCCCGGTCGCTTCGGCCCCGGCCGAGTTCCAGACCGTGGCGGTCGCCGCGGGCATCACGGAGCCGGCCCCGGAGCCGAAGGCGCGTCCGCGCCGCCGCGCCCGGGTCGTGAAGCCTGCCGACGAGGTCGACTTCCAGATCGCCCCGGCCGCCGAGCCGGAGCCCGAGACGAAGACGCGCCGCCGCCCGGCACGCGCCACGTCGAAGCCGAAGACCGAGGCGAAGGCGAAGGCCGAGGCCCCGGTGGAGGCCGAGCCCGCGGCCGAGTCGAAGCCGAAGACCCGGACCCGGAAGAAGGCCGAGGCCGTGACTTCCGAGGCCGTGACCGCCGAGTCCGCCGCGGCCGAGACGAAGACCCGGGCGACCCGGGCGACGAAGTCGCGCGCGAAGGCGGAGACGGCTTCGGAGCCCGCGGAGAAGGCGACCGAGAAGGCCGCTGCGAAGAAGGCCCCGTCGAAGGCCGCCGCCAAGGCCACGGCCACGACGGTCGCCGCCGAGCAGCCCGGGACGGAGGCCCCGGCCGCCGAGGCGGAGGCCAGGCCGCGCCGCCGTCGGGCCACCCGCCCGGCCGGCGCCGCCACCGCGACCGCGACTCCGGAGGCCGCCGTGGTCTCCGCGGCCGAGGCCGTGGTGAGCGAGGCCGCCGCCGCGCCGAAGACGCGCCGTCGCCGGGCCACCCGCCCGGCCGGTGCCGCGACGGTGACGGCGACCGAGAGCTGACGCTCCCGGCGACACCGCACGACGAACGGCCCCGGCCCCCGCACCCGCGGGGGCCGGGGCCGTTTCGCTGCCCCTGCGGGGTGTCCGGCGCAGCAGGCGCGGACCCGCCGGGCCCGTCCTTCACGCCCCGGCCGGTGGCGGCGGCCCCGGGGTGGCGGCGATAGCCTCGCCGTATGAGTCGTCCGCCCACCTTCGCCCCGCCGCCCTGCGCCCGCTCCCGTGTCCTGCCCACGGAGCGCGGTGACTTCGCCGTCCTGGACGCCGTACCGCGTACGCCGGAACGGGCCACCGCCCTGCTGCTGCCCGGGTACACCGGCAGCAAGGAGGACTTCGTCGCCCTGCTCGAACCGCTGTGCGCGGCCGGCTACCGGGTGGTCGCCGTGGACGGCCGGGGGCAGTACGAGTCGAAGGGGACGGGCCGCCAGGAGGACTACGCCCGGGCGGAGTCGGCCCGGGACGTGCTCGCCCAGGCGGCGGCGCTGGGGACGGGCCCGGGAGAGCTGCACCTGCTCGGGCACTCGCTCGGCGGCCAGATCGCGCGCGCCGCCGTCCTGCTGGACGCCGCCCCGTTCCGTTCGCTGACGCTGATGTCCTCGGGTCCGGCCGAGGTGGTCGCCGCCCAGCGGGAGAAGGTGAAGATGCTGGGCGACGCGCTGGCCGTGCTGTCGATGGACGAGGTGTGGGAGGCGATGCGGGCGCTGGACCCGCCGCAGGACGCGGACACCGGTGACGGCGCGGACCTGCGCCGCCGCTGGCTCGCCCACGACCCGGCCCAGCTCATCGCCACCGGAGCCCAGTTGGCCACCGAGCCGGACCGGGTGGACGAGCTGGCGGCCGTGGGGCTCCCCGTCCACGTGCTGTCCGGGGAGCGCGACGACGTCTGGCCGGTGGAGCTGTTCGACTCCATGGCGCGGCGCCTCGGCGCCCACCGCACGACGATCGCCGGGGCCGAGCACTCCCCCAACACCGCCCGCCCCCGGGAGACCGCGCAGGCGCTGGCCGCGTTCTGGGACGGTCCGGCCCCCGTCTGACGGGGCGTCCGTCCGGCTCCCCTCTGACGGGGCGTCCGTCCGGCCCCCGGCTGACGGCGCGTCCCACCAGGCGCGGCCCCGGCCCCGCTCAGTACTGCGCCTGGAGGTGCTGCCAGAAGCCGTCGCGGAGCGCCCGCCGCAGGTGGGCGTGGCCGCGCAGCGAGCACTGGAGCAGCCGTTCCGCCTCGACCAGGAGGTCCTGGTCGGTGGAGCCCGGCAGATAGGGCCGGCCGGGCAGCAGGTCGGCCAGGGAGTCGCGGCCCCGGGCGGCGAGCCAGGCGGCGGCGACCTGGGCGCCAACGAAGCGGACGTCCTCCCGGGAGGGGGCCGGTGTGTCGTCCTCGTACGTGGTGACGGGGCGCCGCGTGACGTAGGGGCGGCAGAAGTCGAGGTCGAAGGTGCGCTGGCTGTCGACCTCCCACAGCAGCGGTTCGGCCTGGTTGCGGCCGTCCGCGGCCTCGATGCCCCACAGGTGCACGCGGGCCCCGTACCCCTGGGCCGCCTCCACCGCCGAGACCAGGTCCTCGTCGCCGCCGACGAGGGCCGCGTCGCTGATGGCGCGGTGGCGGGCGAGGGATTCGAGGTCGGTGCGGATGAGGGAGTCGACGCCCTTCTGCTGGTTGTTGGCGTTGAGGTTGCCCAGCCGCACCTTGACGTCGGGCAGTTCGGCGATGGCCTGCTGCTCGGCGGTGTGGATGCGGCGGCGGGCCCCGTCGTACCAGTAGACGCGCAGCAGCCTGCTGTCCGCGAAGATCGTGCGCGCCTTGTCGATGAAGGCGTCGATCAGCCCCTCGGCGTCGAGGTCGAAGGAGCGCCGGTCCTCGGTGCCGGTGACGAGCAGCCCGGCCGCCGCGTACACGTACCCGGCGTCCACGAAGATGGCGTGCGTCGACGGCGTCTTGGCGACCTCGACGAGCATGCGCTGGAGCAGCTCGTTGGTGCGGTCCAGGCGGGCGGCGAGACCGGTGCCCGCGCCGAGCTGCGGGTCCCCCTCGTTCATGCGAACCTCGTGGTCTGTGGTGCTGCGGTTACCAACGGGTACTTAGACATCCAAAAAATTTCCTTAGCGTAGGGAATGTTTGCAGAGGGCATCTCGTTGTAACCGGTGTGGAACGCGAGGGAAGCCTCGCGTTCCTAGTCTTGCCGGTGGGACGCCCCACCGGCGCCAGTAGTTCTCCAGCAGGAGGATCAGACGAAGGGAAGCCCTATGCGCTTCGAGATCATGCGCCTCGACGACGTCGACGGTACCGCCGTGGACAGCACCGTCGTGGACGCCGCCTCCGTCAACCGGATCGTGCAGCAGGCCGCGGCGACGGGCCAGCGCATCTACATCCGGCCGGCCGACAGTACGGCCTCGTAACCGCTCGACGGTCAGGTGACGTCCGATGAGGCCACGGGTCTCGCCGCATCGCGCCGCTGAAGAGGAAGCGCCCCCGCACGGAACGTCCGTGCGGGGGCGCAGTGCTGTACGGAGGAGGGCACGGGGCCGACGGGCCCCTGCGCGAGGAGCCGCCGGGCGGAGCGCCCGCGCCGTCCGGCCGGTCAGGAGTCCTGGATGACCTGGGTGACGCCGTTGATGATCTGCTGGACGGCGATGGCGGAGAGCATCATGCCGGCGAGACGGGTCACCAGCACCACACCGCCGTCCTTGATCACGCGGATGATGACGAGCGAGTAGCGCATGGCCAGCCAGAGCACCACGTGCATGGCGGCGATCGCGGACCACACGGAGAGCTGGCCGCCGAGACCGTCGGCGTGCTGCACGGCGAGGATGACCGAGACGATGGCGCCGGGCCCGGCGAGCAGCGGCATGCCCAGCGGTACGAGCGCCACGTTGACGTCCTTGGTCTGCGTCGGCTCGTCCGTCTTGCCGGTCAGCAGGTCGAGCGCGATGAGCAGCAGGAGGAGTCCGCCCGCGATCATCAGGGCGGGTACGGAGACATGCAGATAGTCGAGGATCTGCTGGCCGAGCACGCCGAACACGGCGATCACGCCGAAGGCGACCATGACCGCCTGGAGCGCCATCCTGCGCTGCACCTTGGCGGGGCGGCCCGCCGTGAGGGCGAGGAAGATCGGGGTGATCCCGGGCGGGTCCATGATCACGAACAGGGTGAGGAAGAGGGATCCGAAGACAGCGACGTCGAACACAGTGAGCCTTGCGAGAGATGAGCGGGCGGTACGGGGCGGCGCGGAGCCGGGCAGCGGGCGTCGCGGTGCGTCGGGCACGCGACGGTACGCACGGGGGCGCGCGGAAAGAGGACGGGTGGTGCGGCAGGTCGGCTAGCGGCGGACGGCTCCGCCGGCGCCCGGCACGGGGAAGGCCCCCGTGGCGCGCCGGGTGATCTCGCCGTAGACCTCGGGGTCGGTGGTGCACGCGCCGAGTTCGATGGGCTTGCGGCTGCCGTGGTAATCGCTGGAGCCGGTGGTCAGCAGGTCCAGTTCGCGGGCGAGGCCGCGCAGCCGGGCCCGGGCGGGCGCGTCGTGGTCGAGGTGGTCGACCTCGATGCCGTCGAGTCCGGCGGCGGCGAGCGCCGCGATGGTGGACTCGGGGACCACGGCGCCGCGTTTCACGGCGGCGGGGTGGGCGAAGACGGTCACCCCGCCCGCGGCCTTCACCAGCCGGACGGCGTCGAAGGGGTCGAGCTCGTGCTTCGCCGCGGACGCCCGTCCCCCGTGGCCCAGCCACTCGGGCGTGAAGGCGTCGGAGACGGTGGGGACGACGCCGAGCTCGACGAGGGCGGCGGCGACGTGCGGGCGGCCGACCGAACCGTCGCCGGCGATGCGGGCGACCTGTTCCCAGGTGACGGGGACGTCGAGGGCGCGCAGCTTGCGGATCATCTCCCGGGCGCGCGGCACCCGGTCGTCGCGGACGCGCTCCCGGGCCTGCGCCAGCTCGGCGTCGGCCGGGTCGAAGAGGTACGCGAGCAGGTGCATGCTCACGCCGTCCACCCGGCAGGACAGCTCGGCCCCGGTGACGAGCGTGAGGCCCTCGGGCAGTGCGTCGACGGCCTCACGGTGTCCGCCGACGGTGTCGTGGTCGGTGAGCGCGACGACGTCCAGGCCCGCGGCGACGGCGTTGGCCACCAGCTCGGCGGGGGTGTCCGTGCCGTCCGAAGCGGTGGAGTGGGTGTGCAGATCGATGCGCACGACGCGTGACTCCGGGGCTCGCGGGCGGACGGGGGACCGCTCAAGGATAACCGCAGCCCAGCGCTCCCCCGCCGCCCGTCGCTCCCCGCCGTCCGCCGCTCCCCCGCCGCCTGTCGCTCCCCGCCGCCTACCGCTCCCCCGCCGCCTGTCGCGGCGGCGTCTCGGGGCGGGCGAGCAGCCGGGGGCTGAGCGCGCCGCAGGGGACCAGGTCCACCTCTCCCCCGGCGTCCCGGAGGTCGGTCAGGACCAGTTCGTCGTACATCAGGAGCCCCGACTGCTCCGGCCACAGGATCGCCCAGAGCCAGAGCCCGCGCGCCTCGCCGGCGAAGACGGCCCGGTCCTCCGGGGCGTTCTTGACGTGCCAGAGCGGGGTGGGGCGGCCGGCGGCGTGGACCTTGGCGTCGGGGGCGGCGTCGACGTTCAGATGGGGGCCGGGGTCCAGTCCCTCGATCCCCGCGTACCGGGCGCCGAGGCCGACGCCCAGCTCCTCGGCGACCAGCAGCAGCTCTCCCATACCGCCCAGGGGGCCGGGCCCGGAGCAGGCCACGGCGCTCGCGCGTCCGCCGCTGCGGTCGTCGCCCGCGCCGGCGACGCCGGTGAACAGCCAGCCCACGGGGAGCGGCCAGGGCATCCAGACGGGGACCCGGGCGCGGTGCACCACGACGCCGAGCGCTTCGACGCTCGGCGGGACGACCGGCTGCAGCGGCTGGACCGGGCCGTGCGCGGCGCACTGCCAGGCGTCGGCGAAGAGGCCGGGCGCCCTGACCCGGCCACCGCACTTCGGGCAACTGGGTTCGCCCCTCATAACCCCCCACCGTCCTCCCCGCCGGACGTCCCGTCAAGGACGATCACCCGTCCGCAGCGTGGCTCTGACCGGGGAAAATAGGTGTAGCTTGCATTTATTAGTTTGTCTAACTTATCCTGTGCATAACGCATCGATCCGGCGAGGCCGAAGGAGAGAGGGAGAGAGCCCATGCAGGGAGAGGATCCGTTCGACGAGGGGGCGACGGGGGCCGGGCTCCTGCGCCAGCCGAAGGCCGTCTGGGCCACGGCGGGCGCATCGGTGGTGGCCTTCATGGGGATCGGACTGGTGGACCCGATCCTCCCGTCCATCGCCAAGGGACTGGAAGCGTCGCCGAGCCAGGTGTCGCTGCTGTTCACCTCGTACTTCCTGATCACCGCGTTCGCGATGCTGGTCACCGGCTTCGTCTCCAGCCGCATCGGCGGCCGCAAGACCCTGCTGGCCGGCCTCGCGCTCGTGATCGTCTTCGCCGCCCTCTCCGGCACCTCGTCCTCGGTCGGCGAACTGGTCGGTTTCCGGGCCGGCTGGGGCCTGGGCAACGCCCTGTTCGTCTCCACCGCCCTCGCGGTGATCGTCGGAGCGGCGGCGGGCGGCAGCGCGGCGGCGATCCTGCTGTACGAGTCGGCGCTCGGCCTCGGCATGGCGTGCGGGCCGCTGCTCGGCGCGCTGCTGGGCGACGCGAGCTGGCGCTACCCGTTCTTCGGGACGGCGGCGCTGATGGCGGTCGGCTTCCTCTGCATCGCGGCATTCCTCAAGGAGCAGCCGAAGCCGGCCCGCAGGACGTCCCTGCTCGATCCGGTGAAGGCGCTGGGCCACGGCGGACTCGCCTCGGTGGCGGCGTCGGCGTTCTTCTACAACTACGCCTTCTTCACGATCCTGGCGTTCACGCCGTTCGTGCTGGACATGACCCCGTACAAGTCGGGCGCGGTCTTCTTCGCCTGGGGTCTGCTGCTCGCCGTCTTCTCCGTGCTGGTCGCCCCGCGCCTCCAGCGCCGCTTCGGCTCGCTCAAGGTGCTCGGCGCCTCACTGGTGCTGCTCGCGGCCGACCTGCTGGTCCTCGGATACGGCGGCCACACCACGGCGGTCGTCGCCACGATCGTCTCCGGCGCGTTCATCGGCATGAACAACACCGTCTACACCGAGCTGGCCCTCGGCGTCTCGGACGCGCCGCGGCCGGTGGCGAGCGCCGGGTACAACTTCGTCCGCTGGTTCGCCGCGGCGGCCGCCCCCTTCCTGGCCCCGAAGATCGAGGAGTGGACCGATGTCCACATCCCGTTCGTCGTGGCCGCGCTCGCCGCCGTCGTCGGAGCGGTCGTCGTGGGCGTCCGGCGTACGGCGCTGACCCACGAGGCGCAGGAACTGGAGCCGGTCCACGCCATGGAGGACGGCGTCACGGCCTTCGCCGACTGACCCTCCGTGGACCCGGCCGGGCCCGGTCCGGCGGCGCGCCCGACGCACCGCCCGGATCCGGCCCGGCCGACGTACCGGTGACGGCCGGGGGGCTCAGTCCAGCGGTACGTCCCGGTGGCGGCCGACCGGACTCCGAACAGCGGTGGGTCCCGCCGGTCCCAGTCCAGCGGTAGGCCCAGGTGGCGGCCGGTCGGTCTCAGTCCAGCGGTACGGACGTGCGCAGCGGATCGCGTACGTCCGTACCGTGCGTCAGCCACCGCTCCTGGAGCTCCTGCGCCCCGCGCACCCGCTTCCAGGCGGCCTCGTTGGGCGTCATCGGCAGCAGCGGCAGGAAGCGCACCGGCTCCATCGGCTCGTCCAGCTCCAGGTCCTCCACCAGGCCGCCGGACTCCGCGACCAGGACGGACGTGAACGGCGCCCCGGGCCACAGCGGTTCGCCCAGGTCCAGCGAGGCGCCCGGGGCCACGATCACCCCCTCGACCTGCGGGGAGGTGGCCAGCACGGCGAGCGGGCGCAACACCTGGTCGGTGTCGGCGAGTCCGCCCCGTACGGAGAGGACCAGCTCGGCGCGCGGACCCTTCACCGGATCGGCGAGCGGGGAGGTCGGATCGGCCATCGGCGCGCCCGACATGCCGAGCGTCGCGTACCGCACGATGTCGCCGTCGAGGAAGCGCAGCACCTGGACGCGGTCCGTGCCGAGGAACGTCACATCGGCGCGTGCGTCCGGCTCCCCGAGGGCGGAGACGAGCCGCGCCTCGACCAGCGCGAGAATTTCTGCCATGCCGCGAGCATAGATCGCGTAGTGAATGGGCAAAGTACGGGATTGGCCCTGGGACGGCTGATAGCCTGGCCGCCGGTCGGGACAGCGCGCAGAAGCGTCGCTCTTCTTCGTCCCGACGACACGTCGTCCCCCACGGGGGACCGGCCGGAGGAGGTGGGGACTGCCATGGATCCAAGTCGACCGTGCAGTACCGACCGCTCTTCCGCGCCTCGCCTTTCCCGTTGATCCGACGCCTCGTCGGTCGTCCGGTGCCGGCCCCTCCGTCACCGCAGGACGCCTCCCCGACGGCGGTTCGCGTGACGGAAGAGCTCTTCGTTCCTGCCTGCCTGTAACGAGTTTTGCCTGTCTGTAGCGAACGCCGTCATCGCGCCCGCGCGGTGGAGCCCGCTTTGCGGACGTGAGCTCACGTCCCCATTCCGGGCTGTTCCACGCCCTCGCCGACGGCCCTCCGTGAAGGAGCCAGCCATGTCGATGATCCGTGACCTGCGCGCCGCCGTGCGCCCCTCCCTGCGACCGCCCTTCCGCAAGAACAGCGGCACCGCCCCGTACAGCGCGTACGACGCCACCCGCGACCCGTCCGCCTCCAGCGCCGTCGTCGACTGCGCCGTCTACCGCGACGGCCGCCGGGTCGCCGCGCCCTCCGCCCCCACGCCGCACGAGGCCATGCTCCAGGTGCGGGAGGAGGGCGGCTTCGCGTGGATCGGCCTGCACGAGCCGACCGACGCCGAATTCGCGGGCATCGCGAGGGAGTTCGGGCTGCACCCGCTGGCGGTGGAGGACGCCGTCCACGCCCACCAGCGGCCCAAGCTGGAGCGGTACGACGACACGCTGTTCACCGTCTTCAAGACCATCCACTACGTGGAGCACGCCGAACTGACCGCGACCAGCGAGGTCGTGGAGACCGGCGAGGTCATGTGCTTCACCGGCCGGGACTTCGTCATCACCGTCCGGCACGGCGGCAAGGGCTCCCTGCGCGCCCTGCGCCACCGCCTCCAGGACGACCCCGAACTGCTGGCCAAGGGCCCCTCCGCCGTACTGCACGCCATCGCCGACCACGTCGTCGACGGGTACATCGCGGTGGCCGAGGCGGTGCAGGACGATATCGACGAGGTGGAGATCGACGTCTTCTCCTCCCCGGCCAAGGGCGGCCGGCGCGGCTCGGACGCGGGCCGGATCTACCAGCTCAAGCGCGAGGTCCTGGAGTTCAAGCGGGCCGTCTCCCCGCTGCTGCGCCCCATGCAGCTGCTGAGCGAGCGCCCGATGCGGCTGATCGACCCCGACATCCAGAAGTACTTCCGCGACGTCGCCGACCACCTCGCCCGGGTCCAGGAGGAGGTCCTCGGCTTCGACGAACTGCTGAACTCGATCCTCCAGGCGAACCTGGCGCAGGCGACGGTCACGCAGAACGAGGACATGCGCAAGATCACCTCATGGGCGGCGATCATCGCCGTGCCGACGATGATCTGCGGGGTCTACGGCATGAACTTCGACTACATGCCGGAGCTGGAGTGGAAGTACGGCTATCCGCTGGTGCTCGGCGTGATCGGGGCGGTCTGCTTCTCGATCCACCGCATCCTCAAGCGCAACGGCTGGCTGTAGCCCCGCGCCCGCTCGGCGGAACCCGGCCCGGGCCCCTGCCCTGCCCTGCCCGGGCCCATGCCCTGCCCGCCGGAGCCCCGCCCGGCCCCACGCCCCGCGCACCGGACCCCGCCCGGGCCCGCACCCGGAAGCTCCGCGCCCGTCTAAGCTCACGCCCATGACTGACGCTTGTGCCGAGCTGCTGGACAGGGCCCTCGCCGAGGAGGCCACGAAGAAGTCCGGCCTCGTCTGGGTCCGGGCCTCCGGGCCCGCCCGCGCCGTCTGGCACGTCTGGCACGAGGGCGCGGCGCTCCTGGTCGGCGGCGGCCCCGGTGAGCAGCCGCTGCCGGAGGGCCTGGCCGACGGGGGCCGCGCCGAGGTGACCGTACGCAGCAAGGACAAGGGCGGCCGGATCGTCGCCTGGAGCGCGGCCGTACGGTTCCTGGCGCCGCGCTCCGAGGAGTGGGAGGCGGCCGTCGCCGAGCTGAAGGGCAAGCGGCTGAACGCGCCGGACGCCGAGGCGATGCCCGAGCGGTGGGCGCGCACGTGCACGGTGGCGCGGCTGACGCCCGAGGCGGTCAGCACCGCGCTCCCGGACACCTCCCTGGCGGCCGCCCCGCTGCCGACGCCGGCCACCACCCGCGAGCCCGTTCCGCCGGCGCTCCCCCGGCTGCTGCTGAAGCGCCGCCGGAAGGGCTGACCCGTCCGCCGCCGTCAGCCGGCGGACTTGGGGAGCTGGCCGCCGTAGTCGACCGTGTCGTCCTCGTCGGGCGCCTCCAGCGGGAAGGTCTGCCCCCAGTCGGCGAGCGTGACCGTGCCGGCGCCGCCGCCCCGGGCCACCCGGAGCGGGTACGGCTCGTCCTCCAGGGAGACGTCGAAGGCCCCGCCCTCGCCCTTGCCGCCCAGCACCTGGATGGTGCGGTGTCCGCCGACCGTGTCCCGGTCGCCCTTGTTGACGGTGCCGTGCAGCGCGAGGAGCCCGTCGAGCAGGACGTCCTTGTCGGTGAAGCCGCGCAGCCTCTTGTAGCTGGGGTCGCCCTGGGGGACCTTGACGTACTTGCCGCCCAGCTTGTCGGCGGCCGCCACATCGCCGGCCTCGCCCTGCCGCGCGCTGTCCTCATGGGTCCAGAACTCGGCGGGCGCCTTCAGGTACAGCTCGTCGTCGATCCGCAGCAGCGCGAAGCTCTGCTCCTTCGAACTCACCGAGCCCATGCCGCCCTGCGCGGTGAGCTTCATGTCGAGCCGGTAGGTGCCGCCCTTGCTGACCAGCGTGCCCGACAGCCGTACCGCGCTCGCCGCGTCCGCCGCCGCCCTGGCCTTCTCGTCGATCTCGGCGGCGCTGAGTCTGGCGACGCCGTTGGTCCCCTTGTCCGGGTCCTCCTCGGTGCCGCAGGCGGCCAGGGCCGCGGTCAGCCCTCCGCACAGCACCAGGGCGAGGGCGGTCCGGCGGCGGTTGCGCACGGCCGGGGCAAAAGAGGTCACGGGCGTACTGCCTCTCCACTGCGATCGGGGGTAGCAGACGGCAGCGTACCCGGGGCGCGGGCACCGCCCGGCAGCCAGCCGTACGGACGGGTCCGCCGGGGCGGGGAGCGGTGGTACGGGCTAGCCTGATCACGGCGTACCGGCGAAACGCGCTGGTCGGCGCGGCCGGCTGGTACGGATGCCTGAGCGGATACCGGGCAGGTGGACCGGCACGGGCGCCTCGACGGGCGGACCGGCAGGGACACGGACGGACGAAGGAGGCGGCGGATGGCTGCGGTCACGCACAGGGTCTTCGTCTCCCATCTGTCCGGGGTGCCCGTCTTCGACCCGAACGGCGACCAGGTCGGCCGGGTCCGCGATCTGGTGGCGATGCTGCGGGTCGGCGGACGGCCGCCGCGCATCCTGGGCCTGGTGGTCGAGGTGATCAGCCGGCGGCGGATCTTCCTGCCGATGACCCGGGTGACGGGCGTCGAGTCCGGCCAGGTCATCACCACCGGCGTGGTCAACATGCGGCGCTTCGAGCAGCGGCCCACCGAACGGCTCGTCCTCGGCGAGTTCCTGGACCGCCGGGTGCGGCTGGTGGACGGCCACGACCAGGAGGGCGAGGAGGTCACCGTCCTGGACGTGGCGATCCAGCAGTTGCCCGCCCGCCGCGACTGGGAGATCGACAAGTACTTCGTCCGCAAGGGGCGCGGCGGGGCGCTGCGCCGCAAGGGCGAGACGTTGACGGTGGAGTGGTCGGCGGTCAGCGGCTTCTCGCTGGACGAGCACGGCCAGGGCGCGGAGAACCTGGTCGCCACGTTCGAGCGGCTGCGCCCCACCGACGTGGCCAACGCCCTGCACCACCTCTCGCCCAAGCGCCGGGCGGAGGTCGCGGCGGCCCTGGACGACGACCGGCTGGCGGACGTCCTTGAGGAGCTGCCCGAGGACGACCAGGTGGAGATCATTGGCAAGCTCGCCGAGGAGCGGGCCGCCGACGTCCTGGAGGCGATGGACCCGGACGACGCGGCCGACCTGCTCTCCGAGCTGCCGGAGGAGGACAAGGAACGCCTCCTGGAGCTGATGCGGCCCGACGACGCGGCCGACGTGCGCCGGCTGCTGTCGTACGAGGAGCGCACGGCGGGCGGTCTGATGACGACCGAACCGATCGTGCTGCGGCCGGACGCCACGGTGGCCGACGCGCTGGCCCGGGTGCGCCAGCAGGACCTGTCGCCGGCGCTGGCCGCGCAGGTGTACGTGTGCCGCTCCCCCGACGAGACCCCCACGGGCAAGTACCTGGGCACCGTGCACTTCCAGCGGCTGCTGCGCGATCCGCCGTTCACCCTGGTCAGCTCGATCGTCGACAGCGATCTGGTGCCGCTGCCGCCGGACACCCCGCTGCCGCTGGTCACCAGCTATCTGGCCGCGTACAACATGGTCTCGGCCCCGGTGGTGGACGAGAGCGGTTCGCTGCTGGGCGCGGTGACGGTGGACGACGTGCTGGACCACCTGCTGCCGGACGACTGGCGCGAGACGGACCTGACGGATCTGCACGGGGAGGAGGGGATCGGACGTGGCGGGCGATGAGCGGGCGAAGGCGTCCTCGACCGGCTCCTCGGGGCTGATGCGGCCCCCGCGCACCCGGCTGGACCAGCCGAGGGCCCCGCGCCGGCGGCTGCTGCCGGAGTACGACCCGGAGGCGTTCGGCCGGTTCTCCGAGCGGATCGCTCGGTTCCTGGGGACCGGGCGGTTCATCGTCTGGATGACGCTGATCATCATCGTCTGGGTGCTGTGGAACATCTTCGCGCCCGAGCACCTGCGGTTCGACCAGTACCCGTTCATCTTCCTGACGCTGATGCTGTCGCTCCAGGCGTCGTACGCCGCTCCGCTGATCCTCCTCGCGCAGAACCGGCAGGACGACCGCGACCGGGTCACCCACGAGCAGGACCGCAAGCAGAACGAGCGCTCCATCGCCGACACCGAGTACCTGACGCGGGAGATCGCGGCGCTGCGCATGGGCCTGGGCGAGGTCGCCACCCGGGACTGGATCCGCTCGGAGCTCCAGGACATGGTGAAGGACATGGAGGAGCGCCGGACGGCCTTCCCGGACGAGAGTGACGAAGGCGACCGGGGAAGCGCTACCCGCGCGTAGCCCCCAGCGCCGTAACATCGTCCGTATGGCTACGGAAGACGCGGTGCTTGAGGCACTGTCGACAGTGAACGACCCGGAGATCCACCGCCCGATCACCGAGCTGGGCATGGTGAAATCGGTCGAGATCGATCCTGACGGTGCAGTGGCTGTCACGGTGTACCTCACGGTCTCCGGCTGCCCGATGCGCGACACCATCACCCGGAACGTGACCGACGCGGTCTCCCGGGTCGAGGGCGTCTCGCGGGTCGATGTAACCCTGGACGTGATGAGCGACGAGCAGCGCAAGGAGCTCGCGAGCTCGCTGCGCGGCTCCAACGCCGAGCGGGAGGTGCCCTTCGCCCAGCCCGGTTCGCTGACCCGGGTGTACGCGGTCGCCTCCGGCAAGGGCGGCGTCGGCAAGTCCTCGGTGACGGTGAACCTCGCCGCGGCGATGGCAGCGGACGGGCTGAAGGTCGGCGTCGTGGACGCGGACATCTACGGGCACAGCGTGCCCCGGATGCTCGGCGCGGACGGCAAGCCCACCCAGGTCGAGAACATGATCATGCCGCCGTCCTCGCACGGCGTGAAGGTCATCTCCATCGGCATGTTCACCCCGGGCAACGCGCCCGTGGTGTGGCGCGGCCCGATGCTGCACCGGGCGCTCCAGCAGTTCCTCGCCGACGTGTACTGGGGCGACCTGGACGTCCTGCTGCTGGACCTGCCGCCGGGCACGGGCGACATCGCGATCTCGGTTGCGCAGCTCGTCCCGAACGCGGAGATCCTGGTCGTCACGACCCCGCAGCAGGCGGCGGCCGAGGTGGCGGAGCGGGCCGGTTCGATCGCCGTGCAGACCCACCAGAAGATCGTGGGCGTGGTGGAGAACATGTCGGGCATGCCGTGCCCGCACTGCGACGAGATGGTCGACGTGTTCGGCTCGGGCGGCGGCGCGCGGGTCGCCGAGGGGCTGACGCGCACGGTCGGCGCCGAGGTGCCGGTGCTCGGCGCGATCCCGATCGACGTACGGCTGCGCGAGGGCGGTGACGAGGGCAAGCCGGTCGTCCTCTCCGACCCCGACTCCCCGGCCGGCGGCGCGCTGCGGGAGATCGCGCGGAAGCTGGGCGGCCGTCAGCGCGGCCTGTCCGGCATGTCGCTGGGGATCACCCCGCGCAACAAGTTCTGACGCGTCCTCGCGGGCGGGAACGCGCCCGAGGGCGACGGACACGACGGGGCGGGCCGGTGGTCATCCGGCCCGCCCCGTCGTGTCGTTCCGCCCCGGGCCGCGCACGTCGCCCGCCCGGCCCCTCCTCGTCGTGCGCGCGCCGTCGTGCCGCGTGGGCGGCCGCTACGCGTAGGTCTCGATGTCCTTGATGGCCGCGAAGCCGAGACCGTACGCGCTCATCCCCCGCCCGTACGCCCCGATGTGGACGCCCTCGTGGGCGGAGCCGGCGAGGACCCACCCGAACTCGGACTCCCGGTAGTGGAACGTGACGGGGACCCCGTCCACCGGCAGCGAGAGCGTCGTCCAGGGCGCGCTGCCGAGGTCGTCGGCGAGGGTGAACGCCGTCTCGGTCTGCTGGTCCAGCCAGTCGTCGCGCAGGGTGTGGTCCATCTGGGCCGGCCAGGTGTACGCGAGCAGACCGGAGCCCGCGAGCCAGGCGGCCGAGGACACCGTGGTGGCGTCCAGCACGCCGGTGCCGTCGCCGCTGCGCCGTACGGGGCTGGCGGCCACGGTGATGACCGCCGCGAACCGCTCCTTGTCGGCCGAGGCCCCGTCCGTCTTCACCGACGGCTCGTCCCCGTGCCCCGTCGCACCGTGCTGCACCGTGCCGTCCGCCGCGGTGCCGACCTGCATCAGCCAGCGCGGCCCGGTGAATGCCTCGTCCAGCCCGTACCAGGGGAAGGCCGCCTTCAGATAGCCGTCGACGTCCCGCCGGGCGGCCGCCGCCCCCCGTGGCGTCTCCTCCGCCGTGGCCGTGCCCGGGACACCGTCCGTATCAATCCGACTCGTCGTCTCCATCTGCGCGGCCGCCTCCTCGATCAGTCATGATCCGGAGCGGCCCGCCCCCCGCGGGCTCGGGTCCTCGCAACCGGACAGATGGAGAATAGCCATACCGTCCGGACGAGCCGGGATTGACCGGGGTCAGGTGGCGTCTGCGTCGAACGGCGGGCGCTCGGGCCGGTCCTGCCGCGGTGCCTTCTTCAGCAGGTCAGGAGTGGTGTCGCCGGTCTTGGTGAGGCTGGTGGAGCCGCTGCCGGAGGCCGCGCCGTCCGCCGCACTGTTGGCGGTATCGGAGGCGGCCGGGGTGCGCCCGTTGACCGCGTCGGTGACCTCGGCGAGGTCCTTGCGCAGGTCGAAGCTCTCACGGATCTCCTTGAGCCCCAGGTCGTCGTTGCCGTCCATGAGCTGCTTGCGGACGAACGTCTTGGGGTTGAGGTCCTCGAACTCGAAGTCCTTGAACTGCGGACCCAGCTCGGAGCGGATGTCTTCCTTGGCGCTGTCCGAGAACTCGCGGATCTTGCGGATGGTGCGGGTGACGTCCTGGATCAGCTTGGGCAGCTTGTCGGGGCCGAAGACCAGCACGGCCAGCACTCCGAGCGTCAGCAGCTCCAGCGCGCCGATGTCATTGAACACCTAGTCGCTCCTCGTGTTCTCCGCGTGTTCTCCGTGCGATCACGGCCGGGCTCCCCGCCGCCCGGACCGCTCAAAGGTACCTGTCCAAGGTGTCCGGGCGGTACCTCGCGGTGGACGTCAGGGGCCGGTCCGGCCGGATCGGCCCGTCATCGTCACGCACCGCTCGCGGAGCCGAGCTTCAGGGTCACGGTCCGTTCCGCGCCGCCCCGGGTCAGCTTCAGCTCCAGCGCGTCGCCGGGGCGGTGGGCGCGGATCTTCACGATCAGCTCCTCTCCGCTGTGCACGCGCTGCCCCTCGACGTGGGTGATGACGTCGCCGGACCGGATGCCCGCCTTCGCCGCCGGGCCGTCCGCGGCGACGGCCGGCCCGCCCTCGGCGTCCTTGGCGCCGACCTTGGCCCCGTCGCCGGTGTACTTCATGTCCAGCGTGACGCCGATGACCGGGTGGGTGGCCCGGCCGGTGCTGATCAGCTCCTCGGCGACGCGCTTGCCCTGGTTGATCGGGATGGCGAAGCCGAGGCCGATGGAGCCGGACTGGCCGCCGGACTCGGGGCCCCGTCCGCTGTCGGCCGCCCGGATGGCGCTGTTGATGCCGATGACGTGGGCGCGGGTGTCGACCAGCGGGCCGCCGGAGTTGCCCGGGTTGATGGGGGCGTCGGTCTGGAGGGCGTCGACGTAGCTGATGTCGCTGCCGTCGCCCTTCTCGCCGCCCGCGGTGATCGGCCGCTGCTTGGCGCTGATGATCCCGGAGGTCACGGTGTTGGAGAGGTCGAAGGGCGCGCCGATGGCCACGACGGGGTCGCCGACCTGGACGTTGTCGGAGTTGCCCAGGGGCAGGGGCTTGAGCCCGGAGACCCCGCGCACCTTGACGACCGCGAGGTCGTAGCCGCTGTCCTTGCCGACGAGTTCGGCGGAGGCCGTCTCGCCGGTGCTGAACGTCACGGTGATGTCCCCGCCGCTTCCGGCCGGGGCGACGACGTGGTTGTTGGTCAGGATGTGGCCCTGGCCGTCGAGGACGAAGCCGGTGCCCGTGCCGGACTCGGCGGCGCCGCTGACGTGCAGGGTGACCACGCTGGGCAGGGCGCTGGCGGCGATGCCCGCGACGCTCTCGGGGGCCCGGCCGCCGTTGTCGCGGTCCGCCTGCGGCAGTTCGACGGTGGTCAGGCCGCCGTTGCGCTCGACGTACGCGCCGACTCCGCCGCCGATGCCGCCGGCGACCAGGGCCAGCAGGAGCGCCCCCATGAACGCCCCGCCGCGCCGCTTCTTCCGCCGCCCGGGGTCCCCGCCCTCGGGTCCCGGCCGGGTCAGCGGCTCGCCCGGGGCGCCCCAGGGGTCGTACTGGAGCCACTGCGTCTGGGGCTGCGTGTGCGTCTGCGTCTGCTGCGGGGGCGGCGCCGGTGCCGGATGGGGCGCCGGGTGCTCGGGGGCATTGTGCGGCGGCTGCGGGGCGTGGGCCTGGGGCTGCGGGGGCGGCAGCGGGAAGCCGTCGGCGGCGGTGGACGCGGGTACGGGGGGCGGGGTGACGCCGCCGCCCGGCGCGGCATAGCGCGGCGCGGGGCCACCGGCCCCCGGGGGTACGACGGTGCCGTGCGCGGGGGTGGGCCGCTGCACGGGCGGGGCGGGCGCCCATGGACCGGGGTCGCCGTAGGGCGGGGTGCGGTACTCGTCGGGCTCGTGCAACGGCTGCCCGGCCGCCCGGGGCCGGGGGACGTCGGTGCCGGGCTCGGGCGGGTGCGCGGCCGACTCCCGGTCCTCGGGAACGGCGGGCGCGGGAACCGCCGGGGCCTCGCTCGGGGCGGCGGGCGCGGGGGCGACCGGGGGCTTGCTCGGGGCGGCGGGCGCGGAAACCGCTGGGGACTCGCTCGGGGCGGCAGGCGCGGGGGCCGCCGGGGGCCTGCTCGGGGCGGCGGGCTCCCGGGCCTCCGGGGCGGCGGGCGCGGGGGCCGCCGGCCCGGAGCGGGCGTCACGCGCCCCGGTCTCGTCCGACGGCACCGGCTCCGGGGTCCCTGCCTCCGGGCCCGGGGCGGCCTCCCGCCCGGGGTGGTCGGCGCGCCGCGCCGCGGGGCGGCTCCACCACTTCGCCTGCGGCCCGGTGGGCTTCCCGTCGTCCATGCTCTCCCCGCAACTGGCCGCTGTACGCCCTCCAGGGGCGTCCCTCGGCGGAATTCAACCAGGTTTGCGAATCTCCGCGCAGGGTCCGGTCAGGGACGGGGCGACAGCGGGCTCGCCAGATCGTTGGCGGGCACGCCCGGAAGGGGCACCGAGGGGGCCGCCTTCGGCTTGGCGCCGCTGCCGAGCGCCACCGGCAACGGGGTACCGGGGGCGGCCGGGCGGACCAGCGGCGGCACGGTCACGTTCAGCACGGGGAGCACGAAGGGGTGCCCGGCCGGGACCTGGCCGGCGAACAGGCGAGGCGTGGTCGGCGGTGCCTTCCGGTTCACCGGAGGGGTGACGGCCGGGGCCGTCGGAGCCTTCCCGGTGAGCGCCGGAGGCACGCTGTTCGTGCCGGAGGGGGCCGTGCCGGAGGGCTGTGCCGGCGAGAGGAGGCCCTCGTCGGAGGCGGTGAGAGCGCCGCCGCCCCGACGGCTGACCGCCTTGGCGCCGTTCTCCGCGCGGGTCTCCGCGTCGAGCGGCGAAACGTTGTTCCCGGCGCCCTCGGCCCGGAGCGAGGGTTCGGGGCCGGAGTCGAGCGGCAGCGTGCCGCCCAGCGCGATGGCCGCGAGCGAGACGGCGCCGGCCGCCGCGAAGGCGAAGCGCCGGCCGCGCCAGGGCGAGCGGTCCGCGTCGCGGGCCACGTCGTGTATGCGGAAGACGGAGCCGCCGGGCCCGCCGGGCAGCACGGCGGTGGAGCCGTGCGCGGCGGGAACGTATCCGAAGCCGTCCAGCGGGGAGGGCGCCGGGTCGGCGTGGGCGGCGGAGCCGGTGGGCCGCGGCCCGGGGAAGAACTCCTCGGCGAAGGGTCCGCCGCCACCGAACGGCGCGCCGGAACCGGGCCCGTCGCCGCCAGGACCCCCGGGGAGGCCCTGGAGACGGGCCAGGAACCCCTCGGAGGGCGACGGTGAGGCGGACATGGCGAAGGCGCTCTTCAGACGGCGCTGGGCGTCGGCCTCGGCCTTGCACTTGGCGCAGGTCGCCAGATGGGCCAGGACCCGCTCGCGGGCGTCGTGCTTCAGCTCGCCGTCGACCAGCGCGGCGAGCCGGTCCCCCAGGTGCGCTTCGGCAGGGGTGGGACCGGTCGGACCTGTGCCACTCACGCCAGCCCGACCTCCTCCGCCAGGATCGCGTCCGCCAGGGAGCGCTGCTCGGCGCGGGCCTCGGGCGAACGGTGCTTGAGGGCCTTGCGCAGGTGCGATCGGCCGCGGTGGATACGGCTGCGGACGGTGCCGAGCTTCACCCCGAGGGTCGCGGCGATCTCCTCGTAGCTGAGGCCCTCGATGTCGCAGAGGACGACGGCCGCGCGGAACTCGGGCGCGAGGGTGTCCAGCGCCTGCTGCACGTCGGCGTCGAAGTGCGTGTCGTTGAAGACCTGCTGCGGGGACGGCTCACGGCTGGGCAGCCGCTCCGCCGCGTCGTCGCCGAGCGAGTCGAAGCGGATGCGCTGCTTGCGCCGGACCATGTCCAGGAAGAGGTTCGTCGTGATGCGGTGCAGCCAGCCCTCGAAGGTGCCGGGCGTGTACGTCGACAGCGAGCGGAACACCCGGACGAAGACCTCCTGGGTCAGGTCCTCGGCGTCGTGCTGGTTTCCCGTCAGGCGGTAGGCGAGGCGGTACACGCGACCGCTGTGCGTGCTGACGATCTCTTCCCATGAGGGCGGGGTCCACGCCTGGGCATCCGCATCGGAGGCGAAGGTCGCGGTCGGTGCGGAGGCTTCGGAAGAACGGTCAGCAATGTCGGTCACGGATTTCGGCTCACCGGCCGACCTGAGAAGGCGCCGCAGCTTCCCTCCCCGGTCCACAGGCGCAGCCGCACCTCCCCTATCGGCTCTGGTGGTGTCCAGTGGAGCCCCTACCATAGCCACCTCGCCCGTTAGCTCCGGATAAGCCTTTTCCCTGATGGGGCCGGGCGTCGCCCGGTTCTTCGGCCCAGCTCGGCGGCCCGCTCCGCGGTCCCGGTCGCTGCGCTCTCCCCACTCCCTGCACAACGCCCGGTCCCATCTGCGGGTTCCCGGGTCCAGCGGATACAGTCACCGTTGCGCCAACTACGGGGACAGGAGAGGGTCATTACCGCCAACCGGCAGACGAGCTGGGCGTTCGCCGACGCCTTTGTCGCCGAGGACGAAGCACTGCACGTGGCCCGGGAGCGGGCTCACGAGCTGGGGCTTCGCCCGGTGTCACCGGGCACCGGCGCCGCGCTGCGCCTGCTGGCGGCCGCCGCGGACGCCAAAGCGGTGGCCGAGATCGGCACGGGCACGGGCGTGTCCGGCATGTATCTCCTGCACGGGATGCGGCCGGACGGCGTACTGACCACCGTGGACCCCGAGCCCGAGCGCCAGCAGTTCGCCCGGGAGGCGTTCCGCCAGGCGGGCTTCGCCACCAACCGGGCCCGGTTCATCCCCGGCCGCGCCCTGGACGTCCTGCCCCGGCTCGCGGACGGCGGGTACGACCTCGTCTTCTGCGACGGCGACCGCCTGGAGAGCCTCGGTGTGCTCGCTGAATCGTTGCGCCTGCTGCGCCCCGGCGGCCTGGTCTGCTTCGAGGGCGTCTTCGCGGACGGCCGTACGGTCGACTCCGCCGCCCAGCCGGCCGAGGTGCTGCGGGTGCGGGAGCTGCTGCGCGCGGTGCGCGAGAGCCAGGAGCTGATGTCGACCCTGCTGCCGGTCGGCGACGGCCTGCTCTGCGCGGTCCGCCGCGGCTGACCGCCTACGGCGACCGGGACACACGCGATCCGGCGCGACTGACTGCCCCCGTACGGCGACCGGGACGCACACGGCCCGGCGCCCGGCCGGCCCCGTACAGCGGCTGGGACACACACGGCCCGACGCGGCTGACCTCCGTACGGCGTCCGGCGCGGCTGACCTCCGTACGGCGTCCGGCGCCGCTGACCTCCGTACGGCGTCCGGCGCGCGGCCCGGACGCACCGCTGCCCCGGTACGGAGGTCCGTACCGGGGCAGCGGTGAAGGTGATGGGCTATCCGCGTCAGCCGACGACCTTCTTCAGCGCGTCGCCGAGGGCATCGGCCTCGTCCGGAGTCAGCTCGACAACGAGTCGACCGCCGCCTTCGAGCGGAACCCGCATGACGATGCCCCGCCCCTCCTTGGTCACCTCGAGCGGGCCGTCGCCCGTCCGCGGCTTCATGGCCGCCATGCTCGTTCCCCTTCCTGAAACCAGCTCAATCGCAACCGGCGGCCCCATGACAGGCGCTGCCTCACCGGCATCGAACAGATTGCTTCTTCGCCATTATCCCGCATCAATGACCCCGATGACCAACATCGGTCTGCATCGCTTGCGCAACGCGCTCTCGCAAAACCACCCAATTCGGCGATCCGGCTGCGATACTGCGCCGCCCCGGGCCCCCGGGTGAGCGCCGATCGTTAGACGCAGGTCACATATCTGCCCCGCGCCGGATCGGCCATGCTTGCCTCCAGTGGCAACGATGCCCGAGCAGCGAGGGGATACCGGAATGGCCGACGAGCCGGCGAACACCGTCCTGTACGACGTGAGCGAGGGGCTCGCGACGATCACGATCAACCGACCCGACGCGATGAACGCGATGAACACCGCGGCGAAGGTCGCGCTCCGGGACGCGCTGCTCGCCGCGGGGGCGGACGCGGGCGTCCGGGCGGTCCTGCTCACGGCCACCGGGCGCGCCTTCTGCGTCGGCCAGGACCTGAAGGAGCACGTCGCCACCCTGCGGGCCACCCGCGAGGCGGGCGGCGGGAACGCGCTGAGCACGGTCCAGGAGCACTACAACCCGATCGTGCGGGCGATCACGGAGATGGCGAAGCCGGTCGTGGCCGGAGTGAACGGGGTCGCGGCCGGGGCCGGATTCGGGTTCGCGCTGGCGGCGGACTACCGCGTGGTCGCCGACACCGCCTCCTTCAACACGTCCTTCGCGGGCGTCGCCCTCACCGCCGACTCGGGCGTGTCCTGGACCCTGCCCCGGCTGATCGGGCAGAGCCGCGCCGCCGATCTGCTCTTCTTCCCGCGGTCGGTCTCCGCGCAGGACGCCCTGGAGCTGGGCATCGTCAACCGGGTCGTCCCGGCGGCGGAGCTGGCCGAGCAGGCGGCAGCGGTGGCCCGCACCCTGGCCGCCGGCCCCACGGTGGCGTACGCGGCGCTGAAGGAGTCCATGGCGTACGGCGCCGGGCACACGCTCGCCGAGGCGCTGGAGAAGGAGGACGAGCTCCAGACCCGGGCGGGCGCGTCGCAGGACCACACCATCGCGGTGGAGGCGTTCCTCGCCAAGGAGAAGCCGGTCTACCTCGGCAAGTAGCGGATCGGCGGAGCGTGCCGCGGCCGGCCGGACTGCCTCGGGAAGCAGCGGATCAGCGGGGCGGGCCGCCGCCGACTGGGCTGCCTCGGGAAGCAGCGGATCAGCGGGGCGTGCCGCCGCCGATCCGGTCCGCCTCGGGAGGAGCCGCTCAGCCGGGCGTGCCGCCGCCGCGTGCCACGCAGTCCGCGAGGTGGTCGTCGACCAGTCCGCACGCCTGCATCAGCGCGTAGGCGGTGGTGGGGCCGACGAAGCGGATCGAGCGCTTCTTCAGCTCCTTGGCCAGCGCTGTGGACTCGGGGGTGACCGCCGGGACGTCGGCGAGGGTGCGCGGGGCGGGCCGGGTGGCGGGGTCGGGGGCGTAGGACCAGATCAGCTCGTCGAGCTGCCCGGCCGGCCACCCGGCGAGCACCTTCGCGTTGGCGAGGGTCGCGTCGACCTTGGCCTTGTTCCGGATGATGCCCGGGTCGGCCAGGAGGCGCTCCCGGTCGGCGTCGGTGAACTTCGCGACGGCCTCGATCCGGAATCCCTCGAAGGCGGTACGGAAGGTCGCGCGGCGGCGCAGGATCGTGAGCCAGGAGAGCCCGGACTGGAACGCCTCCAGGCAGAGCCGTTCGAACAGGGCGTCGTCCCCGTGGACGGCCCGGCCCCACTCGGTGTCGTGGTAGGCGAGGTAGTCCTCGGTGGACAGGCCCCACGGGCAGCGTGGGCGCCCATCGGGGGCGGCCACGGCTCCGCCGCTCATCGGCCGTCCTCCTCGGTGCGGTCCCGGCCGTCCGTACGGTCGCCGGGCTCGGCGAGGCGGTGCTCCGGCCCGCCGGGCCGCTCACCGGGGTCGAGGGAGCCGTACCCGGGCCCGAGTGGCGGCTCACCGGGGTCGGCCGGCCGGTCGCCGGGGGGCTCGAACAGCTCGGTGCCCGTCGTCACCGCCGCCGCCCGGTCTCCGGCCAGGGTGGACTCCAGCTCCGCGATCCGGGCGTCGCGCTCGGCCAGCTCCGCGCCGAGCCGGGACAGCGCATCGTCGACGTCGGCCATCCGGTAGCCGCGCAGGGCCATCGGCAGGCGCAGCGCGTCGATGTCCGCCCGGCCGACGGGGCGGGCCGCGGGGAGCGGGTCGGTCAACCGCTCGGGCGGCACGTCCTGGAGCACCGCGCTCCCGCCGCCGCCGACCACCGCGAGGGTGACCGCGGTGACGACCACGACCATCGTGAGCAGCAAGAACCAGAACACGCGCATCTCCCCGGGGGCGGCAAACCTCGTCCGGCTCCGATCGTGCCATGCGGCGCCGACAAAGTCGGGGCCGCCCACGAAAGGCCGTAGGGTCGCAGCCGGACTATCTGAGAAGGAGAGACGGGATGCCGAGCGGTGCACTGAGGCTGGGGCGGCGGGAATTCGGTCCGCACGAGCCGGTGGTCATGGCGATCGTGAACCGGACCCCGGACTCCTTCTACGACAAGGGCGCCACCTTCCGCGACGAGCCGGCGCTCGCCCGGGTCGAGCAGGCGGTGGCGGAGGGCGCGGCGATCATCGACATCGGCGGGGTGAAGGCCGGCCCCGGCGACGAGGTGACCGCCGAGGAGGAGGCGCGCCGCACGGTCGGTTTCGTCGCCGAGGTCCGCCGCCGCCACCCGGACGTGGTGATCAGTGTGGACACCTGGCGGCACGAGGTGGGCGAGGCGGTCTGCGAGGCCGGGGCGGACCTGCTGAACGACGCGTGGGGCGGGGTCGACCCGAAGCTGGCGGAGGTCGCCGCCCGGTACGGGGCGGGGCTGGTCTGCACGCACGCGGGCGGCGCGGAGCCGCGCACCCGCCCGCACCGGATCGCGTACGAGGACGTGATGGCGGACATCCTGCGGGTCACGCTGGGGCTGGCCGAGCGGGCGGTGGAGCTGGGGGTGCGGCCGGACGGGATCATGATCGACCCGGGCCACGACTTCGGGAAGAACACCCGGCACTCCCTGGAGGCGACGCGCCGGCTGGAGGAGATGGCGGAGACGGGGTGGCCGGTGCTGGTGTCCCTGTCCAACAAGGACTTCGTCGGGGAGACGCTGGACCGGCCCGTGAAGGAGCGGGTCATCGGCACGCTGGCGACGACGGCGGTCTCGGCGTGGCTGGGGGCGCGGGTGTACCGGGTGCACGAGGTCGCGGAGACGCGGCAGGTGCTGGACATGGTGGCGTCGATCGCCGGGCACCGGGCGCCCGCGGTGGCGCGGCGCGGGCTGGCGTAGTCCCGCCGTCCGGCGCGTGAGGGGCGGGGCCGGGGCGCTGCCCCTCACGCGCCGGACAGCCCCTCACGCGCGGCGGCGTGCGGAGCCCGGCTCGAAGAGGCCGCGTCCTACCGGCCGACCTCCTTCGTCACCAGTCTCACCGCCTCCTCCACGTCGTCCGTGACGTGGAACAGCAGCAGGTCCTTCTCCGACGCCTTGCCGCCGGCCACCACCTTCTCGCGGAGCCAGTCGATCAGTCCGCCCCAGTAGTCCGTGCCGAACAGGACGATCGGGAAGCGGGTGACCTTGCCGGTCTGGACGAGGGTCAGCGCCTCGAAGAGCTCGTCGAGGGTGCCGAGTCCGCCGGGCAGGACCACGAAGCCCTGGGCGTACTTCACGAACATCGTCTTGCGGACGAAGAAGTAGCGGAAGTTGACGCCGATGTCGACGTGCGGGTTGAGGCCCGACTCGAAGGGCAGCTCGATGCCGAGGCCGACCGAGACGCCCTTGGCGTCCCGGGCGCCCTTGTTGGCGGCCTCCATCGCGCCCGGCCCGCCTCCGGTGATCACCGCGAAGCCGGCCTCGACCAGCGCCTTGCCGATCGCCACCCCGGCTTCGTACTCGGCGGATCCGGCCGGGGTGCGGGCCGAGCCGAAGACGCTGATCGCGCTCGGCAGTTCGGCGAGCGCGCCGAAGCCCTCGACGAACTCCGACTGGATGCGCATCACCCGCCAGGGGTCGGTGTGCACCCACTCGGAGTCGCCCTCGGAGTCCAGCAGCCGCTGGTCGGTCGTGCCGGGCTGGACCTGCTCCCTGCGGCGCAGGACCGGGCCCAGCCACTGTTCCTCGGGGCCGACCGCGCCCTCGGGGACCTCCGCGCCTTCGGGAATCCGTGCGTCCTCGGCGTTGCCCATGTTGCGCTCCCTCCACCGACCTGCGTCGTGCTGGGTCGTACGTGTCGTGCTGCGTACGGCCAGCGTAGATCGGCGGAGGTTACGTACGGGGGAATGCCGTGCGTCAGCCGGTGAGCCAGGAGCGGAGGCGGTCCTCGCAGTGGGTGATCCGCTCGACGGCCACGTGCTCGTCGCGCTTGTGGGCGTACATGGGGTCGCCGGGGCCGTAGTTCACGGCGGGGACGCCGAGGGCGCCGAAGCGGGAGACGTCGGTCCAGCCGAACTTGGGCCGGGCCGCGCCGCCGACGGCGGTCATGAACGCCTGGGCGGCGGGGTGGGAGAGGCCGGGCATGGCGGCGCCGGAGTGGTCGTCGACGATCATCTCGTCGATCCCGCAGTCCGCGAAGACCTCGCGGACGTGGGCGACCGCCTCGTCCTCGGTGCGGTCGGGTGAGTAGCGGTAGTTGACGACGACGGTGCAGGCGTCCGGGATGACGTTGGTGGCGACGCCGCCCTCGATGCCCACCGCGTTGAGGCCCTCGCGGTATTCGAGGCCGTCGATGACCGGGCGGCGCGGTTCGTACGCGGCGAGCCTCGCCAGGATCGGGGCGGCGGCGTGGACGGCGTTGGACCCCATCCAGCCGCGCGCCGAGTGGGCCCGTTCGCCGGTCGTGCGCAGGTGGACCCGGAGCGTGCCCTGGCAGCCGCCCTCGACCTCGCCGTCGGAGGGCTCCAGCAGGACGGCGAAGTCCCCGGCGAGCCAGTCGGGGTGGGCCTCGGCGATGTGGCCGAGGCCGTTGAGGTGCGCGGCGACCTCCTCGTTGTCGTAGAAGACGAAGGTGAGGTCGCGGTTGGGGGCGGGGACCGTGGCGGCGATCCGGAGCTGGACGGCGACGCCGGACTTCATGTCGGAGGTGCCGCAGCCCCAGAGGATCCCGTCGGCGTCGAGGCGGGAGGGGACGTTGTCGGCGATCGGCACGGTGTCGATGTGGCCGGCGAGGACGACGCGCTCGGCGCGGCCGAGGTTCGTGCGGGCGACGACGTTGTTGCCGTGGCGGTCGACGGTGAGGTGGGGCAGGGCGCGCAGGGCCTCCTCGATCGCGTCGGCGAGGGCCTTCTCCTCCCCGCTGACCGAGGGGAAGTCGACGAGCCGGGCGGTGAGCGCCGGCCCGTCCAGGGTGAGGTCAAGGGTGCTGTCGGCCATGACGACGACCCTAAGGGACGGGAGGTCGCGGCCGGGCGGGGGCCGGGGGCGAAGCGGGGAGGGCTTGGGGCGTCGGAGCGGGGAGGGCTGGGGTATCGGCCCCGCCCGTACCCTCCAGTACGGTGGGCGCGTGCCCAGGACAGCCAGCCCTCGCCGACGACGCCTCCTCCGCTACGGGGCCGCCCTCGCCGTGCTCGCGGCGCTCGGCGGCTATCTGGCCGTGCAGTACGACTCCTCCGGTACGAAGAGTCCGCCGCGCTGTGTGGTGGAGGCGAAGGACGGGGACGACGGCGGGGCCCAGCGGTACGAGATGAGCCTCGCCCAGGCCGTGAACGCGGCGACGATCTCCGCGGTGGGCACGACCCGGGGCATGCCGGAGCGGGCGGTCACGATCGCGCTGGCCACCGCGCTCCAGGAGTCCACGCTCCGCAACATCGACTACGGCGACCGGGACTCGGTGGGCCTGTTCCAGCAGCGGCCCTCGCAGGGCTGGGGCAGCGTGGAGCAGATCATGGACCCGGTGTACTCGTCCGGGAAGTTCTACGAGGGTCTGGCCGAGGTCCCCGGCTACTCGCGGCTGCCGCTGACCGAGGCCGCGCAGCGCGTGCAGCGCAGCGGGTTCCCGCAGGCGTACGCGAAGCACGAGCCGGACGCCGCCCTGCTGGCGGCCGCGCTGACCGGGCGCCGGCCCGCCGCGCTGAACTGCACCCCCGCCACCGCCACGGCAAAGGGCCCGGGGGACGCCGGGCGGGTGCGCGCCGAGCTGGTGCGCGCCTTCGGCAAGGAGGTGCTGCCGACCGCGACGGCCGCGGGCGCCTCCGCCGCCTCGACCGTCGCCGTGCCCGTCCCGGCGACCTCCGCGCAGGCCGAGGACGAGGGCGTGCCGCAGCGCGGCTGGGAGCTGGCGCACTGGGCGGTGGCGCAGTCCGAGGCGCTGCGGATCGAGCGCGTGAGCTACGCGGACCGCGTCTGGGAGGCGGGCCGGGGCTGGCGGACAGACAGCGCGAAGGGTTCGGAAACGGGCACGGCGACGGTCGGCATCCGGGTCGCTCAGTAGTACGCCCCGTCCCTCGTACGGGCCCCGGCGGCTTCGGCCCCGGACACCTTCCGCGCCGATCGCCATGAGGGGGCACCGCTCCCCCGATTCCCTTGTCGCACTTGAGAAGTGACGGTTCCTCGGGGCGCGACGGTATGGATTGTTTGCCCGGGTTGCATCCCTGCGGATAATCGGACGCATTACTCACTCTTTACCTTTGCGGACCGCAACCTCCCCTGCCCCCGCAGCGGTTGATCAGTGCGTCCGGACCACCGGACGGACGCATTCGTGCACAACCCGCTGAAGGAGCATCATGTCCCTCCCCCTGACCCGTCGGATCGCTCGTGCCGCGCTGCTGATCGCCGCAGGCGCGGCCCCCGTGGTCGGTGCGGCCGGCGCCGCGAGCGCCGCAGAGCTCCCGCAGACCACGGACCTGGGCGGCCTGACCTCCCTGGACGGCGCGAGCGTCGGCAACACCCTCGACAGCACCGCCCGCCAGGGCACCGAGGCGGCCGGCCAGACCGGCGGCCGCCTCGTGGGCACCGCGCTCCCGGCCGCCGGCGAGACCCTCGGCCGCTCCGCCAAGGTGGCCGTCCCGGCCGTCCAGGAGACCGCCGGGCACACCGCGGGCAGCGCGGGCGAGGCCGTGGGCGGGGTGGCCGAGGCCGCCGGCAAGGGCCTGCCCACCGACTCCCTCACCCAGGGCGGCCTGCCCACCGACGCCCTGCCGCTGAACGGCCTGCCGATCGGCTGACCGCCGCCCCCACACGCGCGGGAGGCCCGAGGAGTGCGCACTCCTCGGGCCTCCCGCGCGTTCCGGTCCCTCTTGCGCGTTCCGGGCCTCCCGCGCGTTCGGGCGCGGCGGGTCAGGACAGGCGCTTGACCGCCGCCGCCACCCGCTCGTCGGTCGCGGTGAACGCCACCCGGACGAAGCGCTCGCCCGCCGGACCGTAGAAGTCGCCGGGCGCGACGAGGATGCCCCGCTCCGCGAGGTACGCGACGGTGTCCCAGCACGGTTCGTCGCGGGTCGCCCACAGGTAGAGGCTGGCCTCGCTGTGCTCGATCCGGAAGCCGTGCCCCTCCAGGGCCGCGCGCAGGGCCAGGCGACGGTCGGCGTACCGGACCCGCTGCTCGGACACGTGCGCGTCGTCGCCGAGGGCGGCGACGGTGGCGGCCTGGACGGGGGCGGCCGTCATCATCCCGCCGTGCTTGCGGATCAGCAGCAGCTCCCCGAGGACGGCCGCGTCGCCCGCGATGAAGGCGGCCCGGTAGCCGGCCAGGTTGGAGCGCTTGGACAGGGAGTGGACCGCGACGACGCCCTCGTAGTGCCCGCCGCAGACGTCCGGGTGGAGCACCGAGACGGGGTCGGCGTCCCAGCCCAGCTCCAGGTAGCACTCGTCGCTGAAGACCAGGACCCCGTGCTCGCGCGCCCACGCGACGATCCGGGTCAGCTCCTCCTTGGAGAGCACCTTGCCGGTCGGGTTGGAGGGCGAGTTGAGCCAGAGCAGCTTCAGCCCGGCCGGGTCCAGCTCGGTCGGGTCGTCGTAGACGACGGGCTCCGCGCCGCAGAGCCGCGCGCCGACCTCGTACGTCGGGTAGGCGAGCCGGGGGTAGGCCACCCTGTCACCCGCGCCGAGCCCGAGCTGGGTCGGCAGCCAGGCCACCAGCTCCTTGGAGCCGACGACCGGCAGCACGTTGGCGTGGGTGACGCCGACCGCGCCGAGCCGCCGCTCGACCCAGCCGGTGAGCGCGTCCCGCAGCTCCTCGGTGCCCCACACCGTGGGGTAGCCGGGGCTGTCTGCGGCCTCCACCAGCGCCCGCCGGATCAGCTCGGGGACCGGGTCGACCGGCGTGCCGACGGAGAGGTCCACGATGCCGTCCGGGTGGGCCTGGGCCGTCGACTTGTAGGGCGCGAGCCTGTCCCAGGGGAAGACCGGGAGGCGGGAGGAGACTGCGGACACGGGGCTCTGCTTTCTCGTGCTGGTCGTGTACGGACCAGGGCACGCCCTGGGCGCGTACGGGGTGTTCCGGTGCGGGAAACGCCTCGGTCCCGCACGGGGACGAGCCGTACGGGACCGGGCTGTGCGCGTGGTGCCGCCGCTTACTGGTTCTGCGGGGGCAGTCCGGCGATGAACGCGTGGTCGCGCTCGATGAGACCGAGCTTGGAAGCACCGCCGGGCGAGCCGAGGTCGTCGAAGAACTCGACGTTCGCCTTGTAGTAGTCCTTCCACTCCTCCGGAGTGTCGTCCTCGTAGAAGATGGCCTCGACCGGGCAGACCGGCTCACAGGCTCCGCAGTCGACACACTCGTCCGGGTGGATGTACAAGGACCGCTGGCCCTCGTAGATGCAGTCGACGGGGCACTCTTCGATGCAGGCCTTGTCCTTCACGTCGACACAAGGCTGCGCGATGACGTAGGTCACGCTGTCGTTCCTCCTCGGTAGGGCGTTGGCTCTCGCGCGGGAGCGCGGCGTCGTCGATGCCCACCCCTAGTATCTCCGTTCTCGGGCACGATCCGAACAGGAGGGGCGGACAGACCTGTGGAATTCACCATCGGCGGACGGCTGGACGTCCGCATCACCCCCGCTGACGTGGGCAAACGCGTCTCCGTGCGCTGCCGGACGGAGAGCGGCGGCGCGGGCGCGGAGTTCACCGACACGGTCGGAGTGCTCACATCCTGGGACCGCGGTGTGCTCTCCATCACACGAAAGAGCGGGGAGGCGGTCCACATCGTGGAATCCTCCCTCGTCGCCGGGAAGACCGTGCCCGCCGCCCCGGCCCGCCGGCGCGGCCCCGCCGCCTCCTTCGAGGAACTGGCCGCCGTCACCGCGCGCGCCTGGCAGCCCGTGGAGAGCGAGCCGCTCGGCGACTGGCGGCTGCGCGCCGCGGGCGGCTTCACCCGGCGCGCCAACTCCGCGCTGCCGCTCGGCGATCCGGGGCTGCCGGCCGGCGAGGCGCTCGACCGGGTGCGCGCCTGGTACGCGGAGCGGGACCTGCCTCCGTACGTCCAGACGGCGACCGGGGCCGCCGGCACGCAGGAGCTCCTGTGCGCGGAGCTGGAGCGGCACGGGTGGCGGCGCGAGGTGACGGCGCAGGTGCGGATCGCCGCGCTGGCGCCGGTCGGTGACAGTGCGGCGGACGTCGCGGCGGTTCGGCTGACCCGTGCGCCGGACGCGGCCTGGCTCGCCCGCTACCAGCGGTTCTCCACCCCGGGCCCGCACGTGCTGCGGGTGCTGGAAAGCGGTCCTTCGGTCTGGTTCGCCACGGTCGCGGGGGACGGCGGTGCTCCGGACGCGATCGGGCGGTGCGTGGTGGACGGCCGGTGGGCGGGGTTCATGGCCGTCGAGGTCGCCCCGGAACGGCGGCGGCGCGGACTGGCCACCACCGTCATGACCGCGCTGGCCCGCCGCGCCCTGGACGAGGGCGCGTCGGCGGCCTGGCTCCAGGTCGAGGAGGAGAACGAGGGGGCGCGGGCGCTGTACGACGGCATGGGCTTCGCGCTCCACCACAGCTACCACCACTACCGCCCGTCCCCGGCGTGACCGGGAGCGGGCGGGCGCGCCGGCGGGTGGATCGGCGCGGTTGAGCGGGGACATGGGCGGGGACGGGCGAACGGCCGGGAACGGGGGCAGGGGATGAGCGGGCTGGATTCCGGGGCGGCGGAACGGCGGCGGCAGTTCGCCGAGGAGGCCCGCTCAAAGCGGCCGGACCTCGCCCTGCTCTGCCTGCTGCTGGGCGCGGAGGCCGGACCGGTCGGCCCGGCCGAGGTCCGCCCGGTGGTGCCGGGGGAGACCGACCCGGACCCGTACGGCATCGACGCCGCGCAGATCGAGCTGGACCGGCTGGCGGGGCTGCTGCCGTACGGACCCCGCTCCCCCGCCGGCTGGGCCTCGGCCCTGGCGGAACTGCTGGGCGGGCGGTGCGGGTTCGGCGGCTCGGCGGCCGACTACCAGCGGCTGGACTCTTCCTGCCTCCAGCAGGTGCTGCGCCGCCGCCGCGGGCTGCCGATCCTGCTGTCCGTCGTCTGGATCGAGGTCGCGCGCAGGGCCGGCGCGCCGGTGTACGGGGTGGCGCTGCCCGGTCACTTCGTGGTCGGCTTCGGCGATCCGGACCACCTGGTGCTGGCCGACCCGTTCGCCGGGGGCGCGCCGCTGACCGGGGCGGACGCGGAACTCCTGGTCACCTCGAAGACCGGGGCGCCGCCCGATCCGTCGATGACGAGGCCCGCGCGCCCGCTGGAGATCGTGCTGCGCGTCCTGAACAACATCCGGGCGTGGGCGGCGACCCGCCCGGAGCGCACCGATGTGGCGCTGTGGGCGGTGGAGCTGTCGCTGCTGCTGCCCTCGCATCCGGCGCGGCTGCGCTACGAGCACGCCGAGCTCCTGGTTCAGCGCGGGGAGTTCCTGCGCGGGGCGGCGGAGATGGAGGAGTACGCGGACGTCATGGCCGGCATCGAGCCGACGGCGGCCGAGAACATCCGGCGCAAGGCCCGAGCGGCGCGCGCCCTGCTCAACTGAACCACCCAGAACCGGCCATTCGGCGAGCTTTCCGCGCCACCCAGGCGGACGGCAAACGCCTACGTGTGCCCGAGTACCCAGGAAACAGCGAGACGGATGGGTCCGTGAGGGCTGTGCGCTCCCGGTTTACATCCGAACGCCCCCTTCCGCGCCCAACGGGCGCACTATTCGGCCCGTTTGTCGGCGTACGTGGAGGCCCATGCGCTCAACTGGAGTTCCGTCACCGGACGCGTACAGCCCGTCGCGTTCCGCGCTGGACGGACCGGATGAGAGAACCTGAGGGCAGAGTGATGACAACCGTGCTGCTGGTCCACACCGTGCCGTTGTGGCGCGCTTCGCTGGCATCGCTGCTCTGCGCGGGGCCGGACATAGAGGTCCGGACCGCCGAACACGGCGCGATACGCGACGCCCTGGGCGGGCCGGCTCCGGACGTGCTCCTCACCGATCTCGACTGTCCGGGCGCGCTGGACGTCCTCGACGAGGTCAAGACGGTGACCGCGCCGCACGGCGGTCCGTACCCGCTGGCCGTGCTCACGCGCAGCGACCGGCCGCGCGGTCTGCGCCGGGCGTACGAGGCGGGGGCGCTCGGCTACATCGACAAGTACCGGCCGGTGGACGACCTGTCGGAGGTGATGCACAAGCTGGCGGACGGCGGGCGGCACATCGACGAGTCGCTGGCGTTCAGTCTGCTGCAGGTGGCGGACATGCCGTTATCTCCCCGGGAGTTGAGCGTGCTGTCGCTGGCCGAGGGCGGCGACACGGTGGCCGGGATCGCGGCCCGGCTCCATCTGACGCCGGGCACCGTGCGCAACTACCTGGCCGCCGCCATCCGCAAGTCCGGGGCGCGCAACCGCCTGGACGCGATCAGACGGGCGAAGGAGGCGGGCTGGATCTGACGCCCCGCTCCTCGTCCTCGTCCCCGGAACCGATCGACGCGTCCTGACCGGTACCGACCGTCCCGAGCCGACCGGCGACGGCCGCCGCGTCCTGTGCGTCCGGTACGAGGCCACCGCCCCACGCGTCCGCGTCCTCCGGCTCCCAGAGGCCGGCCAGGTCGCGGTAGAGGGCGCTGGAGCGCAGGAGTTGTGCGGGGGTTCCGCACCGGGTGCGCGGACCGTCCATCACCAGGGTCCGCCCGGCGCGGCGGGCCGAGCTGAGCCGGTGGGCGACGACGACGAGCGCACCCGGCAGGGCGGCGCACGCCAGCTCGGCCCGGGTCTCCGCCGCCGGGTCGAGCCTGCTGGTCGCCTCGTCGAGGATCAGCAGGGGCGGCGCGGCGAGGTAGGCCCGGCCCAGGGCGACGAGCTGCCGTTCGCCCTGGGAGAGCCGGTCCGGCACGACGTCCGCGTCCAGGGAGCCGAGCCGGGAGAGCAGCGGCTCCAGCCCGATCGCCTCCGCCGCGTCCGCGATCTCCCGGTCGCGGGCGTCGGGGCTCAGGTAGCGGAGGTTGTCCCGCAGGGAGCCGCTGAACACGTAGGCGTGCTGGGGCAGCAGTACCCGTACGGAAGTGGCGTCGGCCGCCCGCACCGGCCGCCCCCGCCACCGCACCGCTCCCCCGGTGGGCGGTTCGACCCCGGCGAGGACGGCGGCCAGGGTGGACTTGCCGCTGCCGCTCGGTCCGACGACCGCGAGGTGCTCGCCCGGCGCGATCGTCAGGGAGAGCCGGTCCAGGACGGGCTGGGCGCGGGGCCCGTAGGCGAAGGTGACCTCGTGGAGTTCGGCGACCGGGGCGGGGGCGCGGCGGGCGGACGGGGCGGGGG
>NZ_JNZZ01000004.1 GCF_000717645.1 Streptomyces californicus
GGAGAGGGCGGGGCCGGGGGGCGCGGGTCGGGGGCTGGGAGAGGGCGGGGGCCGGGGGCGCGGGTCGGATCCGCTCAGGTCAGGTCAGGTCAGGTCAGGGGAACGGGTGCGGGGCCGGGTTGAGATCGGCGTCGGTGAGGTCCGCCGCCCGCAGCCCCGCCTCGCGCAGGGCGGTGCGCAGCCGGGGCATGCCGAGGGCGCGCTGGCGGGTCCAGCCGAAGTCGATCGGCAGCAGTCCGGGCACGATCACGCTCACCGTCGTGAGCCCGAGGTCGCGCTGTTCGGGCATGGTCTGGTCGACGACCACCACGTCGAACCCGGCGGCGGCGACGGCGTCCACGCACCGCAGCAGGTCCTCGCGCACGTCGTCGGAGGCCGGGAGGACCGGCCGGGCGCCGGGCCCGCCCCCGTACAGCTCCGCGAAGGAACGGGCCGGCGGGCGGACTCCGCCGGGTGCGCCGAGCAGGAAGTCCGCGTGGTCGCCCATCTCCGGTATCCCGTACGCCAGCGGGTGGTCGTGCAGCGCCTCGACCTTGGCGAAGTCGGTGGCCATGGCCCGCAGCCGCGCCTCGTCCCGCTCGGTGCGGCCCGGGAGGTTGACGGCGTCGGTGGCGATCTCGCAGAGCGCCCCGGCGAGCGCCGCCTCCGGGTCGAGCCCGGCGCCCGCGCCGAAGCACATCCGGCCGGGCCCGCCGTCGGGCCGGACGGCGACGCCGGTGACGACGGGGATCGGGAAGGTGATCCGGGTGTCGAAGAACCGCGCCTCGTACCCGTACATCTCCAGCCGGTCCACCATGTGCCGGACGACGGGGCGGCGGCTGGTGCGCGCGTCGATCTCGGGGAGCGCGGCCCGCCCGTACCAGGCGAGCAGGAACGCGTCCCGCTCGACGATCTCCATCAGCCCGAAGTAGGCGGCCTCCTCCAGCGCGCCGCCGGAGGCGCAGCCGTTGGAGCTCTCCTGCACGAACCGGTTCTCCAGGCCGGGGGCGTGGTAGTACGTGAGCACTTCGGGGACCAGAACGGTGCGGGAGTCGCGCAGCGACCAGCCGCGCACCCAGGGGATCTCCCGGTCCGGGGTGAAGGGGCGCACCCGCGGGTTCGCCCGGTGGAAGGCGTCGGAGTACAGGCCGCAGACGCGCGGGTCCACGACGGCCCGGCCCTCCGCGCACAGGGCGTGCAGACTGGCCCTCACCTGGGCCTGCTTGGACCGGGGACGCATGCCCGCGTACCGCTCCAGGCCCTCCAGGACCCCGATGCGCATGCTCTCGGCAAAGGTGTCGGCGTGCCCGCCCCAAAACGTCTCGCGCAGATACGGTCCCGACCGCAGCGAGAAGCAGCCGATGGTGGCGGAGGTGGACGTGGAGGAGACGTCCTGGACGACGGAGGGGCCCAGCGACCCGCAGACGGGGTTGGCGTACGGCTGGACGGGCAGTTCGTAGTCCGCGATGTCCCGGACCCGGAAGCCGCCGGGACGGAGCTTGGGCGCGGGCCGCAGGGTGAGCACGGAGGCCTCGTCGCTGTCGGGTTCGGGCCGCGCGCAGCCGGGGCACTCCGGGTCGGGGACGAGCGGGTAGTGGCGTACGGCCAGGGTCTGGAGGTCGACCAGGTGGACGGCCGGGAAGGCCCCGGTCTCCGGCCCGCCGCCGGCCAGCCGGGCGGCGATCACCCCGGCGACGGCTTCGGCCGCGAAGGGGGTCAGGTACGGGGGCGGGCCCGCCGCTCCGGTCCCGGAGCCCAGCTCCAGGGCCTCGCGCACGGCGACGGACCGGACCGCCTGCCACCGGCGCTCCAGACAGCGGGCGCAGGGGCGGTGGTGATGCGGGGTGGGGCGGTCGGGCCTCGCGGGCCGGTCGTTCCTGGCGTGCGGGGCGAGCCGGTCGGACGTCGCGGCCCGGTGGTACGGGGCCTGCGGGGTGGTCCGGTTGGACGGGGCCTGCGGACCGGGCTGGTCGGGTGGGGTGCGCCGGTCGTGCGGATCGGTACCGGTCCGCGTCGGGAAGGGGCCGACGACCGCGTGCCGCCCGTAGTGGCGGACGGGTACGGCATCGCCCCCGGGCACGGACCCGTCAGCCGTGAACGCGTCCTGTACGCCGAGGGGTTGGACGTCCAGCGGAACGGCGGCCGCCGTTCCGCCGTGCCGGGCCAGCGCCTTGCCCAGCAGCTCCGCGAACGACCGGGTGCCTTCCGCCAGTACGGCCGGCACGCGCGGTGCGGCCGTTGTGGCCGCGTGCGGGGACCCCTGGGGCTGTGACGCGTCCTGGGGGCCTCGGGCGCGGGGCGTGCCCGGTTCCCGGCGCACCTCCGGTGCGTCCGGCGCGGCGGGCGAGGCGGGCGCGTCCCGCACGGTCTCAACGGGCATCGGTACCGCCCTCGCCGTCCACCGTGAGCAGGACCCGGGCCGTGGCGACGGGCACGGAGGCCAGGTCCGCCGGGGTCGTCGACACGTACAGGGCGTCGCGTCCGGCGGACCGCAGGGCCTCCAGCACCGCGTCGAACGTGGTCTCAGCGCCGTCCGCCGCGACGGACTCCCCGCCCACCGCGATCGCCCCGGCGGCCAGGTCGGCCATGAGCGGGTCCCCGGGATCGACCGCCGCCCCCGGGTCCTCGGCGGCGAGCTGCACCTGGCCGAGGAGGTCGCGCAGGGCGGCGGCGGTGGCCGCGCGCCGGGACAGCCCGGCGCCGACCGCCCAACGCCCCTCCGAGGACGGGCCGTCCGCCTCCCGGGCCAGCACCACGGACGCCGAGGTGCGGTCCGCCTCACCCAGGTCGAGGAGGTCCACGGCGATGTCCAGGTTGGCGGCCGACTTCAGCAGGAACACCAGCTCCGGATCGTCGCCGCCGACCGCCACCGGGCCGACCCGGGTGGTCCCCCGCACGGCGCGGAGCAGGGCGTCGTGGGCGAGCGCGGAGAGCAGTCCGCGCCCCGCCGCCTCCGCCGCGCTGCCGCCCGCCCCGGAGCCCGCCGCGGTCGCCAGGTGCGCCCGGTCGTGGTTGTGGGGCCCGAACGGGCGCAGGGCGGCGGCCGGAACCCGTACCGGGTCCTTGCCGATGAGGGAGGTCGCGACCGCCCAGGCGGCGGGCACGGCCCCGGTGCCGCCGCCGGTCGTCAGGGCCTCGGGCCCCAGCGTCCGCAGGTTCCGGTCGTCCGCCCGGTCGCCGTCCTCGACGTTTGCCTGGGGGACCACGTGCTCCACGTACGCCTCGGCCGCCGCGTACAGCGCCCGCGTCCGCGCCCCGGCCAGATGGTGCACGTCGAACGCGGCGACGCGCCTGCGCCCGCCGTCCCCGAGCGCCACCTCGACGCGGCTGAGCTTCAACGGGGTCTGGGTCAGCTCCTCGTCGTCGTAGCTGCGGAAGATCCCGGTGTACGGGCGGACCAGCACGGCGCTGATCCGGTTCAGCTCCTCGACCAGTTCCTCCGCGTCGCGGGCGGTCTCCACGGTCGCCGTGATGGGCAGCGCCAGCCCCTCCGGGAGGGCGGCGGGACTCGCCGCGCCGCCTGCGGCCGGGAGCGCGGCGCACCGGGTGCACCGGGGGTGGGGCTGGACCGGCTCGGCCATCACGTCCAGCGATTCGAGGTCCTGGACGAGGACGTGGCCGGCCGTCTCGGCGGGCAGCGCCCCGGTGGCCAAGCGGAAGATCTCGTAGCCGACGAGGTTGCCGACCATGGCGGCGACCGGACCGGAGAGCGGGGCCCGCGCGGTCGGCGCGGCCCCGGCGGCCTCGCTCCACAGTTCGGCCGCCGTGGTGGCGTCGACGTTGCCGCCGAGGCGCAGCAGGGCGCAGTTCCAGCAGCCGGCGGAGTCGGCGGTGGCGAGCGGGCCGACGACCAGACGGCGGCCGAACAGCCAGGCGGGGATGAGCGTCACGCCCTCGGGCACCCCGGCGGCCAGCAGCCGGTGGGTGCGTGCCCCGGCGTCCGCGCCGGTGACCACGACGACGTCGTAACCGCCGAGGTCGGCCCAGCCCGCTCCCGCCCCGGCGGCAATGGCCTCCACCCGCGCTCCGTTGGCGGCGGCCTCAGCGACGAGACCGTCCGGGGCGGTCGCGAGGGCTGGGCGTGTCGCGGGGGCGGCGGTGCCGATGGCCGCGCATCCGTTGCGTACGAGACTGAGCGCGCACCAGTGGGCCGTCTCGTCGTCGCCGAGGACGGCGACGCGGGTGGCGCGGTAGCGGGCGAACCGGGCGGGGGCGTCGTCGGTGTAGTGGTCGACGTAGGCGATCTGCGCGGCGAACCGTTCGGCGGTCTCCTCGTCCACGGTCTCCCCGGCGGACTCCGCCCCGGGGATGTCGCGGGCGAAGCCACGCGCGTACAGCGTCTTGACCAGTTCGGCGGCCATCGCCCGCTGCGCGGGCCCGAACCCGGCGCAGAGGTCGGCCAGCCGGTGCGCTCCGGTGAGGTGCGGGACGACGAGGGAGGCGAAGCGGTAGGCGGTCCGGCCGGTGAGGTGGAAGCCCCCGTCGGCGTTGTGGAACAGCACCCCGCCGGGGGTCTCGGTGAACAGCACGTCGCGCCGGATACGCGGCCGGGTACCGGCGAGCGCGTCGAACGTGGCCGTCCCGGGCGTCCCGGCCGCCCCGGCCCCGCCGGCCGTCACCGAAGGCGCGGCAGGCGTCGCAGCCGACGCGGGAGCGGCGGGTTCTGGTGCTGAGGCGGTGGGTGCGGGGGCGGCGGGTGCGGCGGCCTGTGCGGGGGCGGCGGGCGCTGTGGGTGCGGTGGGTGCGGCGCTGTCGGCCATGGGGATCACACCTTCTCTGTGCGGCGGTCGCGGATCCGGGCGGTTCTTCGTACGTGGGCGCGGAGCAGGCCGTGGATGCGGTACGGGCCCGGCGGGCCGTCCTCCAGCAGTCCGGCGTCGGCGAGTTGTTCCCGTACGGCTTCGGGTACGGGTCCTTCGTGCTCGGGTCCCCCGTCGGCCAGGAGCTCCGGCGGCCCCTGGGCGAGGTGGGTGAACGCCTGCGACAGCCGGGGGTCGAGCCGGTCGAGCGCCCGGTCGAAGAGGCCGGTGACGGAGTGGCCCGGGGAGTCGGTCAGGGTGAGCCGGGCGAGCGGGTCGTCGCCCAGCCAGTCGACGGCGTCGGCGAGCCGCAGCCCCGGCCGGGTGAGCAGGCGGGCGGTGAGGATGCGCAGCGCGGCGGGGAAGTGGCCGCACACGGCGGTGAGCCGGTGGGCCGCCTCCGGTTCGGCCTCCACCCTCTCCGCGCCCAGGGCGGCCAAGAGCAGTCCGTACGACTCGGCCTCCGTGAAGGCCGTCAGGCGTTGCACCCAGCCGCCGTGGGTGGCGATGAGTCCGCCGAGCCCCATCCGGCTGGTGACCACGACGGCGAGGCCGGGCCCGGGCCCGGGCGGGCCCCCGGGTGTGAGCAGCGGGCGCACCTGATCGGCGTCCACCACGTCGTCCAGGATGAGCAGCGCACGCCCCTCGCCCGTCGCGCCGAGGGCGTCGGCGAGCGCGGCGGAGACCTCATCGGCCGTACGGGGTTCGCCGTCCGCACGGGTCATCCGGACGAGCAGCCGCCCTGCGGGGAAGGCGTCCCCGACCTGCCGGGCCACGTGCTGGGCGAGCGCCGACTTGCCGATGCCGGGCGCACCGGAGACCACGACGGCAAGGGCCCGGTGGTCCGCGGGGCCGGTCGGCGGTGGCGCGGTGAGGCGGGCGGCCATCGCCTCGGCCTCGGCGGCGCGACCGGTGAAGTGCGGTACGCCGGGAACGGGCCCGACCCCGGCGTCGGCGGACGGTGCGCAGGCCCCGGCGGCGCTCGGAGCCCCCGTGGCCGCGCCGGGCGGGACGGTGACCGGCGCGGGGGCAGGGGCGGTGACCGGCGCGCGGGCAGACGTGGGGACGGGGGCGGTGACCAGCGTGGGGATGGTGGCGGGGTCCGGCGCGGGTACGGGGTCCGGCCCGGGTGCGGGGGCGGGTTCGGATCCGGGGGTCTCGGCGTCCGGCTGCGGCACGGTCTCGCCCCGGACGACGCGGGACACCACCGCACCGGCGGCCGAACCGGAGCCCACGACCTCACCGGAGGCCGAACCGGAGCCCACCGCCTCACCGGAGGCCGCCACGACGGGAGCCGCCTGCCCGGGGGCCGACGCGGCAAGAGCCGCTTGTCCCACCGGACCCAGCTCCTCGCCGCGCAGGATGGACAGTTCGAGGCGGCGCAGGGAGGGCGAGGGGTCGACGCCCAGCTCCTCCCGCAGGAAGTCCTTCACCCTGCGGTACTCGGCGAGCGCCTGCGACTGACGCCCACTGCGGTACAGGGCCTCGATGAGCTGTTCGTGGAAGCGTTCGTGTCCCGGATATACGCGCGTAGCGGTCCACAGGTCGACGAGCGCCTCGCCGCAGCGGCCGAGCCCCAGCAGCAGGTCGCAGACCCGCTCGACCACGCGCAGCCGTTCCTCCGCGAGCCGGGGCACCTCGTCGCGGTGCAGAACGGCGGACCGTACGTTGGCGAGCAGCGCGCCCTGCCAGAGCGAGAGGGCGTCCCGGAGCGTGTACAGCTCGGCCTCCGGGTCGTGGTCCATGGCCGTGGCCCGGCGCACCTGGTCGCGGTAGGCGAGGAGGTCCAGGGTGGGCGGCCCGGCGACGATCCGGTAGCCGCCGGGGACCGCCTCGATGGCCGTGCCGGTGACTCCGTGCTTGGCGAACAGCCGGCGCAGCCGCAGGACACAGGTCTGCAGGGCGGCCTTGGCGGTGGCGGGCTGTTCCTCGCCCCACACCGCCCGCTGCAAGTACCCGGCGGATACCGTGGAGTTGGCGTTCAGGAGTAGCGCGGCGAGCAGGTTCGCGGGCTTGGAGGGCTGGAGGACGACGGTGTCGGGGCCGTCCGCGAGGGCCAGCGGCCCGAGGAGCTGGAACCGCACCGCGGCCCGCGTGCCGGAAGGCCGTCCCGTCTCCCCCGCCGTACCGCCTGTCCCCACCGGGACCGGGCTCGACACCGCTAGTCCCAGCCGTTGACCAGCTTGCACACCTGTACGGGCGGGGAGTGCGGGGGCAGTTGGCCGAGAACGCCCTCCAACTCCGTACAGATCAGCCGGGTGACGTCGTCGACGACAGCGGGCGGCGGGCCCGCCGGGGTGGTGGCCGACGCCGTGCCGGTGGTGAGGGCGAGGGCGGCGAGGGCGATACCGGTGACGAGGGCGGCGGCTCTGGCGGTGCGGCGCTGTGTCCGCGCGAGCGGAGAGCTGTTCACGTGTTCCCCTTCGGCCGTGGCGTCGGTGCCGGGGGTCCTCCCGGCAGGCACGACGATGCCAGCGTGGAACGCGCCACGAGAGAGGCCGCGGTGTCAGCATGCTGCACGGTGGCCCGCCGCGCTGTGCAGCAAGCTGACACGCTCCGCCGTGCACAACGGGCCCTGGCGGGGAACGAGTTCGACTCCGGGACGTTTGGAGGAACGTCCCGGAGCCTGCCGGTCATCCTACGGTGACACCCGAAGGGTCATCCCTGCCGGAACGGCCCTCCCGGCACACCCGCCGCCCGCCGGGAGGGCTGTCCCGGCAGACGACGCACCCGCCGCCCGCCGGGGCCTCCAGGGGCGCCCCCGCTTCCGTGGGCCTCCCGTCGCCCGGCGGGAGGAGCCCCGGTCACGCACCCGGCGCAGCCCCCTGGCACATTCCCCGGACGCTCACCCGTCCGTCGCGATGGCGTTCAGGACGTTCATCCGGCCCGCCCGGAAGGCCGGGACGAGGGCGGCGAACAGTCCGACCAGCGCCGAGCAGGCGAACACCGTGAGGATCGTCGGCCACGGGATGTCCAGGACCTCCAGCCCCTCCAGGGCCAGCAGCTTCTGCGCGGCGGTGCCCCAGCCCATCCCCAGACCGAGGCCGAGCAGCGCGCCGAAGAGGGCGATGACCACGGACTCCAGGCGGATCATGCGGCGCAGTTGGCGGCGGGAGAGGCCGATGGCGCGCATCAGGCCGATCTCCCGGGTCCGCTCGACCACGGAGAGGGCCAGGGTGTTCACCACACCGAGGACCGCGACGATGATCGCCAGCGCGAGCAGGCCGTACACGATGTTCAGCAGCTGGCCGACCTGGTCCTTGAGCGTCTCCTTGAAGTCGGCCTGGTTCTGCACGGAGTAGACCGGGTACTCGGCGAGGGCGCTCTTGAGGGCCGCGTACGCCTCCTTCTCCTTGCCCTCCTCGGCCTTGGCGAACATGACCGCGTTCTGCGGCATCCGGTCGGCCGCGACATAGGAGGCCGCCGTGGTGAGGTTGACGTACATCGCCCCGCGGTCGATGTTCGTGTCGTCGGAGGTGATGGCCGCCACCGTGAGCTTCGCGGTCTTCCCCTCCTTGAAGGCGACGGTCATGGTGTCGCCGACCTTCACCCCGTGCTTCTCCGCGTAGTCCTCCCCGACGGACATGGCGTCCTTGCCGTACGCCTCGGCCAGGTCGCCGGAGAGCGCCGTGCGGCGGACGTCCTGCTGGTAGGTGGGGTCGGCGGCGGTGATCCCCTCGTCCGCCGTCTTCCCGTTCGGTGCGGTGATCTTCGCCTTGAGGAAGGCGTAGTCCGTCACGTGCTCCAGACCGGGCACGGCGTGCACGGCGTCGGCGGCCTGGGGCACGATCGGGCGGCCGGCTCCGCCGTCCTGGACGATGAAGTCCGCGCCGACCGACCTGTCGAGCTCCTCGGTGGCCGAGGCCACCATGGAGGACCCGACGACGGACAGGCAGGCCACCAGGGCGAGCCCGATCATCAACGCCGCGCCCGTCGCTCCCGTGCGGCGGGGGTTGCGCAGGGCGTTGCGCTCGGCCAGCCGGCCGACCGGGCCGAAGAGCCGCAGGACGACGACGCTCAGGGCGCGGACCACGACACCGGCCAGGAGCGGGCCGATCACGATGAAGCCGATCAGGGTCAGCAGCACGCCGAGGGCGAGGTACATCGAGCCTTCGGTGGCCTTGTCGGCCTGGGTGGTCACCCACAGGGCCGCACCGCCGGCGGCCGTCAGGAGGAGACCGATGCCGGCCCTGATCCAGCCGGACCGGCCGTCGGCAGGCGTCCCGGCGTCGCGCAGCGCGGCCATCGGGGAGACCTTGCCGGCCCGGCGCGCCGGTATGTACGCGGCGAGGACGGTGACGACGACGCCGAGCAGCAGGCCGATGACCGGGGTCGTCCAGGCGACGGTGAGGTCGCCGGTGGACAGCTCCATGCCGACGGCGCTCATCATCTTCATCAGCCCGACCGAGAGGCCGACGCCGGCGGCGACGCCGAGCAGGGAGCCGACGATGCCGAGGAGGACCGCCTCCAGCAGCACGGAGCGGTTGACCTGCTTGCGGCTGGAGCCGATGGCCCGCATCAGCCCGATCTCACGGGTGCGCTGGGCGACCAGCATCGAGAAGGTGTTGACGATGAGGAAGATGCCGACGAGGAAGGCGATCCCGGCGAAGCCGAGCATCGCGTACTTCATGACGTCCAGGAAGGCGCCCATGGAGTCCTTGTTGGCGTCGGCGGCCTCCTTCTGGGTCTGCAGCTTGTACGCGGCCGAGCCGTCGAGTGCGGCGGCCACGCTCTCCTTGAGCCGGGCGTCGCTGACTCCGCTCTCCGCGGTCACCAGGACCTGGGTGAAGACGTCCGGGGCGCCCAGCAGGTGCTTCTGGGCGGTGGCGGTGTCGAGGTAGACGACGGCCGCGCCCGGGTTGGTGACGGTGAAGGCCGCGATGCCGCCGATCTTCGCCCTGAGGTCGCCGGTCGCGGCGATGATCCGCAGTTCGTCGCCGATCCCGAGCTTGTGCTTCTTCGCGGTGTCGGCGTCGACCATCACCTCGGTGGGGCCGCGGGGCGCGTGCCCGGAGGTGATCTCCATCGACCGCAGGTCGTTCTTCGTCCAGTTGCTCGCGATGGTGGGTGCGCCGGTCTGCGAACCCATGTTCTCGTTCTCGCTGTTGACGACCGTGACCGCCATGGAGAACGCGGAACCCTCGGCCCGCTCCACCCCGTCGGCCTTCGCGACCTGCTGGACCACGGAGGCGGGCAGGGATGCGGGCTTCCCGTTTCCGGGCTGCTCCTCGGCTCCCTCGGCGTCCTTCGGGCTGACGGTGACGTCGGGCGAGGAGATGGTGAAGAGCTTGTCGAAGGTGGTGTTCATCGTGTCGGTGAACACGAGCGTGCCGCAGACGAACGCGACGGAGAGCAGCACCGCCACGGCGGAGAGGGCCATCCGGCCCTTGTGCGCGAGGAAGTTGCGCACGGAGGTCTTCCAGACGGTCATGACGTCCGCCCGCGGGCGTCGAAGTTCTTCATGCGGTCGAGGACCTGCTCGGCGGTCGGGTGGTGCATCTCGTCGACGATGGAGCCGTCGGCGAGATACAGCACCCGGTCCGCGTAGGAGGCGGCGACGGGGTCGTGGGTGACCATGACGATGGTCTGGCCCAGCTCGTCGACCGACTTGCGGAGGAAGGAGAGGACTTCGGCCCCGGCGCGGGAGTCCAGGTTCCCGGTGGGCTCGTCGCCGAAGATGATCTCCGGCCGGGCGGCGAGCGCCCGGGCGACGGCGACACGCTGCTGCTGGCCGCCGGAGAGCTGGGTGGGCCGGTGCTTGAGGCGCTCGGCGAGCCCGACCGTCTCCACGACCTGCTGGAGCCAGCCGGCGTCCGGCTTGCGGCCCGCGATGTCCATCGGCAGCGTGATGTTCTCGATGGCGTTGAGCGTCGGGAGCAGGTTGAACGCCTGGAAGATGAACCCGATCCGGTCACGCCGGAGTTGGGTGAGCTTCTTGTCCTTGAGCTTGGTGATCTCGGTCTCGTCGAGGAAGATCTCGCCCGACGTGACCGTGTCCAACCCGGCCAGGCAGTGCATCAGGGTCGACTTGCCGGAGCCGGACGGGCCCATGATCGCCGTGAACTGCCCGCGGGCTATGTCCACATCGACGTGGTCGAGCGCGACGACCCGGGTCTCGCCGGTGCCGTACGCCTTCACGACCTGCCGCGCTCGTGCCGCGACGGCCGTACGCCCTCCAGTGCCCCCGTGCCTGGGAATGGTCACAGCCGTTGTCACGGTTTTACTCCTATGTCGGTCGATGGCAGGACGTCTTTGGGTACGGTCCGATTCTGCTGGCGTGACCGTGCCCGGCGCGATGGTGCTCAGCGCAGTCTTCGGGTGGGGTTTTCCCCACCCGCCCCCCTGCGGCAAGCCATAGCGGCGACGTAAGAAGAGGCTAAGGAAACGGCCCCCACCCCCACGTCCTCCGCCGGGAGGAACGGGCCCTGGCCGCTGTGCGGGTGCGCCCCCTAGGGGAATCAGCCCCCGGGCGGACACGAGGTCAGGGACACGCGTCGGCGGCGGGCCCGGCGGCCTCGCCGACCGCGTCGGGCACTCCCCTCCCTTCTCGGCCCCTCCCCTCCCACGCGCCCGGATGAGACAGTGCCCCGGGAGATAGGTGCATAGGGAAGGGAACCCGGGTGGACCGCACGGACGACAGGAGCGCCGCAGACGCGGGCGGCGCGGATACGAGCGACGCCGACGCGAGCAGCGCGGATACGGGCCCGCCCGCCCCGGCCACGGGCCCGCGCACGACAGCGGACTCCCGTACGGAAGCGGGCCCGGCCTCCCGTACGAGCACAGGCACGCCCACGGAAACGGGCACAGGCCCCCGTTCGGGCACCGAAGCGGGAACAGGCTCCCCCACGGCCACGCAAGCGGAACCGGAACCGGACTCAGCCCCGAGAAGCGGACCGGGCACGACAGCCGGACCGGCCGCGGCGGACGGCTCAGCCACCCCCGCGAGCGCCGATGGCACCACACCTGCCATACCCGCCGCACCCGCCGCACCCGCCGCCACCACCACCCGGGGCCGCCGCCCCGTCGTGGCGGCGCTCATGCTCGGCATGGCGCTGGCCGCGATCGACGGCACCATCGTCTCCACCGCCGTCCCGCAGATCGTCGGCGACCTCGGCGGGTTCACCGTCTTCTCCTGGCTCTTCTCCGGCTACCTGCTCGCCGTCACCGTCACCCTCCCCCTGTACGGAAAGCTCTCCGACACCTTCGGCCGCAAGCCGGTCCTGATCGCCGGGATCATCCTCTTCCTGGTCGGCTCCCTGCTCTGCGCGGCCGCCTGGAACATGGCCGCGCTCATCGCCTTCCGCATCGTCCAGGGGCTGGGCGGCGGGGCGCTCCAGGGCACGATCCAGACCATCGCGGCCGACCTCTACCCGCTCAAGGAACGGCCCCGCATCCAGGCCCGGCTGTCGACGGTGTGGGCCACCTCCTCGGTCGCCGGACCGGTGGCCGGCGGGCTGCTCGCCGGGTACGCCGACTGGCGGTGGATCTTCCTGATCAACCTCCCCGTCGGGGCGGTCGCCCTCTGGCGGGTCGTCCGCCACCTCCAGGAACCGTCGCGCCCGCGCCCCGCCACCAGGCCCCGGGTGGACTGGGCGGGCGCGCTCGCCGTCTTCGCCACCGGGGCGCTGCTCCTCACGGCCCTCGTCCAGGGCGGCGTCGCCTGGCCGTGGTTCTCGGCGCCCTCGCTCGGCCTGTTCGGGGCGAGCGCGCTCCTGGCCGCGCTCACGGTCGTCGTCGAACGGCGGGCGGCGGAGCCGATCATCCCGGGCTGGGTGTGGCGGCGGCGCACCATCGCCTCGGTCAACCTGGCCCTCGGCGCGATGGGGCTGCTGATGGTCGCGCCGACCGTCTTCCTGCCGACGTACGCCCAGTCGGTGCTCGGCCTCGGGCCGATAGCCGCCGAATTCGTGCTCTCCGTGATGACGCTGAGCTGGCCCGTCTCGGCGGCCTTCTCCGACCGGGTCTACAACCGGATCGGCTTCCGCCGGACCGCGATGCTCGGCATGGGCGCGGCCCTGCTGATCCTGCTGGCCTTCCCGCTCCTCCCCTATCCCGGCGAGGCGTGGCACCCCGCGCTGCTGATGCTCCTGCTCGGCGCGGCCCTCGGCCTCTTCCAGCTCCCGCTGATCGTGGGCGTCCAGTCGACGGTCGGCTGGGCGGAGCGCGGTACGACGACGGCGTCGGTCCTCTTCTGCCGCCAGGTCGGCCAGAGCATCGGTGCGGCCCTCTTCGGGGCCATCGCGAACGGCGTCCTGGCCGCCCGCCTCCTCGACGCGCCGGTGGACGGCCTCCCCGGCGATCTGGACGCGGTGGCCCGCACGCTGGAGGATCCGGGCGCCGTCTCGTCGGCGGCGGCGGAGTACCTGCGCCGGGCGGTGGACGCGGCGGTCGACCACGTCTACGTCGGGGCCGCCGGAGCCGCCGCCCTGGCCCTGCTCGCCCTGATCACCCTGGCCCCGCGCCGCTTCCCGGTCATCACGGAACCGTCCGACAGCCCCACGGCGCCGGACCCGGCCGCGACTCCCACGGCGTCGGAGGCGGCCCCGGCACGCCAGGACCGCTGAGGCTGCCCCGCACCGGGAGCCGTGCCAGGATCGAGGAACCGGGGCCCCTGAGCACGCTCCCGGCCGACGCCCCCACCCGACGTACCGGAGAGCAGCCATGAGGATCACCCTGACCAGCGTCTTCGTCGACGACCAGGAGAAGGCCGTGCGCTTCTACACGGACGTCCTGGGGTTCCGGAAGAAGCACGACGTGCCGCTCGGCGGCGAGGACCGCTGGCTGACGGTGGTCTCGCCGGAGGACCCCGACGGCACCGAACTCCTCCTGGAACCGGACAAGCACCCCGCCGTGAAGCCGTACACGACGGCTCTGGTCGCGGACGGCATCCCGGCCACCGCCTTCGCCGTGGACGACGTACGGGCGGAGTTCGAGCGGCTGAGCGGTCTCGGCGTCCGGTTCACCCAGGAACCGATGGAGGCGGGCCCCGTCACCCTGGCCGTCCTGGACGACACCTGCGGCAACCTGATCCAGATCATGCAGACCGGCTCCTGACCCGGCTCCTGAGGAGTTCGCGGGCCGCGCCGACGAGAGCGGCGTCGCCCGGGACCGGTCCCGCCCGGCCGGAACCGTTCCGCCCGGCCGGGACCGTTCCGCCCGGCCGGGCCCCCCTCCTTGAGCCGGGGCTCCCCGGAGCAAGGACCGTGCCGCAGAGCCGGGACTACGCCGTCGGCACCGGCCGGTCGGCCGGCACCTCCGCCCACACCGTCTTCCCGACCGGGTTCCTGGACTCCCACCCCCACCTCGTCGCCACGGCCTCCACCAGGAACAGGCCGCGCCCCGTCTCCTGGTCGTCATCGGGCAGCTTCGGCTGCTCGGGGACCCGGCCGAGCACGGCGTCCGAGACCTCGATACGGAAGCGGCTCGCCGGGCCTTCGTAGTCCACCCGGACGTGGAAGTTCCGCCCCCGCAGCCGTCCGTGGCACACCGCGTTGGCGGCCAGCTCGGCGACCACCAGCGCCACCGAGCACGACGCGTCCGTCGTCGGCCCGAACCCCCACTCCGCCAGCCGCCGCACCACGGTGCGCCGCGCGAGGCGGGCCCCCGCGGGAGTGGGGCGGAACTGCCGGGACAGGCTGCCGTACCCGTTGGCGGTCAGTCCGAAGCCGCGCCGAGCGGGCAGGGCCGCGTCTCTCCCGCCGTCCTTCGCCGCGCAGTCCGCGCACTCCGCGCACCTCGCACACTTCGGGCTCTCCGCCGTGGTCGTGTTCTCGCCACTCATCCTGGCCATCCGCTCGCTCGATTCGTCCGACGTCCCACGTCACCCACACGGGCGGTCGTGTGACGTTCCGTACTCAAGAGTCGGCGGCGCGTCCTAGCCTCGGAAGATGACAGCGCCTTACCGTGCGGGCCGTAAGAATCGGAAGTAACCCCATGGCCAAAGCAATTGACCCGCAGTCCTCCATGGCCGCCCTCTTCGGATCACGCCTGCGCAAGCTGCGCGACGCGGCCGGGCTCACCCAGACCGAAGTGGGCGCGCTCGCCCACGTGGTGGGCAGCCGGATCGCCCAGCTCGAACGCGCGACCGGCGCGAAGCCCACGCTGGAGCTGACCCGTGTCCTGGACCGGGAGTTGGTGGCGGACGAGTTACTGATCGACCTCTGGCCGTACGTGTACCGGGAGGCGTTCCCGGACTGGTCGCAGGCGTTCATCGCGTACTCCGCCCGCGCGAGGGTGATCCGCGAGTACTCCTCGCACGCCGTGCCGGGTCTGCTGCAGACCCCCGAATACGCACGGGTCCTGCTGAGCATGGGCCACTCACTGCGGGACGCCGAGCACCTGGAGGAGCGCGTGGCGGCCCGGCTCGACCGGCAGGTGCGGCTGACCGGCCCGGACCGGCCGGAGCTGTGGGTCGTCCTCGACGAGGCCGTGCTCCGGCGGCCGGTCGGCGGAGCGGCGGTGATGCGCGGCCAGTTGGAGAGGCTGCTCAGGATGGCGAAGGAGCCCAACATCACCGTTCAGGTGCTGCCGTTCGACCAGGGCGCGCACGGGGCGCTGGCCGGTTCCCTCTCCGTGCTGGTGATGCCGGACGGCACCGAGATCGCCTACACGGAAGGAGCCCACCACGGCCAGTTGACCGAGGAGCCGGAGGAGGTCGAACAGTTCTCCCTGACCTACCATCAGCTCACAGCGATGGCGCTGCCACCGCTGATGTCGCTCGATCTGATCCGATCCGTGCTGGAGGCCGATTACCGTGCAGCGAGTATCCCGTCGCGATCTGACCGCCGCCGCCTGGCGCAGCAGCAGCTACAGCAACGAGGAGGGCGGCAACTGCGTGCAGGTGGCGGACGGATTCCCCGGCGTCGTCCCCGTCCGTGACAGCAAGAACCCCACCGGGCCCTCCCTCACCCTGACCGCCGACGCCTGGGCCGCCTTCATCACGGGCGTCGTCGCCCGCTGACGCGTCAGTCGGCGCTCTCCCCCGGTGCCGAAGGCGGCGTTCCGCTGACTGGTGTCACCACGCACGCACCGGGGCCCTTACGGAGATATCGGACCACGCCACCCGTCGATATCCTCCGGCGAGGCCATGGAGATTGGCCGAAAAGGGCCCCTCCACCCGGCCCGCTCACGCGTCACCGTTTCCGCGCCGGGGCCGCACAACGGGCGTATCGCATATGCCCCGACCAATCTCCGGGAGCCCATTCCCGCCCCAGGGCCGACTTCACCGCGCGCTACCTCGCGGATACCACAGCACCTGCGGCCAGCTGGCCACTTCCCGTCAAAATCACTCTGCCTACGGACTATGACGTCGACCGGATCATCCGTCGCATGAGCATGTCTACGATGTGGTCAACCCCTGACAGGAAAGGTCGCTTCCGCTTATCCCGATTCCGGTTCAGCCAGGTGATCCGCACCTTTTCGGGGTGGCCGCACACCTTTCGCATACCTTCCGCTCGGTAGATCTGAGGGACCGCATCCATGCCGAAACCCGTACCAGCCAGTCAGCGGCGGCGGCCGATGAACGCGCCGAAGGCGGCGATAGCACCCCTTGTGGCCACGTTGGCCGTGACCGCCGTCGCCGGAGCCGTGGCCGTGGTCCTGGCGCCGTCCGAGGCGCGCGGCTGGGCGGTCGCGGTCGTGGTCACCGCCTGGGTGGTCCTGGCCGTCTCGCTCGCCGCCGCCCACGCCGGCGCCGGCCGCGCCCAGCGCGCCGCATCGGCCCGGGCCGACGAGGCCGAACAGCTGAAGTCCTCGCTGTCCGCGCTCGACCTGGACACCGCGCACACCGCCGACGTGGCGCTGCCCGCCCTGATCCAGCTCGTACGCGGCGGGGCGAAGGCCGCCGACGCGCTCGGCCAGGTCCCGCTGCCACGCAGCCCGCGCCAGCGCAAGCTCCTGCACATCGTGGCGAACACCATCGAGGGGCAGGAGCAGCAGACCGCCGCGCTGCGCACCGACAGCACCCGGGTCCACGACGAGATGGGCACCGAGAACGCCCGGCTCCGCGAGGAGCTGCACGCGCTGACCTCCGAGGTGGAGCGGTTCACCCGCGAGACGCTGCCGACCGCCGTCTCCCGGCTCCGCGAGGGCGAGTCCGGCGCGACGGTGCAGGCCGAGGTCTACCTGCCGGAGCAGCGGCTGCTGCGCGCGTCCGTCGAGGCCGTGCTCCGGGAGCTCGCACTGAGCGAGCGCCGCGCCCTCGCCGCGCAGACCGCGTCGGCCAAGGCGCTCAGCCGCGTCCAGGCCAAGTCCGTCAGCATGCTCGCCGACCTGCGCAGCATGCAGGAACGTCACGGCGAAGAGGTGTTCGGGGACCTGCTGAAGCTGGACCACAGCACCTCGCAGCTCGGTCTGATGACGGACCGGCTGGCCCTCCTGATGGGCGGCCGTCCCAGCCGCGCCTGGAACCGCCCGATCGTGATGGAGAGCATCCTGCGCGGCGCGGTCGGCCGGATCGCCGCCTACCAGCGGGTCCGGCTGCACTGCTCGTCCAACGTCTCCATCGCCGGCTTCGCCGCCGAGGGCGTCATGCACCTGCTCGCCGAACTCATGGACAACGCGGCCAACTTCTCCCCGCCCATCGACGAGGTGCACGTCTACGTCGAGGAGCGCGGCACCGGAGTCGTCGTCACCATCGAGGACAGCGGCCTCAAGATGGCCGAAGCGGCGATGCGCCGGGCGACGGACTCGGTCGCCGGGCGGACGACCGACCTGGCGACCCTCCAGGGCACCCGGCTCGGCCTCGCCGTGGTGGGGCGGCTCGCGGTCAAGCACCGCATCAGCGTCAACTACCGGCCCTCCTCGCGGGGCGGCACCGGCGTGGTCGTCCTGCTGCCGAGGCACCTGATCGCCCAGGAGGCCCGCGACAGCCACCCGGCCCCGGCCCTCCGCGAAGCCGCCGCCTCCACGGGGGCGACCAGCACGACGGCCGCCACGGCCCTCCCGGCCGCTCCCGCCGCCCAGGCCCCGGCGGCCCAGGCGCCTGCGGCCCAGAACCCGGCCGCCGTGGACGCGTCACCGTCCCCCGCCGGCACCACCGCCCCCGCGCCGACGCCGGTGCCCGCGCCCGGCCCCGTACCGGCCGCGCCGCCCGCCGCGAGCCCGCCCGCGACCACGCTGCCGGACGCGTACACCGCCCCGGCGCCCGCGAGCCCCGCCCGGCCGGACGCCCTCACCGCGCCTCCCGCGCCCGGGCCGTCCCCGTACCCCTCGCGTACGCCCGCCCACGGGATCGACTTCGGTCCGGCCCGGGCGCCCGGCCGGACGCCCGCCCACGGATTCGACCCGGGCCCGGCGCGGGAACCCCTCCAGGGGCTCCCCCAGCGGCCCGCCCAGGCGTCGGGCCACGCGCCGGTCACCCCGCCGCCCGGCGGCCCGACCGTGCCGCAGCCGTCGCCCGCGCCGGCCGACGACCGGCTCGTGTTCCGGCCGCGTGCGGCCGAGCCGCCGGCGTCCTCCCGCCCGGCGGGCACTCCCCGTCCGGCGGCGGCCTCCACCCCCGGCGGGCTGCCCGTCCGCACCCCCGGCCGCACCATGGGCGAGGCCGAGCGGGAACGCGGCCGCCACCGCGGCGCGCCCGCGTTCAGCGGCCCGGCGGACCCGCGCGGCAACACGCCCCGGGCCACCCCGCCCCGCAGCGCGGGCGAGCAGTTCGGGGCCTTCCACCGGGGCAGGCGGCCCGCGAACCCGCCCACCGGAGGCGCCGGTTCCCCGGCCACGGGAGAGCCGGGGTCGGGGGCCCCCGGTGACCCGGGCCCCGGGGCCGTACCGCCGCCGTCCTCCGCTCCGTAGCCCGGAGCAGACCACCGCAGGGTGTCCGGTCCCCCGGACGCGCTCGCTCGATCATCCGAGATTGGAGGTACGGGCCGTCGGCCGGTCGCCGGCGCCACGGTCCCGTCACTCATCATGCAGACCACAGACAACAGCCTCACCTGGCTTCTGCAGAGGCTGCTCGATCAGACCCCCGGAACGCGGCACGCCCTGGCCCTGTCCCGCGACGGGCTGAAGCTCTGCTGGAGCGAGCACCTCACGCTCGACCAGGCCGACCAGCTCGCGGCCATCTGCTCGGGCATGCAGGCGCTGGCGCAGGGCGCCTCCATCGAGTTCGGCGACGGCTCCGGGGGCGTACGCCACTCGATGACCGAGTTCCACGGCGGCCTGCTCTTCATCGTCGAGGCCGGGGAGGGCGCGCACCTGGCGGTCGTCGCCACCGAGGAGGCCGACCCCAGCATCGTGGGGAACCAGATGACGCAGATGGTCGAGCAGATCGGCGAGCACCTGCGCGCCGCCCCCCGCGCCGGCGCGCCCGGCGCCCCCCGGCACCGCGGCACCGGCCCCGTGGCGAGGAGCACCGGCCTGCCCGGCGACGCACCGGGAGGCGCCCCGCCCGGGGGCGGTACGGCGCCCGGGAGCCGGTCGTGACCCGCCGGCCCGTCGACACCGGGTCCCCGGACCGGCTCTACACGGTCACCGGCGGCCGCAGCCGGGCCGCGGACTCCTTCGACCTGGTGACCCTGGTGGTCAGCGAGTGCCGACCCACCACCGGCATGCAGTCGGAGCACGTGCGGATCCTCGAACTGTGCAAGCACCCGACCGCCGTCGTGGAGGTCGCCGCCGAACTCGGGCTGCCGGTCACGGTGGTGCGCATCCTCCTGGACGACCTCCACGTCATGGGCCGGATCACCGCCCGCCACCCCCGCGCGGCCAGCGCCGTCTCCGACCTCCCCGATTCCGAACTGCTGATGGAGGTGCTCCATGGTCTCCGGAAGCTGTGAACTGCCGGCCCAGCGCACACCGCTGGCCGACGCGGCCGAGACCGGCCTGAAGATAGTGGTCGTCGGGGGGTTCGGCGTCGGGAAAACGACACTGGTCCGCTCGGTGAGCGAGATCCGGCCACTGAACACCGAAGAGGTCATGACCCAGGCGGGCGTCGGGGTCGACGAGACGAGCGGCGTCGACGGCAAGACGACCACCACGGTCGCCTTCGACTTCGGCCGCATCAGCCTCACCGAGCGGATCGTGCTGTACCTGTTCGGCGCGCCGGGCCAGGAGCGGTTCTGGTTCCTGTGGGACCGCCTGTTCTCCGGCACCCTCGGCGCGGTCGTCCTCGTCGACACCCGCCGGATGGACGACTCCTGGTACGCGATCGACCGGCTGGAACACCACGGCACCCCGTTCGTGGTGGCCGTCAACCGCTTCGACGACGACGGCCACCACTCGCTCGACGAGATCCGCCAGGCCCTGGCGCTGCCCGAGCACGTCCCGATGGTCGACTGCGACGCCCGGGTCCGGAACTCCAGCAAGAACGTCCTGATCACGCTCGTCGACCATCTGCGCACGATGGCCATCGCCCGGGAGACGACACCATGACCACCTCCGACCCGTCCTACGACTTCGCCGTCGGCACGTCCTTCGACCCGAACGCCGGCCCCGGCGCCCACGCGGCAGCGACCGGCCCCGCCGCCTCCGGCTGCCCGGTCGGCGGCGGGGCCGGAGCGGTGCGCCTCGCCGGGGCCTCGTACCAGCAGACGCCCACCGAGCTCTACCGGTCGCTGCGGCGGGAGCACGGCCCGGTGGCACCGGTCCTGCTGGACGGGGACGTTCCGGCGTGGCTGGTCCTCGGCTACTCCGAGCTGTCCTACGTCACCACGCACGACGAACTGTTCGCCCGGGACTCGCGCCGCTGGAACCAGTGGGACAGCATTCCGCCGGACTGGCCGCTGATGCCGTTCGTCGGGTACCAGCCGTCGGTCCTGTTCACCGAGGGCGACGAGCACCGCCGCCGGGCCGGGGTCATCACCGAGGCCCTTGAGGGCGTGGACCAGTTCGAGCTGGCACGCGACTGCCGGCGGATCGCGGACCGGCTGATCGCGGGATTCTCCGGCAGCGGCCGGACGGAGCTGATGCACAGCTACGTGCACGCCCTGCCGATGCGGGCCGTGGTCCAGATGTGCGGTATGCCGGTGTCGGGCGAGGACACCCAGCGGCTGGTGGACGATCTGCGGATCTCGCTGGACGCCGGCGAGGGGGACGACCCGGTGGCCGCGTACGGGCGGGTCGGGGACCGGCTGCGCCAACTGGTCACGGACAAGCGGGCGGCCCCCGGGCCGGACGTCACCTCGCGCATGGTGACGCACGAGGCGGGCCTCACCGACGAGGAGATCGTCCAGGACCTGATCTCGGTGATCGCCGCCGCCCAGCAGCCCACCGCCAACTGGATCTGCAACGCGCTGCGGCTGCTCCTGACCGACGAGCGCTTCGCGGTGAACGTCTCCGGCGGCCGGCTCAGCGTCGGCGAGGCGCTCAACGAGGTGCTGTGGCTGGACACCCCGACGCAGAACTTCATCGGCCGCTGGGCCGTACGCGACACCCAGCTCGGCGGCCGGCACATCCGGGCCGGCGACTGCCTGGTCCTGGGGCTCGCGGCGGCCAACACGGACCCGGAGATCTGGCCGGAGTCGTACGTCGGGGCCGAGAACTCCGCCCACCTGTCGTTCAGCAGCGGCGAGCACCGCTGCCCCTACCCCGCGCCGCTGCTGGCCGACGTGATGGCCCGTACGGCGGTGGAGACGCTGCTGGAGCACCTTCCGGACCTGATGCTGGCGGTGGAGCCCGACGAGCTGTCCTGGCGGCCGTCGATCTGGATGCGCGGGCTCTCCGAACTGCCGGTCCAGTTCAGCCCGGTGGCGCAGTAGGCCGGGGGCGCGGCAGGACGTGTTCCCCCTTCGCCCGCGGGTCGGCGCCCGCGGGCGAAGGGGCGCCGGTCAGCCGGAGACGGGCGTGAACCGGACCGGCAGGCTCTGCGGCCCCCGGGTGAAGACGCCGTGCTCGACCGGGTCGAAGCCGTCGGCGAGCCGCAGGTCCGGCATGGCGTCGAGCAACTGGCCGACGCCGATCTCCACCTCGGACCTGGCCAGCAGGGCGCCGACGCAGAAGTGCCGGCCGAGGGCGAAGGCGAGGTGGTCGGCCGCCGCCGAGAAGGCGTTCGTGGCGGACAGGTCCTCGCGGAAGATGTCGAAGCTGTCGGGGTCCCGGTAGCGCTCCTCGTCACGGTTGGCGGAGCCGATCAGGCAGGTCACCGTGGAGCCCGCCGGTACGGTGCCGCCGCTCAGCTCCACGTCCGACGCCGACTGCCGCATGATCATGTGCACCGGCGGCGTGAAGCGCAGGGTCTCGGCGAAGGCCCGGGATATCAAGCTCCGGTCGGCGCGGACCGCCTCCAGTTGCTCGGGGTGGGTCAGCAGGTTGGCGAAGATCCCGGCGATGGCCTTGTCGGTGGTCTCCCCACCGGCCGCGAGCAGCAGACTGCAGAACGCCTTGACGTCCTCGTCGCTCATCCGGACGCCGTCGACCTCCGCGGTGCACAGCGTCGACAGGAGGTCGTCACCCGGATTCTCCCGCCGCGCGCGGATGATCGGCAGCATGTACTCGGCGAACTCGACTCGGGTGCGCTCACCCGCCCGTGCCACGTCCTGATCGCCGGAGAGATTACCCAGAAAAGCGATGACAGCCGTATACCACCCGTGAAAACGCTCATAGTCGGACTTGTCCAACCCGAGCATGTCCGCAATGACGTTCACCGGAAAACGGGTGGCGTAGTCGGCGACCAGATCCACGGAGCCGGTGTGCCGGAACCGGTCGATCAGTTCGCGTGAATTGCGCTCGATGACCGGCAAGAACTTGTCCCGCAGGTCGCTGCCACGGAAAGCGGGCGCCACCAGCGCCCGGCGCACCGCGTGCTCACGCCCGCTGAGCTGGAGAATCGTCCGCCCGTGCACGGGCTCGATCTGCCAGTCGTAGTTCTCGGTGGTGAATTCACCGGCTTTGTCCTTGAAGACGCGCTCGACGTCCTCGTAACGGGAGACGACGTAACTCTTGGTGGCTTCGTGCCACAACAGCGGCGACTCCTGCCGCATGCTGCGATATGCCCGATACGGGTCGCTCTCGAACTCGGGTGACAGAATGTCCGGCGCGGTGACCGACATGAACCCTCCCTGCTGAACGGGGAATGGATACGTGTGAACTGAACACTTCCATCTGTTCCCCGGAACAGGCGTTCGTCAAGAGTTGCCACCCGTTGCGCCCAATCGACGCCCGGCCCCGGCGGGCCCGGCGGGCCCGGGTCGGGCGGGCACGGGTCGGGCGGCCCCAGTCCGGCGGGCCCCTGGCGGCCGGGCCCCGGTCGTACGGGCCACGGTCCGCAGCGTCAGACAGCGGCCCGCCATTCCAGACAGCGGACCGCTGAACGCCGGGGGCGCCCCGCCCGCTACTTCTCCGGGCGTCGCTCCGGCTCCCGTTCCTCCGCCCGCCGCTCCCCCGCTTCCTCCCGCTCCTCCGCCGGCGCCACCCGCCCCGTCAGCGCCGCCAGCGAGCTGCGCACGTGCGCCATGTGCGCCTGAACCTCCTCGCGGCCCTCCTCGTGCACCCGCAGGATCCGCTCCGTCTCCCGGACCACCCGCTCCTCGCGGACCCGGGCCTCGGCCAGCAGCTCCGCCGCCCGCGCCTCCGCGTCCTCCTGGCCGTGCCGGGCCGCCTCCTGGGCGGCGGCGAGCTTCCGGCCCGCCTCCGCGAGCAGCGCCTCGGCCCGCTCGGTCAGCTCCGCGTGGCGCGACTCCAGCGCCGCCTCCGCCGCCGCCAGCTCCGCCTCGGCCGCCTTGCGGCGCTCCGTGTGCTCCTGCTCCTGGTGGGCCAGCACACTCGCCGTACGATCACGGGTCGCGGCCATCGCCTCGGCCGCCGCCGACCGCGCCTCGTCGGCGTCCTTCCGGGCCGCCGCCGACAGGCCCTCCGCCTCCCGGACCGCCGCCGCCACCCGCTCCTCGGCCGCCCGCTCCGCCGCCGCCCGCACCGCGTCCGCCGCCTCGCGCGCCGCGTCCCCGGCCGCCCGGCCCGCCGCATCGGCCGCGTCGCGCAGCGCCTGGCCCGCCGCGACCGCCCCGTCCTGAAGCGCCCGCGCCTCCTCCTCGGCCAGCGCCAGGATCCGCCGCGCCCGCTCCCCCAGCTCCGCGTAGTCCTGGACGGGCAGCGCCGCGGCGGTCTCCACCAGCCGGGCCGTCTCGGCGCCCAGCTCCTCGACCCGGTCCGCCAGCCGGGCGACCTCGGCGAGCGCCCGGTCCCGTTCAGCGGTCAGCTCGGCCGTCGCCCGGTCCACCTGGTCCGGACGGTAGCCACGCCCCCGCATCCCGACGACGTCGTACGCGGACACCGGTCCAGCACTCATCCCTGAAGCCTCTCTCCGGGCAACCGACCCACCGACACACCACGACACTCTCGATACGTCAAGGATGCGGCAATTCGTGTCGGAAGTCGGAATCGATCAGCGCCAATCCGGCCGGAAGCGATCGGCATCACAGATCAGGGCGAACCAGCACCACCCCCCACATCACCCCGCACACGACGAGGCGCCCGAACCCCTCCCGGGTCCGGGCGCCTCGAACAGACCGCCGGAATCAAGCCGCCGGATCCGACGGCTCAGACCGCCGGATCCCCCGGCGGAAACGTCAGATCAGGCCGTCCCACATTTGCTCCAGCACCACCGACCACCAGCTCTCCGGCGACGCCAGCGCCGCCGGGTCCAACGCCACCAGCTGTGCCTGGAAATCGACGGTCCAACGCCCCGCCTGCTCCGGCGTCAGCCCGAACCGCAGCCGCCACATCCGGCCCAGCAGCGCCATCGACCGCACGAACTCCGGCAGCCCCGTGTTCACGAACTGCGGCGGAACCGACTGCCCGCCGGGCCCCGCCTCCACCGGCACGGCCACGATGTTCGCCGTGCCGTACTGCACACAGATCGCCTTGCCGAAGTCGGTGCCCATCACCAGGTACGACCCCGCGTCCGGCGCCGCCTGCACCTGCCGCTGCGCCGCCAGCTCGCCCAGCGTCGGCACCACCGGCTGACCCGGCTGCGCCCAGAAGAACGGCCCGAAATCGGCGGGCAGCCCCGCCCACACCAGCGTGCGCGCGACGACCTCCGGCACCCCCTGACGGGACACCGCCCGCTGGTCGAACCGCAGGATGCCCTGCGGACCGAACGCCTGCGCCAGCTCCTCGGCCACCGCCTCCGGCGGCAGCGCGGGCGCGGGCGGCATCTGCGGCAGCGGCGCCCGCACCGGCGCGGGCCGCGCCGGGCCGTCCGCGACCTGGTGCAGCTCGCCCTGGTGCGTCAGCAGATGCTGCATGCCCTGCTGCCGGCTCGCGTGATCCGTGCCGTACGGGGCGACGCTGGTGATCCGCACCTGCGGCCAGGTCTCCCGGATCATCCGCGCGCAGTACCCGCCCGGCAGCTCACAGGACTCCAGCTCGGTGTGCAGCTCGATGACCTGCTGCGGCGGCACGTTCATCGCCCGCAGCTCGTGCAGCATCTGCCACTCGGGGTGCGGCGTGCCCGGCGCCGAGCGGCGGATCAGCTGCTGCTCACTGCCGTCCGGCGCCCGGAACCGCAGCACGGCCTGGTAGCCGGGGCCCACGGTCGGCTGACCGGTGGGCTGCTGCGGATAGCCGTACGCCGGGGGCGGCGGGGTGTGCCCGCCCGGCGGCGGAGTGTGCGCGCCCGGCGGCGGCACCGGCGCGCCCGGCGGCGGACCGGGCGGACCCGGCGGCCGCGGTACGGAACCGGGAACCCCGCCGTGCGAACCCCCGGGCGGACCGACCTGGCCCGGCGCGGCGAACATCGTCTCCGCGTGGTGCACCCCACCCCCCGGAGGCGGCGTCGCCCCCGGCGGCGGACCCGGCGGACCGGGCGGCTGCGGCGCACCCGGAACCCCGGGCGGACCCGGCGGCTGCGGAACACCCGGAGCACCCGGCGGGCCCGGCGGCCGGGGCGCGCCCGGAACACCCGCACCGATACTGCTCCCGTCCGCGAGCATCGTCGCGGCATGGTGCACCCCGCCGCCCGGAGGCGGCGTGGCACCGGGAGGACCGGGGGGCGCGGGCGGACCGGGCGGCGGCGTGGCGCCCGGCGGACCGGGCGGACCCGGCGGGGTGGCCCCGGGCGGGCCGAGCTGGGAGACGAGCTGCGTCGGCACGTACCCGCCCGCCGGAGCGCCGGGCGCACCCGGGCCCGACGGCGGCGGCGTCGCACCGGGCGGCATCCCGGGAACCCCCGGCGCACCGGGCGGCGGCGGAGTCGCCGCACCGCCCCCGCGCGCCCCGCGCGGCGGCGCCACGGCCTTGCTGGTCGCCGCGTCCGCGATGTCACCGGCCCCCTCGGGAGCCCCGCCGTCCGGCCGCAGCGCCGGCGCCACCTGCGTACGCGGCAGCTGGCTGCCCCCCGACATCAGCGCGGTGGGCGCCTCCGCCGGAACGACCGGCGGCGGCGCCTCCTCGTCGTCCGTGCCCGACAGCGGCGGCGCGAACACCGTCGCGGGCAGCGGAACCGCCCCGTCGTCGGAGTCGGAGTTGGTGTCCGTACCCGCCCACGGAGTCACCCCGGCGGGCACCCCGTCCTGCGCGGTCGGCTCATGGTCGACATCGCCACCGGCGGCCGGGGTCACCGGGGCCGGAACCGCGTCGGAGGGCCCGGCCGCCGCAGCCGCAGCCGGGGCCGACGCGGCATCCGCACCGCCACCCGCCGAAGCTCCGCCACCCGCCGTTGCGCCGCCACGCGCCGGAACACCCGAGTCCGCCGGAACACCCGCGTCCGCCCGCGCCGCGTCGGCCGCCTCACGCCGCTCCGCACGGTGATCCGGAATCCCCAGCTTGTCCGCCGCCTCCTGAAGCCACTCCGGCGGCGTCAACAAGAACGACGTCTGATTCAGATCCACCCGCTGCGCCGGCTCCGGAGCCGGCTCCGGCGCACCCGCCGAACCCCCGTACTCCTCCTCGTACCGCCGGATCACCTCACCCACCGGCAGCCCCGGCCACAACGTCGCCTCACCACTGTCCCGGGCGATCACCAACCGCTGACGGCCCCCGTCCGAAACAGGCCCCTCCGGACGGTCCTCCGCCCACACCACGAAACCCAGCTCGAACTCACGGACCCGCACCTCGCGGTGCTGATACGCGGGCACGTCACCGTTGACCCACTCATCGGCCCGCTCCTGCGCCTGCGCGAACGTCACCACCGCGCTCACCCCTCCACCGGGACGACGCGCGCGAAGCCGCCGTCCACCATCAGGTTCGCCACGGTCTCCAGCTCCGGCGGATTGCCCGCCAACCGCCCCAGGAACACGTCGAAGTCCTCACCACAGGGCAGCAACAGCCGCTCCACCCGGTCCTGGACACTCCAACCGTCCCGGTCCCGGGCATCGTCGTACGGGCAGAACCACACCGAACCCGGATCCTGACCGCGCACCTTCACCGCCAGAATCCCGCCCTGCACGAACGCCACACCCAGATAGTCCTTGGTGAAATGGTCCCGCAGGCACTTGTTCACATACACCAGGTCGTTCATCGCGGCCTCGTCGCGCACCGTGAAGAACGGCTGATCCACCAGCAGCCCCAGCTCCGCGTCCAACGCCGCGCCCACCGGAGCCGAACCGCCCGCCGCCTTCAGGAACGACCGGTACGCACCCGGCAGCCGGTACCCGAGATCCTCCTCGACCCCCTGCACCTGCTGCTCGCTCACCGCCACCGCGCCCTTCGGCAACCGGAAGTGCGCCGGACGCGTCTCCTGCAACGGCCGCGTACCGCGCCGCTCCAGATCCACGTCCGTCCCCGCAAGACCCCCGTGATGACGCAGCAGCGCCTTCACCTCCACCGGCACCAACTCCATCCGCCGGCCACCGGGCACGTGATGCCACGTCCAGCCGTGCGGCGTCGCCACCGCGGGAATCGTGTCCCACAACTCGTGCCCGGCCGCCGCCATCGCCGCGTTCGCCGACACGTAATCCGTCAGACGCAACTCGTCGACACCGAAACCCGGAGGCGGATCGGCGATCTCCGCCGCCGCGCGCGCGTACGGCGAGAAGACCGGGTGACCGCTCCCGTCCATCCGCACCCCGCCGGGATGCCGGGACGCCCGGACCGGGTCCGGGAAGTTCACGACCTGCCCGGCATAGGCGGCGTTCGGTGGCGCGGCTTGCTGCCCGAGCCGACCTGTCGTCATGGCTGATGCCCCCTGCTGCGTCCGGTGTTCCGCACAGCCTAAGCGGTGGCGCGACACGGCCCCCTGGCCCCGCCGCCACCATCACCAACGGTCACATTCGGATGACGGTGAGGCGACGATCGGACCCCTCAACACGACACGCGGGCCCGTTTCCCCGACCCAGCTTCCCCACCACCTGGCACATTTGGCAGGCTGTCCCCGCAACTCGGGGGATTGCAGGGAGGGACGTCAGCACGATGCAAACCGCACAAACCGTCACATCAGGGGACCCGCGCCTCAGCTGGAGCACCACCGAAACCAGCCGCGCACCCCGACTGATCCACCGCCGCGACGGGATCCTCCCCGCCGTGGCCGCCGCCCTGTCCGTCCGCGGCGAGACACTGACCTGCACCGCCGGCAAGGGCGACCAGCCACCCGCCCTGCACCCACTCGTCCAGGACTTCCTCGACACCCTCCCCATCAACCGGCGCGAACGCTTCACCGGCCGCTGCCCCGAAGCCATACTGCTCTCCCGCCAGCTCACCGCCGCCGAGAGCGGACGCTCCAAACGCGCCCAGCGCAAACCCCTCACCAACGGCGAAGCCCGCCGCGCCCTCAAACACTCCCGCATCACCGCCCGCCGCATCCGCGAGGACGGCGACCCCCTCCACGGCAGCTACGCACCCCCCTGCCGCTCCTGCTCCGCCCTCCTGTCCCACTTCGGCGTACGCCCCGTCGACCTCACCGCCACCGGCACCGCCACCTCCGCCGAGAAGGGCTGACCGGTCCACCCATGCACGACCACCACCAGAACACCTCCACCACCCGCTTCCCCGTCGCCGTCGACGCCGCCCTGCGCGAAGCCGACTGGCAACCCGGCCGCTGGGACATCCGCCAGGCCGAGGAATGGGCCGACGCCCTGCGCTCCCACACCTCCCCCGCCGGCCACCGGCACGCCGTCTTCCCGGCCGCCGTCGAAGCCTGGGCCGAATTCGGCGGCCTCCACATCACCGCCACCGCCGCGGGCCGCCACATCGCGCCCACCACGGTCTACATCGACCCCCTGTACGGCCTCCACCTCGCCCGCACACTCGGCGACCTCAGCCGCGCCCTGGAAACCGAGGTCAGCCCACTCGGAGCCGAGGGCGACGAACAGGCCGTCCTCGCCATCGACGCCGAAGGACGCGTCTACAGCATCGACCACACCGGCGACTGGTTCCTCGGCCAGGACATCGACGAAGCCCTCGCCACCCTGATCACCGGCACCCAACCGGCCCGCCTCACCTCCGCCTGACCAACACACGCCCCCACGCCCGGCCCCCTGCGAACCCATGCCGGCGCACCGGTACGTCCGGGCTCACGAAGCAGTGAACTCGGCCGTGACGAGAAGGGTGACAGCGGACCTGGGACCGTCACCGGCAGGCAGCTCCGCGGCGCGGATGCCGGTGAACCCGGCCTGCTCCAAGAGCTTGGCCCACACGTGCTCCTGCAGCACCCACCGGTACATGGTGGCGCTCTCGCCCCCCGGGGTCTTCGCCTCCACTTCTGCGGCCGTGACGTCCGGCTGCGCGGGCTTGCCGGACAGGTAGTGAGCAAGGGTGGAGAAAACCAGACGCCCACCGGGACGCAGCCCGCAGGCCGCAGCCGGGATCACTTCGCGGGGGTCGGTGAAGTCCACCGCGCCGAAGTGGCTGTAGAGCACGTCGTAGGCGCCCGGGTTCACGCGAAGGTGGGCAACGACGTCCGCGTGGACGAGGCGCAGGCGCGGAGCGAGGTCGGCGTACAGGCCGGTAGCCATGTCGTACTGGGCCGGGGAGGCGTCCACGGCGTCGATCCGGCCGGGGGCGTGGTGCACGGCCAGGTACGCGGCGTGACGGGCGGTACCGGCGCCGAGGTCGGCCAGGGTCTTACCGGTGAGGTCACCGAGGACTTCCGGGCCCGGCCCATCCTGCTGACTCCACGTCCAGCGGAACGAGTCGGGGACGGCGTGGTCCCGCTCGGCGCGGGTCCGGCCGTAGTGGTGCCATAGGTCTGCGGTCGTCACCCGGGTCATCCTGGTGGCACCGCGCGCGGGCCGCTGCCGGTTTCGGTGAAGGTCACCCGAGCGTGCCTCAGCGGCCCGAGCCGCAGGCCCGAACCGCCGAGGACGTCACGCGGTGGTCAGTGCGAGTCGTTACCCGGGTGGCAGGGGCCGCACTCGGCGGCGTCCTCCCACAGCGGGAGATCCACCTCCCACCCGGCGCGGGCGACGAGATGGGCGGTCCTGACGACCGACCCGTCGTTCTTCATCTCGGCCTTGGGCACGTGGTGCAGGAAGTGGCCGTCGTTGTACTTGTCGCACAACTCGGCGTAGGCGACGGTATCCAGGATGATCGTGTGGACGCCGATGTCCACGAGCCTGCTCGGGGCGAGCCCCAGGCCATCGCCGCGGAGGGACATGGCGGTGAGCAGGTAGGCATAGCCCTGGCCGAGGACACGGGTGGCCATGACGGAGTCGTACGGGTAGTCCCGCATCAACAGGCCAACCTGCTTCTCCCAGAGGTCCGCCGGAACGATGCCGCGGGGAGAGCGGGCCGGGCCGGTCACCGGGTCGGCGGTGACGGGGGTTTCGGCTGCGGTTGCCATGGTGCCTCCCTCGGACGGTGCCCCGCGAGGTGCGGGGCGATGTAACGAGAACACCGCACCCGGCAGCCCGCCGGCGACCAACTGGCTCTCCGCGCAAGCCTCTTGCATGTCGTGCAAGCGGTCTCGACGGGTGCCGTCCCGCGCCCGTACCGTGGTGGCCCCCAGTCGTGCAGCAGGGGAGGGGCCAGTGCCCGGTGACCCGCTCTGGAACAGCGCGAAAGTCAGAGAGTTAGTCACTCGGCGCCGGCCGGGCGGGCTCATACGGCTGGGCCGAGAGTACCGGGGGTGGACGCTCGCCGAACTCGGCGAGCACCTGGGGTGCTCAGCGGCGACGGTCTCGCGTATGGAACGCCGCGCCCACGTCACCGACCTGACGCTCATCCACCGGGCCGCGTCCACGGTGGGCATTCCCCGACACATCCTGGTGAGTTCTCTGGCGCCCCCCGCTCCTTCCGGTCCAGCCGCCACTAGAGTGTCGGCCAGTCCGCACGCCGAGGAGGACCCGATGCGCCGCCGCTCGCTGCTCACCGCCACGGCGACCCTCCCGGCCGCCATGCTGCTCGGCATGGACCAGGCCCTGGCCGACACTCCGCCGCCCACCGGCAGAGGAGCACTCGACGCCCGCATGGTCTCCGCACGCGAGCTGTACGACCGAGGCGCGCACACGCAGCTCCTCGGACTGCTGCCGGGCCTCCTGGCCGACGGGCACGCCGCCGCCTCCTCGCGCCGTGAGCTGGACCAGGCGCGGCTGTCCTCGGCCTACAGCCTGAGCGCCGCCCTGCTGATCAAGCTCGGTTCGTACGAGCAGGCACGCCTCACCGCCGACCGGGCGCGCACATGGGCCGAGGTGTCCGGTTCCCCGCTCGCCGCTGCCGCCGCCTCCCGTGAGTTCGCGATCGTGCTCCGCCACCAGGACCGGGGCGAGGAGGCCCAGGCCCTCATGGAGTCGGCCGCAGCCCGGGTGGAGGCGACAGGGCTGCGGACCGACGCAGCGTCCTCGGCCTACGCGCAGATGCTGTGCACGCTGGCCTACACCGCCGCCCGAGCTGGCCGGCGCACCGAGGCCCTGGCCATGACCGAGGAGGCCCGGCACGCCGCCCGCCCCCTGCCGACCATCGCGCCCGCTGGACGTCTCTTCCCGATCAGCCCGGCGGCCGTGGACCTCTACACCGTCGGGGTCCACTGGGCTCTGGGGGACGCGGGCGCGGCGCTGGAGGCCGGACGGAACCTGCGGCCCGACCACTTCCCAACGGCCGAGCGCAAAGCACGTCTGGGGACCGACATGGCCCGTGCCTGGTGGTCCTGGGGCCGCCCGGAGCAGACCGCCCACGCGCTGCTCGACGCCCACCGCGCAAGCCCGGGTGAGGTACGGGACCGGCCCGCCATCCGCAGCATCGTCACGGAGCTGATGCAACGGCATCCCCGGACCGCTGGTGTGCGAGAGCTGCACGTCGCCGCGTCGACCCCGGCGAGCCAGGTGTACTGACCCCTCAGGCAGCCGCCTCACCGCACGGCAGCACCGCCGACACCCGGAAGCCCCCCGCCTCCGTCGGACCGGACACGAAGACACCCCCCAGCCCCAGCACCCGCTCCCGCATCCCCACCAGACCGTTCCCCCCGCTCGGCAACCCCGCATCGGCCGCCGCCACATCCGACGGACCGTTCTCCACCTGCATCGCGACCTCCCCACCCCGATGCGCGAGCCGCACCCACGTCTTCGCACCCGCCGCATGCTTGTGCACGTTCGTCAACGCCTCCTGCACCACCCGGAACGCCGTCTGCTCCACCTCCGGCGCATACGGCCGCGCCTCACCGTCCACCGACAACTCCACGACCATCCCCGCCTGCCGCGACTGCGCCACCAACTCCTCCAGCTCCCGCAGCCGGGGCCCCTCCTCCGACACCACCACGGCCGCGGCCTCACCGGCCGCCCGCCGCACCGACGCCAACGGAACCCCGCCCGCCGCAGCCGGCGCCGTCAACGCCTCCCCCGTCCGCAACACCCCGAGCATCTCCCGCAACTCCGTCAACGCCTGCCGGCCCATGTCCCCCACCAGCGCCGCGTTGCGCACCGCCTTCGCCGGATCCTTCGGCGCCACCGCCTGCAGAGCCGCGGCATGCACCACCATCAGACTCACCCGGTGGGCGACCACGTCATGCATCTCCCGGGCGATCCGCGTCCGCTCCTCCGTACGCGCCCACTCCGCCCGCTCCTCCGCCCGGTCCGCCAGCAGCGACAACTCCCGCTCCAGCGAATCCGCCCGCTCCCGCAGACTCTCCATCAACCGGCGCCGCGCCCCTATGTACAGGCCGAACAACACCGACGGCGCCGTCAGCCCCACCGCCATGAACACCGACATCAACGGGACGTACCAGTCCCCGGGCCCGAAGTCCGCCTGCTCCGCCACGCTCTGCCGCAACCGCACATACGTGACGATGAACGTCCCCACCAGCGCCATCCCCGCCAGCACGACGGTGATCCGGCGCGGCACCTCGGACGCCGCCAGCGTGTAGAGGCCCACCAGGGCCATCAGGAAACCCATCTCGGCGGGCGTCATCGCGATCGTCACGAGCACCACGGCGATCGGCCACCGCCGACGCACCAGCAGCACCGAACCCGCCAACAGCCCGATCACCACGCCCACCGGCACCGGCAACCCGGTGTTCCCGGCGAACTCCACCCCCTCCAGGCCACACTCCAGCGCCGAAACCAGCGCCAGTCCCACGTCCAGGGCGACACTCCGCCGCCGCTCCCACCACCAGTAGCCGCGGGTGGTCGATCCCGCCGCTTCCCGGTCTGCCCCCGTTGCGGTCATGGCATCCACCCTACGGGCGGACGCGGCGCGATTCCGGGGGACCGGCAACAGCACGTTCCGCGTTCGAACAAGCACGAAACACATACCGATCGCCCGAAATGGCGAATCGACCACGCTTTCGACCCGGAGGTTCGCATTCCGGACGACACTCACCGTATGACGGAAACCACAGGCAAGTACGCCGACTTCGAAGGATTACGCGCCCAGGCGGTGGCGCTGCGCCGGGAGGGGCTGAGCGTCCGGCAGATCAGGGATCGGCTCAAGGTCTTCAACAACGACATGCTCCACCGCCTCCTCCAGGGCGAGCCCGCCCCGGAGTGGACCAAACGCCCCCGCGCCAAGGACGACCTGCGGGAGAAGGCCCGGGAGCTACGGCTCCAGGGCATGACCTACGACCAGATCCAGGTGGAGCTGGGATGCTCGAAGAGTTCGATCTCGCTCTGGGTGCGGGACCTGCCGAAGCCGGAGCCGCGCTACACAGAGGAAGAACGCCTCGCCCGAATGAACGCGGGATTGGCGAACCTCCGCGCAGGCCAGGACCGGGAGAGGGTGGAGACGAAGCGGGCCGCACGCGAATCCATCGGCAAGCTGTCCGACCGAGAGCTCTTCATCGCCGGGGTCACGCTCTACTGGGCGGAGGGCATGAAGGACAAGCCGTACAGCCGCCGGGAGTCACTGCTCTTCATCAACAGCGATCCCAACGTGATCAAGGTCTACCTGAGGTGGCTCGACCTGCTGGGCGTCGCCCGGGACCGCCTGCACATCCGCGTCAGCATTCACGAGTCGGGGGACGCTCCGGGGGCCGAACGCTTCTGGTCGGACGTGACAGGAGTGCCTCGGACCGCCTTCATGAGAGCAACGCTCAAGAAGCACAACCCCAAGACCAATCGCAGGAACACCGGCGCGACGTACCACGGCTGCCTCGTCATCTACGTGACCAAAAGCGCCGAGCTCTATCGTCGCGTGGAGGGCGCTTGGTACGGCATAGTGTTGGGTGCCGGTCCGGCGAGCTGACGTAATGTCCGGTTCGGTCGGAATTAATCCCCCATGGTGTAATCAGGCAGCACTGCGAGTTTTGGTCTCGTATGTCCAGGTTCAAATCCTGGTGGGGGAGCTCCTGCACGCGGGCCCCGACCACACCGGTCGGGGCCCGCCCCCGTTTCCGGTGGAGACACCCCCGGTATCCTGCGGATGACCACCACCCGAAGCCGAAGGGCACATCCGTGAGCGCAACCAGCCCGGCAGCCGTCGTCGTCCTCGCAGCGGGTGAGGGCACCCGCATGAAGTCGAAGACTCCCAAGGTTCTGCACGAGATCTCCGGGCGTTCGCTCGTCGGACATGTCGTCGCCGCCGCCCGTGAGCTGGACCCCCAGCACCTCGTCGTGGTCGTCGGACACGCCAGCGAGCAGGTCACCGCGCACCTGAACGCCGGCGTCGCCCCCGTCCGCACCGCCTTCCAGGCCGAGCAGAACGGCACGGGGCACGCCGTCCGCATGGGGCTCGACGAGCTCGGCGGGGTCGTCGACGGGACCGTGATCGTTGTCTGCGGCGACACCCCGCTGCTGTCCGGCGAGACGCTGGGCGCGCTGGCGGCGACCCACGCCGCCGACGGCAACGCTGTCACCGTGCTGAGCGCCGAGGTCCCCGACTCCACCGGTTACGGGCGCATCGTGCGCGACGCGGTCTCCGGCGCGGTCACCGAGATCGTCGAGCACAAGGACGCCACCGACGAGCAGCGGGCGATCCGGGAGATCAACTCCGGGGTGTTCGCGTTCGACGGGCGGCTGCTGGCCGACGCGCTGGGCAAGGTGCGCACGGACAACAGTCAGGGCGAGGAGTACCTCACCGACGTGCTGTCGATCCTGCGCGAGGCCGGCCACCGGGTCGGGGCGTGCGTGGCGGGCGACCACCGGGAGATCCTCGGGATCAACAACCGGCTGCAGCTCTCCGAGGCCCGTCGTCTGCTGAACGAGCGGCTGCTGGAGCGGGCGATGCTGGCGGGCGTGACCGTGGTGGACCCGGCGTCCACGCTGATCGACGCGACGGTGACGTACGAGCGGGACGTGGTGGTGCACCCCGGGACGCAGTTGCTGGGGTCCACCCATCTCGCGGAGGACGCCGAGGTGGGGCCGAACTCGCGGCTCAGGGACACCGTCGTCGGCGCGGGCGCGCGGGTGGACAACTCGGTGACGGACTCGGCCGAGGTCGGTGCGGGGGCGTCGGTGGGTCCGTACGCGTATCTGCGGCCGGGGACGCGGCTGGGGACGAAGGCCAAGGCCGGTACGTACGTGGAGATGAAGAACGCGACCGTCGGGGAGGGCACGAAGGTGCCCCATCTCAGTTACGTGGGGGACGCGACGATCGGGGACCACACCAACATCGGTGCGGCGAGCGTCTTCGTGAACTACGACGGGGTGGCCAAGCACCACACGACGATCGGCTCCCACTGCCGTACCGGTTCGGACAATATGTTTGTGGCACCCGTCACGGTCGGGGACGGGGTCTACACGGCCGCCGGGTCGGTCATCACGAAGGATGTGCCGGCCGGTTCGCTGGCCGTGGCCCGGGGCCAGCAGCGGAATATCGAGGGTTGGGTGGCCCGGAAGCGTCCGGGCAGCGCGGCCGCGCAGGCCGCTCAGGCGTCGGCGCAGGAGACCGACGGGTAAAGCTGACCGGAAACAGGTGCGCCGGTGACGGCGTACCGTGATAGATGCTCACCCCATTTCGGCTGGCTCGTTGCACCTCGGGACCTATGCGTGCGGCGCCAGAAACACGTCTGAGGAGACTGTGCTGTGACCGGGATCAAGACGACCGGCGAGAAGAAACTGATGCTCTTCTCCGGCCGCGCCCACCCCGAGCTGGCCGAGGAGGTCGCCCATCAGCTGGGAGTCGGTCTCGTGCCGACGAAGGCGTTCGATTTCGCCAACGGTGAGATCTATGTGCGGTTCCAGGAGTCGGCACGTGGCGCGGACTGCTTCCTGATCCAGAGCCACACGGCTCCGATCAACAAGTGGATCATGGAGCAGTTGATCATGCTGGACGCGTTGAAGCGCGCGTCGGCCCGTTCGATCACGGTGATCGTGCCGTTCTACGGGTATGCCCGTCAGGACAAGAAGCACAAGGGCCGTGAGCCGATCTCGGCGCGGCTGATCGCGGATCTGATGAAGACGGCGGGTGCGGACCGGATCCTCACGGTGGATCTGCACACGGACCAGATCCAGGGCTTCTTCGACGGTCCGGTGGACCACCTGTTCGCGCTGCCGATCCTGGCGGACTACGTGGGTGCGAAGGTCGACCGGTCCAAGCTGACGATCGTGTCTCCGGACGCGGGTCGGGTGCGGGTCGCCGACCGTTGGTGCGACCGGCTGGACGCGCCGCTGGCGATCGTGCACAAGCGGCGTGACAAGGACGTGCCGAACCAGGTCTCGGTGCACGAGGTCGTGGGTAACGTCGAGGGCCGGGTGTGTGTGCTGGTCGACGACATGATCGACACGGGTGGCACGATCTGTGCGGCGGCGGACGCCCTGTTCGCGCACGGTGCGGAGGATGTCATCGTGACGGCGACGCACGGGGTGCTGTCGGGTCCGGCGGCGGACCGGTTGAAGAATTCGAAGGTGAGCGAGTTCGTGTTCACGGACACGCTGCCGACCCCGGGTGAGCTGGAGCTGGACAAGATCACGGTGTTGTCGATCGCTCCGACGATCGCGCGTGCGGTGCGTGAGGTGTTCGAGGACGGTTCGGTGACGAGCCTCTTCGAGGAGCAGGGCTGACGAGCGCGGGGCTTCCGGCCCCGCGTTGATCCACTTTGGGGTGCGGCCTCCCTGCCGGGTAGACTCAGGGAGTTGCTCGGCGAGGGAGGCCGTACTTGTGTACGGCGGTCCGTTATCGACGCGCTCTTCGTAGCAGGCCTGTCGTGGGCCGGGTGACCGTTCGTGTTCCGTCTTCCGACGGCTCACCCCATCTGACGAGGAGTGCAACCATGGCTGAGATCAAGCTCGCCAACGAGGTCCGTACCGAGTTCGGCAAGGGCGCCGCCCGCCGTATCCGTCGTGCCGACAAGGTTCCCGGTGTGGTCTACGGCCACGGTGCCGAGCCGGTTCACGTCACGCTGCCGGGTCACGAGCTGCTGCTGGCGCTGCGTACGGCCAACGTGCTGATCGGTCTGGAGATCGAGGGCAAGAGCGCGCTGGTCATCCCGAAGGCCGTGCAGCGTCACCCCCTCAAGGGCACCATCGAGCACGTCGACCTGCTGACGGTGAAGCGGGGCGAGAAGGTCGAGGTCGAGATCGCGGTGCAGACCGAGGGCGACCTGGCGCCGGGTGCCAACCTGCTGGAGTTCGTCCAGAACACGCTGCTGGTCGAGGCCGAGGCCACCCACATCCCCGAGTCCGTCACGGTCTCGGTCGCGGGTCTGGACGCCGGTGACTCGATCGTCGCGAAGGACATCGAGCTGCCCAAGGGCTCCACGCTGGCCGGTGACGAGGACGCCATCGTGATCCAGGTCGTCGCCGCGCAGGCCGAGGAGCCGGCCGCGGACGAGGCCGCCGCCGAGGACGAGGCTGCCGAGGCCTGAGCCTCCGCGTTCTCCGTCGCGTCGGCCCCGGTCGCGTGACATGCTCCACCTGCCTGACCGACGGGGTGGTGGTTCCCTTGCGGGAGCCGCCGCCCCGTTCGCCTGCTACCGCCCGTACGCGTACGAGGAGACCGAGCGCTGATGTCCGACGCCACCGACCCCTGGCTCATCGTGGGCCTGGGCAATCCCGGGCCCGACTACGCGGCGAACCGGCACAATGTCGGGTTCATGACCGTGGATCTGCTGGCGACCCGGATCGGCGGGAAGTTCAAGCGGGCGCAGAAGGCGCAGGCGCAGGTGGTGGAGGGGCGGATCGGTCCGCCGGGTCCGGGGAGTCGGCGGGTGGTGCTGGTGAAGCCGATGTCGTACATGAATCTGTCGGGTGGGCCGGTGACGGCGCTGCGGGATTTCTACAAGGTGCCGTTGGACCATGTGGTGGCGGTGCACGACGAGTTGGATGTGGAGTACGGGTCGCTGCGGTTGAAGCTGGGCGGTGGGGACAACGGGCACAACGGGCTGAAGTCGATGACGAAGGCGATGGGTCCGGAGTATCACCGGGTGCGGTTCGGGATCGGGCGGCCGCCGGGGCGGATGCAGGTGGCGGATTTCGTGCTGAGGGATTTCTCGTCCACGGAGCGCAAGGAGTTGGCGTTCCTGGTGGACCGGTCGGCGGATGCGGTGGAGTGTCTGCTGGCGGAGGGGTTGGAGCGGGCGCAGAGCGCGTACAACTCCTGAGCGGTGCCGGTGTGGGCGGTGTCCGGGTGGGTGGTCGGTCGGTGTGTCCGGCTGCTCGGGTTGTCGTCGGTGGTGGTGTGCGGGGCGGTCCTGCCGGTGCGATGTTCGTCGCGCGGCGGGACCGCCCCGTTGCGTGTGCTGCTTCGTGTGCGGGTCAGCCGGTGTTGCGGAGTCCGGCGGCAACGCCGTTGACGGTGAGGAGCAGGGCGCGGGCGAGGAGCGGGTCGGGCTCTTCGTCGTTCTCGGCGGCCTGGCGCTGGCGGGCGAGCAGGGATACCTGGAGGTAGGAGATGGGGTCCAGGTAGGCGTCGCGGATGGAGAAGGTCTGCTGGAGCACCGGGTTGGTGTCGAGCAGCTTCTGGCCGCCGGTGATGCGCAGGAGTTCGCTGACGGTGAGGGCGTGTTCGGCTTCGATGGCGTCGAAGACGTGCTTGAGCTCGTCGGGGACGAGGGTGTCGACGTAGTGGCGGGCGATGCGCAGGTCGGTCTTGGCGAGGGTCATCTCGACGTTGGAGATGAAGTTGCGGAAGAAGTGCCAGTGCTCGTTCATCTCGTCGAGGACGGTGTCGAGTCCGGCTTCGCGCAGGGCCTTGAGGCCGGAGCCGACGCCGAACCAGCCGGGGACGATCTGGCGGGACTGGGTCCAGCCGAAGACCCAGGGGATGGCGCGGAGGCCGTCGAGGGAGACGCCGGAGCCGGGGCGGCGGGAGGGCCGTGAGCCGAGGTGCAGGTCGGCGAGCTGGTCGACGGGGGTGGAGGCGAGGAAGTAGGCGGGCAGGTCGGGGTCTTCGACGAGCTTGCGGTAGGCGTGGTGGGCGGCGTCGGAGACGGTGTCCATGGCCGCGTCCCAGCGGGCGAGGGCTTCGTCGGACTGGCGGGGTGCGGTGTGGAGTGCGGATGCCTGGAGGGTGGCGGCGACGGTGAGTTCGAGGTTTTCGCGGGCGAGGGCGGGGATGAGGTACTTGTCGGAGATGACCTCGCCCTGTTCGGTGACCTTGATCTCGCCTTCGAGGGTGCCCCAGGGCTGGGCGAGGATGGCGTCGTGGGAGGGGCCGCCGCCTCGGCCGACGGTGCCGCCGCGGCCGTGGAAGAGGCGCAGGCGTACGCCGTAGCGGTGGGCGACGTCGCGGAGGCGGCGCTGGGCGCGGTGGATTTCCCACTGGCTGGTGGTGATGCCGCCGAACTTGGAGGAGTCGCTGTAGCCGAGCATGACCTCCTGGACGTCGCCGCGCAGGGAGACGAGGCGGCGGTAGGAGGGGTCGGCGAGCATGGCGTCGAGGATGACGTCGGCGGCCTTGAGCTCGTCGGTGGTTTCCAGGAGCGGGACGATGCCGATCTTGGCCCAGCCGGCGTGGAGGTCGAGGAGTCCGGCTTCGCGGGCGAGGACGGTGGCGGCGAAGACGTCGTCGGCGCCCTGGCACATGGAGATGATGTAGGACTCGATGACTTCGGGTCCGAAGCGTTCGAAGGCTTCCTTGATGGTGTGGAAAACGCCGAGGGTCTTCTCGCCGGCCGCGTCGAGGGGGGCGGGGGTGGGGGCGAGGGGGCGGCGGGAGCGGAGTTCCTTGGCGAGGAGCTTCTGCCGGTAGTCGCGGGGCATGTCGGCGTAGCGCCAGGATTCCTCGCCGAGCCGGTCGAAGAGCTGGCCGAGGGTGTGGTGGTGGGCGTCGGCGTGTTCGCGTACGTCCATGGTGGCGAGTTGGAGGCCGAAGGCGGCGAGGGTGCGGATGGTGCGGTCCATGCGGCCGTCGGCGAAGAGGCCGCCGCGGTGTTCGCGGAGGCTGGTCTGGATGAGTTCCAGGTCGGCGAGGAGTTCGGCGGTGCCGAGGTAGTCGCAGCCGGGGCGGTGGGGGGTGCCTTCGGCGAGGCGTTCGCGGGTGTTGACGAGCTTCTGGCGGATGCAGGTGGCCTTGAGCCGGTAGGGCTCCTCGGCGTTGAGCCGCTTGTAGCGGGGGCTGATGCCGGGGAGTCGGTCGAGGTCGTTCTGGAGGGAGGCGAGGAGTTCCTCGGTGGCTCCGGCGTAGCGGATGGAGTTGGAGAGGAGTCCGCGGAGCTGGTCGATCATCTCCAGGGCGTCGGTGATGCCGTGTTCGTGCTGGAGGATGAGGACGTCCCAGGTGACGGCGGGGGTGACGTTGGGGTTGCCGTCGCGGTCGCCGCCGATCCAGGTGCCGAAGGTGAGGGGGCGGGTGCCTGCGGGGAGTTCGACGCCGACGCGTTCGAGTTCGGCGGCGAGGTCTTCCAGGACGTCTCCGACGGCGCCGGCGTGGAGTTCGTCGAGGTAGTAGATGGCGTTGCGGGCCTCGTCGGCGGGTTCCGGGCGGACGACGCGGAGTTCGTCGGTCTGCCAGATGAGGTCGATGTTCTCGGCGAGGCGGAGGTCGAGGCGGCGGCGGTCGGCCTCGATGACCGGGGTTTCCAGGAGTTCGGCGATGCGGCGGAGCTTGTTGAGGACGGAGCGGCGGGCTGCCTCGGTGGGGTGGGCGGTGAAGACGGGCCGGACGTTGAGGTTCTTGACCGTTTCGCGCAGGTGGTCGGGGTCGGCGTCCTTGAGGCGGTCGGCGGTGCGGGCCAGGAGGCCGCCTTCGGCGGAGCGGCGGTCGCGCATCTCGTGGGCGCGGTGGACCTGCTCGGTGACGTTGGCGAGGTGGAAGTAGGTGGAGAAGGCGCGTACGAGTTGTGCGGCGGTCTCCAGGTCCGTGTCGCCGAGGAGCTCGGCGGCGGCTTCGCCGTCGGTGCGGGTCAGGGCGCGGACCCGTTCGACGAGGTCGAGGAGTTCCTGTCCCTCCTGGCGGACGAGGGTCTCGCCGAGGAGGTCGCCGAGGCGGCGGATGTCGGCGCGCAGCGCGGGGCTGGCGGCAGGGGTCTGGTCGGCACTGCTCACGGTGTGCGGCTCCTTGCAGTGAATGAGGAGGTGCGTTCGCTTCGCCGTCCCCTTGTGGGTGGGGGCGGGTGGCGGGGTCCGGGGCCCTGCGGCTGGCAGCGGTGCTGTCGCCACGCCCCGGCGAGCGGGTGCGGACCGCGCTGTCCGACCCTCCCAGGATAGGTGTCGTCGCAGGCGGCGCGTCCGGTGGCCCGGGGGCGTGGGCGCCGCTCGGGACGGACCCGGGCGGGTATCCCCTACCCCGGGCGCGGGTGGGCTATCGCGGCTGACGGGTGGGAGCGGCCTCTCGTGTTGTGGTACCGGTCACTGCCATACTTACCAAGCCGTAGGTTACGGAACCGTAGCCACGGCCGTCCGAGCGTTCTCCTCACCCTCAGAGGTGTCCCTGTGCCGAGTACTCCCCCTGTGATCGACGGGACCGAGCCGTCCGAGGCGGTGGCGGCGCCGTTGCCGCCCGCCACGCTGGGCGGCGACAGCAAGCGGTCGATCGAGCAGTTCGCGCTGCTGGCGTTCATCGTGGTGCCGTTCGTGGCGCTGGTCGCGGCGGTGCCGTTGGCGTGGGGGTGGGGGGTGAGCTGGCTGGACGTGGGTCTGCTGGTGGCGATGTACTTCATCGGGTGCCACGGGATCACGATCGGTTTCCACCGGTACTTCACGCACGGTTCGTTCAAGGCGAAGCGGCCGTTGCGGATCGCGTTGGCGGTGATGGGTTCGCTGGCGGTGGAGGGGCCCGTGGTGCGGTGGGTGGCGGATCACCGCAAGCACCACCGGTTCTCGGACGCGGAGGGTGATCCGCATTCGCCGTGGCGGTTCGGGGAGAGTCTGCCGGCGCTGATGAAGGGCCTGTGGTGGGCGCACATCGGGTGGATGTTCGACGAGGAGCAGACGCCGCAGCAGAAGTACGCCCCCGATCTGATCAAGGATCCGGCGATCCGGGCGGTGTCCCGTCACTTTTTGACGTTCACGATCGTCTCGTTGGCGATTCCGCCGCTGGTGGGCGGGTTGGTGACGGGGTCGTGGTGGGGTGCGGCGACGGCGTTCTTCTGGGGTTCGCTGGTGCGGGTGGCGCTGCTGCACCATGTGACGTGGTCGATCAACTCGATCTGTCACGCGGTGGGGAAGCGGCCGTTCAAGTCGCGTGACCGGTCGGGGAACGTGTGGTGGCTGGCGGTGCTGTCGTGCGGCGAGTCGTGGCACAACCTGCACCACGCGGATCCGACGAGTGCCCGGCACGGGGTGATGCGGGGGCAGATCGACTCCAGCGCCCGGTTGATCCGCTGGTTCGAGGTGCTGGGCTGGGCCCATGACGTGCGGTGGCCGGATGCGGCGCGGATCGACTCCCGGCGCACGCGTGTACCGGCCGACGCGGCATGATTGACGACGTGGCGACCGACTCCAGCACGAACAGCGAGAAGAGCAGGACTTCCTCCTCACGGCGGGCCCGTCGGGTCCGGATGACGGGGAAGGAGCGCCGCGAGCAGTTGCTGGACATCGGTCGCGCCCTGTTCGCGGACAAGGGGTTCGAGGGCACGTCGGTGGAGGAGATCGCGGCGCGTGCCGGGGTGTCCAAGCCGGTGGTGTACGAGCACTTCGGCGGCAAGGAGGGGCTGTACGCGGTGGTGGTCGACCGCGAGATGCGGCAGTTGCTGGACATGGTGACGGGGGCGCTGACGGCGGGTCATCCGCGGGAGCTGCTGGAGCAGGCGGCGTTCGCGTTGCTGGATTACATCGAGTCGTACACGGACGGTTTCCGGATCCTGGTGCGGGATTCGCCGGTGGCGCAGTCGACGGGGACGTTCGCTTCGCTGATCAGCGATATCGCGACGCAGGTGGAGGACATCCTGGGGCTGGAGTTCAAGGCGCGGGGTTTCGATCCGAAGCTGGCGCCGCTGTACGCGCAGGCGCTGGTGGGGATGGTGGCGTTGACGGGTCAGTGGTGGCTGGACGTGCGCAAGCCGAAGAAGGCCGAGGTGGCGGCCCATCTGGTGAATCTGTGCTGGCACGGGCTGGAGAACCTGGAGGCGAAGCCTCGGCTGATAGGGCACCGGAAGAGCTGATCGCGGCTGATCACCGCTGATCGCGTAACCCTTCCCCCCGTCGTCACCCGTTGTGATGACGGGGGTGGTTTTCCCGCCGTAGTGTGGTCGGGAGGGCAGAGGATTCGTCCATGGGAGGAACCATGACCGCCGAGCCGACCACCGCGCACAGTTCCCGCTGGCCGGTGCCCCCGCAGGACGGATACACCGTGGACGACCTGTTCACGCTGCCCGATCTCCCGCCGCACACCGAGCTGATCGACGGGAGCCTGGTTTTCGTGAGTCCGCAGCGACGCTTTCACCAAAAGACGATCGACCTGTTGGTGAATGGCCTGCGCAGTACCGCTCCGGCGGATGTGAAGGTGGAACGTGAGATGACCGTGGTTCTGGACCGGCGCAACGGTCCGGAACCCGATGTGTCCGTCGTCCGGGCTTCAGCCGTCACCGACCTCGAACAGACTCATTTCAAGGCCGCCGACGTCCTCCTCGCCGTCGAGGTCGTCTCGCCCGATTCCGAGGCCCGGGACCGTGAGGCCAAGCCGCACAAGTACGCGTCGGCCGGTATCCCGAACTTCTGGCTGGTGGAGATGACGGGCACGGACCAGCACCCCGTCGTGCGGGTCTACGAGCTGGACCCGGTGACGAAGGCGTACGCGCTGACCGGGATCCATCACGACCGGTTGAAGACGGGGGTGCCGTTCCCGGTGGACATCGATGTGTCGGCGGAGGCGTTGAAGGAGTTGTAGGGCGGGGCTGTCACGCGTCGGGCTCCAGGAACTCCAGGCGGTTGCCGACGGGGTCGTGGGCGTAGAAGCGGCGGTGGCCGGGGAGGTCGTCGTCCCAGGTGACCTCGGCCCCGTGGGCCTCCAGGTGGGCGGCGTACGCCTCGATGCCGGTGACGCGCAGGCCCGGGTGGGCTTTCCTCGCGGGGTGGAAGTCCTGTTCGACGCCCAGGTGGAGCTGGACGGGTCCGGCGGCGAACCAGCAGCCGCCGCGGGCGGCGAGGACCGGGGGTTTGGGGATCTCGGTCATGCCGAGGGCGTCGGTGTAGAAGGCGCGCAGGGTGTCCTCGGAGCCGGGCGGGGCGGCGAGCTGGACGTGGTCGACGGCGGCGAGGCCGTGGGGGAGGCCGGTCATGGCTGGTCCTTCCGGGCGACGGCGAAGATGCGGCGGAACGGGAAGAGCGTGCCGTGCGGGCCGGGCGGGTAGGCCGCGCGCAGCAGGTCGCGGTAGGCGGCGGTGAAGGCGTCGCGGGCGGCCGGGTCGTCGGCGAGGGCGGTGAGGACGGGGCGCAGTGCGGTGCCCTTGACCCAGTCGAGGACCGCGTCGTCGCCGTGCAGGGTCTGGAGGTAGGTGGTCTCCCAGACGTCTGCGGTGCAGCCGAGGTCCTGGAGGCGGGTGAGGTAGTCGGCGGGTTCCAGGACGGCGGCGGTGCGGTCGCCGACGCCGTGGAGCAGGGGGCGCCAGCGGTCGGTTTCGCGGAGGCCGGCCAGGAGGGTGTGGCTGGGGGCGGTGAAGTTGCCGGGGACCTGGAAGGCGAAGGTGCCGCCGGGAGCGAGGGCGGCGATCCAGCGGGGGAAGTGGGCGGCGTGGTCGGGGATCCACTGGAGTGCGGCGGTGGAGACGATCAGGTCGTACGTCTCGGTGGGCTGCCAGGTCGCGGCGTCGGCCTCGGCGAAGTCGAGGTGCGGGGGCCGGGCGTGGGCGGCGGCCTCGGCGAGCATCTCGCGGGAGGTGTCGTAGCCGGTGATACGGGCGCGGGGCCAGCGGTCGGCGAGGAGGGCGGTGACGTTGCCCGCGCCGCAGCCGAGGTCGGCGATGCGGGGCTCCGGGTGGCCGGGGAGGTCGCCGACGCGGGCGAGGAGGTCGTGGAAGGGGCGGGTGCGGTGGTCCGCGTGGCGCAGGTACTGGTGCGGGTCCCAGGCGGGCCGGTCGGGTGCGGTCATGGGTCCAGGATCACGACCGAAGTATCTCGATGTCAAGACACTTGAATTCAAGAGACTTCATGTCGAGGGACCCACTACACTGATCGTCATGGAGGACGAGGTCGACCGACTGGTCGCTGCATGGCGCCGCGAGCGCCCCGACCTCGACGTGGAACCGCTCGAGGTGCTCAGCCGCGTCTCCCGCCTGGCACGCCACCTCGACCGGGCCCGCCGCATCGCCTTCGCCGAGCACAACCTGGAGCCCTGGGAGTTCGACGTGCTGACGTCGCTGCGCCGGGCCGGCGCCCCGTATCAGCTCTCCCCCGGGCAGCTCCTCACCCAGACGCTGGTCACCTCGGGCACCATGACCAACCGCATCGACCGGCTGACCAAGAAGAACCTCGTCGAGCGGCTGCCCGACCCCAGCGACCGGCGCGGGGTGCTCGTCCGCCTCACCGCCGAGGGGCGCGACAAGGCCGATCAGTCGCTGGCCGGGCTGCTCGCCCAGGAGCGCGCCATCCTCGCCGAGCTGTCCCGCGCCCAGCGTGGCGAACTTGCCGGACTACTGCGCCAGTTGACTGCCCCGTTCGACAACATCCCCACGTAAGGGCCCGGCCTCGGGGCCCAGCGGTCCGGCCTCCGGGCCGACGCCCGCGCGGCGGGCCAGGGCCACCGCGGCGAGCGTCGAGTGCACCCCGAGCTTGCCCAGCACGTTCTGCATGTGGGTGCGCACCGTGTGCGGGGAGAGGAACAGCCGCTCCGCGACCGCCTTGCGGCCGAGCCCGGCCACCATGCAGCGCAGCACCTCCCGCTCCCGGGGCGTCAGCGACTCCACCAGCCGTTCGCTCTCGGTGCGGTGCTTGCGGGCGGCGGTCAGCTCGCGCAGGACGCCGGTGAGGAGGGCGGGCGGCAGATGCGTCTCGTCGCGCAGGACGCCCCGGACCACCGCCAGCAGCCGCTGGAGCGAGCAGTCCTTGGCCACCCAGCCCGAGGCCCCCGCCTGGAGCGCCCGCGCGGCGGTGCGCGGGTCGTCCTTCTCGGCGAGCACCACGCACCGCACGCCGGGCCGGGCGGCGCGGACGCCGGCGACCAGCGCGATGCCGTGGACCGCGGCCGACTCCTCGCGGCGGGGCTCGGGGACGACGGGCGGGTCCGCGGCGCTCTGGGCGCCCAGCTCGGCGTCGACCAGGAGCACGTCGTAGCCGCGCCCCTCGGCGGCCGCGCGCTCCAGGGCGCGCAGGGCGGCCGGGCCGCTGCCCGCCGCGGAGACCTCGACGTCCGGCTCGGCCGCGAGGGCGGCCGCGAGCGACTCGGCGAAGATGCGGTGGTCGTCGACCACCAGAACCCGGATACGCGCCACTGAACCCCCATCGGTAGGGGCGGAAAGCCACGGGTACGGCGCTCGGGGCTCCACTGCGGCCTGCCGCGCCGACGGCCGCCGCCGTCGAACCGCCTGCCGCCCTGCCCCGGACGCCGTACCCGGCTCTCTCGCTCCCCTGAATCGGCACCGGCCCCCACCGGTGCTGAGGATCAGCGTACGGGCGGGGGCCACAGGGGGAAGGAGATTCGACGAACTGGTTGCCTCAGATGTTTAGGGTGTGTTTCATGTTCCGCCTTGTGACAGAAGTAGACAGAAAACGTCGCATTCTGCTGAACGGGCGTCTGCACGAGGACAACGTCACGGCGTCGGCCGGTCTGCGTGCGCTGCTGTCCACCTCCGCCGAGCACGAGAAGCCGCTGGAGGTGTGGGCGTTGGACGGCGACGGGGACGTGGCCGGCGGGCTGACCGGGCGGACGTGGGCGTACTGGCTGCACGTCGATCTGCTCTGGGTGGACGCCCCGCACCGGGGGGCGGGGCTCGGCGGGCGGCTGCTCGGCGAGGCCGAACGAACCGCCCGCACCGAACGCGCCTGCACCCGGTCGCGGCTGGAGACCTGGGACTTCCAGGCCCCCGGCTTCTACCGCAAGCAGGGGTACGAGGAGATCGGCCGGGTCGCCGACTACCCGCCGGGCGTCACGGAGTTCATCCTGGTCAAGGAGTTGTGAGACCCGGCCCGGCGGCGCGGAGCCCCGGAGCCCCTCAGTTCGACCGGCGTGCCCCGGGCTCCTCCGCCCCGGTTCGACCGGCGCGCCCCGGAGCCCCTCAGTTCGACCGGCGCGCCCCGGGCCCGCCGTCTCAGCTCAGTCGGCGCGCCCCGGCCGAGGGGACGGCATCGAAGACGCCCGGGGCCGCGTGGCCGGCCGCCGCGAACGCCTCCTCGACGGCCTTGGCCACCGTGCCGGCCTGAGCCTCCTCCACCAGGACGACCGCCGAGCCGCCGAAGCCGCCCCCGGTCATCCGCGCCCCCAGCGCCCCCGCCGTGTTCGCGGCCTCGACGGCCAGGTCCAACTCCGGGCAGGAGACCCGCAGATCGTCGCGGAGCGAGACGTGTCCCTCGTTCAGGACGGGGCCCGCCGCGCGCACGTCGCCCGCGTCGAGCAGGGCGATGACCTGCTCGACCCGGTGGTTGTCGCCGACGACGTGGCGTACGTAGCGGATCACGGACTCGTCCGCGCCGGCGTCGGCCAGCCTGGTGAGAGCGGCAGCGAGGTCCTCGTACGGGAGGTCGCGCAGCGTCGGTATGCCGAGGAGCCGGGCGCCCTCCTCGCAGCCGGCCCGGCGTTCCGCGTACGCCCCGTCGCCCAGCGCGTGCTTGACCCGGGTGTCCACGACCAGGAGCGTCAGGCCCTGGGCGGCCAGGTCGAAGGGGACCTGGCGCAGCGAGAGGTCGCGGGTGTCGAGGTGGAGGGCATGGCCCTCGGTGCAGCAGGCCGAGGCCATCTGGTCCATGATCCCGCAGGGCACGCCGACGAAGTCGTTCTCGGCGCGGCGGCCGGTCACGGCGAGGTCGGCGGCGCTCAGGCCGAGATCGAAGAGGTCGTTCAGGGCGAGGGCGGTGACGGTCTCCAGGGCGGCGGAGGAGGAGAGCCCGGCGCCGGTGGGGACGGTGGAGGTCAGCGCGATGTCCGCGCCGGTGACCGGGTGCCCGGCCCGGCGCAGCGCCCACACGACACCGGCCGGGTAGGCGGCCCAGCCGTGGCCGGAGTGCGGGGCCAGTTCATCGACGCGCAGCGAGACGACGCCGCCGGGGACGTCGGTGGAGTACAGCCGCAGGACGCCGTCGTCGCGGCGGGAGACGGCGGCGCGCGCGGTGTGCGGGAGGGCGAGCGGCATGACGAAGCCGTCGTTGAAGTCGGTGTACTCCCCGATGAGGTTCACCCGGCCGGGGGCGGCCCAGACGCCGTCGGGCTCGCTCCCGTACAGCTCGGTGAAGGTGGCGGCGGGGTCGGTCCCGGCGGGCTCGCCCTCGGCGGGGGCGGTGGTGGTCGGTTCGGCGGTCATGGGGTGGTGGTGTCCTCTCGGCGGGCGAACTGCCAGGCGTCGGCGATGATTCCGGCCAGGTCGGCGCGGGAGGGCTGCCAACCGAGGCGTTCGACGGCGGTGGCGGCGGAGGCGACGAGGACGGCCGGGTCCCCGCCTCGGCGGGGAGCGGCGGTCTCGGGCACCGGGTGGCCGGTGACCTTGCGGACGGTCTCGATGACCTCGCGGACCGAGAAGCCGTTGCCGTTGCCGAGGTTGCAGATCAGGTGCTCGCCGGGGGCGGCGGCGTCCAGGGCGAGCAGGTGGGCGTCGGCGAGGTCGGCGACGTGGATGTAGTCGCGGACGCACGTGCCGTCCGGGGTGGGGTAGTCGTCGCCGTAGACGGAGATCGACTCGCGCTGCCCCAGGGCCACTTGGAGGACGAGCGGGATGAGGTGGGACTCGGGGGTGTGGCGCTCGCCGCAACTTCCGTACGCCCCGGCGACGTTGAAGTAGCGCAGGGAGACGGCGGCCAGTCCGTGCGCGGTGGCCTCGCCGCTGATCATGTGGTCGACGGCGAGCTTGGACGCGCCGTAGGGGCTGGTGGGGGCGGTGGGGTCGGTCTCGGTGATGGGGCTGGAGACCGGTTCGCCGTAGGTGGCGGCGGTGGAGGAGAAGACGAGGGTGCGGACGCCGTGGTCGCGCATGGCGGCGAGGAGGGCGGTGGTGCCGCCGACGTTGTTGACCCAGTACTTCTCGGGGTCCGTGACGGACTCGCCGACCTGGGAGAAGGCGGCGAAGTGCAGGACGCCGTCGTAGGAGGGGTCCAGGTGGCGGGCGGCGTCCTGGATGCGGCCCTCGATGAAGGCGGCCCCGGCCGGGACGCCCTCGCGGAAGCCGGTGGAGAGGTCGTCGAGGACGGTCACCTCGTGGCCCGCCTCCAGCAGGTGCTGGGCGACGACGCTGCCGACGTATCCGGCGCCGCCGGTGACCAGGTACTTCTTCCGGGGGGCTGTGGTGTTCCGGGGGGTGCTCACTGGGTCGCTACCTCTCGCAGTCGCTCGGCCGCGGCCTCCGGCGGCACGTCGTTGATGAACACGTTCATGCCGGACTCGGAACCCGCGAGGAACTTCAGCTTGCCGGACGTCCGACGGATGGTGAAAAGCTCCAGGTGCAGGGCGAAGTCGTCCCGGCCGTCGACCCCGAACGGCGCCTGGTGCCAGGCGGAGATGTACGGGGTCGGCGGCTCGCCGGGGCCGAAGATCCGGTCGAAGCGCCTCAAGAGTTCCAGATAGACCTGTGGGAACTCTGTCCGCGCTTCCTCGTCCAGCTCCCGCAGGTCGGGGACGCGGCGGCGGGGGTAGAGGTGGACCTCGTAGGGCCAGTGCGCCGCGTACGGGACGAAGGCGATCCAGTGGTCGGTGGCGAGGACGACACGGGTGGCCTCCTTCTCCTCGCGGGCGACGACGTCGTCGAAGAGGTTGGAGCCGGTCTCCCGGTGGTGGCGGGCGGCGTTGCGGAGCATCAGCTCGGTGCGCGGGGTGACGAACGGGTAGCCGTAGATCTGCCCGTGCGGGTGGCCGAGGGTGACGCCGATCTCGGCGCCCCGGTTCTCGAAGCAGAAGACCTGGGTGACCTGGTCGAGGGCGGCGAGGGCGGCCGTGCGGTCGGTCCAGGCGGCGAGGACCAGCGCGGCCTGCTCCTCGGTGAGGTCGGCGAAGGACGCGTCGTGGTCGGAGGTGAAGCAGACGACCTCGCAGCGGCCGGAGTCGCCGGCCAGGGAGGGGAAGCGGTTCTCGAAGACCGCGACGTCGTAGTGGTCGTCGGGGATCTCGCTGTGCCGTCCGTCCCGGGTGGGGCAGAGCGGGCAGGCGTCGGCCGGCGGGTGGTAGGTGCGGGCCTGGCGGTGCGAGGCGATGGCGACCGCGTCGCCGAGCAGCGGGTCGCGGCGGACCTCGGACGAGGTCGAGACGGCGTCCAGGGGGCGTTGGTCGACGGCGTCACGGACGGTGTCGTCCGCGAGGTCGTAGTAGATCAGCTCGCGGCCGTCGGCGAGGGTCGTCACCGTCTTCTTCACCAGGGTCCTCCACCGGATCCTCTCAACATAATCGCACACAACAAATCACAAGCGCACACCATCGTCAATGGCGGGGCGATCGCGCATGAGGGGTGACGGGTGCGGGAACAGGCGAGGCGGACCATGAGGAGTGCCCGGCGCCGCGAAAGATCCACCGGGAGCCGGACATCAAGGGATCTTCCGGCACATTCAGTCGCGCTCGATCACGATCGAACAAAGAACCCCACCGCGACTGTTCATTTCTCGAACATGACGGCGTAAGTTCCGTCGGGTTACGTTCGCGATACGAAGCGAGTACCCCCACATGCAGACACTGGCCGAAGGGCTTCGGCTCCCCACGAACGGGCTCGACTACGCCATCCTGGCGATCTACTTCGTCGTCGTACTCGGCATCGGCTTCATGGCCCGTGCCAGTGTGAAGACGAGCCTCGACTTCTTCCTCTCCGGGCGCTCCCTGCCCGCCTGGGTGACCGGGCTCGCCTTCGTCGCGGCGAACCTCGGCGCCACCGAGATCCTCGGCATGGCGGCCACCGGCGCGCAGTACGGCGTCGCGGTGGTGCACTGGTACTGGATCGGCGCCATCCCCGCCATGGTCTTCCTCGGCCTGGTGATGATGCCGTTCTACTACCGCTCCAAGGTGCGATCCGTCCCGGAGTTCCTGCTCCAGCGGTTCGACAAGTCCGCGCACCTGCTCAGTTCCGTGCTCTTCGCGTTCGCGGCGATCCTCATCGCGGGCGTCAACCTCTACGCCCTGTCGATCGTCGTGGAGGCGCTCCTCGGCTGGCCGCAGTGGGTCGCGATCGTCGTCGCGGGCCTGTTCGTGCTGGTCTACATCACGATCGGCGGGCTCTCCTCGGCGATCTACAACGAGGTGCTCCAGTTCTTCGTCATCCTCGCCGCGCTGATCCCCCTCACCGTCCTCGGCCTCAAGCGGGTCGGCGGCTGGGACGCCATGAGCGACTCGCTGACGAAGCAGCACGGCGGGGACTTCATGACCGCCTGGGGCGGCACCGGCATCGGTGACGCCAACCCGCTGGGCGCCAACTGGCTGACGATCATCCTCGGCCTCGGCTTCGTGCTGTCCTTCGGCTACTGGACGACGAACTTCGCCGAGGTGCAGCGCGCACTGTCCGCGAAGAACCTCTCCGCCGCCAAGCGCACCCCGCTGATCGCCGCCTTCCCGAAGATCTTCATCGTCTTCGCGGTGATGATCCCGGGCCTCGTCGCCGCCGTGATCGTACCCAAGATCGGCACCGCGGGCTCGGACCTCACCTACAACGACGCGATACCCCTCCTGATGCAGGAGCTGCTGCCCAACGGTGTCCTCGGCATAGCCGTCACCGGTCTGCTCGCCGCGTTCATGGCGGGCATGGCGGCCAACGTCTCCTCGTTCAACACCGTGTTCACCACCGACATCTGGCAGCGGTACGTGGTGAAGGACAAGCCGGACACGTACTACCTGCGCTTCGGGCGGCTGATCACGGCGATCGGCGTGCTGGCCTCGATCGGCACGGCGTTCATCGCCGCCAGCTTCTCGAACATCATGAGCTACCTGCAGACGCTGTTCTCCTTCTTCAACGTCCCGATGTTCGTCGTCTTCATCATCGGCATGTTCTGGAAGCGCGCCTCCATGAAGTCCGGTGTCTGGGGCCTCCTCGCGGGCACCGCCGCCGCGATGGTCAACTACTTCTGGATCTACAAGGGCGGGATCATCGACATCCCGTCCGACCAGGGCGCCAACTTCGTCTCCGCGATCGTCGGTTTCGTCGCCGGCGCCGTCGTCATGGTCGCCGTCACCCTCTTCACCGCGCCGAAGCCCGAGGCGGAGCTGGCCGGCCTGGTGTACGGCACCGAGTCGCCCGACCCCGACGAGGCGCTGGAGGAGGCCGACAGGGCCTGGTACCGCAAGCCCGCGCTGCTCGGGTGGGGCGCGATCGTGCTCGCCGCCGCGTGCTACATCCCCTACTCGTTCTGATCGGAGGCACCCACCGTGTCCGAACTGCACAAGGAAGTCTCCGAGCTGGAGCGCAAGTCCGCGACCGCGGCCCGTCTCTTCGACATCCGGCGGATCATCGGCGGTCTGTTCGTGGTCTACGGGGTGATCGTCACCATCGCCGGGCTCAACCCGTCCGACGCCGACCTGAAGAAGGCCGAGGGCGTCCACATCAACCTGTGGACCGGCCTCGCCATGCTGGCGCTCGGCCTGTTCTTCCTGGTCTGGATGAAGCTGCGCCCGGCCGAGGCCCCGGCGTCGCCCGAGCAGGACCAGGACCCGGGTCCCGGCGCGGGCTGACCGGCCCGACCGCCGGAGCGGACCCGGCCACCGGGTCCGCTCCGGCGGCCCTCACCCGCCCCTTCGGCGCCCCCTCCGGAGCGCCGGGGCCGGACGCCCAGCCCGGGGGCCGTGCGTCACCCGTCCTGTGCGGGGATGTACGGCCCCCGCGGTGCGGCTCCGTCCGTCGCCGTCCCGGGGGCGTCCGTCGCCGACCCCGGGGTCTCCGCCGTCGCGGGGTCTTCCGTCGTCGCGGGGCGGGTCGTCCGGGCGTGGGCCGCCGCGCGTGCCAGCAGGCCCGTACGGGCGGCGAGGGCGGCCGCCTCCAGCCGGGAGCCGACCCCGAGCTTCATCAGGACCCGCTGGACGTGGGTGCGGGCCGTGCTCGGGGCGATGCCCATGCCGGCCGCGATCAGCCGGGTGCCCTCGCCCTCGGCGACCCGTACCAGCACCTCGGCCTCGCGCGGGGTGAGCATCCGCAGCAGCCGCCGCCCCTCGTCGTCGGGCTGGACCGCGGGGTTGAGCAGCTCGGTGAAGGCCCCCCGCAGCAGTTGCGGGGCGATGGCGCACTCCCCCGCCCGCGCCTTGAGCATGGCCCGCTCGACGCCCTCGATCCGCTCGTCGTGCCGGACGTATCCAACCGCCCCCGCGGCGAACGCGGCGGCGATCCCGCGCGGGCTGGGCACCGGTCCGAGGACAACCACAGCCACTTGGGGCCGCTCCCGGCCGATGCGCGCGATCGGGTCGAAGGCCCCGGGGGCGGCGGGCGACGCCGTACCGAACAGGCAGACCTCCGGGGCCCTGCTGACCACCAGGTCCGCCGAACCGGACGTCGGCGCGGCCGCCGCGAGCACCCGGTGCCCGCGCAGTTTCAGCGCCGAGGCGAGTGCCTCGGCGAGCAGACGGTGGTCGTCGACCACCATGAGCCGCACGCCGCCCATCGGTTCTCTCCCCCATGACCTCGGTACGCCCACAGCCCTTGTACGCGCGGCCCCCGGACTCCTGACCCGGCAAGGTACACGCTTGTTCGACGGTGCGCGGCCCCATCGCGGAAGAAGCCCCCGGAAGTGCCGGATTCTGCGCGGTTCGGGTCCGGTCGGCGGACTGCCGGTGATCGGTTCGGGGCCGGAAAACGATCGGCCCCGCCGGTCGTTGGACGACCGGCGGGGCCCGGGGTACGGCTCGGTGGAGCGCTCAGGAAGGGCGCCCGGCGAAGGCCGTGATCACTCGGCGCGGTAGGCGAGGACGAGGTAGTCCTTGTCATCGGGGTTGGTGGTGCTGGGCTCGCTGACCATCGTCTGCGCCAAGTAGAGCCGCCCGTCGCCGTAGATCAGCTCGTGCGAGTCGGGGAGGAACTTCTTCTCCGCGCTCCGCACGGCCTCGTCGCTCGGGTTCTCCAACAGCTTGGTCTCCTTGAAGGTCTCGCCGTCGATGGAGACGACCTGGCCGCCCTTGTCGTACGGCCCCTCCTTGTAGGCGATGACGCTGGTGCCGTCCGCCCGGAGCGGGACCATGGAGTACCGCTCGCCCGCGTCGGCCCGGCCGCCGAGGAGCTTGCCGGTGGCCAGGTCGAAGGCGACGATCTCGTTGGTGTCGCCGTATTCACTGGCGCCGTCGTGGCTCTCGGTCGGCAGGTAGAGCCGGTTGTTGGTGACGGCGATGTGGCGGCAGCTCTCGACGTCGGTGCCGGAGCAGCGTGCCCCGTACTTCTCGGCGTCGGCGGAGATGCGGACGATCAGCTTGCCGGTCGCCGCGTCGATCGAGAAGAAGTCGGAGATGCTGCTGCCGTCGCCCGCGGTGTCACCGACGTCGGCCGCGGCCACCAGCGGCTTGGTGGAGACGATGGAGGCGAAGTCGACGCCCGCCGGCAGCGCGAACGTGGACTGCGGCGCTCCGGTCGTCGCGTCCAGCATCTGCACGCTGAGCTGCCGGTTGTCGGACGTGCCGCACGTACGGACCACGGCGAGGGCCTCGCCGCCCGCGTAGCCGCTGTCGTAGCAGCCGTCCGCGCCGACCTTCGGCTTCCACAGCTCGGCGCCGTCCGCCAGCTTGAAGGCGGCACCGCCCTGGGTGCCGCCCGCGGCGACGGTGGTGCCGCTGAGGGTGACCTCGTCGAAGGGGGTCGGCCGGTCGCCGCCGGTGGAGGAGGTGACGCTCTTGCTCCACAGGAGCTTGCCGGCGACCAGGTCGACCACGCCGACCTGGTTGCACGCCGGGTACTTCTTCTCCTTGGACGGCTTCGCCTCCGCGAAGACGATGGCCGCCTTCTGGTCCTCGCTCATGTGCCGGGACGCGCTGCACATCTCGCCGGCCAGCGGGACGGTCCAGAGCTTGGTGCCCTTGTCGCGGTCGTACGCGTTGATCTCGGCGACGCCGGACTTCACGTACGCCTTGTCCGTGAGCCAGGAGCCCTTGACGACGACGGTGTCGCCGACGACCGGCTCCGGGAGCTGGAAGGCGACCTGGGACTTGGTGTTGGCGGGCGCCTTCTCGTCGCCGCCGGCCAGGCCGCCGCCGCCCTTGCCCTCGCCGCCGGTGGAACCGGCGGAGGACGCCTCGTTCTTGCCGCCCTTGTCGTCACCACCGGTGCTGGAGTAGACGATTCCGGCACCGATGATCAGCACCACGGCGACGGCCGCGGCGACGATGATCTGCATCTGGGTGGTGAACTTCTTGCCGCCGGCGGCCGGTTGCGGTGTGCCGTACTGCGGCTGCATCGGCTGGGTCGGGTAGCCGTACCCCTGCTGAGCGGGCTGTCGGGGCCCCTGCGGGTAGCCGTACCCGGGCTCGGCCTGCGGGTAGCCGTAGCCGTTGGGCTGCGGCGCGGGCGGGGTCGGGTAGCCGCCGGCCGAGGGGGCCGGCGGGGCGCCGTAGCCGCCGGCGGGCGGCGTGGGGGGCTGCTGCGGCGGTCCGGCGGGCGGCTGGGGCTGCCCGGCCGGGGGCTGCTGCGGCTGCTTGCCGAAGGGGTCGGCGGGTGGCGGGGTCGGCTGGCCGAACCCTCCCGGCGGGGGGTCCTGCGGCGCGCCGAAGCCGCCGGCGGGCGGCGCCGGGGGCGTGTTCGGGGCGCCGGGAGGCGGCGTGCCGGGGGCTCCCTGGGGCGGGTTCGGCGGCTCGTTGGGCGGCTGCTGCGGTGGCTGGGGCGGCTGGCTCATGGCGTACGTACCTCTGGAAACGAGTGGGCGTGGGGGCGCGTGGGGACGGGAAAAGCGGAGTCCGGCCGGATGCCGTGGCGGTCGGTCACTTGGAGAACACCAGCATCGTCGCCTGCTCCATCTCCTCCTTGTCGTTGCTCGCGCTCACCCGCGTGCTGAAGACGTAGGAACGGCCGTCCCGGTACAGGATCCTGGACGAGAAGAAGCCGTTCTCGATCCGGCCGGCCGACTCCGGGTGCTGCAGCAGCGTCTTGGGGGTGCCGCCGGCCTGCGGGAGCGTCATGACGGCTCCGGCCGCGTCGTACTTGGGCTGCATGTAGAGCAGCACGTCGCCGCCCTCCATGCCGAGCGGCTTCAGGACGCGTTCGGCCGGGGCGGGCGCGTCCCACTTGGGCTTTCCGTTGTTCAGGTCGAAGGCGATGATCTTGTTCGTCCGGGCGGTGCCGCTGGTGTCGTCCTTGGTCGCCATGTAGAAGGTGTCGGCGTCGGCGGCGACGCCGCTGCACCCGTCGAGCTTCTTGCCGAAGATGGCGAAGTCCCTGCCGCAGTCGGCGGTGAGCGTGTCGCCCTTGGCGGGGGCGAGCTGGGAGCGGAGCTTGCCGGCGTCGGTGAGCGCGGCGATGGCCCACTGCTTCTTCTTCTCGTGGTCGAGCCGGATCACGAGCGGAGTGGTCGAGTAGACCTTGCTGATCTCCCAGCCGCGCGGCGGCTGGTAGGTCCACTTGGGCTTGCCCGAGGCCGGGTCCAGCTCCTGGACCTGCTCCTGCGGGTTCTCGGCGTCACCGGTACGGCAGTTGACCGCGGCGATCAGCTTGGGGCCGCCGGCGAAGGCGTAGGGCTTGCAGTTGCCCGAGGGGTTGCCGAACAGTTCCTTGCCGTCGCTGACCCGGTAGGCGTTGGCGTTGCCGGTGCGCCCCACCGCGACGGTGTCGCCGCTGATGGCCAGACCGATGTCCGACAGGAAGTCCCAGGTGCCGTTCTGCTTGACCGACTTCTTCCAGCCGGGCTTACCGGTGTTGAGGTCGATCATCTGGAGGACCGAGCACTTGGACTTGTCCGTGGTGCCGTCCTTCACGCCGATGACGATCTTGCCGTCGGCGGTCGGGTCGGTGGGGGCGGCGCACACGTCGGCGGGGAGCGGGATGGTCCACTTCTGCTTGCCGTCGGCGACCGAGTAACCGGAGACACTGCGGTACATGGCCTTGGCGACCACGTCGCCGGCGAACCAGGGGCCCTGCACGGACGCGCCGTTGCGCGGCACGTCCACGTCGTTCTTCTGGAGCCAGGCGACCTTCGCCTCGCCCGGCTTGCGCCCGGCGTTGAGGTCGTCGTTCCCCTCGCGCCCGTCGCCGTTGCCGTCGCCCTCGTCGGGGGTCGCCGACCCGCTGGGGGGCTTGGGGTCGTTGCTGGTGTTGGCGACGGGCTTCTTCGGGTCGTCGTCGCCGCCGCTCAGGAGGAGCCAGGTGCCGGTGCCGGCGATCAGGACCACGGCGAGGGCCGCCGCGACGACGATGCCGGTCTTGTTCTTGAGGAACCCGCCGCCGGAGCCCGGTCCACCGGGGCCGGGCGCGCCGGGGTACTGCTGGGTCGGGTAGCCGTAGCCGCCCTGGGGCTGCTGACCGTACGGGCCGGGGGCCGGCTGACCGTAGGGACCGGGGGCCTGCTGGCCGTACGGGCCGGGGGCCGGCTGACCGTAGGGGCCGGGAGCCTGCTGGCCGTACGGGCCGGGCTGCTGACCGTACGGACCGGGGGCCTGGCCAGGCTGCTGCGGATAGCCGTAGCCGGGCTGGGTCGGGGGCTGTTGCGGGTAGCCGTACCCCGGGGCGCCGGACGGGGGCGTCTGCGGCGGGGCGGCCGGGGGCTGCGCGGGCGGCGGCGTCTGCGGCGGCGGGCCCTGGGGCGGCTGAGGAGCTCCGTTCGGCGGCTCCTGCGGAGCCCCGAAGCCTCCCTGCGGCGGTTGCTGGCTGGGCGGCTGGCTCATATCAGCACGTCCCCCTTCGTGCGGCCCGGTGCTCGATCCGGTCTCCCCCGCATTCCCAAGGAGGTCAATCCCCCTCAGAAAGGAGCGAATCGGGCATGGATTCCGCGGTGTTACGACAGTCGGGCGGGGCTTCTTTCTACCACCCGCCGCCCACCGGCAGCGGGTTCGGGCCAGCCCCTGTTCCCAAGGGAGAACCGCCTTGTGATGCCCTCGTTACGCCTCGGCCGGAGGTGATGGGCCATCACTCGGGACGATCGCCGCGCGGGCACCGATTCCGCCCCGACACGGCGTACGGCGCCGGAGCGCGGGCGTCCCCGACGTCGTACGCCCGGGGGCGCGGACGCTCCGGACCTCACACGGCGCCGGGGCGCGGGCGCCCCGGCGCGGCGGGCGCCTCAGGCGTCCTCGGCCAGCTCCAGCCAGCGCATCTCCAACTCGTCGCGCTCGGTGACGAGTTCGCGCAGTTCGGCGTCGAGCTTGGCGACCTTCTCGAAGTCGGTGGCGTGCTCCGCGATCTGTGCGTGCAGCGTGGTCTCCCGGGTGGAGAGCTTGTCGAGCTGCCGCTCGACCTTCTGCAGCTCCTTCTTCGCGGCGCGGGACGCCTGCGCCGAGACCGCCGGGGCGGCGGAGGGGGCGGGAGCGGCGGACGTACGGGGGGCGGCGGCCGAGGGGGTCGCCTCCTCCTCCATCCTCCGGCGGCGCTCCAGGTACTCGTCGATGCCGCGCGGCAGCATCCGCAGGGTGCGGTCGCCCAGGAGCGCCATGACCCGGTCCGTGGTGCGCTCGATGAAGAACCGGTCGTGGGAGATCACGATCATCGATCCGGGCCAGCCGTCGAGGAGGTCCTCCAGCTGGGTCAGGGTCTCGATGTCGAGGTCGTTGGTGGGCTCGTCGAGGAAGAGGACGTTGGGCTCGTCCATCAGGAGGCGCAGGATCTGGAGCCGGCGGCGCTCACCGCCGGAGAGGTCGCCGACGGGCGTCCACTGCTTCTCCTTGGTGAAGCCGAACTGCTCGCAGAGCTGCCCGGCGGTCATCTCGCGGCCCTTGCCGAGATCGACCCGGTCGCGGACCTGCTGGACGGCCTCCAGGACGCGCAGGTTCGGGTTGAGCTCGTGGACCTCCTGGGAGAGGTAGGCGAGCCGGACGGTCTTGCCGACGACGATCTTCCCGGCGGCGGGCTGCTCCTCGCCCTGGGTGCGGGCGGCCTCGGCCAGGGCGCGCAGCAGCGAGGTCTTGCCCGCGCCGTTGACGCCGACGAGACCGATGCGGTCGCCGGGGCCGAGCTGCCAGGTGAGGTGGGTGAGGAGGGTCTTGGGCCCGGCCTGGACGGTCACGTCCTCCAGGTCGAACACGGTCTTGCCGAGGCGGGCGTTGGCGAACTTCATCAGCTCGCTGGTGTCGCGCGGCGGCGGCACGTCGGCGATCAGCTCGTTGGCGGCCTCGATGCGGTAGCGCGGCTTGGAGGTGCGGGCGGGGGCGCCCCGGCGCAGCCAGGCCAGCTCCTTGCGCATGAGGTTCTGCCGCTTGGCCTCCTCGGTGGCGGCGATGCGTTCGCGTTCGGCGCGGGCGAAGACGTAGTCGCTGTAGCCGCCCTCGTACTCGTGGACGGCGCCCCGCTGGACGTCCCACATGCGGGTGCAGACCTGGTCGAGGAACCAGCGGTCGTGGGTGACGCAGACGAGGGCGGAGCGGCGGGCGCGCAGATGGCCGGCCAGCCAGGAGATGCCCTCGACGTCGAGGTGGTTGGTGGGCTCGTCGAGGACGATCAGGTCCTGCTCGTCGATGAGGAGCTTCGCCAGGGCGATCCGGCGGCGCTCACCGCCGGAGAGCGGGGCGATGACGGTGTCGAGGCCGTGCTCGAAGCCGGGGAGGGCGAGGCCGCCGAAGAGCCCGGTGAGGACGTCGCGGATCTTGGCGCTGCCCGCCCACTCGTGGTCGGCGAGGTCCCCGATGACCTCCTGCCGGATGGTCTTCCCCGGGTCGAGGGAGTCGTGCTGGGTGAGGACGCCGAGGCGCAGTCCGCCGTTGTGGGTGACGCGGCCGCTGTCCGCCTCCTCCAGCTTGGCGAGCATCCGGATGAGGGTGGTCTTGCCGTCGCCGTTGCGGCCCACGACGCCGATCCGGTCGCCCTCGGACACCCCGAGGGATACGCCGTCGAGCAGGGCACGGGTGCCGTACACCTTGCTGACCTGCTCGACATTGACCAGATTGACGGCCATTTCACTCCTGTCCCGGGGGTCCCTGTGGTGAGGACCGACTCGACGTACCAGGGTAGTCGCCGCGCGGGGTGCGGTAGCGTGCCGCGATCGGCCTCGGGGAGAAGCCCCAGGTCGGAGGGGATTCGAGCACTTCCGGGGTGGGGACTTCATGGTGATGACGCGTGGCACGGCACGGAGACGGGTCGCGGTGGCGGCGGCCGTGGCGGCGGTGACGCTGGCCGGCTGTTCCTCGTCGCCGGGCGGGGCGGGGGCCGGCGGCGGGGCGTCGGCCGGGCCGTCGGCGAGCGGCGCGCCCGCGAAGGCGGCGCGGAAGGACGGGGCGGACGGCGCCGGGGCGGCGAAGGCCGTGGCGGAGAAGGGCGGGCGGCTCGGGGGCGCCGGTTCGGCGTGCGAACTGCCGGTGTCCTTCGACCTCGCCGCCGCGTGGAAGCCGAAGAAGATCGAGGTGGAGCCGGCCGACGAGGAGAACCCCTTGGCGGAGGCGCTGACCGACCTGACCGAACAGGGCACCGTGCGGATGGCGTGCGAGATCGACGCCAAGCCGGCGGGGAACATCGGCTTCCTCCGGGTCTGGCGGGGAGACGCCTCCGACCGTGACGACCCCGGCGCGGTGCTGAAGGCGTTCACGGCGGACGACCCGGAGGCCAAGAAGGCCACGTACACGCGGGTGGAGGCCGGTGGGCTCCCGGCCGCCGAGGTGGAGTACACCGTGTACAGCGAACTCCTGGAGGAGGAGAAGCGGCAGCGTGCCTTCGCCGTCTCGACGCCCGACGGGCCGGTGGTGGTGCACCTCGGCGGGATGGACACCGCGGAGCACACCGCGATGCTGCCCGCGTACGAGCTGGCGAAGCGGTCCCTGAAGCTCGGCTGACCCGGCTGCCCGACCGGGTGCCGGCGGCCCTGCGGTAACGTGCGCCGACGGTTCGACGGCACCGGGGGGCGGCGTGGCGGCAGCGGCATGGGAACGGTTCACCCGGCACCGGTGGCTGCCGAAGGCCGCGGCGGCCGTGCTCGCCGCGGCGCTGGCGGCCGGCTTCCTCCTCGTACGGTCCGAGCGGCGCGACGCCCGCAACGCCGAGGTGCTGGAGACGGCCTGCGGGGGTGTCCTGCCGCGCGAGGCGGTGCGTGGTCTGCTGCCCGGGGACGAGACCTGGGAGCTGCGCGACGACCTGGACCTGACCGGGCCGTCGGGGCGCGGGCCGCGCACCCTGCTGCGGTGCTCGGTGGGGTGGGACGAGTTCTGGGGCGGCGGGTACGGGGATCTCCGGCTCGCGGCGGTGCCGGTGCTGGACGTTCCGCTGTCGGGCGTACGGCTGAAGGACGTCCTCGCGACGAGGACCGTGAAGGAGCCGCGCTGGGCCACCGAGCACCTCCGCGCCACCACCCAGGTCACCGCCGACTGCCCGGACGGCCTGGCCGGCTACCCCCGGCCGGTGACCCGCTTCCGCGTCCACGCCTCGCTGTCCGCCGACGGGGCGGAGGTCGCCGGGGCTGCGGAGGAGCTGAGCGAAGTGGTGGCGGCCGCCGCCGACCACGTACGGGTCCGGGGCGGTTGCGGGGGCCGGGTGGTGGAGCCCTCGGACGTGCGGCCGCCGGCGCCGGGGCCCGCCGAGGATCCGTACGAGGAGTCCGAGGAGGTCCCGCCGTCCTGCCGCTGGTTCCGGCCGGGGATGCTCGACGGCGGGGACCCCGACCCCGACGGCGTCACGCACGACGAGGTGGACGCCTGCTCCGTACGCGTCACGCGGGTGAAGCCGGCGAACCGGCTGGACCACTTTGCCTCGGTGTCGTCGGTGAGCTGGCGGGGCCGCCTGCTGCCCGAGGCGCGCACGGCGTACGGGGCGGAGCTGGCCGCCCTGTCCCGGGCCCCGGAGCCGGAGGGCGGCGAGAAGTCGTACACGCTGGCCGTCTGGGCCGAGTCCTCGTGCTCGGGGGCCCGGACGCTGAGCCGGGTGGCGGTGGAGACGGCCGGGTCCGCCCTCGCCGCCGACCGGGCCGACCGGATCCTCGACGCGTATCTGACCTCGTCCGGCTGCCGTGCGGTGAAGGTCCTCGGAAAGGTGTGGAAGTGAGCGACGTCCCGTTCCGGCGCAGGCGGTGGGTGCGCCGCACGGCGGCCTGGACCGTGGCCGCGGCCCTGCTGGCGGGAGGGCTCTTCCAGGTCACCGGCGGCTACGACTCCTGGCGCGACGACCGGGCGCTGGACTCGGCCTGCGACGGCGACCTGGCGGCCGGGGCGGTGCGGGAGCTGTTCGACGGCGCCTCCCTCGCCTCGTCGAGCGGCTGGGGCGACCGGGGGCACTGCACGGTCAGCGCGTCGGACGACGACGTGGACGCCGGTCTGGTGCTGTGGACCGGGAGGACGGAGCACCTGCCGGGTCTGGAGGACACCGGCGGATTCGACGCACCCCTCGGGCACGGTTGGACCGGTTCGTTCAGGTTCGATCCGGACGGCGAGGACCGCGACGAGGCGCGGGCCGTCCTGATGCTGAGCTGCGACGAGCGGTCCGGCCGCGGGCAGGTGACCACGGCGGACGCCGACCTCGGCCGGGGCGGTTTCGACGACCCGGTCGCGCGGGAGCGGCTCGTCGCGGTCCTCACGGAGACGGCCTCGGCGTACGCCCGGCGCACCGGTTGCGCGGCCCGGACCGGCGGACGGGTGGAGGGCGTCGGCGTCACGACGACCCTCCGGGACTACAAGCCCGTCGCCGATGCCACGGGGAGCTGCGCGGGCGTGGTGGACGCCAGGACCGCCGCCCGGTGGGGCGTGCACACGGCGCGGGAGATCACGCGGGACCCGGCCCCCCTGGAGAACTGCGCCCTGGGCGGCCGGAGCGGTACGTTCCTGTACGGCTTCACCGCGTCCTACGGGCCGTCCGCCCGGGAGGCCCGCCGCCGGCTGGACCACCGCTCGGACGACCACTCCCCCCGCAGGGCGGGCGCCTACGAACTGACCGCCCGCTGCCCGGGCGCGGCCGGGACCGCCCTGTTCCAGGTGGAGACCCTCCACGACGAGGACGACCCGAAGAGCGCGGCTCCGGACGTGGACCACGAGGGGCTGCGGGCGGCGCTCCAGCGCTTCGCGGAGCGCTCGGCGAAGAAGCACGGCTGCGGGGCGGTGGAAGGGGTGTAGGTCCGGATTGCCCGTTGCTGCCGGCCTTGAGGCTCTGTACGCTTTCCCGTACGTACAAGAAGCTGTACATTCCGGGAGGCAGTCATGCGCACGATGACCTACACCGAGTCCCGCGCGAAGTACGCCGAGACTCTGAGCTCGGTCGTCGACGATCGCGAGGAGGTCGTCGTCACGCGCGCCGGACACGAACCCGTGGTGATAGTGGCGCTCGACGAATACGAGTCCCTGAAGGAGACCGCGTACCAGCTCAGGAGCCCCGAGAACGCACGCCGCCTGCTGGCCTCGATCGACCGCCTGGAGAACGGCGGCGGCACCGTGCGGGAGCTCGCGGAGTGAAGTTCGTATGGGACCAGTCGTCCTGGGACGACTACGTCTGGTGGCAGAACCAGGACCGCAAGATCCTCAAGCGGATCAACGCGCTGCTCCAGGACATCGCCCGGAACGGCAACGAGGGGATGGGCAAGCCGGAACCCTTGAAGCACGGCTTCCACGGATACTGGTCGCGGCGCATCACCGACGAACACCGGCTCATCTACAAGGTGGCGGACGACGAGGTGCGCGTCGCGGCCTGCCGTTACCACTACGGACGCTGACGCCTACCGCGCGCCCCGGCCCCTCCCCGCCCGTTCCACCAGCAGCCAGCCGCCCAGCGTCATCGCGACGGCGGCCGGGGCGCTGACCGGGATCGCGATCAGCAGGGCCGTGCGGCCGTCCAGCAGGCCGTTGAAGCCGACCATGGACAGGCCCAGCACGCCGAGCAGGCAGAGCGTCGCGCCGAGGGCCGCGAGCGGGCCGCCTCCGGAGGCCGTCGGATGTCCGGGGGCCTTGGGGGCGGCGGGGCGTTCGAAGGTGCGGAAGGCGGCGACGAGGGCGGCGGTGAGGGCCGCCGCGCAGGCGATCCGCACCGGGACCTGGGCCCACCAGGCGGCCGAGGCGGGTGCGGGCAGCGGCACGTCGAGGGCGAGGAGCGCCCCGTACACCCCGAACATCGCGGTGAGGTGCCAGAGGAAGGCGGTCATCGCCACCCCGTTGGCCGCCACCACCGTGCGCCAGACGCGGGGCCGTTCCAGCAGGCGGGCGGCCGGGGCGCGGAGCAGTTCGACCGCGCCGACGAGCCAGAGGCCGTGGGCGAGCAGGGCGAGGGTGGGCGGGGCCATGTTGCTGACCTTCTCGCCGGGCATCCCGACCATGGACAGCGGATACGGTCCGAACGCGACCAGCGCGCAGGCGGCGGCCAGGCCCGCCCCGGCCAGGAGCGCGGGGCGGCGGACGCGGCCGTCGGCGCGGAGGAAGCCGAGCTGGTGGACGGCCAGCCAGACGAAGGCGAAGTTGAGGAACTCGACGTACGGGACGCCGGCCGCGAACCGCAGGACGTCCACCGCGGCCGCCGCGCCGGCCAGGGCGGCGAAGGCGCCCCAGCCGTACCGCTCGTGCAGCCTCAGCAGCGGCGGGGTGAACGCGACCATCGCCAGGTAGATCCCGATGAACCACAGCGGCTGGGTCACCATGCGCAGGGTGACGCCGGTGAGTCCGCCGCCTCCGCCGAGGAGTTGGACGAACAGTGCCGCCGCGCCCCAGACGAGGACGAAGACCGTGGTCGGGCGCAGCAGCCGCTGGAGGCGGGCGCGCAGGAACGCGGAGTAGACGGAGTCATCGGACCCGCCGGGGCGCTTGCGGAGCAGGGAGCGGTAGGACAGCGCGTGGGAGAAGCCGCCGACGAAGAAGAAGACCGGCATGACCTGGAGCAGCCAGGTCAGCGGCTGGAGGGCGGGGACGACGGCGAGCAGGTTGCCGACGCCGTCCGGGGTGACGGCGGCCATCAGCCAGTGGCCGAGCACCACCGCGGCGAGCGAGGCGACCCGGAGGAGGTCGACGTAGCGGTCCCGGGTGGCGGGCGTCGCCCCGGCCAGTTCGCGAACACGTGATCCCATGAACGTACGATCGCGCGGGCCGGGTGGGGCGCGGCAGGGCGCGCGTACTCAATTCCGTTCCTGAGTAGCCGAGTCGGCGGGCGGGACGCGGGAGAAGGCTCCGGGGCGGGGCGGGGCGGGGGGCGCGTGCGCAAAGCGCCGGAATCACCTACCGCGGAGTAGACCTGGACAGCCCGGTCATTGCCGAGTAAAACAAGCACACCATCTGCTCTTCGGGGGAAACAGCGCAGGTCGGCCGGGGGGCTTCTCTCCGTGCGGTCCGGCGTCGCGACTCGCGGGGAGGCACACCGGCTGCCCCTCGGCGATCCGCCGCGGCGCCCGCCGTTCCCAGAACCGGAGTACCCACACCGTGCGGATTCCTCGCCACTTCGCCCCTGTCGTCCTGCTCGGCGTGCTCGCCCTGGCAGGGTGCGAGGGCGGCGCCCAGAACGACGCCGCCGGCCGGACGGCCACGCCTGTCGCCACACCCACCGCCTCCGCCACCCCCACGCCGTCACCGACGCCCACGCCGTCACCGACGCCGACCGTGATCCCCACGCCCGACCCCGTCGTGCCCGCCCTGCACAGCCGGACCTACGAGCAGGCGCGGGCGGAGTTGGACCGCCGGGACATACCCACCGCACGCCTGACGGCGGCCGCCCAGCACAAGGACGTCACCCTCCCCCGGGACCACGACGACTGGTACATCTGCGACACCAGCCCCGGGCACGGCACACGGCTCGCCGCCGACGCCACGGTCACCGTCAAGCTCGCGGAGGACTTCAGCGACTGCACGACCAGCTTCCACGGCTACCTGCACCAGAAGAACGACCCGGCCTACGTCCCGCCCAGAACGGCCGCCCCGAAGCCGAAGCCCCCCGTCACCCACGCTCCCGCCCCGGCCCCCACGAAGGTGCGGCCGAAGCCCGCGGGCGGCTCGATGACCACCTGTTCCGACGGCAAGCCGGGCTACGCCTGCACGTCCAACGGGCACCCCGTCGTCGACGGCCAGTTCTGCCCGAAGGCCGACCGCGGCCGCACGCTCATGGCCACGAACAGGACGATGGTCACCTGCTCCTACGACCCGAGCGTCAGGCCGTACCGCTGGCAGTGACTCACCGGCCGGCCACCGTGGCGCCCGGCGCGGGCGATACGGCCACGCGGGCGTCGCGGCAGGTCCCGGAGGCCAGCAGCGCGTCGGCCGTCTTCCGGGCCGTCTCCTCGTCCGGGACCAGGAACGCCGTGGTCGGCCCGGAGCCGGAGACCAGGGCGGCCAGGGCCCCCGCCGCCGTGCCGGCCGCCAGCGTGTCCGCGAGAGAGGGGCGCAGGGAGAGCGCGGCGGGCTGGAGGTCGTTGCCCAGGGCGGCCGCGAGCGCGTCCGGGTCGCCCGAGCGCAGGGCGGCGAGCAGGGCGGGGGACGCGGCCGGCTCGGGGACCTCGGTACCGGCGGTGAGCCGGTCGAACTCCCCGTAGACGGCGGGGGTCGAGAGTCCGCCGTCGGCCACCGCGAAGACCCAGTGGAAGACGCCGCCGACCTCGATCGGGGTCAGCTTCTCGCCGCGTCCGGTGCCGAGCGCGGCCCCACCGACCAGGCTGAACGGCACGTCGCTGCCCAGCTCGGCGCAGATGGCGAGGAGTTCGTCGCGGCTCGCGCCGGTCCCCCACAGGGCGTCGCAGGCGACCAGGGCGGCGGCGCCGTCGGCGCTGCCGCCGGCCATGCCGCCCGCGACCGGGATGTCCTTCGCGATGTGCAGGTGGACGGCGGGGTCGACGCCGTACCGCTCGGCCAGGGCGAGCGCGGCGCGGGCGGCGAGGTTGGTGGTGTCCAGCGGCACCTGGGCGGCGTCCGGTCCCGAGCAGGTGACGCGCAGCGCGTCGGCGGGGGTGGCGGTGACCTCGTCGTACAGGCCGACGGCGAGGAAGACGTTGGCCAGGTCGTGGAAGCCGTCGGGGCGGGCCGCGCCGACGGCGAGCTGGACGTTGACCTTGGCGGGGACGCGGACGGTGACGGCGGCGCTCATGCCGGCACCTCCGGCTTGTTCTCCGCGATCGCCGCGAACTCCTCCACCGTCAGCGCCTCGCCGCGCGCCTGCGGGGAGATCCCGGCGGCGGTGAGCGCGGCCTCGGCGGCGGGGGCGGAGCCGGCCCAGCCGGCCAGGGCGGCGCGCAGCGTCTTGCGGCGTTGGGCGAAGGCCGCGTCCACCACCGCGAAGACCTCGGCGCGGGAGGCGCTGGTGGCGATGGGCTCGGCCCGCCGGACCAGGGAGACCAGGCCGGAGTCTACGTTGGGGGCGGGCCAGAAGACGGTGCGGCCGATGGCTCCGGCGCGCTTGACGTCCGCGTACCAGTTGGCCTTCACCGACGGCACGCCGTAGACCTTGTTGCCGGGGCGGGCGGCCAGCCGGTCCGCGACCTCGGACTGCACCATGACGAGGGTCCGCTCGATGCTGGGGAAGCGCTCCAGCATGGTGAGCAGCACGGGCACGGCCACGTTGTACGGGAGGTTGGCGACGAGCGCGGTGGGCGCGGGGCCGGGCAGCTCGGTGACCAGCATCGCGTCCGAGTGGACGAGGGCGAAGCGGTCGGCGCGCTCCGGCATCCGGGCCTGGACGGTGGCGGGCAGCGCGGCGGCGAGCACGTCGTCGATCTCGACGGCCGTCACCCGGTCCGCCGCCTCCAGCAGCGCCAGGGTCAGCGAGCCGAGCCCGGGGCCGACCTCGACGACGGTGTCGTCCGGGCGGACCTCGGCCGTGCGCACGATGCGGCGGACGGTGTTGGCGTCGATGACGAAGTTCTGACCGCGCTGCTTGGTGGGGCGTACGCCCAGGGTCGCGGCCAGGTCGCGGATGTCTGCGGGGCCCAGGAGGGCGTCGGGCTCAGTGCTGCTCACCCGGTAAGCGTACGGGGGCGGGGCCGCGGGCCCGCCCCCGTACGCTCCGGGACCGCCGGGAGCCCGGGTACGCCCCGGGCCCGCCGGCCCCGCCGGTCAGAAGTCGAAGGCGCGGGCCGTGTTGTCGTACACGGCGGTCGCCAGCGCGTCCTCGTCCATCCCCTTCACCTCGGCCATAGCGCGGAGCGTGACCGGGATCAGGTACGGCGCGTTGGGGCGGCCCCGGTACGGGGCGGGGGTGAGGAAGGGGGCGTCCGTCTCGACGAGGACCAGCTCGGCGGGGGCGACGGCGAGGGCGTCCCGCAGCGGCTGGGCGTTCTTGAAGGTGACGTTGCCGGCGAAGGACATGAAGTAGCCGGCCTGCGCGCAGATCCGGGCCATCTCGGCGTCGCCGGAGTAGCAGTGGAACACCGTCCGCTCGGGCGCGCCCGCGTCGCGCAGGACCCGCAGGACGTCCGCGTGCGCGTCGCGGTCGTGGATGACCAGCGCCTTGCCGTGGCGCTTGGCGATCTCGATGTGCGCCCGGAAGGACTCCTCCTGGGCGGCGACGCCCTCGGGCCCCGTGCGGAAGAAGTCCAGGCCCGTCTCGCCGACCCCCCGCACGTGGTCGAGGGCGGCCAGCGCGTCGATCTCCGCCAGCGCCTCGTCCAGTGCCGCCCTGCCGCCGGGCTCCCGGGCGCCCTGGCGCGCGGTGCCGTCCGGATCGCCGTGGACGATGCGCGGGGCCTCGTTGGGGTGCAGCGCCACCGAGGCGTGGACGGCGGGGTGGGCCGCCGCGGTCTCGGCGGCCCAGCGGGAGCCGGCCACGTCGCAGCCGACCTGGACGACCGCGGTCACGTTGACGGCGGCGGCCCGCGCGAGGGACTCCTCGACGGTGGCGTCCTGCATGTCCAGGTGGGTGTGGGAGTCGGCGACCGGGACCCTCAGGGGTTCGGGCAGCGGCGGGGCTTCGGTACGGCTCATGCCGACGATCGTACGAGGGCCCCACCCTCGTACGACCGTCGGCCGGGGAGCCACTTCGGTGCGTCCTCCTCGGCGGGATACCCCACGTCACCCGCGCCGGAAGGACCGTGCACCTCGGTGGAGGCCGGGGGTCAGCGGCGGTGGAAGGGGTGCAGCAGGTCCGACAGCTTCCAGTGGCGGTCCGGGACGGCGGCGGACGAAGCCGCCCGGTTCTTCTCGGCGGCCTCCGCCGCGCGCGGCGTCTGCTGCTTGCGCAGGAGCTCCTGCACCCCGGCGACCCGCCCCGCCCGCATGATGCGCACCACGTGTCCCCCGCAGTTGGCGCAGGTCGGCGTGGAGAGCGGGGACGGCACGCGCTCGCCGTCCGCCGTGTAGACGACGAAGGCGTGGCCGTGGACGTCGACGTGGTGCTCTATCTCGTAGGACTGCTCCCAGCCGTACCCGCACTTCATGCAGGCGAAGGCGTACGCCTCGTGGACGGTGGTGGCTGCGATCTCGCTCATGCCTGCTCCTCCTGGCCGCCGGTCACACACTCCGGGGGCGGGCGTCCCGGCCGGTGGTCCGACCGGGTGACCCGTCCCTTCCAGTGGACACCCGGCCCCGGACGGACGCACCAGCTCAGAGGCTTTGTTGATGCGTTCTTGGACTCCTTTGGCCGCCCTTTGCCGCCGCATGGCGCGGGCGAGGACCGAGGGTGGGCAGCGCGTGACCCCCATCCCCGGACGGCCGCCCGGACCTCCTGCCGCACTCCCCCGAATGCGCCGCTGCACCGAGCTGAATGCGCCTGCGCACCACCCCCGTGCGCCCCCGCTTTTCCCTTGCTATTGCGGGCTTTCACCCCACCCGCACCCCAAGAATTCACCATTCAATTGAATGAGTGATTTCCACAGATGTCCCGCCCGATTTGCGGCGCCCCCATTCCTCCTTTTCACTCGTTATGTCCACCCCATTTCCCACAGGACGGGGCACAACTCATGTTCACCACGGACACCACTGCCACCGACGTCGAGCTCGACCTGGACGCGGCTCTCAACCCGGGCGAGGTCGAGGGCATCTACCGCGACTCCCGTGAATGCGCGTACCTCGCGCTCCTCGCGGGCGGCGGCGCGCTTCTGCTCTCGCCCCCGACCCCCCGCCCGAAGAAGGGCTGAACGTCGGAACATGGACCAGACACATGCGTCGTCGCCCCTCGCGGGCGCCGTGCATGACCTGGCAACAGAGGTGGTCCTCGCTCTTCGGAGCGGGGACCACCTCGCCACGGTGTGCGGCGCTGCGGGAATCGACGAGGAGAATCGGACCGGAATCGCGGCGGCACGGGTCATCGGGGCCGACCTGCTGCTGCCGAGCGTGCTGTACGGGCGGAATCCGCACCCGGGTGACGTCGCCGTCCTCGACCGGGCGGTGCGGGAGTTCCCGCCGAAGCCCGACGCCCCCGCCGCCACGGCGTGGAGCCACTGGCACATGATCTCCACGCTCCGGCGGATGGCCCCGCCGCCCCCGGGAGGGGCCGCCCCCACCGCGTACGCGGAGCCCGACGCCGCCTGGCTGGTCGAAGCCCCCTGGCAGGCGTTCACCCACCAGCTGTCGGTCCTCGCACCGCTCGCCGTCCCGGCCGCCCCCTCGGCCGTCCAGCGGGCCGCGGCCGGCCGGACCGTCGACCTGGCGCGCGGCTTCGTCCGCGCGGTGCGGCGGCGCGACTGGCTCCAGGCGGCCGGCGCGGGCCGCTGGCTCGCCGCGCTCGGCGACGCACCGGCCACCCTCGGCCTGGACAGCGGCCTCGACTTCGTCGAGCAGATGGGCGGCCACGACCCCCGGGTGGCCCTGCACGTCCGCGCCGCCCGGCTGATGGACGGGGCGGGCGCACGGTGACGACGACCGCGACCCAGGAGCCGAGCGGGCGCCCCGGTCCCGGCGCGGGCTCCGGGGCCGCGCTCGCCGTCCTCCCCGGCGTCCTGCGCGCCGCCCTCGGCTGGACCGACGCGCACCGGGCCCGCTTCGCGCTCCCCGACGACGTCCTGGAGCCCCACACCCAGGTCAACGGCACGCTGAAGCCGCTGGGCGAGCTGGCCCAGCTCGGCTCCACCATCCAGCGCACCACCGCCCCCGGCACCCCGGAGCACGAGGTGGCCGGGGACCTCGTCGCGTACGCCTGGGAGCAGGTGCGCGAGGGCGCGCTGCTGCTGGAGCTGCTGCGCGCCGAGCCGTTCGCCGCGTACCCGTACGAGATCTACGCCGCGTTCGCCGGGTACGGGCTGCGCCACGAGGGGTTCGAGGCGCTGGCCCGCCCGCTCACCGCGACCCGTGCCTGGGCCCACACCGAGCAGCACGCCAACCGCCAGCTCGGCCTGGTCAACTCCGAGCGGCGGGTCGGCACGCCCACCCACACCGACGCGGGCGCGGTGCTCTCCCGGACCTGGCTGGGCGGTCTCTCGGAGCCGTGGATGTTCGAGGGCCCGTCCGGCTACGCGCTGACCCACACCGTCTTCCACCTCACCGACTGGGGCCGGATGCCGGACCGGGTGCCGGAGAAGATCGACGGCTATCTGCGGACCTGGCTGCCCGCCTGGACCGACGGCTGCCTGGAGAGCGGCCAGTGGGACCTGACCGGCGAGCTGCTCGCGGTGGCGGCCTCCCTTCCTGGCCCCGCCCCCGCCGGACTGCTGGACGCGGTCTGGCCGGTGCTCGCGGGCGTCCAGCACCCGACCGGCTGCGTCCCGGAGACCGGCGCACCGGCCGAGGACCCGGCGCCGGACCCGTACCCCTTCATCGACTGCTACCACTCCACGCTCGTCACGGCCTTCGCGGCGGCCCTGTCCCTGAGGTCGCTGCGCCCGCCGGAGCAGACGGACGGGCCCCCGCCCGGCCGGGAAAGGCGCACCGCATGAGCAGCGGCATCCAGCAGATCCACGACGTCGGGGCCAAGGCCCTGGGCTGGCTGTACGAGCACCGGGAGGGGTTCCGGCTGGAGGCCGACCCGTCCCCGGAGGCGGGCGTGCTGGACCGGTTCAAGCCGCTGGGCGAGCTGGCGCTGATCGGGAAGGTCATCTTCCGCGAGGGCGTGGCCGGCTCCCAGCAGTCCTCCCTCGCCCGCAAGCTGCTCGACCACGCCTGGCACGAGCTGCTGGACTCCGGGGCGCGGCTGCTGGACGGCCAGCGGCGCGAGCCGCTCTCGCCGGTGCCGCTGGAGGTCTACGTACCGTTCCGGGAGCTGGGGTACCGGCAGCCCGAGCTGGAGTCCGCGATCCGGCTCAATCACCGTCTGGCGAGCTGGGCGGCGCTGGAGGTGCTGCCGGTGCGGCGGCTGGGGCTGAGCGCGATCGAGCGGCGGTTCGGAGTGGAGCCGAGCGTTCCGGAGACGGCGGCGCTGGCCCACACCTGGCTGGCGCGGCGGCCCGAGCCGTGGACGGTCGAGGGCCACATCGGCTACGACATCACGCACACCGTCTTCCACCTCACCGACTGGGGCGAGAAGCCGGACGGGCTGCCCGAGGACATCGCGGAGTACCTGGCACTGTGGCTGCCGGTCTGGCTGGACGACTGGCTGGACCTGAAGCGCTGGGACCTGCTGGGCGAGCTGCTGGTCGTGGACGCGTGCCTGCCGGAGCCGACGCTGGAGGCGGCGGCCTGGCAGGGGTTCGCGCAGGCGCAGGAGCCGGACGGGGCGATGCCGGTGGTCGGGGGGATGCCGGAGGGGGACGAGGAGTCGGTGTTCGACCTCGTCTACCACCCGACGCTGGTCGCCGCGTTCGCCTCGGCGCTCGCGATGTCCCGCGCCCTGTCCGACCTCAGCGCCGCACCGGCCCCGGCATGACGGACACGACGGCGCTCCCGGAGTCCGCCGCCCCGGCGGACCCGGCCACCGCGCGCCTGCTGGCCGAGGCGGCCGGCCGGATCGACGCCCCGGACGTGGTGCTCGCGCTCAGCCGGAACGGCGCGCGCACCGTGCACACCGGCGGCGACGGCGCCCCCGGCCCGGTCCCCCGCGAACGGCTGGCCCACGAACTGGGCTCGGCGTCGAAGCCGTACGCCGGGCTGCTGCTGGCCCGGCTCGTGGCGCAGGGCCGGGTCCGGTACGAGGACCGGGCGGCGGACCTGCTGGCCCCGGGCTTCCCGGTGCACCCGGCGGTGCGCCGGATCACCCTGCGCCATCTGCTCACCCACACCTCGGGGCTGCCGGGGCTGCCCGCCGACTTCTACCCGCAGGCGGTACCCCGCTGGTCGACCGACCCGTACGGCGGCTACCCGGCCGACCGCGTGGTCCGGGCCTTCCTGCGGGCCCGGCCGCGCCACCGGCCCGGGACCCGCTGGCACTACTCGAACTTCGCCGTCTCGGTCCTCGGCCACACCCTGGCGGCGGCCACCGGGACACCGTGGGAGGTGCTGCTGCACCAACAGGTGCTGGCCCCGCTGCGCCTGGACGCGACCCGGGTGCGGCCGGGCCCGGAGGGCACGGAGGCGGTGGGCCACCGCCGGGACGGGACGCCGGTGCCCGCGCTGGACACCGGGGGGTTCACGGCGGCGGGCGCGGTGCGGGCGACCCCGCTGGACATGCTCACGTTCCTGGAGGCGCACACGGCGGGTGCGGGACTCGGCGGTCCGGAGTCCACCGGTCCGGGACTCACCGGCCCGGAGCTCACCGGTCCGGAGCTCACCGATCCGACGCTGGCGGCGGCGCTGGCGGAGGTCCGGCGTCCGGTGCTGCGGCGCGGTCTGCGGCACACGCACACCCACACGCTGACGTGGTTCCACCACCCGTCCCCGTACGGCCCGGTCCTCTTCCACGCCGGGGCGACCCTCGGCCAGCAGGCGTTCCTGGGGTTCCGCCCGGACACCGGGCTCGCCGTGGCGGCGACGGCGACGCGGCGGGTGCACCGGGCGGACACGTTCGTGGCGACGGCGTACGGGCTGCTGACGGAGACGCCGTAGCCCCTGCTGCCCACCGGACAGCCACCCCTGCCCCGACGAACCGAACCAACCGGATCAAACCCGGATCAACCGGACCGCTACGGCTGCTTCCGCGTCCCTTCGGCCTTCTCCGCGTTCTTGGCGGCGACCACCGCGTCGAACACCTCCCGCTTGGGCAGCCCGGCGTCGGCGGCGACGGCGGCGATGGCCTCCTTGCGCCGCTCCCCCGCCTCCTCCCTCACCCGTACGCGCCTCACCAGCTCCTCGGCGTCCAGCTCCTGCGGTCCGGTGTCGGGGGCGCCCTGCACCACCACGGTGATCTCGCCGCGCACCCCGTCCGCGGCCCATACCGCCAGCTCGCCGAGCGGGCCGCGCTTGACCTCCTCGTACGTCTTGGTCAGCTCCCGGCACACGGCGGCGCGACGGTCCGCGCCGAACACCTCGGCCATCGCGGCGAGGGTGTCGTCCAGCCGGTGCGGGGCCTCGAAGAAGACCATCGTGCGCCGCTCGTCGGTGTTCTCGCGGAGCCGGGAGAGACGTTCACCGGCCTTGCGCGGCAGGAACCCCTCGAAGCAGAAGCGGTCCACGGGCAGCCCGGACAGGGCGAGCGCGGTGAGCACGGCGCTCGGGCCGGGGACGGCGGTGACCCGGATGTCCTGCTCCACGGCGGCGGCGACGAGCCGGTAGCCGGGATCGGAGACGGACGGCATCCCGGCGTCGGTGACCAGCAGGACGCGCGCGCCACCGGTCAGGGCCTCCACCAGCTCCGGCGTGCGGGCCGACTCGTTCCCCTCGAAGTAGGAGACGACACGCCCCGAGGTGTGGACGCCGAGCGCCTGCGTGAGCCTGCGCAGCCGCCGGGTGTCCTCGGCGGCGACGACGTCGGCCCGCTCCAGTTCGGCGGCGAGGCGCGGCGGGGCGTCCGCCACGTCACCGATGGGGGTCCCTGCGAGCACGAGCGTTCCAGTCGTTCCAGTCACATCAGCCATCCTCGCAGCACGGGCAGCGCCCTTCGCACAGATGCGTTCCCTACGATGGCGCGGTGACGAGTACCGCACCCGAGACCCGGCGGGGCCACGACGCCGGGGAGCCGCTCGGCGAACAGCCGACCTCCTGGCAACGGCGGCTGCGCCGCTTCGGCTACCTCCCGCGCCCGGAGACCCCCCTGCGCGCGAGGCTGGACCCGCCGTACACGCGGCCCGGCCGCCAGGTGTGGTCGGTGCTCGCGGTCCCCCCGCGCGTGGCCGAACGGCTGGTGCGCTGGTCCGGCTGGGGCGGGCCGCTGCTGGTCACGCTGGTCGCCGGGCTGCTGCGGTTCTGGAACCTGGGCAAGCCGCACGCGGTGATATTCGACGAGACGTACTACGCCAAGGACGCGTGGGCGCTGGTCAACCAGGGGTACGAGGGTGCCTGGCCCAAGGACGTCGACAAGCAGATCCTGAACGACCCGTCCTCGGTGCCGATCCCGACCGATCCGGGCTACGTGGTCCACCCGCCGGTCGGGAAGTGGATCATCGGCTTCGGTGAACAGCTCTTCGGCTTCACGCCGTTCGGCTGGCGGTTCATGGTCGCGGCGCTCGGCACGCTCTCCGTCCTGCTGCTCTGCCGGATCGGGCGGCGGCTGTTCCGCTCCACGTTCCTGGGGTGCCTCGCGGGGCTGCTGCTCGCGGTGGACGGCCTGCACTTCGTGATGAGCCGGACCGCGCTGCTCGACCTGATCGTCATGTTCTTCGTGCTGGCCGCGTTCGGCTGCCTGGTGGTGGACCGGGACCACGCCCGCCGCCGGCTGGCCGCCGCGCTACCGGTGGACGAGGAGGGGGTGCTGCGCCCGGACGCCCGGGTAGCGGAAACCTTGCGCCTGGGGTGGCGGCCGTGGCGGCTGGCGGCGGGCGTGATGCTGGGCCTGGCCTTCGCCACGAAGTGGAACGGCCTGTACGTCCTGGCCGCGTTCGGCCTGATGACGGTGGTGTGGGACGTGGGCGCGCGGCGCACGGCGGGCGCGGTCCACCCGTACCGGGCGGTGCTGCGCCGGGACCTGATCCCCGCGTTCGTCTCCACGGTCCCGGTCGCGATCGTCACGTACCTCGTCTCGTGGACCGGCTGGATCGTCACGGACAAGGGCTACTACCGGAACTGGGCGGCCACCGAGGGCAAGGGCTCCACCTGGTCCTGGCTCTTCCCGGACTGGCTGCGCAGCCTGTGGCACTACGAGAACCAGGTGTACGACTTCCACGTCGGCCTGACCTCCGGCCACACCTACGAGTCGAACCCGTGGAGCTGGCTGGTGCTGGGCCGCCCCGTCTCGTACTTCTACGAGGAGCAGACGGGCTGCCCGGAGTCGTCCACGGGCAAGTGCGCCTCCGAGGTGCTGGCCATCGGCACCCCGCTGCTGTGGTGGCTGGCGTGCTTCGCCCTGGCGTACGTGGTGTGGCGCTGGTTCTTCCGCCGCGACTGGCGGGCCGGCGCGATCGCCTGCGGTGTGGCGGCGGGCTGGCTGCCCTGGTTCTTCTACCAGGAGCGGACGATCTTCCTCTTCTACGCGGTGGTGTTCGTCCCGTTCCTCTGCCTCGCGGTCACGATGATGCTGGGCGCGGTCATCGGCCCGGCGGCGGGCACGGGGGCCAGGGCCGACCTGGGCCTCACGAAGGACGACCCGACCGGCGAACGCCGCCGCACCCTGGGCGCGATCACGGTGGGCGTGCTGGTGCTCCTGGTCATCTGGAACTTCATCTACTTCTGGCCGCTGTACACGGGGACCTCGATCCCGGAGGACTTGTGGCGGGACCGGATGTGGCTGGACACGTGGGTCTAGCTGGGAGAACGGCGGGCGGCCGGTAAATCCGTCGCCCGCCTCCGGCCGGCGGAGGACAATGCCGGGATGGGTACGGACATGCACGGGTTCATCGAGTGCCGCTGGGACCGCTGGCTCGACGAGGACGATCGTGAGTGGTTCCGGGCCATCGATCTCTCGCACCTCTACAACGGGCGCGACTACGTCGCCTTCGGCTCGTTGTTCGGTGTCCGCGACGCCGTGTCGTTCCGCCCGCTCGCCGACCACCGAGGCATCCCGCGGGACGCGTCGAGGGAGGTCCTCACCACCCTGGAGACCTGGGGTGATGACCGGCACGGGGAGTCCTGGATCACCTGGGCGGAGCTGACGGCCGCCGACGGGGACGAGGTGTCGAACGAGGTCGACGGCTGTGTCCACGAGTTCCGCCGGGGTTCTGACGGCAGTTGGACGATGCACGGACGAAACACCGACCTCACCCGCTTCGCGGAGCTCTCCGGCCTCACGGGTCCCCGGCAGATCCTCTCCGCGGGCACCGTGTTCCCCGAGAACACCGAGTGGCCGGACGGCGACCGCCTCTTCCGCGTGGGCCGCCTGCGGCGGAAGGACGTCGTGCCCGACAGCGAATGGGGCGCGGTCTGGTCGGTGATGCGGACGCTGGCGAACCTGCACGGCGAGGAGGGCGTCCGGCTGGTCGTCTGGTTCGACGGCTGACAGGAGCTGCTCCCTGAGCAGGCGGCGACGCACCGAGCACGTCACCCTTCACACGGCAACCAGCCGCACTCTGTCACCACACAGCTTGGTCGTGTCGTCGATGTCCGAGGTCAGCAAGACCACCGGGCGCTGCTGCCGCAGGGCGGCCTCCGCCACCGTCCGGGTACAGCCGTATCCGGTCCTCGCCCGGCGCCTTCCGTACACGCGTCTTCCGTTACACACCACATGCGGGTGGCCGCGACGGTGTCTTGTCGCGGCCACCCGCATGTGGTGCTGGAGCAGGCTGCTGGTCAGCCTAGAAGTAATGCTTTCGCCCACCGACCGCGCGGCCGGTCGCGCCGAGGATCCACAGGACCGCTCCGACGACGATGAGAATTCCGCCGACCGTAGTCAGCAGCGGCACGCCGACGAGCATGCCAATGATGAGCAGAAGAAGTCCAAGGAGAATCATGCCTAATCCCATCGCCGAGTCCGAGTAGGTGCGTGAACACCCACAGTTCGCAACGGTCGCGGTGCACCCGATCGATCGGTTCCGGCGGTGGAACACCACCAGAACTCGTTGCGTTCGTCCTAGTGCCCCACCCCTCGGCACTTACACACATCACATACACACTTCATCGAAATTCTGTTCGCCGCCTTCGTGATCATGTGCGCCGCTGCCGTGCGAGGAAGATCGCCGCCGCCCCCGACAGCGCCAGGAAGAACACGGCGGCCCCCGCCGTCAGCCAGGCGAGCAGGGCCGCGCCGCCTCCCCCGGTGTCCTGGGTACGGGCGACCACTCGCGGGTCGTCCGCCTGGTATCGGACGTCCACGGCGGCGCCGACGGAGCTCTTGCCGCCTCCGCTCCCCACCGGGAGGTCGGCCACCACGGTCTGCCCGTCCGCCTCGAACGTCACCTTGCACTGGCCGGTCATGCACGCACCGGCGGTGTGCAGGGTGGCCCGGGCCCGTTCGCCGTCCTGGAGCGAGCGCAGATGCTGGGCCGCCGGGAACATCACCAGCGCCGACAGCGCGCCCAGCAGCAGGGCGAACGCCAGCGACATCAGCAGGGAGGCGCGCGGCCCCAGGTGCTGACCGGTCTCGTGGACACCCGCCCTACCGCCCCAGCCGCCGGCCCCGGCGCTCCTTGCGTTCCAACTCGCGTTCCCGGCGCTCCCCGCGCTCCCGTTCCTCCGGCCGCCCACCGCGCCCGACCCCGTACGCGCTCCGGAGCCGCCCCCGCCCACCGTGCCGTTCAACCCCATCCCCCCTCCCCGTCTCCGAGCAGGCTAGACCGGCGCCGGGACGATTTCAGGGGGTCAAGTCGGCACAGCGGACCCGGCTCCGACTGCCTGCTGTCGGCAATGGGTCGCCCGTGGGGGACGTCCTCGCGTACGTCGGGCGGGCTCGCGGCCCGCCTCCCAGCGCCGCGCCTCCCGCTCCCGCCGCAGCCGGTCGCGCTGCCGGGTGGGCCGTCCGCCGCCTCCCGGGGGCCGAGTCGGTGGAAGCGGTCGGGGCGGAGAAGGTACCGGGGCTTTCCGGTCACGCTGAGCGTCCCGGTGCCGGCCGGGCGGCGGTTCCGCTTCTTTCCCCGGCCCCCGCCCGGAAGGCCACGGTCGGCAGGCGCTTCACGGGAGACGACATACCCGCCCCAAGTCCGGGCCCCCTCCAGATATCCCTGCGCACGCCCATGCGCGCCCGTCCCCCGCCGCTCGCTCCCCGCGCATTTCCGGCCAGCCTCCCGCAACGGCTCTCCGCCACACCGGGCAGACCGGCCCGGAGAGCGCTTTCCGGCCAAGCATTCCGGTCCGGTAACAACACCCTCCCGCCTCGCCGACAGACCTTAGGGTTCCTCACAGTTGCCCCCTGAACATGTTCAGGGGGCTCTCCTGGGGAGGGGGCTGCAGGATGCGGAGCGGAGCGAAGGTCGCCGTGGTCGGCGGTGCGTTCGTGCTGGTGGCCGGAGGCATCGGCTACGGGGCGTACAGCATGCTCGGGGACACGGTCGGCGGGGACGGCGGCGGTACGCGGAGCGCGTCCGAGTCGTCGAAGGTGAGGACGGGGCCGCCGAGCGCGGAGGAGATCGCCGAGACGTCGAAGGGCTTCTTCGACGCGTGGGCGGCCGGGGACGCGTCGGGCGCGGCGCTGCTCACCAACAACGAGGCGGGTGCGGAGCCGGTGCTCGCCTCGTACGGCGAGGACGCCCACATCGGCAAGGTGAAGATCACGCCCGCCCCGCCGGTCGGCACGAAGGTGCCGTACACGGTCGAGGCCACGGTCACGTTCGAGGGGAAGTCGAAGCCCCTGTCGTACGCCTCGGAGTTGACCGTCGTCCGGGGGCTGACGACCGGCAAGGCCCTGGTGGACTGGGAACCGACCGTCGTGCACCCGCAGTTGACGGAGGGTGCGACGCTGAAGACGGGCGAGTCCTCGACGCCGGCGATCGAGGCCGTGGACCGCAACGGGACAGTGCTGACGAAGGAGAAGTACCCGTCGCTGGGGCCGATCCTGGACACGCTGCGCGAGAAGTACGGCGCGACGTCGGGTGGTTCGGCGGGCATCGAGACCTGGATCCAGGCCGCTGACGGATCCCAGGCGGACGCCACTCTGCTGACCCTGACCAAGGGCAAGCCCGGCAAGGTGCAGACGACGCTGGACGCGAACACGCAGGCGGCGGCGGAGCGGGCGGTGAAGAAGTTCGCGCAGGCGTCCGTGGTCGCGGTGAAGCCGTCCACGGGAGCGATCCGCGCGGTGGCCAACAACCCGGCGTCCGAGTTCAACGTGGCGCTCCAGGGCAAGCAGGCCCCCGGCTCGACGCTGAAGATCATGACGGCGGCCATGCTGCTGGAGAAGGGCCTCGTCACGGCGAACAAGGCGGTGGAGTGCCCCAAGGAAGCGATGTGGCAGGGCCGTACGTTCCACAACCTGGACGACTTCGCGCTGCCGGACGGCAGTACGTTCACCCAGAGCTTCGCCAAGTCGTGCAACACCGCCTTCATCAAGCTCATCGACGACACGAAGGACGACGCGGCCCTCCCCAAGATCGCCGAAGACGTCTTCGGGATCGGGCTGGACTGGCAGACGGGCGTCGTGACGTTCGACGGCAGCGTTCCGCAGGAGGCGGGCGGCGAGGCGGCCGCCCAGTACATCGGCCAGGGCACCGTCCAGATGAACGTCCTCAACATGGCGTCCGTCACCGCGACCGCCATGACCGGGACCTTCCAGCAGCCGGTCATCGTCCCGAAGTCGCTGGACGACCGGGAGGTGGCGCAGGCGTCCCGGTCGCTGCCCGCTTCCGTCTCGCAGCAGCTCAAGACGATGATGCGCGCCACGGCCGCCTGGGGCACGGGCGCCGAGGCGATGGCCTCGGTGGGCGGCGACAAGGGCGCGAAGACCGGTTCGGCCGAGGTCGGCGGGCAGGACGTCTCCAACAGCTGGTTCACCGGCTTCAGCAACGACCTCGCGGCGGCGGCGGTCGTCCAGTCCGGCGGCCACGGCGGCGACGCGGCGGGGCCGGTCGTCGCGGAGGTCCTGCGCTCGGGCGGATGACCGTGGCCGGGTGACGGTGCGGGTGACGAGAAGGCGCCGCTCGCCGCTGGGGGCCGTGATGGATGGAAGGCGCGGGGGGCGTGGAAGGCGCGGCGGTGGCGGCCGGGCGGTCGGCGGGGACGGGGCGGATGGCGGAGCACGTGGACGCCCTCGGCCGGTGGGGCGCGGCTCTGTACGCCGTCTGCCCCGAACGCGTCGGGATCCTGCGCGCGGACGCCCGTACGGCGCTGCGCGCGTGGGCGGACCACCTGTCGGCGGGCTCCGAGGACGCGGAGGCGGGCGACGCCGCGCGCGGCCGGGCGGAACGGGCGGTCCGCCGCTTCCGGGAGGCGGCGGCGGACCTCGGATAGGTGCCGGAGAGCGGCTGGGGTCCACGGGTCAGCGGCCCGGAGGCCCCTGCGCGTGCCCACGGAGGCCCCTGCGCGTGCCCGCGTCCTCCGCGCCCCGGTCACGGTCCGCCGGCTGCCCACGCCCTCCGCGCCCCGGTCACGGTCCGCCGGACACGCCCTGCGCCCCCGGCCAGTCGCCCCGCCCCGCCAGCTCCAGCACCAGCGCCGCGATGTTCCACGCGTCGTCGTCGCCCCGGTGGTGGCGGCCCTCCAGCGGGAGGCCGGCCAGCTCCAGGGCCTGGGCCATGCCGGGGCGGCGGCGCAGCCCGTACGCGGCGGTGAAGGCGATCTTGGCGTTGGTGTGGTGCTGTCCGAAGGGGTACTCCACGCCCGCCGCCCGGCACTGGCGGGTGAACTGACGGCGGTCGTAGTCGCCCCAACTCGCCCACGGCAGCAGCCCCGTACGGTGTTGGGCGGCCAGCGTCCGGCAGGCGTCGGCGAAGGACGTACCGCCGTCCACCTCCGCCTGCGTCAGCCCGGTCAGCTCCGTGCAGAACGGGCTGACCGTCGAGCGGGAGGGCCGCACGAGCAGCCGGTGCCGGGCCGTCCGTTCGCCCGCGCGGAGGTCGACGACGGTGAGGCCGATCTCGATGATCTCGCTGACCTGGCCGGGCGGCGGCTGCCCGTCCCAGCAGGTCGCCTCGACGTCGACCACGTTCAGCAGACGGGCGCCCGCCCCGCCGTCCTCGCCCCTGCCCCCGTACGTGTTCATGAACGTGAGCGTAGAAGCGCCGGTCCCCCGGGGTCACCGGGTTTTCGCGGGACTCCCGGCGTCGGCACCGGTGGCGGTGGACGCCGGCCCGTCCACGCGCGGTTCGGGCAGGCGGCGGAAGAGCAGCCAGCCCAGCAGCGGCATCAGCACGAGGGGCGCCAATGCGGTGCGCAGCGACGTGGCGTCGGCGAGGGCGCCGATCGCGGGGCTGGCCAGGCCGCCGATGCTGACGGTCAGGCCGAGGGTGATCCCGCTGGCGGTGCCGACCCGGGAGGGCAGGTAGTCCTGGCCGAGGGTGACCTGGAGCGAGAACGGTACGTACAGGCCCGCCGAGGTCAGCGCCACGAACAGGAAGACCGCCGGCCCGGGCGCCCACAGCACGCCCGCGATGGCGGCGGCCGTGACCAGGTAGGACCAGCGGGCGACCACCACGCGGTCCCAGCGCGAGGCGAGCGACCCGCCGAGCACGGAGCCGACCGTGCTGCCGAGGTAGAGCACGAAGAGGGCCGCCGTGCCGACGGCCATGCCGCCGTCCAGGCGCTGGCGCACGTACAGGGAGATGAAGGTGCTCAGGCCGATGAACGCGATCGACCGGAAGACCACGGCGACCGAGAGCCTCACGAAGGAGGGGATGTCGTCGCGGCCGGGCGGCAGCGTCAGGCGCGGGTCCGCGGCGGCCCGGCGCTCCTGGAGGACGCGGACGACGGGCAGGCACATCGCCGCGCCGGCCAGCGCCGGCAGGACGAACAGCGGGGTCCGGCGCAGCCCTCCGCCGGACATCCCCGCGGCGACCATGAGCGGGGCCAGCGCGAAGCCGATCGTGCCGCCGGTGGAGAACCAGCCCATCGCCCGGTGGCTGCCCCGGCTCACGATCCGGGCGACGCGGGCGGACTCGGGGTGGTAGGCGGCCACCCCGACGCCCGACAGCGCGACGAAGACGAGCGTGAGCGGGTAGGACCCGCTCAGCCCGCTCAGCGCGATGCCGACACCGCCGAGCAGGGTGCTGACCGGCAGCAGCCACGGCATGGCCCACCGGTCGGTGAGGGCGCCGAACACCGGCTGGGCGACGGACGACAGCAGCGAGGCGGCCAGCACGATGCCCGAGGCGACGGCGAGGGAGTAGGAGCGCTCGGCGATGAAGTACGGCACCAGAGCCGCGACGGCGCCCTGGTAGACGTCGACGCAGGCGTGACCCACGGACAGCAGGGCGATCGGGGTGTTCTTTCGCATGCCGTCATGCTCCGGCCGGCGAACCGTGTCGCGCTTTCGATAACCTGCCACGTCATGACGGAATCCCGCCACGATCCCGTGGCGCCGACCCACACCCGACGCCTCGCCCCCGGCGGCTCGATCGACGCCCACCGCCACGACGACCACCAGATCGTCTACGCGGGGCGCGGCGTGCTGACCGTCACGACGGACGCGGGGACGTGGGTCGCCCCGGGCACCCGTGCGATCTGGGTGCCCGCCGGTACGGTGCACGCGCACCGGGCCCACGGCGAACTCGACCTGCACGTGGTGGGGTTGCCGGTCACCGAGAACCCGCTCGGCCTGGACGTGCCGACCGTGCTGTCGGTCGGTCCGCTCCTGCGCGAACTGCTCATCGCCTACACCGGCGTCGGGGGCGGCGACAGCCCGGAGCGCGCCCGCCTCCGGGCCGTGCTCCTCGACCAGTTGCGGACCTCCGCCGCCCAGCAGCCCCTGCACCTGCCGACGCCGACCGCGCCCCTGCTGCGCGCGGTGTGCGACATCCTGCGGGACGACCCCGCCGACGGCCGTACGCTGGCCGCGCTCGGCCGCCAGGTCGGGGCGAGCGACCGGACGCTGTCCCGGCTGTTCCGCGCCGACCTCGGCATGACGTTCCCGCAGTGGCGCACGCAGCTCCGCCTCCACCACGCCCTGGTGCTGCTGACCGACCGGACGCCGGTGACGGCGGTGGCGCACCGGTGCGGCTGGTCGTCAATCAGCGCCTTCATCGAGGTCTTCCGCCGCACGTTCGGCCACACGCCGGGCTCGCACGACCCGCGCTGAGAGCCGGTACGGCCGGGGCGCGAGCCGGGGCCCGCCCCACCCCGCCCGGACGGGCCTTCCGCAGCAGTTCGGCCGGGCGTCGCCGCCCACCCTCCGGAGCCCGCTCGCGTGCATCGTGCACCTACCGCTAGCGTGCAGCCATGAGCACACCCGAACCCGCCGGAACCACTCCCTCCGCCCCGGCCGCGCCCGTCTCCCACGCCCATCCCCGATTCGCCGATGCGCTCGCCGAACTGGGCCTCCAGGTCGAGGTCCGGCGCTTCCCGGACGCGACCAGGACCGCCGCCGAGGCCGCGGCGGCGGTGGGCTGCGCGCTCAGCGAGATCGTCAAGTCCCTGGTCTTCGCGGCGGACGGCGTCCCGGTGCTGGTCCTGATGGACGGCTCGTCGCGGGTGGACCTGGAGCTGGTCCGCCGGGAGCTGGGCGCGGGGAAGGTGGAGCGGGCGGACGCGGCCGTGGTCCGGGAGACCACCGGGTACGCCATCGGCGGCGTCCCTCCCTTCGGCCACGCCACCAGGACGCGCGTCCTGGCTGACCGGCGCATCCTGGACCACGCGGTGGTGTGGGCGGCGGCGGGCACCCCGCACACGGTGTTCCCGCTCGACCCGAAGACGCTGATCGCCCACGCGGGCGCGACGGTCGCGGATGTGCGCGAGTCCGCCAAGTGACTCCACTGGTCGCCCTCGCGGTCCTCATCGCCGCGGTCGCGCACGCCAGTTGGAACGCCATCGCCCACGCGATCAAGGACCAGCTCGTCTCCTTCACGCTGATCTCCGGCGGCGGGCTGCTGATCGGCGCGGCCATGGCCCTCTTCGCCCCGCTCCCGGCGGCGGGCGCGTGGCCGTACCTGCTCGTCTCCGCCGCGCTCCACGTGACGTACCTGCTGCTGCTGATGCGCTCGTTCACGCTGGGCGACTTCGGCCAGATGTACCCGATCGCCCGCGGTACGGCCCCGCTGGTGGTGACGGTCCTGGCGGCGGTGTTCCTCGGTGAACGGCCGGACGCCTGGGCCGCGACGGGGGTGGCGGTGGCCTCGGCCGGGCTGGTCGGCCTGGCGCTGTGGGGCCTCCGGGGTTCGGGGAAGCGCCCGCACTGGCCGGCGATCGCGGCGGCGCTCGGTACGGGCCTGGCGATCGCCGGGTACACGACGGTGGACGGCGTCGGCGTACGGGCGTCGGGCACCCCGGTGGGGTACGTCGCGTGGCTGATGATCCTGGAGGGCGTGGCGATCCCGGCGTACGCGTACTACCGCCGCCGCTCCGAACTGCTGCCTCAGCTCAGGCCGTTCGCGGTGCGCGGGCTGCTGGGCGCGGCCCTCTCGGTGGTCGCGTACGGCCTGGTGCTGTGGGCCCAGACGAGGGCGCCGCTCGCCCCGATCGCGGCCCTGCGGGAGTCGTCGATCATCGTGGGCGCGGCGATCGGCACGCTGTTCTTCAAGGAGCGCTTCGGGGCTCCGAGGATCGCGGCGGCGGGACTGATGGTGGTGGGCATCGGGCTGATGCTGCACACGAGTTGAGGCCCCCGGCTCGTCCCGCCGCGCCTGCCGTAACCGCCGCGTCCGCCGCGCCTGCCGTACCCGCCCCGCCTGCCGTACCCGCCGCGTACGCCGCCCCTGCCGCGCAGGACCGGGGGGAGACGGTGACGAGAGCCCGCCACGCTCAGCCGTGCGGCGTCTCCCGCACACGCTCCGGTCCCCGCCCGCGTCCCGCGTCCGGGGCGGCCCCGGTCTCCCCCGACGGCCGGGCGAGGTGCGGCCGGAGCCGGAGCCGGGCCCACCCGAGCAGCAGCAGCACGGTGGCCATGAGCGCGGCGTTGGCCCCGTACTTGAGCACCGGTGAGGCGTCCCCGAGCGGCTCGACGACGAAGGACAGGGCCGCGTTGATGACCAGAGCCGCGCCGCACACGGCCAGGACGTGAGCGGCCCCCCAGCCGGCCCGCCCCGACCACCGCAGCAGCGAACCGCCTGCCAGGGCCAGCGCCGCGACGTTCAGCGCGAGCCCGCCCCAGCCCGGCGCGGACAGCTGGTGCGCGCCCAGGAGCACCACGGCCCCGCAGCCGGCCGCCCAGGGCGGAGGCACCCGGCCGCCGGAACCGCCACCGGGCGGCCGACGCGGCAGGGCGAAGGCGACGACGATCAGCCCCAGGGCGAGCGCGGCGACCGTGCCGAGTCGCGCGGGCGTCGCCAGGAAGTCCTTGCTGTGCTCCTTGAAGATGACCAGGGCGCCCAGCCCGTACAGGACGCTCATCACGGTGATGCCGATCCGCCCCAGCCACGGCCGGCCCGCGAGCCGCGGGACACAGGACTCCACGACGCCGATCGGCGCGCAGAAGCTCCACAGGACGTGGCCGCCGACGAAACCCACCAGATGCTTCACGCTGATGCCGAGCGCGGGAACGTAGGTGGGCAGCCGGTCCTGGTCCCAGGACGCCTCCTGGACGAAGTCCGGGTTGAACAGGCTCTGGTCGATGACACCGGCCTGGACCAGCCCGCACGCCACGCTCAGCAGCACCATCGTCGGCCACCCCCGCCCGGTCCTCCGGGCGGTTTCGCGGATCAGGACGGCGGCCGCACCGTACAGCGGGCCGAGGACCAGCAGCCCGGTCAGCATGTCCCAGGGCCGGCTGATGATCTGGTCGTAGCCGATCAGGTACTCGGCGCAGACGGGCGACAGGAGCAGCAGCCCGACGGCCGCTCCGATCCTGCTGCGCGCCGGTGCGGGTGCGAGGTCAGCCGCCATGTGTGGCCCTTCGGAGGAGGAGGGCACGACTCAATCATAAACAGAGCGCGCGGTCTATTAATAAATGCGGCACCATGGGCAGCACCGGGGACGAGCGGCGTACCCGGACGGGGACGGGCGGCTCACCCGGGGCCGGGCCGGCCCACCCAGGAGGAGGCAGCGGCATGAGGACGGTGGACCCGGCCAAGCACAAGGCGCGACGCCAGCACATCGTGCGCGTCGCGGCGGAGCTGTTCGCCACGAAGGGCTTCGAGCGCACCACCACGGCGGAGATCTGCAGGGCCGCCGGGATGAGTTCGGGCAATCTGTTCCACTACTTCGCCAACAAGCGGGCGGTCTTCCTCGCCGTCTTCGAGGACGAGGACAGCGACAAGACCGAACGGCTGGCGGCTGCGGAGGCCGCCGAGGACCCGTGGGCCGCGCTGCTGGAGGTCGTCGACCTGCTCGCCGCCCCGGCCCTGGAACCGCTCGCGCCGCACCTGGTCATGGAGGCGATGGTGCAGGCGTACCGGGACCCGGAGGTCGAGGAGGCGCTGAGCCGGGACAACGCCGCCGAGCAGAGAACGGTGGCCGTCCTCCTGAGAAGAGCCGCGGCGGCCGGCCGGATCGATCCGGACCTGGACCCGGACGCCACCGCTTCCTGGGTCACGACCCTGATCGCCTCGCTCTACACCGGCGCCGCCACCGACCCGGCGTTCAAGGCGGCCGAGCAACTCCCCACGCTCCGGCTGATCCTGACCCGCTACCTCCGCGCGGAGCCCCGCTGACCGGCGGCCGCCCGCCCCCTGCCCGACCGCGAGGGGGAGTCGTCACACCACACCTGTCGCCCCCGCCCGGGCCGGTACGGCGAGGGCGGGGGGCCACCGCACGCGCGGTCACCTGTCGCGCAGGGACTCCGCGATGGCGGTCTCGGACGGGGCGAGTCGCGTCCCGCCGTCCTCGATCTCCCAGAGGGCGTTCTGCAGCAGCCGCCCCAGGGTCCAGCCGGCGGCCCGTGCCCGGTCCAGTCCGAGGGCCTCGGTGAGCAGGTCGAACCGGCGTCGCACCGTCCGCCGGGGCCCGCCGGGCGCGACGACGTCGTCCCATCTGCTGTTCAGGGCGGGCCACAGGTCGAAGCCCGGATCGCCGACGAGCGGTTCGGGGTCGATGGCGATCCACGGTTCCCGCTCCGCGGCGAGGACGTTGTCGTAGTGGAGGTCCCAGTGCAGCAACCGGTCCCCGGGGTCATCGGCCAGATCGGCGACGGCCGAGGCCCAGCCGCGAAGGATCTGCCGGTCGGCCGGGTCCACCAGGTCGGCGACCGCCTGCGGGACCTGCTCCAGCATCGCGGCGGCCACGTCGCCGAGACCGGGCAGCCCACCCGGCGCGGGGACCGCGACCAGCCGCGCGTGCAGGGCCGCGAGGACGCCCATCGCCGCGTCGTCGTCGTCGACCGAGGCCAGGGTGCGCGCGCCGTCCAGCCGTTCCAGCAGCACGCTGCTGCTCACGGGATCGTGGTCCAGCAGCCGGACCATCCCCTCGCCCTTCCAGGCGCGGAGCCCGATCAGCGCGGCGGTGGCCTCCTCCCGCCCCAACTGGAGCTTGAGAGCCGCCGGCGTGCCGTCGCGGCGCAGCACCGGCAGCACCAACGACGCCTGGCCGGACCAGAGGTCTCCGTCCCGCCGCAGCTCCCAGCGCTCCAGCACGTCCGCGGCGAGCGCCGGCAGTGCGGCGATCCACGCCCTCCCCTCCTCGCCGAAGCCGGTGGCGTACGAGGACACCAGCGGCGGCGGGATCTCGTCGGCGGCCAACGCGTCGGGTCCGTTCACCGGTTCAGCTCCTGGTCCTAGGGCCTGTCTGACGGTCGGCCGTCGCGTGCCAGTCGCGGCGGAGGAGGCCGAAGATCCAGGAGTCGGAGACCTCGCCGTTGACGACGCAGTCCTCGCGGAGGGTGCCTTCGCGGACGAAGCCGAGCTTCTCCAGGACCCGGGCGGACCCCACGTTACGGGTGTCGGTCTCGGCTTGGACGCGGTTGAGGTCCAGGGTGTCGTACGCCCACCCCAGGACGGCCCGCGCGGTCTCCGTGCCGTAGCCGTTGCCCCACGTGGCGGAGTCGAAGACGTAGCACAGGGACGCACTGCGGAAGTCCGGGTTCCAGTCGAACAGGCCGCACCAGCCGATGAACGAGCCGTCACAGACGCGTTCGACGGCCAGCCGCGCTCCCGAGCCCTCCTCCTCGATCCTCCGGCAGGTCGCGAGGAACTTCTGGAAGCGGGCCGGATCGGTCCACGGCGGGGAGTCCCAGTAGCGCAGCACGTGGGCGTCGCTCTGCAACGCGTAGAGCGGTTCCGCGTCGGCCTCGGTGAACGGCCGCAGGCGCAGGCGCTCGGTGTGCAACTCGGGGGTGGGCAGCGTCATGCGGGGCATCCTGCCGCGCGATGCCCGCCCCCGCCATCGGATTTACCCGGGGCCGGGTGTCACGGGTGGGACGACCGCCCGCGCCGACGGCTGGATGCCCGTCGCGCGACCGCCGTCCCGGCCCAGGGCCACCTCCACCACCGGGTGGCGGGCGCGGCGGCGTGGAGCGGCGGGCGCGAACCTCCACCACCGGGTGGCGGGCGCGGCGGCGTGGAGCGGCGGGCGCGAGTCGCTCGCCTCAGCCGGTGGCACCGCGCCGGGCGGCGGAAGCCGCCCCGGTCACGGTCCACAGGGCCGTCCCCCACAGGCTGAGAGCGGAGATCAGGCCCACGGTGAAACGGACGGCCCGGTCCGGCCCCTCCGCCAGCCACACGGCCCCGCCCGCCAGACCGGCAGCCACCAGCAGGGCGGCCGGCACGCGCAGCCGGGGCTGGCCGAACACGGCGGCGAGCGGGAGGAAGTGCAGCCCGACGACCAGAGCGATGAGCGGAGGAATGAGTACGGGCGCCCCCGCACGTGAGCACACCACGGCGATGACGATGATCACGAGCCACTGCAGACCGTTGATCTGGTTGAACCGGCGGCGTCGATCCGCGGGGAACGGTCCTCCCGCCGACGCCGGAAGAATCCGGCGTGCGGCGAGCATCAGCCCCACGGCGACCACGCAGCCGGCGCCTACCGCGACCACCCGGACCGCCCCGCCGAACGCGCTCGTGGCCAGCAGCCACCAGCCGAGACCGAACAACGCGAGGAAGCCCACCCCTGACTTGAACATGATCGGGAGCGTAGGCGAGGAATCGGCCGTTCCGCCCTGGCGTTCACGGGCGGAAAGGCAGAAGGGCGGAAGGTGCTGACCGGGCGATGACGAGGAGCGGGGCGGGCGGCAGCTCAGTCCCTCACGTCGTCGGCCCTTCCCTCCACTCGCCGACCCGCCGGTCCTCTCGTCAGTCCGCCCGCCGGCGCGGTGCCAGATCGTCCGGTACGTCCGGGGAGGCGAAGTGGAACGGTACGCCGAGGTGTTCGGCGAGCGCCCGGCCGGCCTCGGCGGCCGCCGCACCGGGCGGCGGGCCGTCGCGGCGGTGGAGGACCGTCGCCAGCCGGCTCTCCCCCTCCGGGGAGTCCAGGACGGCGATCAGGAGCACGAACCAGTCGTGCACGGTGTCGCCGTCCCAGATCGCCTCGACCGCCACCAACCGGCCCGGGGCGTCGGCGGCGCGGGCCGCGAGCGAGGGAAGGTCGAGCGGATCGGGCGGCGTGCGCCGCACCCGGTCGCCGAGCGCCTCGTACCGGGCGTGGACCGCCCGCTCGGCCTCGTGCAGCCCCACTCCGAGCGGACGCAGCGCCTCCCAGACCGCCTTGACCGCCGTCAGCCGCCGGTCCAGCAGCACGGCGGCGTCGACCTCCTGGCGGGTCCGCTCCTCCAAGAAGTCCCACCAGCGGCTCACTTGACCACCGGCCGGAACCGCGGGGCGTCCGGCACGGCACGCGGCCGTCCGGCCTGCCTCACCGCGCCGCGGCCGGTACCAGCTCCGCCACCACTTCCCCGCCCTCGTCCTCGCCGTTCGGCCGGAAGCCGAGCGAGGTGTACAGGTGCGCGGCGGCCTCGTTCTCCGGGGCGTACGAGAGGCGTACGGCGGTGCAGTCCTCGCGGGCGGAGAGCCAGGCGGCCAGGGTCCGCACGGCGGCGCGGCCGATGCCCGTGCCCTGGTGGGCGGCGTCGATCAGCATGCCGCCGATCCAGTACGAACCGTCCTCGTCCCGGGCCCACATGATGTGCCCGGTGACCTCCTCGCCCGCGAGCACGGCCAGCGAGTTCCAGTCGTCCTCGCGGCTGCTCAGCACCAGGTAGCGGGCGGCCAGGGCCGGTACCCAGTCGCGCTGGTCGTCGCGCGGCGCGCTGTCGGCGACGGCGCGCCAGTTGTCCGCGTCCACGGCGTGGAGGGTGACGGGGCGACCGGTCCTGTCGGTGTGTCCATGGTTGATCATCCGCGCAGACTAAGCGCCCCGCACCCTTCCCCACCAGGCGTTTACGGCTTCGCCATCGCCTGCTGGAAGCCCGTGTTCACCGCGAGGATGCCGCCGTCCACGCGCAGGGTCGTCCCGGTGATCCAGGCGGCGTCCGCGGAGGCGAGGAAGGCGACGGCGGCGGCGATGTCCTCGGGGGCGCCGACGCGGCCGAGCGGGTAGAGGGCGGCGGCCCGCTCCAACTCGGCGTCGCGGCCCGCCCAGGCGTCGGTGCGGACGGTGCCGGGGGCGACGAGGTTGACGCGTACGCCGCGTGGTCCCGCGTGGCCCGCCAGCGTACGGGTCAGGCTGGTCAGGCCCGCCTTGGCGGCGCTGTACCCGTGGCCGCCGAAGTCCTGTTCGCCGTTGACCGAGCCGATGGTGACGATCGCGCCCCGGCCCGAGGCGACCAGGTGCGGCAGGGCGGCGCGGGCGCAGCGGAACGGGCCGGAGAGGGTGATGTCGAGGGTGCGGTCCCACGCCTCGTCCGTCTCGTCCTCGAAGAGCGCGGTGTCCTCGCTCACCGCGTACGCGTTGTTGACCAGGACGTCGAGCCGGCCGAAGGTCGCGACCGCGTACGCCACCGCCGCCTCCACCGCCGCCCGGTCGGCCACGTCGCAGGCGAGGGAGTCGGCCGTGCCGCCCGCCTCGCGGATCGCCGCCGCCGTGCCCGACGCGCGCTCCGCGTCCAGGTCGGTGACGAGGACCGAGGCCCCTTCCGCCGCCAGGCGGTGGGCCGTCGCCGCGCCGATGCCCTGGCCGGCGGCGGTGATCAGGACGCTGTAGCCGTCGAAGCGGGCGGATTCCGGGGCGGGTTCAGGTGTCATAGCGCCGACCGTACTGCCCTGACCAGCGCCTGGGCACGGGGGTCGGCGGTGACTCCCTTCTGGAGCCCGTTGGTGACGTAGCCGAGCGCGACGCCCGACTCGGGGTCGGCGAACCCGAGCGAACCGCCGCGGCCGGGGTGGCCGAAGGAGCCGGGACCGAGCAGTGGGGAGGCCGGCCCGTGGAGCATGTACCCCAGTCCGAAACGGGTGTTGACGACGAGCACCCGGTCGGGGCCCGCCGACTCCTCGGTCCGGGCCAGGGTGAGCGTCGCGGGGGCGAACAGCCGGCGGTGGCCGTCGACGGGCCCGATCATCGCGGCGTAGCAGCGGGCCAGGCCCCGGGCGGTCGCGATGCCGCCGGAGGCGGGGAGTTCGGCGGCGCGGTAGGCGGGGTCGTTCTCGTCGGGGAACGGGTCGATCGCGCCGAACGCCCGGCGGGTGAGGGATTCCGGGTCCCGGTACGCCTCGACGACGGACCGCTTGGGGCGTACGCGCAGGCCGCCCGCGGCGGCGGTGGCCGCCGGGGGCTCCACCGGGCCGATGCGGCCGACGCGGTGGGCCTCGTCGGCGGGCAGCCCGAACCAGAAGTCGAGGCCGAGCGGGCGGGCGATCTCCTCGGCGATCCAACGGCCGATGGTGCGGCCGGTGGCGCGGCGGACCAGTTCGCCGATCAGCCAGCTGAAGGTCTGGGCGTGGTAGCCGTGATCGGTTCCGGGCTCCCAGTACGGGCGTTGGGCGGCGACGGCGGCCGGGCCCGAGACCCCGTCGGCGGCTTCGGCGGGGGTGAGGGCGGTGTCCAGGGCGGGGACCCCGGCCCGGTGCGCGAGGAGGTCGCGGACCAGGACGCGCTCCTTGCCGTTCGCCTTGAACTCCGGCCAGTAGGTGGAGACCGGTGCGTCCAGGTCGACCTGTCCGCGCTGGTGGAGCATGAGCGGGACGGCGGCGGCGATGCCCTTGCCGGCCGAGCGGACGATCTGGACGGTGTCGACGGCCCACGGCTCGGTGCCGTCGACGTCCCGCGTACCGGCCCACAGGTCGACGACCTTGTGTCCGTGGCGGTAGACGGCGACGGCCGCACCCCGCTCCCCGCGCTGCTCGAAGTTGCGGACGAACGCGTCCGCGACCGGTTCGTACCCGGGGGCCACCGTGCCGCGTACGTCCACGGCCGCCCGCTCCCCCGCGCCTCCGTCCGTGCCGTCCGCTTCCGCACCCGCCGTCGTGCTCACTCCCGCGCTCCCGCTCATCCCCCCATGGTGCACGCCCCGGTGGGGTGTTCGGGATGCGGGTCGCCCCGGCCGCCGGGTTGTCACGGTCCGTTCACGGTGGACGCGGCGGAGCGCGGAGACGTGCGGCGGAGCGCGGTGGAGCGCGGCGGGGGCGCGGCGCGGGCGTGAGCGGTGCAACAGGTACGCCGGCGCGTCCAGCGGGTACCCGTACAGGAGAGGAGCCTTCTCCGGGTACGTGGAAGGGGGCTCCGGTCTCCGGGGCCGCGTCGCCTCCGCCCCGGGTCGCACGCTGTCACGGTGTGCACACGCTCGCCGTGCCGTTCCCGCTGAATATGGGACATTAGAGGACAGAGCTACATATATAGGAGGAGCCGGCCATGTCCCCTGTGATCCACGAACACGCACGCGCCCGGCTCATCACCGACGGCCCGCTGACCCGGCCGGTCCCCGTCGAACTGCGCTACGACCCGGCCGACGAACGGCGCACCGTCCACATAGGACTGCCGGACGGCACCGACTGGGCCTTCGGCCGCGACCTGCTGGAACGCGGTCTCCTCACCCCGATCGAGCGCGGCGACGTCCGTGTCTGGCCGTGCGGCCGCACGCAGCTGATTGTGGAGCTGCACTCGACGGACGGGGTCGAGGTGTTCCAGTTCGAGATCCGGACGCTGATCCGCTTCCTCGCCCGCACCCGGGCCCAGTCGGGGGCCCCGGCCGCGGACGGCGGACGGAAGCCGCAGCCGCCGTCCCGCACCACCCCTCGCCCGGAGAGCGCGCGAACCGTCGCCGCACGCGCCGCGCACGGGCAGTACGACGGGACGTGACCCTGGCAGTACGGCGTGACGCGCCCCGGTCCCGCGTACGCGAGAAGCCCCCGTGCGGTGTGCCGCACGGGGGCTTCTCGCCGTGCCCCGGACCCCGTCCCCACAGGTGACCGGCGCTCCCGGAGCCGCGCTCCGCTCGGGCGCGGCCCCGGAGTTCGGTGGGCCTAGGGCCCGGGGGCGTCAGACGCGGGCGAGTTCGCGCTCGCCGCTCTCTCCGCCCTCGGAGCCGGACCCCTCGGTGAGCTGCTTCTGCAGCTTCTCGCCCTCCACGTCCACGTTGGGCAGCACCCGGTCCAGCCAGCGCGGCAGCCACCACGCCTTCCGGCCGAGCAGGGCCAGCACGGCGGGCACGATCGCCATGCGCACCACGAAGGCGTCGAAGAGGACGGCGACGGCCAGCGAGAAGCCGATCATCTTGACCATCTGCTCGGTGGAGCCGATGAAGCCGGAAAAGACCGCCATCATGATCACCGCGGCTGCCGTGACCACCCGTGCGCCGTGCTTGAAGCCGGTCACGATGGCCTGGCCGGGGGTCTCGCCGTGGACGTACGCCTCGCGCATCCGGGTCACGAGGAAGACCTCGTAGTCCATCGCGAGACCGAAGACCACACCGACCATGAAGATCGGCATCATGCTCATGATCGGACCGGTCTGCTCGACACCGAAGAGCGAGCCGAGCCAGCCCCACTGGAAGACCGCGACGACCGCACCGAGCGCGGCGACCACCGAGAGCAGGAAGCCCAGGGCCGCCTTCAGCGGGACGAGGATCGAGCGGAAGACCAGCATGAGCAGCAGGAAGGCCAGGCCGACGACGAGCGCCAGATAAGGCAGCAGCGCGTCGTTCATCTTCTGCGAGAAGTCGATGTTCATCGCGGTCGCGCCGGTGACCAGCACCTCGGCCCCGGTGTCGGCCCTGACGTCCTCGCCCGCGTCGCGGATGTCGTGGACGACCTCCTCCGTGGCGTGCGAGGACGGCCGGTCCTTCGGGATGACCGTGATGGTCGCGGTGTCGCCGGCCTTGTTGAAGACGGGCGGGACGACGGCGCTGACGCCGATCGACTCGATCTCCTCGGCGACCCGGCCGGCCGCGGCCTTCCCGTCCGAGCTGTTCCTGGTGTCGACGACGACCATCAGCGGACCGTTGAACCCGGGGCCGAAGCCGTCCGAGAGCATGTCGTACGCCTGGCGCTGCGTGGTCGACTTCGGCTGGGCGCCGTCGTCGGGCAGCCCCATCTCCAGCGAGGCGGCCGGTACGGCGATGACGCCGAGGCCGAGGACGCCGACGAGCATGACCCAGACCGGCTTGCGCAGCACGAACCGCGCCCAGCGGGTGCCCATGTTCGGCTTGGCGTCGGGGCTCTCCTCCTTCTCGGCGGCCGCGCGCGCCTTGCGGCCCATGATCCGCTTGCCCGCGAAGCCGAGGGCGGCGGGGACCAGGGTGAGCGCGATGAGCACCGCGATGGCCACGGTGCCGGCCGCGGCGAAGCCCATCTTCGTCAGCATCGGGATGTTGACGACGGCGAGGCCCACCAGAGCGATGACCACGGTCAGACCCGCGAAGACGACGGCCGATCCGGCCGTGCCGACGGCCCGCCCGGCGGCCTCCTCGCGCTCCCGGCCCTCGGCCAGTTCGGCGCGGTAGCGGGAGACGATGAAGAGGGCGTAGTCGATGCCGACCGCGAGGCCGATCATCATGGCGAGGATCGAGGTGGTGGAGCCCAGGTCCAGCACGTTGGCCAGCGCGGTGATCGTGGAGACCCCGATGCCGACCCCGACGAGCGCGGTCACCAGCGGGAGTCCGGCGGCGACCAGCGAGCCGAAGGTGATGACGAGGACGACCGCGGCGATGACGACACCGATGATCTCGGCGGTCCCGGTGTGCGGCATGACCTGGAGGGCGTCACCGCCGATCTCCACCTTCATCCCGCTCTTCTGCGCCTCCTTGCCCACGTCCTCCAGGGAGTCCCGGGTGGCGTCGGTCAGCTCCATGGAGCTGACCTTGTAGGAGACGGAGATGTACGCGGTCGAACCGTCCTGGCTCACCGCCTTCGCCTGGAACGGGTCGGCGACCTGCGCGATCTGCTGCGAGCCGGACTGCAGCTCCTTGACGATGCCGCTGATCTCGGCCTTGTTGGCGGGATCGGTCACCTTCTCCTTGCCGGGCGCCTGGAAGACGACCCGGGCGGTGGCGCCGTCGGCGCTCATCCCGGGATTGCGCTCTTCCAGCAGGTCGAAGGCGCGTTGCGCCTCCGTGCCGGGGATGGAGAAGGAGCTGGAGGTGGCGGTGGACGCGGTGGCAGCACCGATTCCGGCGACCGCCAGCAACGCCACCCAGATCAGGGCGACGAAGCCGCGGCGGCGGAAGGTGAGCCGTCCGAGCTTGTAGAGGAAAGTGGCCACGGGGGCGTACTCCCGGTCAGGTCGTGTGAGGGACAGCGGGCATGAGGAACCAGCCCGACGACGAGAGCGGCGTGTCAGGTGGAGCGTCGGGGAGAGGGCGGTACGGGTGGGGCGGGTGCGGGGACGTCAGACGCCGAGGGCGGGGAGGACCACGGCGTCCACGTAATCCATGAGGAACGCCTGGTCGACAGGACGGTCCTCGATCAGCTGCCGGGCGGCCAGCGCGCCGACCACCATGTGCGGGATGTACTTCAGCGCCGGGTTGTCCGGACGCAGCTCGCCCCGGTCCACCGCCCGTTGCAGCAACTGGTCGAAGCCGGTCATCTCCGGTTCGATCAGCAGCTCGCGCAGGGCTTTGAGCAGCTCGGGGTTGGCGTGGACGGCATGGCTCAGACCCCGCATCAGCGCGGCGTCCTTCTCCATCTGGCAGTCGTCGGTCCGGCTCAGCGCCGCACGGAAGTCCCCGCGCAGCGAACCGGTGTCGATGTCCGAGAGGTCACCCGGCTTGTCGTGGCGCAGCGCCCTCGCGACCAGCTCGGGCTTGGAGCCCCACTGGCGGTAGAGGGTCGCCTTGCTCGACCGGGTGCGGGCGGCGACGGCGTCCATGGTCAGGGCGTCGTAACCGACCTCGCGGAGCAGGTCGAGGACGGCCTCGTACAGCTCGCCCTCACGCTCGGGAGTCAGCCTGGTGCGTGCCATGTGCCGACCTCCTTCGCGCTCAACCGGCAGTACCGTCCGGCAGTTTCGCACAACAGCCCCGCTCAGCGCTGAACGAAACTGTTTCGTACAGCAGAACCGTACCTCCACCCTCCAGCGAAACGAAATCGTTTCGCTTGTGTCGTGCACCACAAGTTGCCCCCGGCCCCGCCCGCCGAAAACATGGGGAGGGTGAGTGACGACGTCGCGTATCTCCGCTTTCCCCACCTCCACCAGGACATGCTGTGCTTCGCGGCCGAGGACGACCTCTGGGTCGCCCCCCTCGCCGCCGCCGGGCACCGCCCCGGACGCGCCTGGCGGGTGACCGTCGACCGGACCCGGGTCAGCCACCCCCGGTTCTCGCCCGACGGCTCCTCCATCGCGTACACGTCCTGGCGCACCCTGGACCCCGAGATCCACCTCGCCCCGGTGGACGGCGGCCCGGCGCGCAGACTCACCCACTGGGGCTCGACGGACGCCCGGGTCTGCGGCTGGACCCCCGATCCGGGGGATGCGGCCCAGATCCTCGCCGTCTCCTCGCACAACCAGCCGTTCTCGTACTTCTCCTGGTCCTACAGCGTCCCCACCGACGGTGGCCCCGGCGGCAGGCTCCCCTGGGGCCCGGTCTCCGACATCGCGGTCGCCGACCTCGACGGCGAGCGCCGCACCCTGCTGCTCACCGGCACGCCCCCGCACGAACCGGCCGCCTGGAAGCGCTACCGGGGCGGGGCCACGGGCCGGCTGTGGCTGCACGGCGAACGGCTGCTCCCGGACATCGACGGCCATCTGGCCAACCCGATGTTCGTCGGCCGCCGCATCGCCTTCCTCTCCGACCACGAGGGCGTCGGCAACCTCTACTCCTGCCGGACGGACGGCACCGACCTGCGCCGCCACACCGACCACGACGCCTTCTACGCCCGCAACGCGTCCAGCGACGGCCACCGGGTGGTCTACCAGTGCGCGGGCGAGCTGTGGCTGGTGGAGGACCTGGAGGCGCCCGACGCCACCCCGCGCCGGCTGGAGGTACGCCTCGGGGGCCCGCGCACCGGCCGGCGCGTGCACCAGGTGTCCGCCGCCAGCAACGTCGACTCGCTCTCCGTGGACGAGACGGGCCGGGCCAGCGCCGTCACCGTACGCGGCAGCCTCTACTGGCTCACCCACCGCGACGGCCCCGCCCGCACCATCGCCGACACCCCGGGCGTACGGGTGCGGCTGCCGGAGATGCTCGGCAGCGGCGGGCGGGTCGCGTACGTCACCGACGCCGACGGGCCGGACGCGGTCGAGATCGCGTACCTGCCGCGCGCCAGCGGCGACCGCCCGCCGCGCAGGCTGGCCACCGGGCAGCTGGGCCGGGTCCAGGAGATGGTCGCCGACCCGGACGGGGAGCGCCTGGCGATCGCCTCCCACGACGGCCGGCTGCTGCTCCTGGACACGGGCGAGCCGGAGACCGCGCCGACCGGGGCGGAGGCATCGGAAGCGGCGGTGAAGGCCCCCAGCGGCTCGACCCGCGCCGACCTCCACGCGGCGACCGGCGCGCCCGTGCCCGACAGCGCCGCGCCGGTCGACGAGCACCCCGGGCTCACCGAGCTGATCCGCTCGGTCAACGGACCGGTCCGCGATCTGGCCTTCTCCCCCGACGGCGACTGGCTGACCTGGTCGCACCCGGGCGTCGGCCGCTCGCTGCGGCAGATCAAGCTGGCCCGGATCTCCGGGCCCGGCGCGCCGGTGATCGTGGACGTCACCAACGGCCGCTTCGAGGACGAGAACCCGGTCTTCACGGAGGACGGCCGCTATCTGGCGTTCCTGTCCTGGCGCGGCTTCGACCCGGTCTACGACGTCCACACCGGCGACCTGTCGTTCCCGCTGGGCTGCCGCCCGTACCTGGTCCCGCTCTCCTCGGCGACCCCCTCCCCCTTCGCGCTCTCCCCGGACGGGCGTCCGGCGGCGGGCGGCCTGGACCCGGTGGACGTACCGGCCACGGGGGTGTCGGAGGGGTCCACGGTCATGGTCGAGTTCGAGGGGCTGGAGAGCCGGGTGACACCGTTCCCGGTCTCCGCCTCCAAGTACTCCGCCCTCGCCCCGGTGAGCGGCGGCGGGCTGGTCTGGCTGCGCTGGCCGATCTCGGGGGCGCTGGGCGAGACGTTCGCCAACCCGGCCGACATGTCCGGGCGGCCGACCCTGGAGCACTTCAACATCGCGAAGGCCCGCAGGACCGAACTGGTCGACCACCTCGACTGGTTCGCGGTCAGCGGCGACTCCTCGCGGCTGGTGGTGATGGACGACGGCGAGCTGCGCGCCGTCCCCGCGACCGAGCCCGGCGACGGCGACACCACGGTCTACCTCGACCTGCGCCGCATCCTGCACGAGGTGGACCCGGGGGCGGAGTGGCGCCAGGCGTACGGGGAGGCGGGCCGGATCATCCGCGACTTCTTCTGGGAGCCGGACATGTGCGGCATCGACTGGGCCGGGGTGCTGGACCAGTACCGCCCGCTGGTCGAACGGGTCGCGTCCCCGGACGAGTTCGCGGACCTGCTGCGCGAGGTGCTGGGCGAGCTGGGCACCTCGCACGCGTACGTCTCCCCGGCCCGCCGCAACGAGGGCCCGCCGCACTACCAGCGGGCGATCGGCCTGCTCGGGGCCAACCTGGTCTGCCGGGACGGCGCGTGGACCGTGCAGCGCATCCTGCCCGGCGACTCCTCGGACTCCAAGGCGCGGTCGCCGCTGGCGGGCACGGGGATCAGGGAGGGCGCGGTCCTCACCCACGTCGACGGCCGGCCGGTGGACCCGGTGGCCGGGCCGTACCCGCTGCTGTCGGCGGCGGGCGGAACGACGGTGGAGCTGACGTTCTCCCCGGCGGGCGGGGGGCCCTCGCGCCGGGTGGCGATCATGCCGCTGGTGGACGAGCGGCCGCTGCGCTACCAGGACTGGGTGGCCAAACGCCGTGACGTCGTACGGGAGTTGAGCGGCGGCAAGTGCGGCTACCTGCACATCCCGGACCTGGGCGGCTCCGGCTGGGCCCAGTTCAACCGGGACCTGCGCCTGGAGGTGGCGCGGCCCGCGCTGATCGTGGACGTACGGGGCAACGCGGGCGGCCACATCAGCGAGCTGGTCGTGGAGAAGCTGACCCGCACGATCCTCGGCTGGGACCTGACGCGCAACGCGCAGGCGGTGAGCTACGCCTCGAACGCGCCGCGCGGCCCGGTGGTCGCGCTGGCCGACGAGGCGACCTCCTCGGACGGCGACATGATCACCGCCGCGTTCCGGCTGCTGAAGCTGGGCCCCGTGGTGGGCCAGCGCACCTGGGGCGGCGTGGTCGGCATGACCGGCCGCCACCGGCTGGGCGACGGCACGTCGATCACGGTGCCGATGAACGCGGCCTGGTTCGACACGTACGGCTGGTCGGTGGAGAACCACGGCGTCGAACCGGACGTGGAGGCCCTGCGCACCCCCCTGGACTGGGCGGAGGGCCGCTACGCGGTCCTGGACGACGCGGTCCGCCTGGCCCTGGAGCTTCTCGCCGCCCACCCGGCGGCGACCCCTCCGACGTACGCCACGGCCCCGAACCTGAGCAGACCGCCGCTGCCGCCGCGGTAGGGCGGGGTCTCGACCTCCGCCCCGCCCGGCGGGAGGGCAGGCCGTCCGCGACCGTCGCATCGCACTCGGGCTCTCCCAGGCCGAATCGGCCCTGCCACGCGGCATCCGTCCGGCGGCCGGTGGCGGCGTCGCGGGGCACACATGACGGAGGCGCACCCGGACAACCGGGTGCGCCTCCTGACGCGACGCGTGCGCACGCGGGACCGCGGCGCGCACGGGTCACACCTCGGCGACCGTCAACGGTCGAAGCGCTCGCGCGCCCGGTCCGCCGCCTCCTGGGCGCGGTCCTTCATGTCCGAGGAGTCCGGCTTCCGGTCGCCGCCCTGGGAGGCACGGTCCTTGGCCTCGCCCTTGCCCTGGCCGGCCTTCTGCTTGGCCTGGTCGGCGAGCTCCTGCGCCTTGTCCTTGAACTGGTCTGCGATACCCATGCCGTTCACTCCTGTGGGATGCGTGGGGTACGTACGAGGACGGCCCCGGTGGGGCCGTGCCCAGCCTCGCACGCACCGACATACCGCGCATGTCGGGCCATTACCCACCGTGACGCACGGCCCGGACGCCCCACCGCGTACGGCGGGGCCGCCCCGCTACGCGCTGTCCGCGCGCTCCGCCCGCGCGTTCTGGTCCGCCGCGCCCCCGGCCCCCACCAGCCCCTTGGACACGGTGTGCAGGCGCGGTTCGAACCGCCGCATCTCGCGCGGACCGCCGACCGCGATGACCGACGGGAGGTAGCCGCGGACCGACTGCATCCCGCGCAGCCACCACTGGGCGTACACGTGCGGGGAGCGCCGGGCGATGCCGTCCACGATCCGGTCGACGGCCGGGCCGAGCGGGTACGTGCGGTTCATCGGCCACGGCAGGCGCTGCCGCAACTCGCGCATCACGTCGTCCTGGTCGGCTCCGCGCACCATGTCGGTGTCGGTCCAGGAGAGGTAGCCGACGCCGACCTTCACGCCCTTGTATCCGACCTCGGCGCGCAGGCTGTGGGCGAACGCCTCCACCCCCGACTTGGACGCGCAGTACGCGGTCATCATCGGGGCCGGGGTGATCGCGGCCAGCGACGCTATCTGCAGGAAGTAGCCGCGGCTCTCCATCAGCACCGGCAGGAACGCCCGCCCGGTGACCGCGCCGCCGATGAGGTTGACCTCGATGACCCGCCGCCAGGCGTCCGGGTCGGAGTCGGCGAAGGGGCCGCCGGCCGCGACGCCCGCGTTGGCGACGACCACGTCCACCTTGCCGAAGCGCTGCTTGACCTCGCGGGCGACCTGGGCCATCGCCTCGTGGTCGGTGACGTCGGCGAACCAGTGGTCGCTCTCGCCGTGCAGCCGCTCGGAGACCTGCTTCAGCTCGTCCGGCTCCAGGCCGACGAGCGCCAGCGTCGCGCCGCGTGCGGACAGCTTGCGGGCCAGCAGTTCGCCCACGCCCCGGGCCGCGCCGGTGACGACGACGACCTGGCCCTCCAGACTCCGCTTGCCGCTCATGCGACATCCTCCTTCTCGGCCGTGGCGGCCTTCCCCTGTCCGGCCGTCCCCCGCGCGCCCGCTCCCTCGGCGACGTACCGGGTGACCAGCTCCCTGATCTTCGCGGTGACGGCCTCCGGGGCCTCCACCGGTGTCATGTGGCCCATGCCCGCCAGCTCGGTCAGCCCGAGGTCGACCGGCAGGGCGTCCGCGATGGCCCGTGCGTGGACCGGCGGGGTCAGCCGGTCGTCCGTGCCGGCGATCACCGCCGTCGGCACCCGCAACTCCCGTACGCCCGCCGCGAGATCCAGCTCCGCGAGCACATGGCCCCATGCCACCCGGGCGCGGCGCGGGCAGGCGTGCACGATCCGGGCGCAGGCGTCGACCCGGTCCGGAGCCGAGCCGGCCCCCATCGTCGCGTACTTGAGGACCTTCTTCGTCACGGGGTTGACCGGGCCGAGCGGCGCCTTGGCGCCCAGGACGGCGGTGGTGATCCGGGTCCGCAGCGCGCCCGCGCGGATCGGGACGACCAGCGCCTCGGCGGTCAGCCGCGTACTGCCGGTGGAGCAGAGGAGGACGGCGGCCGCGTGTTCGCGCAGCGCGGGCCGGGCGGCGGCGGCCATCACGGTCATCCCGCCCATGGAGTGCCCCGCGATCACCGCCTTGCGGCCCGGGTCGAGCGTCGCGGTGAGGACGGCTTCGAGGTCGTCGGCCAGCGCGTTCGTGCTGTAGCCGCCGGGGCCCGGTTCGGGGCTGAGCCCGTGGCCGCGCTGGTCGTAGGCGATGACCCGGTGGTCGACGGCCAGGTCGCGGATCTGGGCGTCCCAGAAGCGGGTGTTGCAGGTCCAGCCGTGGGCGAGGACCACCGCCGGGGCGCCCTCGGGGCCGTGCAGTTCGACGTGGACGCGCTCCCCGTCGGCGGACCGTACGGCCAGTTCGGCGTCGGGCACCGGCGGCACGCTGTAGCGGTGCAGGAGGCGGCTCATCGCGCGGCCTCCTCGGCGACCGGTCCCGCGTCCGACGCGGCGGTCACGGTCTCGCGGTCGGTGCGGCCGGGCTGCTCGGGCACGCGCCCGCTCCCGCCGCCCCGCGGCGCGCCGCCCGCGCCGCCGGCCCGGACGACGTCGTACTCCGCGAGGTCCACCGACCGGGTCTGCCGCCGGAACTCGCCCGTGGTGCCCGGCCAGACCGTGGTGTTGCGGCCCTCCGCGTCCAGGTACCAGCTGGTGCAGCCGCCGGTGTTCCACACGGTGCGCTTCATCCGCTGCTGGACCTTGTCGTTCCAGGCGGTGACCGAGGCGTCCCGGGCGTCGAGCGCGGCGCGGCCGCCCAGGACGTTCAACTGCCGCAGGTAGTCGGCCATGTAGTTCAGCTGGGACTCGATCATCAGGATCATGGAGGAGTTGCCGAGCCCGGTGTTCGGGCCGATGATCGTCATCCAGTTGGGGAACCCGGCGGCGGTCGCGCCGCGCAGCGAGTTCATCCCGTCCTTCCAGGTCTCGGCGAGGGTGATGCCCTCGGTGCCGACGACCCGTTCCGCGATCGGCATGTCCGTCACGTGGAACCCGGTGCCGAAGATGATCGCGTCGACCTCGGCCTCGCTCCCGTCGGCGCCGACCACCGTGGAGCCGCGGACCTCGGTGAGCCCGGCGGCGACCACGTCCACATTGGGCTTCGCGAGCGCCGGGTAGTAGGCGTTGGAGAGCAGGATGCGCTTGCAGCCGATGCGGTAGTTCGGGGTCAGCTTGGCCCGCAGCACCGGGTCCTTGATGGCCCGCGCCATGTTGGACTTGGCCAGCTTCTCCACCAGGCCGAGCTGCTGGGGGTGCTTGGTGAAGGCGCTGACCTGCAGCTCGCGGATGCCCCACAGCAGTCCGCGGCGCGCGGTGCCGGTGACGGGGACGGCCCGGTGCAGGGCGCGCTCGGCCTTGCCGATGGCGCGGTCCATGCGCGGCATGACCCAGGGCGGGGTGCGCTGGAAGAGGGTGAGCTTGGCGGTCTTCGGCTGGATCGCCGGGACGATCTGGATCGCGGAGGCGCCGGTGCCGACCATCGCGACGCGCTTGCCGGCCAGGTCGTAGTCGTGGTCCCAGCGCGCGGAGTGGAAGACCTTGCCGGGGAAGGAGTCGAGCCCGGGTATGTCCGGCGTCTTGGGGTCGGAGAGCGGCCCGGTCGCGGAGACGACGACATCGGCGCGCAGGATCGATCCGTCAGCGCCCTCGATCACCCAGTACAGGTTCTCCTTGTCCCACGTCATCAGCTTCACCTCGTGGTTCAGCCGGATGTGCGGACGGAGCCCGAAGTTGTCGGCGACGCTCTCCAGGTAGGCCCGGATGTGCTCCTGGCCGGAGAAGGTGCGGGGCCAGTCGGGGTTGGGCGCGAACGAGAAGGAGTAGAGGTGGGACGGTACGTCGCAGGCGCAGCCGGGATAGCTGTTGTCGCGCCAGGTGCCGCCCACCGATCCGGCCCTCTCCAGGACGACGAAATCGGTGATGCCTTCGCGGCGCAGCCGGACAGCGGCCCCCAGGCCCCCGAATCCGGTTCCGATCACCGCCACACGTACGTGTTCCTGCTGGGCCATGCTGCCGCCTCCCGCGGTACGTCACGCCACCCTGCCAGCAATCACTGGCATGGTTCGGAGAGTAGAGCAGGACCGTACTGATGGGTAGGGGGCGGACCGAGGAAAGTTACCGGCGGTACAACATAGGGTGCCCCTGTGGCTGAAGGACGCGAGCACCGCGAATACCGCATGGAGGAGCTGGCCCGGGCAGCGGGCATCACCGTGCGGACCCTGCGCTTCTACCGCGAGCGCGGGCTGATCCCGCCGCCGCGCCGGGAGGGCCGTATCGCCTGGTACGACGACCACCATCTCGCCCGCCTGCGGACCATCACCGGCCTGCTGGAGCGCGGCCACACGCTCAACGGCATCGCGGACCTGGCCGCCACCTTCGAGAGCGGCCGCGACGTCGCCGAGGTGCTGGGCCTGGGCGAGCCGACCGAGGAGACCCCGGTCCGCCTCACCCCGGAGCAGCTCGCGGACTACTTCGAGGGCGAGGTCACCCCGGAGAACCTCGCCACCGCTCTGGACCTCGGGTACCTCGCCACGGACGGCGACGAGATCGTGCACATCAGCCGCCGCCTCCTGGAGGTGTCGGCCGAGCTGGTACGGGAAGGGGTGCCGCTGTCCACGGTGCTCTCCTCGGGCCGCCGCGTCCGCGAGCACGCCGACGCGCTCGCGGAGATCTTCGTACGCGTACTGCATGCCCATACGAAGGAGACCGAACCGGCCCAACTCCGGCCACTGGCCCGCGCGGTGGTGGACGCGGAGCTGTCGATGGCCCTGGACCGGAGGCTACGGCGCGAGGACGGCACACAGCCCCCGAAGACGTGAGCGCGGGCGCGCGTACGCACGCCTCACGAGTTCCGGCGCACGGACTCCCGCACGCCGACCCCACGAGCCCCGGACCCGCCCGCGCACGACCCGCGCGGGACACGGCCCGCGCGGACCTACCGCTCGTAGACGACCGTGACGGGCGCGTGGTCGCTCCAGCGCTCGCCGTGCGTGGCCGCCCGCTCGACCCACGCCTTCACCGCGCGCCCGGCCAGCCCCGGGGTGGCCATCTGGTAGTCGATGCGCCAGCCGGTGTCGTTGTCGAAGGCGCGCCCCCGGTAGGACCACCAGCTGTACGGCCCCTCGACGTCCGGGTGGAGCGACCGGACGACGTCGACGTACGCGGCCTCGTCCAGCACCCGGGTCAGCCAGGCGCGCTCCTCGGGGAGGAAGCCGGAGCTCTTGCGGTTGGCCTTCCAGTTCTTGAGGTCGGCCTCCTGGTGGGCGATGTTCCAGTCGCCGCAGACCACGACCTCGCGACCGTCCGCCGCGGCGCGCGCCTTGAGTCCCTGGAGGTAGGGCAGGAAGGCCGCCATGAAGCGCTCCTTCTCGTCCTGGCGCTCGGTGCCGACCTCGCCGGAGGGCAGGTACAGGCTCGCGACGGTGACGCCGGGGAGGTCGATCTCCACGTACCGGCCGCTCGCGTCGAACTCCTCCGCCCCGGGCGCCCCGTGACCGCCGAAGCCGATCTGGACCCGCTCGGGAGCCTGCCGCGAGTAGAGCGAGACGCCGGCCCGGCCCTTGGCTGCGGCGGGCGCGTGGACGGTGTGCCACCCCTCGGGGTCACCGACCCCCTCGGGCAGCTGGGCGAGCTCGGCCCGCACTTCCTGGAGGCAGATCACATCGGCGTCGGTCCCCGCCAGCCACTCGACGAAGCCTTTTTTGGCGGCGGCGCGAAGTCCGTTTACATTCGCGGAGGTAACGGTCAGCATCCGTAAACAGTACCTACACATCCCTGCGCACAGATATACGATACCCAGCATGCTTATTCACCCTCGGGCGTTCGACCACCCCGACGCCGTCAAACTCAACGACCAGGTGCAGCTCGAATACGCCGAGCGCTACGGCGACGAGGGCGATGTCACACCGCTCGACCCCACGATGTTCACGCCCCCGCACGGTCTGTACCTGATCGCCTACGACGAGCGCGAGCGCCCGGTGGCGACCGGCGGCTGGCGCACCCAGAACCGCAACGACCAGGGCTACTGGGACGGCGACGCCGAGATCAAGCGGATGTTCGTGATCCCCGAGGGGCGCGGCAGGGGGCTGGCCCGGCGGATGCTGGCCGCCCTGGAGGAGGACGCCCGCGCCGCCGGCCGGGTCCGCATGGTTCTGGAGACCGGCGACCAGCAGCCGGAGGCCGTCGCGCTGTACACGTCGAGCGGCTACGCGGTGTGCGAGAAGTTCGGCCACTACCGGGAGTACGAAAGCAGCATCTGCATGTCCAAGCCGCTGCGCGCCCCCGGCGCCTGACCCGGCGCGCGGGAGCCGCGTCCCGTAGGCCGGGGTGCGCGGGGCGTGGCAGCGCGGCCCACGCACCGGGGGTACGGGCCGCGGAGACGGGTCACAGCTTGTACATCTTGCCCCGCCAGGTCCACCCCGCGCCGAGGACCGCCTTCTGCAGGGCGCCCTTCATCACCCGCGAGTCGAACCGGTAGACCTTGACCCGGCGGCGGTGTCCGTCGGCGTCCCGCTCGTACTCCCACTCCCATATGACGGTGGTCAGCTGCCCCCGGCCGTAGGCCCGCGAGGTCGCCAGCCGGGGGGTGTCCCCGAGCCAGGTGACCTGCCACTCCTCGTCCAGGCTGCGCACCTCGTGCTTCTCGGGGTCCAGGAGCATCCGGGTCTTCATCAGCCGGTCCACCTGCGTCCGGACGAAATAGGACCGCCAGGCGGGCTCCAGCACCCGCCACTCGGCGACCAGATCGCCCTTCTCCGTCGGCAAGGCATGCCGTACGCGAAAGGGCTTCTCCGCCCCGTTGACCGCGAACAGCGCGGCCCGGACCTCCTCGGCCGGGAGCGGCGCGACGCCGCTCTCGGGGTACTTGGTCCCGGTCATCCGGTCCCTGAAACGGCTCATGGCGATATCCCTGTCCCAGTGTCCGGGCGGACCGAGCGCACGAACTCCTGGAAGTCCCCGACCACTCCGTCGTGCCGTTCCTCGTCCGCGGTCAGGGCGAGCCGAACGACCGCCCGTCTGTGCGGGTCCGCCACGTCCACCAGACACAGATAGACCTGGGACTGGACGAGCTCGCGGCGCACACCGCCGACGGTTCCCCAGAAGGTGAGCCGCTGCGCCAGCGCGGGCACCTCCGCCGACCCGGCCTCACGGCGATCAGCCACCACCACGGATGCGGCGACCTCGCGCAGCCTCTCCACCGAGGCGTCGGCGGCGTCGGCAAGGGACGTCGTCTCCGGCAGGTGCGCGCCGTCGACAGTGATGTTGGGAGAGAACCCGTCCGGCCGTGGAAGTACAGCCGCAAAGGCCACGCCCGCGGCTTCGTCCGCCCCGGAGAGAGCGGGTTCCCACCCCTCCGGGAGACGGAACGCGATGGGCACCGGCAACGTCACGGACATCAAGCGCCTCCTTCCAAGGAAACGGTGCATCAGAACCAGTCGGCGACAGTCTTCTTAGCAGAGCCTGCGGCGCCGCCGACCGCGTCGGCCGCATCACCGACCGCACGGGCCGCATCACCGGCGGCATGGGCGAACTCGCCCGGATCGACGGTGATCTCAAGCCCCACCGCACCCCCCATGGCGGGCGACAGGCCCGCTTTGCCGCCGATCTTGTACTCACCGGTGGTTTCGTCCTTCTTGTAGCCCCACCACGCCTCCGCTCCCACGCCTTTCCACCCCTCGGCGGTCCCCCCGAGGCCGATGCCCGCGACTTCAACGCCCGCAGCCGAGCCCCCCTTGGCCCCGGCGAAGGCCTTGCCGCCCACGGTCAGCTCGTTCTTCGTCGCCTTGAGGCTGCCCGCCGCCTCCCCGCCGGCGAACGCTTCCAGGCGGCTGTAAGCGCCGACGTGCCCGTACTCGACCCGGCCCTCCGTCAGCCCTCGGAGTCCCGCTGACACCTCGGTCTTGGCGACGAGCCCCTCCCCGGTGATGCCGAGGTTGGCAGTGGCGCGAGCTCCTCCGTAGCCGTCAGCAACCCCGGAGAGGGTCATATCGCCTCGGGTCAGCGTTCCGTCAGCCGTGGCGTGGAAGAGGTCCGCATACGCCTTGACGGTCCCCTCCTTGCCGTACTTGGGGCCGGTGACGGTAAACCCGAGATCGGGACCTGTCAGGGAGGACTTGCCGTCGGATATCCACCCGCCAGGTCTCGTGGCGGTGCCGTCCTCGACCGCACCGGCTTCGGCCAGGCCGCCCACACCGTGCGCGTTGAACCCACCGAAGCCGTCACCGTCCATGGACGTGTCCGCGGCCGCCCTGACCAGTGCTCTCCTGACGCCTTGGTCCGCGGTGTCGACAGCCCTCACGGCGGAGGCGATCGCCTCCGCCCACTCCTGGGCGTGCTGCCGGGAGAGAGCGATCGCCCGCTCGCGGTCCGGATCATGGTCGAAGGCGGTCCGAGCCTGAGGCGAAAGCTTGTCGTCACCGATGTATTCGACCCTGCCGTCGAAGGCGACCCGGTAGTCCTTCGCTTCGGCATCGGCGACGAGGTCCTTCACGGCCTTCTGTAATCGGGCCAACTCGCCGTGCGCCTCCTCCAGGAGCCCGGCGACGGCGTGTGCTTCCTTCTCGGCCGCCGCGTATTCGAAGGAAGTCACCCGGGAGGACGTCCGGTGGGAACCGAAGGCGTCGCCCTGCCAGTTGCCGTTCCCCAGGGCGTTCGTCACGTGCGTCGCATAGTCGTCCCTCAGTTCGCCGAAGCGGTCGCCCATCCTCCGCCACACCTCGGAGGCCTTCAGGAGCGATGACAGATCCGCGCTGATGACATCTTGGTAGGTGAGTGTCACGAGAGGTACCGGTCACATCCTGTCGAAGGGGCTGGGCGGTGCCACCCGCACGGAATCGAGCTCCGAGGATGTGCTGAGCTCGTGGCCCCGGAAGATGTCTTTCGCCTCGCCCAACGCCGCCTGCTCCCTGCCCAACCGGGCCATGAGCCGCCCTACCTGCCCCCGCCATGTGCTCATCGCGTCGGACAATCCGGCTGCGGACGCCCACTCCGACAGGCCCTCCAGCCCCGTGTCCGCCCTGAGCACACTCGGCGTCGGCAGAACGGGAGTCACAGGAACCGGCCCTGCCCCACCGCCTTCGGCCATGCGGCCGGCATCGGCGGTGTTCCTCGTGAGGTGGTCGCGTATGTACGCCTGCGCGCGCGCCTTGTCCGCGGCGGTGGTGGCCAAAGTTCCCGCGCCGCCGCCTGCCCCGCCGCCATCCAGTTGAGCCAGTTGCATCTTCTGTTCTGCAACGCTGCCGGAACTCATCGACCCGCACACCCCCGCGTCTGCGCGCACGCCGGACAACAACCTCGGACGTGGCACCCGGTTTCGATGGCACGAACCTTACCGGCCGGACGATCACATGACACGAGCCTTCGGGATATTTCTTCGCGCCCGCTAATTAAGGGGAGTTGGAGGATCCGGTCGAACAGTCCGCGACTGGGCCGACGCGGCGGATGCTCACCTCGGGGTCGCGAGCACCTGGGTCCAGTAGGGGCCGCGCGGGGAGTCGGCGATGCCCACGCCCACGTGCGTGAAGTCGCAGTTGAGAATGTCCTGGCCGCGCCCCGGGCTGGTGCGCCACTCCTCGACGACCGCCGCCGGATCGCGCGTACCGGTCGCGATGGTCTCGCCGACCGCCGACCAGTCGTAGCCGGTGGCCTCGACCCGCTCGCCCATGTCCCGGCCCGCGGAGTCGGTGTGGCCGAAGTAGTCGCGTGCGGCCATGTCGGCGGAGTGCTGCTGGGCGACCCGGGTCAGCCGGGGGTCGGTCGCGAGCTGCGGGCAGCCGTTGGCGGCGCGCAGGGTGTTGACCCGGGTGACCACGCGGGCGTCCGGTCCGGGGCGCGGTGCGGCGGTCGCGCGCGACGCGGTGGGCTTCGGGGCGGCGGTGGGCGTACGGCTCACGGTGGGCGTGGGCGTCGGTGGGGGCGTGGACGGCGCGGGGCCCGGCTCGGCGGGGGCGCTCGCGGCCGGCGGCGTGGGGCTGGGGGCGGCGCCACGCGACTCGGGCGGGGCGGGTGCGGAGGGCCAGACCAGTACGGCGAGGGCGGTCACGGCGGCCGCCCCGGCCAGGAGCCCGGCCGCCTTGCCCGCCGAGAAGGCGGCCGGGGCGGCGTGCGACGCCGCCTGCCCCGTCGCGGCGGCGGTGGCCGGTGCGGCCGAGGTGGCGACGGCCGCCGCCGCGTGCCCGGTGTCGTAGAGCGGCACCACGAGGGCGAGCCCGGAGAGCAGTCCCTCCGCGGGGACCAGCCCCGTGCTGCCGTCGGAGCAGGCGGCGCAGCCCCGGACGTGGCGGGCGATCCGCTTGCGCCACAGGGGCGTCGGCGTACCGTCCCAGTCGCCCACCAGGTCCGCCAGGGCCGGGCAGCGGGGGTCCGAGGCCAGGGCCCGGACGACGGTACGGCCGATGTCGAGCTGGTTCTTCACCCGTTGGACGCGTACGGCGGCGTGCTGCGGGGAGAGGCCGAGCGCCTCGGCCAGTTCGGGCCGGGTGAGGTCGCCGGTCGTCTCCAGCCACCACAGCGACAGCACGTCGCGTTCGGCGTCGTCCAGCCACCGGGTCGCTTCGGCCGTCTCGCGCCGCTGGCCGGAGAGTTCCAGGCGCAGGATCGTCAGGTCGACGAAGTCGGCGGCCGGGTCGGCGGGCTCGTCGGTCTCCTCCAGCGGGGCGGGTCGGTGGCCGAGGTGGGACCAGCGGCTGCGGACCTGGTTCATGGCGATGGCGACGAGCCAGGAGCGGAAGCGGGCCGGATCACGCAGGGCGGGCAGGCCGGAGAGCGCCCGGAGCATGGTCTCCTGCACCACGTCGTCGACGTCCGGGTGGCCGTTGAGGGCGCGCCCGACGACGTTGTAGACCAGGGGGAGGTACTGGGCGGCCAGCCGTTCCCCGGCGGCCCGGTCGCCGTTCCTCGCCGCGAGGACCAGAGCGGTGCCCTCCACGCCCGTCACACCCACCACGTCCTTCGTTCTGTTCACCATCTGCGTTCGGTCGCCCACATGCGCCCCGCCGCCTGTCCGCGCGTTCCGGTTCGCCACCGTACGTGGGGCAGGTCACGTCCGGGAGTTCTGTTATCCGGCCGCTCTCCGGTGGTCACCCAGTATGCGGGGGCCCGCAGACCGCCCCGCCGGGAGAGTGCCGGAAACGGGAGGGACATGTCGCGCAGAGCGGACTCCGACAAGACACGCGCCACCGCACGGCCGGACCGGGAAGACGGAGACCGGCCGGACCCGCCGGACCAGCCGGACCCGCCGGACCGGGGAGGCCGGCCGGACCGGGACGACCGGGACAGTCGGGACGACCGGGGGCGGACCGCCGCCGACGCCGACGCACGGCCGGACCAGCCGGGCGCCGACGCCGCCTCCGCCGAACCCGTACGCACGGAGGAGGCGCACATCACCGCCGCGCGCACCGGCCGGGCCCTCACCACCTCGGCTCTGCACGCGGCGGCGACCGGCGCCGACACCTTCCCGGCGGTCCTGCGGGAGGCGTTGGGCCGGCGCGGGCTCTCCCTGGAACGGGTGAGCGAACGGCTCAAGGCGCGCGGCATCACCATCAGCCAGGCCACCCTCAGCAGTTGGCAACGCGGTCGCAGCCAGCCGGAACGGGCCCGTTCGCTGCGGGCGGTGGACGTGCTGGAGGAGATCCTGGACCTCCCCGCCGGCACGCTCCGCTCGCTGCTCGGGCCGCGCCGCCCGCGCGGCCGGACCACGCCGCCGGGCGCGGAGGGCGCGGCGCTCCAGATCCTCGGGGAGGACTCGGTGGTGGAGAAGGCGCTCGGCGCGCGGTTCCGCCACTTCAACCAGGAGACGAGTTCGCTGATGGTGCACGACATCGTGCGGATCGGCGAGAGCGGCACGATGAGCGGGTTCTCCACCACCAACGTCCTGCGGGCCGGCCGGGCCGGGGCCGACCGGGCGCTCTTCGTGCTCAGCTTCGACGACGAGGCGGCCGAGCCGGTCGACATCCGGGTCACCTGCGGCCGGCTGGCCGAGGCCACGTACCTGAAGGGGCTCAAGTCCCTCGTGCTGGAGATCCACTTCGGACGGAAGCTGGCCAAGCTGGACACGACGGTGGTGAGTTACGCGGTCGAGGTGAGCCCGTCCCTGACCCCGGCGACGCACTACGAGCGCTGGTCGCGGACCAACCTCCACGAATACCTCCAGCAGGTCTACTTCCATCCCGGCGCCCTGCCGGTGGACTGCCACCGCTACGTCCGGGAGAAGGTCGGCGTCCCGCCCCGCGCACAACGGCGTATTCCGTTGGGAGCCGCGCACGACGTCCACGTCCTCACCTCCCGGTGCAAGCCCGGCGTGCACGGGGTGGCGTGGGAGTACGGTCCGTGAACGGAACGACGGTCCCTGAACGGGAATGACGGGCCGCGAACATGGAGACGGGAGGCCGCCCAGGATGAGTGGACGGCCTCCCGTGTTCTGGGGGGTGGCCTTCGGCCGGTCTCGTGTGTCGCGGACTACTTCGTGTTGAGCGTCAGCCCGTAGTACGCGAGGGCGTCGTCCAGCGGCTGGAAGTAGGACGAGCCGGGCGAGTTGACCTGGCCGCTGCAGCGCTGGTTGGTCGGACCGCCCGACGTCATGCCCTGGGCCTGGTCGCCGGAGACGTACGCGCCGCCGCTGTCCCCGCCCTGGGTGCAGACGCTGGAGCTGGCCAGACCGGTCACGACGGTGTCCGGGCCGCCGTTCTGGTCGGTGTAGGTGACGCTCACGTTGTACGAGCCGACCTTGCCGCAGGTCCAGCCGGTGGTCTGGCCGGACTTGCAGAGCGCCGCGCCGGAGGGGGCCCGCTTGCTGCCCTTGACCGGGACGGTGCCGGCCTTGCCGTACGTGGTGATGTCGAGGCCGATCGAGTTGCCGGCGTCGACGGAGGCGATGCCCATGTCCACGCTGCGGGTGCCCAGCGCGAACCGGGTGTGGGTGCCCTTGGCGAACCGGGTTCCGTTGTAGGCGAGGGCCGGCAGGTCCTCGATGCAGTGCCCGGCGGTCACGAGCACCTGCTTGCCGTTGCGGTCCTTGGCGCCGTAACCCACGGAGCACAGGTAGCCGTTGAAGGTCATCCGGCTGCCGGGCGGAACGACGGCCTGGGTCTCCAGCTTCTCCTGGCCCTTGACGACGCGGACGGCGTCGCCGTTGCTCCGCGCGGTCGTGAGGAAGCTGCGGGTGGCCGCGTCCGACGCCCCGTTCACCTCGACGGTCACGGTGTCCGACGCGAGGTCGACGGACCAGGCGGAGACCCCGGCCGGGGCGCTCTTGAGCGCCTTGGCGTCGAGCTGGGCCTTGATGCGGTCGAGTTCGCCCTCGCCGCGCTCGGGGACCCGGGCCCGGAGACCCGCGGCCCGGACGTCCTCGGCCGCTTCGGCGTCGGCGGCGTTGACGACCAGCGAACCGTCCTGGGCGAAGAAGGCCCCGAGCGTCTCGACCCGGTCCTTCCGCAGCTCCGCGAACCGGTCCCGCTGGTCGGCCTCGCGGTCGAGCCGCTCGGCGGCGGCCTTCTCGCTGACGCCGAGGGTGGTGGCGAGCGCCTTCAGCATCTCCGGCTGGTACGCCGGAGCCGATGCGGGGGCCGACGCCGGGGCCGAGGACTCCCCCGTCGTACCGGCGTACGCCCCTGTGGCGACTCCGGCCGACAGGAGGGCGCCGACGGAGGCGGCCACGATGTATCTGCGCGTGTTCTTCTTTCCGTGCTTCACGCGAATCCTTCCGCTACGCGGGCGAGCGTCCAGACAATGGGGGGGGTGGCCACACCGCGCCTGGGGAAGCGCGGTGTGTTCCATGGACACTGCCCGGCGGCGATGACATGTTCCTGTCGCCGCGCCTCGAACTCTGGCCCAGCCGGAACTGCCGCGACAAGGAGGGGCGGTGGGGCTCTTTTCTACAGAACTGGCCGAGAACTGTAGAGAAGACACCGGCCGTTCACCGTCCCGCACCCCGCCGGACCTGCGTGATCCCCCGTCGCCGTCCGCCGCCGTACGGTGGCGCGCGGCCCGTCGCACGGCCCCGGAAACGACGCGTCCCGCCCGGTCGCATGGACCGGACGGGACGCGCGAACCACCCGGCGAAACAGGTGGACTTACCGTCTCGGATGAACCAACACCCCGGCGGAAGGCACGAACTGCCCGGCGGGACGCGCGAACTATTCTGCGAGACGGGCCGACTGCCGTGCGGGAGGCTACTTCGCCGCGTCGAGCGCGGCCAAGGCCTGCGCCCAGCCGACGTACTTCAGCTCGGCGAGGTCGGCGACGGTCTTGATGCCGAACGCCTCCTTCAGCAGGTCGCCCTGGCGGTCCGAGACGCCCTTGAGCGCGGACACCGGCGCCGCCAGCACCTCGGGGACGCTCTTGTCCGCCCACGCCTTGTCCAGCACCTTGTCAAGATCGATCGAGGCCACGCTCGTTCCTCTCCTCCGACGCACGCCCCCCACGGGGCGCGCGGATACGACGGAGTGGGCACGGGCTGCCGCTCTCCGCCTTCCTCTACAGACGTGTAGAGCATAGGAGAGGAGAGGGCGGCAAAGTGCGGGGGCGAGGAGATCGGCCGTCAAAGTCCGAAAGCCGACGCTCCCCACCGCCCCGAAGCCCTCCCGGGCGACGCCGCCATGCGGAGGCGGCGCCCCCTGCTCCCGGTGCTCCCGGCCCCCGTCTCGCCGGGCGAGGGCGGCGCCCCGCCGGTGCCCCTGCGACACCTGCCCGGCGTCCGGATCAACGACGAACGGGCCAATCCGACCGGCTCGTTCAAGGACCGCATGGCGAGCCCGGCCGTTTCGTGGGCACGGGACAGGGGGTTCGGTACGGTCGCGGTCGCCTCGACCGGGCACGCGGCGGTCTCCACGGCCGCCTACGCTGCGGCGGCATGGGCGGTCCGCCACGGCCGCGACGACGGATACGCGCCGTCGTAGACCCAGTGGTACACGTCCCCCGGAACACCGCCGCGCGCCTCGTCCACCTGTCCGGTGAACGTGCGCAGGAAGAACGACGGGCCCTGCGATCGCCACACAAACGACGAGATCCCGTCCCGCCTTTCGGCGGGACGGGATCTCGTGACGTTCTTGAGAGCTACTCAAGAACTGTCGTTTGTGGACCTGTGGGGATTTGAACCCCAGACCCCCTCGATGCGAACGAGGTGCGCTACCAGACTGCGCCACAGGCCCTTGCGACGTGTGAAACTCTAGCACCCTCCAGGGGGTGGTTGGAAATCCGCTCCTCCGCTGGTCAGCGGTGCCGGGTTTCCGGGCTTCGCACGCGTCACTCGTTGGCCGCGCGCGGCCGGTCCTCGTCGTCGTACTGGTCGAAGAGCGGAGTCCGGCCCCGGTCGCGGTTGCGGCGGGACTCGCCGCCGCGGCGGCGCGGCGCCGGGTCGGCCTCGGGCGTCGTCGGGTGCGAGGTGCCCGTCTGCGGCTCGGCGGTGCTGGAGCGGGCCGCGCTCCACGTCTCCGGGTCCCCGACCTCGACGCCGCCGGTGGCCCGGGGGGCGACGGGTGCGGTGACATAGGTGGGCAGCGGTACGGGAACGGGCTCCCAGCTGTCGCCCTGGACGCGGCCGCGCTCGCGCTGCTGGTCCACCCACTCCGCGTGGTCCGTCTGCTCGACGAGGGCGCGGCGCCCGGCCTCCTGGGGGGAGACCGTGGGCGTGGGTTCCGGCTCCGCGGGGTGGGCTTCGGATTCGTCGTCCGGTTCGACCGCGTCGGGGGCGGTGGGCTGGTGCCGGCGCGGGCGGTTCTCACGCAGGCGCTGCGCCGCGTCCTCCGCCCGGCGGCGGTCCATCGTGAAGGCGAACCGGCGGCGCTCCTGGGCGCGCAGGTGCACGATGTACGTGCTCAGCAGCACGGCCGGAACGGCGGGCGCCCAGAGGAAGCCGAGGCCGCCGACCGCCGCGACGACCGCGCCGAGGGTGAAGGCCAGGAAGAGGACGACGGTGGTGCGCCGGCGCCGGGCCAGGACCTGGGAGCGCTGGGCGCGCCGGACCCGTTCGGCCTCGCCCGCACCGGAGCGCGGGCTTCGCCGGGCGGGGGGAACCTGCTCGGCGGGGCGCTCGCCGGACCGGCGCTCGGAGGCCGTGCGCTCCGGCGGCTGCTTCCCCGCTGCGCGGTCGTGCGCCGGACGGCCGGACGCCGGGGCGTCCTGCGCGGGCGCGTGCGCCGGGTCGCCCAGCCTGACCTCCGTATGCGCCGGAGGCGCGGCGAAGGCCCGGACGTCCACGGATTCCATACGGTCCGTTTCCCGGTCCGGGTCGGCGTCGGGCCCCGCCTCCTCGGCGGTGCGCTCCCGCAGCTCCTTGGCGTACCGGCGCTCCATCGCCGCCCGTCCGGACAGCAGCCGGATGGCGGTGCTGAAGCGCTCTGTCGGACGGGCTTCGTTCAGCTCGTCCTGCCTGCGGAGCCACATCGGCACCAAGTAGGCGGCCCAGGCCCCGACGATGACTGCGTAAATGAGGCCGCTGCTGCTCACGCTCACACCGTAGAGGGGTTTGCGCGGAAGGATCCGCCAATTGGCCCGGTGTGTCGCGCGAACCGGCTGATATCACTGACTTTTTTTGTGATGGTGCGATTGAACGGCCGCCGATCGGCGATCCATTACGGCCATCCGGCGATTAGATTCGAACACTTATTTTATTCTTCGGGATGCCGGGGGATACGGGGGGTCTCCGGGCGCGACCGGTGCCAGCGTCGGAGCATCCCCTCGGGCACCTCCTCGGCGGTGAGGGCGAAGATCAGATGGTCCCGCCAGGCGCCGTCGATGTGGAGGTAGCGCGGGCGCACGCCCTCCGAACGGAATCCGAGCTTCTCCACCACGCGGCGGCTCGGCCCGTTCTCCGGACGGATGCAGACCTCGACGCGGTGCAGGCCGACCGTGCGGAAGCAGTGGTCCACCGCGAGCGCCACGGCCGTCGGCATGACCCCGCGCCCGGCGACGCCCCGGTCGATCCAGTAGCCGACGTGGCCCGAGCACATCGAACCCCAGGTGATCCCCGCGACGGTGAGCTGGCCGACCAGCCGGCCCTCGTACTCGATGGCGAACGGCAGCATCCGCCCCGCGTTCGCCTCGGCGCGCAGATGACGGACCATCTGCCGGTAGGTGGGGCGCTGCGCGACCGGCGCGCCGGGGGCGGGCGGCGGAATGGTGGCCTCCCAGGGGCTCAGCCAGTCGCGGTTGCGCCGGTTGACCTCGCGCCACTCCCGCTGGTCGCGCATCCTTATCGGGCGCAGGACGATCGCTCCGTCCCTCAGCGTCACCGGCCAGGTCGCGATGTTCAGCTCGGGCTCCCCGGTCGGGGGTGGTCGCCGCCGCGGAGCTGGTCGACGGCGTGCACCAGGAGCCGGCCGAGGACGGCGAGCCCGTCCCTCACCCCGCCCGTGGAACCGGGGAGGTTGACGATCAGGGTGCGGGAGGCCACGCCCGCGAGGCCCCGGGAGAGGGCTGCCGTCGGCACTTTGGCCAAGCCCTCGGCGCGGATCGCCTCCGGGATGCCGGGGACCTCGTGGTCGAGGACGCGCCGGGTGGCCTCGGGGGTGGCGTCGGTGGGCGAGATGCCCGTACCGCCGGTAGTGACGATCACGTCGTAGCCGGCGGCGACGCCCGCGCGCAGGGCCGCCTCGACCGGATCGCCGTCCGGGACGACCTGCGGCCCCTCGACCGTGAAGCCGAGGCCGGTCAGCGCCTCGGCGATCAGCGGGCCGCCCTTGTCCGCGTACACACCGGCGGAGGCCCGGTTGGAGGCGGTCACGACGAGGGCGCGGTACGGGGCGTGCGGCGCGGCGGCTTCCCGCTCGGCAGCCTGCGCGGGCCGGTCGTGGCCGGTCGGCCCGGCTTCCCGTGCGGGCCGGCCGTGGGCGGTGCTCTCGTGCTCGGGCGGGGTCACGCGTCGCTTCCCTCCGGCTCGGCGCGCCGGTAGTCGCCGGACGCGCCGCCCGACTTCTCCTCGACCCGTACGTCGGTGATGACCGCGCTCTTATCGACCGCCTTGACCATGTCGACGACCGTGAGGGCGGCCACCGACACCGCCGTCAGGGCCTCCATCTCCACGCCCGTGCGGTCCGTCGTCCTCACCGTCGCCGTGATCTCCACCGCGTCGTCGGCCACGCCCAGGTCGACCTTCACCCCGGAGACGGCCAGCGGGTGGCAGAGCGGGATCAGGTCCGGGGTGCGCTTGGCCCCCATGATCCCGGCGATCCGGGCGGTGGCGAGGGCGTCGCCCTTGGGGACCCCCTCGCCACGCAGCAGCTCGATCACCCGCGGCGCGACGAGCACCCGGCCCGACGCGCGGGCGACGCGGGTGGTGACGTCCTTCGCCGACACGTCCACCATGCGGGCCGCGCCCGCCTCGTCGATGTGCGTCAGCCTGTTCTGCGTACTCAACTCACTCCGCCTAGCGGTAGGGGCGCCGGGAAGCCTCGGGCCCGGAGGGGGACCTCCGGAAGGCACGGCGGCAGATACCGTACCGCCACGGCGCGGCGGTCAGCGGAGCAGGATCACGTCCGTCTCCGTGCCGGGCTCGACCGAGGTGGTGTCCTCGTCCACCACGATCAGCGCGTCCGCCTGGGCGAGCGCGGCGATCAGGTGCGAGCCGGAGCCGCCGACCGGCGTCACCGTGCCCTCCTCCGCGTCGTACCGGCCGCGCAGGAACTGGCGGCGGCCCTCCGGCGAGGTCAGCGCCTTCTCCGTGTCCAGCCGGGCGCGGGCGGTGGGGCGGTGCACGTCCTCCAGGCCCATCAGCGCGCGGATGGCGGGGCGCACGAAGAGCTCGAAGGAGACGTACGAGGAGACGGGGTTGCCCGGCAGGGCCAGCAACGGGGTGTGGTCCGGGCCGATCGAGCCGAACCCCTGCGGCTTTCCGGGCTGCATGGCGAGCTTGCGGAACTCGACGCCGCTGCCCGGCTCGTCCTCGTCGCCCACGGAGGACAGGGCCTCCTTGACGACGTCGTACGCGCCGACGCTGACGCCGCCCGTGGTGACGACGATGTCCGCGCGGATCAGCTGGTCCTCGATGGTGGCGCGCAGCGTCTCGGCGTCGTCGCTCACCGCGCCGACCCGGTAGGCGATGGCTCCGGCGTCCCGGGCGGCGGCCGTCAGCGCGAAGCTGTTGGAGTCGTAGATCTGGCCGGCGGCCAGTTGCTCGCCGGGCTGGACCAGCTCGCTGCCGGTGGACAGGACCACCACGCGGGGGCGGGGCCGTACGACCACGGTGGCGCAGCCGATCGCCGCGAGCAGTCCGATCTGCGCCGGGCCGACGACCGACCCGGCGGCCAGCGCGAGGGCGCCCGGCTCGACGTCGCCGCCGGCCTCGCGGACATGGGCTCCCGCCGTGACCGGCCGGTGCACCCGGACCTCGCCGGTGGCGCCTTCGGGGGCGCCGCTGTGCGCGTGCATGGCGTCGGCCGGGCCCTCGCCCGTACCGCCGTCGGTCCACTCGACCGGGACCACGGCCTCGGCGCCCGCGGGCAGCGGGGCGCCCGTCATGATGCGGGCGGCCTGCCCCGGCCCCACGGCCTGGTCGTCGGCGAGCCCGGCGCTGCCCGCGGCCACGTCGCCGATGACGGTGAGCACCGCGGGGAACTCCTCGCTCGCGCCCTCGACGTCGGCCACCCGGACCGCGTACCCGTCCATGGAGCTGTTGTCGAAGGGCGGCAGGGCCACCTCGACGACGACGTCCTTGACGAGGACGCACCCCTGGGCGTCGGGCAGCTGCAACTCGATGGGCTCCAGCGGACGCACCGAGGCGAGGATGTCGTCCAGGTGCTCGTCGACCGACCAGATCCTGCTGCTCACGTAATTACATCTCCTCGGCGACGTACTTGCGCAGCCAGGTCCGGAAGTCCGGGCCCAGGTCCTCACGTTCACACGCCAGTCGGACGATGGCGCGCAGGTAGTCGCTCCGGTCGCCGGTGTCATAGCGGCGGCCCTTGAAGACGACGCCGTGTACGGGGCCGCCGATCGTCTCGTCCGCGGCGAGCAGTTGGAGCGCGTCGGTGAGCTGGATCTCGCCGCCGCGGCCCGGCGCGGTGTCGCGCAGTATGCCGAAGACGGCGGGGTCCAGGACGTACCGGCCGATGATGGCGAGGTTGCTGGGGGCGTCGGCCGGGTCCGGCTTCTCGACCAGGTCGGTGATGCGGACGACGTCGCCGTCGACGGTGGCGTCCGCCGCCGCGCAGCCGTACAGGTGGACCTGGGAGGGCTCGACCTCCATGAGGGCGATCACGCTGCCGCCCTCGCGCTCCTGGACCTCGACCATCCGGGCCAACAGCGGGTCGCGCGGATCGATCAGGTCGTCGCCGAGGAGCACCGCGAAGGGCTGGTCGCCCACGTGCGGCTCGGCGCACAGGACGGCGTGCCCGAGACCGCGGGGGTCGCCCTGGCGGACGTAGTGCATGGTCGCCAGGTCGCTGGACTCCTGGACCCTGGCGAGGCGTTCGCCGTCGCCCTTGCGGGTGAGCGCGGACTCCAGCTCGTAGTTCCGGTCGAAATGGTCCTCAAGGGGACGCTTGTTGCGGCCGGTGATCATCAGCACGTCGGAGAGACCCGCTGCCACGGCTTCCTCGACGACATACTGGATGGCCGGCTTGTCGACGACAGGCAGCATCTCCTTGGGAGTGGCCTTCGTGGCGGGCAGGAACCGGGTACCCAGCCCTGCTGCCGGAATGACGGCCTTGCTGATCCTGGGGTTCGACTGAGTCATGAGCAGACCTTAACGGCTGCACTCGGCCGGAAGCTGATATTCCGGTGAACTTCGTCCTTAAATATGCCCATAGGAGAGTCACGTGAGTCGCGTATGAACACCGACCACTCCGGCCATCGCGCCGATCCGTCCCCGAGCGGTTCCGCGAAGAGTCCGCTGCGCCGCGACCTGCTCGCCGCCCGTGCCCTCCTGACGAAGGACGACGTCGCACGGAACGCCGCGGTTCTCGCCCGGTCGGCGCTGGACCTGCCCGAACTGGCCGAGGCCCGTACGGTCGCCGCGTATGTGTCGGTGGGCCGCGAACCGGGCACCCGCGACCTCCTGGAAGCGCTGCGCGGTCGCGGGGTGCGGGTGCTGCTGCCGGTCCTCCTGGCCGACAACGACCTGGACTGGGCCGCGTACGAGGGGCCGGAGCACCTGCTGCCCGCCGGGCGCGGTCTGCTCGAACCGGACGGGCCGCGCCTGGGCCCAGCCGCTGTCGTGGAGGCCGGCGCCGTACTGCTGCCGGGTCTGGCGGTGGACGGGTCCGGGATGCGGCTGGGGCGCGGCGGCGGCAGCTACGACCGGGTGCTGGCCCGGCTGGCGGCCGCCGGGGCACGCCCCCCGCTCGTCGTGCTCCTGTACGAGAACGAGGTGGTCACGCGGGTCCCTTCGGAACCGCACGACCACCCCGTCGACGCGGTGGTCACCCCGGGCGGAACGCGCCGCTTCGCTTCGTGAGCGTCCCGGGAGCGCCTGACCCGGTGCGCTGCCGGGGGCTCCCGGGGGCGTGTGTCCTCCCGGGCCCCCCGGCCCGCCGGGCTTCACACGCGGCGGTCCGGGCCGCCCCTACGGTTTCAGCGTCAGCGTGTCGACCGTGGCCTCGTCGACCGCCTGCTTCCCGTAGGACCAGTCGAGCAGGTCGCCGTTGGCCCACTTGTCCGTCTGGTCGGTGTAGTGCGCGTGGAACGCGTGCCCGGAGGCCCCGCTCAGATTGATCCAGCGGGACTTGTCCCAGTCCCCCACGTTGACGACCATGCGCATGGACGGCACCCAGACGACCTCGTAGCCGCCCGCCGCGTTCCAGCCGGTGGCGTTGACCGCCGCCTCGCCGCCGCCGAGGTCCCAGGGGCCGCGGTTGAGCGCCCGCTGGAGCAGGCCGGGGCCCTCGGTGCCGAGCGTCTGGTTCTTCAGGGTCAGCCGGTGCAGCCGGCCCCAGCTCCAGGTGTCGATGTTCTTGCCGAGCTTGGAGGTCAGCTCCCAGCGGGCGTCCTCCATCGCGCGGGCGAAGAGGTCGTCCCGGTTCTCCAGGGCGTCCTCCCGGCCCCGGGCGGGCGCCTTCCACCACGCGTTGTCCTGGTCGTCCAGGATCTCGCGGACCACCTGGAACCAGCGGTCGCCGCCGTCCGGCTGCGCGGTGTCGCCGTCGCGCTGACCGCACTCGCGGACGAGCCGCTTCTGCTGGTCGGCCGGGCCGCTGTTCTTGGCCGGCGGGACGGCGATGCAGTCGCCCTTGACGCGCATCTCCTTGGGCAGCTTGTTGCCGAAGGCGAGCTTCAGGATGTTGCGCCAGACGCCGTTGAAGTACGCCGCGGCGGCCGAGTCGGGCGCCTGGGAGTAGTCCCAGCCCTCCAGCAGCTTCTGCGCCTCGCGGACGCTCGGGTCCGAGATGTTGATCTTCTTCAGCTCGGGCACCAGCAGCGCCGCGATCTCGCTGAAGTCGTCCATCTGCATCTTCTGCATGTCATCGGTCGAGACCTTCTCGCCGCCCTTGATCTTCTGGGTCAGCAGGTCGTTGATCCGCTGGCTGCGGGCGCCGTAACCCCAGTCCTTGGTCAGGAGGTGGGGATACTTCTTCTCGTCGATGACGGCCTGGTTGGCGGTGACGATGAAGCCGCGGTCCGGGTTGTACTCGTAGGGCAGCTCGTCGAAGGGGATGTAGCCCTTCCACGCGTACTTCGGGTCCCAGCCCGGCGCCGGACGCGTTCCGTCGTACCCGGCGGAGCGGACCGGGATCTTGCCCGGGGCCTGGTAGCCGATGTTGCCCTCGGTGTCGGCGTAGATGAGGTTCTGCGAGGGGACCTCGAACTTCTCGGCGGCCGCCCGGAAGGTGGTGAAGTCCTTGGCCCGGTTGATGTCGAAGATGGCGTCCATCGACTTGCCGGGCTCCAGCGCGGTCCACTTCAGGGCCACCGCGTAGCCGTCGGCCCGGTCGGGTGCGGCGTTGCTGACGGGCGCCTTCTGGCCGACCTTGTCCAGTTCCTTGCTGCGGTCGGAGACCAGGGGCCCGTTGTTCGTCTCGCGGACGGTGATCTTCCGGTCCTTGCCGCCGGCGACCTTGATGGTCTCCTCACGGGTCGTGAAGGACCGGGTCTTCCCGTCGTACAGGTAGCCGTCGTCGGAGACCTTCTCCAGGAAGAGGTCGGTGACGTCGGCGCCCAGGTTGGTCAGGCCCCAGGAGATCTCCTGGTTGTGACCGATGATCACACCGGGCATGCCGGAGAAGGTGTAGCCGGCCGTGTCGTACTGGCAGCTCTTGGACACCTCACGGCAGTGCAGGCCCATCTGGTACCAGAGGGAGGGCAGCATCGGCGCGAGGTGCGGGTCGTTCGCGAGCAGCGCCTTGCCGGACGTCGTGTGCTTCCCGTCGACGACCCAGGAGTTCGAGCCGATGCCGTTGCCGTTCGGGCCGAGCAGCGCCGGGATCTCGTCGAGGGTGTCGGAGAGGGCGGAGAGCTGGGTGTTCAGGCCGTCCGTGGCCCCCTGGGGCGTCGGGGAGCCGACGTTGTCCGAGGGCTTCGCCTCGGGGTCGAACTTCCCGGTGACCGGGGACACCGCGCCGTTCTGGACGATCGGCTGGTGCTCCTTGTACGGGTAGCCCGGGTACAGGTCCTCGATCTGGTCGCTGTCGAGACGGCTCGTCAGCAGCGAACGGTCGATCTCGTCCTGCATGTTGCCGCGCAGGTCCCAGGCCATCGCCTTGAGCCAGGCCACCGAGTCGACCGGGGTCCACTCGCCGGGCTTGTAGTCGTTGGTCAGGCCCAGCGCCGCGTACTCGACCGAGATGTCCCGGCCGTCCTTGCCCTTGAGGTACGCGTTGACGCCCTCGGCGTACGACTGGAGGTTCTTCTTGGTGCCCGCGTCCAGGACCTCGTCGTACTCCTTCTGCGCCACCTTCCGCCAGCCGAGCGTGCGCAGGAAGGCGTCGGTCTCCACCTGGCCCGAGCCGAACATCTCGGAGAGCCGACCGGACGTCATGTGCCGCCGGACGTCCATCTCCCAGAAGCGGTCCTGGGCGTGGACGAAGCCCTGGGCACGGAAGAGGTCGGCGTCGGTGTCCGCGTAGATCTGCGGAATTCCGTACGCGTCACGTTTGACCTCGACCTCGCCGGAGAGGCCGTCGAGCGTCATCGACCCGGTGGTCTGAGGGTACGAGGCCCGCACGGTGGACACGGACCAGTACCCCCCGTAGCCGACACCCGCGAGGAGCGCCAGCACCAGGACGAGCACGATCAGGCGGGCGCGTCGCCCCTTCTTCCTGCCGGGCTTCTTCGCGTCGGAAGGGCCGGAAGAGGCGGTTGTGTTGGCGGGCATCGCTGTCCTTCGAGGGGCAGGGTGGTCCTGGGAGTGCAGGAGCAACCATAGGCGCAGCGGAGAAGCCACTCGGACGCGGTATGGAGATGCATCCATTTGCGTCTTCCTCGCACGAACTCTCGAACCCGTCAAGAAATCGTTAAAGATTAGGTAAGGTAACGAAGTACCTGGCTGCCGGAGGACGATCCGGCAGGCGCACGCAGGGAAGGAACCTGGCCCTGACTGTCCACGCGCTCAACGAACTCCTGCTCGTCTGCTCGCTCGTGCTGCTCGTCGCCGTGGCGGCCGTACGGATCTCCTCGCGCAGCGGACTCCCCAGCCTGCTCCTGTACCTCGGCATCGGCATCGCCCTCGGACAGGACGGCATCTTCGACGTCAAGTTCGACAACGCCGAGCTGACGCAGGTGATCGGCTACGCCGCCCTGGTCGTCATCCTGGCCGAGGGCGGGCTCGGAGCGAAGTGGAAAGAGGTCAGACCGGTTCTGCCGGCGGCCGCCGTCGTCTCGACCGTCGGCGTCGGCATCAGCGTGGGCATCACCGCCGCGGCGGCGCACTACCTCGTCGGTCTGGACTGGCGTCAGGCCCTCATCGTCGGCGCGGTCGTCTCCTCGACCGACGCGGCGGCCGTCTTCTCCGTGCTGCGCCGGGTCCCCCTGCCGCCCCGGATCACCGGCGTCCTGGAGGCCGAGTCCGGCTTCAACGACGCTCCCGTCGTCATCCTGGTCGTCGCGTTCTCCGCGGCCGGACCGGTCGAGCACTGGTACGTCCTGGTCGCGGAGATCGCCCTGGAGCTGGCCATCGGCGCCGCGATCGGCATCGCGGTCGGCTGGCTGGGCTCCCTGGGGCTGCGGCACGTGGCCCTGCCCGCCTCCGGCCTCTACCCCATCGCCGTGATGGCCATCGCCGTGTCCGCGTACGCGGCGGGCGCCATGGCCCACGGCAGCGGGTTCCTCGCCGTCTACCTGGCGGCGATGATCCTCGGCAACTCCAAGCTGCCGCACTGGCCCGCCACGCGCGGTTTCGCCGACGGGCTCGGCTGGCTGGCCCAGATCGGCATGTTCGTGCTGCTCGGCCTGCTGGTCACCCCGCACGACCTGGTCGACGACTTCTGGCCGGCCGTCGTGGTGGGTCTGGTGCTGACCATGGTGGCGCGTCCGCTGTCGGTCTTCCTCAGTCTCGCGCCGTTCCGGCTGCCGGCCCGCGAGAAGGCCCTCATGTCCTGGGCGGGGCTGCGCGGGGCGGTGCCCATCATCCTGGCGACCATTCCGATGGTGTCCGGGGTGGAGGGCAGTACGCGCATCTTCAACATCGTCTTCGTCCTGGTCATCGTCTACACCCTGATCCAGGGGCCGACGCTGCCCTGGGTCGCGAGCAAGCTGAACATCGCCGAGGACCCGGCCGAGGCCGACGACCTCGGCATCGAGTCCGCGCCGCTGGAGCGGCTGCGCGGGCATCTGCTGTCGGTCGCGGTCCCCGCCAAGTCGAAGATGCACGGCGTCGAGGTCAGTGAACTCCGGCTCCCGGCGGGCGCGGCGGTCACCCTGGTGGTGCGCGAGAACAAGAGCTTCGTACCGTCCCCGGCGACGGTCCTGCGGCGCGGGGACGAACTGCTGGTGGTGGCCACCGATCCGGTGCGCGACCGGGCGGAGGAACGTCTGCGGGCGGTCGCCGAGGGCGGCAAGCTGGCCGGCTGGCTGGGCACCGGCGGGCCTCCCGCGTCCGGCTCGCCCGGCACGGTGGGCCCGTACGGCGGGTCCGCCATCCCGCAGGCGATGAAGCTGGCCAAGAAGCTGGGCGGGGCCGGCGCCGACACCCGGGCCGACACGAGCGGCGTGAACGCGAACGGGAGCGGCACGAGAACGCGCTCGTGAGTCCTCTGCGTACGTCCCCGAGCCCGCCACCGGGGAGGCCCGGGGGTACGGCAGCGGAGGGGGCGGGGGCGGGGCAGGGCTCCCGGATCACGCCGGGGTCCGGGGCCCCGGCAGGGCGAACCACCACCCATAAGGTGACATCAGAGGCGAAGCGCGACGAACGCGGCGCACATCACAGGCCACCCCGGGAGCCTCACACCCAATCGCAGGCCCACACGGGTTTCCGGCCTGTAGCATGAAGGCAAACCTGATCGACCAACTCTGTCTGAAGCAGAGCTGGCGCGACCGTATGGCGGTCGTGGTGCCTCTTCGCCCGGCGTCTCTCCCGCCGATGGCCGCGAGTCGCCCGGCATCTACCGCAGTTCCGCGCGAAGAGGACAGCTCTCGGCCGCTTCCGTCCGGCCCGCCCCACAAGGGCGCCGGGAAGCAGGGCTACCAGGCGGCAGAAAGGCAAGGACCGTGGCGACCACGGTCTCCGACCGCCCCGGATACGGGCAACTGCTGCGCACCCCCGGTGCGTGGACCTTCCTCCTCCCGGGCTTCGCCGCACGGCAGCCCTTCGCGATGCTCACCATCGGCATCGTCCTCCTCGTGCAGCACACGACCGGCTCGTACGGCAGCGCGGGCGCCGTCGCGGCCGTCTCCGGCGTCTCCATGGCGCTGTTCGCCCCGCAGAGCGGGAAGCTCGCCGACCGCTTCGGGCAGCGCGCCGTCCTCCTGCCCGGGGTCCTGCTCCACGCCGTCTCCGTGAGCGCCCTGACCGTCCTGGCGCTGGCGGACGCTCCCCTGTGGGCGCTGTTCGCCGCCGCCGTGCCGACCGGCGCCTCGATCCCGCAGGTCGGCCCCATGGTGCGGGCCCGCTGGGCGGCGATGCTGGGGGCCACCCCGGACCGGCCCGCGTCTCCGCTGATGTCCACGGCGGCCGCGTTCGAGTCGGTGACCGACGAGTTCACCTTCGTCCTCGGCCCGGTGATCGCCACCGCGCTGTGCACCGGCGTGCACCCGGCGGCCGGACTGGTCACGGAGGCCGCCCTCACCCTGGTCGGCGGCCTGCTCTTCGCCGCGCAGCGGGCCACCCAGCCGGCTCCCCGCCCCGCCGCGACGGCGGCCGAACCTCACGCCTCGGCGCTCTCCGTACCCGGCGTCCGCGTCCTGATCGTCGCCTTCCTGGGCATCGGCGCGGTCTTCGGGGGGATGCAGGTCTCCCTGACCGCGTTCTCCGAGGAGATCGGCCACCCCGGGGTGAACGGGGTGCTCTACGGCATCTTCGCGGCGGGCAACATGCTGGCCGGAATCGCCTGTGGCGCCATCGCCTGGAAGAGCGGCCCGCGCCGTCGGCTGATCGTCGGATACGTGGCCCTGACCCTGACCGCGTCCGGCCTGTGGGCCGTGCACTCGGTGCCGCTGCTGGCCGGACTCGGCCTGCTGGTGGGCCTCTGCATCGCTCCGGCGCTGATCAGCGGCTACACCCTGGTCGACTCGCTGGTGCCCGCGACCGCCCGGACCGAGGCGTTCACCTGGCTGACGGGCGCGGTGGCGCTCGGCCAGGCGGCGGCCGTGACAGCGGCGGGCCAACTCGCCGACGCCCATGGCGCGAGCACCGGATTCCTGGTGCCGCTGGCCGGAACCGCACTGGCCCTGGTGACCCTGCTGGCCCTGCGTTCACGGCTGGCTCCCCCGTCCGCGGGGCGCACCGTGGCGCGTGGGATCGGTCACCGCGAGCCGGTCACGGTGGACTGATCCGGCGGAATACGTCAGTATGGAGCGTCGTTAGCACTCATCGAGTGAGAGTGCCAGGAGGAGCAAGTGCCGACCTATCAGTACCAGTGCACCGAGTGCGGCGAGGGCCTCGAGGCGGTGCAGAAGTTCACCGATGACGCCCTGACCGTGTGCCCGAGCTGCGACGGACGCCTCAAGAAGGTGTTCTCCGCGGTCGGCATCGTCTTCAAGGGTTCCGGTTTCTACCGGAACGACAGCCGCGGCTCCTCGTCGAGCAGCACGCCGGCGTCGTCGTCCTCGAAGTCGTCCGATTCCTCGTCGCCCGCCTCGTCGGGTTCGTCGGGTTCGGACACGAAGGCGAGCGCGTCGTCGTCCGCCTCCTCCTCGTCGTCGGCCTCCACGTCGGCTTCGTCGAGCAGTACGTCGGCCGCCTGAGCCCGCGTACGCCCCACCCGCTTTTCCCCGGACCCCGCCGAGCACCTCGGCGGGGTCCGGGCGTTTGCCGGGGTCCCTGGGCGCGTGCCCGGGGTTCCGGGCGTTCAACGGGGTCCCTGGGCGTGTACCCGGAGGCGTACTCCCGGGGGCCGGGGCGTTTGCCGGGGCGTGTTCCCAGGGGCCGCGGCGTTTACCGGGGGCGTGCTCCCGGGGGCCGGGGCTTTGGCCGGGTACCCCTCCGAGGAGGCGCCTCGTACGGATACGGTGACCGCATGGCGAACGCAGATACGGGAACGGGCTCCGGCACGAGTACGGGCACGGGTGCGGGTATCGACACGGTGAGCGCGGACGCGGCGGGCACAGGCCCTGCCGCGGTCGACGGCCCGGCGGAGATCGGGGTCATCGGCGGCTCCGGTTTCTACTCCTTCCTGGAGGACGTCACCGAGGTCTCCGTGGACACGCCCTACGGCAAGCCGAGCGACTCGGTCTTCCTCGGCGAACTCGGCGGCCGGAAGGTCGCCTTCCTGCCCCGTCACGGACGCGGCCACCACCTGCCGCCGCACCGCATCAACTACCGCGCGAACCTGTGGGCCCTGCGGTCCGTCGGGGTCCGGCAGGTCCTCGGCCCGTGCGCGGTGGGCGGGCTGCGGCCGGAGTTCGGCCCGGGCACCCTGCTCGTCCCCGATCAACTGGTGGACCGCACCAAGGCCCGCGTGCAGACCTACTACGACGGTGAGCCCCTCCCCGACGGAACCGTGCCGAACGTCGTCCACCTGGGGTTCGCCGACCCGTACTGCCCCGAGGGCCGCAGGGCCGCGCTCGCGGCGGCCCGCGGACGGGACTGGGAGCCGGTGGACGGCGGCACCCTGGTGGTGGTCGAGGGACCCCGGTTCTCCACGCGCGCGGAGTCGCGCTGGCACGCGGCGATGGGCTGGTCGGTCGTGGGCATGACGGGACACCCGGAGGCGGTCCTCGCCCGGGAACTGGGGCTCTGCTACACCACGATGACCCTGGTGACCGACCTGGACGCGGGGGCCGAGGCGGGCGAGGGGGTCTCGCACGAGGAGGTCCTCCAGGTGTTCGCGGCCAATGTGGACCGGCTGCGCTCGGTGCTGTTCGACGCGGTGGCCGGGCTCCCGAAGACGGAGAGCCGCGACTGCGCCTGCGCCCGCGCGCTGGACGGGATGGACACGGGGATCGCGCTGCCGTAGCGGGCGGCCGGTGCGCCGGCCCGGCCAGGGCGTCGCGCCGGGGGCGGGCCTCGGCGGCGGGCTGCTGCTGCGGGCTGCGGCAGGCTGCGGCTCCAGCCGGGGGGCTGAGGATTTGGCTACGGCTGTCACGGGTGTGTGCGGGTCGCTTGAGGGGTGCTTCAAGGTGCGCTTCAGGGGGCCTGGCGTCAGCGAGCGACCTGGCAGCTCACCGGATCGGGTGACGGAGTTTTCCCGTACCGGTCGGCTGTCCACAGGCCCCAGCGGGATCTGCGCGGACGGAGGAGAGTGAGGGGAGTCCGGCCGGGACGACCGGCCCGGACTCCCCTCTTTCCTCTTTCGTGCGCTGCTGCTCGCGCTTCCCGCGCTGCTCCTCGCGCACGCCGACCCGACCATCGGTGGTGCCATGTCCCGGTCCTCGTTCTTTCCCCCGCCTCCTTCCGCCTCGCCCCTTCCTGCCGCCTCTCCGCCCTCTCCACCCGCCGCGACCTCCTCGTGCGCGCACGCCACGCACCGCTCCCCCGCCGCCGCGCCCGCTTCCCCGCCCCCTCCCGTGTCCGCCTGCGTGGGGCGCGGAGAACCGCCGCCCAGGCCGCCTTCGCCGGTACCCGCGCCGTGCGGGGTGGGGCCGTTCGCTCCGCTGCGGGTGCGCGGCGGTGGCGCGGACCGGCTCCGCCGGATGCTGCGTCGGCAGCGGCGCGCGGCTGCGGCGGGCCTCGCCCTGGCGGGAGCGGCACTGGCCACCACGGGTCTGAGCGGCGGCGACGGTGAGGCTCACTCGGCCCAGGCTCCTCCGGATTCCGGCCGGGCGTCCGTGCGGCTGGTCTCCGCCCCGGTGCGCATCGCGGATCCGGAGACGGTACGGCTGCTGCGGCCGGGCGACCGGGTCGATGTGATCGCGGTCGGAGGGGCGGGGGACGAGGCGCGCGTGGTCGCCCGGGGAGCGCGGGTGGCGAAGGTGCCGGGGGCTCCGGCGGGGGTGGACACCGGGCGGCCGGGGGCGGGTGCGAGCGCGGACGGAGTCGTCGCGGCGGAGATGTCTGACGTACCGGATGCGTCGGAGGTGTCGGAGGTGTCGGACGGAACGGTTCCGGGGGCCGGGGCGCTGGTGGTGCTCTCCGTGGAACGGTCGACGGCGACGGCGCTGCTGGGCGCGGGTGTTTCGGGGCGGCTGGCCGTGGCGGTGTCCGATGAGCGCTGACATCAGGCGGCTCACGGGTCCTCGGACGAACAGGCCGCCGGCCCGGCGGGCGGGGGCGACTCGCGGCTGGTCGGGCCGGTCCCGGGCAGCTTCCTGCCGGTCCGGTCCGACGGCTCCGCGCGCCGCCGGACCGGGGTGGACGCGCGCGGCTCTCCGCTGGTCCGGCCGAGTGCGGGCGCGGGTGGTTCCTCGGGTCGCTGCTCAGATGTGGTGGGGCGGCTTCTCGTCCAGGAAGCGTGCCAGGTCGGCGGCGCTGTCACCGGCCGGAGGCCGCTCACCCCACCCCTGGTCCGTATCGTCCGCCGACTGCCGGTCCAACGGATCGTCGAAGATCAGCGCGGGCTTGGGCTTCGGTTCCCGGTGCGGCCGCTCCCGCGGCTGCTGCTCCTGCTGCTTCGCATCGCGCGGTCGGGGGGCGGGGGCGGCACTCATGGCTCCAGGGTACGGCGACCCACCGCGAGAGGTGAGCCGCCATGGGGCCGGGCGCCGGGGCTCAGCGGTCCCTCGGGTCGAGGAGCCACAGACCGAGCACGACGAGGAACGACAGGCAGAGGAAGCCGGCCCCCCACCAGGCCGTGCCGGTATTGCCCATCATCCACTCGTCGATCAGGACCGTCAGGCCCCAGAGCTGGCCGATGACGACGGTCATGGCGAGGACGAGCCGTGCGGTCAGCTTGGAGGAGCGCTCGGGGTCCTGGTCGGTGTCCGCTCCGGGCCCGGGGCCGGTGTGCCGGACGCGGGGGTCTCCGTAGCCGCTGGTGGGGCGGATCTGCGGGTACCGCTCGTGGACGGGCCGGTTCAGCTCGGGCTCTGCGCTGCCGGGGTGGTAGGTGGGGTAGTGGCTGCCAGGGGGCGGCAGCGGCTGCTCGGGGTGCGGGGTCTCGCTCATGCCCGCCCGCCCGGATTCTCGGCGGTGCGCCGGTTCCGGGGCGGGTCTCCAGCGGACCGGGGCTGCGCTCCGGCGGCCTGGGGCCGTGCTCCGACGGTCCGGGACCGGTCTGCGGCGTCCCGGGGCCGTGCTCCGGCATCCCGGCCCCGGTCTGCGGCGGCCCGGGGCGGGGATTCGGCCCCGCCGCTGATGTCGGGGCAGCCGATACGGGCGGCGAGGTCGGGACGCTCCCCGCCGAGCCCCCGGCAGAGCCCTTCCTCGACGCTCTCCCCCGAGCGGGTGGTCCCCACCGCCCAGACGCTTCCGTCGTCCTGCTCGATCACCACGACCTTGGGGAGCCCGCGCGGTGGCGGGCCCGCGGTGACCTCGCCGGACCGGGCGTCGAACACCCCCTCGTGGCACGGGCAGTACAGCTCGCCCTCGGGGCCCCGGTCCTCGCGCCACAGGACGGCGCAGGCGAGGTGGGTGCAGACGGCGGAGTAGCCGACGAGGGTGCCGTCGCCGAGGCGGACGGCGACGGCCCGGTCCTCGTCGCCCGGGTAGCGGAAGGCGATCGACTCGCCGGGCAGGAGCCGCGCGGCGATGCGCTTCGGTTCGGGGGCCTTGCCCTTCTCGTCGTCGCCGTGCCGGTGGAGCATGCCGGCGGCCACCCCGATGCCGCCGACGGCGAGTCCGCCGGAGACGGTGGTGACGATCCGCAGATAGTCCCGTCGGGTGGTGAGGGAGTCGGCGGCGATCCGGTCCTGGAGCGCCTCGCGCGGGTCTCCCCCGGCGGGGTGCTCGCCGGCCGGGGGCTGCTCGGTGACGCTCATCGGCGGACGTCCCTCCCGTTGATCTCGACGACGGGCAGTCCGCCGGGGACCGGCCACTGGACCCGTTCGGCGGGGACGACCATCGCCACGCCGGTGCGGACCTCGGTCTCGCCGAAGACGAAGGTGTCGGCGACCTGGACGCCGGGGCGCTCCGCCTGGAGCTCCTCGACCGTTCCGTAGAAGAGGGCCCCGGTCGGGCAGACGGTGGCGCACATGGGGGCGAGGCCGTGGGCGGTGCGGTCGTAGCAGAGGTTGCACTTCATCTGGAGCTTCGCCTGGAGGTCGATCTTCGGCACGCCGAAGGGGCAGGCGTTGACGCAGTTCGAGCAGCCGATGCAGCGGGTGGTGTCGGCCTGCTGCACCACACCGTCGGCGGTCACCAGGATCGCGTCGGCGGGACAGACCTCGGCGCAGGGGGCCACCGGGTCCTCGCAGTGCATGCACACGGTGGGAAGGGAGGCGACGGAGTGGCCCTCGTCGGTGTAATCGAGATGGATCATCGATTTGCCCCGGTGCGAATCGCATTCGCGGCAGGCCGAGACACATGCCTGGCAGCCGATGCAGCGGCCCGGGTCGATGAAGATCGTTCTGCCCATCACGGTGGCTCAGCTCCTCTCCGATGTGCCACGGCCCTGGGGGGCGGTGGGCGGCAACGGGTCGGTACGGGAGACCTGGGTCTCGGGGTAGGCGACGTGGCCGGGGGCGACCGGGGGCGCGGGGACCTCGTCGATCTGCTCGGCGTGCTCGATGCGGCAGGCGCACACCTTGTACTCGGGGATCTTGGACCGGGGGTCGAGGGCGTCGATGGTGAGCGCGTTGGCCGCGGTGGGGACGGGCCAGTGGTACGGCACGAAGACGGTGTCGGGGCGGATCGCCTCGGTGACCAGGGCGGGGAACACCTCGCTGCCGCGCCGGGTGACGACGCGGACGGGTTCGCCGTTGCGGAAGCCGTGCGAGGGGTGGATCTCGGCCCAGGGGCGCGGGGTCTGTTCGACGAGGGCGCCGAGCCTGCGGGTCTGGTTGCCGGAGAGGAAGTGGGCGACGGTGCGGCCGGTGGTGAGGGACATGGGGTGCTCGTCGTCGTACGGGTCCATCGGCGGGTGCCATTCGACGACCTGGAGGTGGATCTTCCCGTCGGGGTGGTAGGTCCGGCCGTCCTCGAAGAGACGGGGGGTGCCGGGGTGGTCGGTGGTGGGGCACGGCCAGGCGATGCCGCCGGTCTCCTCCAGCCGCTCGTAGGTGATGCCGTAGTAGTCGATGACGGTGCCGGCGGAGGCGGTGCGCAGTTCGTCGAAGACCGCCCGGGAGTCGGGGAAGTCGAACTTGTCGCCGGCGCCGAGGCGGCGGGCGAGTTCGCACATCACCCAGGTGTCGGTGCGAACGCCGGGCGGCGGGTCCTGGGCCTTGTTGTGCTTGACCACCCGGGCCTCCGCGTTGGCCATCACCCCTTCGTCCTCGGCCCAGGTGGTGACGGGGAAGACGACGTGGGCGTTGGCCGCGGTCTCGGAGAGGAAGAAGTCGAACTGCGCGTGGAACTCGGTGGCGTCGTACCCCTCCTTGACCACCCGGTAGTTCGGCAGGGAGACGAAGGGGTTGTTGCAGATGCCGATCAGGCCGCGGATCTCACGCCGCTGCATCTGCCAGACCATTTCCATCATGGAGGTCCCGGCGGGCGGGAGTTCGGACTCCTCGATGCCCCAGATCTCGCAGATCTGCCGCCGGTGCTCCTCGTTCAGGATCGAGCGTCCGCCGGGCAGGAGATCGGCCTTCTGGCCATGCTCGCGGCCGCCCTGGCCGTTGCCCTGGCCGGTGATGGTGCCGTAGCCGGCGCCTGGCTTGCCGAGGTGGCCGGTGGCGGTGCACAGGTTGATCACGGAGAGGCAGTTCTCGACGCCCTGCGAGTGGTGTTCGATGCCCCGGGCGTGCCAGGCCATGGCCTTGGGGGCGCGGGCGAACATCCGGGCGACCTGGACGATCTGTTCGGCGGGGATACCGCAGATCGCGGCGGCCCGGGCGGGCGGGTACGCGGCGGCCTTGGCCTTGACCTCCTCCCAGCCGGTGGCGTGGGCGGCGAGGAACCGCTCGTCGGTGAGCCCTTCCTCGATGACGACGTGCAGGACGGAGGTGAAGAAGGCGGAGTCGGTGCCGGGCTTGAGCGCGACGTGGATGTCGGCGGTCCGGGCGACGGCGGTCTCCCGCGGGTCGATGACGATGAGGGAGGCTCCGCGGTCCCGGGCTCCCCAGACGTACTGGGTCATCACGGGGAAGCACTCGCCGACGTTGGAGCCCGCGATGAGCAGGCAGTCGGTGAGCAGGATGTCGGAGAAGGGGTTGCCGGCCCGGTCGATGCCGAAGGCGAGTTTGTTGGCGCCGGCCGCGCTGACCATGCAGAGGCGGCCGTTGTAGTCGACGTGGCGGGTCCTGAGCGCGACCCGGGCGAACTTGCCCACCAGATAGGTCTTCTCGGAGAACAGGCTGGCCCCGCCGAGGAGTCCGAAGGCGTCGTTGCCGTGCGTCCGCTGGATGCGCTTGATCTCGGAGACGGTGAAGTCGAGGGCCTCGTCCCAGGAGACCTCTCGGAACTCCTCGTCGCGGGAGCGGCGCATCAGGGGGGCGGTGAGCCGGTCGGGGTGGTTGACCTGCTGGTAGGCGTTGATGCCCTTGGGGCAGAGCCGCATCCGGTTGATGTCGTGGTTGCGGGGTTCGACGCCGAAGACCTTGCCGCCGTGGTCCACGCGCAGGTACATGCCGCACTGGACGCCGCAGAAGCAGCAGTGGGTGGGCACGAGGGTCTCGCCGTTCTGGTCGGCGTGCCACCGGTCGGCCGGGATGCCGCCCGCGTCCCGGAAGGCCCGGGTGCCGGGCGGGGCGAGGGAGGGGTCGAGCGGGATGAACGTACGGCGGTCGGCGGCGGCCCGCGGGTCCGCGGTCATTTGAAGCCCTTCTTCACATGGGAGAGGTAGGCGCTGCCGCGCAGCACCCGCTTGCAGCGCGGGCAGTATTCGGCCCAGGAGTCGAAGTCGAGGGTGAGGTCGCGCATGGTGCCGCGCAGGTTCTCGACGTAGGGCCCGGTGTCGACGGGCTCCTGGCAGCGGCGGCAGAGGAAGACCTCGTCGTTCTCGCGGGCGGTGTACTTGAACAGCTGCATGCCGACCGCGGCCGGGCGCTGGACGATGTGGAAGAACTTGCCGAACGGGATGTAGATGAGGGTGAAGACGACCGAGACCATGTGCAGGATCGCCAGGAACTGGTAGCCGCCGCCGTGCAGGAAGATCGAGGAGAAGGTGAGCAGGAGGCCCGTCACGGAGATGACGATGAGCGCGATCAGCGGCACCAGGTCGTAGGCGAAGCGCTGGCCGGTGGCGGCTCCCCGGTCCTTCATCCGGCGCCACAGGAAGTACGAGGCGCCGGGGATGACGAGTACGGCGGCGATGTCGAGGCCGTGGAACATCAGCCAGCCGAGCAGGTTGAGCGAGTCGAAGCCGAGGATCTTGAACCCCCAGATCCGCATCTCGTAGCCGGGGCCCGAGCCGGTGCCGGAGGTGAAGGTGAACCAGCCCCAGGTGAGCGGGAAGGTGATCAGGGCGGCGAGGACGCAGCCCCAGAAGATGAGCTGGTGAGCGGCCCAGCGGGCGTGCGAGCGGGCGCCGAGGAACTTCTGGAAGCCGAGGTAGGTGGCGATCATCTTCGGCAGGGCGGTGGGGGCCTTGCGGAAGTTCTCCATCGAGAAGAGGCTGCGCCAGCCCTGTTTGAAGAGGCGTCGGGCACCGGGGGCGGAGATCCAGACGGTGTAGCGGTAGGCGACGCCGAAGGCGAGGAAGACCGTGGCCACGGCGTACGGGAGGAGGGCCGAGTCGAAGGTGCGGAGCATACGGCTGCCGAGCACGATCGCGACGATCAGGAGGAGGGACACCCCGACGCCGGCGAGCGTGGCCCGGGTGGTGACGGACCGGAGCCCGGTCGCGGCGGTGGACGACTCCGCCGGGCTGCCGGGATCGGATGGATCGGCTGCTGCGGTGGCTTCTGAGGGCTCGGTCACCCGGCCACCGTAGGACCGTTCAGTGGCTTTTCACCCGTTTTGACAGGTGGGCGGGTGAGCGGGTCGCCCGGACAGTCGCAAGGGCGGGCAGTGGGTGAGCGCGACCGTGCGGACTGCGGTGCGGACAGCGGGTCGGGCGCCCCACAGGTGGCCGCCCAGGTGGCCGATTCGGACGAGGGCTTGCGCGCCGGGTTCACGCCGCCGGTACGTTCACTACGCACCGGTCCGTGTTCCCGGCGGGCCCCGACCTCGACCGGAGGAGCCGCACGATGACGCCCGAGGACGCCGTGGAGCCCGTGGAACCGACCGGCGGGCCGACCGGTGACCCGGGAGGCCCGGCCGCCCCCGAGGGCGCCGGGGGCGGGAGCCGGAAGGGGGCGGGAGCCGGGGCACGGACCCGGGAGACGGTGGGCTTCGACGCCCGGGGCGGGGAGGGTGCGGGTGCGCCGCGGGTGGACGCGCTGACCGATGTGGCCGGTGTCCGGGTGGGACACGCGGAGGTCGCCGGGGCGGGGGCGTTGAGCGGTACGACCGTCGTCCTGGCGCCCGAGGGCGGGGCCGTGGCCGCCGTGGACGTACGGGGCGGCGGGCCGGGCACGCGGGAGACGGACGCGTTGGACCCGCGCAACCTGGTGCAGCGCATCGACGCCGTCGTCCTCACGGGCGGCAGCGCGTTCGGGCTCGACGCCGCCTCCGGCGTGGTGGCCTGGCTGGAGGAGCAGGGCCGGGGCGTCCGGGTCGGCCCGGGTCCCACTCAGGTGGTGCCGGTCGTTCCGGCGGCGGCCCTCTTCGACCTGGGCCGGGGCGGCGACTGGCGGGCCCGCCCGGACGCGTCGATCGGCCGGGCCGCGGTGGAGGCGGCGGCCGCCACGGGGTTCGGGCAGCCCGTGGCCGAGGGGAGCGTGGGCGCGGGGGCCGGTGCGGTGGCCGGGGAGGTCAAGGGCGGCATCGGTACGGCGAGCCTCCGCCTCCCCTCCGGGGTCACCGTGGCCGCCCTCGTCGCGGTGAACGCGGCGGGCGCGGTGGTGGACCCCCGGACCGGCGTGCTGTTCGGGGAGTACGGGGCCGGTGAGCCTCCGGCGTACCCCCCGGCCGAGGTCCACGCGGAGGCGGTGCGCCGTCTCGCGCGGGTGCGGGAGGAGGCGGAGGCGGCCGGGGGCGGGACGCCGCCGTTCAACACGACGATCGCGGTCGTTGCCACGGACGCCGACCTGACCCGGGCGCAGGCGCAGAAGCTGGCGGGGACCGCGCACGACGGACTGGCGCGCGCGGTGCGCCCGGTGCATCTGCTGACGGACGGGGACACCGTGTTCACGCTGGCGACCGGGCAGCGGCCGGTACCGGTAGGGGATCCGGTCGCGGTCAACGAGATCCTGGCGGCGGGCGCCGACGTCCTGGCGCGGGCCATCGTGAAGGCGGTGCGCGCGGCCCGGAGCGTCGAGGGCCCGGGCGGCCGGTTCCTCTCGTACGGGGAGCTGTACGGGTAGGCCGCCCGGGGAGCTGTACGGGTAAGTCGGCCGGTGGGCCGGTGGTCCGGCAGCCGGTGGGCCGGTAGGGCGGCGCCGGTGAGCCGGACTATCAGCTAGCCGTCGGCTGAGCAGGGGGCGTGCGGGGTGAGTGAGGGGGCGCGCGGGGGTGACCGATTCACCTTCTTCGCAAGGGAGTTCACCCCCAACCGCCCGAAATGCGCCGGGAACAGGCGGGGAACTTTCTGCGTGCGCCCTACGTTTTTACCAACCCCGGTCACGATGTCGGACCCAGGGACTACGTTGAGCACGCACCAAGTAACACGCGGCGACGGCCTGGAGACACCACCTTGAGCGATCCGTACGAGTCAACCGAGCACCACCTCGACAGCCTCCTGCGACGCGCCCTCAACTCCTTCGAGCTGCCCGACAGCACGGTCGACCGCCTCGGCACCGCGCTCGCCCACAGCAGTTCGCTGCACTCGTCGCACCACAGCGCCGTACTGCACCGCGAGACCCACCGGCACACGTATCTCCTCACCGACGGCTCCGCACTGTCCCTGTGGGAGCTGGTGTACAGCGAGGGCCGCGACGTGTCGGCCCCGCCCCGGCACGAGGTGTACGACGAGGAGGGCGACGCCCGTGTCGCGGCCTCCCGGCTGGCCGGCAGCTTCGACGACTCCCCGCTCTTCGGCGACGAGGGCGCGCCGGAGGCGCCGGGAGAGCTGGAGATGCTGACGATCCTGATGTCCGCGCCGCCGTCCGTGCTCCCCCGCACGTACTCGCCGGACAATTCGGCGGACCACGCCCGCCGGGTGCTGCGTCGCGCGGAGAACGCCGACCGGCCGGGCGAACCGACGGCGCGGCTGCTCCGGGCCGCCTTCGCCCACCACATCACGCAGATCTTCGGGCGGCAGTGCGATGTCGACGGCCGGTCCGCGGGATTCACGCTCTACGAGCACGCGTTCCTGCTGCTGGACGGCAGCGAGACGAGCCTGTGGGAGGTCGAGCACACGGCCACCCCCGACGGCCGCCACATGTGCGAGGTCTACGAGGACGAGCAGACCGCCCGCGCGGCGATGGAGAGCCGCGCACGGATCTGCTGACGCCCTGCGCGACGGCCCCGGTGGCCCTGCGGACGCCTGCGGCTCCCGCGCGGAAGGCCGGTTCCCCTGCGGATCAGCGCAGGAGAACCGGCCACCACACCAGGGAGGGCGGACACCGCCGCCCTGCCCATCACGCCGGACGGGTTCGACCCGTCTGCGGGGTCGTCACGCGGCGTCCGCCGACGGTTCCGGCGCCCCCGCCGCCTCGCCCTCCGTGTGGGCGCGCGGCCGGGCGGGAAGCGCGAACATCACCAGGAAGATCACCGCGAGCACTCCGGCCACCCACCACAGCGTCTGCTGGAAGGCGCCGACGAACGCGGGCCCGACCTCGGCAGGCGTCAACCGGTCGCCGATCGCCCCGAAGAAGACCACGGAGACCAGGCCGAGGCCGAGCGCCGTCCCCATCTGCTGCACCGTGTTGATGAGCCCGGACGCCGAACCGGCATGCTCCTTCGGCACCTCGGAGAGGACCGCGTCGGTCAGCGGCGCCACGATCAGCCCCATCCCCGCGCCCATGACCACCAGCGGAACGGCCATCTGCAGGGACGTGATGCCGAGCCCGTACCGCTCGCTCTCCCAGAGGTAGATCAGCAGCCCGGCGATCATGAGGAGCGCGCCGGCCTGGAGGACCTTGCGGCCGAAGCGGGGCACCAGCTTCTGCACGGAGATCGCGGCGGCCACCGAGACGGCCACCGAGAACGGGACGCCCGTCGTGCCGGCGCGCAGCACGCTCCAGCCGAGCCCGGTCTGCATGTAGAGGGTCCAGACCAGGAAGAAGATGCCGAGGCCGACGCCGAAGGTCAGCTGCACGGCGATACCGGCGGCGAAGCTCTTGACCCGGAACAGGGACAGTTCGATGAGCGGCGAGCCGTCGGTCCGTGCCTTGTGCCGCTGGTACCGGACCAGCGCGCCGAAGACGAACAGGCTCCCCACCATGGACAGGTGGCCCCAGAGCGGCCAGCCCAGCTCGTGTCCCCGGGTGAGCGGGTAGATGAGCATCAGCATGGCCAGCGTGATGAGGGCGACGCCCGGCAGGTCGAGCCGGACCGCCCTGGGGGCCTTCGACTCGCGGATGAACTTCGCGCCGAGGACCAGCCCCGCGATGCCGACGGGCAGGTTGATCAGGAAGATCGGCCGCCAGCCCAGCCCGAACAGGTCTCCCTGGGTGAGCAGCGCGCCGAGCAGCGGACCGGAGACCGCGCCGAGTCCGACGATCGCGCCGAAGAGTCCGAAGACCTTGCCGCGTTCGTGCGCGGGGAAGGTGGCGTGCACGATCGACAGGACCTGCGGCACCATCAGCGCGGCCGTCGCCCCCTGGAGGATGCGCGCCGCGACCAGCATCTCGGGACCGCCGGCGAAGCCGCAGAGCGCCGAGGCCAGCGTGAACCCGCCGATCCCGATGAGAAAGAGCCGCTTGCGCCCGTAGATGTCGCCGAGCCGGCCGCCCGTGATCAGTCCGGCCGCGAAGGCGAGGGCGTATCCGGCGGTGATCCACTGGATCGCGGCGACCGATGCCCCGGTCTCCTGCTGGATGCTGGGGATCGCGATGTTGACGATGGTGACGTCGACCAGGTCCATGAAGGCCGCCGTCATGACGATGGCCAGCGCGAACCAGCGCCGCCGGTCGGCCGGAGCGGACGAGGGGGCCTCGGTGGTCGGCGTGCTCGGCACGACCGGTGTGACTGGTGTGGCTGGTGTGGCTGGTGTGGCTGATGCGACCGTGATGGTCGCATCGGTCTGCGGTGCCGCGAGCGGCGAAGGTGCGGAAGAAGGCATGGGAGGAACCTAGGGAGCCATTAGGCCAGATCATGACCTGATGAACCGGCACCCTGAATTCCATGACGGACACCCCGGCACGACTGCTGAAACTGTTGTCGCTCCTCCAGACCCCCCGCGAGTGGCCGGGCGGCGAACTGGCCGACCGGCTCGACGTCAGCCCGCGCACGATCCGCCGCGACATCGACCGGCTGCGCGACCTGGGCTACCCGGTCGAAGCCTCGCGCGGCTCGGTGGGCGGCTACCGCTTGGTGGCGGGCGCCGCCATGCCGCCCCTCCTGCTGGACGACGAGGAGGCGGTGGCCATCGCCGTCGGCCTGCGCGCCGGAGCGGGGCACGCGATCGAGGGCGTCGACGAGGCGTCCGTACGGGCGCTGGCCAAGCTGGAGCAGGTGCTTCCCTCCCGGTTGCGGCACCGCGTCTCCGCCCTCCAGAACGCCACCGTGGCGCTGACCAGGGGCGACGGCTCCACCATCGATCCGCGGACCCTGACGACGCTGGCCTCGGCCGTGACGGGGCGGGAGCGGCTCAGGTTCGCGTACCTCAGCGGCGACGGCACCCCGTCGAAGCGTCTGGTCGAGCCCTGTCGGCTGGTGAGCGCCGGGCAGCGCTGGTACCTGGTGGCGTACGACCTCGGCCGGGAGGACTGGCGTACGTTCCGGGTCGACCGGGTCGGCGAGCCGTACGCGACGGGGGCCCGTTTCGCCCCGAGGCCGCTGCCGGTCGAGGGTCCGCCGGACGCTCCGGCCGCCGGGCCGGACGGCGCACGGGACGGCAGCGGCGGCGGGAGCGGGAAGGCACACGGGAGCGGAGGCGGGGACGCGGCCGTCTTCCTCGCGCGGTCGATGCGGCGGATGCAGCCGGAGCTGCGGCTCGACGTGCGGTTCTCGGCACCGGCGGAGTTCGTGGCGGCCCGGTTGCCCGCGCATCTCGGCGCGCCGGAACCGGACGGGGAGGGCGGCTGCCGGCTGCGGTCCTCGTGCACCGACTCGCTGGAGTGGGTGGCGCTGCGGCTGGCGCTCGTGGACTGCGAGTTCTCCGCGCAGGGGCCGCCGCAACTGGTGGAGTACCTCGCGGACCTGGGCTCCCGGCTCACCCGCGCCGCCCGCCCCGTGTGACCGCGCACCGCCCGAGGCCGGGCGGGGCCGCGCACGGACGGCAGGACGGCACTGGCTCGGCCGCGCGCGGAAGCAGCAGAAGCAGGAGCGAGGCCATGTGAAGGGCCGGGACAGGGATGAGCCCCGACGCCGGGGGGGGTGGGCGCCGGGGCTCAGCTCGGGGACCGGAAAACCGGTCGGTCGACCGGAACGACCCGGTCGGTCAGCCGGTGCGAACCGGCTTGATGGGGAGATTACGGGTTTATTGGCTCACGCCACAGCGTCAAAGCCCGTGTCGTGCGCCATTCGCTTCAATTCGAGCAGCGCGTGCTTCTCGATCTGGCGGATCCGCTCCCGGGTGAGGCCGTGCTGCTTGCCCACCTCGGTCAGGGTCCGCTCGCGCCCGTCCTCGATGCCGTACCGCATCTTGATGATGGAGGCGGTCCTGTTGTCGAGCTTGCCGATCAGGTCCTCCAGCTCCTCGCTGCGGAGCAGGGTCAGCACCGACTGCTCGGGCGAGACGGCCGACGTGTCCTCCAGCAGGTCACCGAACTGGGTGTCGCCGTCGTCGTCCACGGACATGTTGAGGCTGACCGGGTCGCGGGCCCAGTCCAGGACGTTGCCGACGCGCTCGGCGTTGGAGTCCAGCTCGGCGGCGATCTCCTCGTGCTCCGGGTCGCGCCCGTGCTCGCGGTTGAACTCGCGCTGAACCCGGCGGATCCGGCCGAGCTCCTCCACCAGGTGGACGGGGAGCCGGATCGTACGGGACTGGTCGGCGATGGACCGGGTGATGGCCTGGCGGATCCACCAGGTCGCGTACGTGGAGAACTTGAAGCCCTTGGCGTAGTCGAACTTCTCGACCGCGCGCACCAGGCCCGCGTTGCCCTCCTGGATCAGGTCGAGCAGGGGAAGCCCCGCGCGCGGGTAGCGGCGGGCCACGGCGACGACGAGTCGGAGGTTGGAACGGATGAATATGTCCTTGGCGCGCTCGCCCTCGGCGACCAGCGCCTCCAGCTCCTCACGCTTCGCACCACCGGCGTCGCTCTCCACCTCGCCGTCGAGGATCTGCTGGGCGTAGACGCCCGCCTCGATGGTCTGGGAGAGGTCGACTTCCTTGGCGGCGTCGAGCAACGGTGTGCGGGCGATCTCGTCCAGGTACATGCCGACCAGGTCGCGATCGGCGATTTCCCCGCCCACGGCGCGAACACTGCTTGCCCGGGCGTCGGTCCCACCGGAGGTGGCGGACTGACGACGGGCGACGGCACGGGTTGCCATGCGTGCTCCCTTGCTGAGTAGGTCGCGACACCCTTCCGGGTGCCCTGCATCCGATGGAAACAACGACTGGAATCCGGACAGAATTCCCATGCCGACCATTCATTTTCGTGATCATGCAGTACCCTGTCCGGCTCCGACCCCCGGATACCGTTCCCGAGTACCCCCGGAAACGCAGGTCAGAGCCGGTACGGCGGGCGATTCGGCCCCATTCCGGCTCCCCGGCCGGATACCCGCGATCGGCGCATCCATGAGACCGCGCTCACTTACCCGCCCACTTCGTCCCGTCCGCCGTCCCCCGCACGGCCCTCGCGGAGCCCTCGGATCGGCCGCCACCCCTGGCCGTCCGGTCTCCGGTAGGACCCGTCCGCCCGGGCGGACGCCTTGCGAGCGCGCTTCCGCCTCGGAAGACGGCGGGGGCGGCGTCCGGGTTGCTCGGGGCGGTGGCAGCGGTGACGGACCAGGACCGTGGACCGAGAGCCGCCGGGGCCCCGGACCGAGCATCTCGGGACAGGGGACCGAGACACGTCGAGACCACAGCCCGATCCCCCGCGCTCCACGCCTGCCTAGCCTCACGGCATGGACGACACCACGGGCATCCTCGACGAAGCGCTGGAGCGCATCCACCTCTCGGGGCCGGAGCGCGACGGCTGGCTCAGCAATCACGCACCGATGGCCGTGGAAGCCCTCGTGCGGCACGGCCGGGCGGCGGCCGTGCACCGCTGGCTGGACCGTTACGGGCCGAAGCTGGAGGAGATGCCGGCCGCCGGCGCCCCGGTCACCGCGCACGACTGGCGCGAGGCGCTGGGCGACCCCCGCCGCATCGGCGACTGGACGGCGTTCTTCGAGCGCGAGACGGCCGGGCGCCCGTGGCAGGACGTGCTCGTCGAGTGGTGGCCCCGGCTGCTGCCGGGCATCGCGGCGGGCGCCACACATCCGGTGATCCGGCTGGGCCATGCCGTACGGACCCTGCTGGCGGGTGAGGCGACCGCGCCGCGCGTCCGGGAACTGGCCCACGCCCTGGGCTACTGGGCCGCCCGACACCAGCCGCTGCCCGCCACGACGCAGCTCGCCCCCGCACCGAGCGCGGCGGCGGCGCTGGACCGGGTGGAGCCGGTGCCCGTACAGAGCGGAGGCGTCCGGGACAGGTTCGCTCAGCTGACCGGCTTCCCGCAGTGGCCGGGTCGGGGGCCCGCCGACGCGGAGGCCGCCCGGTCCGCGCTTCGGGAGCTGGTGCCTCGACCCACCGGTACGCGACGCACGGCTACGGCGAGCCGATCATGCTGGTCCACGCGGCGACCGCCCCCAACGCGGTCCTGCGCACCCTGCCGGCCCCGCCCGCCCGGCTGTGGGAGCCGAGTCTGCGGGCGGCCTGGGCGGCGAGCGCGGCCGTCACCGCCGCCTACGCGCCCCGGGCGCCCGCCCCGGTCCCCGCGACGGGCGGCGCGGCGGCGGACGCGGAAGACCTGTTCGCGCGGGCGGCGGCCCACGGGGACGATCACACGATCAAGTTCACGGACACGGCACTGGACGTGGGCGACGCGCTCGCTTTCGCCGCCGCCCGGCGGGCGATCGAGCTGAATCGGCCGGTCTTCTAGACCACCCGTGCTCCGCGCCGGCCGGGGGCCCGCAGCGCTTCTCAGCCGAACTGCACCGAGCGCTTGGCCAGCCCCATCCAGAAGCCGTCGATGACGCTGCGCCCCCGGTCCAGCTCGTCCTCGGCCGCGCCCAGCGTCACGAAGAGCGGTGCGAAATGCTCCGTCCGCGGGTGGGCCAGCTTCCCGGCCGGGGAGGTGTGCTCGAAGTCGATCAGCGCGTCGATGTCCTGGGCCCGCAGCGCGCGGTCGCCCCAGTCGTCGAACTCCGCCGACCAGCCGGGGACGCCGCCGCCCTGATGCCGCAGGGCGGCCAGGTTGTGGGTGAAGAAGCCGCTGCCGACGATGAGAACGCCCTCGTCGCGCAGCGGGGCGAGCTTGCGCCCGACGTCCATCAGCTTCTGTGGGTCGAGGGTCGGCAGGGAGATCTGGAGTGCGGGGATGTCGGCGTCCGGGAACATCTCGACCAGCGGGACGTACGCCCCGTGGTCCAGGCCCCGGTCCGGGATGTCCTGCACCGGGGTGCCCGCCCCCCGCAGCAGTTTGCGGACGCTGTCGGCGAGCTGCGGGGCGCCGGGCGCTCCGTACCGTACGCCGTAGTAGTGCTCGGGGAAGCCCCAGAAGTCGTAGACGAGCGGCACGGTCTCGGTGGCTCCGAGGGCGAGCGGGGCCTCCTCCCAGTGGGCGGAGACCATCAGGATCGCGCGCGGGCGCGGCAGCTCCGCGGACCAGGCGGCGAGCTGGCCGGGCCAGACCGGATCGTCGGCCAGCGGCGGCGCGCCGTGCGAGAGGTAGAGGGCGGGCATGCGCTCCGCGGTGGCTGTCATGGCACTCCCATCCACTGGACGCGGGTCCGGGCGACGGCCCCGTTCCAGGGGCGCCGGCGGGTTCGGATCCGGTCACGAGTTCGTCAGAGCAGGAGTTCCCCGAGGTCATCCGGGGGATCGTTGTTCAGGGGCCCTGCGGAATTCCCGCCGGAACTCCGCCGGATCCCCTGCGGGGACCTCCTGGGGCAGGCTTCTTGAATTTTCAAGTTCCTACCTCCGGAGACCTTAGCTCTATCTAGTTCAACTTTCAAGAAAAGGTCGTACAGTGGAGTACATGACCACGGCATCCACCGGCGCGCCGCGCTGGCTCACCGACGAGGAGCAGCACACCTGGCGCGCCTATCTGCATGCCACCACGCTCCTGGAGGACCACCTCGACCGCCAGTTGCAGCGTGACGCCGGAATGCCGCACACCTACTACGGGCTGCTCGTCCAGCTCTCGCAGGCCCCCCGCCGCCGGATGCGGATGACGGAGCTGGCCCGGAACGCGAAGATCACCCGGTCCCGGCTCTCCCACGCCATCGCGCGGCTGGAGAGGAACGGCTGGGTGCGCCGCGAGGACTGCCCCTCCGACAAGCGCGGCCAGAACGCGGTGCTCACCGACGACGGTCACGCGATGCTCAGCCGCTCGGCGCCGGGCCACGTCGAGGCCGTACGGCAGGCGATGTTCGACCGGCTCACGCCGGAGCAGGTGAAGAGTCTCGGGGAGATCATGAAGGCGCTCGCCACCGGCCTGGAGCCGGAGGGCGCGAACGCGGATCTGCCCTGGCTCCGCTGAGCGATCACCGGGCTGTCCCGGCCGGAGCCAGGGCGTTTTCCCGGCCGGAGCCGGGCGGCGGATCACTGAGCGGAGCCAGGGCAGCGGAGCGGCACCGGCAGAACCGGCGGGTGACGGCCGGGGCCCGGCCGTCACCCGCCGGCCCTCAGTGGGCGATGACCGGAATCCTGTACTCCTCCTCGGCGTCCGCGCCGGACACGCCGTCCGCCGTTCCCGAACCGGAACCCGCGGCCGCGCCCGTCCCGGGGCGGCCGGTGTTGATCAGGGTGAACGCGATGGCCGCGGCGGCGACGAGGATGCCGACCGCCCACCAGATCGCCGCGGCGAACCCGCTGACCATGGCCTGGAGCTCCAGCAGCCGCGGGTCCGTGGCGCGGGCCGCGTGGTCGGCGACGTAGGCGGTGGTGGCGCTCGCCGCGATGGTGTTCAGCAGGGCGGTGCCGATCGCGCCGCCGACCTGCTGCGAGGTGTTGACCATGGCGGAGGCGACCCCCGCGTCACGCGGCTCGATGCCGTGCGTGGCCAGGGACATGGCCGGCATGAACGCCGTGCCCATGCCGAGGCCGAGCAGCAGCATGCCGGGCAGGATGACGGCCGCGTAGCTCGTGCCGAGGTCGAGCTGGGTCAGGAGCAGCATGCCGACCGCGGCGACCAGGAAGCCCGGCCCCATCAGCAGGCGCGGCGGGACCCGGGTCATCAGCCGGGTGCCGATCTGGGTGGAGCCGGTGATCATGCCCGCGATCATCGGGAGGAACGCGAAGCCGGTCTTGACCGGGGAGTAGCCCTTCACGACCTGGAGGTAGTAGGTCAGGAAGAGGAACAGCCCGAACATCGCGATGATGGCGAGGCCCAGCGAGAGGTAGACCCCGCCCCGGTTCCGCTCGGTGAGGACGCGCAGCGGCAGCAGCGGCGACTTCACGCGCGACTCGGTCACGACGAAGGCCAGCAGGAGCACGGCGGAGGCGATGAACATGCCGATCGTCAGCCCGTCCGACCAGCCGGACGACTCGGCGCGGGTGAAGCCGTAGACCAGGGCGACCAGGCCGAGCGTGGAGAGGACGACGCCGGGGATGTCGAGCGGCGCGCGGTTGCGGGCGCCGGAGGGCTCGCGGATGACGAAGTACGCGCCCGCGGCGGCGACGACGGCGAACGGGATGTTGACGAAGAACGTCCAGCGCCAGTTCAGGTACTCGGTGAGGAAGCCGCCGAGGATCAGCCCGACCGCGCCGCCGCCGCCGGCGATGGCCCCGTAGATGCCGAACGCCTTGGCGCGCTCCTTGGCGTCGGTGAACATGACGGCGAGCAGGGAGAGCGCGGCCGGGGCGAGCAAGGCGCCGAAGACGCCCTGGAGGGCGCGGGAGCCGAACATCATCGCCTCGTTCTGGGCCGCCCCGCCGAGCGCGGAGGCCAGCGCGAAGCCGACCAGGCCGACGACGAACGTGCGCTTGCGGCCCCACAGGTCGGCGATCCGGCCGCCGAAGAGGAGGAGACCGCCGAAGGCGAGGGCGTAGGCGGTGATGACCCACTGCTTGTTGCCGTCGGATATGCCGAGGTCGGTCTGGGCCGAGGGCAGCGCGATGTTCACGATGGTCGCGTCGAGGACGACCATCAGCTGGGCGAGCGCGATGAAGGCCAGGGCTTTCCAGCGACTCGGATCGGGAAGAGCGGTGTCAGCGATACGTGACATACCGGCTGTTTTTGACATGGGAGTAGCCACCTAGGGACGTGCGAGGGCGCCGGGGCACCGCGAGATGAGCGTCGGCGGTACGCGCTGCGGCGTACGCGGGACGGTTGCGTGGGCCGCCCGCGCGCGGCAGGGGCGCACGGGCCGGAGTTCGTGAGGAAGGCGTTCGGGAGGGAGGGGGCGCCGGTGGGCCGGAAGGTTCAGTTCGGTGCGGGCGTCAGGAGCGCCGCAGGTCCTCCAAGGTCGCCGCCGAGCCGGGAAGTTCGGAGCGGGCCGGGGTCTCCAGTCCGTCGAGGAACAGCTGCAGATGGCGGTGGGTGAACCGGTCGATGCCCTGGCAGGCGATGCCGGGGAGTGGCCGGGTGAGCTGGGAGAGGGCGACGAGCACGTCACCGACGGCGATGTCGGTGCGCAGCCGCCCCGCGGACTGGGCGCGCGCCACGAGTCCTTCGACGGCCTCTTCGAGGCGCCCGCGCTCGGCGAGCAGGTCGGGGTGGTCCCGGTCGAAGACGCCGGAGAGCATCGGGCACAGGGCGCCGATGCGCTCGTCGGCCGCCGCGTGGACGAAGCGGCTGAGCGCGGCGAACGGATCGGCCTCCGCCGCCTCGGCCTCCTCCGCGCGCAGGGTGGTGCGGGAGGTCACCGCGAGGACGACCTCATGGGTGAGGGCGGCCCGGTCGGGGAAGTTGCGGTAGAGCGTGGCGTTGCCCACGCCCGCGCGCCGGGCCACGTCGTCGAGCGCGACGTCCGGCCCGAACTCGACGAACAGCTCGCGCGCGGCGGCGATGATCCGCTCACGGTTGCGCAGCGCGTCGGCGCGCGGGCGGGGCGTACCGCGGCACGGAGCCGTCGGCGCCGCGCCCTTGGCGCGCGCGGCACTGTCGGCGCGCGCGGCGGCCTTCGCGGGCTCAGCGTCCCTCGCGGCGGTCCCGGCGGCGGCCCGCGCGGTCGAACCGGCGGCGGCCTCCGCGGCGGTCCCGCCCTTCACGACGCTCCCCGTCCCCATGACAGCACCCTCCCCTTTCCCTCTGCGTGGTCGATCGGTCCCGCCCCGTAAGCGGGGACCGCTTCCCCGTTTAGCGGGGACACAGGTGCAAACGGGGAGAGCCTCCCCGCTTATTTCGGCACGTGTTGTGACGTGCATCACTTCACTGCGCGAGGAAAACCCTCCGATCGGCGCACCCGACGAGCGCCCGCGCACCGCCCGGCACAGGCTGATCGCCAGAGCGCAGTCAGGGGCCGGCCGACTGCCGCGGACCCCGAAGGCGCCTCTATGCAGCAGCCCCGCCACCGGATACGCAGACACCGCCGCCCGATCGCCCTGGTCGGAGCGACCGCGCTGGTCATAGCCGCCATGGCCACGGCCAGCACCACGCTCCCGACCGGCGGTCGCGCCTCGGCCGGCCCCGCGCCCACCAGCCAGGACGCCGCCCTCGCGCCCTGCCGCATCTCCTCCGCCATGGGCGTCCAGATGTCCGAGGGCCTGCCCACACCCCCCGGTTACGCGCGCTCGACCGGCGAGATCAGGGCGCTCAACCTGATGATCGACTTCCCGGACGCGGAGGGCACGGAACCGGCCGAGGACCGGTACGCGGAGTTCTTCCCGCAGACCTCGGAGTGGTTCCGGACCAGCTCGTACGGGCGGCTCGACTACCGCCCCGAGGCCCCCGTCAAGGACTGGCTGCGGATGCCGGCGCCGTTCGCGGAGTACGGGATAGAGCGCGGTTCACCGTTCGAGCCGGGCTACCGCCAGCTGGTGAAGGATCTCGTCGCCGCCGCCGACCCCGAGGTCGACTTCTCGGCGTACGACCTGGTCAACGTCCTCGTCACCCCGAACGCGGGCCCCTCGGCGCTGGACACCGTGCTCTCGGTGACGTTCTCCGGCAACGACGAGGCCCCGGAGGCGGACGGCGTACCGCTGTCGAACACGTCCTTCGTCTACAGCCGCCAGGACGACGGCTCGGGCTCGTACGCCGAGACCGGATACCGCGTCCTGCCGCACGAGAACGGCCACGTCTTCGGGCTGCCCGACCTCTACACGATGGAGGGCGGCGGCTCCGTGGGGCACTGGGACATCATGTCCGAGGACTGGGGGGCCAACAACGACTTCCTGGCCTGGCACAAGTGGAAGCTCGGCTGGCTCGACAACGACCAGATCAGCTGCGCCTCCCGGCCCGGCGTCAGCGAGCACACGCTCGGGCCCCTGGCGTCCGAGGGCGGCTCCAAGCTCGCGTTCGTCCCGCTGAGCGCGGAGTCCGGGTACGCCGTGGAGGTCCGCACGGCGGCGGGCAACGACGAGGCGGTCTGCCGCCCCGGGGTGCTGATCTACAAGGTCAGCTCGGACGTGGACACCGGCCAAGGCCCGGTCTCGGTCGCCGACGCCACGGAGGACAGCGGCGGCTGCACCCGCCGCCCCAACGTGCACGCGGAACTGTCCGACGCCCCGTTCCGCCCCGGCCAGACCTTCACCGACCGCGCCCACGGCGTACGGATATCCGTGCTGGACGAGGACGACGACGGCAACTACCGGGTACGGGTCACGCGCCCGTGAGCCCTCGCGCGTCGAGGTCGGGTCACGCGCGCGTGAGTCCCCGCGCGCCGGGGTCGGATCACGCGCCCGTGAGTCCCCGCACGTCGGGGTCGGGTCACGCGCCCGTGAGGACCGACACCCACCCCTCGCGGAGCACGGCGCGGTCCCCCGTACGGAACCAGCCCCCGTCACCGAAGGCGGCCCCGGTCGCCGCCGGGTCGTGCCAGTAGCCGCGGAACAGCGACTGGCCCCGCAGCCACAGCTCCCCGGCCGCCCCGTCGGGCAGCGCCTCACCGGACGGTCCGGCGATCCGCACCTCGGTCGCCGGCGCGGGCCGGCCCGCGCGACCGGGACCATCGCCCCGGTCGGGGTCGGACGGCACGAGCACACTGCCGCCGGTCTCGGCGAGGCCGTAACCGCTGCCGGGCAGCGGGTGGGCCTCCCCCTCCGCCGCCCCCGCGAGGTCTTCGGCCAGCAGGAGCGCGGCGCCGACCGCCATCGCACCGTAGAGCGCGCTGAAGGCGGCGGGGCGGGGGAAGGGGAGCGTCAGCCGGACGGCGGGGGCCTGTCCCGGGAACACGCCGCGCACCAGGGCGGCGACCGCCGCGTGGTAGCGGGAGTCGGTGGCGGCTCCGGCCAGGGCGAGATGGGTGGCCACCGCGCCCCGGAGGCGGCCGGAGCCGTCCGCGGTGTAGAGGATCGTGGCGTCGTCCTCGGGCCGGGGCTCCACGTCCGGCGGCGCGGCCAGCGGATCGGGCGCGGGGAACTCCTCGTACCGCTCGATCCGCAGCCCCGGCGCCTCCTCCCCCGCGGGCTCGGGCCCGGGGAGGAGGACGACGCGTGTTCCGGTCCGACGGGCCCATCCGGCGGTCCGCCCCAGCCACTCCCCGTCCACCAGGAGCACCTCGGGCCCGCAGTCGTCGAGGACGTGGGCGAACTCCTCGTCGGTCCACCGCGCATCGGCGGGTACGGCGACGATACCGGCCAACTGGGCGGCCCAGAAGGCGATCTGCCACGCGGCAACGTTCCGCGCCGCCACCACGGCCCGGTCCCCGGAGCGCAACCCGTAGCGCTCGCGCAGGAGTACGGCGAGGGCGGAGGCGGCGGCGAAGAACTGCCCGTAGGAGCAGGTGCGTTCGCCGTCGACCAGGAACGGCGCGTCCCCATGGGCCCAGGTGGTCTCCACGAACTCCCGCAGCGTACGCGGGCCGTCGGCATACTCCGGTACGCCCCGCTCGGTGACGACCACCGCGTACGGTGCGCCCGGCGCGGTGAGGGACGCCTCGACCCGCTCGACCCGCCGGGTGTGCTCGGCCCGGGGCAGGGGCGGTGGGACATGGGGCACGGGCGGCCTCTTCTCGATCCGGCGCGGGCCCCCGCCGGCCACCCCTGGCGACCGTCGGCGTACCCCTGACGCCTGCTGACAGGCGAGACGCTATGCGGACGACGGCGCGACGCCAAGACCGCGGCCGGACAGACCCTGAGCGCCCGGACACCGCCGAGGCTCGCACGGCGGTGTCCGGGCGGGACCGGGTCAGGCCCGGCGGGAGCGCCAGAGCCAGACCGAGCCGACGGCTATCACGGTCAGGGAGATCAGGTTGCCGACGAGGGCGGGCAGTTCGCCCGCCGGGGCGATGGTGGTCTCGTTCCAGAGGACCGCCGCGACGACCGGCAGCAGACCGATGGCCGTGACGCCGACGACCTTCTGGCGCGGCCTCCAGTGCACCGAGGTGCAGAGCAGGACCCCGCCGACGATCCGGAAGATCCCGCTGCCGACGCGCAGCGCGTACACGTCGGGGAGGAGGATCACGAGGAGGTAGGGCACGGTGAGCATCAGGAGCGGCACCAGCGGATGCACCTTGCCGCGCCGGGCCGGTGCGGGGGCGGCGCCTTGGACGCCCGCCTCCGCCAGCGCCGTGGCCGCGATCGTCCGGGGGTCCCCGAGGCCCGCGAGGATGTCGCCCACCGGGGTCGCGGGCTGCTCCGCTCGGGTCACCTCGATGTGCTCGGCGAGGTCCGCGACCAGCTCCTGCCGACGGCCGGCGGGCAGCGCGGAGGCTTCCCGCTCGACAGCGGCGAGGTAGTCGCGTACGGGGTCGGCGGTCGTCTTCATGCGTGGTCTCCGGCAGAGGCGTGGGGAACGGTCAGAAATGCGTCGACGGCGTCACGGAAGCCGGGCCAGACGCGGGTGAACTCATCGAGCGCGGCCCTGCCGCTGTCGGTGAGCGCGTAGTAGCGGCGGGGCGGGCCGGAGGCGGACTCCTGCCAGGTGGTGGTGACCAGGTCGTCACGGCGGAGCCGGGACAGCAGCGGGTAGACCGTGCCCTGGCTGGTGGCCAGGGCCCCGGAACCCTCCAGCTCCCGCAGGAGCTCGACGCCGTACCGAGGACGGTCCCGCATCAGAGCGAGCACGCAGTACTCCAGGACACCCTTGCGCAACTGGGCCGCTGCCCGCGCCTGCTTGCTCGCATCACCTGCTTCCATGCGATGCATAGTACCTGTCCGGACAAGGCTCTTGGCAAGCCCCTCCGGACATGCGGAAACCCCCAGCCGATGGCTGGGGGTCGGGGTGGCTGCCGCCGGTCGGGGGCGGCCCGGGGAGCGGGACGCGTCGCCCGCGCCCCGGGTTCACCCCCTTCCTGTGATTCCTCGGTCCGGCAGGCCGTTGGCGCGGGCGCGGGGCCGGGCGGTGACCGGCATGTGCTTCCAGCCGGAGACGAAGGCGTACGCGAGTCGTTCCGGCGGGCCGGCGCGCTGGAAGTCCTCGAAGCGCGTGCGGAGTTCCTCGAAGAGGATGCGCAGGGCGATCCGGGCCACGCGGGACCCGACGCAGTAGTGCGGGCCGATACCGAAGGCGATGTGTGCCGCCGTCGCCGAGCGGGGCGATCAGGTCGACGACCAGGGGGCTGATCATGTCCTTCTGGCGTTCGACGGCCTTCACCACGAGGGGCTTCTTCAGGCGCGTCTGCCTCTCGGTGCGGCGCGGCCGGTCGGTGACGGCGAGCTGCTTGCCGCCGATGTTCCAGAAGCCGCCCTTGTCGTCGATCTCCTGGCGCGTCAGGGTCTCCTGGGCCCGCATCCGCCGCCCTACGGCATATGCGTCGCCGTCGCTGGACAGCCAGGGGTCGACGAGATCGGCCGCCACCCCGTGGTGCACGGGACATCCGGAAATCGCCGCATTCGACAGGGCGGCGTCATGGACTTTCCAGGGGGTTGCCCTTTCGTCCGGTGGAGATGCCCGCGGGGCAACGCACACGACGGGTTTCAGGCGGGCTCGGGGATTTGACCATGCGTTTAATCGCCCAGCGGCGATGCAATGAATGGGACACATACAGATGGTCTGACGGCGCGCCGGGACACGGCCCGCGCCGTCTCCACCGGGGACCCCGTCACCGGTGGCGCGACCTGCCTTCCGTCCACCGGCCGCCCGCAACGGCGGCCTCGGCCCGGGCCGCCCGAAAGCCCCGCCGCCCGAAGGTCATCGCATGAAAGTCGCCGAATCATGACTATGGAGGCAATGCGGCGCCCCCGCCAGGCACACCCTTGACATGCCCATCGAGACCCGCATACCGTAATTCAGACATTGATCGGCGATCACCGCCGCACCTTACAGTAAAATCCTTTCCGTTTTCCTTTTGCTTGCGCCCCATTCTTTCGCCGCATACATTCGCGGTTTCCGTGATCGGCCCATTGCTCACCAGTGGTCCATTGTTCACATGAGTTTCGGGGGATACTCGCGTGCTGTCCGTTTGGCACCCGGCCACCAAGATGCAGCAGGGCCGGCGGGTCCTCGACCGCGACGAACGGCAACGGCCCGCCCAACTCGCCCCCTCCGTGAGGGAACCGGGCGGCTGCCCCGTCCCGCGTCGAGGGCTCGGTCGCCTTACCGACCCTGCTGCGCCGCCTGCCCGGCCTCGAACTCGCCGTCCCGCACGATGCGCTGGAATAGGTCTTCGACAACTCCACCAGCCGGGGCCTGAACAAGCTTCCGGTCCGCTACCGCACCCGGCTCGCCGTCGACGACCCGGAAGGGGTCCACTGATGCCCACCCGTACGACTCTGGTCTGCCTGCCCTTCGCGGGCGCCGGAGCCTCCTTCTTCCGCCCCTGGCAGCGCGTCGCCGGCGACCGGCTGACGATCCTGCCGATGCAACTCCCCGGCCGGGAGCGCCGGATCGACCAGGACCCGTACACCGACGTCGGCACGGCGACCGACGGCCTCCTCGCCGACCTGCGCGCCGCGCTCGCCGACGACCCCCGGCTGCCGCGCCGCATCGCCCTCTTCGGGCACAGCCTGGGCGCGGTCCTCGCCTACGAGCTGGCGCACCGGCTGGCCGGGGACCCGGACGGCCCCGCACTCGTGCACCTCTTCGTCAGCGGCTCCCCGCACCCCGCCGAACAGCGCGGCCGCCGGGCCACGGGCCTGCCCGACGACGCGTTCCTGGCGCGGGTCAACGAGTTCGCCGGGTACACCCACGAGGCGCTCGACGACCCGGAGATGCGCGAGCTGATCCTGCCGACGCTCCGCGCCGACGTGCGGATGCACGAGAGCTACACGCCCTCCACCGACCAGGCGCTGCCCGCCCCGCTCACCGCGGTGCGCGGCAGCCACGACGAGCTGGTCTCCGGCGAGGAGGCGGCGGCCTGGGAGAAGGTGGCCGGCGCCGGCTTCCGCTCCGTGGAACTGCCCGGCGGCCACATGTACCTGACCGAGTCCGCCTCGGCCCTGCTGGACGTCGTCGCCGCCGGCGCGGGCGTCGCGGAGGAGGGCGAGCCGTGCGCCTGACCGGAAAGACCGTCGTCGTCACCGGCGCGGCCCGGGGCCTGGGCCGGGCCACGGCGGAGGCGTGCGCGGCCGAGGGCGCCGACCTGGCGCTGCTCGACCTCTGCGACGACCTGCCCGGGGTGCCGTACCCGCTGGGCACGGCGGGCCAGTTGGAGCACACGGCGGAGCTGTGCCGCAAAGCCGGCTCCGCGGTGCTCACGGCCCGCTGCGACGTGCGCGACCTGCGTTCCGTGGAGGAGGCGGTGGCGCTGGCGGAGGAACGGTTCGGCGCGCTCGACGGCGTCGTCAACAACGCCGGGATCGCGGCGCCGTCGGGCCGGCCGGCGCACGAGATCGGCGAGGAGGAGTGGGCGCTGATGATCGACGTCGACCTCTCCGGGGCCTGGCGGATGATCCGCTCCGTCGGCGGGGCGATGAGCGCCCGCCGCTCGGGCAGCATCGTCAACATCGCCTCCACGGCGGGCCTGGTGGGCTACCGGCACTTCGCCGGGTACGTCGCCGCGAAGCACGGCCTCATCGGGCTCACCAGGGCGGCGGCGCTCGACTACGCCCCCCGGAAGGTACGGGTCAACGCCGTCTGCCCCGGCTCGGTCCGCGACGACCCGACCGCCGAGGGCCGGATGCTCGCCGAGATCGCCCGCGCCCTCGACGTACCGGTGAGCGAGCACGAGCAGGAGTTCGTCGCGGCGCAGCCGATGAACGCGCTGATCGAGCCGGCGGACGTGGCGGCGGCCGTGGTCTACCTGTTGTCGGACGACGCCCGGCAGGTGACGGGGACGACCCTGACCGTGGACGGCGGCTTCTCGGCCCGCTGAGCACGGCGGTCGGCAGCGGTTCTCGCGACCGCCCAGGATGGTTCAGGACCTTTCGAGGACAGAGGACAGGGGAGGACACCCGTGCCGGGTGCACAGTGCCATGCGGTCCGCGTCGCGGTGACCGGGACGGACGTACGACGGCTGCGGGACCGACTGGCCGTGGCGGGCCCGTGGCGGCTGTGGACGGACGACATCCCCGGCGCCGCGACCGGGCCGATCGCCGTACGCCGCCGGGCGAGCGAACTGCGCCGCCCGGTGCGCGGGGACGCGCGCTGCGTGCTGCTGCGGTACGAGGACGGCACGGCCGACCTGGTCGTCGTGGCCCACCGGGACCGCCTGGACGGGCCCGGCCTGCACCACCTGGTGGCGGTCCTGACGGGCGAGCGCCCGCCCTCCCCCGCCCCGCACCCCGCCGCCCCGCGCGCCGGGCTGCCGCCCGTGGCCGCCGCGCCGGACTGGGGTGGCGGCGACCCGTCCTCGACCGCCCACGCCGCCTGCCACGTGGACCTCCCGCTCCCCCACGCCACCGCGCCCGCCGCCCTCCGTCTGCCCGCCCTGGCCGTGACCCTGGCCCGCTACGACGGCCACGGCGCCACGGCGGCGGCCACCGTCGGCACCGACGACCGGGGAGCACGGGAGTACGCCCTGCCCGCATCGGCCACCCTGCGCGATCTGGCTGCCACCGAACCCGCGCACACCGCACACGGCGTGGTCGCCGGAATCCTGGAGGCCGACCCCGGCCCGCCGGCGGATGAACGGCTCCCCTGCCTCGCTCCGCCCTTCCCGCTCACCTTCGTCTTCTCGCCCCTTCCGGACGGCGCCACCCGCCTCTCCTGCCACTTCCGGCTCAGCCATGTCGCGCCGGCGGTCGCCGAGGGGTTCACGCGCCATCTCGCGCAGGTGTACCGGCAGGCCGTGCTCGCCCCGGACACCGCGGTCGCGGACGTGGAACTGCTCGACCGGGACGAGCGGGACCGCGTGGCCCGGCTCGGCCGGCCGGCCGCCGGCCCCGCCCGCACCCCGGACACGCTGCCCCGGGCGTTCGCCCGGGTGGCCGCCGCCGCACCCGACGCCATCGCCCTCTGCGACGGCGGCACCGAGCTCAGCTACCGCGAGCTGGACGAGCGCTCCGCCCGGATCGCGGCCGGGCTGCGCGCTCGCGGGGTGCGCCGGGGCGACCGGGTGGGCGTCTGCCTGGAGCGGTCCGCGGAACTCGTCGTCACCCTGCTCGGTGTGGTCAGGGCGGGCGCCTCCTACGTACCGGCCGACCCGGCCTACCCCACCGACCGTCTCGCCCACACCGTCGCGGACGCCGGACTGCGCGTCGTCGTGACCCGCCTCGCCGAGTTCCCGCGCGAGGGCGGGGCCGTACCCCTGACCCCGGACGAACTCACCGCGCCCGCTTCAACCGAGCGCGCCGGGACCGCCGAGGACGGGCCGGAAGAGCCGGAAGAGCCGTCCGGGCCCCCCGCCCCCGACGACCCCGCGTACGTCATCTACACCTCCGGCTCCACGGGCCGCCCCAAGGGCGTGACCGTGCCGCACCGCAACGTCGTCGCCCTGATCGACGCCACCCGCGACGAGTACGGTCTCGGCCCCGACGACACCTGGACGCTCTTCCACTCGGCCGCCTTCGACTTCTCGGTGTGGGAGATCTGGGGCTGCCTGCTGACCGGCGGACGGCTCGTCGTCGTGCCCTACGCCGTCACCCGCGACCCGGACGACTTCCGCGACCTGCTGCTCGCCCGGCGGGTCACCGTGCTCAGCCAGACGCCGTCGGCGTTCTCCCAGCTCCTGCGGACCGACCACACCGGGCTGCCGGTCCAGCTCGTCGTGTTCGGCGGCGAACCGCTGGACAGCCGCATGCTGCTGCCCTGGTTCGACCGGCACCCCGAGACCACCTGCCGCACGGTCAACATGTTCGGCATCACCGAGACCACCGTGCACGTCACCGCCCAGACGGTCACCCGCGAACTCGCCCTCGCCGGCTCCCGCTCCGTGGGCCCCGCCCTGCCGGGCCGGCACCTGTACGTCACCGACGAACGCGGCCGCCTCGTGCCCCCCGGCGTCACCGGGGAGATCCGCGTGGGCGGCGCGGGCGTCGCCGCCGGGTACCTCAACCGGCCCGAGCTGACGGCCGAACGCTTCCTGCCGGACCCGTACGCCCCCGACGCCCGGGCCCTGACGTACCGCAGCGGCGACCTGGGCCGGATGCGCACCGACGGGCGGCTGGAGCACCTCGGCAGAATCGACAGCCAGGTCAAGATCCGCGGCTTCCGCATCGAGCCCGACGAGATCCGCGCCGTGCTCCTGGAGGACCCGGCCGTCACCGCCGCCGCCGTGGTGGTGCACCGCGACGACCCCACCGACCCGGCCACGGCCCGCCTCGACGCCTACGTGGTCCCGGCGGGCGGCACCGCCGCCGACCTTCAGGGCCTGCGCAAGCGCGCCGCGGGCATCCTCCCCGAGCACATGGTCCCGGCCACGGTCACGGCCCTCGACGCCCTCCCGCTGACGCCCAACGGCAAGCTGGACGCGACACAGCTGCCCGCCCCGGTCCGCTCCTCCTCCTCCGCACGGCCCGCCCCGGAGCCGGACGGCACGGGTGACACCGCCCTCGCCGGCGCCCTCCGGGAGATCTGGGAGACCGTCCTCGGCACCCCCGTCGGCCTCGACGATGACTTCTTCGAGCTCGGCGGGAACTCCCTGTTCGCCGTCCGGATCAGCGCCGCGCTGCGCGCCCGCGGCCTGAAGCCCGTACCGCTGCGCGACCTCTTCCGGACCCCGACGATCCGGGAACTCACCACCTGATCCCCCGCATAACCCCCAGCCCCCGCACTCCACGCCTCCGCCCCGCCCCGATCCGCTACGCTGTTCCCGTCAGCGGTCAGGTCGCACGAACGCCCGCCCGGGAAACCGCAGCGAGCGCCGGCGCCCCCACTGACGAGCGGGCTTGCGCACCGAGGCCACGACCCACTTGCCGGGTCCGATCCGAGGTTCTCCACAAGCCCCTGCCTTCGTAGCTCAGGGGATAGAGCACCGCTCTCCTAAAGCGGGTGTCGCAGGTTCGAATCCTGCCGGGGGCACAGGCAGAAGGGCCAGGTCAGGGCAGACGTCCTTCCTGGCCCTTCTTCTTTGCCCACGGGGCGGGGCGCGAGCCTTCGCGGGGCGGGTGAGGGACAGGCGGCGGCAGTGTGCGGGAACCTCCTCCATCCGCCCCTCCACCAGGGGAGGATGCGGCCATGACGCTCACCGACGTATCCCGTCTGCGGTTGCCGCGTGCTGGTCGTGAGGCTCTTCAGCGGCCTCGGTCGGAGCGGATCGACGGCCATGCCGTCCCCGTGGCCGGTGCGTGGTGGAACGCCGAGCTGGCCGCCGCTCGGCTTCCGGGTGGGCCGGTGGTCGGGCCGGGGGTGGTGGAGTTGAGCCGCGGTGACCTGTTCGCGGACGCCGACCGCCTCGATCCAGGCTGCGACGAGGACGTCCTGCGGTTTCTGTGGCGCGTCCTCGCCTGGGGCAGCGGCAAGAAGCTCCGCCTCAACCGCCGGCGTATACGAGCCGTGGCGGCCGATCCGCCCGGGTCCGCGGCTGCTCTGCGTGCAGCGGTGCACGCCGCCCGGGAGTGCCCCGAACGGGCCTACGAAGCGCTGCGGCCCGGAAACCGCAATGCCATCGCGTACCTGGGTCCGGCCTTCTCGACCAAGGTCCTGTACTTCGCCGGCCGGGGCGCGCTCACACACCCCTGCGCGATCCTCGACTCCCAGGTGGCCGCCACCCTGAAGAACGCCTGCGGGTGGGACTCGCTCGGCGGGAACGGGTGGCCCACCCCCGCCTATGTCCGGTACTGCGAACTTCTGGGGCGCTGGGCCCGGGAAGAGAGCGCGAGGCTCGAACGCCAGGTGGGCGTCGACGAGATCGAACGCTGGCTGTTCCGGCCCTGATCCCCCGTTCCGTACGCCGCCGCCGGGGTGCCGGGGCCGCCCTTCACCGGCCCCGGCCCCGGTCCGGACCCGGCCCGTGCCCGCCCCGCCCCGGGTCCGCCCCTGTCGTCAGCGGGAGTGGAGCAGTTCCTCGATCACGTGGACCGCGATCCGGGCCATGCGCGGGTCCGTCTCGCGGTAGTGCGCCAGTTCCAGCAGGGCGATCGACAGGGCCCAGCCCCGGCCCCGGGCCCAGGTGGCGTCGTCCGGGGCGAGGGCGGTGCGGAAGGTGTCCCGGGCGTCGGGGGCCAGCAGGTACCAGGCGGCGATCAGGTCGAGCGCCGGGTCGGCCAGGCCCGTGCAGCCGAAGTCGATGACGGCGGTGAGGCGGCCGTCGTCGACCAGGACGTTGCCCGGCTGGAGGTCTCCGTGCACCCAGACCGGACGACCCGTGTGCGGTGGGGCGGCCAGCGCCTCCTTCCACTCGGTGGTGGCGGCCTCCACGTCGACCACTCCGCCCACGCTCGCCAGCGCCGTACGGGTCGCCTCGTCGCGGGAGGCCAACGGTTCGGCTCGGTAGGCGGGCGGCGCGTCCTGCGGGTCGATCCGGCGCAGCGCCAGCACGAACTCCGCCAGGTCCGCAGCGAACAGGTCGGAGGACGCCGTGGCGTCGCCCGGGGCCGGGTTCACCCCGTCCAGCCAGGTGTGAACCGACCAGGGCCGGGGAAACCCCTCGCTCGCAGCGCCCTGCGCGAGCGGTGTCGGCACCGGGAACGGCAGCCGCGGGGCCAGCTTCGGCAGCCAGTGGTGTTCGGTCGCCACGTCCGCCGCGCTGCCCTCGGTGCGCGGCAGCCGTACGCTCATGTCCGCCCCCAGGCGGTAGATCGCGTTCGCCGTCCCCCCGGTGCCGGCCGCCTCCACGGGCAGGTCGGACCACTGCGGGAACTGGGCGGCGATCAGGCCGCGTACGAGCGACGGTTCGATGATCATGCGACGATCGAAGCAGGTCCGGCCGGTACGCACAACGGGCCGCCGGCGGTGGGCGCCCGGGGCGAGCGGCACCCCGCGCCCGGAAATTCCGTGGGCCCCGCGCACCCCGTGCGGGAGGATCGGCGACCGTGACCCGTCCGCCGCGCACCCTCGTCCTTCCGCCCCGACTCACCGCGTCCGCCCGTACGTTGCGCGCCGCCGCGCTGCGGCGCGGGCTGCACGTCGTGGAGGCGACCGCCCTCGCCGTACCGGACGGGGTGGCCGCACCGGGCGACGGGGAGGCCGCCGTACATCTGCACGCCGGGCCGTCGTTCGCCGATGCCGTGGCTCCCGCGCTCGGCATCGCCCTGCTGGAGGCGCCCCCCGACTGGCTCGCCCGGCTGCCCCGCGCCCTCACCCGCCGGGACGTACGGGCGATGCCGATCGGGGACGCGTACGGGCTGCGCCGCCCCGCCTTCGTCAAGTCGCCCAACGACAAGGGCATCCCGGCCCTCGTGTACGCGGACGGGTCCCGGCTCCCCGGGCCGGACGCCGTGGACCCGGCGACCGTCGTGCTCGTGAGCGACGTGATGACGTTCGCCGCCGAGTACCGCCTCCACCTGCTCGACGGGTCCGTCCACACCGCCGGGCAGTACGCCGAGACCGGCCGGCTCCGGCTCGGGCCCGCGCACGGCGACGCGCTCGCCTTCGGGCGGGACGTGCTCGCGGCGGCCGCCGACAGCCTGCCCTCGGCCGTCGTCGTGGACATCGGCCGCGACGACGACGGGCGTTGGGCCGTGATCGAGGCCAACGCCGCCTGGGCCAGCGGATGTTACGAAGCCGATCCCGAGCGGGCCCTCGACACCGTCCTCCGCTCCGCCGGGCCTCGTACGGAACTGTCACCGCATGACCGGGAGTTCCTGCGCTGAGCCGTCCGGAGACGGCCCGCCCCGGCCCGCCCCGCGCAGGCGCAGGAGGCGCCCGGGGCGGGCGGCGTCCGGGGCCCGGGAACCGCCCGGGGCAGGAAGCGTCGGTGGCAGGACAGCGTCCGGATCAGCTCAGTTCCTCCGGGCAGGGCGTGCCCGGCTCGAACTGGTACGGGGCCGTCAGCCGGTACACCCCCGGCCTCGGCGCGAGCAGTTCGGTCCACTCGTCGCCGTACGGGCCCTCCTCGACCTTGTTCAGGCAGCCGTGCGTGTTGACGTACGTCTTCGGCGCGGTCTCGTCGTCCTTCGACCGCAGCTTCGACTCCTCGGTCTCCTGCGGCCGCTGCACCACCTTGCCGTCCTCGTCGACCAGGGCGAGCCAGCGCGTGTACGGGATCCGGATCAGCACCCGCCCCGGCGACTTCACGGTGATCGTCACTCCGCCCGCGCCCGCTCGTTCCACCGTCGCCGGCGGGTCGGCGAGCGGCACCGGGTCCAGCACCCGGTACAGCTTCCAGTTCTGGTCGCCCCAGATCTCGCGCAGGTACGGCTGGCCCTGCTCGATCAGCTCCGCCTCCTGGACCGCCCCGTTGTCCGGCCGGTCCTTGGGCAGCACCACGTAGTGCACGGCCCAGCGGTCCAGCCACTCCCGGTAGCTCAGCGGGTCCAGGGTGTCGTCGTAGAAGAGCGGGTTGCGCTCCATGTCGGCCTGGCGGTTCCAGCCGCGCGCGAGCTGGACGTACGGGGCGAGCGCCGAGGATTCGCGGTGGCTGCTCGCGGGGACGACCTCGACCCGGCCGCGTTCGGCCCCCACCTGCTGGAGCTGGTTGACCAGCGGGGCGAGCTCGCGGTTCCAGGACGCGGCGGGGGCGGTGCGGACGATGTCGTCGACGCTCTTGAAGCCGATCCAGAAGTTGAGCCCGGCGAAGGCCAGGACCAGGGCGTACCAGCGGCGGCTGCGCGGCACCGCGTACGGCAGGGCGGCGAGCAGCGCGACCCCGGCGAACAGCATCGCCATCCGCGTGATGTTCGACCCGATCTGCGAGTCGACGACGTACGTGAGCAGCGTGCCGACCCCGTAGACGGCGGCGGCGGTGCGGACGGTGCTCCAGTCGCGCGGTACGAGGACGAAGACGAGCACCGAGAAGAGGACCGGCAGCGCCAGGGTCCCGAGCGACATCGGCTGGGTGCCCGAGAACGGGAACAGCCACGCGGACAGGCCCACCACGGCGACCGGTGCGAGCCCAATCGCGTACGCGCCGGGGCGGCGCTTGTGGAGGAAGAGCGCCGCCGCGACGACCCCCAGGAAGAGGCCGGCGACCGGGCTGGACGCGGTCGCCAGCGCGGCGAGCGGGGCGGCGACGGCGGCCTTGGCCCACCGCTTGTACCGCCACCGGTACGGCCAGCAGAACACCGCCGCCACCGCGCCGACCGCGAACATCATGCCGAGCCCGAACGTCACCCGGCCCGACAGCGCGTTGCACAGGAACGCGAAGACTCCGGCGAGCGCGCAGGCAAGCGGGTTGCGCACGGCCGGGACGCGCACGAGGATCAGCGCGGTCAGCCCGGAGGAGACCGTGCCGACGATCATCATCGTCGTCCGGACGCCGAGCACGGACATCAGGTACGGCGAGACCACGCTGTACGAGACGGGGTGCATGCCCCCGTACCAGGCCAGGTTGTACGCGGACCCGGGGTGCCGGCCCACGAACTCGGCCCAGGCGTCCTGGGCGGCGATGTCCCCGCCGGTGTTGGCGAAGAAGAAGAACCAGAGCACGTGCAGCAGGGCCGCGGCCGCCGTGGCGATGGTGACGGGGTGCCGCAGCAGCCGGTGCGCCCGCTCGCGCGGGGTCTCGGGGGCGGCCGGTGGGGCCGGTGGTGTCGATGGGGTCGATGGGGTCGTCCGGGAGCCGGCGCTATCGGCCGAACCGTGGACGTCGGTGGGCTCCGCGGCCTCGGGGGCGTCGGAGGGCTCCGGTGCGCGGGGGGACGGCACGCGGACGTGCAGGGCGTCTCCCCCGCTGCCCGCGGTCTCGTCCGTCTCGCGGCCGGGCTTCGGCTCCGCGGTGGTCACTACGCCTCTCCCCGTCCTCCGCCGGCCCCGTACGTGTTCGGGGACGCTCACCCCGTACCTGTTCGGGGACGCTAACACGTACCCCCGGCACGTACTCCTGTCATGGGCCGGGAGGGAGGTGGGGGGAGGGAGAAACGGTCCGCTTCTCCCTCCCCCCTTCTCGTCTTCCGGCCCTCGTCTTCCCGGTGCTCGTCCCGCCGGACCTCGCCTTGCCGGACCTCGCCTTGCCGTTCCGGCCGGTCCGGTCGGCCGGCCCTGGTCAGCGGGACCGGTCGGCCGGACCGACCGTCCGCTCCGGTCAGCCGACCCTGGTCAGCTTGTCGCCGAAGGCCGGCTGGGCCAGATCGTCCTGGAGCACCACCGGGGCCGTCATCTTCCCGGTGCCCGTGCCCACGGTCACCATGCCGACCTCGCTCCCGGCCTTCGCGGAGGGGTCGATGCCCTCGCCGTTGTCCGTGACCTCGAGCTCGACCTCCAGGCCGGACCAGCCGACCGCCTTGAGGCTCTTGGTGGCGACCACCGGGGTCTTCCCGCCGAACCCGTTGTCCACGTACCCGACGACGTCGCCCTTCTTCAGGACCGTCGCCGAAGTGGCGGCCTTCTGCGCGTCCTTGATCAGCTTGAGGCTGTTCTGGAGGGACAGTTCCAGGCTGTCGTAGACGCGGCCGGTGCCGGCCTGCTGCCCCATGACCGCACCGTAGATCCACAGCATCTTGCCGTCGACCTTGGTGTTCGCGGACCAGAGCAGGTTGCCGCCGGCGGGGGTGGAGGAGCCGGTCTTGATGCCGCTCACGCCCGGCTGGAGCAGAAGGTTGTTGTTGTTGTAGATCTTGCCGTCTATGCCCTCGATCTCGACCTCGGGCATGTCCACGATCTTGCGGAAGACCTCGTTGCGCATGACCGCCTGGGCCAGCTTGAGCTGGTCGGCGGCGGTGGAGACGGTGGTCTTCTCCAGCCCGCTCGGGTCGGTGTACGTCGACCCCTTCATCCCGAGGTCCTTGGCCGCGTCGTTCATCTTGTCGATGAACGCGTCCTCGGAACCGGCGTCCCAGCGGGCGAGCAGACGGGCCGCGTTGTTCCCCGAGGGGATCATCAGCAACTGGAGCATCTGCCGCTGGGAGAGCTTCTGGCCCTTGGTCAGCGGGGCCGTCGACTCGTCGGGGCGCTTGGACTCGTCCTCCGCCTTCTGGTCGACCGTGATCTTCTCGCCCTCCTCGTCACCCTTGAGGGGGTGCTCCCGGAGGATCACGTACGCGGTCATGACCTTCGCGACGCTCGCGATCGGGGCCGGCTTCTGCGGGCCCTCGGTGCCGAGGGAGCCGACACCGTCCACCATCACGGCCGACTGGCCCTGACCGGGCCACGACAGCTTCGTCTCGCCGCCCTCGAAGGTGTACGTCGGCTTCGCCGTGAGCTCCAGGGACGGCTCCGGAAGCGGGCGGGTCACCTGCACGATCGCAAAGACGATCAGCAGGAGGAGCACCAGCGGGGTCCAGATCTTGACCCGCCGGACGGCGGTACGGACCGGGGTCTCCGGCGGCGGCGGGGTGTTCGTCAGCTCGGCGAGCAGGTCGAGCGGCGGCTTCGGCGGCAGCGGCTGCTGCCGGGTCCGCTCGGCGGCGGCCCAGGACGGGGCGGCGGGGGCCGGGGCACCGGCCTCCGGGGTACGCGCGGGCGTCCCGGTCCCGGCGTCGGCCCCGTTCGCCGCACCGGCGGTTCCGGTCGCCGCACCGGTCGTCCCCGCCGTCGACCCGGCTTCGGGCTTGCGGGGTGCGGTGGGCGTGCGGACGTCGTCGGAGCGGAGCGGTACGAAGGTGCTCGTGCGCTCGGCGTCGCTCTCGGGCTCGGCGGCGCTCTTGCCCCCGGGCTGTGCTGCTCCCGGCTTGGCGGCGGGCTTGGTTCCGGTTCCGGGGTCGCGCGGCAGCTTCAGGGCGGTCGTCGCCTGGTCCACCCCGCCGGTCCCCTTGGCACCCGGCTTGACCGCCATGAAGACAGCGGTGGGCTGGTCTATCCCCCGCAGGTCGGAGCCGCCACCGGAGTCCGCGGCGGAGTCGCCGTCCGAGTTCGAGTCCTTGTCGGTGTCGGCGTCGGTGTCCTTGTCGGAGCCGCTGTCGGCCGTCGACCGGCCGGCCGGTACGGGCTTCGCCGCAGACTCCGGCTCACCGTCCCGCTCGTCCTGCCCGGCCCGCTTCTCCCGCCCGGCCGACGTGCCCTGCTCAGCCTTCTCAGCCTTCCCGGGCTTCTCGGCCTTCGAGGTCGATCCCGGCTTCGGCTTCTCGTCCGTCTCGGCGTCCGCGTCGGCGCCTGCTTCGGCATCGGCATCGACCCAGGCGGCGACCGCTGCACGCAGCCGACCGTCCCCGTCCGCAGCCTCGGGCTCGTCCCCGTCCGCCTCGCCCTTCGCGGGCGCCGCAGCCTCGGAGCCGTCAGCAGCGTCAGCGCCGTCAGCGGTCTCCGCGCCGGACTTTTCCGCGTCAGACTTCCCGGCGTCGGACTTCTCCGCGTCCGCAGCCTTCTCGCCGGCCTCCGGGCTCGCGCTGCCCCGAGCGGCTTCCGGCGCCTTCGCGGGCTCCTCCGCCTCCCCGGCGCCCTCCGAGGCCGTGGCAGTGGCCTCAGGCGCGCTCTCCGGCTCCCGCGCGGCCTCCGGCCCGCCCTCACGCCCGTTCCCGGCGTCGCTCCCGGCCTCGGACGCGTTCTCCGCCGCGGAGGACGCCTCGCCGCCGGACACGGCCTCGGGCTTCGCGTCCGCCTCCACCTCCGCCTTCGGCTCGCGCCGGGCCCCGTCCTCCGGCAGCCGCGGCCGGAACACCGCGGTCGCCGTGTCCGACGTGGCACCCGAACCCGCTCCCGTACCCGAGCCCGCGTCGGCATCCGAACCCGCGTCGGCGCCCGTACCGGCGTCCGCGCCCTCGGTCTCCGCCTCGTCCGCGGCCTCGCCGGGGTCGCGGAAGACGGCGAAACGCGGGTCGCGCTCCTCCGCAGCCGTCCCCGACGACGACTTCCGCTGCTCCGTTTTGTCGGGGGACTCGCCCGCCACCGATGCCTCCTCATGCGCTGCGGGGCCGCCCCGCGCTGTCCGAACCATCTACCAGTGTCCCTGTGTGAACCCTTGGCCCAGCTGCTAGACGAGAACGACATACCTACTGGTTCCCATACATAGCGGTCAGGCGCTCTCGACAGATGAATGTGAGAGGGGTCACCCTGTCAGACATCCACGCGGGGAGGCATGGATGGGCAGGAGCCGCAGAACAATCCCGGAGGAGCTTCTGTTGCTCGCTCTGGACCCGACCACGGGTACCACAGCGCAGCCGCAGTCGCTCGACCTCGGCCTGGCCGGGGCACAGCTAGTAGAGCTGGCTCTGGCAGGACGGATAGCCCCTGACGGGGATCGTATCGCCGTGGTGATGCCACGGCCGACAGGAGATCCGACTCTGGACTCCGCACTGGAGCTGCTGCGCCGTCGTGGCAGCCCGGTCCGGGCGGTCCACTGGATAGGAGGGCCCCGACTGGGGCTGCGCCAGATCTACCTCGCTCATCTGGAGCGGTGCGGCATGGTTCACGCCGTGGCGGGCCAGATGTGCGGAGTGCTGCCGACGACTCGCTACCAGGCGACGGACACGGCGATCAGCCGGGACATCAGAAACCGGCTGGACAGTGCGATCCGCACCGGCGTACCGCCGGACCCGCGGACCGCGGCGCTCGCCGCACTGGCCCACGCGGTCGGACTCGGCAAGCACCTGTACCCGGGCAACGAGGGACGCTCATCGCGTTCCCGGCTCCGGGACCTGATCAGGCACGACCCGATGGGCGGCCTCGTGGCGCACGCCGTGATGGACGTCCAGAACGGGGTGGCGGTCCAGCCACGCCGTACGCAGCAGGCAGCGGGCGTTCCGTTGCAGCCGCAATCACAGACCCGCCGCAGCAGCATGGCGCACACCGCCGCGAGCTGACCGCACGGGTCCGGGAACAGCACACCGCCGTACCGCCGTCCGACGCGTCACAGGACCCGGTCCGGGAGCCGCACCACGCACGGGGCAGCCGGTAGCCACCATCACCGGCTGCCCCGTGCGCATGCGCGCCCTCCCGTGCTCCGGTGCGCACGCCCCCGCGCCCCTGTGTGTGACCGTTTCCCAGCGCGGCCGGGGCAAGGGGTGGCAATCTGCTGAGCAGTAGATACGCACAGCTACATAGCCGGAGGTGCCGTTTCCGTGCCGTCCAACGTCAATCCCACTGTCAGGCGACGCAGGTTGGGCCAGGAATTGCGCCGCCTGCGCGAACTCAAAGGCATGACGGCCGAGGAAGTCGCGGAGCGGCTGCTGGTGTCGCAGTCGAAGATCAGCCGGCTGGAGAACGGCCGCCGTTCCATCAGCCAGCGCGACGTGCGCGACCTCTGCGGGGTGTACGAGGTCGAGGACCACCGCATCGTGGACTCGCTCATGCAGATGGCGAAGGACTCCCGCCAGCAGGGCTGGTGGCACGCCTTCGGCGACATCCCGTACAGCGTCTACATCGGTCTGGAGACGGACGCGGAGTCGCTGCGGGTGTACGAGCCGCAGATGATCCCGGGCCTGCTCCAGACCCGGGCGTACGCGGAGGCGCTGATCAGCGGCGCGCTTCCCGAGGCCCCGCCGTCGGACATCGAGAAGCGCGTCAACGTACGGTCGCGGCGCCAGGACCGCGTCAACTCTCCGGACAACCCGCTGCGGCTGTGGGCCGTGATCGACGAGTCGGCGCTGCGCCGGGTGGTCGGCGACAAGCAGGTGATGCTGGACCAGTTGGAGCACCTGGTCGAGCAGTCGCACCTCCCGCACGTCACCGTCCAGGTCCTGCCGTTCGACATGGGCGCCCACCCGGGCATCAACGGCCAGTACGCGATTCTGGAGTTCCCGGACGCGGCGGACTCCAGCGTCGTCTACATCGAGGGCGTCACCAGCGATCTGTACCTGGAGAAGGCGAACGACGTGCAGCGCTACAGCGTGATGTACGAGCACCTGCGGGCGCAGGCGCTGAACGTGGAGCAGACCCGGGAGTTCATCAGCAAGATCGCGAAGTCGTACACCAGCTGAAGGACCCGCGGATGCACACCGGCTGCAGGACGGCGGGTTCGCGGCGCGCGAGCGGAGGACCCGAAGCGGAACTCCGGGGATGCCATTCGGGTGGGCGGCGGAATGGTACACCGCCGCCTACCCACTCAGGAAGGACAACCAGGCGAAGACCGCCCGGACGAGTGAACGGCCATCTCATGGACGGGGCTTGGCGAGTAGCGTCGATCACGCCAATCGGAATCAGGTTGGTGCGACTCACCCAACTCTCTGAACCGGAGTGAACATGGCAATTCTTCAGGGTGCTACGGACACGTGGACGAAGTCGTCGTACTCCGGGGGCAACGGCGCGTGCGTCGAGGTCAAGTCCCCGGCGCAGGCCATCGCCGTACGCGACTCGAAGGCCCCCGAGGGTCCCTCGATCACCTTCATCCCCGGTGCGTGGAACGCGTTCGTGCGCGATGTGGCCGCCGGCACGGTCGACGCCTGACCTGCTCAACACCCCGCGCACCACGCCCCACTTGCGTTACCGCCCCACCTGATGGAGCCCTCTCGACCGGTTCGCCGTCCTGGCCGAGGGGGCTCGACACGTTCCGGGGCAGGCACCTCCCGGGCTCGGCATGTTCCGGTACCGACACTTCCGGGCCTCGACACGTTCCGGGACCGGCGCATGCGCTTCCGGCCACCACGCGCCCGCCCCACACCGCCCCTCTCCCCTCTCCTCCTCGCTCTCCCCCAGCAGCGGCGTCACCGCAACTGGTCGACGTACCGGTCCGTCCCCGGCACGGTCGGTACGAACGGGGCCACCAGCTCGACCCGCCCCAGGCCGCTCTCCTCGACCGCCGCGTCGAGGCCGGTGAAGCGGCTCGCCCAGCAGCTCCGCGGGTCCTCCTGGAGGAACCACAGCAGTGTCAGCCGCGTGTCCACCCCCTCGACCTGCTTCACGTACGTCATCCGGTCACCGGGCAGGGGCGTCGGCCGGAACACCATGACCATCGCCGCCGGTGATCCCGCCAACAGCTTCGGAAGGTGACGGGACCGCAGCCACTCCAGCAACTCCTCTCGCTGTCGCGGCCCTTCGGCGTCGACGACCTGGAGGACGAGACCGGCGTACGGGTGGTCGAGCGCGTGGAAGTCCCGGGGGCCCGCCGCCCCGTCGCGGTAGACCGTGGCCTCGTGGTCCTGGAAGGCGGTGAACACGTGGGTCCGGTCCTGGTAGACCCGGCCGTCGCGATTCAGCCGCCGGTTGATGGCGACGGTCCACTTCATGTGGTCGTCGTAGCGCCCCTCGGTCACCCAGTACGTGGAGAGGTAGCAGCCCGCGCCGACCGGCCGGGCCACCGCCGACGTCTCCGGGTAGCGCAGTTCCTGGAGGTCCTTGGGCGCCACCCAGCGCCGCCCGGCGAAGATCCAGGGCATCGCGGTCGCGCCCGCGTAGTAGTGGTCGTCCTCGTACCAGCGGTTGTACGCGTACTCATGGCCCGGATGCGGTTCGACCAGGGTGATCAGCGCATGCCCGGGGCGGACCCCGTACGGCCCCGCCCCCGCCAGCTCCGCGTACCGCTCGCTCCCCGTTCCGGCGTCCTCGCTCATCGGGTCTCCCTTCCCCTTCCCTCGGGTACCGGCCCCCTCTACCCTGACGGGTCGTCAGATCATGTGCCAGAGCCAGGAGGCGTCGATGTTGCTCGCGGGGAAGACGGTCGTCGTGTCGGGTGTCGGTCCGGGGCTCGGCCACCGGGTCGCGGAGACCGTCGTCCGGGACGGCGGGCACGCGGTGCTCGGGGCCCGTACGGCGGCGAACCTGGCCAGGTCGGCGGCGCAGATCGACCCGGAGGGCCGGAGCACGGCCCACCTGCCGACCGACATCACGGACGAGGGGCAGTGCGAGGCGCTGGCGGCGCTCGCGGTGGAGCGGTTCGGCGGAATCGACGCGGTGGTCCACGTCGCCGCGTGGGACAGCTGTTTCGGCGGGCTGCAGGACGCGGACTTCGCCACCTGGCAGGCGGTGATCGACGTGAACCTCCTGGGCACGCTGCGGATGACCCGGGCCTGCCTGCCCGCGCTCAAGGAGGGGGGCGGCTCGGTGGTGGTGATCGGCACCCAGTCCTCGGTGGCCGCGCCCTCCGAGGTGCGGCAGGCGGCGTACGCGGCGTCGAAGGGGGCGCTCACCTCGGCGATGTACTCGCTGGCGCGGGAGTTGGGCCCGCACCGCATCCGGGTCAACACCGTGCTGCCGGGCTGGATGTGGGGGCCGCCGGTACAGGCGTACGTACAGTTCGCGGCGGATTCCGAGGGCGTACCGGAGTCCGAGGTCCTGGACCGGCTCACCGCGCGGATGGCACTGCCGGAGCTGGCCACGGACGGGGACGTGGCGGAGGCCGTCGCGTTCCTGGCCTCCGACCGGGCCCGCGCGATCACGGGCCAGTCACTGCTGGTCAACGCGGGCGAGTTGATGCGCTGACGCGGCGATGCGGCGATGCGGTGATGTGCCGACGTACCGACCCGCCGACGTACCGACGTAGCGATGTGCAGGCCTTCCAACGTGCCGACGCGCCACCATGCCAACGTGCCGACGCGCCGACGCGTCGCCGAGGGAAGGTGCGGCCCGAACAGCCCCTCCGCCGAACGGCGTTACGTGCGCGGGTAGCGGGCCAGCCAGCCCGGGGCGACGGCGGACGGGGTGTGCAGGGCGGGCCCCTGGGTCATCTCCATCGCGAAGTCGTCGGCGAGTTGGAGCAGCGTGGCCCGCCCCTCCAGCTCCGCGAGCCAGGCCGGTGGCAGCGCGGTCTCGCCGTGCAGCGCGCCCAGCAGCGCCCCGCAGACCGAACCGGTGGCGCGGGAGGGCCCGCTGTGGTTCACCGCGAGCCGCAGCCCGTGCCGGATGTCCTCGCTGACCAGCGCGCAGTAGACCCCCACGGCGAGGACCTCCTCGGCGGCGTCGGTCGCCCCCAGCGCCTCGATCAGCGCGGGCCCCGGGATACCCTGCCGCACCGAGCCGAGGGCCTGGCGCAGGGCCTCGGTCACCGGTTCGTGGCCGGGGCGATCGGCCAGCAGGGCCAGAGTGTTCTGCACGGCAGCGTCCAGGCTCTCCCCGCGCGCGAGACCGTGCACCAGGACGGCGAAGGCGCCGGCGGCGTGCTGGGCCGCGGGGTGGCCGTGGGACTGGGCCGCGCACTCGACGGCCAGTTGCAGCACGAGCCCCGGTTCCCAGCCCACGAGGAGCCCGAACGGGGCGGACCGGGTGAGCGCGCCGGCGTCCCGGGCGGTGGGGTTCTTCGGCCGGTCGAGGGTGCCCATGACGGTGTCGCCGAAGCCGCCGAGGCACTCCCGGGTGGGATCGCGGCGGACGTAGAGCCACTCCTCGGCGGCCAGCCAGCCGTTGTCGTCGCGCCGTTCGTCGGGCCCCCAGTGGTGCTGGGTGGAGGCCCACCGCAGATGGGCCCGGTGCACGTCGGTGGGCGGGTGCCAGGCTCCGGTGTCGCGGCGGACCTGGGCGCGGATCAGGCCGTCCACGGTGAACAGGGTGAGCTGGGTGAGGGCGGTGACCGCGCCGCGTCTGCCGTGGGCGGGCACGTAGTCGGCGACCCCTTCGACGCCGTGGGCCGCGCGGATCTCCTCCAGGGCGAGCCCGCTGACCCCGGCGCCGAGCGCGTCCCCGACCGCCCCGCCGAGCAGGGCCCCGCGGACCCGGCTGCGGAAGTCCTGCTGCTCGGCCCGGCCCCAGACGGCCGCGGCGCCTGTGCTCACCCCGCCTCCTCCCCCGTCACCACGTGCTCGGCTGCGCGGGCCTCCGGAGGCGACCGCGCAAGCACTGTAATCGAACGGGAACGGACGGCAGAGGGGGCGGACCGGGGTACGTACGGGTATGTCGACGGACGTCCCGCAGGTCGTTTTTGACCGGGGCGGCCGGCGGGAAGGTCAGCCGCCGGACCGGTTCGGGCGTGCCGCGGTGGCCATCACGGCGTCGGCCAGTTCCTCGACCGTACGTCCGCCGCCGACGTCGAGGCGGGCCAGCCCCAGCGACTCGACCGCCTCCACCGTCCGCGTCTGGAAGCGGTGGGTCCGGGCCAGGAAGCGGTCCATGAGCAGCCGTTCCTCCTCCGAGGCGCGGGCGTAGCGCCCCGCCGTCCGCACCCGGTCCCGCAGGACGGCGTCGTCGGCGGTCAGCCACACGGCGGCCGTACGGGGGACCGTGAGCCGTGCGACTCGCTCGGGCAGGAGCGCGGAACCCTCCAGGACCAGGCCCGCCGAACCGGGGCGCGCACGGTCGGTGATCAGTCCCTCGATACGCGGCCAGAGCCGTTCGTAGTGGGCGAGGACGGAGGCGAGGAGTTCGTCGGGGGCCGAGGTCGCGTAGTGCTCGGCGACATGGGGCGGGACCTCGTGCTCCGGGGTCCGCCAGGGCCGTCCCGGGTGGCGGGCCAAGCCGTCCGTGGACCGGTGCTCGAACCCGAGCCGTTCCGCCAGCCTTCCGGCGACGGTCGACTTGCCGGTGTTCGAGGTTCCGCCGATCAGCACCACCCGCACATCGCGCATCCCCCGACCCTACGACTCCCCCGTGGCCCCCAACCGCTCCCGCTGCTCCCGGGCCCACGCGTAGCCCGGGTCCAGTTCCAGTGCCCGGTCCAGGTCCGCGCGGGCCTCGGCCGGGCGGTCCAGGGCCTCCAGGGCGAGGGCGCGGCTGCCGTGGGCCCAGGCGTACCCGGGCCGGGGGTTCAGAAATCGTCCGGCAGGATTCTGAAGTGCGTGTAGCGACCGGCAAGGGGCCTCAGCGCACGAAAGTCCCGGATGTCTCGGGTCAGCACGGTGTCCGTGTCGTACTCCGCCGCCAGGGCCACGTTGACCGCGTCCACGAGATCGAGGTTCAGAGACGCGTAGCGCGCCCGGACGGTGAGGGCCGCATCCAGGATCTCCGCCGTCGGCGGCTCCAGCACGATCCGGCGCGACCTGACGAGCCCCGTGATCGAGCGCAGGATGTGGTCAGCCGCACGGCGACCTGCACGGGACGTCGCCACGTGGTGCACCTCGGTGAGCGCGAGGGGACTGGCCACCAGTAGTCCGCACTTCCCAGCGGCTTGGCGCACTGCCGGGTGGGCCGGGTCACCGCTGTTGAACAGAGCCAGCAGTCCGGACGTATCGGCAATGACGATCACGCAGCGTGTCCCCGCCCGCGCGACTCGCCCGGCCCGAGCGCTCGGTCCATGGCACCCCGCACGTCATCACGCGTGACGGGCCCGCCCAGATCGAACGTCTCGTCGTCAGTGACGATCGGCTCGTCCCAGACGCGCTGAGCGAGGGCGATCCGGTGGATGCCCTCCCTGATCAGCTCCGCCTCGGACACGCCCAGGCGTGCGGCGGCCTCCTTGATCAGAGCGAGATCCTCGTCGTCCGCGTACACATTGGTCCGTTTCAGCGCCATATAGCCATGGTACAGGTCCTGTACCGGATGTGCAGGGTGTCGTCAGAGCGGCCCCAACCGCTCCCGCTGCTCCCGGGCCCACGCGTAGCCCGGGTCCAGTTCCAGCGCCCGGTCCAGGTCCGCGCGGGCCTCGGCCGGGCGGTCCAGGGCCTCCAGGGCGAGGGCGCGGCTGCCGTGCGCCCAGGCGTACCCGGGGTCCAGGGCGAGGGCCCGGTCGTAGCAGGCGACGGCCTCCTCGTGCCGGCCCGCCGCCCGGTACACCTCGCCCCGCTCCCCCTCCGTGCCCGGCCGCCCGGGGGCCAGCTCCTCGGCCCGGTCCAGGTCGGCGAGGGCGCCCACCGGGTCGCCCAGAGCGGTACGCACCCGGGCCCGCCGCACCAGCGCCCACGCGTACTCCGGCCACAGCGCGATCGCCCGGTCGAAGTCGTCGAGCGCGTCCTCGTGGCGGCCGAGTCCGTGGCGGACCAGGCCTCGGCTGCCCAGCGGGACCGCGTCGGACGGGTCCAGGGCGTGCGCCCGGTCCAGGACGGCCAGGGCCTCCTCCAACCGCCCCATCCGCCGGTACGTCTCCCCTCGCTCGCGCACCGCCCAGGCCCACGCGGGCGCGATCTCCTCCGCCCGGTCCAGATCCGCGAGCGCCTCCTCGTACCGGCCGAGCGACCGCAGGATCACCGCCCGGCCCTGGTGGGCGCGTTCGCTGCGCGGGTCGACGGCGACGGCCCGCCCGTGGTCAGAGAGCGCGGCGTCCAACTCCCCGGCCCGGAAGCGGTCCCAGGCCCGCACCACGAGGGCGGCCGCCCTGTCCCGGTCGGTCAGCTCGGCCCGGGTGAGCAGGAGGCCGAGCACGGCGGTGGGGCGGGGGCCGTGGTCCGTTATGGCGGCGAGCAGGTCGCGGCCCCACTCGCGCAGGAGTGCGCTGTCGGCGTCCTCGCCCGCCTCCGCGATGATCCGGGCCCAGTGCCGGGTACGGGACGGCCGCTGTTCGCACAGGGAGATCCCGGCGCGCAGGGCCTCGGGCAGCGCGGCGCGCGGGCGGGCGCAGAGCCGGTGGTAGAGCACTTCGAGGGCGGCCCGGCGCCAGGGCTGCTCGGCCCAGAGCCGTTCCGGGTCGATCCCCTCGCCCGCCGCGTCCCGGCGGGCGACGAAGGCGTCGGCGAGGCGGTCGTGCGCCGCCTTCCAGCGGCGCGGCGAACCGGTCCGCTGGAGGCGGAGCATCGGGGCCCGGACCACGGCGTGGTAGCGGGAGTGCCCGGAGTGGCGTTCGGCGACGAACGGCAGCTCGTGCAGCCAGCCGTACAGCTCCGGCACGGGGTACGAGCCGTCCTCGGGCGCCGCCACGGCGACGGCGACCAGGTCCTCGTCGAACCGGCGGGGCACGGCGCAGGCGAGCGCCGCCGCCCGCCGGACCGGGTCGCTCTCACCGGCCAGGAACCGTTCGACGGCGGTGGCGTTCGCCTCCCCGGCCGCACCGGGGTTGGCGGCGAGCGTGGACACCAGGACCGGCAGCCCGCCGGAGAGCCGCAGCACCTCCCGTACGACGGTCTCCGCCACCACCCCGCGTCCGTGCAGGAGTTGGCGCGACTCGGCCTCGGTGAACGGGGCGAGCGGCACGTCCGCGACCAGGCGGCCCCGGTCGCCCCAGTGCACCGGGTCCAGGCGTCGCTGCCCGGCCAGGGTCAGGACGAGGTTGGCGGGCAGGTCCCCGTACCGTCCGGCGGTGATCACGTCCGAGACCCACCGGTCGAGTTGGGGTGCGGTGCGCTCGTAGGTGTCCAGGAACAGGGCGATCCAGGGAACCGTGTCCGCGACCCGGTCGATCTCGGCGACGAACACCGGGGTGAGGGCCCGCAGCGGTTCGGCCAGCAGCCGGGCCTCCTCCTGCTGCTGCCGGGCCCGCCCGCCGAACACCGCCCGCAGCCCACCCGCGCCCCGGGCCAGGACCGCCGGGTCGATACCGCCCGCGAGCGCTCCGACGACCGGTATCGCGCCGGCCGCGATCAGCCCGGCCTGCGCGGCGGCGAGCGCTCCGGCCGAGGGCGCGCCGGGCTCCGCCTCGTTGTCGGCCGTGAGCCGCCCGGCCGCCTCGTGGACGGCGCGCCGGTGGACGGCGAGGAGCCGGTCGAGCGCCTTGAGCGGGTATCCCTGCTCGGCGAACTGCTCGGCGAAAGCGGCGAGTACGTCCGGCACGGAGTCGGCGCTCTCGTCGACCGACGCGGTGACGGCCCCGAACTCGGCTGCCGCGTCACGCCATTCGCGTACGAGTGAGGTCTTGCCGACACCGGCATTGCCCCGTACGTGGAAGACGAACCGATGGCGCGGGTCCTCCGGCGGGATGGTGAAGTTGCGCCGGTACAGGTCGAGTTCGGCTTGCCTGCCGACGAACGCGGCGCGCCGCTGCCCTTCGATGATCTGCTGGAGGGAGAGGCGGCGGGGACTGGTCGGCGGCATGGGGCCAGTCTGTCAGCGCCCGGTCCCGTCCGGCAGCCGCTGCCCCCGACTGCGCGCGACGGCCAGCACCTCGCCCGGGGACAGAACGGCCTGCGTCAACGCGAACCGTACGGCGACCTCCCCGGCGGCCTCGTCCGCCGGCACCTCCCGGGCCCCTTCAGCACGACGCTCGCATGCCCTCCGGGCGGGACGCGAGCCTCCGGGACGCCGCCCCTCGTGGCGCTGGCCTTCGTTGTCGCGCCGCTGACCTGAGTACCGGCGCTCATGCCCCCACCCCGCCCCCTGTCTAGCGTGAGCCGCATGGACACGGAAGCGACGACCTCCGCCCCGGCGGACACAGACCCCGCCCCAAGCTCACGCGGCTTCTACGGCTGCGCGATCGCGATGGTCGTCGCTGTCGTGCTGATCGCGCTCGCGGCGGCCGGGCTGAGCGACTTCGAGAAGGGGCTCGACGGGGACGGGCAGATGGAACAGCCCGGCCCGGAGGGCAGTTCGTCGCAGCCGCTCGGCGCAGGGATGACGGCCCGGTACGAGGACGGGTTGTGGGTCACCGTCAGCGCTGCCCGGCCCGAGGGCGACGGCGTCTACCGGCTGACCGTGACGTACGAGAACGACACCGACGGCGAGCTCCACCTCGGCCGCACCTCGCTCGACCGTCCGCTCGCCGTCAGGGGCGGCGCGGCGGACGAGGACGACACGTCGGACTACAGCACCTCCTGGGTGAACTCGGAACAGTCCGAGGACGCCCTCGCGCCGGTTCTCCCCGAGGGCGAGAGCCGCGTCGTGCCGGCCCTGGTCGAGCCGAGCCGTAAGGGGGCTCCGGTCACGGTCGAGGTCACACCCCCGCACTCCGGATACCGGGAGACCGCGTACTTCGAACTCTCCGTGGGATAGGCGGCGGCCCGCGCATGCGTGGGCCGCCGGGGCCGTTCCGCGTCGGGCCGGATGCGAGGACCGACCGGCACGAGGATCGACCACGACGAGGACCGACCGGCACGAGAACCGTGTTGACCGGTCCCGGCGGCCGGTGCTGAAGTCGGCAGGTGGACAGCATCCCCGCGAATCGGCGGCTCTGGAACAAGATCAGCGGTGACTACCAGCACGAGCACGACCCTCGCATCGGCGCCGCACCCCGGCTGTGGGGCATGTACTCCATCCCCGACACGCACCTGCGCGCCCTGGGCGACGTCGTCGGCAAGCGCGTCCTCGAACTCGGCTGCGGCGCCGGCCAGTGGTCCAGGGCCCTCGCCGCCGAGGGCGCCGACGTGGTGGGGTTCGACCTGGCGGAGACCCAACTCGCGGCAGCAGCCACCGCGATGGGAGCGAGCCGCTACCCGCTGGTGCAGGGCGCCGCTGAACAACTCCCCTTCGCCACCGCCAGCTTCGACCTGGTGTTCTGCGACTTCGGCGGACTCAGCTGGGCGCCCCCGCACCTGGCCGTCCCTCAAGCCGCACGCGTCCTGCGGCCGGGCGGGCGGCTCGTCTTCAACGTCGCCAGCCCCTGGTTCGAGGCGTGCTACGACGAACCCGCCGGCCGGGTGACCACGACGCTGCGGCAGGACTACTTCGGGCTGGCCGCCATCGCCGAGGGCGACGGCGCGACCAGCTACCAACTCACCTACGGTGATTGGGTCAGGGTCCTGCGCGGCGCGGGTCTGGTCATCGACGACCTCATCGAGCCGCGCCCCGAACGCGGAACCCTCAACGGCTACAACGAGACCGACCCGCCCGACTGGGCGCACCGCTGGCCGGCGGAGCTGCTCTGGGTCACCCACAAACCGAAGGCTCCGCACGCCGAGCGGTGACGGCACTCCCTCGCCGGCGCGACAGTGGCCTCCCCCTGACCCGTCGGCGCATCCTCCGCACGCCCATGGCTCCGGCGTGTGGCGTGTCGGCGGCTGGGGCTAAGGTTCGCAGCCATGGACGCTGACGATCTTGATGACCGCGCCCGAACGTTGACGGGCTGCGTTCCCCCACGGCTGGTGGCGCGGCTGCTCGAACGCGGTCATGAGCGCGAGGTGGAGCTCCAGGCCGGACGCGGGGAGTGGTTCTGCGCACTGGAGTGGGCGCGGCTGCTCGGGCGTCGGGGCCGACGCGAGCGGGCGTTGGAAGTGCTCGCTCCGTATGTCGCCACGCACTGGTGGCCGGCGGCCCGAGGCCAGGCGGAACTGCTGGAGGACTGGGGCCGGGCCGCAGAGGCGATCGCGCTGTCCCGCCCATACGCGGAGGCCGGTGACCGGTCGGCTCTGGTCTTCTTCGCGCGCCTGCTGGCCCGGCACGGTCGCGGCGCCGAGGCGTTTTCGCTCCTGCGCGCGGGGATCCAGGACTGGTTCCTCGCCGAATGTCTGGTCGACGTCGCCGAAGCGGCGGGCATGGACGAGGAAGCGGCGGCCCTGCTGGAAGCGCGCGTCGAAGGGGCGGCCCCCGCGTGCGACGATCCCGACTGCGGCAACCTCCGTAGGGAACCGTCCAACGCGGTCGACCTGCTCGCCACGATCAGGGAGCGCCAGGGCCGCATCGATGAGGCGATAGCCCTGCTGCACAGGCGCGAGACCACTTCCGTCAACGGCCGCGACCAACTGGCCGACCTGCTGGCCAGGCACGACAGGATCACGGAACTCCGCGCGTACGCGGCGTGCGAACACCACGGGCACGCCGTGCAGCGCCTCGCCGAAGTGCTGGAGGAACGCGGTGACATCGACGGCGCGATCGCCGCGTACCGTACGTTCGGCGCCACGCCGTCCGGCATGTGGCATGTGGTGGGAGAGCTGTCCGCGCTCCTGGTCCGGCACGGACGGAGTGACCAGGCGATCGAGGTGTTGCGTCTGCACACCGAACACGATCCGGAGGACTGGATCGTCCACCTTCTCTGCACCCTGTACGCCGACCACGGCCGGTCCCGGGAGGGTCTGACTCATCTCGATGCCATCAAGACGCGGAGCGACGGCAAGGAGGACTGGGCGCTCTTCCAGATGCGGCTCCCGCTCATGGCCGACTGCGGCCTCCTCGACGAAGCGATCGAGGCAGCACGGGCACATCCCGACGGCGACACCTGCTATGCGGCCTGGGCCGTGTCCGACCTGCTCGCCGGAGCGGGCCGCGCCGAGGAAGCCGCCGCGGTCCTCGAACAGCACCCGAAGTTCAACAGCTCCCTCCGTGCCGAACGCCTCATCGATCTCGGCCTCGTCCAGGACGCGGTACGACTCCTCCAGCAGCCGAGGGGCGGACCGACCCCGCCCGCCCCGGAGCTCACCCACTCCGACGCATCACCCTTCTGACCGCCGGGGCCGGTACAGCGACCGTGGGCGCCGGGCCCGCCGGGGACAGGGGCGGGCCACGGCGTCGCGCGGCTGCCGGGGACGCACCGGGCTGGCGTGGTGAACTTCCGCGTCAGGCCCAGGGGTCGAAGGGGATGCCGGCGGGCTTGGCGTTGTTCAGCAGGTTCCGGAAGCGGTTGTCCTTGTCGGTGACCTTGATGGTCGCGGCGCCGAAGTCGGCGTTCATGAGCTTGTCGCGCAACCCGGCGCTGGGGAAACCGTTCCAGTCGACGATCGGGGGGTAGCGCCAGGTGCCGTAGTGGTTCTCCGGCGGCTCGTCGTTGCCGTTGGCGAGCCGGAAGAAGTGCGTGCTCGGCCCGTCCTTGTGGTAGACGGCCTTCGGATGCGTGCCTTCGAACCGCACCTGCGAGCGCGGGTAGGTCTTGACGGTGCTGTGCTGGGTCGTCGAAACGTGGTCCACCTGGTTGGACGCCTGGTTGACCCACGAGATCACATGCTCGAAGTCGTGGCGGTGGCCGCCGAGTCCGCTGCCGTGGACGGCCTGGTCCTTCTCGAAGTAGCTCGCGTAGACGATGCCGCACCAGCCGTTGTTGCACAGGGAGCGGGCGTACGTCTGGGAGTTGTCCAGGTCCCAACGGTCCCGGCAACTGCCGTTGATCGCGCCGGTCGTCTTCAACCCGGGCGCGAGGGTGCCGTCCGGGCCGATGGCGGGGGTGGCGTAGCAGCCGTCCCCGTCGTAGTCGTAGGCCGGAGAGAAGGTCTGCTCGTACCCTCCGGCGTTCTGCGGGAGGCTGCCCGGCGGATCGGCGTGGGCGGTGGACGAGGCGCCGAGCACGAGGAGCCCGGCGGCGGCGAGGACGGCGGCGGCGCGGCCGACTCGACGGGCGCGTACGGGAAGAGAGCAGGACGGATTCGCGTGCGCACCACTACGGTCCTGGCGGGGCATGTCCGGCATGGGCGAGGTTCGCATGATGTATCGCTCCTTACTCAGCAGCACGTCACGGCAGGAGTGACTCGCCCACGAGTTGCCCGGGTCATGACAGAACGAAACGACGGGCCGTTCCCGCTCCGTCCGGTGACACGTGACCACTGCCGGCCCAGCAGACGACCAAGGAGCGAAGGCAGCGTGGGCCGACAGTCCCATGGCGGAAGAGGACTCGGCGTGAGGCTCGACGGAGGACGCATGATCGAGCCGGCGGGTTGGCGGGGGGGTGTCGGACAGTGACGTGCTCTCCGGCGGGAGGGGGAGCGGGCTTCGCCGGGGGGGGCGGCGAGGCCCGCTCGGACCGCTGGGCGTGACGGGCGTTCAGAGCAGATCGCGTGCCATGAAGGCGTCCGCCTCTTCCCAGTCGATGAAGCGGCAGGCGCCGGTGACCAGGTGGACCGCCACCGGCAGGTTTCCGCCGAGCTGCATGCCTTCGTGTCCGTTGTCGAGATAGTCGATGTGGTCGTAGGGGGCGATGAACTGCTCCCCGTCGACGAAGCAGTACTCGGGGATGATCCGGACCGAAGAGGACTGTCCCCAGGACCGGCTCTCGCCCGCGAGGAACTCCGCCGCTCTGCGCTCGGCCTGCTCCTTGTCGAGCATGTCGGGTTGCTCCTCTTCAGGTAGTCGCGGCGGTGGCCGGTTTCCGGGCCAGGAAGCCGGCCACCGGACGCTTCGCGCCCTCCTCGGGCGTCTGCAGGGTGCGTGCCGCGATCGCGAAACCCGCCCGCTCCAGCAGCTCGGCGATCCGGTCCTCGGGCAGCCGATAGCTGTCGAACGGGGCGGAGTCGCCGCCGTATCCGTACCTGCGGTGCTGGTGCCCCTCGTCGCCGACGCGGGTGACCAGGAGCAGATGCCCGCCGGGTGCGAGTGCCCGCAGGAACTCCCCGTACACCGCCGGAAGTTCGTCCGGGGGCAGGTGGTGCGTGGAGTAGAACGCCAGGACGCCGCCGAGTTCGCCGTCGCCCGCGGCCAGCGCGGACATCGGCCCGACGTCGAACCGCAGCTCCGGGTGGGCGGCGCGGGCCAGCTCGACCATCCTCGGCGACAGGTCGACCCCGAAGACCGGGACGCCGAGCCCGGACAGGTACGCGGTCACCTTGCCCGGCCCGCACCCCACATCCGCCGCAGGCCCGATCCCCGCCGACGTGACGAGTTCGGCGAAGGCCCCCAGGACGGCGCGCGACAGGGGGTCCAGTGCGACGGCGGGACCCTCCACGGTCCGGGCGTAGTCGGCGGCGACGGCGTCGTACGACTGCCGGACCGCATCCAGGTGCGAGGGGAGTTCGATCACCCCGCGACCGTACGTCGACTCGCGGCAGCCGACCACAGGTGTGACCGAGTTGTGTTGATCACCCTCCGAAGCGCTCACACGGCGGGCAAGTTGCTAACGTGCACGGCGAAGCCTTCACAGTCGGTCACGCGCGGGGGACGGTTCGGTTCATGGCCTGGGACGAGTGGGAACAGCTCAAAAGCGAAGCGGCGGCGAGGAATCACGCCTCTATGCGGCTCAACGAGGCGGCGCCTGCCGGAGGCGGCAGCGCGGGCAACGGCGATCTGATCGTCCATGACGACGAACTGGGCAAGATGGGCGACACCGCGTACGAGCTGCGCCAGAAGTTCGGTGTCGACAGCGACCACGCCCGCCCCAGCACGTTCACGGCGTCGGTCGATCTGTTCAACGACGGACTCGACATGGGCGCGGCCCTGACTGAGCTGCACGACGCGTGGAACAGCCAGACGAAGACGCTCAAGGACGCCTGCGCGCACATCTCCAACCACTTCGACTACACCCGCGCCCAGCACGCCAAGGATCAGGTGAAGGTCGCGACGAGCATGCCGGTTTCGAAGATCGACGATTACATAAAGTAACTTTCGCGAATGGGGAAGAACTCGCGAACAGCGCACGGGGACTGGGCACCACATGGCAACCGAGACAATGACCGCGCAGGAACTGACGGATCTGCGGCTGGGCACCCTCGACACCGCGGTCACGGACTGGGAGACCATGTCCAAGCGTCTCAAGACGCTCTCCACCGGCGAGGGGGGCGGGGTGAACGCCCAGCGGCTCCGGGCGGAGGCGACCGCCGCCGACTGGAGCGGCGTCAACGCAGGCGTCACCAGGGACTTCGTCACCAAGACCGCCGCCGAGTTCCAGGACGTGGCCGGTCAGGCCACGAGCGTGCTCGGCATCCTGCGCGACGCCGGCGCGGCGTTCAAGAGGCACAAGGCCGACCTGCGCACGGTCATCGACGACGTCGCCAAGCGGAACATCTACATCAACGCCAAGGGCGGGGCCGTGGCCTCCGTGCCCTCGGGTGCGGCAGCGGGCAGCGGGGACATCCCCACCCCCAGCGACGAGGAACTCGCCGTCGCGGAGAGCCGGGTGAAGCGGGTCCTTCGGGAGGCGAGCGAGACCGACCGCATCGCGGCCCGCGCCCTGCGCGCCCTCGCCAGGAACAAGCACGACTTCACCGGCGACGGCCCCGGCGGGATCAAGGAGGCCGACGACCGGCAGGGCAAGGCCGACGCCGACTACTGGGCGAGGAGAGTGAAGGAGAGCGACCCCTCGGAGTGGAGCGCCGAGGAGATCGAGCGCTTCAACGAGACGCTGATCTCCCAGCGCGACAACCCGGGCTTCAGCGAGCGGTTCGCCACCACACTGGGCGCTGACGGCACCCTGCAGTTCTGGCGGGACATCGCCGACCCGGGGCAGGGGAAGACCCCCGAGGGCGAGCGGGCCAAGATCCTCGGCCGGCTCCAGCAGAACCTCAGCATGTCCCTGGCGACCGCGTCCCATGTGGACAGCCCGGCGATGGACACCTGGAAGAGGGAGATCATCGCCTCGGGCGGCAAGCAGTTCGGCCACGAGGGCATCATGGTGAAGCCGTACGGCTTCCAGATCATGAGCAACCTCATGGTCAAGGGCAAGTTCGACAGCGGCTTCCTCGACGACTACGGCAGCGCGATACGCACGTTCGAGCAGTCCAAGGGCAGTCAGTTCAACCCGGCGGCCGTCTGGGGCAACCCCGGCATCGCGGCCCAGCTCGACTACACGGGGGAGGGCGGCACCCCGGGCAGCGACCCCATGGCGGGCTACCTCAAGGCCGTGTCGCACAACCCGGACTTCGCGACGGACCTGTTCCTCAAGCGACTCCCCGACGACAGCGGCGATCCGAACGCACCGACGAGGACGATGGCCGACTACCTGCTCTCCGAGCGGGAGTTCTACGACGAGGACGATCCCTTCGGCGAGGGTGACGGCACCATGCAGTCGCGGGACGCCCTCGGCAAGGCTCTGCTGGCCGCCGGCACCGGCCTGAACCCCGATGTGCCCGCCGTGGTCACCGATTACGACCGCACGCCCGAACAGCGGGAGGTCCTGGACAAGTCCCTGGGCCTGCTGGCCGGCAAGAAGGACGACTTCCCGCCCGAACTCCGCGACGACATGGCCGCCCTGCTCGCCAACCACGGCGACAAGGTGCACCAGTCGGCCAGCTCGCTGAACTCGGGAGACAGCGCGCTCGACTACAAGGATCTCCTCCAGGTGTCGAAGCAGGTGTCCCGGGACCAGGACGCCTACGGCCTGCTCATGGAGGGGGTGAACCAGGCGATCATCGCCGACATGCACGCTCCGCACGAAGGCGACCCGAAGGAGGAGCTGCTGCGAGCCGGTCAGACGGTCGGGTTCATGGAGTCGGCGCGCTACCACGCCCTGGACACGGACAAGGACGATCCGTCCTGGCCGGCCAAGTGGGCGTACCACGGCGCGGGCGGCGTGGTGAACTTCGTCCCGGTGGTGGGAGACGCGTTGCAGCGCGGTGTGGATGCCGGGGCCTACGCCTGGCAGATGGAGGAGCAGGCGCGCATCGACGACGAACTCGCCATCGACAAGAGTGAGAACTTCCAGAGCCGTCAGGCGTACCTCACCGCTCTCGGCGAGGAGTGGAGCCGCGTCAACCCGGGCCACAAGCTCTCGGCGGACGGCGATGAGTACCTGAGGCAGATGGACATCTCGCTCGCCGCCCTGAACGGGAACAAGAGCGCCAACGGAATGGTGGGATCATCATGACCGGAAAGCCGCGGGCCTCCGCCGCCCGCCTCTCCCTCGCCGTCCTCCTCCTCACCGGCGTCGCGGCATGCGGCGATCCGCAGGAGTACACCGTCCCCAGTAAGGCCTGCGACCGGGACGTCAGCAAGGACGAGCTGGGAGCCCTCTTGCCCAGCGGCGCGGAGCTGAGCGACGAGCCATGGGTGTCCGACAAGTCGTTCTCCTGCCAGATCTACGTCGACGGCCTGACGCAACTCGCCTTCACCGAGCATTCCGGGCAACGGAAGTTCGACGTGTCGGCGGACGCCAAGAGCGGCAGGCTCGGGGGCTTCGACCAGCTCCGGGCCTCGGATGTCAGCGACAACGCCGTGGTCTCCCACACCCGGTCCGTGGTGATGGCCCCGTGCCCGAAGGCCGGAAGGAACTACATCCTCGACCTGGAGCTGCCGAACGCCGAGGGCGACCACAGCGACGCCATCGAGCGGTTCGTCAGGTCGTACCTGCCGACCGGGCTCGCCGCCATGGGCTGCTGAGCGGGGAGGGGGCGGAAGGCGAAGCCCCCGGCCCCTCCCCCTCCCTCAGTTCGGCAGCACCGGCAGCAGCTCCGGCAGGTGCCCGTCCGACGCCGTGGCCGCCGCGACCCGTTCGGCCGGGACCTCGCCGTAGAGCGTCGTACGGGGGCGGGACGGGCGGCCCGCCAGGTCGGCGATGGCCTTCAGGCCCTGGATCGAGCGGTACGAGCCGTAACTCGACCCGGCCATACGGGAGATGGTCTCCTCCATCAACGTGCCGCCCAGGTCGTTCGCGCCCGAGCGGAGCATCTCCGCCGCACCCTCCGTGCCGAGCTTCACCCAACTCGTCTGGATGTTGGTGATGTGCGGATGGAGCAGGAGCCGCGCCATCGCGGTGACGGCCCGGTTGTCGCGGTCCGTCGGGCCCGGGCGGGCGATGCCGGCCAGGTAGACCGGGGCGTTGGTGTGGATGAAGGGGAGGGTGACGAACTCCGTCAACCCGCCCGTCTCCTGCTGGAGTCGGGCCAGCGTACGGAAGTGGCCGAGCCAGTGGCGGGGCTGGTCGACGTGCCCGTACATCATCGTGGAGGACGAGCGCAGCCCCACCTCGTGCGCCGTCCTGATGACCTCCAGCCAGGTTGCGGTGGGCAGTTTGCCCTTGGTGAGGACCCAGCGGACCTCGTCGTCCAGGATCTCCGCCGCCGTACCGGGGATCGAGTCGAGCCCGGCCTCCTTGGCGGCGGTCAGCCAGTCACGGATCGACATGCCGGTACGGGTCGCCCCGTTGACGACCTCCATCGGGGAGAACGCGTGGACGTGCATACCGGGGACGCGTTCCTTCACCGCCCGCGCGATGTCGAAGTACGCCGTCCCGGGCAGGTCCGGGTGGATGCCGCCCTGCATGCAGACCTCGACCGCGCCGACGTCCCACGCCTGTGCCGCCCGGTCCGCGACCTGGTCCAGGGAGAGCGTGTACGCGTCGGCGTCGGTGCGGCGCTGGGCGAAGGCGCAGAAACGGCAGCCGGTGTAGCAGACGTTGGTGAAGTTGATGTTCCGCGTGACGATGTACGTGACGTCGTCCCCGACCACGTCCCGCCGCAACGCGTCGGCGATCCGGCACAGTTCGTCCAGGGCGGGGCCGTCCGCGTGGAGCAGGGCGAGGGCCTGGTCGTCGGTGAGCTTCGTCGGGTCGTCGGCGGCCTGGCCAAGCGCCTGGCGTACGTCGGCGTCGATGCGGGAGGGGACCATGCCGGGGGCGGCCGCCTCGCGGAGCGCCTCCCAGTCCCCGTACACCACGTCGAAGTCGTCGCGGCGGTCGCCGGTGCGGCCCTCGGTGTCGATGGTGGCGTGCAGGTCGGTGCGGCCGGTGGAGGTGAAGCCCTCGTCCGGCTCCTGCCAGGGCAGGCCGGCGGGGATCGCGCCTTCGCGGGCGAGGCCCGTCTCCGGGTCGGCCAGGGCGCGGACGTGCGGGAGGAGCCGGGGATCGAGCCAGGGCTCGCCGCGCTGGATGAACTCCGGGTAGATGGTGAGCCGTTCGCGGAGCTCGAAGCCCGATTCCGCCGTCCTGCGGGCCAGTTCGTCGATGTGCGGCCAGGGGCGCTCGGGGTTCACGTGGTCGGGGGTGAGCGGGGAGACGCCGCCCCAGTCGTCGATGCCCGCGCCGATGAGGAGCGCGTACTCGGCGTCCACCAGGTTCGGCGGGGCCTGGATGCGGGCGGACGGCCCGAGGATGTGCCGGGCCACCGCGATGGCGGCGGCCAGCTCCTCCAGTTCGGCGTCGGGCATCCCGCGCATCGCCGTGTCCGGCTTGGCGCGGAAGTTCTGCACGATGACTTCCTGGATGCCGTGGTAGGCGCGGGCAGTCTTCCGCAGCTCGAAGAGGGAATCGGCACGCTCCTCGTAGGACTCCCCGATCCCGATCAGGATGCCGGTGGTGAACGGCACGTTGGAACGTCCCGCGTCCTCCAGCACGCGCAGCCGCACGGCCGGCTCCTTGTCCGGTGAACCGTGGTGCGGGCCGCCGGGCTCGGACCACAGGCGGGTCGCTGTCGTCTCCAGCATCATCCCCATCGAGGGGGCGACCGGCTTCAGCCGCTGGAGGTCGGTCCAGGTCAGGACGCCCGGGTTGAGGTGGGGCAGCAGGCCCGTCTCCTCCAGGACCCGGATCGCCATGGCCCGTACGTACGCGAGGGTGTCGTCGTACCCCTCCGCCTCCAGCCACTCCCGCGCCTCGGGCCAGCGGTCCTCGGGGCGGTCGCCGAGCGTGAACAGCGCTTCCTTGCAGCCCATCGCCGCACCCTCGCGGGCGATCTTCAGCACCTCGTCGGGCGAGAGGAACATGCCGTGCCCGGCGCGGCGGAGCTTGCCGGGCACGGTGACGAACGTGCAGTAGTGGCACCGGTCGCGGCAGAGGCGGGTGAGCGGGATGAAGACCTTGCGCGAGTACGTGATCACCCCCGGCCGGCCCGCCGCCTCCAGGCCCGCGTTCCGCACCCGGGCGGCGGAGGCCGCGAGGTCCGTCAGATCGTCGCCGCGCGCCTGGAGCAGGACGGCGGCCTCGGTCACGTCGAGGGCGACGCCGTCGCGGGCCCGTTTGAGCGCGCGTCGCATGGCGTTGGTGGTCGGGCGTCCGCTCTGAGGATCGGGATCGGTCATGAACCGAGCATACGAGCGAGGCGCGCGCCGCGGACCGGGGCGTCGGGTCCGGACCGGCCCCGACCTGCTCGTTCCGGTGCGGCCCGCTCGTTCCGGTGGTCCTGGGCGACCCGCCCGGCCGGTCACCCGCCCGCGCCGCCCGCGCGCCTAGTGTCGGGACGATGATGGAGACGATCGTCCTCGGTATCGGTGAAACCCTCGTACGCGACGACCGGCGCTGGTCCTCGTGGGCCGACTGGCTCGGCGTACCGCCGCACACGCTCAGCGCCCTGGTCGGCGCGGCCGTCGCCCAGGGCCACGACGCGGCCGACGCGCTGCGCACCCTGCGGCCCGGCATGGACGTCGAGGCGGCGTACCGCGCCCGGTCCGTCGCCGGGCGCGGGGAGCACCTCGACGAGTCGGACCTCTACCAGGACGTCCGGCCGGCGCTGGGCGAGCTGCGGGCGGCGGGCGTCCGGGTCGTGGTGGCGGGCAACGGGTCGGCGCGGGCCGGGGAGTTGCTGCGGGCGCTGGACCTGCCCGCCGATCTGGTGGTCACCTCGGCCGAGTGGGGCGTACGGAAGCCGGACCCGGAGTTCTTCGCCCGGGTGGCCGAGGCGGCCGAAGCGCCCCCGGCGGCGACCCTGTACGTGGGCGACCACCCGGCCGACGACCTGTTCCCGGCAGCCGCGGCGGGGCTGCGGACGGCGCATCTGCGCCGGGGGCCGTACGGGCACTGGTGGGCGGACCACCCGGACGTGGTGGAGACGGCGGAGTTCCGCATCGACGCGCTGACGGAGCTGGTGGCGCTGGTGAGGCCCCCGGGAGCGGGGGCGGAGGCCGCGGGGGCGGGGGCCGTTGGATCAGACGCGGAGGGGACGGGCGGGGAGGGTTCGGGTGAGGAGGAAGCGGGCGGGGAGGAGACGGACGCCGCGGGGGCTGCGCGGGAGGGCGCCCGGCGCGGGGCGTTGAGGTCGGTCCGGTAGGGGCGGCTCCGCCGCCGTACCGGGCGCCCGCCCGGTACGCGGTGCGCGTACCGCGCATCGGACGTTCACGCCGGATCCGGACCGGCGGGCTCCAGAGGGACCGGGCGCTCGAAGAAGGTCTCCAGCACCACCGTGGCCTGCGTCCCGCTGACACCGTCGATCGCGTAGATCCGGCGCAGCACGTCCTGCAACTGCTCGGTGGTCGCGGTCCTCACCTTCACCAGCACGGACGCGGTGCCCGCGATGACGTGGGCCTCCACGATCTCGGGGAGCGCGGCGAAGTCGCCCGCCGCGTCGCCCATCCAGGCGGTCGAGTCGACCATGACGTACGCGAGGACGCCGAGCCCGGCCGCCGCCGGGTCCACGTCGACGGTGGTCCGCCGGATCACCCCGCGCTCGCGCAGCTTCCGTACGCGTTCGTGGGCCGCTCCGGCCGAGAGCCCGACGGCCCGGCCCAGCGCGGCGTAGGGCTGGGTGGCGTCCTGCTGGAGCTGAGCCAGCAGGGAGCGGTCGATGTGATCCACAGCTCTCCCTTCGGTATGACCTTGCCTGAACCGTACCCCATACGGCAATCTCCCGATCAGACCGAAGCTCATTCGGTCATCAGGGGATAGAGGGATGCCGATGTCCGGCGAGCGCGGTGTGCTGTACGAGATGTTCGACGAACGGTTCCGGACCGGGCGGTGCATGAACGGTGACGCGGCCCTGGAGGTCCTGCACACCGGGTGCCGCTGGGCCGAGGGCCCCTTGTACGTCCCCGCGTGGCGGCAGGTGGTCTGGAGTGACATCCCGAACGACCGGATGCTGCGCTGGGACGAGGAGACCGGCGCGGTCGGCGTCTTCCGCCGGTCCGCCGGGCACACCAACGGCAACACCCTGGACGGACAGGGCCGGCTGGTCACCTGCGAGCAGGGCAACCGGCGGGTGACGCGGACCGAGCACGACGGCACGGTCTCGGTGCTGGCCGACCGCTGGCAGGGCAAGCGGCTGAACAGTCCCAACGACGCGACGGTGCGGTCGGACGGGACGCTCTGGTTCTCGGACCCGGACTTCGGCATCACCAGCGACTACGAAGGCCACCGCGCCGTGAGCGAGATCGGGGCCAACCACGTCTACCGCGTGGATCCCGCGACGGGCGAGGTGCACCTGGCGGCGGACTGCTTCGGCGCGCCGAACGGGCTCGTCCTCTCCCCCGACGAGCGGCGGCTGTTCGTCTCCGACACCAAGGACAACGTCATCCGCGTGTTCGACGTGCGGGAGGACGGGGAGCTGTCGGACGGCCGGGTCTTCGCGCGGGGCGGAGCGAAGCCCGGCGGGGCGCGCGCCGCGGCGCGCTTCGACAACATCCGCTTCGACGACGAGGGGCGGCTGTGGGTGGCCGCCATGGGCGACGGGGTGCACTGCTACGACCCGGACGGCACGTTGATCGGGCGGCTCGTCGTGCCCGAGGCGGTGTCCAACATCGCCTGGGGCGGAGCGAAGCGGAACCGGTTGTTCATCACGGCGGAGACCAGCCTGTACTCCGTGGTCATGGGCGTCACCGGCACCCACCCGACCGGATCACGCCGCACGGACTGACGCGTACGGGGGCGGGCCGGCACCCCGCCGGCGGCCCTCCCCCGCTGTCACCCGGCAGCCGACAACCGACGACGGGCAGCCGGTGGCCGGCTACCGGCAATCGGCTATCGGCTATCGGCTATCGGCTATCGGCAGCAGGAGAGCCGCAGCGCGCAGCCCGGACCGAGCAGCCACGAACCGGGCCCCGGGCAGCCCAGCCTCGCGCCGCCCCGCTGCCCGTCCCGCGCTCAGTCGCGCAGGACCGCCTCCATCACGCTCTTCGCGATCGGGGCGCCGAGGCGGCCACCCGAGATGTCGGAGCGGGAGATGTCCATGTCCGTCGGGTCGATGAACACGGCGACCGCGACCGAACGGCCGTCGTCCTTCTTGCCGTAGCTGACGAACCAGCCGTACGGGACCTCGTCGCGGACGTTCACACCGCGCTGGGCGGTGCCCGTCTTGCCGCCGACCGTCACACCGTCGATCAGGGCGCGCTTGGCGCTGCCCTCCTTCGCGGTGTACTCCATCATCTCCTGGACCTTCTTCGCCGTCTCCGGCGAGACGGCCTGGCTCATCTCCATCGGCTCGTTCTTCTCCAGCGTGGAGAGGTCCGGGCCGCGCAGCTCGTCGACGATGTAGGGCTGCATCAGCTTGCCGTCGTTGGCGAGGGCCGCGGTGACCATCGCCATCTGCATCGGGGTGCTGGTCAGGCTGCCCTGGCCCATGCCGGTCAGGGCCGTACCGGGCTTGTCGAGCTTCGGCGGGTAGAGGCTCTTCGTGGCGAGCATGTCGCCGAACTCCTCCGCGTAGACGTCCTCGTTGAAGCCGAACTTCTCCGCGGTCTCCCGCATCCGGTCCTCGCCCAGCTTGGACGCGGCGTCCAGGAAGACGTTGTTGCAGGAGTACTGCATGGCGGTCTTCATCGACGCCTTGTTGCAGACCCCGTCGCCGGCCTCGCTGCCGATCTTGTTCGTGGAGAGCGGCAGCGGGTACGGCGAGACCGCGTCCGTGCGGGCGTCCACGTCGGTGACCACGCCGTGCTCCAGCGCCGCAGCGGCCGTGAGGATCTTGAAGGTGGAGCCGGGCGGGTAGGTCTCGCGCAGCGGGCGGTTGGCGAGCGGCTTGTCCTTCTTCTTCTCCAGCGCGGTGAAGCGGTCGCTCTCCTTGAACGAGATGCCGGCGAACGCCTCCGGGTTGTACGAGGGCGTGGAGACCAGCGACAGCACCTTGCCGGTGCGCGGCTCCAGCGCGACCACCGCGCCCCGGGCGCCCAGGTCGGTCAGCCCCTTGTAGGCGGCCTTCTGCGCCTTGGCGTCGATCGTGGTGATCACGTCGCCGCCGCGCCGGGGCTGCCCGGTCAGGACGTCCTTGGCGTGCCGGAAGGCGAACCGGTCGTCCTGCCCGCTGAGGACGCTGTCGTAGGTCCGCTCCAGCAGCGAGGTCCCCCGGGACTGGGAGGCGTACCCGGTGACGGGCGCGTACATCGCGCCGTCCTTGTTGGTCCGGAGGAACGCGTAGTCCCGGCTGTCGGTCTCCTTCGAGCCGGTGATCGCCTTGCCGCCGACGATGATGTCGCCGCGCGGGGTGGAGAACCGCTCGAACCGCACGCGGGCGTTGTGCTCGTTCTGGGCCAGCTCCTGGCGGTCGACGTGCTGGAGCCAGTTCGCCCGCAGCAGCAGGGCCAGCACCAGCAGCCCGCAGAAGATGGCTATGTGCCGCAACGGCCTGTTCATTCCACTCCCCACCCGGGCGGGCCGCCGGTCCGCGCACGAGGTGCCGCCCGCCGACCGGGCCCGCGTATGCGATCCCGGTGATTAAGGATGCCTTGTCGACGCCCTCGGTTGCACGGGCGGCCCCCGTACGCGGTCCGTGCCGGGCTCGTCACAGGCGCCGACGGGGGCCGGGGCGCACTCGTCGCGGGCGCGTACGGGCCCGCGCCCCGGCGCGCGTACAGGGGCCGCCCCGGCGCACCCGCCACGGGCACGGCGGGCCCGCGCTCCGGCGCGTAGGGCGGGCTGCCCCACGCCCGGCACGTACGACGGGCTGCCCGCGCCGGCGCGTACCGGGCGGGCGCTCCTACAGGTACGCGGCGTACGCGTCCAGCGCCCGCAGGACCTCAGGTTCGTCCGCCGGGGGAAGCTGGAGCACGACCTCCTCGACGCCCAGTTCCGCGTAGTGGGCGAGCTTCCCGGGGGTGGGGCGGACCGCGTACGGCACCACCTGGAGGTGCGCCGGATCGCGTCCGGCCTCCTCCCAGACCGCCCGCAGCTCCGGCAGGGACTCCGTGAGCCCCCGGCCGCCGATGGGCAGCCAGCCGTCCGCGTACTCCGCGATGTGCGCGAACAGCTTCGGGCCCGCCCCGCCGCCGATCAGGGTGCGCGGGCCGTTGACCGGGCCGCGGGGCCGCTGGACGGGCTTCGGGTGCGCCTCGCTCGGCTGGACGGACCCGAACGCGCCCTCGTACCCGGTCGGCTCGTCCGCCCACAGGGCCCGCATCAGCGCCATCCGGTCCCGGCCCAGCTCCCGGCGCGTCGACCAGGCGACCCCGTGGTCGGCGGCCTCCTCGACGTTCCACCCGTAACCGACGCCGAGCGTGAACCGGCCGCCGGAGAGGTGGTCCAGGGTGGCGGCCTGCTTGGCCAGGCCGATCGGGTCGTGCTGGGCGACCAGCGTGATGCCGGTGCCCAGCGCCAGCCGCTCGGTGACGGCGGCGGCCTGCCCGAGCGCGACGAACGGGTCGAGCGTGCGGCCGTACTCGCGGGGCAGCTCACCGCCCATCGGGGCGGGCGTGCGCCGGCTCACCGGGATGTGCGTGTGCTCGGGCAGGTAGAGCCCGCCGAAGCCGCGCTGCTCCAGCTCGCGGGCGAGCCTGACGGGGGTCACCGTCTCGTCGGTGAGGAAGATCGTGGTGGAGATCCGCATCGAAGACACCTCCGGGGTCCGCATCGCATCAGTACGTCGTCGTATCCGTACGCCGGGCCGGTACTCCGTTCCCGCACCCGTCCCGTACGCCGTCCTTCTCTCCGTCGGCCTTCTCTCCTCCGTCCTTCTCGCCGCCGTCCCCGCGCAGCGCCAACGTAAGCCGTACGTCGGGGAAATCCGAGACCGTGGAGCCATGAACGGCGACCGCGCACCGCGCACCCCGAACCCGTTACCGCCCGCGACGACCCGGCGCGGCCTCCTCACCGGGGCCGCCGCCACCGGATTGACGTGGGCGACCGCGAGCACCGCCCACGCCGACGACCACCCGGAGAACGCGGCCGGGACCTGCACGGACGTCCCCCACCCCGCCCGGACCCGGACCCTGCGGGGGACGCTGCCCGCCGGATCACCGGACTACGTCTACCTCCCCGTCGACGTACCGCCCGGGGTGGCCGAGTTCGCCGTCTCCTACACGTACGGCAGACCGCCCGTGCCGCCCGGAGTCCAGGGCAACGCGCTCGACATCGGCCTCTTCGACGAACGTGGTACGGCGCTGGGCGGGCGCGGCTTCCGGGGCTGGTCCGGCGGGGCGCGCACCTCGTTCTTCGTCCGCGCCGACGCCGCCACCCCCGGCTACCTCCCCGGCCCCGTACGCCCCGGCACCTGGCACATCGCCCTGGCCCCCTACACCGTGGCGCCCGAGGGCCTCCCGTACGAGGTGACCGTCACCCTGCGCTTCGGGGAGTCCGCCCCGGCCCCCGTGCCGGTCCACCCGCCGGAGCGGGCCAAGGGGCGCGGCCGGGCCTGGTACCGGGGCGACTGCCACCTCCACTCCACGCACTCCGACGGCCGGCGCACCCCGGCCGAGGTCGCCGCCGCCGCGCGGGCCGCCGGGCTCGACTTCATCAACAGCAGCGAGCACAACACCACCTCCGCGCACGCCGCGTGGGAGGGGCTGTGGGGCGACGACCTGCTGATCCTGACCGGCGAGGAGATCACCACCCGCAACGGGCACGTGCTGGCCGTCGGCACGGACCCGGGCGTCTTCATCGACTGGCGCTACCGGGCCCGCGACCAGCGCTTCGGCCGGTACGCCCGCCGGGTGCGCGGGGCCGGCGGGCTCGTCGTGCCCGCCCATCCGCACGCCACCTGCATCGGCTGCTCCTGGAAGTTCGGCTTCGCCGAGGCGGACGCGGTCGAGGTGTGGAACGGTCCGTGGACCCCGGACGACGAGGTCGCGCTCGCGGAGTGGGACAGCGCTCTGGCGGCCTCCGTGCGGGACACGGGCGGCGGCCCGGGGCGCTGGCTCCCCGCGATGGGCAACAGCGACGCCCACCGCGAACCGGACCGGGTCGGCCACCCGCAGACCGTCGTGCTGGCCGACGCGCTGTCTCGGCGGGCGATCCTCGCGGGCATCCGGGCGGGCCGCTCGTACATCGCCGAATCCGCAGGCCTGGCCCTCTCCTTCGGCGCGACGGACGGGCGGGGGCGGCACGCGGGTATCGGTGAGCGGCTGCGGGCGGCGGCGGACGCGCCCGTGACCGTTCGGCTGGAGGTGTCGGGCGCGGCGGCCGGCTGCACGGTGCGGCTGGTCACCGACCAGGGGGTGCTGCTGACCTCGCCGCTGCCCGGGTCGGGGGCGGGCGTGGTGGAGTGGCGTACGACGCCCGCCCACGCCGCGTATGTACGGGCCGAGGTCCGGCACGCCCCGACCGTGCCGGGGCTGCCGGGCGCGTTCGCGGCGCTCACCAACCCGGTCTTCCTCGACGCGGGGACCGGTACGGAGAGCTGAGATACGGGAAGGGTCAGGGCACGCGCGGCGGTCGGCCGGGCGGAGAGGAGCGGGCATGGGGTCGGCACCAGGGCGGGGACCGGGGCTCGGGCTGGGGTACTTCCTGCTCCCGGCGGGCGGCGTGCTGAGCCTGACCGGCGTGATCACCGGCGACGGCACGCTGACCGGCCTGAGCTGGATCATGTGGCTGCTCGGCATCCTGCTGCTCCTGTGGAACCGCTCGCGCCGCCCGGCCGACCCGCGCGAACTGGCGGCGGCGGCCGCCGCCGGAGACGCGCGGGCGGTACGGGGGCTGCGCACGCTCGCCCTGACCGCCCGCGCGGAGGGCCGCCCCGACGCGGCGGAACGGATGCTGCGGCAGGCGGCGGAGGCGGGCGACGCGGAGTCGATGTGGGAGCTGGGCCGCCTGGTCGAGCACCGCCGGGGCCTGCCGGAGGCGGAACCGTGGTTCCGGATGGCGGCGGACCACGGCCACACGGTGGCGAAGCGCCTGTTCCGCCCGGGCGGCGCCCTGCACCGGGACGGCGCGGGGCCTACGGGATAGGGCTCACCGGGTGGCGCATCTCTCGTTACGGGGCAGAGGTGCGGGCTCGCCCCCGTCGCCTCGACCTCCCCGGTTTCGGCGGTTCTCCGTCACTGCCCAGCCTGGGGAATTTAGGTTAGCCTAACCTAAAGCAAATCTCTGGTGAGGGGCCGAAAGGCCGGGGCGAGGCAGGAGATGGACCGTGGGTCATGGCTGGGAGGGCGTCGTCCTCAAACTGTTCCGGGGGCGTGACTTCACGTTCACCGTGACCGGAGCGGAACAGGTCACCGACCGCTTCCGCCGGGTGCACGTGACTGATGGCGGGCTGCTCGCGGCGACCGGAGGGGCGCATCCGACGATGTGGGTGCGGCTGTGGTTCGAGAAGGACGGCAAACCGCATCAGCGCGCCTACACCCTGGTCGACCCCGATCCGGAGGCCGGTACCTTCAGTCTGGAATTCGCCCTGCACGAGGGGCCCGCGTGCGCCTGGGCGCGGGAGGCGAAGGCCGGCGACACGATCGACGCGACGCTCCAGGGCACCGGCTTCACGCTGCCCGACCCGGCTCCCGCGCGGCTCTTCGTGATCGGTGACGCGGCGGCGCTGCCCGCCGTCAACTCCCTGCTGGACGCGGTCCCGCGCACCCCCGCGACGATCTGGTTCGAAACCGCGCACGAGGACGACCGGAAACTGCCGTTCCGCCTCGACGAGGCCCACCACACCCTCCACCACGTGGAGCGCCGCGAGGCGGGGGCGCATCTCGTCGCCGAGGTGAAGGCGGCCCTGCCGGGGTTGCTGGGCGAGGACCGGTCGGACGCGTACGTCTGGGTCGCCTGCGACACGTCCACCACCCGGGCCCTGTCCGCGTACCTCCGCAAGGAGCTGGGCCTGCCCAAGGACCGGGTGAACGCGCTGGGTTACTGGCGGCCGTAGCCCAGCACGTTCACCCCGCCTCTCCGGAGACCTCAGTCCTCGACCACGAGGGCCGGGGTCTCCTTCGTGAGCACCTCGCCCCGGAAGAACGCCGGGCTGCGGCGCTCCATGGCGATCATCAGCACCACGCCGAGGAGCAGCAGCCCGACCCCGATGACGAACACCGAGCCGACGCCGAAGACCGAGGAGCCGGAGCCGTACGCCGGGTCCCACATGTCGTAGAGCGTCTTGGCGAAGACGGCGGCGAGCAGGACGCCGCCGACCAGCGGGAAGAGGCCCTTGAAGACCAGGTCCCGGGCGGAGCGGGCGAGTTCGGCGCGGAAGTACCAGACGCAGGCGAACGCGGTCAGCGCGTAGTAGAAGCAGATCATGAGGCCGAGCGCGTAGATGGTGTCGACCAGGACGTGCTCGCTGACCAGGGTCATCACGGTGTAGAAGACGCCGGTGCCGATGCCCGCCGTGACGGTGGCGCGGCCGGGGGTCTTGAAGCGGGGGTGGACCTTGGCGTACGAGGCGGGCATGGCCTCGTACGCGGACATCGCGAGCACCGTGCGGGCGACCGGGATGAACGTGGTCTGGAGGCTCGCGGCGGCCGAGGCGAGCACCGCGAGGAAGAGCAGGACGCCGAGTCCGGGGCCCATGACGGGTCCGGCGAGGGCGGCGAAGACGTTGTCGGAGGTCTCCGGGTTGGCGAGGCCGAGCCCGGACTCGCCGGAGCCGACGGCCATCTGCGCGGCGATGCCGGTGGCGAGGTAGGAGCCGACCAGGACGACCATCGCGATGAGGGCCGCGCGGCCGGGGGTCTTCTCGCTGCCGGTGGTCTCCTCGTTGGCGGTCAGGCAGGCGTCCCAGCCCCAGAACATGAAGATGGAGAGCGACAGGCCGGCGGTGAAGGCCGCGAAGGACTGGACGGCGAACGGGTTCAGCCAGGACCAGGAGAAGTCGAGCGAGGACGCGAACTCCGGCCCGCCGCTGCCGGCCTTGCTCAGGGCCATGGCCACGAACACGGCGAGGACGACCAGTTGGAGGCCGACGAGGGCGTACTGGACGCCCTTGGTGGCCGTCATGCCCCGGTAGCTGATGGCGGTGGCGACCGCGATGAGTACGAGGCACGTCAGGATGTGGACGGGCTTGCTGTCGTCCATCGCGGCGACCGAGGCGCTGCCGGTGATCTCGCCCGCCAGCAGCCAGAAGTACGAGGTGGCGACGCCCGCGAGGTTGGACAGCACGATGATCGTCGCGATGACGAGGCCCCAGCCGCACATCCAGCCGACGCGCGGGCCGAACGCCTTCACCGTCCAGGTGAAGGAGGTGCCGCAGTCCGGCATCACCCGGTTCAGCTCGCGGTAGGCGAAGGCGACGAGCAGCATCGGCAGGAAGCCGGCCAGGAAGACGGCGGGCATCTGCACGCCGACCTCTCCGGCGGTCGAGCCGAGGGTGGACGTCAGGCAGTAGACCGGGGCGACGGTGGAGACGCCGATGACGGCGCTTCCCATGAGGCCGACGGAATTGCCGCCGAGCCCCTTGCCCCGCACACCGCCACCGTCACCGTCGGCCGGGGCACTTCCCCGTACCGTGTCTCCGGCCTGTGGCCGCGCGTCCAGCTGAGTCATGAGGAGGACGTTATGCGCTGCGATATCCACATCCGGAGGATGAGACTCCTCTGTCTCACCCTTGGATGCATCACCCAATCTCCCGCGAACACCTGATGAATTGAAGGTCAAATTTGCGCAGAACCTTGCAATGCGTGCCACCGAACCGAGAGTAACCACGTACGGTAACCGCAGCCGTGTCCGTTTTGGGTGGATTCAAAATTTTCCCGCGCCGGTCCGGGCAGCGAGCCCGAGCCCCCGTCCGACCGTCCCCTGACCGTCCCCCGGCCGCGCCCAGGCCGCCGTCCCGGCCCCGGCCCGGACCGTCCCCCGGCCTCGTCCCGGCCCCCCGCCCGGACCGCCTCCCGCCCTCACCCCGGCCAGACGATCGCCTGCGTCTCGCTGTAGGCGTGCAGCGCGTACGAGCCCACGTCCCGCCCCACCCCGCTCTTCTTGAACCCGCCGAACGGGGCCTCCATGTTCCGCCCGACCGTGTTCACGCCGACCCCGCCCGCGCGCAGCCGCCGGGCGATCCGGAAGGCGCGCGCCACGTCTCCGGACCACACGTAGTCGATGAGGCCGTAGTCGCTGTCGTCGGCCAGCGCGATCGCCTCCTCCTCGTCGTCGAAGGGGACGACCACGACGACCGGACCGAAGATCTCGTCCCGGACCACCCGCATGTCGGCGGTGCAGTCGGCCAGCAGCGTGGGGGCCACGTAGAAGCCCCGGTCCAGGTGGCCGGGCCGCTCGCCGCCCGCGACCACCCGCGCCCCCTCCTTCCGGCCCAGCTCCACGTACGCCTCGACGCGGTCGCGGTGGGCGGCGGAGATCACCGGGCCGACCACGGTGGCCCGGTCGGCGGGGTCCCCCACGGTCAGCGCGTTCGCGTACGCGGCCAGGCGGGCGGTCAGCTCGTCGTACCGGGACCGGTGGACCAGGACGCGGGTCGGAGCCGTACAGATCTGTCCGCTGTAGAACGAGAACGTCGTCCCGATCCCCGCGACGGCCGAGCTCAGGTCGGCGTCCTCCAGCACCAGGGCGGCCCCCTTGCCGCCCAGCTCCATCAGCTGCCGCTTCATCCCGCGCCCGCAGACCTCCGCGATGCGCTGCCCGACGGCGGTGGAGCCGGTGAAGCTGACCATGTCCACGTCCCCGGAGTCCACGGCGGCCTCGCCCGCCTCCGGACCGGAGCCGGTGACGACGTTCACCACCCCCGGCGGAACGCCCGCCTCCGCGAGGGCTGCGGCCAGCCGGTAGACGGAGAGCGGGTCCTGCGGGGCGGGCTTCACCACGACCGTGTTGCCCATCGCGAGCGCGGGCGCGATCTTGCCCGCCGGGTTGGCCCAGGGGTTGTTGTACGAGGTGATGCAGGTGACCACGCCGACCGGCCGGCGGACGGCCAGCGCCCCGAAGATCCCCGCCCGCCCCATCGGCCCGGCCTCGTTGATCTGCGGGGCGACGGCCTCCTCCACCGGTTCCAGGGCCCCGCGCGCGTACCGCCGGAACCGGGCGACGCCCACGCCCACCTGCATCCCCCGGGCCGTGGAGGCGGTGGCTCCGCTCTCCCGCCGGGCGATCTCGGCGTGGGCGGGGAGGTCGCGCGCGATGATGTCCGCCGTACGGTCGAGGATCGCGGCACGCTCCTCGGGCCGGGTCCGCGACCAGGCCGGGAAGGCCGCTCTCGCCGCCGCCGCCGCTTCGTACACCTGGGCGCGGCTCGCCTCGGGGGCGAGGCCGACGACCTCCTCGGTGGCGGGGTCGACGACCTCGTAGTGGCCGCCGGCGGGCTCGGTCCACTGCCCGCCGATGAACAGCCGCTCGGGTACGGGGCTCACGCGGTACTCACCGTCCGGGTGTCACGGCCCGAGCGCAGCACCGTCCCCGGCACCGCACCCGTCACCTTGTCGTCGCGCAGGGTCTCCACCCCGTTGACGCGTACGGAGACGATCCCCACCGCCTTGGAGTCCAGGCGCGGGCTGTCGCCCGGCAGGTCGTGGACGAGGGTCGCCGGCCCGGCGTCGATCCGCTCGGGGTCGAAGAGGACGAGGTCGGCGTGGAAGCCCTCCTCGATCCGGCCGCGCTCGCGCAGCCCGAAGAGGCGGGCCGGGTCGTCGGTCAGCATCTTCACGGCGGTGGTCAGGGGCACCAGCTTCCGCCCGCGCAGGCAGTCGCCGAGGAAGCGCGTGGTGTACGGGGCCCCGCACATCCGGTCCAGGTGCGCGCCCGCGTCGGAGCCGCCGAGCAGCACGTCCTCGTGCTCCCAGGTGCGCTGCCGCAGCTCCCAGGAGGCGGGGTCGTTGTCGGTGGGCATCGGCCACAGCACCGTCCGCAGGTCGTCGGCGGCGCAGATCTCGACCAGGCAGGCGAACGGCTCCTGTCCGCGTTCGGCCGCGATGTCGTTGACGACCCGCCCGCTGAGCCCTTCGTTGGCGGCGCTGTAGGTGTCCCCGATGACGTACCGGCCGAAGTCGGCGAGCCGCCGGAAGACCCCGGCCTCCTCGCTGTCGGCGCGGCGCAGCATCTCGGCGCGGGTCGCGGGGTCCCGGAGCCGTTCGACGCGCTCGGGCACGGGGAGCGCGAGGATCTCGCCCCAGCCGGGGAGGAGGTTGAGGGCGCAGAACGTGCCGAGCGACATGTTCATCGGGGTGAGGATCGGCATGGTCAGCGCCACGATCCGGCCGCCGGCCGCGCGGGCGCGCTCGCTGGGGACCAGTTGGCGCGGCACGCGGTCGGGGACGGCGGCGTCGATGGTCAGGACGTTCCAGTTCAGGGGGCGCCCGGCGACGGCCGTCATGTCGACGAGCAGGTCGATCTCCTCGTCGGAGAACCGGTCCAGGCACCCGGCGACGATCGCCTCCAACTGCGTCCCTTCATGCTCCCCGACCGCCCGGCACAGTGCGAGCAGCTCCTCGGGGCGGGCGTGCCGGGAGGCGACGGGTTCGCCGTCGCCGTCGGAGTGGGTGGCGGACTGGGTGGTGGAGAGCCCCCAGGCGCCGGCGTCCATCGCGTCGTGGAAGAGGGTGAGCATGGCGTCCATCTGCGCCGGGGTGGGCTGCCCGCCGATCGCGTCCGGGCCCATGACGTGGCGCCGCAGGGCGCAGTGCCCGACCATGAACCCGGCGTTGACGGCGATCCGTCCTTCGAGGGCGTCGAGGTACTCGCGGAAGCTGGACCATGTCCAGTCGACGCCCTCCTCCAGGGCGGCCAGCGCCATGCCCTCCACCCGCGCCATCATCCGCCGGGTGTAGTCGGCGTCCTCGGGCCGGTCGGGGTGGAGCGGGGCGAGGGTGAACCCGCAGTTGCCCCCGGCGACGGTGGTGACGCCGTGGTTCATGGAGGGCGTGGCGTAGGGGTCCCAGAAGAGCTGGGCGTCGTAGTGGGTGTGCGGGTCGACGAACCCGGGGGCGAGGACGAGCCCGTCGGCGTCCTCGCTGGTGACGGCCTCCTCGGTGACGGCCCCCGGTTCGGCGACGACGGCGATCCGCCCGTCGCGGATGCCGACGTCGGCGGGGTACGCGGGCCCGCCGGTGCCGTCCACGACGGTCGCGCGGCGGATGAGGTGGTCGAGCATGGCGGTTCCCTTCGGCGTGGGCTTCTTCTGCGGACGGGGTCGCGGGGGCCGCTCTCCCGGGCGGGGGTGCGCGGGCGCCTTCCCCGGTGGGGTCGCGGGGGCGCCTTCCCCGGTGGGGTCCTTCTCCGGGCGGGCTCGCGCGGGGTCTCTTCCGGGCCGGCTCGCGCGGGGGCCTTCCCTGGGCCCCGGGCGGGCTCGCGCGGGGCCTTTCTTCGGATCGGGTCGCGCGGGGCCTTCTCCGGGTGGGACGGCCGGGGTACGCACGCTTCGGCCGCGGTACGTACCCCGGCTCGTCAGGACGACGGTCCGGGAAGCCGCCGCCCGGCTCTGGGCGGAACCAGCCCCCGCGCGGCGGCGGGGCGCGCCCTCTCGGCCCTTACGGCGCTTGAGGGGCGGGGTCCGGGGCAGCGTCCCGAGCGGCTCACCGCCGCCCGGGACCGCGAGGTCGGACGTGCCCTCAGCTCACCACCGCCCGGGACCACGAGGGCCGACGCGCCCTCAGCTCGCAGCCGCCCGGAAACGCGAGGTCCGGTGCACGGGGTCGGTGTCGATCTGCGGGATCACGTGCTCCCCGATCAGCCGGATCGTGTTCATCGTGTCCTCGGGGCTGATCCCGATCGGCAGCCCGAAGCTGAGCTGGTCCGCCCCCGCCCGCTCCCACCGCCGGCACTGCTTCAGCACCTCGTCCGGGTCGCCGCAGATCATCAGCTCCTCGGCGATGAGCAGTTCCACGATCTCCTCGGTGTACTCCGGCAGCAGCTCGGGCCACTCCGGGATGCCTTCCGGCCGGGGGAACGTGTCGTGGTAGCGGAACAGCAGCGACTGGAGGTAGTTCAGCCCGCCGCCCACCGCGATCTCCACGGCTTTGGCGTGCGTCTCGGCGCAGATGGCGGTGGACGTGACCATCACGTTGTCGTTGACGAACGCCCCCACCGGCTCCGCGTTCTCGACCGCGGTCTTGTAGGAGTCGACGACCCACTCCATGTCGGAGACCTTCTGCACGCTGAAACCCAGCACGCCGAGCCCCTTCTTCCCCGCCATGGCGTACGAGGACGGGGACCCGGCCGCGTACCACATGGCCGGGTGCCCGGCCCCGTACGGCTTCGGCAGGATCTTGCGCGGTGGCAGCGACCAGTGCTTGCCCTGGAAGCCGACGTACTCGTCCTGGAGCCACATCTTGGGGAACTCGGCGATCGTCTCCTCCCACAGCTCCTTCGTGTGGTTCATGTCGGTGATGCCCGGCATGAACCCGAGGATCTCGTGGCTGCCGGCCCCGCGCCCGGTGCCGAACTCGAAGCGTCCGCCGGAGAGATGGTCGAGCATGGCGACCTTCTCGGCCACCTTCACCGGGTGGTTGACGGGGGCGAGCGGGTTGAAGATGCCGGAGCCGAGATGGATGCGCTCGGTGGCGTGCGCGAGGTAGCCGAGGTAGACGTCGTTGGCGGAGAGGTGCGAGTACTCCTCCAGGAAGTGATGCTCGGAGGCCCAGGCGTACTTGAAGCCCGACTTGTCCGCCTGGATGACGTACTCGGCCTCCTCGATCAGCGCCTTGTGCTCTGCCTCGGGGTCCACCTGGGCGCGCGCGGCGGGCACGTACCCCTGAACAAAGAGCCCGAATTCCACGGAGGTTCACCGTCCTCAAGTCTTCCTGACGACCGATCTGACGGCCCGTCAGATTGTGATGCGACCGACTGTTCCACCGGTGCGGTGAGGCGTCAATAGCTGATGCCGCGTCAGGTCGCAGACCGGGCAGCTCAGAAGGGGCTGACCCCCGCCAGCCACCCCCCGTCCACGACGAACGGCTGCCCGGTGACGTACGAGGAGTCCGGCCCGGTCAGGAACAGCACCAGGGCGGCGACCTCCTCGGGCCGTCCGATCCGGCCCATGGGCACGAGCTTGCGGTAGTACGCGTCCAGCGCGGCGCTCGACGCCGTCAGGTCGGCGTCCGGGTCCAGCAGGGCGGGGTTGCTCATCGCGGTGTCGACGGCCCCGGGGCAGACGGCGTTGACCCGGACGCCCTTCCGGGCCAGCTCCATGGCGGCGACCTTGGTGAGGCCCAGCACGGCGTGCTTGGTCGCGGCGTACGCGCCGATCAGCGGCATGCCGGTGAGCCCGGTGTACGAGGAGGTGTTGACGATCGTCCCGCCGCCCGCGGCCACGATCTCGGGGGCGATGGCACGCATCCCGAGGAACGTGCCGGTCAGATTGACCCGGACCACCTGCTCGAACTCCGCGAGCGGGGTGTTCAGCAGCTCGTTGAAGCGGAGGATGCCCGCGTTGTTGACGAGCCCGTCGATCTTCCCGAAGGCGCCCTTGGCGGCGGCCACGGCGGCGGCCCAGTCCGGCTCACTGCCCACGTCGAGCCGGACGGCCAGAGCGGTGTCCGCGCCCAGCTTCTCGTTCAACTCCTGCGCCAGCGCCGTCGCCTGGTCGTCCAGCACGTCGGCGACGACGACCCGCGCCCCTTCCCCCGCGAGGAGCCGCGCCTCCTGCTCGCCCTGCCCGCGCGCCGCCCCGGTGACGAGGACGACCCGCCCGTCCAGCTTGCCCATGTCCTTCTCCTTCACTGGTCGAGAGGTACGGGCCCCGCGCCCGTCGCGGGCGGGGCCATCGGGGGCCGGGGCCGTCGGGACCCGCGCCCGCCACAGGCCGGGGCCACCGGAGCCCGCGCCCCATCGGGACCCGCGCCCATCGGGACCGGGGCCTCACGCATCGAGCCGCGGGGCCACGTCCGCGTCGAACGCGGCCATCTGGTCGATGAGTTCGCCGACGCTCCGGCTCCGGAAGCGCACCTGGATCTGGTGGACGCCCATCGCCGCGTACGCGCGCAGCGACTCCGCGAGCACCGCCGGCTTTCCGGTGAGGGTGCGCCGCCCCACGGGCCACCCGGGCTCACCGACGTACAGCGGTTCGGTGATCGCGCCAATGACGATCGGCTCCGCCACGCCCGCCCGCTCCCGCAGGGCGCGCACCCGGGCGATCAGCGCCGGAAGCCGGTCCCGGGGGTCGCCCTGCGGCAGCCACCCGTCCCCCCGGACGGCGGCGCGGCGCGTGGCGGCGGGCGAGGAGCCGCCCACCCAGATCGGGACCCGCTCCTGGGCCGGCCGGGGGCGCTGCCCGAGCCCGCTGAAGGAGAACCGCTCCCCCGCGAACTCCGGGTACTCGTCCGGCCCGAGCGCGGCCCGCAGCGCGTCGACGGTCTCGTCCAGCACCCCGCCGCGTCCGTCGAAGTCGGCCCCGACCGCCTCGAACTCCTCCCGTACGTGCCCGGCCCCGACGCCGAGGATCAGCCGTCCGCCGCTGAGGTGGTCGAGGGTGGCGTACTGCTTGGCGGTGATCAGCGGGTGGCGCAGGCCGACGACGGCGACATGGCTCATGAGCCGCACGCGCTCGGTCACCCCGGCGAGGTAGGAGAGCGTGGCGACGGGGTCGTACCAGGTCGTGGACATGCCCTCGGCGAGCCGCCGGGGGATGGCGACGTGGTCGCAGCCGGCGAGGTAGGCGAAACCGCCGCGATCGGCGGCGCGCGCGACGCGGACGAGGTCGGCGGGGGTCGCCGCCGCCTCCCAGGGTTCCGCGTAGATGGCGCTCTGCGACTGGACCGGCAGCTGCATCCCGTACGACAGCGGCCCGTCGGGCGATATCGGCACGGCGGCCTCCTTCCCCTCCGGCCCCGGGCGGCGGCCCGCCCCGGGCGACGGCCGCCATCGTCATACCTGACGGCCCATCAGACAAGGGGCGTCACCGGACGGACGTATACGGGGGGCGGGGACCGATGAGTTTCGCGGCCGGCGACGGTCACCAGGAGGAGCCGGAAAACACGGCCCGGCCCGACGGCTGGCCCGTACGACAGCGGAACGAGGAACCACCGATGACCGATTCCACCGAGAACACCACCGGCATCACGGGGCTCGGGGTGATCCTGGGCAGCACGGACTCCGCCGCCCTGATCGCCTGGTACCGCGCCGCGCTGGAGCCCCTGGGCGCCCGCTGGGCGGAACACCTGCTGGTGATCGGCCCCGGGGCGATCATCGGCTTCGACGAGCGCGACGACGTCGCGGACCGGGCGGCCGAGCCCGGCCGTCAGATGATCAACCTGACCGTGCGGGACATCCGGGCAGCCGAACGGCACCTCGACAGCCTCGGGGTGACCTGGGTACGCCCGGTCGAGGAGGTCGGCGGGGGCTGGTTCTTCTCGACGCTCCTGGACCCGGCGGGCAACTACCTCCAGATCCTCCAGGGCCCCGAATCGCCCTGAAAGCGTGGGCGTTGGGCCTACGAACCTGGGGGCCGGAAAGACCATGACATCGACGACGTTCCGTATCGGCGGAGATCTGACACGCTCCCCGGAGCGGCGGGCACGGCTGGGGCCGGCCGGGGAGACGCGATGACGTCATCGCACGGGCATGCCGAGCAGGACGGGCCGGGCACGAGGGCCGCCCTCGAAGGACTCGAAGGAAGCGACGAGGCCGCCCAGCTCGGCGCTCGCATGGAGTCCCTGCGAGCCCTGCAGGAGATCGTCCGGGACGGCGGCCTCGACACGGACATCCTCCTCGACAAGCGCCGCTACCGGCGCATCCGGTCGATCGGAAAGCGGGACCGGCCGCCTCAGCCCCTGGACCCGGTGGGGGCCGAGGCGGCCGTCGCGTCCCGTACGACCCCGTCCGGATCGGCTGCCGCGTCCTCCACGAACTCCGCGAAGTCCACGTTGGCGAGCTGCGTGTTCCCGTGGACCATGTGGACGGCGTCCGGCACGACGCGCACCTCGCGCGGAGGCGGGGAGTCGATGAGCTCCTGGTAGTAGACCGGGTCTAGGTCCTGGTCGTCGTCCGCGCCGAGGTCGAGCGCGAGCAGGGGACGCAGCGGCGAGCGCATGGTGACGTCGTCGGCGAGGAACACCACACTCAGCTCCTCGTCCCGCGCCGCCGCGGCAAGCGCCAGATCACCCGGGACGCCCTCCCACCGCCGGTCCTCCACGAGGTGCACGGCCGACTCCCCGCCCCCCTCCCCATCGACGGCCCGCGCCAGCGCGGCGACGACCTCGCGCCACGCGGCGTCATCGGTGAAGTCGGTCCGGATCACGAGCGGCGCCCACGCGTCGTCCCGGACCACCCTCGGTAGCTCTTCCCTCATATGCTCCCCGCCCCTCGATCGGCCCCGCTCCCACCGCACGGACCCTCTCATGCCCCACGGACGACGAGCTGCGCGCCTGCGTCGCGCAGGACCGGGGCCGGACGGGTGACGTCGTGGCCGGGTCCTGCGGAGGCCACAAGCTCAGGCTAGGGAAATCGCAGATCGGAGATGCTCTCCAGGTCGATCCCGTACCTGGCGTAGACCTTGACGGTGTTCTCGGTCGTCAGCTCCGACACGGCGATGGACAGCCGATCCGCAGCGCGCTGGACGTCCTCCACGCAGTCACCCTCGATCTCCAGGTACGGAGGGATGAGCGGCCACGAGTCGATCTCCAGCCGCACGCCGTGCAGCGTCCAGGAGTCGCGGTGGTTCTCCTGATACGAGCGGGGCGGTACGCCCATGCGTCCGAGCAGGGCGTGCGTGGTCTCGAAGTCCCCGACGACGGTCTCGGTCTCGCTGGTGCCGTCGATCGCGTCGGAGGCGATCTCCTTGACGCAGAGGGTCGTCAGTGATCCGTCGTCGCGAAGCCGCACCCACCGCCCCTCCATCGGCGGCACGGTGTCGTAGACGTACCGGCGCATCAGCCGTCCGCCTCGGTGCTCACCGCCGGCCGAGGCGATCAGGGCCGCCATGGCGGCGGGGTCGACGTCCAGGTACTTCGCTTCACATTCGACGACCGGCACGGTTCTCCCCTTGGTCACATGAAGCAGCGCGCGTCTCGTCAGCCTCGTTGGCTCAAGCGCGCCGCACCCACCCGCGCCGGTTCCGTCGCCATCTGGCTCCTGATGCGTACGTGCTCGTTACCGCAGCGCGTAATCGGCTCATCCGCTCACGAACGGCGTGCAGCGGACGTCCTCAGAGCGAGCCGTCCTGTACGGCGGTGACGAAGGCCCGCCACTGGTCGCGGCCGAAGGTGTGCGCCCCGAGAGCGCGGTCCTTGCTGTCGCCGACAGCGACGAGGCCGTCGACGGTCGGCTGGGTTTCGATGCACGACCCGCCGTTGTCGCCACTGTAGGACGACTTCACCCAGGCACCGTCAGGCAGGCCGTATCGCGCCATCTGCTGTCTCCGCCTTACGCTCTCTTCGCGAACTCTTCTTGCACTGAAGAGACTAGCTCCATCGACTGTTTGGTCGTGAGCGATGCCGTCCGCAACTGGTAGCGCTCCACGGATTCGTCTTCCTCCAGGTAGAGCGCACCGTCGAGGTACTCCAGGTTGACGACATCGAGATCCATCGGGTCGGGATAGCTGTAGATGTTGAAGGCCCCATCCGCGCCCGCGTGCCAGCCCTCAGCGAAGGGCACCACCTGGATGGTGAGCTTCGGAGGATTGCTGATCTCCAGGATCTTGCCGAGCTGGGCCGCCATGACAGCGGGGCCGCCGATCTCCCGGTGGAGCACCGCTTCATCGAGGAGACAGACGAACTGCGGCGGATTCTCACGCGTGAAGATCTCCTGCCGACTCCTGCGTACGTCGATGTAGGAAGCGATCTGCTCCTCGGTAGCGTTCTTGCCTGCGGAGCGAATCACCTGTGTGGCGTACTCGACCGTCTGCAACAACCCCGGCACGAGCATCGGCTGGAAGGACAAAATCCGCGCGGTGTCGGCTTCGATCGACAGCCTCTCCTGGAAGTTCGACGAGAGTATGTCGCTGTACTGCGCCCACCAGCCCTTCCGCCGCCCCTCCCGGGCCAGGGTGATCAGCGCCGTGCGGAGACGGTCGTCCGACACTCCGTACAGCTCCAGCAAGGCTTCGATCTCCAGCTTCGAGACGCCTTGGCGGCCGTTCTCCTGGCGGGAGATCTTGGGCTTGTCGCCGCCGATGCGCTCGGCGGCATCCTCCATCCTGACGCCGGCCTTCTCCCGGAGACGTTTCAGCTCGGCGCCGACGCGTCGGCGCCGCACCGTTGGGCGCGGATGACTTGCCATGCGGTGACCCTCCCCTGATGCGAGTGACTCAGTGTTACCCACTCTCGACCAAGTTTCGCAACTCCCACAATCTGCACGAGTGTTCACCCACACGAGCGTATCTACAATTTTGCAGCAGAAATAGTTGCGGGTAGCGCTCGCGGCAGTCCACTCTGTTGCCCAACACGCAGGGCGGCGCACCGATCACAGGGCGTGCTCCTGCGAGCCGAACTCCTTTCCCGCGCAATGGAGGAAGCCGTGCCCATGGCCCCCGAGTCCGCCCCGCCCGACTACCAGCAGGAACTGGTCGCCCGCCCCGAGACGCTCGCCATCATGCGGCGCATCGTCAGCGCGCACCTCGACCTCTGGGAGCTGCGGGAACTCAGTGACGCCGCCACGCTCTGCGCCCACGAGCTGCTCACCAACGTCATGCGGCACACCGGCTCGCCGCGCTGCACGATCACGCTCCGCCGCAGGCCCGACGGCGTACGGGTCACCGTCAGCGACTCCGACACCGCGCCGCCCGAGCGGCGCGACCCCGTGTGGGAGGAGGAGAGCGGGCGCGGCGTCCTCCTCATCGCGGCGCTCGCGGCGCGGTGCGGGACCGTGATGCGGCGGGACGGCAAGGACGTCTGGGCCGACATCCTCACCACGCCGCCCGCGTACGCGGCGTGAACCGCAGGCTGCCGCGCGCCTATTGGTGTCACGCGGACACCCCCGGCAAAGCGGCGGGACCGCCCCCGGGCGGTCTGCTCACCACCGCGCCCGCGCACGCCGTCGCCTGGATGCGCGCATCCGTGCGAGGGCTGACGCCGGGCCTCCGCCGTGACGCCCGACGCCGAGCCCGGCTCTGGCTCGATGACCGTCGCACCGCCGAGGCCGCCGTCCGCTCCCTGCGGCGGGGCCGGGGATACGCGTACGAGCTGCCCGTCCACGAGGGGATCTGGCGCTGGACCGCGTACCCGGTCTCCGTCCTCCCCTCTTACCGCCCGTCTGCCCGCCCATCTCCCCGCACAGGAGCCCCGCATGAACGCCCCGGACGCCCTCGCGCCCACCGCCGCCGACCGACCCGCGCACGCGGCTTCGCCCGCGCCCGCCTCCGACGAACTGCGTGCGGCGTTCAGCGAGGCGGGGCTGCACGCGCCGGTCACCGGGGGCGCGGCCGACGGCGACGTGTGCATCGGCCCTCTCGCCCCGGCCGACGCCCGCCAGCTCGCCCGGCTGATCCGCACCGGGACCAAGCGCACCCTCAAGACCGCCCGCGCGCTACGGGAGATCTGCGCGGGGCACCGGATCGAACTCCCGGGTCTCCGCGTGCGCCAGGGCCGCATCACCCTCGGGCCCGTCCGCGTCGAGGACGCGGCTCGCCTGGCCCGGGTCCTCGGTGCGGTGCCGCCGCCCGCCGCCCGGCCCGCCCCGCCCGCCGGGACCGACGCCGCCTTCGTGGGAGCCCTGCTCGGCCGCGTCTTCCCGGAGGCCACCGGCGGCGGCGCCCTCTCCGTATCCGTACGGGAAGAAGCCCCCGGGCTCCTCGACCTCGGGGCCATCGACGCCAGGACGGCGCGCCGACTGGTCCGCGCGCTCCGGTTCTGAGCAGCCGGACCGGTTGCGGAAGACCGCGCCCCGGCGTGTCGGTCGCCCGACGACAACCGCGTCCGGGCGTGCAGGCCAGCCGCAGCCCGTACGGCCCAGGAGTGTCGGCCCCGCAACGACCGCCTCCTGGGGGTAACCGAGGCGCCCGCCCCGGGGGCGCCACGTCGACCACCTCGCTCGACGGCATACGCCCCTCGACCTTTTCGCGTGAATCCGAAATGGCGAAAGGTTGTACTCCAGGGACTCCCGACCGAGACCCGGTCACCCACCGGAAACAGAGAGGCACGCACTGCCGCGAAGGGGCGGTTTCGTGTTGATCGTCAAAAGCCGCCGGGCCACTCCGGACTTGCCTCGCGCGTTTATCGAGTCCCTTGAAGGACCCGTCGGTTAAGTCAGTCCTAGGTCCGTCCTCACCGGTCCGACCGGCCGGCCGCGCCACCGCCAGGCCCTGCCCAAGGACCGCGCGCTCACCGGACCCCCGGTCCGCAGACTGCGGGGCCCACCGTCAGAACCGGCTGTGACCTGGTGAATTGGCACAACGACACCGCACACACCCGGAAGGTCCCGCGACTGGGACGACCGTCGGCCGGAGCTCTCCCGCATGCCGTGGCGAGCCGACGCGCCGGTCCACGGAGGTAACGATTCCGATTCGGAAGACTTAAATCGAGCCCCGGGGGAACATCTGTCCCCACCCTCTCCATAGGATCTCCCCGTGCTCACAGGGCACTTGGCACTGACTTTCGCGACTCTCCCACGTATCTCGTGTGGCGCATCTGACGCGCCTCGAGGATGAGCCGCTCCGGAGGGGACTTCTGTGTTTGCAACGCGCTCAGCATCCACCGCGACCGGGCGGGGCACCGCCGGTCGCCGGATAGCCACAACGGCGGCCACGGTCGGCGTGCTGGCCCTCGGCTCCCTCGCCGGGGCCGGTACCGCCGCTGCCGATGGTGACGACGTCCACCACCAGGGCGGCGCGGTCGCCACCCTGGACGGACTGAAGACGTACGACTCCGCCACCATCTTCAACAGCAACGGCAAGAGCTCCGTCTCCGCCGGCCTGTTCGAGATGAGCGTCGAGGGCGGCGGCAAGCTGCAGTCGTACTGCATCGACATCCACAACCCGACCCAGCGCAAGGCGAAGTACCTGGAGACCCCCTGGGGCCAGACCTCGCTCGGCAAAAACGACGACGCCGGCAAGATCCTCTGGATTCTCCGGAACTCCTACCCGCAGGTCAGCGACGTGAACGCGCTCGCCCAGAAGGCGGGTGCCTCGAAGCTGACGGACAAGACGGCCGCCGCCGGTACGCAGGTCGCCATCTGGCGCTTCTCCGACAAGGCGAAGGTCGAGGCGAACGACCCGCAGGCCGAGAAGCTCGCGGACTGGCTCGAAGCACAGGCTCAGAACCTCCAGGAGCCGAAGACCTCCCTGACGCTGGGCCCGAACTCGGTCTCCGGTAAGTCGGGCGACAAGATCGGCCCGGTGACGGTGAACACCGACGCCAACTCGGTCTCCGTCGCCCCCGGCGCCGACGCCACCGCTGCCGGTGTCAAGGTGACCGACAAGAACGGCCAGCCCGTGACGTCGGCCGCCAACGGCACCGAGCTGTACTTCGACGTGCCCGCGGGCGCCGAGGACGGCCAGGCTTCCGTCACGGCCAAGGCGTCCACGCAGGTTCCGGTCGGCCGCGCCTTCGCCAGCCCGACCAAGAGCCAGACCCAGATCCTGGCCGGCTCCACCGAGACCTCGGTGACCGCGGCGGCGACCGCGAACTGGGCCAAGAAGGGTGCCATCCCCTCGGCCACCGCGGAGAAGAACTGCGTCAAGGGCGGCGTCGACGTCAAGGTCAGCAACGCGGGCGACTCCCCCTTCGAGTTCGAGCTCGCCGGTGACAAGCACACCGTCGCCGGTGGCGAGAGCACGACCGTGACCGTGCCGGTCGGCGAGGACGAGAAGTACGACATCACCGTCTCCGGCCCCAACGGCTTCTCGGAGCGCTTCGAGGGCGTCCTGGACTGCGAGACCCAGGGCACCCCGGCCCCGGGCACGAGCGGTGGCGGCGGCGAGACCCCGTCCACCAGCCCGAGCCCCAGCGAGTCCGCTGACACGACCGGTGGCACGACCGGCGACACCACGGGCGGCACCACCGGCGGTGGCGACGACCTCGCGGCGACCGGTGGCTCCAGCGCCACGCCCATGATCGCGGGTGTCGCGGCGGCCCTCGTCGTCGCGGGTGGCGCGGCGGTGTTCTTCCTGCGCAAGAAGAAGACGGTCGGCCAGTAACACCAGCTCAGCCAGTACGTTGAAGGGCCCGGCACGCGCCATGCGTGCCGGGCCCTTCGCCGTCCGGGCCCCGGTCCCAGAGCTCGGGGCTTCGGGTCTCCGGGCCACGCCGAAGGGCCGAAGCGCGTCGCCGTGGATCCGCCGGGGACAGCCCCCGGCGTCACACCTGCGCGCCACATCTCCGCGTCACATCTCCGTGACGCCCCACTCCGCCACGGCCACCTCGTCGCCCACCGACAGCGTGCCCGGGCGCGTCACGGAGAACTTCACGCCGAACACCACACTGCCGGACGAGGCCCGCCGGTAGGTCGCGAGCGTCCGGAGCGGCTCCGCGCCGCCCCGGGCCCCGGCTTCCTGGTCGACCAGGGTGACCGCGCAGCGCCCGGCGAGCTTCGTGTAGCCGAGTTCGGCCGAGCCGACGGTCGCGCGGCGGATCCGATCCTCGGCGTGCGGCTCCGCCGCCCAGTCCTCCGCTGCGTTCTCCGCCCCGTCCTCCCCGGGAGTGCTGTCGACGACGATGTTGGGGCGGAAGCGGTCCAACGGCAGGAGCTCGGAGCCCTGTTCCGTCAGCCGCGTCCCCAGGAGGGCGAACGAGGCGCGGGTGAACAGATGGACCGCGCTGCTGTCGGCGTATCCGGAGGTGCCGGGGGTCATGCCGTCGGTCTTGCGGTCGTGCTCCGGCGGTACGCGGACCAAGCGGCTCGGGACGCCGAGGAAGTCCGAGAGCCAGGCGGCGGCCTCGTCGCCCTGGTCGATGCCCTGATACGCCGTGCCGAACAGGTCCACGTCCCGCCGGGGCGCGGTGGTGGTGACCGCGACGCGCACCTCGCCGTACGCCTCTCCGCGCGCCCCGGCCTGTGCCTCCCCGGACGGTCCGGCGGCGGTGGCGGGGGCGAGCGTGAGCGTACGGCCGTCGGCGCTGACGGTGGGCCGGATCAGGGCGAGACGGGGGTCGCGGCGCTGGCTGCGGTAGACCCCGTCGACGCCGACGACCATGAAGGCGCGGTCGTGCGCGAGGCCGGCCGGGGTCAGCTCCGCGCTGCTCAGCGACGTTCCCGCGCATCCCTTGACCGGGTAGGTGATCAGTTCGGCGACCGTGGCCATGCGGCTTCTCCCTCGCGACGTTCCGCCCGCGGATCTGCTGCCGTCGGGCCCGTACGCACACAGGGTGCCAGGCCGGGGCGGGCCGCGCGGTCGCGCCCCGGCGGCCTCAGCAGCCCCGACGGACCCGGCAGCCCCGACGGCCTCAGCAGCCGCTGTGGCCTCAGCAGTTCGGGATCACCGCCCCGTTGTTGTCGCGGGCCTCGTCGTTGCCCCAGCGGGAGAGGTAGTACGCCGAGACGTACGCGTTGCGGCCGTTCTTGCCCGCGTACACCGTGTCCAGGTCGGTGCGCAGCCACCAGTGGTTGAACTGGCTCGCCGTGCCGACCCGCGCGCCCCACACCTTGCAGTAGACGTAGTTCGTACCGGCGTTGAGGACGCCCTGCGCGTCCGCCGTGTTGGCGGCGGCGTAACCGGTGGCGTTGGCGAACGTGTCGACCCAGTACTTTCCGACCCCACCGCCACCGCAACCGTTGTCGCTGGTCAGGTACTTGCTGTGGTACGAGCCCGGATAGGGCGCGAGCGAACGGCCGTTGATCACGATCGTCTGGCCGACGCCGTTGTAGAGCTGCTCGTAGTGGATGTGCGCGCCGGAGCTGTTGCCGGTCGATCCCGTGGTGCCGATCCGCTGACCCTGGGCGACCTGGGCCCCGTTGGCGACGGAGAACGCGGCGAGGTGGAAGTAGTACGTCTTCCAGCCACCGCCGTGCTCGATCGCGATGTAGTTGCCCGCGCCGCTCGGCTGGGAGTAGCGGTACGCGGTCCCGGCGGCCGAAGCGAGGACCGGGGAGCCGGCGGTGCCGCCGCCGTCGGTGCGGACGAAGTCGAGGGCCTGTCTGACCTCGGCGGAGTGATGGCTGTAGGTCCACTGCTGGCCGCAGGCGTACGGAGCTTTGAAGTTCGGCGCGGCGACCGCCGGGCTCGCGGTGGCGGCGGTGGTGAGCAGCCCTCCGAGGAGCGCGAGGAGGGCCAGGAGGCAGGTGCGGGGTGAGCGCATGGGAATCCTTCGGGGTCGAAGCAGGACCGTGGTGGGAGTGGTGCTGGAGACGAAGTGCCCGTGGATCTACGCGTGTTGAGCGGCCACCAGAATGCCGTACCGGCGGCCCGCGCGACAGACCGCCGATGCGCGGCGCAGCCGGCGGGCCCCGCCCCGCTACGGGCCAAAATCGCTCCGGGCTCGTGCGGGGCGCGTACGGACCCCTTGAACCCAAGCCGGCCCGGGGCCCGGAGTGTCCTTTGCGGCCGCACCTCGTTCGCATACGCGGCCCGATGTCGGAGCCGACGCCCGCGTCGGCCGCGTCCGATGCGCCGGGGCCAGCCCCGCGACAGGAGTCGAGAGCCGAGGAGGCCGCAGAACGTGTCCGAGAAGAAAGGTTCCGGGACGTCCCGGACCGCGCGGCGGGAGTCGGGGATCGCGTACTCCCGCTCCCTGCGCTTCTGGCTCGATCCGGCGAACGTCGCGGTGCGGCTCCAGCAGGCGGGGCCCGTCCTCAGGACGCGGACCGGGCCGGCGGTCGCCTTCCAGATGAACGACCCCGCACTCCTCCGGAAGGTCGGCAGCTCCGAGGACGTCTTCCAGTTCTGGGGCACGGACCCGTGCCTGGAGGACGTCGCCGGGCGGGGGATCACCGGGGCCGAGGGCCGGGCCCACCGGGAGCGGCGGGCGGTGATGCGTCCGGCGCTGGCCGCTCCCCGCCTCAAGGGCCTGGGCACGTCCGTGTGGTCCCGGACCCGGCACCTGGTCGACGGCATCCCGTCCGACCGCCCCGTCGACGTACGGTACGAGATGGGGCGGCTCGCGGCCGGGCTCGTCGTGGAGACCGTGCTGAACAGCACGCTGTCCCCGGAGACCCTGTCCGGGCTCGCCCGGTCCCGCTCCGCGGTGTCGGCCGGGATGATCTGGAAGTACACCCTGTCGCCGTGGCCGTGGCTGCCCGCGCCGCGCCAGCGCGCCTTCCGCCGGGCGACCGCGCTGCTCGACCGGGCATCCCGCGAGGTGTACGACAACCACCGGCCGGACCCGGACGGCGGCGACGTCGTCTCCCTGCTCAAGCGTGCCTCCGGCGACGACCGGCGGGCGGTGGAGCACGATCTGTACGCGTTGCTGCTCGCGGGCATCGAGACCACCACGGGGACGCTCGCCTGGGCCTGCTACGAGCTGGGCCGCCACCCCGAACACCAGGACGCGCTGCGGACGGAGGCCGACGCCGCGTTCGGCGCGGCCCCCTCGTCCGAGGGCGTCCGGGCCGAACTGCTGCCCCGCGCGGCCGGGTTCATCACGGAGGTCACGCGCGTCCACGGCATCCCGTTCCTGGTCCGCCGCACGCGGGACGCCACCTGCCTGGGCGGGCAGAGCCTGCCCGCCCGCGCGGTGGTGACGCTGCCGCTCGGGGCGCTGCGCCGCGATCCGGCCCGCTACGCCCGGCCGGACGACTTCGATCCGCTGCGCTGGTCGCCCGACGCGCAGCCGCCGCTCTCCCCCGGCCCGGTGCTCGCCTACGGGCTGGGTCCCCGCTACTGCCCCGGCGCGGCGGCGGCCGACATCATGGGGCCCGTCGCGCTGGCGGGGCTCGTGCACGCGCGAACTTTCCGCATGGCCCGGCCGGGGAGGAAGGTCCGCGTCAGCCTGGAGTTGACCCCCACGCCGAAGGGCCTGTCCATGGTCGTCGCGCCCCGAACGCCGCGCACCGAGGGGGCTGTGCCTCCGCAGGGCCCCGGCCCTGCCGCTGATTCCGGGGCGGGTCCGGGGCCCGGCCCGCAGACGGGCCCCGGCGTGGGCTCCTGTCCGGTGTCCGGGTCGGGGTCCGCCTCTGCCCCTGCCCCTGCCTCCGACTCCGACGAACGCTGAGCGGTGAGCGGTGAGCGACGCCGGTCCTTGCTCATCCCCCGCCCGCCGGGGCGAGGCGCTCGTAGACGGCCACGCGCCGCCCGCGTATTCGCTCGTCGGAGACCAGGGTGAAGTGGGTGGCCAGCACCTCCGCCTTGGTGCGGTCCCGACGCCCCCGCGTCGGCCTCGCGACCCCGGTGGCGTCCGTGACCAGCAGTATCCGCCGCTGGGCGAGCATCGCGGCCCGGACCCGGGCGGGGCTCGCCTCCACGCCCTTGAGGGTTCCGGACTCCTCGGGGGTCTCGGCGAGGGCTATGTCGCGGGTGCCGGTGAAGGCGTCGGGCGTGACCAGCCAGGTGTCCCGCCGCGCCGCCGGGATGAACAGCACCCCGTCGCCGTCGTGCTTCAGCTGCCGCGTCCGCTCGGCCGCCGCGAGGACGTCGTCGACCCTGCTCACGGGGGACCGCTTGGCCAGCGACTGCGGCAGCAGCGCGACCAGGGCGACGGCCACCAGGACCGGCAGAACACAGCGGGCGGCGGGCCGGGAACGCCGTGCGACCTCGTCCACGGCCCGGCCGATGAGCGCGCCGATCAGCAGGGCCAGGCCGAGCAGGCTGAACAGGATGTAGCGGTCCACGAAGAGCGGCTTCACGAGGGAGAGCCCGATCAGACCGAGCTGCGGTACGGCCAGGAGGGGCAGCCCGACCGCGGCCACGGAGGGCGAACCCGTCACCGGTCCCGGCCGTCCCGCCCGGTCCGCAAGGTCCGTCCGGTCCGCTCGCCCGGTTCGGTCCGTCCGGTCCGCCGCCCCCGTACGTTCCGCCGCCCCCATTCCCGTACCCGGCGCCGTCCCCGTCCCCGTCCGCCGGCCCAGCAGGCCGCCCAGGCCGCCGATCGCCAGGAGGATCGCCGGGCCGATCATCATGTGCCAGGTCAGCGGCGGCACCCAGGACACCTGGCCGGACTGGTCCAGGCTGAACAGGGCGAGCGGCAGCACACCGGCGGTGGCGGCCCCGGCGGCCACCGCCCACCGGACACGGACACCGCGCGGGGCACGCGACCACAGCAGGGTGATCAGGTGCGCGGGCAGGATCAGCAGCGCCAGCCAGTTCAGCCAGCCGCAGACGAGGACGGCGCAGGCGTAGGCCGCCCAGGTCCGTTTCCGGGCCCGCCCGCGCAGCGCGTTCACCAGCAGCAAGGTCGAGACCGCGGACCCGGCCGCGACCAGGGCGTAGGGGCGGCCCTCCTGGAGGTAGAACTGCACGGCCGGAAGCAGCCCGAGGGCCAGCCCGGCTCCGAGCCCGACGTACGCGCCCGCCAGCCGGTGGCCGATCAGCGCCACGCAGGCGGCCGCCGCCGCTACGGCCAGGACGGAGGGCAGACGGAGGACGGTGGTGGACGGCCCGAACCCGGCGAAGAGGCCGTGCATGCAGAGGTAGTAGAGGCTGTGCACGACGTCGACGTGCTCCAGCATCCGCACGATGTCCCCGGTGGACCGCCGGGCGACCTGCCAGGTCGCGGCCTCGTCCCGCCAGACGCTGTTCTGCCGCGAGAGCCCCCACAGGCCGAGGACCACGGTCCACACGGCGGGTATGAGCCCCACGAGGAGCGTTCTGCGAAGTACACGGGGATCGCATGTCATGAACGGTGGCTCTGACCTCTGGCTGGGAGTTCCGGCACGCACGGTGACGCGGGGCTTCAGGAATTCAGGAGTACGGGGGCGCGGGGAAGGGCGGCTCCGCGCGCGTGACGCGCGGAGCCGCACAGAACGACGAAGGATACGGAACGCACCGGAACACACGGACGGCTGGTACCGAACCACCGGGCTCTCCGGGAGCAGATCCGCAGGACTGTCGAGCTGACACCGCAAGGCGGCGTAGTACCGTGTACTACATGGAGACCACGGCCCGCGAATTCAACCAAAAATCCTCACAGATCCTCGCAGCGGCGGCGCGGGGCGAAACCATCACCGTCACGAAGAACGGCACCCCCGTAGCACGTGTCGTCCCCATCACCGACAATGACGTTCCCCCTCACCCCACGGACCCGATGGGCGCCATAGACCTCCCCGACCTCGCCCTGCCCGACCTCACGGACGAGGACATCGAGGATGCGCTCAAGGGGATGGGGTCGTGAGTCTGATCGCCATTGCCGACACCAACGCCCTCTACCGGCTTCTCGACCCACGGCTTACCGGGCACGAAGGGCACAAGAAGGCGCTGTCGACGATCAGCCACTTGATCGTCTCTCCATTGGTCCTTGCCGAGCTGGACTATCTGATCTCCACCAGGGCGGGCTCCGACAAGGCTCTTACGGTCGCGCGCTTCATCGAGCGCAACGCCGCCACTCGTCGGTTCGAAATCCCCTCCGTCGGAGCGCACCTGAGTGCGGCAATCGCGGTCGCGGAAGGGTACACCGATGCCGACGGCGGCAAGGGCATCGGACTGACGGACGCGATGAACGTCGCCCTGGCCGCCGCGTACCGCACCGAGGTCCTCTTCACCTCGGACCGCCACTTCCGTATGGTCCGCCCCCTGACCGGCCACAAGGCATTCCGGTTGCTTCCAGAGGACCTGTGACGGCGGCGCTCGCAGCCCCGCCCCCGACCCGCCCCCCGCTCACTTCCGGTACAGCTCCTCGATCTCCGTGGCGAAGTCCCGGGCGATCGCCTCCCGCTTCAGTTTCAGCGACGGGGTCAGGTGGCCCTTCTCCTCGGTGAAGTCCACCGGCAGGACCGTGAACTTGCGGATCGACTCCGCGCGGGAGACCAGGCGGTTCGCCTCGTCCACCGCCTTCTGGAGCGAGGTGCGCAGGTCCTCGTCGTGGATCAGGTCCCGCAGCGGGACGTCCTGCTTCTTGGTCATCTGGCGCCAGTGCTGGAGGCCGTCCGGCTCCAGGGTGATCAGGGCGGTGATGAACGAGCGGTTGTCGCCGACCACCATGCACTGGCTGACCAGCGGGTGGGCGCGCAGCCAGTCCTCCAGCGGGGCCGGGGTGACGTTCTTGCCGCCCGACGTGATGATGATGTCCTTCTTGCGGCCGGTGATCGTCAGATAGCCGTCCTCGTCGAGCGTGCCCAGGTCGCCCGTGGGGAACCAGTCGTCCGCCAGCAGGGCGGGGACCACCTCGGCCCGCTCGCCGTCCCAGTAGCCCCGGAACACCTGGCCGCCCTTGAGCAGCACCTCGCCGTCCTCCGCGATGCGCACCGAGGTCCCGGGCAGCGGCCACCCCACCGTGCCCAGGCGGGGCTTGAGCGGCGGGGTCACCGTGTGGGCGGCCGTCGTCTCGGTGAGGCCGTACCCCTCGAAGATGCCGATGCCAGCGCCCTCGTAGAACGCGGCGAGCCGGCGGCCCAGCGGGGAGCCGCCGCAGATCACGTACCGGACCTTGCCGCCCAGTGCCGCCCGGATACGCCGGTAGACCAGCGGGTCGTACAGGGCGCGGGCGGCGCGCAGGCCGAGCCCGGGGCCGGGGCCCGTGCCGTGTTCGGCGGCCTCGACCGCCTTGCCGTACCGCTGCGCGATGCGGGCCGCGCGGTCGAACGAGGAGGCCCGGCCCATCTTCTCCGCCGTGGCCCGGCCCGTGTTGTAGACCTTCTCCAGCACGTACGGGATGGCGAGGAGGAACGTCGGGCGGAAGCCCGCCAGGTCGGCCAGCAGGTCCTCCGTCTGGATAGACGGGGCGTGGCCGAGGCGGACTCTCGCCCGCATGCAGCCGATCGCCACCATGCGGCCGAAGACGTGCGAGAGGGGGAGGAAGAGGAGCGTGGAGGCCGGGTCCTTGGAGACGGACTTGAAGACCGGGTGGAGGAGTTCGATGGCGTTGTCGACCTCGGCGAAGAAGTTGCCGTGGGTCAGGACGCACCCCTTCGGGCGGCCGGTGGTGCCCGAGGTGTAGATCAGGGTGGCGGGGGTGTCCGGTTCGAGCGCGGCCCGGCGGGCGGTCACCGCCTCGTCGGGGATGTCCTTGCCGAGGGATTTCAGGTGGCCGACCGCCCCCGTGTCGAACTGCCACAGGTGCGCGAGGTCGCCGAGTTGCTTGCGCTCCTGGCTGATGAGGCGGCCCTGTTCCTTCGTCTCCACCGCGCAGGCCACCGCGCCGGAGTTCTGGAGGATCCAGCGGGCCTGGAAGGCGGACGAGGTGGGGTAGATGGGGACGGTCACCAGCCCGGCCGCCCAGGCGGCGAAGTCCAGCAGCGTCCACTCGTACGTCGTCCGGGCCATGATCGCGATCCGGTCCCCGGCCCGCAGCCCCTCCGCCATCAGCCCCTTCGCCACGGCCTGGACCTCGGCGGCGAAGTCGGCGGCGCTCACGTCGTGCCAGGCGCCCTCGGCGTCCTTGCGGCTGAGGACCGGGTCCGCCGGGGCCTCCCGGGCGTTGTCGAACGGGATCTCGGCGAGCGAGCCGCGCCGCACGGCCGGGGCGAACCTCGGTACGGAGACCTCCTCGACGCGGCCGTCCGGGCCGCGCTTCTTCGTCGGTTCGACCAGGACGGGCCCGGGGGGCGTCGTGGTGGTGGCGGGGGCGGAAGGTGGCGTTGACACGTGCGGCTCCTCGTTCTGGGGGGTCGGGCGGGTCGGTGCGCCGGGTCGTCCGTCCGGCAGGTACTGCGGGCAGAGCGGGTACGGCTCGCTACGGGCAGGGCGGGTACGGCTCGCACGGAGCCGTACGGCCCCCGCAGCTATCACAGCTGTCGCAGCCATCACGGCTCCCACAGCCGTCACAGCTCCCACGGCCGTACGGCTGCGGCAGCCGAAGCTGCTCCTACGGCCGTTCCAGGATCGCCGTCACCCCCTGCCCGCCGGCCGCGCAGATCGAGATGAGGCCGCGGCCCGGCCCCTCCCGTTCCGCCAGGAGCTTGGCCAGCGTCGCGACGATCCGGGCGCCCGTCGCGGCGAAGGGGTGGCCGGTGGCCAGGGAGGACCCGGCGACGTTCAGGCGGGCGCGGTCCACCCGGGCCAGGCCCTGCTTCTCCCAGGCGGCGAGGGTGGCCAGCACCTGGGAGGCGAACGCCTCGTGGATCTCCACCAGGTCGAAGTCCTCGATGCCCAGCCCGGCCCGCTCCAGCAGCCGCGGCACCGCGTACGCGGGGGCCATGAGCAGGCCGTCCTCGCCGTCCACGTAGTCCACCGCGCCGGTCTCGTACAGGGAGAGGTACGCCAGCGGTTCGAGGCCGCGCGCCTCCGCCCACTCCTCGCTCGCCAGCAGGACCGTCGCCGCGCCGTCCGTCAGCGGGGTCGAATTGCCCGCCGTCATCGTCGCGTTCGGGCCGTCCGTGCCGAACACCGGTTTCAGCGTGGCGAGTTTCTCGACCGTCGAGCCGGGGCGCAGGTTCTGGTCGCGGCCCAGGCCCCGGTACGGGACCACCAGGTCGTCCAGGAAGCCCCGTTCGTACGCGGCGGCCAGGCGCTGGTGGCTCGTGGCGGCCAGCAGGTCCTGGTCCTCACGGGTGACCGCCCAGCGGCGGGCGGTGACGGCGGCGTGGTCGCCCATCGACAGGCCGGTGCGGGGTTCGGCGTTGCGCGGGATGTCCGGGACGAGGTGGCGGGGGCGTACGGCGGAAAGGGCCTTGAGGCGGGCTCCGGCGGACTTCGCGCGGCGGGCGGCGAGCAGGATGCGGCGCAGTTCGTCGTTGACGCCGAGCGGGGCGTCGCTCGTGGTGTCGGAGCCGCCCGCGATCGCCGAGTCGACGGAGCCGAGGGCGATGGTGTTCGCGGCGGCGACGACCGCCTGGAGACCGGTGCCGCACGCCTGTTGTATGTCGTACGCCGGGGTACGAGGATCGAGGGCGGAGCCGAGGACGGTCTCGCGCGCCAGGTTGAAATCGCGGCTGTGCTTGAGGACCGCGCCCGCGACGAACGCCCCGACCCGGTCGCCGGCCAGTCCGTACCGCTCCACCAGGCCGTTCAGCGCGGCCGTCAGCAGGTCCTGGTTGGAGGCGGTCGCGTACGGGCCGTCGGACCGGGCGAACGGGACGCGGCTGCCGCCGAGCACCGCGACGCGGCGCACCCGCGGCACGGGGAGCGGAACGAACGGGCGCGTCATCGTGACCATCTCGTCTCGGTCGGTCCGGGATTGTTCATCTCGACCATCTCCTGACTCTTGAGTAACCTTACTCAACGGTAAATCTACGACCGAGCAGGGAGTCAGGACAATGGCCGATCGCTATCTGCACCTCACCGGCACAGCACCCGGCCGCTTCCTCACCCGCCGCCTCGGCCTGCCGCAGCCCGCCCCGCTGCGCCGCTGGTCCCTCGAAACCCCGCGCCTGGAGGGGCCGTTGCTGCATCTGACCGCCGGGGATTCGGCGATCGGGGGTGAGCTGGCCAAGGTGCTGGCGGCCACCGGCCTCGCCGTGGAGCAGCGGTCCGAGCGCCCGGCCGCGATCGTGCTGGACGCCACCGGGGTCACCTCCGCCCGGGGCCTCGCCCAGGTGCACGCGGCTCTGCACCCGGTCGTACGGTCGCAGGCTCCCGGTGGCCGGATCGTCGTCATCGGCACGCCCCCGTCCTCCGAGGACCACCACCAGGCCGCTGCCCAGCAGGCGTTGGAGGGCTTCGTCCGGTCGCTGGGGAAGGAGATCGGGCGCGGCTCCACCGTCCAGCTGGTCCGGCTCCCGGCCGGGGCCGCGCCGGTGGCCGCCGAGTCCACCCTCCGCTTCCTGCTCTCACCCCGGTCCGCCTACGTCAGCGGCCAGGTGATCGAGCTGACCGACGCCGCGCCGGACCCGGCGGCCGACCCGGACGCCCCGCTCACCGGCCGCACCGCCCTGGTCACCGGGGCGGCGCGGGGCATCGGCGCGTCCGTCGCCTCGGTACTGGCCCGCGACGGGGCCCGGGTGATCGTGCTGGACGTGCCCCAGGCAGGGGACGACCTGGCGCGCACCGCCGACCGGCTCGGGGCCACCGCGCTGCCGCTGGACATCACCGCGCCCGACGCCGCCGCCCGCATCGCCGCCGGCGCGCCGGACGGGCTCGACGTCCTCGTCCACAACGCGGGGATCACCCGCGACCGCCGACTCGCCAACATGCCGGCCGAACGGTGGGCGCAGGTCATCGAGGTCAACCTCGACAGCGTGCTCCGCACCACCGACGAACTCCTGGCCTCGGGCGCGGTGAACCGGGGCGGGCGGATCGTCGCCACGGCCTCCATCGCGGGCATCGCGGGCAACAACGGCCAGACCAACTACGCGGCCAGCAAGGCCGGGATCATCGGCCTGGTCCGCTCGCTCGGCCCGCGCGCCGCCGCCGAGCACGGGGTCACGGTCAACGCGGTGGCCCCCGGGTTCATCGAGACGAAGATGACGGCGGCCGTGCCGCTCTTCATCCGGGAGGCGGGCCGCCGGATGAACTCCCTGTCCCAGGGCGGGCTCCCGGTGGACGTCGCCGAGACCGTCGCCTGGTTCGCGCAGCCCGGCTCCGCCGCCGTCAACGGCCAGGTGCTGCGCGTCTGCGGCCAGAGCCTGCTGGGGGCGTGAGACCGATGACCTCGCTCAGCGCCTCGCTCGTGCGCGGGGCCCTCCTCTCGCCGTTCAAGCGCGCCGGCCGCCCGGACGCCGCGCTGCCCCCGGACCGCCCGACCCGCCCGGCCACACCCGTCGCGCCGGGGCCCCTCGCCGCGTACGGGAGGATCTGCGGGTTCACGGAGTCCGGCGCGCTGCCGCTCACGTATCCGCATGTGCTGGCCTTCCCGGACACCATGCGGCTGATGACCGGCCGGGCCTTCCCGCTGCCGGTGCTCGGGCTCGTCCACACCTGGATCGAGATCGCCCCGCACCGGCCCGTCGAGCCGACGGAACCGCTCGAACTGACGGTTTACGCACAGGAGTTGAACCCGCACCGCCGGGGCACCGAGGTCACCATGACGACCGAGGCGCGGGTGGCCGGGGAGCTGGTGTGGGAGTCCCGCAGCGGCTATCTGTCCCGGCACGCGCCCCGCCGCCCGGAGCCGGACCCCGCGAGCACGCCGTCGGCCGCGGAGGCGGGCGCGAACCTGCCGACGGCGACCGCGAGCACGGCAGGTCGCCCGGCCGCCGCGTCCCCCGAGCATCTGCCCGCCCGCGCCGAGTGGTCGCTGCCCGGCGATCTCGGGCGGCGTTACGGGGCCGTCTCCGGGGACCGCAACCCGATCCACCTGTACCCGCTCACCGCCCGGCTCTTCGGCTTCCCCCGGGCCATCGCGCACGGCATGTGGACGGCCGCCCGCTGCCTGGCCGAGACCCGGGACCCGGCCGCCGTCCGTACCGTACGGATCGACTTCCGGGCCCCCGTCCTGCTGCCCGCCACCGTGACGTACGCGGCCGACGCCGCCGGCGACGCCTTCGCGCTGCGCGGCCCCGGGGACCGCGTCCACCTGGTGGGGGCGGTGACCCGGAAGGGGTAAGGGGCCATCCCCTGGGCCTGTATCCCGAACCTGCCTCCCGGGCCGCCTCCGTGCCGCCTTCGGGCCGCTCCCGGGCGCGTGCGGGGCGGGCGGCCCCGCCCGTCCGGCGGTGGGCGCTTCCAGGGGCCGGACCGCGCGCATGTGACACTCCCGTGTGGGCGCCTTCGCCCGCTCCGGCCGGCCGTCGACGCTGCCGCCCGGTGGTCGCACGCCCGAGAAAGCAGGTCCGGTACCGGTGGAGAGACCCAGCGCGGTCGAGCGCGCACTGCGTGAGGCCGCACCCCACGAGATCTTCGACGTGGTCCGCTCGCTGATCGAGCGCCGCCACCGCGCCCGCACGGTGGACCTGCTGCTCGTCGACTACGCGATGACCCGGCTGCAGCCCGTCGGCGTCCTCCCGCACACCCGTCCCCCGGTGCCGGTCCACGACAGCGCGCCCGGCCGCGCCTTCGGCGCGCAGGCCGCGCACTGCGTTCGGGACCGCTCGGCGGACACCGTGACGGCCCACCTCCCCGTCAGCGTCCGGGGCGACCGGCTGGGCGTCCTCAGCGTCACCCTGGCGGCGGACGAGGACGGCGGCCCGGCGGCCGACGTCCTGGCGGACCTCCAGGAGTGTGCCGACGCCCTGGCCCACGAGGTGGTCGTCGCCGAGCGCGACACCGACCTCTTCCTCCAGGCGCGGCGGGCGGAGCGGCTGACCCTGGCCGCCGAGATGCAGTGGCAGCTCCTGCCCGGCCGCTCCTGCGCGCGGCCGGAGTACAGCCTCGGCGCCCAGCTGGAGCCCGCCTACGCCATCTTCGGCGACAGCTTCGACTGGTCGGCCTCGGCCGACGACCTGTACGTGACGGTCAGCAACGGCATGGGCGAGGGCATCGACGCCGCCCTGCTGACGAACCTCTGCGTCAACGCGCTGCGCAACGCCCGCCGCGCCGGCCTGAGCCTGAGCGACCAGGCGTACCTGGCCGACCAGGCGGTGTACGGGCAGCACCGGGGGGAGCAGCACCTGTCGACCCTGCTCTTCCGCTTCCACCTGCCGACCGGGGAGGTGGAGGTCATCGACGCGGGTTCGCCCCGGGTGTGGCGGGTGCGCGCGGGAGCGGTGGAGCAGATCGCGTTCGACGCGCAGATGCCGCTCGGCATGTTCGAGGACACCGACTACGTCTCCCAGCGCTTCCGGGTCGAGCCCGGCGACCGGCTGCTGTTCGTCAGCGACGGCGTGTACGACGCGCTGTCCCCGGCCGGTGAGAAGTACAGCCTCCGGGCGCTGGCCGCCTCGATCAACAGCACCCGGCTGCTGCCCGCGCCGCAGGTGCCGCGGGTGATGCTCCAGGAGCTGCTGGGGCACCGGGGTTCCGGTCCGGCGGCCGACGACTCGCTCGTGATGTGCCTGGACTGGCACGGTCGTGAGGCCCCGAGCCCCTAGGGACGCGAGGAGACGCGGGGAACCCCGTCCGGTGGTGAATCGCGCCGGGCGGTGGACCGCGCCGGGCTGAATCGCGCCGGGCCGGGCATGTGGTCATGGGGTGAAGACTCCGCGACCTTCTGTACGGGTGTCGCGTACGGAACGGGGCCCGGGTTGTCACAGGGGGACGACGTGAGGGATGGTTGCCTCAAGGCAATCGTCTAGTTGATGAGGTGAGGGGTTCGCCCAGCGGGCCCTCGATATTTGGCTTCCACCCGAGCGCGAACCCGCACGGACACGCACCCGGACTTCCCCTGGGGCCAGGCACCGTACCCGGTGCTGATCGCCGACGCCCGGGGCCTCGTGGTCCGGTGCAACGACGCGGCGGTGCCGGTCCTGCCCGCCGCCGCCCCCGGAGCGCCCCTCGCGGACGTGGTCCCGGGCTGGCTCCGCGACGCGCACGCGGGGCTGTGCTCCCCCGGCCCGCACACCGCGCCGGACTCCGGCCGGGCCCCGGCCGGTGAGATCGGCGGACGGTTCTACGAGGCGCACCCCACGGTACGGGACGACGGGTCCGTGGCCTGGTGGCTGGTGGACGACACCGACCACCGGCTCGTCCGGGAGGCGCTGCGCATGGAGCAGGAGCGGGGCGCGTTCCTGGCGAAGGCGTCCAACGTCCTGCTGTCCTCCCTCAACCTGGCGCGCTGCATGGACGCGACGGCGCAGATGGCCGCGGAGAGCCTCGCCGACGCGGCGCTCGTGATAGCTCCGGTGCGCGGTCAGCGGCTGCCCGTGGTGACCTGCCTGCGCGGCGGCGAGCCCGAGACGTCCACCGTGACCGCGGACCCCGACGCCGTACCCGGGCTGGGAGAGGCGCTGCGCGGGTTCCCGCCGGTCCCGTCCCGGTGGATCGACCCGTCGGCGGCCCCCGCGTGGATGGTGCCCGAGGGCATCGGCCCGGTCGGCTCGATCGTGATCACCCCGCTGCCCGGCCACGGGGTCCCCGCCGGGGCGCTGATCCTGCTGCGCAGGGCGGAGGCCGCCGCCTTCACCGAGGAGGAGGAGGTCTTCGCCCGGCTGTTCGCCGCCCGCGCGGGCGCGGGAATGTCGGCCGCCCGGCTGTACGCGGAGCAGAGCTCCATCAGCGACCTGCTGATGCGCGAGCTCCTGCCCCCGGCCCTGCACCAGATCTCCGGGGTGGACTTCGCCGGCGGCTACCGGCCTTCGGCCGACCACGAGCGGATCGGCGGCGACTTCTACGACGTGCACCCCGCGACCGTCGAGGGCGAGCCGTCCCTCGTCCTGCTCGGGGACGTGTGCGGCAAGGGCCTGGAGGCCGCCGTGCTGACCGGCCGCATCCGCAACACCCTGCACGCGCTGCTGCCCCTGGCCGACGACCACCAGCGGATGCTGAGTCTGCTGAACACCTCGATGCTCAGCTCGCACCACACCCGCTTCGCGACCATGGTCCTGGCCTCCGCCGTCCGGCGCGGCAGCACGGTGGACCTCAAGCTCACCAGCGGCGGCCACCCGAGCCCGCTGATCGTCCGCGCGGACGGAACGGTCGAGGAGGCCGAGACCCACGGCACCCTGATCGGGGCCATCCCCACGGTCACCGCCGCCACCGTCTCCACGTCCCTGGCGCCCGGCGAGTCCTGCGTGCTGTACACCGACGGGATCACCGAGGCCAAGGGCGGCCCGATGGGCGACGACCTGTTCGGGGAGGAGCGGCTCAAGCGGGCGCTCGCCGGCTGCGCGGGCATGCCCGCCGAGGGGATCGTGGAGCACGTGCAGATGCTGGCCGCCCAGTGGCTGAACGACCGGCCGCACGACGACATGGCCGTCGTCGTGATCTCCGCGCCCCGGACGCACCATCTGAGCGCGGTGAACGGGCACACCCGGGGCAGGTACACCGCATGAGTACCAGCACCGTGACCCGCCTCACCGCCATGGGGCACGCCGGGCACATCGAGCGGTCGGTGGAACTGCTGTGGGCAGCCGTCTCCGCCGGGGACGAGTACGCGGCCGGCGATCTCGTCCTGCGCCTGCTCGACGAGGGCGCCGACCCGGAGAGCGTCCTGCTGGACGTGATCGCCCGGGTGCAGGGCCGTGTCGGCGAGGAGTGGGCGGCCAACCGGATGAGCGTCGCCCAGGAGCACGCGGCGACCGCCATCAACGAGCGGGCCGTCGCCGCGCTCAGTACGCACCCCGCCGCCCGCACCACCGCCACCCGGGGCCGCCTCACCGTGGCCTGCGTGGACGGCGAGTGGCACGGGCTGCCCGCCCGCCTGCTGGCCGAGGTCCTCAAACTGCGCGGCTGGCAGGTCGACTACCTCGGCGCGCAGATCCCCACCCCGCACCTGATCGTCCACCTGCACAACACCGAGGCCGACGCGGTGGCGCTCTCCAGCTCGATCCCCACCCGGCTGCCCACCGCGCACGCGGCGATCACCGCCTGCCAGGCGATCGGGGTCCCGGTCCTGGTCGGCGGGGCCGCCTTCGGCCCGGACGGCGAGTACGCGAAGCCGCTCGGCGCCGACGCCTGGGCGCCCGACGCCCGCGCCGCCGCCGACCTCCTCGCCCGGGAGCCGCTGCCCCGGCCGGAACTGGACCACCAGCAGTACGACGACCTGCCGCACCTGGCCGACCAGGAGTACACCCTGGTCTCCCGCAGCGGTGCCTCCCTGGTGCGCCAGGTCTTCACCGCGCTGGAGGATGCCTTCCCCGCGATGCGCTCGTACACCGACGTACAGCGGGAGCGCACCGCCGAGGACCTCGCGCACATCGTCGACTTCCTCGCCACCGCCCTCTACCTGGACGACGAGGAGCTCTTCACCCGGTTCATCACCTGGACCGCCCGCATCCTCGTCGCCCGGGGCGTACCGGCGGCGAGCCTGCCGCCGACACTGGACCTGCTGGCCCGCGAACTCAAGGACTTCTCCCGGGCCGTCCGCATCATCGGGGCCGGGACCAGGGCCCTCTCCACCGACCACTCCACCGCCGCCGGGAACCCCGCATGACCACGCACCCCCACCACCACCTCCAGCTGACCACGGTCGACGGCGAGGACAGCGTCCGGATAGAACTCCACGGAGACCTGGACTACGACAACGCCGACCTCCTCGTACAGGAGGCCACCGACCGGCTCGCCGCCCGGCCCGCGCTGACCGATCTGCACCTGCTCTGCGCGGACCTCGGCGCGGTGGACTCCATGGGCCTGTGCGCGCTGCTGATGATCGCGCGCCGCACCGCGGAGGCCGGGGTGCGGCTGCATCTGGACGACCGGCCCGCGCGGCTGGAACGGCTCCTGACCCTCACCGGTACGCTGGGCCACCTCACCGCCCCGCCCCCGCCCCGGTCCTCGGCGACCTCGGCCGCCGAGGAGAGCGCCGGGGCGGCCCGCCCCACCGGACCGGACGTCACCACCTGAGCCACTGCCCGGCGCTCCACCGGACAGAAGCACCCACCGACGGGCAACCATGAACGCCTCAGAGGCCGCCACCACCGGGTTCCGGCAGGAGCCGATCCACGCCGCGAGCTCCATCGTCGAGCTCCTCGACGTGATGTGGGACCACGCCAGGAACGCCACCACGGGGACGGCCGCGCCCGGCTCCACGTCCCAGCTCCGTCTGATGTACGTCATCGACGGCGAGGAGGGCGTCCGCATGCGCGCGGTGTGCCACCGCCTCTCCTCAGCACCGCCGACCGTGACCCGCATGTGCGACCGCCTCCAGGCCATCGGCTTCCTCGAACGCCTGCCGTGCCCGGACAACGGCCGCGAGATCACCCTCCGGCTCACCCCGGCCGGACGGGAGCACCTGCAACGCATCCGCGCCCAGCGCGACACGGTGCTCCATCAGGCCATAGAGAACATGACGCCCGGCGAACGCGGCGCCCTGGCCCAGGGCCTCGCGGGGCTGCGGGCCCAGCTCGACCCGTCGGCCGCCCCCGGCGACCGACTCCGCACCACCGCCGGCCGAAACTCGGCGGCCTGAGCACCCGGACCGTACAGAAGGTCCGCGGAGCCCCGTCTATCCGGCCGGCGGCGTCCACGGGCGGGCGTGCATCAGGTTCTCCAGGCCCGCCCAGGCGAAGTTCATCAGGGTCGCCGCGGCCTCCCGCGCCGAGACGTCCGGGGTGTCGTTGGCCCAGCCCGCCAGCGACTCCGCAGCGCCGACCAACGCCTGGGCCAAACCCGCCACGTCCCGGTCGGCGAGCGCGGGGTCGCTGTGGGCCTCGCGGGCGGCGGCCCCGATCAGACCCGTCACGAACGCGACGATCCCGTCCCGCATCCCGCTGACCTCGGTGACGAACGGCTCGCCGTGCGACCGCGCCTGACGGTGCAGCACCGACCACGCGTCCGGGTTCTCGGCGGTGTGGACGAAGAACGCCCGCAGCCCCGACCAGAGTTGGGCGTCGGCGGGCAGCGAGGGGTCCACTCCGGCCCGTACCGCCTCCAGCAGGGCGTCCGCCTCACGCTTGATGCAGGCGGAGAACAGGTCCTCCTTGGAGTTCAGGTACAGGTAGACCAGCGGCTTGGAGACGCCCGCCAGCTCCGCGATCTCGTCCATGGAGGCGGCCCGGTAACCGCGTTGGCCGAAGGTCCGCACGGCGGCGTCCATCATCTGCTGCTCGCGCACGGCGCGCGGCATCCGCTTGCCCTTCACAGCACCCATGTCCGGCTTCCTCCCCGCCCCCGCTGCCCTGCTCCCGTCCACCCTACGGCGACCGGCGGCCCCACGTCGCAGCGAGTGATCAAGGAAAGCGCCGGGCGGAGGCTCCGCGACCATCGGATGACGCGGGTCATACCTCGGTCCTACCCGCTTCCACCCGACGTCCGACGCGGAGACCCGGAACCGCCGCCTAGCGTGGCGGACATGACAATCTTCCCGCGCAACCGGCGGCGGTCGGCCGCCGCTTCGGCAGCGGTGGCCCTGGTCGCCCTGGCCACCCTGGCCACGACGGCCGCCCCCGCCTCGGCCTCGGCCTCGATTCCGACGGCGGCGGTGGCGGCCACCCCCTCCGCCCTGGCCCTCCCCCGGCCCACCGGCCCGTACGCCACCGGCCGCGACGCCCTCCTCCTCACCGACCACGCCCGCCCCGACCCCTGGGCGCCGGACGCCGGGCCGCGCCGGCTCTCGGTCACCCTGCACTACCCGGCCCGCCCCGGCACCGGCGGCGACCCGGCCCCGTACCTGGCCGTGGAGGAGGCCCGGCTGATGCTCGCGCAGCGCGGGCTCGACGATCCGGCGTGGCCGGGTCTGGTGAGCGCCGCCCGCACCCACGCCCGTACGGCGGCCGCGCCCGCCCCGGGACGCTTCCCGCTGGTCGTGCTCTCCCCCGGCTTCGGCACGCCCCGGGCCACGCTGACCGGGCTCGCGGAGGAGCTGGCGAGCCGGGGCTACGTCGTGGCGAGCGCGGACCACCCGTACGAGACCACCGGGATGGAGCTGCCCGACGGGCGGGTCCTGCCGTGCGCCGCGTGCGACGCGGTGGACGCGCAGCCCGACGAGGCCGGGCGGCGGAAGGTGCTGGCCGCCGTCTCCACCGGGCGGGCCGCCGACGTGTCGTTCCTGCTGGACCGGCTGACGGGCCCGCGCCCGGCGTGGCGGCACGCCCGGACGATCGAGCCGCACCGGATCGGCATGGCGGGCCACTCGATCGGGGGCAACGCGGCCGCCTCCACCATGGCGGCGGACCGCCGGGTGGACGCGGGCGTGAACATGGACGGCATGTTCTTCGACCCGGTGAGCGCGCGGGGCCTCGGCGGGCGGCCGTTCCTCATGCTGGGGACCGAGCCGGGGCACGGCCCGGGCGGCGGCGACACGACCTGGGACGAGGGCTGGACGCGGCTGGACGGCTTCAAGCGGTGGCTGACGGTCCGGGACTCCGGGCACTTCACCTTCACCGACACCCCGGAGATCGGGGAGCAGCTCGGCATCGTGGACCCGAGCGCGCCGCTCTCCGCCACCCGTTCGACCGCGATCACCCGCGCCTACGTGACCGCGTTCTTCGACCGGTCCCTGCGCGGCCGGCCGGCCCGGCTGCTGGACGGCCCGAGCCCGGCCCACCCCGAGGTGCTCTTCCGGCGGCCCTGACCGCGCACCCGGAGTCTTCGGACACGACCGCGCCCCCGGCCACGTACGGAAGACGTGGCCGGGGGCGCGGTCGTGCGCGGCGCGTGCCGCCCGCCGGGTCAGGCGGGGGCCGGCAGGGTCACCTTCCGCTCGGCGTCGCGGACGTCGTCCTGGTCGAGGGAGTCGATCGGGGAGGCCGACGCGGTGTCGTACGCGTCGTGGTCGAGGATCTTCTCGCGGGCCGAGACGATCACCGGGACCAGCGCCTGGCCGGCCACGTTGGTGGCGGTGCGCATCATGTCGAGGATCGGGTCGATCGCCATGAGCAGGCCGACGCCCTCCAGCGGGAGGCCCAGCGTGGACAGCGTGAGGGTCAGCATGACCGTCGCGCCGGTGAGGCCGGCGGTGGCCGCGGAGCCGATCACCGAGACGAAGGCGATCAGCAGGTAGTCGCCGATGCCGAGCTGCACGTCGAAGATCTGCGCGATGAAGATCGCCGCCAGCGCCGGGTAGATCGCGGCGCAGCCGTCCATCTTGGTGGTCGCGCCGAACGGGACGGCGAAGGAGGCGTACTCCTTCGGGACGCCGAGGCGCTCGGTGACCCGCTGGGTGACCGGCATGGTGCCGACCGAGGAGCGGGAGACGAAGGCGAGCTGGATCGCGGGCCAGGCGCCCTTGAAGAACTGGAGCGGGCTGACCTTGGCGACGGTGGCCAGGAGCAGCGGGTAGACGCCGAACATCACCAGGGCGCAGCCGATGTAGACGTCGGCGGTGAACGTCGCGTACTTGCCGATGAGGTCCCAGCCGTAGTCGGCGATGGCGTAGCCGATGAGGCCGACGGTGCCGATCGGGGCGAGGCGGATGACCCACCACAGGGCCTTCTGGAGCAGCTCCAGGACCGACTGGCTGAGGGTGAGGATCGGCTTGGCCTTCTCACCGAGCTTGAGCGCGGCGATACCGGCGACGGCGGCCATGAACACGATCTGGAGCACGTTCAGCTCGGTGAACGGCGTGATCACGTTGTCCGGGACGATGCCGGTCAGGAAGTCGATCCAGCTCCCCTTGGTCTCGGAGAGCGCGCCGTCCTTCGGCGTGAGTCCGGTGCCGGCGCCGGGGTTGGTGATCAGGCCGATCGCGAGGCCGATGGCGACCGCGATCAGCGAGGTGATCATGAACCAGAGCAGGGTGCGGGTCGCGAGCCGGGCGGCGTTGTTGACCTGGCGCAGGTTGGTGATCGACACCAGGATCGCGAAGAAGACCAGCGGGGCGACGGCCAGCTTCAGGAGCTGGACGAAGAGCGAGCCGATCTCGTCGAGGGTGGTGACGAGCCAGCCGAGCTCGAAGCTGCGGGCGAGCCAGCCGAGCAGTACGCCGAGCACCAGACCGACGACGATCTGGATCCAGAACGGGACCCTGGGCACGTAGCGGCGGGGGCCGGGGCCGGACGGCTGTTCGGCCTCCGGGGCGGTGGACGCGGGGGACGCGGACACGGACACACTCCAACGGGGATCGCATCGGAAACGCACGGGGGTGCCCGTGCGGTCGTGCGGTGGAACGGGGACGGGGTCGCGGCGCCCGCGTCGGGGGCGGCGCCGCTGCATGATGCCGGATCAGACGCTGCGGCAACAGACCGCGGACATACAGCGGCAGAGATCGACGTGCAGGCGCGCCACGAGCGGGATGCTCACGGCATGGCGGAGGCGCACTGCTGTCTTCATGTCGAACACGTTAACACTTGAACTTTGAGAACCTCAAAGCGTTTCTTTGGTCAGGGGACAGCGCTTTCCCCGTTGTGGGGTACGGGCGGAACGCCGAAGGCCCCGCTCCGGAGCGGTCTGCTCCGGTACGGGGCCTGGGGGAAGGCGGTACGCGCGGCGCGCGCGTGTGAGGAACCTTACTGAACCGCGTCCTCGCGGGTGCGGTTGGCGTCGAGGCGGGCCTTGGTGCGGTCGACGCCGGCGACGATCTGCTCGGACATCTCGTCGCGCTGCTTGCGCAGCAGCACATAGCTGAGCGGCGCGGAGAGGATCAGGCCGAGGAGGATCACCCAGACCATGTTGGAGCCGCCGAGACCGGAGGGAACGAGGCCGAAGTGGACGGCGACACCGGCGACGAAGAAACAGCCGACGAAGATCAGCAGGCGCAACGCCGTGTAACGGATCATCGCGCTCGGCTTGGCAGCGGACACGGTGGGCCCTCTCTCTTCCCGGGAATTCTCGACACGCTTCTGCCCGTCCAGTGAAGCATGGTCCGAATTCTCTCGGTTCAGGGGGTTGCCGGACCCACGAGAGCCCCGGCCGGGGACAGCGGGCCGGGGCTCTCGTGCGGAACGAAACGCGGGACGAAACGCGGAACGCGACGCGGTGCGCGTCAGACGCGCATCGGCTGCGGCGACTCGCGCCGGTCCGGGTCGGGGCCCGGGTACTCGCGCAGGATCTCGTAGCGGGTGTTCCGCTCGACCGGCCGGAAACCGGCGTCGCGGATCAGGTCCAGCAGATCGTCGCGGCCGAGCTTGTTCGGCGTCCCGAAGTCGTCGGCGTCATGCGTGATCTTGTACTCGACGACCGAGCCGTCCATGTCGTCCGCGCCGTGCTGGAGCGCGAGCTGGGCGGTCTGCACACCGTGCATCACCCAGAACACCTTGACGTGCGGGACGTTGTCGAAGAGCAGCCGGGAAACCGCGAAGGTCTTGAGCGCCTCGGCGCCGGTCGCCATCGTCGTGCGCGCCTGGAGCTTGTTGCGGACCTTGCCGTCCTTCATGTCCACGAAGTCGTGCTGGTAGCGCAGCGGGATGAAGACCTGGAAGCCGCCGGTCTCGTCCTGCATCTCCCGCAGCCGCAGCACGTGGTCGACGCGGTGGCGGTGCTCCTCGATGTGCCCGTACAGCATCGTCGCGGGGGTCTTGAGCCCCTTCTCGTGCGCCAGGCGGTGGATGCGCGACCAGTCCTCCCAGTGGGTGCGGTGGTCGACGATGTGCTGGCGGACCTCCCAGTCGAAGATCTCCGCCCCGCCGCCGGTCAGCGATTCGAGCCCGGCCTCGATCAGCTCGTCGAGGATCTCGGAGGCGGAGAGCCCGGAGATCGTCTCGAAGTGGTGGATCTCCGTCGCCGTGAACGCCTTGAGCGCCACGTCCGGCAGGGCTTCCTTGAGGGCGCTGAGCGAGCGCGGGTAGTAGCGCCACGGGAGGGTCGGGTGGAGCCCGTTGACGATGTGCAGCTCGGTGAGGTTCTCGCCCTCCATCGCCTTGGCGAGGCGGACGGCCTCCTCGATGCGCATGGTGTACGCGTCCTTCTCGCCCGGCTTGCGCTGGAAGGAGCAGTACGCGCACGAGGCGGTGCACACGTTGGTCATGTTGAGGTGGCGGTTGACGTTGAAGTGCACGACGTCGCCGTTCTTGCGCGTCCGCACCTCGTGCGCCAGGCCGCCCAGCCACGCCAGGTCGTCGGACGCGTAGAGGGCGATCCCGTCCTCGCGGGTCAGCCGCTCGCCGGCCCGGACCTTCTCCTCCAGCTCGCGCTTGAGTCCCGCGTCCACTAGGGCGCCTCCCATTTCTCCGTGTTCAGACTCCGCCCCACGGTACTCCCCCGGCCTCCGGCGGGGAGCGGCCCCCTGCCGGGCCGCGCGGGCCGGTCCGGGGCCGCCGGGCCCCTACGACTCCTCGGGAAGCTCCCCGACCCGGTTCTCCCACTTGGTGGAGAGAACGATCGTGGTCCGGGTCCGCGAGACGCCCTTCGTGCCGCTCAGCCGGCGGATCGTCCGCTCCAGCCCGTCCACGTCCCCGACGCGGACCTTGAGCATGTACGAGTCGTCGCCCGCGATGAACCAGCAGTCCTCGATCTCCGCGAGGTCCTTGAGGCGGTGGGCCACGTCCTCGTGGTCGGCCGCGTCGGAGAGGGAGATCCCGATCAGCGCGGTCACCCCCAGCCCGAGCGAGGCGGAGTCGACGGTGGCGCGGTAGCCGGTGATGACACCGGCAGATTCCAGCCGGTTGATGCGGTCGGTGACGCTGGGCCCGGAGAGCCCCACCAGCCGTCCCAGCTCGGCGTACGAGGCCCTGCCGTTCTCCCTGAGGGCCTGGATGAGCTGCCTGTCCACCGCGTCCATATGACTGAAACCTTCCATTGTTCAGCAGTACCGCGAGTTTACGTGTAGAATCTAAGGCATGTAGGGCCGACACCCTACAAATCTTTCAGAACATCCAAGAAACGCTTTCGAATCTTCAGGAGTGACGTCACCGTGTACACGATCGAGATGGCCTACGCCCGGATGCGCGAGCTGCAGGACCTGGCCAACCGCTCGCGTGCCCACCAGCCCGCCGCCGCCCACCGCGTCGACAAGACCCGCACCCCGCGCGCGCACAAGAAGCGCTGACGCCGGGACGGGCTCCGACGGCCCCTGACGGCCCCCCGGGACCTAACGGCCCCCCGGGTCGCGGGAGCCGCCACCGAGCTCTCCTTCCCAGCGGCGGTACAGGCCGTGCGGCACACCCGCCGCGTCCAGCACCCGCCCGGCGACGAAGTCCACCAGGTCCTGGATGTGCGTCGCCCCCGCGTAGAACGCCGGAGAGGCGGGCAGCACGATCGCGCCCGCCTCGTCCAGGGCCACCATCTGCTTCAGCGTCTGGCCGCTCAGCGGGGTCTCGCGCACCGCGACGACGAGCGGACGGCGCTCCTTGAGCGTCACGCTCGCGGCCCGCTGGAGCAGATCCTTCGACAGACCGAGCGCCACCCCGGCCACACAGGCCGTCGAGGCCGGCACGATGAGCATCCCCCGCGCCGGGTACGACCCGGAGGACGGCCCGGCGGCCAGATCGCCGGCCGGCCAGTGGCGTACGCGCTCCAGCTCGGCCTCCCCCACCGCGAACGCGTCCGGCTTCCCGTCGGCGCCCCGTTCCAGCCAGACCCGCAGGTCGTCGCGCCAGTGCCCGTCCCGGAACGCGATGCCGGTCTCGTCCAGCAGCGTGAGGCGCGAGGCCCGGCTCACCACCAGATCGACGCTCTCGCCGGCCGCCAGGAGCCCCCGCAGGACGGCGGCCGCGAACGGGGTACCCGAAGCACCGGACACCCCGACAATCCAAGGCCGCCGCTGCTGATGAGTCACTGAAGTCCTGGATTCCACACCCGCGAGCCTATCCGGCGCCCCTTCGCACCCGGCACCCGGAACCGGGCGGCCGCCGCAGACGTTCAACCGGGTGACGGGCAACCCGGGGGCAGGGGTACACCATGGGCGACTACTGGACGACCGACCGCACCGCGCGCCGCGGCACCACCGGCGGCGGGCGGGCCCTGACCGCGGGGCTCCTGATGGCCGGCTGGGTGGCCCTGCTCTGGGTCCTCGAAGGCATCGACCAGGTCACGGGCAACGCCCTGGACACCTACGGCATCAGCCCGCGCGAGGTGGCGGAGCTGCGGGACGTGGTGCCCGCCGCGTTCCTGCACAGCGGCTGGGAGCACGTGGCCTCCAACAGCGTGCCGCTGCTGGTCCTCGGCTTCATCACCGCCCTCGCGGGGCTCCGCCGGTTCGCCGCCGTCGTCCTCACGATCATCGTGGCCAGCGGCCTCGGCGTCTGGCTCACCGCCCCGGCGAACACGGTGACGCTCGGCGCGTCCGGCGTGGTCTTCGGGCTGCTGGGCTATCTCCTGGTGCGCGGCTTCGTGGACCGCCGCCCCTGGGACGTCCTCATAGGCATCGGCGTCGCCGTGGTCTACGGCTCGCTGCTGTGGGGCGTCCTGCCGACCGACTCCGGGATCAGTTGGCAGGGCCATCTCTTCGGGCTGATCGGCGGGGTGGCGGCGGCGTTCCTCTTCCGCCGTCCGCCCGCACGCCGAGGACCGGACAACCTGGTCACGGTCTGAGGCACGCCCTCAGCGACCGAGGCGCGTCACCGCGTCACGGGGTCAGGCCCCGCACCAGCAGGTCCAGCAGCGCGCAGGCGAACAGCGCGATGCCGATGAAACCGTTCACCGAGAAGAACGCCCGGTTCAGCCGGGACAGGTCGTGCGGCCGCACCACCCGGTGCTCGTACACGAACGCCGCCGCGACGATCACCATGCCGATCCAGTAGAAGACCTCGGCGTCCGTGGCCAGGCCGAACCACACCAGCAGCCCGGTCGTGATCACGTGGCATACCCGCGCGCCCCACAGCGCCGCCGGAATCCCGAACCGCGCCGGGAACGAGAGCACCCCGTGCGCCCGGTCGGCCTGGACGTCCTGGCAGGCGAAGATCAGGTCGAACCCGCCGATCCAGATCCCCACCGCGAGCCCGAGGATCACCGCGTCCCACGACCAGCTTCCGGTCACCGCCAGCCAGGCGCCGACCGGCCCGATGGCCTGGGCGAGCCCCAGGATGGCGTGCGGGAAGTTCGTGAACCGCTTGCCGTACGGGTAGACCACCATCGGCACCACCGCGACCGGCGCGAGGGCCAGGCACAGCGGGTTCAGCAGGGCCGCCGCCCCCAGGAACACCACCAGCGCGACGAGCGCCCCGGTCCACGCCGACTTCACCGACACCGCGCCGGTCACCAGCTCCCGGCCCGCGGTGCGCGGGTTGCGGGCGTCGATCTCCCGGTCGATGATCCGGTTGGCCGCCATCGCGAAGGTCCGCAGCCCCACCATCGCCAGCGTGACGAGCAGCAGGACGCCCCAGTGGATCGTCCCGTCCTTCAGGAACATCGCGGTCAGCGCGGCGATGTACGCGAAGGGCAGCGCGAAGACCGAGTGCTCGATCATCACCAGCCGCAGGAACGCCTTCACCTTGCTGTCCGACGGCGCGGGCCCGGGGACCGACGCCGCCTCTGCCGTACTGCTCACAGCCCGTATTCCTTCCAGCGGCGGTCGACCTTCGCCGCCGTCTCCGGGTCGGAGACGACCATCTCCGGCCAGCCGCCGTCCCGGGTGTACCCCTCGGTCGGCAGCTTCTTCGTGGCGTCGATGCCCGCCTTGCCGCCCCAGAACTGCTGGTACGAGGCGTGGTCCAGGTGGTCGACCGGACCCTCGGTGACGGTGAGGTCCCGGGCGTAGTCGGTGTTGCCGAGCGCCCGCCAGGCCACCTCGTGCAGATCGTGGACGTCGCAGTCGGAGTCGACCACCACGATCAGCTTGGTCAGCGACATCATGTGCGCGCCCCAGATGGCGCTCATCACCTTCTGCGCGTGCTTCGGGTACTTCTTGTCGATCGAGACGATCGCGCAGTTGTGGAAGCCGCCCGCCTCGGGCAGGTGGTAGTCCACGATGTCCGGCACGATGATCTTCAGCAGCGGCAGGAAGAAGCGCTCCGTGGCCCGGCCCAGCGGCCCGTCCTCGGTCGGCGGCCGGCCCACCACGATGGACTGGAGCAGCGGCCGCTTGCGCATGGTCACGCAGTCGATGGTCAGTGCGGGGAACGGTTCCTGCGGGGTGTAGAAGCCGGTGTGGTCCCCGAACGGGCCCTCCGGCAGCATCTCGCCCGGCTCCAGCCAGCCCTCGATGACGACCTCGGCCTGCGCGGGGACCTGGAGCGGCACGGTCTTGCAGTCGACCATCTCGATCCGCTTGCCCTGGACGAACCCGGCGAACAGGTACTCGTCGATGTCGCCGGGCAGCGGCGCGGTGGAGGAGTACGTCACAGCGGGCGGACAGCCGAAGGCGATGGCGACGGGCAGCCGCTCCCCGCGCCTCGCCGCGACCTGGTAGTGGTTGGCGGAGTCCTTGTGGATCTGCCAGTGCATCCCGATGGTGCGCTTGTCGTGGCGCTGGAGCCGGTAGAGGCCCAGGTTCCGGATGCCGGTCTCGGGGTGCTTGGTGTGGGTGAGGCCGAGGTTGAAGAACGAGCCGCCGTCCTCGGGCCAGGTGAACAGCGCGGGCAGCCGGTCCAGGTCGACGTCGTCGCCGGTCAGCACCACTTCCTGGACGGGCGCGTCGCCGGACTTCACCTTCTTCGGCGGCACGTGCACCATCGAGCCGAGCTTCCCGAACGCCTCCCGCACGCCGACGAAGCCCTGCGGCAGCTCCGGCTTGAGGAGCCCGCCGATCTTGTCGCTGATGTCGCTGTACGACTTCAGCCCGAGGGCCTTGAGCAGGCGACGGTCGGTGCCGAAGACGTTCATCGCCAGGGGCATCGAGGACCCCTTGACGTTCTCGAACAGCAGGGCCGGGCCGCCCGCCTTGTTGACCCGGTCGACGATCTCACCGACCTCCAGGTGGGGGTCGACCTCGACCTTGACGCGCTTGAGATCACCATCGCGCTCGAGAGCCCGGAGCAGGGAGCGAAGATCGTCGTAAGCCATGCGGTCCAGTTTGTCATCCCCGCCCCCGCGCCCGGGCCGGGGCTCCCCCCGGCGGGGCCGCGTCGCACGGCCCGGACGGGCCTTCGCCGGGACCCGCGCCGGACCCGGCCGGGGCCCGGGATCCTTCATGTCGAGCCGGTACCCTGGCGGCGATACGGGGCAATCATCCCGCCCGCCGCCACCTCCTGGGGGACGCACCATGAGAGCCCTGATGTTTCTCGTACCGCTGGCTCTGACAATCTACGCGTTCATCGACTGCCTGAACACCTCCGAGGAGGAGACCAAGCATCTGCCGAAGATCGCCTGGGTCTTCATCATCCTGCTGTTCTGGATCGTCGGCCCGGTCGTCTGGCTGATCGCCGGCAAGACCCGCCGCTCCGCGGCCGGCGCGTCCGGACCCGGCTCCTGGCAGCGCAGCAGGCGGCAGCAGTGGGTGGCCCCGGACGACAACCCGGACTTCCTGAAGTCCCTCAAGGACGACCGGAAGCCGGATGCGGAGGCCGAGGAGGAGCGGGGCCGCCGCGACGGCACCAACCCCGACGACAAGGCCCCGCCCGCCTCCTGACGGACGCCGCGCACACACCTCGGCCCCCGGACGTTGTGCCGTCCGGGGGCCGAGGGCGTGTCCGGCGGATCAGGATCGGATGGGCCGCGGCGTCTGGTGCGGTGCATCGCAAGGCGCTGGAACGCCTGCATCGCGGAGCGATTCGGGCGTTTCGGCAACGCCGCGAGGTGCCGTTCCAGGCGTCGCGGCCCCGATCAAGATTCGTCGGACGCGCCCTGAGCGTGTCCGGCGGATCAGACTCCGGCGTAGGAGTGCAGGCCGGAGACGAAGATGTTCACGCCGTAGTAGTTGAACAGCCAGCAGGCGAAGGCGATGAGGGCCAGGTAGGCGGCCTTGCGGCCCTTCCAGCCGGCGGTGGCGCGGGCGTGCAGGTAGGCGGCGTACGCGACCCACGTGATGAAGGACCAGACCTCCTTGGGGTCCCAGCCCCAGTAGCGGCCCCACGCGTCGCCCGCCCAGATCGCGCCCGCGATGATCGTGAACGTCCACAGCGGGAAGACCGCCGCGTTGATCCGGTACGAGAACTTGTCGAGCGAGGCGGCCGAGGGCAGCCGCTCCATCACCGAGGAGGCGAACTTCCCGGGCGTGCCGCCCGAGGCGAGCTTGTTCTCGTAGCTGTCGCGGAACAGGTAGAGGATCGTGCCGACCGCGCCGAGGTAGAAGACCGCGCCGCACAGGATCGCGGTGGAGACGTGGATCCACAGCCAGTACGAGTGCAGGGCCGGGACGAGCTGGTCGCTGTCGGTGTAGAGCGTGGTGACCGCGATGCCGAGGTCGAGCAGGACCGTGGTGACCAGCGGGAGGCCGATCCAGCGGACGTTCTTCTTGAACGCGAGCAGCACCAGGTAGGAGCCGACCGCCACCGTGGAGAAGGTGATGGAGAACTCGTACATGTTGGCCCAGGGGGCCCGCTGCACGGACAGCGCGCGGGTGGCGACGCCGCCCGCCTCGACGAGGAAGGCGACCACGGTCAGCGAGACCGCGATACGGCCCCACAGGTCGCCCTTGAAGGTGCCGCCGGCCGCGCCCGGTCCGTCGGGCACGTCGCGGGTGCCACTGGCCGAGCGGGTGACGACCTCGGGGCGCTCCAGCACGGCGGTGCCGCCGGCCTGCGTCTTCACGGCGGGGGCCGCCGTACCGGCTGCGGCCTTCGCCGCCGGGGCGGACAGCGCGGCGGCCGTGCGGCCGACCTTGCTGCGGCTGCCGAAGACCCACTCCGCGATGTGCGCGAAGAAGGCCAGGGTGTAGACGGCCATCGACGAATAGATCAGAACGTTGCTGGCGCTCGCCAGACTCTCGTTCGTTGCGGCGGCGAGATTCACTTCTCAGCCCCTTCGGCAGGGTGTACGGGCCGGCTCCCGGCCTCGTTGGTGGCTTCGGGCGCGTCCGGGTCCTGGTCCTGTTCCTGGTCCTGGCCGGCGTGCGGGGTGATCGGCTTCCCGTCGGTGTGCGGGGCGTCGGGGGTGTCGGGCGCGTCTGGGGTGTCGGGCGCGTCCGGTTCCTCCGGGGCGGCCGGGGCGACGGGGGCGGTGGCGACGAGGGCGCCCGACAGCTCGCCCAGCTCCTCGGGGAGCCGGGCGGACTCGCTGCGGCCCAGGCCCGCCATCTCCACGACCGTGACGCCGTCGGCGCCCCGGACGGCCCGGACCCACACGCGGCGGCGCTGGATGAAGAGCGAACCGGCGAGCCCGGCGATGGCGGCGACGGCCCCGCCGAGCGCCCACCCGTTGCCCGGCTGCTGCGAGATCTGGAAGCTGGCCCACTCCTCGGTGCCCTCGTAGGTGATGGAACCGCCGCCGTCCGGCAGGTCCAGCTTCTCGCCGGGCATCAGCATCTTCTTGAGCAGCTCGCCCTTCTCGTCCTTGAACTCCTTCATCTTGGACGTGTCGAGCTGGTAGACGTTCTGCGCGAGCCCGGAGTCGACGCCGAGGGAGCCGTGGTAGGCGCTGAGCGCCAGCACGGGGAAGTCCAGGGCGGGGAACTGCGAGAACATCTGGCCCTTGCCGTGACCGGCGAAGGTCGGCACGAAGAACGCCTTGAAGCCCAGCTGGGTCTTCTCGCCGTTCTTGTCCTTGTAGCCGTCCATGACCTTGATGGCGCCGGACGAGGTGATGTTGTTGTCGATCGGCAGCAGCGGGACGGCGGACCGCGAGACCACCTTGCCCGAACCGTCCCGGACGGTGACGACGGGGGCGTAGCCGTGGGCGATCAGATAGACCTTGGTGCCGTCCACGACGAGCGGTTCGTTGACCTTGATGACGCCGTCGCGGTCCGGGCCGTCGGCCCCCTCCGCGTACGTCACCCGGGCCTCGAAGGTGCGGGGGGTGCCGCGCTGCGGGCCGCTCTTCTCGTACGTGCCGACGAAGTCCTTCAGCACGAAGCTGAACGGGGCCAGCGAGTCGGGGTCGTAGAGCGAGCCGTACTTGATGTTGTCGTACTGGGTCTGGGTGTTGGCGAAGCCGTCGCCCTCCACGATCAGCTTGCCGCCCTCGGACTTGAAGAGCTGTCCGCAGGCGAAGGCCACCAGCATGACGATCAGGGCGATGTGGAAGACCAGGTTCCCGGCCTCGCGCAGGTAGCCCTTCTCGGCGGCGACCGCGTCGCCCGCCTCGTGCACCCGGAAGCGCCGCTTCCGCAGCACCTTCAGGGCCGCCGCGCGGACTTCGTCGGGCTCGGCCTCCGTGCGCCAGGTGGTGTACGCGGGCAGCCGCGTCAGCCGCTTCGGCGCGCCCGGCGGACGGCTGCGGAGCTGGCCGACGAACTGGCCGGTGCGCGGCACGATGCAGCCGATGAGCGAGACGAACAGCAGGATGTAGATCGCGGAGAACCACACCGAGCTGTAGACGTCGAAGAGCTGGAGCTTCTCGTACAGCGGCGTGAGGGTGGTGTGCCGGCCCTTGAACGCCTCCACCTTCATCTCGTCGACGCTGTTCTGCGGGATCAGGGACCCCGGGATCGCGCCGAGCGAGAGCAGGAAGAGCAGGATCAGCGCCACCCGCATCGAGGTGAGCTGCCGCCAGAACCAGCGGACCCACGCGACCACGCCCATCGCGGGCACGCCGCCGGTCTCGGGGCGGTCCTCGCGGGGCGCGGTGGAGAGCCGCTCGCCGGCCGCGCCGTGGGCGGAGTCCTGGGCGGACCCGTCCGGCCCGGGGGCCGAGGCGCTCGTCGCCTCGTCCGCGTCCGTGTCCGCGGGCCGCCGCGTGCCGGTGCTGCCCGTGCTGTTCGCCTTGCTCATGAACTCAGATCCCTACAACGAAGCCGCTGGACCAGCTCTGCATGTGCTGCATGAGCGTGGCCCACACACCGGTCAGCAGCAGGATTCCGGTCACGATCATCATGCCGCCGCCGATCCGCATCACCCATGCGTAGTGGCGCTTGACCCAGCCGAACGCGCCGAGTGCCTTGCGGAAGGCGACCGCGGCCAGGACGAAAGGGACACCGAGTCCGAGACAGTACGCCACGGTCAGGAGCGCGCCGCGTCCGGCGGTGGCGCTCTGGGTCGAGAGCGCCAGCACGGAGGAGAGCGTCGGGCCGATGCACGGGGTCCAGCCGATCCCGAACAGGGCGCCGAGCAGCGGCGCCCCGGCCAGACCGGTCACCGGCCGCTTGTGGAAGCGGAACTCGCGCTGCGTCACGCCCGGCAGGAGCCCCATGAAGAAGACGCCCATGAGGATCATCAGCACGCCGAGGACCTTGTTGAGCACCTCGGCGTGCATCTGGAGCTCTTGGCCGAAGTAGCCGAAGAGCGCGCCGGTGGAGGCGAACACCACGGTGAAGCCGAGGACGAACAGCGCGGCGCCGGCCACCACCCGGCCCCGGCGCGCGTCGGCCAGGTCGGTGCCGCTGATCCCGGTGACGTAACTCAGGTAGCCGGGGACCAGCGGCAGGACGCAGGGGGAGAAGAAGGAGACGAGACCGGCCAGCAGGGCGAGCGGCAGGGCGACCAGGAGCGCCCCGGACAACACGGTGCTGTTCGTCGCGGCGAGCGTGACGGTCTCGTGGTGGGCGGCGAGCGGGATCACCGGGTCACTTCTCCGCGATGATCGGGTCGATCATCTTCCGCAGCTCGTCCCCGTTGAGCGCCTGGAGCGTGCGGGCCGCGATCTTCCCGTCCCGGTCGAGGACCACGGTGGACGGGATGGCCTGCGGGTTCAGGGTGCCCTTGGGGAAGCGGAGGATGAGCTTGCCGTACGGGTCGTAGATGCTCGGGTACTCGACCCCGTAGTCCTTCTCGAAGTTGATCGCCTTGTCGCGCTCGGGGTCGCGGGTGTTTATCCCCACGAACTGGACGCCCTGGCCGGCGGTCTCCTCGGCGACCTTCGCGAAGTACTTCGCCTCCAGGCGGCAGGGGCCGCACCAGGAGCCCCAGACGTTGAGGACGACGACCTTGCCCTTGTGGTCGGAGACGTCGACCGGCTTGCCGTCCAAACCCTCGCCGTCGAGCTTCGGCGCGGCCACCCGGTCCGCCTTGGGAACGGTCGCGACGCCGCCCGTGCCGGTGACGAAGTTGGTGTTGCCGCCGCCGCCCGACTTGGCGCCACCGCCGCACGCGGACAGCGTCAGGGCACCGGCCACGGCGGTGGCGGCGAGCAGGGTGAAGCGGCGTCGGGACGCGCGGCCAAGGCTCATGTGAAAAGTTTCGCATGGCAGTTTCCGGCGATCGGCGCGCCCCCCTCAGTGCCCGTAAAGCCCCTTGTCAAGCCTGTTTAAAGAAGGAGTTCCAGCCACCGGCGGGCGCTTGTCCGACCTCCAGGGAACGGAGCTTGTCGAGCACGGCGGGGTCCTGTGCGTCGAGCCAGTCGACGTACTGGCGGAACGAGACGAGGCGCACGTCCTTCTTGTCCGCCACCTTCTTGATCACTTCTTCGACGGCGTCCATGTAGATGCCGCCGTTCCACTCCTCGAAGTGGTTGCCGATGTAGAAGGGCGCGCGATTCGTCTCGTACGCGCGCTGGAAACCGGCGAGATAGGCGTCGGTGGCCTGCTTGCGCCAGCCGGGATAACGGGAGGGCATGCCCTTGGTCGAATTCTGCGACTGGTTGGCGAGGATGTTGTAGTCCATCGAGAGCACCTCGAAGGAGTGCCCGGGGAACGGCATCGCCTGGAGCGGCAGGTCCCAGACGCCACCGCGCTTGACGGGCCACATCTGGCGGCCGCCGGGCGAACTGGCGTCGTAGCGCCAGCCCAGCTTGCTCGCGGTCGGCAGCAGATTGTCCTGGCCGAGCAGACAGGGGGTGCGGCCGCCGACGAGTTCCTTGCGGTAGTCGAACGGGAGCGGGTCCTCGTCCTCCCAGCCGGTATTGGTCCGCCATTCCGTGACGAACGACACAGCCTGATTGATCTCGCTGTGCCATTGGGCGGGCGTCCACCGCTCGACCGATCCGGAACCGCCGCAGAAATGTCCGTTGAAGTGGGTGCCGATCTCGTGGCCGTCCAGCCACGCCTGACGCACGTACTTCAGCGTGTCCTTGATGTGCGCGTCGGTGAGATAGCCGATGTCGGAGGCGCCGCGCGGGTTGTTCGGCGGGCGGTAGAGGGATTTCTTCGACTCGGGCAGCAGATAGAGCCCGGAGAGGAAGAAGGTCATCGCCGCGTCGTGTTCCTTGGCGAGTTCGAGGAAGCGCGGGAAGAGGCCGTTGCCGACTTCGCCGGCCCCGTCCCAGGAGAAGATCACGAACTGCGGCGGCGTCTGACCCGGTTCGAGGGGGGTGGGCGCCGGCGGCTGGTGGGGCTGCTTGCCGGTGTCGGCGGTCGAGCCGTCGCCGATCGGCCGGACCTTGTTCTTCGGCGCGCCGTTGCCGTTGCCGCTGCCGTTCCCGCCGGTCCCGGCGTCGCCCTTGCCGCCCTGCCCGGACCCTCCGTCACCGGAGGAACCGGAGGTCCCGCATCCGGCGAGCCCGATCGCGGCTGCGGCCCCGAGCCCCGCACCGAGCAGGCCCCTTCGATTGATGTCGCGCATACCGTCCTCATCTGCGGTCGTTTTATATCAAGCCCATACAAACTGCTGAAGGGTTAGATGAGGTGCGTAACACGTCGGTTCCGAACATTTGGGGACTTTCTTTACGCTTTACCTTGCCGATCGTCCGACAGTCCGACCGGACACGGCGCGACGCCTGTACGTGACCCGTACACATATGCGGGCCGCCCCGGGTGAGGGACGCACGGACGGCCCTCGGCAGTTCTGCCGCCGGGCGGCGGATGTGGGGCGGCTTCCCGGAAACGTCGAACTCATGCGCGGGGGCCGTGAACAGGCGCGAGGGAGAGGCGGACGGCTCACGGCTACCCACCACCGGCTTCCGGCTCACAGCGGGCGACTCACGGTTCGCGGCTGTCGGCTGTCGGCTACCGGCTACCGGCTACCGGCTACCGGCTACCGGCTCGCAACGGGCGCCGCACGGGACGGGACCGGCCACCGTTGCTTCGGTGACCGGTCCCGTGATGTCCCCGGACGCCCCGAGGCCCGGGCGGGGCGTCGGGGCGGGAAGAGCGTGCGGCGGGGGCGCGCCGCCGACTGCTACGCGCCGAACGCCTTCGACTGCCCCGGCTTCCCCTTCACCGGCTTCGCCCCGGCCAGCAGATGGGCGGGCACCAGGTCCCGGGCGGGCTCCGAGTAGCCGACCGAGACGATCGTGTCGCCCCGGTAGGTGAAGCTGGTCAGCGAGGCCAGCGTGCACTGCCGCTTGCGCGGGTCGTGCCAGAGCCGGCGGCGCTCCACGAAGGAGCGGAGAATCCAGATCGGGAGCTGGTGGCTGACGCAGACCGCCTCGTGCCCGCGCGCCGCGTCCCGTGCGGTGTCGATCGCGCCCATCATCCGGACGACCTGCTCGACGTACGGCTCACCCCAGGACGGCTTGAACGGGTTGGTGAGGTGCTTCCAGTTGTCCGGCTTGCGCAGCGCGCCGTCGCCGACGCCGAAGGTCTTGCCCTCGAAGACGTTGCCGGCCTCGATCAGCCGGCGGTCGGTGGCCAGCTCCAGGCCGTGTGCCCGGGCGATCGGATCGGCGGTCTCCTGGGCGCGCTCCAGCGGGGAGGCGACGACATGGGTGATGTCGCGCTTCTCCAGGTGCTCGGCGACCCGGTCGGCCATCTTCCGGCCCAGGTCGGAGAGGTGGTAGCCGGGGCGGCGGCCGTAGAGCACGCCGTCCGGGTTGTGCACCTCGCCGTGCCGGACCACGTGGACGACGGTCAGCTGCTCGTCCCGGTTCACGCTCGCGTCACTCCCCTTCTCGCTCATGCGGTGGCCTCCGCCGCGGCGCGGGCGGCGGCGGGCAGGGCGGCGGCGACACGCTCGACCGCCCGCTCGTCGTGGGCCGTGGAGACGAACCACGACTCGAACGCGGAGGGCGGCAGGTAGACGCCCTGCGCCAGCATCGAGTGGAAGAACGCGGTGAAGCGGAAGACGTCCTGCCGCTTGGCGTCCTCGTAGTTCCGCACGGGGCGGTCGGTGAAGAAGACGGAGAACATGTTGCTCGCGGCCGAGACCGTGTGCGCGACGCCCTCCTTGGTGAGCGCGTCGCCCACCAGCGCGCGCAGCTCGGCGGAGACCGCGTCGACCTTCGCGTACGCCGCGTCGTCCAGCAGCCGCAGCTGCGCGAGGCCCGCCGCCGTGGCGACCGGGTTCCCGGAGAGGGTGCCCGCCTGGTAGACCGGGCCCGCCGGGGCGAGGTGCGCCATCACGTCACCGCGTCCGCCGAAGGCCGCGGCGGGGAAGCCGCCGCCCATGACCTTGCCGAAGGTCATCAGGTCGGGCCGGACCCCGTCGACGCCGTACCAGCCGGCCTTCGACGTACGGAAGCCCGTCATGACCTCGTCGGAGATGTACAGCGCCCCATCGGCCGCGCACAGCTCCTTGAGCCCGGCGTTGAAACCGTCCGCCGGCGGGACGACGCCCATGTTGCCGGGCGACGCCTCGGTGATCACACAGGCGATCTCGCCCGGGTGCGCGGCGAAGGCCGCGCGCACCGCGTCCAGGTCGTTGTACGGCAGCACGACCGTGTCCCCGGCCGTGGCGCCGGTGACGCCCGGGGTGTCGGGCAGGCCGAAGGTGGCGAGCCCCGACCCGGCGGCGGCGAGCAGCGCGTCCACATGGCCGTGGTAGCAGCCGGCGAACTTCACGACCTTCGCCCTGCCCGTGAAACCGCGGGCCAGCCGGATCGCCGACATCGTCGCCTCGGTGCCGGAGGAGACCAGCCGCACCTGCTCGACCGGCTCGATCCGCGCCACGATCTCCTCGGCGAGCGCGACCTCGCCCTCACCCGGCGTACCGAAGGAGGTCCCCCGGGCCACCGCCTCCTGGACCGCGGCGACGACCTCGGGGTGGGAGTGGCCGAGAATCATCGGTCCCCACGAGCACACGAGGTCGACGTACTCACGGCCGTCGGCGTCGGTCAGGTACGGACCGGTGCCGGACACCATGAACCGGGGCGTACCGCCCACGGCCCGGAAGGCACGCACGGGAGAGTTCACGCCGCCGGGCGTCACGACGGACGCCCGGTCGAACAGCGACTGCGAAACTGGGGCTTCGTATGAATACGCCACTTTGGTCCTGATCTGCGATTCGGGTATCGGGAGGCCGGGCCGGGAAATCCCTACCAATCTCGGCCACCGGTGAGCAGGGAGCGCGCTCCCCTCGTATCACGAAAGAGCGTCAGCCCCCTCGCGTCTGCGAAACTGGGGCGTCATAGGGAAAGCTCACACATGCCATGGTGTCAGAGGCACGGACGGTCTTGCGGGCAGGTGTTTCACCGCACGCCCGCGGGGGAGGTCACTGACACGATGATCGGGTTGCGCGGCGGGGACTGTGCCTCCTAAGAAGTAGTCGGGTGGATGAGATATGCATCGCGGTGGCGGAGTGGGCGAAGGGACCGACGGCCTGGGGCCCGAGCCTGCCCGTCGAGGGCGGCACCGGCGCAGGACCGAGCGCGCGCAGAGCAGGGGTGCGGAGAGCACACCGCCCCCGGGGACCAGGAGCGGGGGCGGGATGGGGGTGACCTACAAGTACTTCGGTGCTCCGGACGGCGCCACCGCCGCACGGGTGCCCATCTCGATGCGCCCGGAGGAACTCGGCGGTGACGAGCTGGGCATGGGCGGCATGTTCACCAAGATCAAGCCGGAGACCGTGGCGGCCATGGTCCTCACCGGCATCCAGGGCATACCGCTGCACAAGGTCCCCCCGCTGGAACTGGTCGTCCTCCACCCCGACTACGCGGTGGTGAAGCTCCCGATGACCGTGGTCGACCCGCTGCGCGGCGTCGGCGAGGAGTCGGTGGGCGCGGCGGCGTTCATCTGGTCCACGGTCCCCGACCGCGGCGGCCCGCGCGACGCCTTCAACGTCTACCAGCTGCTCCACGAGTGGCAGGACTTCTCCCACCGCCTGCACGACGCGGGGCACCAGGCGTACTGCTTGGTGTGGCCCTGAGCGGACGGGCCCCGGGCGTACTGTCTGGCCCGGCCCCGAGCGGGCGGCCCCCGGGCGGCCGGCCCTCACTCTGAGCCTCTACGCGCGGCCGGGCTCCGGGCTGGCCCTCCACGCGCGGCCAGCCCACCAACTGAGCCCCCACACGCGGGCGGACAGGCCCCGCTCCACAACGGCGTGCCCCGCCCGGGCCGGGCCCACGGCGGACCGTCCTCCGGTGTCAGCCCGGGTCGGGCACCGCCGGCCCGCCCACCGCTCAGCCCGCCGCACCGCCCCGGGCCCCGCCCGCCCCGCTCAGCCCACCGTCGCCCCGCCCGGCGTCCACCCCGGATCGCGCCCCGTCAACGCCAGCAGCCGTTCGAAGGCCGTGGCGTCCTCCCCCACCGGGAACGGCTCGCCGAACACCTTCATCTCGCGGGCCTGCGGAGCCATCGCCGCCAGCCCCGGGCCCACCTCGTCGAGCACGCCCGCATCCGGCACGAAGTCCCCGCCGGTCGCCCGCGCCAGGTCCCAGGCGTGCACGGTCAGGTCGCCGAGCACCATGAGCCCCACCGTCCGCGCCGGCAGCCCCATCCGCCCGGTCGTGCCCTCCTCGGCCCCCGGCGCGCCCCACGCCTCCACCAGCCGGGCGGTCTCCTCACCGAACCGGCCCCGCCAGTCGCCCGTCACGAACTCCGGCTCCTGGCTGAAATCCACGTCCTCGCGGGCCGCGAGCGCCTGGAAGTTCACGACCACCAGGAACAGGTGGTTCAGCAGCGCCCGCACGTCGTACTCCGCGCACGGCGTGGGATCGCCCAGCCGCGCGTCGTCGATGCCCCGCACGACCGGCATCGCCCAGTCCGCGGCGGCCTCCAGCAGTTCACTGATCTTCTGTGTCATGCCGCCACCCTGCGCCGCGCACACCCCGCCGTCTAGAAGAAACACGACAGACGGCCCCTCGCACGTCCCGGCCCCGCCCGCCGGACGCGCCCTAGGATCACGGTCATGACCGAGGGACCCCGCCGCGACACCCGGGGCATCGTCGGCGCCCCGGACCTCTTCGCCCGCGTACGCTTCCGCCGCCGCGAGCCCGCCGCCGCGCTCAGCCCGTACCTGGAGCACTACTGGCTCATCGACTGGGACCTCGCCGAGCCGTACGCCGCCCACGTCGTCCCTCATCCGTCGGTGAACCTGGTCTTCCAGCGGTACGACGACGGGGACGCCCCTCGGGACCGGTCCGGGTACGCCGAGGTGGCGGGCGTCGCCCACGCCCTCTTCACCCGGGAACTGGCCGGGCGCGGCCGGGTCTGCGGGGTCCAGTTCCGGCCCGGCGGCTTCCGCCCGTTCGCGCCGGAGCACGCCGTCGCCGACCTGACCGGACGCCGGGTGGACGCCGCCGACGTGCTCCGTACGCCGCCCCCGGTGGACGCCGTCCTGGACCCGGACGACGAGGACGCCCGGGTCGCCGCCCTGGACGCCTGCCTGCTGGCGCTGGAACCCCGCCCCGACCCCCGGGCGGCTCTCGCGATGGCCGTCGTCGACCGGATCCGTGACGACCGCACCGTGCGCCGGGTGGACGGGCTCGCCCGGGACACCGGGCTCTCCGCACGCTCCCTGCAACGGCTCTTCTCCGCGTACGTCGGCGTCGGCCCCAAATGGGTCATCCTCCGCTACCGCATCCACGAGGCGCTGGAGGCCGCCGCATCCGGCCCGGAGATCGACTGGGCGCGGCTCGCCGCCGACCTCGGCTACAGCGACCAGGCCCATCTGGTGCGGGACTTCACCGCGACGGTGGGCGCCACCCCGACGGCGTTCGCCCCGCACGGACACGCGCCCCCCGCGCGCCCCGGGAAACCCCTGGCAGCCCCTCCCCCGCCGGTGGCATCCTGACCGGGTGAACGGACCCGAGATCACCGTCGAAGTAGCCCCTGAACTGCGACTTTTCGTTCCGCATGAGCGTCGCGGCGGGCCCACGCTCCTCGTCACGGACGGCGCCTCGACCCTCGGCCACGTCATCGAGTCCCTCGGCGTCCCGCTCACCGAAGCCGGCACCCTGCTGGTGAACGGCGCGCCCGTGGCCCGCTCACACGTGCCGGGCCCCGGCGAACACGTCACCGTACGCGCCGTGGAACGCCCCCAGCAGGTCCCCGGCGCGCCCCTGCGCTTCCTCCTCGACGTCCATCTCGGCACGCTGGCCCGCCGGTTGCGGCTGCTGGGCGTCGACGCGGCGTACGAGAGCGAGGACATCGGCGACCCCGCGCTCGCCGCCCTCTCGGCGCGGGAGCGGCGAGTCCTGCTCTCCCGGGACCGGGGGCTGCTGCGCCGCCGCGAGATCTGGGCGGGAGCGTACGTCTACAGCGACCGCCCCAAGGAGCAACTGCGCGACGTCCTCGGCCGTTTCGCCCCCGTCCTGGCCCCGTGGACCCGCTGCACCGCGTGCAACGGCACGCTGGCCGTGGCCGCCAAGGACGCCGTGAGCGGACTGCTGGAGCACGGCACCCAGGAGGCGTACGACGTGTTCGCCCAGTGCGCGGAGTGCGACCGGGTCTACTGGCGCGGCGCCCACCACGGCCACCTGGAGACGATCGTGTCCGAGGCGGTCCGCGAGTTCGGGGGCGCGGCGGCGTAGCGGCGCGCACCGCGCCCGCCCGCCGCGTGCACCCCGGCGCCCACCCCGCGCACCGCGCCCATCCGCCCGCCGCGCGTACAGCGCCCGCCCGGCCCACGCACACCGCACGCCGGGGTGCGCCCGCGCACGGAGGCGGTCCGCGACGCCTGCCTATCCTTGGCCCGTACCGACCAGCAGTGCGCGACACCGGCACGCGGCATCAGTACGCGACCGCAGCACGCGTCAGCAGCACGCATCAGCAGCCCGAGGAGAGATTCGCCATGGCCGCCACCCCCATCGCCGTCGTCACCGGCGCGAGCAGCGGCATCGGCGCCGCCACCGCCCGTACGCTGGCCGCCGAGGGCTTCCGGGTCGTGCTGACCGCCCGCCGCAAGGACCGCGTCGAGGCGCTGGCGGCCGAGCTGAACGAGGCCGGCCACCAGGCGACGGCGTACCAGCTGGACGTCACCGACCGGGCGGCGGTCGACGAGTTCGCCACCGCGTTCCGCACCCTCGCCGTCCTCGTCAACAACGCCGGCGGGGCGCTCGGGGCCGACCCGGTGGCGACCGGCGACCCGGCGGACTGGCGGCAGATGTACGAGACCAATGTCATCGGCACCCTCAACGTCACCCAGGCCCTGCTGCCCGCCCTCACCGCGAGCGGCGACGGCACGATCGTGATCCTCTCCTCCACCGCGGCGCTCGCCGCCTACGAGGGCGGCGGCGGTTACGTGGCGGCCAAGCACGGCGAGCACGTCCTCGCCGAGACCCTGCGGCTGGAGATCGTCGGGACCCCGGTCCGGGTCATCGAGGTGGCCCCCGGCATGGTCAGGACCGAGGAGTTCGCCACCACCCGCTTCCGGGGCGACACGGAGAAGGCAGCCAAGGTCTACGCGGGCGTCGCCGCCCCGCTGACCGCCGAGGACGTGGCGGACACGATCGGCTGGGCCGTCACGCGTCCCAGCCACGTCAACATCGACCTGCTGGTGGTCCGCCCGCGCGCGCAGGCGTCCAACACGAAGGTCCACCGGGAGCTCTGAGCGCGGCGGCCGGCGCCTCCCCCTGCTAGGAAGGGAGCAGGGGGTACGCCCGCCCGCCGGACCGGCGTCCTGCCGGACCCGTCGTCGCACGCACCGAAGGAGCGGTCCACGATGAAGCTGGTGGTGCAGGAGTTCCTGACGCTCGACGGCGTCTCCCAGGGCCCTGGGGCCCCGGACGAGGACACCAGCGACGGGTTCACCCGGGGCGGCTGGTTCGTACCGCATCTGGACGCGGCGTTCGAGCAGGTGGCGGGCGACTGGCTCGGCGAGGCGGACGCCTTCCTCCTGGGCCGGCGTACGTACGAGAACTTCGCCCGGGACTGGCCCCGGATGACCGACCACCCCTTCGCACCCGTCCTCAACGGCCTGCCGAAGTACGTGGCCTCGCACACCCTGACCGAGGCCGGGGCGACCTGGGACCCGACGACGATCCTGACCGGCGACGTCCACGCCCGCGTCGCCGACCTGAAACGCCGCCCGGGCCGCGACCTCCAGGTCCACGGCAGCGCCCGCCTGGCCCAGTCCCTGCTGGCCGCCGGCCTGGTCGACGAACTCCGCCTGGCCATCGCCCCGGTCGTCCTCGGCGAGGGCCGCCGCCTGTTCCCGGACGGCGGCGCCCCCACGGGCCTGCGCCTGACCAGCCACCGGACCACCCCGGCCGGCGTCTCGATCCACATCTTCACCACGACGGGATCACCGGACTACGGCACGTACGGGGGCGGGGCGTAGGGGCCGGGGGCCCACCTGTGCGTCAAGGGCTCAGCCCTTGATGCAGATGACCTGCTTGAGCTTGGCGACGACCTCGACCAGGTCCCGCTGCTGCTCCATGACCTGCTCGATCGGCTTGTACGCGGCCGGGATCTCGTCCAGCACGCCGGAGTCCTTGCGGCACTCGACGCCCTGCGTCTGCTCCTCCAGGTCACGCACGGTGAAGCGTCGCTTGGCCGCGCCCCGGCTCATCCGGCGACCGGCCCCGTGGGAGGCCGAGTTGAACGCCATCTCGTTGCCGAGGCCCTTCACGATGTACGAGCTGGTGCCCATCGAGCCGGGGATGATCCCGTACTCGCCGGAGCCGGCGCGGATCGCTCCCTTGCGGGTGACCAGCAGGTCCGTTCCGTCGTACCGCTCCTCGGCCACGTAGTTGTGGTGGCAGGAGATCTCCTGCTCGAAGACCGGCTTCGCCTTCTTGAACTCCCTGCGGACCACGTCCTTGAAGAGCGCCATCATGATCGCGCGGTTGTACTTGGCGTACTCCTGCGCCCAGTACAGATCGTTCCGGTAGTCCGCCATCTGCGGGGTGTCCGAGATGAAGACCGCGAGGTCCCGGTCGATGATGCCCTGGTTGTGCGGGAGCTTCTGCGCGATGCCGATGTGGTGCTCGGCGAGTTCCTTGCCGATGTTGCGGGAGCCGGAATGGAGCATCAGCCACACCGCCCCATCACTGTCGAGACAGAACTCGATCATGTGATTTCCGGAGCCGAGCGTTCCCATCTGCTTTGTGGCGCGTTCCTGGCGGAATTTGACCGCTTCGGCGATTCCGCCGAACCGCCCCCAGAAGTCGTCCCATCCCGCCGTCGAGAACCCGTGCAGCCGACCCGGGTCCACCGCGTCGTCGTGCATCCCCCGGCCGACCGGGATGGCCTGCTCGATCTTGGAGCGCAGGCGGGACAGGTCGCCGGGGAGGTCGTTCGCGGTGAGGGAGGTCTTCACCGCCGACATTCCGCAGCCGATGTCCACGCCCACCGCCGCCGGGCACACCGCCCCGTGCATCGCGATGACCGAGCCGACCGTCGCGCCCTTGCCGAAGTGGACGTCCGGCATGACGGCGAGGCCCTTGATCCACGGCAGGGTGGAGACGTTGCGCAGCTGCTGCATCGCGCCGTCCTCGACCGTCGCGGGGTCCGCCCACATGCGGATGGGGACCTTCGCCCCCGGTATCTCTACGTACGACATAACTCCTCGATTCCCCCGAAAAGACTGAAAGCGCAATACCGGTGCCAAGGTCGGCAAACCTGTCGGCCGACCGGCGGACACGGCGGCGCGTGCGATACACATTGTGTCCATCGGCCGCCGTCGAGCGGCAACACGTTTTCCGTACCGAAGGGAGCCTGGGACGGTGCGACACAAGGCGTACGTACCCGGCGTCGCACTCCTGGCCGCGCTCGTCGTCGGCGGCTGCAGCGCCGGCGGCGGTGACGCGAACGGCGCCGACAGCAAGCCGGGCACACCGGCGGTCTCGCCCGCACCCCCGGGCCGTTACGCGACCCTGCCCTCACCCTGCCGCGCCGTACCGCGCACCACGCTCAACGACCTGCTGCCGGGCACGGCCGAGCTGCCGCAGGACCAGCGGGAGAAGGTGTTCCGGGGTTCGGCGGCCGTCACGTACGACACCGACCGCAAAGTCGGGTGCAGTTGGAAGGCGGACGCGCCGAACGCCACCCGCAGCCTCGTCATCGACTTCGAGCGCGTCGTCTCGTACGACCCGGCGGTCAGCGACGACGACCGCGCCGACACGGTGTACGAGAAGAGGAAGAAGGCCGCCGGGCTGTCCTCCCCGACGGCGCCCGCAGCGGACGCGGCCGCGACCACCGGAAGCGGGGACAAGGAAGAGGAAGAGGACAAGGAGAAGGGCGAGGGTGGCGGGAAGGCGACGGACACCGCGAGCCCCTCGTCCTCCGCGACCAGCGGCGGCGGCAGCGACGACGCCGCCTCGGACGGCACTCCGGGAAGCGGCACCCCCGGCAGCGGTGACCCCGGCAGCGGCGATCCCGAGGACGCCCTTCCCTCCCGCCTCCTCGACAATCTCGGAGATGCCGCATTCCTCCAGGACCTTCCCAAAGGGGCGGATTCCACCGCGCAGAACCACACGGTGAGCGTGGTGTTCCGCACATCGAACGTGGTCGTGACCGTCCGGTACGCCGAGCAGCCGGCCCTCATCACGCAGCGGCCCGACGGCAGGGAACTCCAGGAGAAGGCGCAGGCACTGGCCCGGAAACTGGCCGAGAAGCTCAGCGAGTAGACGCCCGCCCAGGGGGCCTCACCGGCCGCTTTCCGGCCCCCGCGGGGTTCCCGGCGGCGGCGCGGGCCGGTCGCCGCCCGTCGTACGGTGGCTGTCCGGAAGACGTACCCGCCCGCTACCGAGCCCGCCCGCCCGTACACCGCACGAACCGAGACCTCCCGCACCGAGAGCTCCGTGCCATCCGAGTGAAGGAACCATGCACCGATCTGCCCCGCGCCTGTCCCGCATCCTCGCCTGCGCCGCCGTTCCGGTGATGCTCGTAGCCGTCGGCTGCTCGTCGGACTCCGGCTCCGACGGCAAGAAGAACGCGGGCTCCTCGCCGTCCGGCTCGGCCAGCGCCAAGCCCTCCGAGCCCACCGTCGAGCCGGCGAAGTTCTCCGACCTGCCCGACCCGTGCGGCGCGATCGGGAAGAAGACCGTCGAGGACCTGGTGCCCGACGCCAAGAAGAAGGGCGGCACGGCCGGGCAGTCCAGCGACCTCTCGGCCCGGGGCAGCTGCTCCTGGAACGGTCTGGACGACAAGGGCCTCAAGGGCTCGCAGTACCGCTGGCTTGACGTCGGCCTCACCCGGTTCGATTCGGACCAGGCGCTCGGCAGCGGGGCCGAGCGCGCCACCGCCGACTACACGAAGCAGATCGCCAAGGCCAAGGCCGCCGAGGGCGCCACGAAGGTCGCCGCCGAGGCGACGGCGGGCATCGGCGAGGAGGCCACCGTCGTCACGTACGGCCTCAGCAAGACGGACGAGGACTTCGAGTACGCCACCGTCGTGGCGCGCACCGGCAACGTCGTCGTCACCCTGACGTACAACGGCGCGGGTTTCGCGGGCGGGAAGAAGCCCAGCTCGGCCGACATGGTCGAGGGCGCGCAGAAGGCGGTCAAGGAGGCGATCGGCGCGGTCGAGAAGACCGCCGAGGCCACGCCCCCGGCCAAGGGCGAGGACAAGGACGCCGACAAGGGCACGGAGAAGGCCGGGGACGACGGCAAGAAGGACTCGGCCGACTCCGGGGACGAGGACTCCCCCAAGGAGAAGGCCAAGGCCACGCCCAAGTCGTGACCTGACGCTCCCGCGGATCGCCAAACCGCAGGTCCGGCCCGCGCGTTGGAGAGCCCGACCCCCTCGGGGGCCGGGCTTTCCCCCCTCCCCGCGCAACGAAACTCGTACACATGTGCCAGGCTGTGCCATCGCCGGACGTCTGAGGTTCGGCTGAAAACCAACGCCGGGCGCGGAAGCCGCAGTCGGGCAGCAGAGGTCGGGGAGGGGATCGCGCGTGGCCGCGATGCAGCTGACACGCACGCACCGCATACTCATCGGGGTCGTCATCGCCGGTGCGGTGGTCATCGCCGCGATCGGTTTCGCGGGCTCCTACGCCGCTGTGCGCGAACTCGCGGAGAACAAGGGCTTCGGATCGTTCTCCCTGGTCTTCCCGATAGGCATCGACGCGGGCATCTGCGTCCTGCTCGCGCTGGACCTGCTGCTCACCTGGATGCGCATCCCGTTCCCGTTGCTGCGGCAGACGGCGTGGCTGCTGACCGCCGCGACGATCGCGTTCAACGGGGCCGCCTCCTGGCCGGATCCGCTCGGTACGGCGATGCACGCGGTGATCCCGGTGCTGTTCGTCGTGGCTGTCGAGGCCGCGCGGCACGCGGTGGGCCGGATCGCGGACATCACGGCGGACAAGCACATGGAGGGGGTCCGCCTCACCCGTTGGCTGCTGTCGCCCGTACCGACGTTCAAGCTGTGGCGGCGGATGAAGCTGTGGGAGCTGCGCAGTTACGAGCAGGTCATCAAGCTCGAACAGGACCGGCTGATCTACCAGGCCCGGCTCCAGGCGCGGTTCGGCCGCAACTGGCGGCGCAAGGCCCCGGTCGAGTCGATGATGCCGCTGCGGCTGGCGAAGTACGGCGTCCCGCTGGCCGAGACCGCCCCGGCGGGCCTCGCCGCCGCCGGTATCGAACCGGCGCTGCTGCCGCCGGTCGAGGGCCCACGCCCGAAGGCGGAGCTGCCGTACGAGCCGGGGCAGGGGCGGCCCGGCGACCACGAGCACGGGCGCGAGCAGGGCGACCACGGGCACGAGCAGGCGTACGGGGACGGCCCCGGGCGCGACGACCAGCACCCCCAGCAGCGCCCGCACCCGCATCCGCAGGACCAGCAGCACCCGCAGGAGCAGGGGCTCCAGCAGCACCCGCAGGACCAGCAGCCCCACCAGAGCCAGAACCAGAACCCCCAGCAGTCCCAGCAACCCCACCAGCCGCACCCGCAGGGCCCGTTGCCGCAGCAGCAGGCGCCCGCCGTGCCGCCCACGCACGACAGCCCCTGGTTCGCGACGCAGAAGCTGCCCGACGGTGCCCCGCACCAGAGCGCGTACGACCCGCACCAGGACGGGGGCCTGGAGCACACCCCGGTCCGGGCCCGCGACGAGGCCGGCGTCGAGGCTCACGGGGAAGCTTCCGGGGAGCCCGGTGAGGCCGCCCCCGGCAAGGCCCCGGCCGACGCCGCCGTCCCTGCCGAGCAGACCCCCGTCCCTGCCGAGCACGCCGACGACTCCCCCGCGTACGCCCCCGAGGACGCACCGCAGTTGGAGCAGTGGCCGCAGGAGGACAACGAGTACGCCAACATGGCCTTCAAGTCCTTCAGCGCGTACAAGGACGAGCACGGCGGCGCTCCGGGCCTCGACGACCTGGTGAACCACCTCGCCGAGGACCGCGACGTCCGCCACCCCCACGCCCATCAGCTGCTTCAGCGCCTGTGGCCCGAGTTCGAGCAGGTGTACGCCTCGGAGCGTACGACGGCCGACCAGAGCGCCTGACGCACCGCCCCACGGCGCGACCCGCCCCGCGAACAGCACGGCGCGGTCGGGCCCGTGTCCACGTCCGACCGGTTTCAGTCCGTGCCCGGTCCCGGGACGCCGAGCCGGCCGCTGCGCCGGTGGAAGAAGGTCGCCTGCCCGACGACCAGCAGGGTGTTGGCGCCGAGCAGGGCGAGCCACAGCGCGGTGAGTCCGCCCCGGGCCGTGAGCGGGACGGCGGCCAGGGCCAGCAGCCCGTAGCAGACGGCGAAGGCGAGCAGGCCGGGCACGGTGTCCCTGATCGCGACGAGGCCGAAGCCGAAGACCGCCTGGAGCGCGTCGGTGACGACCACCAGGAGCACGAGGGGCAGCAGGGCCAGGATCTGGTCCCGGGCGGCCGCGTCGTGGGTGAAGAGGGAGAGCACCGGGACGCGCAGGACCGCCAGGACCCCGCCGATGAGCAGGACCGCGCCGAGGGCGGTCACAGCTCCGGCGCGTACGGCGGCGCGCACCCCTCGGACGTCCTTGGCCTTCAGGTGGGGCGCCACCAGCGGGATCGTGGCCTGGCCGACGGCGACGGCGGCGGTGAACACCAGGCCGGTCAGGGAGACGGAGATGCTGTGGGCGGCCGCGTGCACGGGGTCGATGCGCGCGGCGGCGACGGCCAGCACGCCGAGTACGGCGAACTTGATGAGGACGGTGGCCGCGAGCGGCAGGCCGACGCCGGCCAGCGCGACCACCGCCCGGACCCTCGGCGTTCCGGGGCCGAGCGGCCGGCCGGCCAGGACGGCGCAGCGGCGCAGTCCCGTGTGCGCCACCGCGGCGCTGATCGCGGCGGCCGTCAGCATGGCGATCCCCGCTCCGGGCAGGCCGAGCCCGTCGAGCGGGCCGACGCCGTTCACGAGGGCCGGGGAGAGCACCACGGCCGCGGCCGTGCCGGACATCCCGGCGCGCATCACGAGCCTGGAGCGGCCGAGGCCGACGAGGGTGGAGGTGGCGGCGTTGCCCATGGCGGCCACCAGGACGCTCGCCGCCATCAGGTGGGGGAACACGCCCAGTTCCGACAGGGTCCGGTGCGGTACGCCGGAGGCGAGGCCGATGAGCGGCACCCCGGCGACGGCCAGGGCGCCGAGGAGCCCGGTGGCGATGGCGAGCCAGAGGCCGTCGCGCACCACCGGCAGCAGGGCGTCGGGGTCGTCGTCGTGGGCGGCGGTGAAGGGCATGACCCCGCGCAGGGCACCGGCGACGGTCGCGGTGGCCGGGGTGTACACGGCCATCGTGAGGGCGAACGCGGCGAGCGTGGCGGTGGCGTGCCGGCCGAGTACGGCGGTGTCGACCAGGGCGCCCGCGGTGGAGGCGAGCATGGTCAGGTAGAGCGGGAGAGCGGTGACGACGGTACGCCCGATCAGCGCCCGGCCGGCTGGACCGGGAGAGGAACCCAGGGCCCGGCCGGGGTGGCCGGGAGACGAACCCGGGGCCCGGCCAGGGCGGCCGGGGTGGCCGGGAGACCCGGGAGACGAACCCGTGTCGCGTTCTGTGGGGCCGGTGGGCGGACGCGCGTCCGAACCCGGAGGTCCGGTGGGCGGCCCCGCGCCGTGGTCGGCGGGCCCGGCGGGCGGACACGCGCCGTGGTCGGCGGGACCGGTGGGCGGCCCCGCGCCGTGGTCGGTGCCCCGCCCGGTGGTGGCTTCGGCGGGTGGGGCGGCCGCCGTGCCCGGCCCCGGGACGCGGCGGAGGGCCGCCGCCCGGGATGTCCCTGGGCGGCGGCCCTCCGGCACACGGGCCGACGAGCGTCCGCGTAAGCGCACCGCTACGCGCCGAGCAGCCTGCGCACCCGGTCCGCCCCCACCGCGAGCAGCAGCGTGGGCAGGCGCGGACCCGTGTCGCGGCTGACGAGGAGGCGGTAGAGCAGGGCGAAGAAGGACCGCTGCGCGGCCTTCAGCTCCGGCGTCGGCTTGGCGTCCGGCTCCAGGCCGGCCAGCACCTTCGGCACGCCGTAGACGAGCGTGGTGAGGCCGTCCAGCGACCAGTGCGTGTCCAGGCCCTCCAGGAGGAGGCGCAGGGATTCACGGCCCTGGTCGTCGAGGGAGCCCAGCAGCTCGGTGTCGGGCTCGTCCCGGACGATGGTGCGGGCCTCGGCCGGGACCTGGGTGGTGATCCAGTTCTCGGCCCGGTCGAGACGCGGGCGCGCCTCGTCCAGCGAGGTCAGCGGGTTGGCCGGGTCCAGCTCGCCGAGGATGCGCAGCGTCTGGTCCTCGGCGCCGGCGGTGATGTCGGCGACCGAGGCGAGCGTCCGGTACGGGAGCGGGCGCGGGGTGCTGGGAAGCTCCCCGGCCGCCGTGCGGACGGCGCGGGAGTACGCGGCGGCGTCGGCGGGCAGCACCGTGCCGTCGGCGACCTTGCGGCCCAGCGAGTCCCACTCGTCGTACAGCCGCTGGATCTCCTGGTCGAAGGCGATCTTGAACGACTGGTTGGGCTTGCGGCGGGCGTAGAGCCAGCGCAGCAGCGGCGCTTCCATGATCTTCAGCGCGTCGGCCGGGGTGGGCACCCCGCCCTTGCTGGAGGACATCTTGGCCATGCCGGAGATGCCGACGAAGGCGTACATGGGCCCGATGGGCTGGACGCCGTCGAAGACCTCGCGGACGATCTGGCCGCCGACGACGAAGGAGGAGCCGGGCGAGGAGTGGTCGACGCCGCTGGGCTCGAAGATCACGCCCTCGTACGCCCAGCGCATCGGCCAGTCGACCTTCCAGACCAGCTTGCCGCGGTTGAACTCGCTGAGCCGGACCGTCTCGGCGAAGCCGCACGCCGAGCAGGTGTAGTTCAGCTCGGTGGTGTCGTCGTCGTAGGAGGTGACGACGGTGAGGTCCTTCTCGCAGTTGCCGCAGTAGGGCTTGTACGGGAAGTAGCCGGCGCTGTTGCCGCTGCCGTCGTCCTCGTCGGCGGCGCCGGAGCCCTCGGCGGCCTCCAGCTCGGCCTCGTCGACCTTCTTCTGCTGCTGCGGCTTCTTGCCGCCGCCCTTGCCCTGAGCCGCCGCCGGGTCCTTCTTCGTCCGGTAGCGGTCGAGGACGGCGTCGATGTCGGCGCGGTGCTTCATCGCGTGCAGGATCTGCTCGCGGTACGTCCCGGCGGTGTACTGCTCGGTCTGGCTGATCCCGTCGTACTCGACGCCCAGCTCGTCCAGGGCCTCGGTCATGGCGGCCTTGAAGTGCTCGGCCCAGTTCGGGTGGGCGGAGCCGGCCGGGGCGGGCACCGAGGTCAGCGGCTTGCCGATGTGCTCGGCCCAGGTGGAGTCGACGCCGGGGACGCCGTTCGGGACCTTGCGGTAGCGGTCGTAGTCGTCCCAGGAGATCAGGTGGCGCACGGTGTGCCCGCGGCGGCGGATCTCGTCGGCGACCAGGTGCGGGGTCATGACCTCGCGGAGGTTGCCCAGGTGGATCGGGCCCGAGGGCGACAGGCCGGAGGCGACGACGACCGGTTTGCCAGGCGCACGACGCTCCGATTCGGCGATGACATCGTCCGCGAAGCGGGAGACCCAGTCGGTCTCGGTGCTGGTCTGACTCTCGGCCACGGTCGGCACGTCCTTCTCTCGTCTGTCGTTTCCCGATGGGGTACGGGCCATTCTCCCAGCTATGCCCCGCAGCGCGAAAATGGCTTTCCGTCCGGGGCGGGCCGGGCGGAACGCCGACCGTAAAACGGCTTTGCACCCCGTGGGATACTGGAGCGATCCCTTGTCCCCCTACGGAAACGGCAGCCAGACCATGGCCTCGGTCCCTTCCCTCGCTTCCTCGCTCCAGCAGCAGCTGGCGGACGCCCTGACGGCAGCACTGCCGGATGCCGGCGCCGCCGACCCGCTGCTGCGCCGAAGCGACCGGGCCGACTTCCAGGCCAACGGCATCCTGGCGCTCGCCAAGAAGCTCAAGGGCAACCCCCGGGAGCTGGCCTCCCAGGTGACCGCCGCCCTCCCTGCGGGTGAGCTGATCAAGGACATCGAGGTCTCCGGCCCCGGCTTCCTCAACATCACGCTCTCCGACAAGGCGATCGTCGAGACGCTGGCCGCGCGGGCCGCCGACACCGAGGGCCGCCTCGGCGTGCCGGTGGACGCCGACGCCGGGACCACGGTCATCGACTACGCCCAGCCGAACGTGGCGAAGGAGATGCACGTCGGCCACCTGCGGTCGGCGGTCATCGGCGACGCGATGGTCAAGATCCTGGAGTTCACCGGCGAGAACGTGGTCCGGCGGCACCACATCGGCGACTGGGGCACCCAGTTCGGCATGCTCATCCAGTACCTGATCGAGCACCCGGGCGCCCTGAAGCACGACGGCGCGGCGGACGGCGCGAGCGACGGCGAGGCGGCGATGTCGACGCTGAACCGGGTCTACAAGGAGTCGCGGGCCCTGTTCGACTCGGACGAGGAGTTCAAGGCCCGGTCCCGGGACCGGGTGGTGGCGCTCCAGGCCGGGGACCCGGAGACGCTGGAGCTGTGGCAGGGCTTCGTCGACGAGTCGAAGATCTACTTCCACTCGGTGTTCGACAAGCTCGACATGGAGGTCCGCGACCCGGACATCGTCGGTGAGTCCGGCTACAACGACATGCTGGAGGAGACCTGCCGGATCCTGGAGGAGACGGGTGTCGCCGTCCGCTCCGAGGGTGCGCTGTGCGTGTTCTTCGACGATGTGAAGGGCCCGGACGGCAACAAGGTCCCGCTCATCGTGAAGAAGACGAACGGCGGCTACGGCTACGCGGCCACCGACCTCTCCGCGATCCGGGACCGGGTGCAGGACCTCAAGGCCGACACCCTGCTGTACGTGGTGGACGCCCGGCAGTCACTGCACTTCAAGATGGTCTTCGAGACGGCCCGGCGGGCCGGCTGGCTGAACGAGGACGTCAAGGCCGTGCAGCTCGCCTTCGGCACGGTCCTCGGCAAGGACGGCAAGCCGTTCAAGACCCGTGAGGGCGAGACCGTCCGGCTGCAGGACCTCCTGGACGAGGCGGTCGAGCGGGCCACGGCGGTCGTCCGGGAGAAGGCCGGGAAGGTGGGCCTGTCCGAGGACGAGATCGTCGAGAACGGCCGGTACGTCGGCATCGGGGCCGTGAAGTACGCGGACCTGTCGACCTCCGCCGTGCGGGACTACAAGTTCGACTTGGACCAGATGGTGGCGCTGAACGGCGACACGTCGGTGTACCTCCAGTACGCGTACGCCCGGATCCGGTCGATCCTGCGCAGGGCCGGTGACGCGGTTCCGGCCGCCCACCCGGAGCTGGAGCTGGTCCCGGCGGAGCGGGCGCTCGGTCTGCACCTGGACCAGTTCGGCGAGGTGCTGGCGGAGGTGGCCGCGGGGTACGAGCCGCACAAGCTGGCCGCGTACCTGTACCAGCTCGCGTCGCACCTGACCACGTTCTACGACCAGTGCCAGGTGCTCAGCCCGGACAACGCCCCCGAGGTCGTGGAGAACCGGCTGTTCCTGGTCGAGCTGACCGCCCGGACCCTGCACCGGGGGATGGCGCTGCTCGGCATCCGGACGCCCGAGAAGCTCTGACGACGCTCCCGGCGCTCGACGTAGTACGCGATCGGCCCCGGCGCCTGGACAGGCGCCGGGGCCGACGTGCGTACGGGAGAAGCCCCTCAGGGTGCGGTGAGTTCCACGACGACGTCGTAGACCGCCGGGTTCGGGGTGATCGGCTGCCGGCTCTCCTCGCGGGCGGCGCGGGTGCGGGAGGCGAAGTCGGGGTCCGCGGTGGCGGTCTCCCAGGCTTCCTGGCTCTCCCAGTGGGAGACGTTGACGAGCTGGAAGCGGGAGTCCGTGGAGCGGGCCCGGTGCATCCGGGAGTCGATGAAGCCGGGCTTGTCGCGCATGAGGCGGGCGCGCTGCTCCCACTTCTCGATGAACGCGTCGAGTTCGTCGGCGGCGATCTCGAAGACGTTGATGAAGGTGACGGGGGACTGCGGCGCGTCGGCCGTTAAGCCGTTCTCTGTGGTCATGCCGCCACTCTAGGAGCCGGCCGACGGGGTGATCCGGGCGGCCGGCTTCTCGCCCGGATCACGCCGGGCTGCTGCGGGCGGCCCGGCTTCCGCTCCGGGCTGCTGCGGCGGCCCTTCGCTCGCCTTCGCCCGCTACGGACGCACCGACGGCCGGCTTCTCGCCCGCCGCCGCGCCGACGGCGGCCCGGCTCCCGGCCTACTGCGGGCGGCCCAGCGCCCACCCCGACACGTCGGCGAGGCGTCCGCGCCACAGGGGCAGCGAGACCGGCGTCATGGCCCCGGCGATGAGGGTGACGTCCCTCAGGTGGATCCAGCGGGGCAGCCGGCTCGCCCCGGCCGCCTCCTCCTCGGCGCGCAGCTCCCGTACGCCTTGGTCGACCGTCTCCGGGAACTCGGCGAGCAGGTTGGCGCCCTCGCCCTCGACCTGGCGCAGGCTCCTGGCCCACTCGGCCTTCCACTGCTCGTGCCCGATGACATCGCCGTGGAGCAGGCCGCCGGGGTGGGTGAGGGTGAGCGGCAGGCTGGAGCGAGGGTCCTCGTCGAGGAGCTGGATGAGCAGCTGGAGCTGAAGGTCGGGCAGCGGTTCGGTGATCACCGCGGCGGACGGTGCCGGAGAGGTCTCGGCGGTGGCGCTCATGGGCCCTTCCCTTCACATGGCGGACGAGGGGTCGCCCTCCCCGCCTTCCCGGCGAACGCCGGACCACGCCCGACACCTGGAGCGGGTGTGCGGCGGGGGCGGGGAGGGGGGCGGGAGCCGCCCCGGTTCTTCCGTGCGGGGAGGGGCGGGGAGGGGCGGCGGCCCGGGTGCCGCCCGCGGGTCTTCCGTGCGGGGCGGCGGCCTCCGGAAGCCGCGACCGGCGGAACCCGGTTCTCCCGTGCGGATCAGAGGAAGCGGCGGATGGGGACGACGGCCGCTTCCCGGGCCCGCTGGAGGAGGTCGCGCCGCTTCCACCGGGCGCGCTCGATCAGCACGCTCTTCTCGCGGTCCTCGTCGAAGTGGCCGTCGAGGGTGGCGGTGAAGTCGCGGTCGAGGACGGCGAGCATGACCTCCTCGTCGTGGTCGAGGGAGCGCCGGTTGAAGTTGGTGGAGCCGATGAGGGAGGCGACCCGGTCCACGGTGATGGACTTCGTGTGCATCATCGTCGGCTGGTACTGGTAGATCTTCACGCCGCAGGCGGTCAGCTCCTCGTAGTACCGCTGCCCGGCGAGCTGGCAGACCCGCTTGTCGGTGTGCGGGCCGGGGAGCAGGATCTCGACCTCCACCCCGCGCCGGGCGGCGGCGCAGAGGAGCCCGGTGAAGTAGGCGTCGGGAGCGAAGTAGGCGGTGGTGAGGCGGACGCGTTCCTCGGCGGACTCCAGGACGACCCGGATCAGGGTCTGCATGTCCTGCCAGCCGAGGGAGGCGGAGCCCCGGACGACCTGGACGATCGAGTCGCCGTGGTGCTCCTCCGTGATGAACCGGTCGCTGTCGTCGAACAGCTCGTCGTGGCACTCGGCCCAGTTCTGGGCGAACGCGGCGGCCAGTCCGTCGACGGCGGGCCCGGTGACCTTGACGTGGGTGTCCCGCCACTCGCGCTCGTTGCGGGCGTCGCCGCACCACTCCTCGGCTATCCCGACACCGCCGGTGAACGCGGTCTGCTCGTCGACGACGAGGACCTTGCGGTGGCAGCGGTGGTTCTGCTTGAGCGGCGAGAGGTAGAGGGGCTTGCGGAACCAGGTGACGGTGACGCCGGCCTCGTCCATCATGGCCAGCTGGTCCTTCTCGATGAGCCGCGACCCGAACCCGTCGAGCATGAGCCGCACCCGGACCCCGGCGCGGGCGCGGTCGGCCAGGGCCTCGGCGAACTTGAGGGCGATGTCACCCCGCCAGTAGACGAAGGTCATCAGGTCCACGGTGTGCTCGGCGCCCCGGATCGCCTCCAGCATCGCGCCGAAGATCTGGTCGCCGTTGCGGAGCGGGACGAGGGCGTTGCCCTCGGTGGCGGCAATCCCTATCAGCCGCTCCAGCCTGCGTCTGAGCCGGAGGGTCCGCCGCTCGCAGGTGCGATCGTCCAGGGCCGGTCGGTCGGTGGCTTCGGGGGCGTCGGCAGCGGTTTCAGCGGTAGTGGCGGACATGTTTCACCTGGTGGGGTACGGGGGTGGGGCGGCCGTACACCGTCGTCGCGCGGCGGCGGGGCTGCCAGGGCCTCGCAGACTGTACTCCCGAGTCCTGTCCGCGTGTACGGCTGCTATCGGTCAGCGTCCGGAGGCGGCGACGGCTCGGGCACTCGCTCCGCCCGTCTTCCCCGCCTCGCCCGTTTCACCCATCGCCCGGGGCCCCGCCCGCCCCCGCACGTATGCGGTGTCCTCGCGTGCGCCGGGCCGCGTCCGTCGCGCCTGCCGGGCCTCACACGTATGCCGTGTCCACCGGGCCTCGCCCGCCCCCGTACGTACGCCGTGTCCTGGCGTCTGCCGGGCCGCGTCCGTCGCGCCTGCCGGGCTCCCCCGGCGCGCGCCCGCCCGTCAGCCTGCGCGCGGTACGGCGGCGGCGGGCCCTTCTTCCCGGACCGGCGCCCTTCTACGCTGACCGGCATGTCGTTCATCCTGCCGCTCAACCACGCCGTGCCGATACCGGTCGGACACACCGTCGAGGTGACCGAGTACGCGGACACCCGGCCGGAGAAGAAGCGCAAGGGCTGGGATCTGAGCGAGGCGTTCCGCCACCCGGTCGTCCTCGATCTGGACACCGGCATCCGCTACATGAACCACGTCCACGCCAGCCGCGCCGGCAACGGCGGCAACAGCTTCGCGGCCAACCCGTACCCGCTCACCCCGCGCGCCGACCTCGTCGTCAGCCGCGTCTACCGGGCCAGGGTCACCGCCTGCACGATCGTCGCGGTCGAGGGCCTGGACACCCAGCACACGGCCCTCGCCCTGGAACGGCTGGACTGACGGGGGCCCCGCCTCCTCCGCCTGAGCCGGGTCCGCCGAGGGGGAAGCCGGCGGCGTCAGCCCGAAGCGGACGGGCTCGGCACCGGGGACGCGGCCGACCAGAAGTCCGAGCGGACGTCGGGCGTGGGGATCTTGCCTTCGTACGCGCGGCCGTTCGCCGCCTTCGTGGGCGGAGCCACCTCCGACTTGTCCACACAGGGAGTGGTGACCTCGAAGAACGCCTGTCCCTTGTAGCCGAAGCTGACTCTGATGCCGAAGCCGTCCGGGGATGTGGCAATGATCGTCGGCAGGTCCTTGCTCGGATTGACCGTGCCGATCCGGTAGTCATTCGCCTTCCAGAAGCGCTCGACCACACCCAGGAAGTTACCCCGCCGCTGTTCCGAGATGACCGTCATCACCGCCCAATAGCGCGATACATCGCACCTGCCGGTCGTCGTCGCGCGGTGGGTCCATGCGACCTCCGGCTTGACCTCTCCGACCGTCGCGTAGAACATCCCGTCGGCATGTTCCGCCGCCGCCTGCATGTCCATTCCCGTGGACGCCCCTTTCTCATTATGGGATTCACTCAACAGCCCGCACCCAGCGAGCAGTACGCCGATCGCGACCATCACGGAAAACCGGCGAAAAGCCTGCTTCATGCGCCTCACCGATGCTTCTCCCTCACAATGTGTTCAGGACTTCCACCGACGATCTTCGCGATGCTTTCCGCTGAATCCTGATCCTTCACTGGATCGAAATATTGGGAATGAGCATCGAACAGACCGGCCTCAAAAACCATCCTCGGCCCGTCGTCCACCCGGAAGCGCTGGGCCCCGAAGGCTTCGCTCGCCGGATCCTTACCGAAATACACATCGTCGTTCCCGGCATCGAAAAGGTCACGCCCGACCTCGATTCCCGCCGGCACCCCGAGCGGGCCTCCCAGCACACTCCCTGCTATCACGCCGAGCCCAACCTCTCTCTTCGACGGCAGGTGGGTGACCGGGTCGTTATCGGCAGCACCGACGAACACATGGTCCTTACCGACACCAAGTTCTGTTGCCTTCTGCGCGTCCACGCCAGGGCTGCCGAGCAGGATCACATCGTCAACGCCTGGGATCCCGCCCGCCTGCTGTGCTGCCGTGCCCACGGTCAGCGAGCCGTAGGAGTGCCCGATCGCCGTCACGTGCGGATCCTCGTGCGCATTCGTCACCGAGAGGCCCGACATGAACTCGTTGTACGCCGGTGCGCCCCGTTGCGCATCACCCTTATCCATCACGTCCACATTCTGTGGAGCGTCGTAGCCCAGCCAGATGATGGCGGCGCTGGACGGATCCACTTCTTGCGCACCAAGGGCCGTATCCTGGGCTCGCTTCATGGTTTCTTCGACAAAATCGCCGTCAAGCTTGGTGCCGAGACCGGGGACGTAGGCCGCAACGTGCTTCGACGCGTCTGGATCTCCGTACGAGACGATCGCGCGTCCGTTGCTCTCGGACCCGATCCCCAAGAGGAACATGGGTGGATTGCTCGGCTTTTCGAGTTTGTCCTGGAGCATTCGGAGGGCATCAATTTTGTCCTTCGCGTCGTCACCGCCCCGACGTTCCAGCGCCTCGATGAGGAGCGGGAGGTGCCTGCGGTTCGCCTCGTCGCGCATCACCGCCGGAATGCCGTCGAGATCGCCGATCAGGTCCGGGGCAACCTTCAGGTACTCCTGCCGTTGTTCTTCGGACAGCCCGTCCCACCACCTCTTACGCTCGGCGGGGTCCTTGTCCTGCGGGATGCCTTCGGCGAGATGCATACCTGCGGTGGAGCGGACATCGGCAGTGTCCCGGGCTACGTCCTTCAGCGTGGCCGCCGTGACGTCCAGGCCCTTCTCCGCCCTCAGGCCATGGAGTACCTTCGCGTACCGCGCGTCGATCTCCTGTGCGGACCGTACGGCTCGGGCGATACGGTCGGCCACTTCCTGCGCCTTCGCCGCGTTGGGATTCGTCGGCACGAACCCGGAGTACCCGGGATGCAACGACCGCTGTCCCGGCGGGCCGAGGCCGGATCGGTCCAACGGGAGACGGGCGTCTCCCTGAGAATTGCCGCCTGCCGCTTCCCGCTTGGCTCCGGTCATGTCTGCGACCTCGGTAGCCGGGTAGCTCACGGAGCCGTCTTCTCGCACGGTGAAGTTCAGCGCGGCAGCATCATCGAGTGCCTGCTTCAACTGGCTCTGCGGCTCGGCGAGATCACCGGCGAGCCCGTTGAGTGCCGTACGGACCAGTCCGCATTCCGTCTGCAGATACTGGAAATTCCGGCTGAGACGCCGGAGCCCGCGAAGGGCGGCTTCCGCGGACTCGCTCTCCTGGGTCTCGCGGAGCTTCGCTGACATCGCGCGGTCGACCTGTCCCCGGTCAGCGGCCGATCGGCTCGACACCTCGTGCCATCTGTCGCCCGCTTGCGTGAGACCGGAAGTCTTGAGATCGCGCAGCATCTGCCAGGTGAGGGCGGGGGTCATCGCCTTCAATCCACCGCGTCGGGGACGTGGACTCCCTTGACGGACGACTTGACAGCAATCTCCGACTCCCCCATTTCCTTGGCGACCGTCAGCAGACTCCCCGCGAGTTGTCCGCACTCGTCCCGTACGGCTTGGAGGCGGTCCTCCCAGGACGTCAGCACACTCTTGAGGGCCGCGACAGAGCTGAGACCGGTTGTCCCCGCCTGGACGCCTTCGTGGCCTCGCTTGAGTACCGACCTGCTCGTCTCGGTCCTGGTCCGCAGTTCCCCGGCCGTACCGGAGGCACTGGTCCAAGGCCCTTTGGAATGCTTGAGGTTCCCAGTTCCACCTCCTTCGGCCCCGAGGCTGGAGGATGCCGAGGCAAGCCTCATCGCCGGCTCATCGCCGCCCGGTCCGAACAGTTCCTGCCAGCGCTCCGAACTGGACATGGCCATCCCCCGTTTGTACGCGTTCCCTGTCTGCGATGCGAGAGAGTAGCGCGGCGAGCGAAACATGTATGCGATCGAGAACAATTTTCGGACACGAAGCGGTTGGCGAGCCGTGACAGTCGGACCCGGGCGCTTGCGCACGCACCGACTGCGAAGAGATCTCCAGGGCCACGGAATCCCGCAGGCGACACCGGAACGCCCTGTCCGTCGAGCTCGCGGCGTCCCTTGCCGCAGTCCGTACGGCCCGTGGTGAACTCACCGCCGCTACTCTGCCCACCCATGAGCGACCGACGATCCTCCCCGCGCCCCGCCGTCGCGGACGGAAGCACTGCCGGGTACTCCGAAGCAGCCGACGCGCTGGCCGTCCAGTACGAGCAGGTCAGCTTCGAGGAGGTCCACCGCGAGGTGCTGCACCTGCTGCCCGTCGCGCCTGCCCGCGTCCTGGACGTGGGCGCGGGCACCGGGCGGGACGCCGCGGCGCTGGCGGCTCGCGGGTACCGGTGCGTGGCGGCGGAGCCGACCGCCGAACTACGCGCACACGGAGAGCGGATCCACGGGACCCGAACCGTTCACTGGGTGGACGACGCCCTCCCCGAACTGCCGCTCCACCGGCACCCGGGCCGCTTCGACGCCGTCTTCGCCACAGCGGTGTGGATGCACCTGAACGAGGCGGAGCGCAGGGGATCGATGGCAAGGACAGCCTCGTTGCTGGCGCCGGAAGGCCGGTTCTTCCTCACTCTGCGGCACGGCCCCGTCCCTGAGGGCCGCCGCATGTTCGACGTCTCGGCGGCCGAAACGGTGCTCTTGGGCCGTTCGTACGGCTTGCGGGTGGTACACCGCAGCGAGCGCGACGATCTTCACGGCCGCGAGGGAGTCCGCTGGACTCGCCTGGTGCTTGCGGCGGGGTGATACGGCGCACTCACCGCCCCGGCCCCCGTCAGACCGTCCGGCCGAGGGCGGTGCGGGCCGCCAGGCGGAATTCCTTGATCGCGGTGTAGAGGGCTTGCTCCCGTTCCGCGGCGAGGGCCGCGTCCTCGGTGGTGCGGGTGGTGTCGCCCGCGCGGGCGTTCTCGGCCATGCGGCGCATGACGTACGAGAGGTCGGCGGAGGCGTCGGTGACGCGGCTCGCGAGGTCCGCGACGGAGGCCGGTCCCTCCAGGATGACGACCTCGCACGCCCGGTGGACCTCGCGGGCCAGGGCGACGAAGCGGTCCGTCCGCTCATCGAGGGCCGCCGGATCGGGCCGGTCCGAGCGGAGGACGTCGAGCACCGCGTCCATGGCGAGATCGCGGTCGTGGAGGGCGCTCAGGTATCGGGCGTACGCGTCCCGCCGGTGCTGGCGGTTCTGCTGGGCGTGCTGGGAGCGGGCCTGGGCCCGTCCGGTGACCACGGCGGCCCCGAGGGTCGCGGCGCAGCCGACGGCGGCGCCCAGGAGCGCGGCGAGTCCTGAGTCCATGCGCCCAGTCTGCCGCGCGCGGCCGGCGTCCTCCCCAACGTGCGCTTCGGAGACGGTGCTTGCGCCCTGCGGGGGCGGGCCTCACGCCCTGCGCGGGGCGTGTCAGTCGTGCCCCTCCACCGTGGTCGTCCGCACCAACGACACCGGCTCCGACTGCTGGTTGGAGGCGGAGACGCGGGTGGTTTCGCGGGTGAGGCGCAGCCCCATGGTGGTGAGGGCGTCGGTGTCGTACAGCGCGCACAGGAGGGCCGCCGCCTCCGAGAGCGACATCGTGTCCATCGGGCCGTGGCCGAACTGGGCAGCCATGTCCGGGTCGTCGAGCGCCGCCTGCTGGGCGTGGGCGAGCACCTGGTGCGGATCGTCGACGACGAGTTCGTCGATCTGGATGCGCTGGGCGCGGACGCGCAGGTCGAGCGGGCGGGGCGGAGCGGACCTCGGAACGGCGACGACGGACCGGAGCTTCGGGTGGGTCAGCGGGGCCAGATCGGGCACTGCGGTCAGGTCGGTCAGGTGGTTCATGAGGTGGGCTCCAGAGAACGGGCCGCCGGAACGACGGTGCGTGGAACGGCGTGCGCGGGCGCGGGACAGCCGAGGCGGTGCGGAGCTACGGGCGGCACTGGGCTACGGGCGCGAGCGCGGGTCTGCGTGAGGTCCGGGGGTGGCGCGGTGCGGGCGGGCCGTGAGGTGGGGGGTCAGGGCCTGTGGGAGAGGTGCTGGAGGCTCGCTGGAGCGGATGTCGTGCGGCAGTCGGTGGGCGACGGGAGCAAGATCGCCTCTGTCCCTCCCTGTTGGCGTGGAATACGGTCGGACATGCTTACCTTGGGAGCGCCGTGCGAACGTCGCAAGGTGCGCTGTGTGCATTCCGCGCAACCTGCGCGGAATGTCGGTGAGATCGAGCCGAACCGGGGAGGTGGCGCCGTGGCGCGCGAGAGATCCGGCAGGACGGCGCGGCATCTGGTCCTGGTGGCCCGCCTCCGGCGGCTGCGGGAGGGCGCGGGCCTGTCCGTACCGCAGGCCGCCGCGCAGTTGGGGTGGCACCCCTCGACGCTGCGGCGGCTGGAACAGGCGCAGACCTCGCTCGACGTGGGGCAGGTGTCCGCCCTGCTCACCGCCTACGGGGCGGGCGCGGCGGAGACCGACGACATCATGGGACGGCTCAACGCGGCCAACCTGCCCGGCTGGTGGCATCCCTGGCGGGACGCGATGGCCCCCTGGCAGATGGACGTGATGAGCGTGGAGTCCGCCGCCGGCGTCGTCCGCACGTGGGACCCGGCGCTGGTGCCGGCACTGCTGCGCACGCCCGCGTACGCGATGGCCGTGGACGCGGCGGTCCACCCCGACCAGGACGAGGCCGTACGGAAACGGCGTGCGGATTTCCTGATGGAGCGTCAACATCGTCTGCGGGAGCAGCAGACGCGGCTCTGGGCGGTGTTCCCCGTCACCGCGCTGCGCTGCCGGGTGGGTGGCGAAGAGGTGATGCGCGAACAGCTTCGGGCACTACGGCGGATCGCCGAACGCGGCGATGTGACGGTGCAGTTGCACCCCGAGTACGCTCCGCCACACCCGCTGACCGGCGTACCGGCCTTGAGCCTTTACCGGGTGGAAGTCCGGGAGATCGCGGACCATGTGGTGCGGGAGGGAGGTCTGCCCGGAACGGCGGAGGTGTGGGACAGCCCGCACCCGGTGCAGACGTATCAGGGAATGCTGGACGTGTCGTGCGTGATGGCGATGCGGCCGGACCGAACAGGAGAGGTGTTGCAGGATGAGTACGACCGGAAATGGGCCTGAGGCGAACGGGCCGGAACTGCCCTCCCAGATCGACACGAGCGTCGCGCACTCCGCCCGTGTCTGGAACTACTGGCTCGGCGGCAAGGACAACTTCCCCGCGGACCGGGCGGCGGGCGACGCGTACCGGGGGAAGTACCCGCTGATCGAGACGTTCGCGCAGGAGTCGCGCGACTTCCTCCGCCGCACGGTAACCTACCTCGCCCGGGACGCCGGCATCCGGCAGTTCCTCGACGTCGGCGCCGGGCTGCCGACCGCGAACAACACCCATGAGGTCGCCCAGCGGATAGCCCCGGACTCCCGCATCGTCTACGTCGACCACGACCCGCTGGTGCTCCTGCACGTCCACGCGCTGCTGACCAGCACCCCCGAGGGCGCGACCGCGTACGTCGAGGCCGACATGCGCGACACCGACGCGGTGCTCGCCGGGGCGGCGAAGACCCTGGACCTGACCCAGCCGGTCGCCCTCGTGATCAGCGACGTCCTCGGCCACATCGTGGACTGGGACGACGCCCTCTCGCTCGTCCGCCGCCTGGTGGAGCGCCTGCCCTCCGGCAGCTACCTCTCCCTCAGCCACTCCACCGCGTCCGACGACGCCCACCGGGCCGTCCAGGACGAGTACAACGCGAGCGGCGCGATCCCGTACATCTTCCGGGAGCCGGAGGTGACGGTCGCCTTCTTCGACGGGCTGGAGATGGTGGAGCCGGGCATGGTGTCCTGGCCGAACTGGCGCCCCGACGCCAACACCGGCACCACCACCGACCGCGCCGGCTGGGGTGCGGTCGCCCGCATTCCCTGACCGGCGCACCGCCGATCCGCGTCACGCGACGTGGATCGGCGCGACCGGGTCCACTCCACGCGACGTGGACCGGCGCACCACGACCGACGTACGCGACACAGGCCGCACCACGGGCACAGACCGCACCACGGGCACAGGCACAGACATAGCAGGCACAAGTACGGGCATCACAGGCACAGGTACAGGCGCAGGCATCATGGGCACAGGCACGACCGGCCACGGGCCCAACGGCCCCTGGGACGCCCGCGACGGGCGCGACACGACGGGCCGCCTGCTGCGCGCGGCGACCGGCTCCGGCGCCCGGCTGATCGCCGAGGCCGCGACCCTGGTCCAGGGGTGGGCCGTGCTGGCCGATCCGATAGCCGGGGCCGTCTACAGCGCCCCCGCCGCCGCGGCGGCCGACGGCGTCCACGCGGCGGCCGCCCCGCACGACCACCCGTACAGCGTCCAACTCCCGGCCGCCGGAGCCGTTCTCGTGCTGGCCCCCGCACCGGCCACGCCCGCCGAGCACACCGGTCACGTCGCCGCGACCACGGCGGCGCTCCTGGAGGTGCGCGGGCAGCGGGCGGCGGAGCTGCGCGGGGAGCAGATGCGACTGCACACCACCCTGCTACGGCTGTTGCTGGCCGGGCACGCCGACGCCGTCGTCGACGCCCTGGGCGGCGGCGCCTACACGCACGTGACCGTCTACCGGCTCACCGGCGAGGACACCCCCGCCGCCCACCAGGTGCTGTGGCGAGCGGTACGCCCCACCCTCACCCCGCACGCCGACGCCTGCACGCTGCTGGGCCGGCTGGACGGCGAGCTGGTCGTCGCCGAGGTGCACCGGGGCTCCGACGACGGCCGGATCCTGCGCCTGGTCTCCCGGGTGTGCGAGCGGCACGGCCTGCTCGCGGGCATGGCGGGGCCGCTGCCCCTGGCCGAGATGTCCACCGCCTACTGCGACGCGGCCGCCGCCCGGCACAGCGCCACCCCGGCGCACCGCATCGTCCCCGCCGACGCGATCGGCGCACCCCGGCTCGCACCGCTCCTGCCCGCCGCCCCGTACGCGCGGTGGGCGGCGGCCGTGCTGCGCCCGCTGGACCCGGCCCAGCAGCACCTGCTGCTGGTGTGGCTGCGCACCGGCAGCAAACCCAGTGCGGCGGAGGCCCTCGGTCTCTCCGCCGGTACCGTACGGGCCCGGATACGCGAGGCGGCCCGGCTGCTCGACGCGGACCTGGAGGACGCCACCGTCCGGGCCCACTTGCTGCTCGCCCTCCGCGCCCCCGCGCCCGCCGACTCCGACGCCGCTGCCGATGCCGCCTCCGGCTCCGACGAGGCAGCCCTACGGAACGCGGGTGAGGCGCGGCTGGAGGCGCTGCCGGGCGGAATCCTGGACACCGGGGCGGTACGGGCCTGGGCGGGCGGGCTCGTCGACGGCCTGGAGCCGCGTCTGCGGATCGCCCTGACCTGCTGGCTGCGTCATCACGCCCGCACCGCCCCCGCCGCGACCGAACTGCACGTCCACCGCACGACGCTGACCACCTGGCTGCACCAGTGCGCCGACCACCTCGCGCAGAACCTCGCCGACGCCACCGTACGCGCCGAGATCCACCTCGCCCTGAGGATCACCCGCTGCGGCCGCGACGCCCCGGCGGACCTCCCCCGCCGCGGCGGCCGCACCTACCGCCGCGCGTGAGGGGCGGCGCTCTGTACGGGGGCCGCTTCCAGACCCCGCACGGCGCTCACGGGGCCGTTTCCAGACCTCGTACGGGGCTCGCGGGCCCGTTTCCCAACCTCGTGCGGGGCTCGCGTCCCGGCCCCCGCCCGCGCATCCGCCGGTGGTCTCCCGTCCCCCGCGTCTCCGCCGACGCACCCGTACAGCGGGCTCAGGACGGCGCCTGGCCCGTCTCGAAGCGGCTGACGCGGTCACCGGCGACCGTGAAGATCCACCGGGTCCGCATGGTGCCCCAGGTGTCGTTGGTGTAGTCGACGACGAGGCTGCGGCCGTCGTCGGACGCCTCCACGACCTCCATGCGCCCGTTGGCCTGCGGGGAGAAGATCTCCTTCTCCGTCCAGGCCGCCAGGTCCCGTTCGCTGCCGTCGTCGGACATGGTGGCGTCCTCGGTGAGGACGTCGGCGAAGAAGGCGTCCTTGTCGCCCGCGTTCACCGCGGCGACGAACTTCCGCACCACCGGGTCGCTGACCGATGCGGTCATCGTGTTCCTCCTCGGCTGTCTTGTCTGCGTCCGGGAGCGGACGTCCCGGAGCCCCACCTGAGTCTGTGTCGTCGCCCCCGCCCCCGCATGTCGGGCGCGGGCTCGCCGCACGACGAGCGACGACGGCACCGCGCTGGGTTGCACGTTCCGTTGCGGCATGTGTTCCGGTGGACGTACGCCCGGATCAACCGACGGGGCTGAGCGGTACGACGAAGCCGAGCGGCCGACGGAACCGGGCAAGGTGGCGGAACCGGCCGGGGAGCCGCCCGAACTGCCCGCACCGCACACACGGGCCCCGTCCGCCTCACCCGCCCCCTGAGCCGCCCTCGCCTCCCCTTCCGCCCCCGTGCCCGTTACCGTCCCCGCTGCCGGTCCGGCTGAGGAAGAGGTCCCGCCCCGGGCACGTGGTGTGCGTCGGCCACAGCGCGTGGACCGGGACCCGTACGGGCGGGTCGAGGTCGACCACCCGGGCCGCGCCACCCGCCGCCGGGCCCGCCGGCGTCGTGACGAAGGCGATGCGCCCGGTCGCGGTGACGGCGGTGACCGGAGGCGTGCCCTGGACCGGATTGCGGCGCGTGTCCGGCTCCACGCCCGCCTGCCGGCACAGCCCGATCAGCAGGTCGGTGTACGCGGACGAGCCGGGCTCGCCCCACACCGTGAGCGGCTGGTCGCGCAGGTCGGCCAGGGCCACCGAGGCGCGGTCGGCCAACGGGTGCCCGGCCGGTACGGCGACCCGCAGGCGGTGCTCGGCGATCCGCGCCCGGGTCAGCCCCGTACCGGCGGGCATCGCCCGGCTCAGCCCCACGTCGCAGGCGCCCGTGAGCAGGTGTTCGCGCAGCTCGTCGGGGAAGAGCTGGCGGACGTGGGCCTGGATGCCCTCCTCCTCCGTACGGGCGCGGGTCAGCAGTTCCACGACCTCCTCCGCGGTGACCGCCGGGGTGTGGCCGACGCGCAGGTGCCCCGCCCGGCCGCGCCCGATGCGCCGGGCGCGGTCCAGGGCGGCGAGCGCCTGGGCGTTCAGGGCGCGGGCGTCCTCGATGAGGGCCTGTCCGGCCGGGGTCGGGGTGACGTGCTGGTGACCCCGGTCCAGGAGCTGGACGCCGACGTGCCGCTCCAGCGTGCGGATGCTGGTGCTGAGCGCCTGCTGGCTGAGGTGCAGCCGTTCGGCCGCCCGGGTGAATCCGCCCTCCTCGGCGACGGCGACGAGGTGCTCCAGTTTGCGCAGGTCCAGACTCACGCGGCCTCCCGGACGAGGATCAACGGACCGTGTACCCGCCGTTGGCGAAGATGGTCTGCCCGGTGATCCAACCACCGTCGGTGACGAGGAACTTCACCAGCGGCGCGATGTCCTCGATCTCCGTCAGCCGGCCGCCCATCGCCTGGGACTTGTGGAACTCCACCCGCTCCGGCGTCTCCTGCGGGTAGAAGAACGGGGTGTCCATCGGCCCGGGAGCGACGTTGTTCACAGAGATGCCGCGCGGCGCGAGCTCCTTGGCGGCCGCCCGGGTGAAGTGCTCCAGCGGGGCCTTCGCGCCCGCGTAGGTGGAGTACCCGTCCGTGAAGGCGGCGAGCAGGGACGTCACGAGGCTGACGATGCGGCCGCCGTCGTTGAGGCGCGCGCCGGCCTCCTGGAGGAAGAAGTACGCCGCCTTGGAGTTGATCGCGAACATGCGGTCGTACTCCTCCTCGGTCGTCTCGGCGATCGGCTTCCGCAGCACCATGCCGGTGGTGTTCACGGCGACGTCCACCCCGCCGAAGGCGTCGAGCGCTTGGTCGAAGAGGCTGCGCACGCCCTCGACCCGGGTCAGGTCCTCGCGGACGACGACGGCCTGCGCGCCCGTGCCCCGTACGGCCTCCGCCGTCTTCTCGGCGTCGGCGGCCGTGTTCTCGGAGTGGTAGTGGACGACGACGTTCGCACCGGCCTCGCCGAGCGTGCGGCTGATGAGTCCGCCGAGGTTCTTCGCCCCTCCGGCGACCACCGCGGTCTTGCCGTCCAGTGCCGTCTGCTGCTCACCCATGACGATTCCCTCTCTCGATTCTCGGATCTCTCGGGTCGCTCGGGCCACTCGGTCCGATCGGGCCGATCGGGCCATCCGCTTCGGTACGCGTCCGAGCGCTTTCCCAGCGGGTTCCGAGCGCCTTCCGATATGCGCGGTACACACTGTTCATCACAGTTTCCGCCGCGCACCGACCACGCTAGGAGCGCGCCTCGCCGTACGGAAACACAAAGATCGGGTCGGCCCACCAGGAAGATGGATCGTCGCAGGTCAGCGGCGGTGCGAGAGGGTGAATCCGAGCCCGGAAAGCCCGTTGACGTACCCGTTCGGGTCACGAAGGATCACCGTGTGACCTTCGACGAACAGCCCTCGGCCGCCTCCAGCCCGGCACGCCCCGTCGCCCTGATCACCGGGGTCGGCCGCAGCATCGGCATCGGCGCGGGCATCGCGCGCCGGCTGGCCGCCTCCGGCTGGAACGTGGCCTTCACCTACTGGACGCCGTACGACCGCCGGATGGAGTGGGGCGCCGAGCCCGGAGCCGCCGCGTCCATCGCGGACGAGCTGACCTCGGCCGGGGCCCGTACGGCGGCGATCGAGGCGGATCTGACCGACCCCGACGCCCCGGCACGGATCTTCGACGAGGCGGAGGAACGCCTCGGCGGGCAGGTGACCGCACTGGTCCTCTCGCACGCGGAGTCGGTGGACTCGGGCCTGCTGGACACCACCGTGGAGGCGTTCGACCGGCACTTCGCGGTGAACGCACGGGCGACCTGGCTGCTGATCCGCGAGTACGGGCTGCGCTTCCGGGGCGGGCGGGCGGACGCCCCGGGCGCGGGCTCGTACGGTACGGGCGCCGACGCACCGGCCGACGCTTCCGGCCACGCGACCGCAGACTCCGGCGGTCGTCCCGGCCCGCACTCCGCTCCCCGGCCCCCGACGGGCCGGATCGTGGCACTCACCAGCGACCACACCGTGGGCAACCTCCCCTACGGAGCGAGCAAGGGCGCCCTGGACCGCATCACGCTGGCCGCCGCGCACGAGCTGGCCCACCTCGGCGTGACGGCGAACGTCGTCAACCCCGGCCCGGTGGACACCGGCTGGATGACCGACGACCTGCGCGCGTCCCTGATCCAGGGCACTCCGCTCGGCCGCCTCGGCACCCCGCGCGACACCGCCCACCTGGTGGACTTCCTCTGCTCACCCGAAGGCCAGTGGATCAACGGGCAGTTGCTCAAGAGCAACGGCGGCGCGGCTTCCTGACGCCTTACGGGAGAACGGTCCGCGCCGCGGACGCGCCGACGGCCCGCCACAGGGCTCTTGACGCCACGTCAGCACAGCCGCACGCGCCGTATCACGTCTAATCTGGCCTGGGTCATGGAGTGCACAGGGGGTCGTATGCACAACGAAGACAGGTCCGGCCGGGCGGACGGCGGTCGGCAGGACGACGGGCGGGCGGACGACGGTCGGGCGGACGACGGTCGAGTACACGACCACAGGCCGGACGACGGTCAGGTACACGACCGCAGGCCGGAAGACGGGGACGGCGGGCGGCGAGAGGACGGGCGCGGCGACGGGCTGCGGGCCGGGGGCCCTCACGACCGATGGGCGGACGACGCCCCCGGGCAGCCCGCGTCAGAGCCCCCGCAGGTCTGGCCGAACACACCCGCGCACCAGGCCCGCCCGGACGAAGCCCGCTCCGACGAGAGCCGCTCCTCCGGGGCCCGCTCCGACGAGAGCCGTTCCTTCCAGCCACGGCCCGACGAGGCCCCGCCCGGCAACGCGTGGCCCGTGGCCCCCGATCAGCCCGCCGCGCGGACCGTGATCGACGGCCGCTACGAGCTGCTGGAGCCGATCGGCAGCGGCGGCATGGGCGAGGTCTGGAAGGCGTACGACCTGCGGTTGCGCCGGTTCGTCGCGGTGAAGGGGCTGATGGACCGGAACGCCATGACCGCGAGCACACAGGCGGACGCCATGCAGCGGGCGCGGCGCGAGGCCGAGGCCATCGCCAAGATCGAGCACCTGAACGTGGTGACGGTTCACGACCAGGTCGAGACCGACCGCCAGGTCTGGATCGTGATGAAGCTGCTCGACGCGCGTTCCCTGGCTGACCTGTTGAGCAGCGAGCAGGTCCTTTCCGTACCGAGGGCGGCGAAGATCGGCCTCCAGATCGTGCAGGGGCTGCGGGCGGTCCACGCGGCGTCGGTGGTGCACCGCGACGTGAAGCCGGGCAACGTCCTCGTACGGGAGAACGGCCTCGCGATCCTGGTGGACTTCGGCATCGCCACCTTCGAGGGCGCGGACCGGGTGACCCGTACCGGCAGCGTCATCGGCACCCCGCCCTATCTGGCGCCCGAACTGTTCGCGCCCACGTCGCCCGGCCCCACGCCCGCGTCCGACCTCTGGGCGCTCGGCGTGACGCTGTACGAGATGGTGGAGGGCCACGTGCCTTTCGCGGGGCGCGAGGTGTGGGAGGTCCAGGAGAACATCCGGCAGTCCCCCGATCCGGCCGTCCGGTACGCGGGCCCCCTCGCCCCGGTCATCCAGGGGCTGTTGATCACCGATCCGCGCGAGCGGCTCGACGCCGCCACGGCCGAGGCGATGTTCCGCGAGATCCTCGGAGACCCGGAGGCCCCGCACGCCGGTGCGGCGGGCCCGGCGACGCACCCGCCGACGGCGGTCTCGACGCCGAACGGTTCGGCCCGGCCGACGCCGCCGCCCCCCTCGCCCCTGTCGTCCTCCTCAGCTCCTTCCACCCCTTCCGCCTCTTCGGCCCCTTCCGCCTCGTCGGCCCCTTCGGCCTCGTCGGTCTCGTCGGCCCCTTCGGCCTCGGCGCCTCCCGCCCCGGCCGTGCCGCCCCCGCCGCCCGGCCCGACCCCCGCGTCGGCGGGGACCGGCGACGGACGGGGCCGGCAGCGTGGCATGAAGGTGGCGGTCGCGGTCGTGTGCGCGGCGCTGCTGGCGGGCGCGGGCTGGCTGATCGCGGATGGCGACGGCAACGGGAAGACCGGCTCGACCGGCAGCCGGGCCGGGGGAGACGGCGAGGGCGAGAAGCCGGTCGACCGGGGCACCGAGGAGCGGTGGAAGGACACCCACCCGACGCTGAAGATCGGCGTCAAGGACGACCAGCCGGGGCTGAGCATCTTCGACCGGTCGACGCGTACGTACCGGGGTTACGACATCGACCTGGCCTACGCCATCGCCGAGAGCATGGGCTACGGCAGGGGCGCGGTCTCCTTCACCACGGTCGCCACGGACTACCGGAGCACGGCGCTCAAAACCAAGCAGGTGGACCTGGTGATCGCCTCGTACAGCATCACCGACGACCGCAAGACGGCCGGTCCGGACGGCTACAGCGTCGACTTCGCGGGCCCGTACTACGAGGCGAGCCGGGGCTTCCTGGTCCGGCAGAAGTCGGCGAAGTACACGATCAACGACTCCAGCGACCTGCGGGACCTGGGCGTGGAGGTGTGCACGGCGCGGGAGTCGACGTACGAGAAGGCGCTGCCGAAACAGGGCTTCACCATGGCCAAGTCGCAGCCCAACACCTACCAGGACTGCCTGGACAAGCTGTTGGACCCCGAGTCGGACGTGTACGCGGTGGCCTCGGACGACATCATCCTCGCCGGGTACGTCAAGGCCAACCCGGGCAAGGTGCGGCGGCTGGAGAACATCCAGGGCGCGGAGGGTTACGGGGTGGCGATGCGGCCGAAGTCGCCGCTGCTCAAGGACGAGGTGTGCTCGGCGCTGCGGACGATCCTGGCCGGAAGGATCTGGGAGGACATGTACAAGGAGAACCTGGCGGGCCTGGTGGGCAACGAAAACCCGCCGGGCCGACCGGACTTGACGGAGTGCGAGGGCCGCTGAGCGGCGCTCGGGGCCGCCGGGCGGGGGCAGAAGGGCGCGGTGCCGGGCCCGGCATCGGGCCCGGCACCTCCGGGAACTCGGGGAACTCCCCGACTCCCCAACTCTCCGCGCGTTTCTCCCCAGGGCCCGCCGCTCGGCTCACCGCCGGGCTCACCTCTCGGGGAATCGCTCCCCGCACCGGCTGCAGAAGACCGGGGCGGGGTCCTGCGACAGCCGCCCGCACTCGGGGCAGACCCGGTCCAGCATGCAGGGCCCCTCGCCACCCTCGTACGCCGCACTCGGCGCGGAGATCGCGAGGCCGGGGCGGCGGCGGTGGACGGTGAGATACCCGAGCCCGTCCGGCCCGGCGGCCAGCGCGCGCCGGGACGTACGCGGCAACCAGAGCACGGCCCCGGCCTCCAGCCCCAGCTCACGGCCGCCCGCCGCCTTCACCGTGCCCCCACCCTCCAGAACGACGAGGAACACGTCGAGCACGTCCTCCTGATGCTCCCCGACCTCGGCCCCGGCGGGCAGCCACACCAGATTGGCGTCCAACTCCCGCCCGCCTTCGGAGAGATTCCACAAGGCCCCCCGCTCACCGTCCTCGACGGCGGCAAGGATGTCGGTGAGCACGGCAAGAACCTGAGGAGCGGCATTCACAGCCCCAGGCTACGCGGGGACCACGGCGCCGCAGTCCTGGACTTCCTGCCCCTGCTGGAACCACCCCCGCGCCAGCGGGGACCACATCGCCGGAACCCTCAAGGAGGAGAACGGCGCGGGACCACCCCCGCGTGCGCGGGGACCACTACCGGATGTGGGCCCGGCGCGGCCGGGTGACGGGACCACCCCCGCGTACGCGGGGACCACGCTGTCATTACCCGGATGCTGCGCAACCCGATGGGACCACCCCCGCGTACGCGGGGACCACCCTTCGTGACCTGGGGGTTTAGGTGGTGGGAAGGCGGGTTTTGCTTACTTCTTGAGAAGCCGACATATCTCGCCTTCTGCCGCAGTGTGGTCACGTGTGGTTCGGCTGATGCCATTCTGCCCGCCGCCGGTCTCATCGGCCCGGCTTCGGTGGAAGAGCTGTGGTCAGGACTTTCGCAGGCGTGGGCCCCGGGGCTGCGGTATGCCCGACCTGCCCGACGAGGGTGTGGTGGTCGGGGAGTCAGACGGGCTTGAGGAGGTTGCGGAGGTTGGTGATGTGGGCTTTGACGGCGGCGACCTCGTCCGGGGTGGGTGCGGCAGTGTCGTCGCTGCCCGTGGTGTGTGCGTGGTGGCAGGGGCGGCAGAGGCCGTCGGGCAGGGCTTGCGGGGGGCCTGGACGGCGACAGTTGGTGCATTCGACGAGGGCTTCGTAGATCGGTTCCTTGGCGCCCGGCGAACGGACTTCCACCGCCCCGGGGAGGCGGGGCGGGATCTTGTCGGTGAGGCGTCGGTGGAGGAGCCCGGCCGGGGAATCGATCCGGGCGGGGAGCCCCGCGGTGAGGGCGCTGGTCAGATAGTCCACGCTCACGCCGCGCGCCAGCCACGCGGACGCGAGCGGTTCCAGGATCGCGCAGTCCGCAGCCGAGAGCGCGAGGCGATGGTCGTCGCGGCCCAGCCGTGCCAGCGCCAAGTAGGCGTCGGAGAGGCCGGGTTCAGGGGCGGGGCGGAGTGCCGCCGGGATCTCGACAGGGGCATCTGACGGGGCAGGCACTGGAGGCAGGGCGGACCCCGAGGGCACCGGTGCGTCGGTAGCGGCGGGCCGGGCGGGTGGAGCGTGGCCCGCGCCTCGGTGGGACACGGAAGGTGTCACCCGCTGCGGCGGCCGGGGCTGTTCGGCGTGGTGCTGCCGGGGTGCGTCCGGGGAGGGGAGCGGGGCGCGCTGCTGGGGGACGGGGGCGACGTCGGGGGCCCGGCCCGAGACGGTGCCAACCGGCTGGACGTGCGGCTGCTGCTGGGGCTCCTCGGCCGGGCCCCACGATGTTGGCGCGTTCGCGGGCTGAGCACACGGCCGTGCCGGTACGGAGGGGGTGACCAGGGTGGTGGCCTGCATGGCGCACTCCGTGGCCAGATAGGCGTTCCACCACTCGTTGTCGCGTGCGGTGCGGGACCAGAACGTACGGAAGGTCCACCGGACTTCGCCACCCGTACCCGCACCCGTGCCCGCAATGCGCCTGGAGCGGATTCGGCGGAGGTGGCCCGCGACGGAGAGGCTGTTCAGCGAGGTCGAGATGGCCTGCTGGCCGTAGAGGGGAAGGTGCTTGGCCAGTTGCTTCACGCTCATCACCGCACCCTCCGGCAGCCGGTCGACGAAGCCGGCGACGTACCGCTCACGGGCGGGCAGCAGAGCGAAGTCGTCGCGCGCGGGAAGACTTTGGTCGGGGGCGTTGCGCTTGCCGTAACCCGCGTTGGCCATCGGGTAGGCGTGTGAGATCACAGGAGCGGGCGGGACGGGACTAAGGTGCTGAGTAGCCATGGGATCGCGCTTTCATTGGGGTCGATCTTGTGGTGAGACCCTGGCCCGGTGCGCCAACACCGTGTCGGGGTCGCTTTGGTCTGTGCTCGCACCGTAAACAGTCGTCACGCTCCGCCGCAAGCCGTCACCATTAGTCATACTTGCTGGCCGTGACGGGGTAGGGAGGGCGGGGAGGATTCACCCAACCCCCCTGCATTGCCACCCGGTTAAAGAAGAAACTCGAACCTCGGCGCTCGCATCCCGGCACCTGAGCCCCGGGACCCAAGCTTCGGGCCCGAGCCGCCTCAGAGCACCCCCAACGAGTGACCCGACCACCCTCGACGCCCGAAACCCGGATCTCGAAGCTCGAACCCGGCCTCGGCCAGTCCCGCCCTCGCCCGCGCTCAGGACGGCAGCGCCACCGGTCCAGGCTATGAAGGCTGCGGCGGTCGCCTCCGCCTCCGGACCCGTGTCACGCAGCCTTGAGCAGGGCCACCGCTTGGATGCGGTCCTGGAGCTTGCGTACGGCGGCAGAGGGTCGCTGCGTGCTCAGTGCGCGCAGCTTGTCGAAGTGCTCGTCACCTCGCGCTGTCGACAGGCCCTCGTAGTCATCGAGGAAGCGGCCCCACGATGTGCATGCCTCCTCCACGTGCCCGTACTCGTGCTGCCGCTGGGCCAGTACCGCGTGCGCGTGAAGCCTGCCTTGGCGCTCCTGGGGGGACATGATCCTGATGGAGGACCGAAGTGCCTTGATGGAGGCGGCGAGTTCACGCGATTCGTAGTGCACGTGGGAGACATGGAAGAGGAACGCGGCCTGGTCGTATCCACCCACGGCGTCGCGCCGGGAGTCCGCCTGGGCCAGGGCCGATTCCGCCTCTTTGAGCCGTGTGGTCGCCCCGTGGCGGTCACCGACCATGGCAGACGCGTGAGCCTGCTGTCCGCGCAGGAACGCGACGAGACGCGGGCCCGCCTGCGGGGCCGCCTCGGCTGCTGAGTCGGCGTAGTCCAGTGCCTTCCGCCCGTACCGCAGGTGGGACGCCTGCAAGCTCATGCCGCGCAGGGTGCGGCTGTAGGTGAGCTGGTCGCCCGACTCCTGGGCCAGGTCCAGCGCTCGCAGGTAGTAGGTCTGGCCGAGCCCGTGGGCCCGTTCGTACATCGCCATCCAGCCGGTGAGGTATGTGAGGTCGGACGCGGCCGAGAGCATGTCGCGGTGAACCTTCTCCGAGGCGGCGGCGCGCAAGTAGCCCGCGACCGTATTCACCATGAACGCGGCTGCCATCGGCCGGGCATGCCCACCGCCCAGTTCATCCAGGATATCCGCGATCTTGTCCGTCATCCGGCGGACGGTCGCGACTTCGCCGGGTCCGATGCGGCCGGTCGGCCGGGTGAAACGTTCGCGATCATCGGCCTCCGCAGTGGAAACGAGAGCGGAAAAGGCCGGAATGGTGAGGGCGGCGGAATACAGACCAGTGGTTAAGAGTTTGCGGCGGGAGGGGTTCATGTCGTCCTTCCCCAGGTTGATCAGAGACTCCACGGTGTCACGCCGAGATTTGCTCCGGTCGCCGGCCGGTGGGTTCAGCCCAGCTTCCGCGTAGGTCACCGGCCGCCCCAGCCGGCGTTCGAGAACCGCCAGAATCACGGCTCTCACCTGCTGCTTCGGCTGCGCTCCCTGCTTCCACTGGGACACCGAGGGCTGCTTGTAGGCCAGGGCCAGACCAGCCTCCGCTCCCACGCGATTCACCGCGTGGGCGAATTTGGTCTCCGAGTATCCGGCCTGCTCAAGCAGCGCGCACAGTTCTTGGTTACGCCGCGCACCTGACTCTGCGACCATCCCAACCCCTTGGGCTTATGGATCTTATGATCCGGCGTCCTCTCAACGGTACCGGGCAACACGGCTCGCGCGGTTAGCTCAGCGTGCACGAACGAGGTGCACCGATGCAATTGAGCACGTTCGCACGAAGGTGAGACATGAGACAAAAGGCGAGCCCATGGCCAAAGGTCGGCGCGCTCGTGGTGGACGCGGGTCGTGCCGGCCGTGTGGGTGTGTTCCGTGGGGTTGCTGGTCCGTACTGGTCGCTGCGGCCGGTGTGCGGTGGTGTCGAGTGGGGGGCGCTGCCTGAGCAGGTACGACCTGCGACGGCCGCTGAGCGTCTGCGCGCCCAGACCGCCCGCGCGAACGCCCGGAGCCGAGGCGAAGTGCTGTGACCGGCCCGAACTCGCCCTGTGCGTATCCGCCTCACGCGGGCTGATCCGTATCGAGGTCGGGACTGGGCCCGGCCGCCTCAGGGCCTCTCCGGTGGTGCGTGGAAGGTTGCCGCGTCGCCGGGCGGGCGTCATGAACACATAGAAAGAGAGGGATCGCGTGATGCTTCACCGCAACCCGATGGGCGGCCTTGTTGTGTGCGACCCCGTTGGCCCCGATTACCTGGACGATCCGGACCGTGAGGTGGCCGTGGGGGCCGGTGTGCGGCTCGTCAACGTGCTGCTGCGGTTCGGGGTCAACCTGGAGCAGATCTCGGCCGACAAGGTCTGCCGCTCCTGCACCGACGTCAAGGACGCCTACCGCATCAGCTTGGGCGTCCTGACCGTGGACGACACCCACGCCATGGCGGGCCAACTTGAGTCGTTCGCGTTGGAGTTCGAGCAGATGCGGGAACAGCTCTGCTCGATCCCGGCTCGCCAGGCCGGACCCGCCGAGGGCTCCGCCTGACCGGACCGTCACGGCGGCCGGAAGCGTGCGCGCCGGCCCCGCCCGCCACGTACGCCTGCCGGCGGGACTCCGCACGAGCTGATCCGGCCTCCGCAGACCTCCACGGACTTCCACGAGAGGGACCTTCGCCCCCGTGCTGCAATGCACCGCCATCACCAATCTCCCGCCCGGCGAAGCACTCCCTGCCCTGCTTTCCATGGACGACGGCCCCGACGACGCGGAAGACCTCCTGGACGACAAGCCGTACATGCTGTGCGAGTTGGGCGAGCACGACGAGACCACCGAGCACGCCGCCCGCCTGTGGACCGCCGAGACCGAACCGCCCGCGAGCCTGTGGTTCCTGTGGACGCTGAGCACAGGAGGCCACCGCGTCCACCACCGGCTCGTCCTCCTCGCCCTGTGCCCCTACCGCATCCACCGCCTCCGCGAGGACTACCGGCAGTGGTGCGGACTGTACGAGGACCACCCCGGCAACCACAGCTTCCACATCACCGACCCCCTCCGCGACGCCCACCACGCACACATCCGACACAACGCCCAACGCACACACAGGTGCGACACCGACGACCCCGAGGACGACCACGACGCCCCGCACTGAACAGCACGCCACTTCACGCCAACACGCCTGCGCATGACCGCAGTCGAACCCGGCCGTGCTGTTCGCCGCTCACCCCGCATCCGGCGGGAAGCTCGCGGGAGATGGCACCCCTGAGCCCTGCGCAAACCGCGACCGTCCCCGGCCGTCGCGTCTCACCGCCGTGCGCGTCGCGCCCCGATCACCACGGAGCCGGCCGGGCTCGTGAGCACTTCAGTGGCGTCGAGGTCCGGGTGCGTCAGGTAGAACACGCGCAGCTCATCCACCTCACCCTCGAACCGGGGAGGCCACTCGGGCGACGGAGTGAAGTCGTCCAGGAGGAGGAGCCCTCCGGGGGCAAGCAGGTCGATGACGGCTTGGGGGTCGTCGCGCTTGCCGCCGCCGTCGCAGAAGAAGACGTCGAAGGGTGCATGCCGCTCCAACAGCCGCCAGTCCCCGGTGAGTACGCTCACGCGCTCGTCGTCCGCGTAGTCGTCGGCCACCCGGCGGGCCAACTCCTCATCGCGTTCGACCGTGAACAGGCGGGCCCCTGGTCCGAGTCCGCTGTGCAGCCAGGCGGTCCCCACCCCCGCGCCGGTGCCGCTCTCCGCGACGACCCCGCCGGGCTTCGCCGCAACAGCCAGCGCGAGCAGCCTCCCCACCTCGGGAAGGCAACTCTTCGTGAAGCCCCTCGCGGATGCGGCCCGTTCCGCGGCCAGCACACGCGGCGGCACCGCACGCCCCATCTGTCCCATGGGCCTTCTTCTCCTTCTCATCAGCGTGACGCCACCCTCGCATCGGACAACGTGGGTACGAGCCTCCGTGGGAGGAGCCCTGCGGGGGCCCGCTGCGTACGCACCACATCGCGCGGACGGTCCGGTCCGCTTGAGCCCTGCTCCCCCAGCGCCTCTACGCGTCCGGGGGAGGCGGGCCAGCCGCCGCCACGCAGAACTCGTTGCCCTCCGGGTCCGCCATCACCACGTGGTGCCCGTCGACCTCCGCGAGTACGGACCCTCCGGCCGCCACCAGGCGGGCGGCCTCCGCCAGGACGCGGGACCACCGCTCGGCGGTCGTGCCGTGGCCCGCGATCCGTACGTCGATGTGGAGCCGGTTCTTCGCCGTCTTCGGCTCGGGGACCTTGAGGATGGCGAGATGGGGGCCGATGCCTTCGGGGTCGCAGAGCCAGGCGCCGTCGTCCACCGTCTCGCCCTCCGGAAGGTCGAACTGGGCGAGCCACTCCTCCCGGGTCTCGAAGGGCGGCGGCGGAGGAAGGTCGACGTAGCCCAGGGCCGACTTCCAGAAGACGGCCAGGAGTTGGGCGTCCGTGCAGTCCAGGGTCAGATCGATGCGTGCGGGCATGACCAGGACCGTACGGGACGCCTCCGCACAGCGCATCCGCGTAACGTGATTCCCCGCCCCGACGCCCACCCTGCCGGAAGGAACACCGCCGTGCACCGCGAGCCGAACGACCTGTACCCGCCGATCGAACCGTACGGGAGCGGCATGCTGGAGGTGGGCGACGGCAACCTCGTGTACTGGGAGGTGTGCGGCAACCCGGACGGCAAGCCGGCTCTCGTGGTGCACGGCGGCCCCGGCTCGGGATCGACGCCCCGTTCCCGCCAGTACTTCGATCCGGACCGGTACCGGGTGGTCCTCTTCGACCAGCGCGGTTGCGGGCGTTCGACCCCGCACGCGAGCGACCCGGCGGCGGACATGGCGCACAACACGACGGCCCACCTGATCGCCGACATGGAGCGCCTGCGGGAACACCTGGCGGTCGACAAGTGGCTGCTGTACGGCGGCTCTTGGGGTTCCACGCTGATTCTGGCGTACGCGGAGGAGCACCCGGAGCGGGTCACCGAGATCGTCATCCCCTCCGTGACGACGACCCGCCGCAGCGAGATCGACTGGCTCTACCGGGGCGTCGGCCAGCTCTTCCCCGAGGCGTGGGACGCGTTCCGCGCGGGCGTCCCCGAGACGAGCGACCCCGCCGGCCTGGTCGCGGCGTACGCCCGCCGCATGGAGAGCGAGGACGCCGCCGTACGGGAGAAGGCCACCGCGGACTGGTGCGCCTGGGAGGACGCGGTGGTCTCGATGGAGGCGGCCGGAGGCCCGGCCCCGTACAGCGGCCGCCCCGGCCGCGACCAACTGGCCCTCGTCCGGATCTGCTCCCACTACTTCGCCCACGGAGCCTGGCTGGAGGAAGGCCAACTCATCGCCCGCGCTCACCGTTTGGCCGGTATCCCCGCCGTCCTGGTCCACGGCCGCTTCGACCTCGCGGGCCCTCTCACGACCGCCTGGGAACTCGACCGCGCCTGGCCCGACGCCCGCCTGACGGTCATCGACAACGCCGGCCACATGGGCGGCCCGGAAACCCGGCGTGCGGTTCTGGGGGCGCTGGGCGGGTTCGCAGGCTGAGGAGGAGACGGGCGTACGGGCGTACGGGTCAGTAGCGCGGGCGGCTTATAGCTCCCCACGGCCCCGACTATACCGATCTGCAAGAATCTGCCAGCCCGATTCTCCAGACACCTTCGGCCGGGCTATTCCTATAGAAGACATCGGGCTGAATCGGCTCGCACAGAACCAAGAAGACATCCCCATTTCGGAGGGATATTTCCTCCTGAAACACAGTATAACGACTTCGCTTGGCGCGAATCACACGAAAAGTCAATTCATGCCGCCCGGGCGGAAGGTCAACAAAAACCGGACGCTTAAGACTCGTGTTATCCATTCGACAGATAACGCTTCCCTCGCATTCAATGGAAACGATTGACCACTTACGCGTCCAACTGCGATGGGAATCACGCATTGCACACCGAAAGATCAGCCCCGTCCTGCCGAGCCGATTCGACCTGCGGAGAATTCTCTTCACAGGCCAGGGGAGCGCATCAACGCGCTCAACAGGCTCGACCATCAGGGGCTGCTTCTCCGGCATTTTCACCCTGCTTTATGCTTGAAGTTCAGCGGAAATCCGTGACGGGCGATTGAACACCCGTCCAGGTATTCAATACTGGTGCCCCGTCGGTCGGCTTGCCGAGACCTGCCATGATGAGTGCACCACCCTCCAAGCCTCTGAGTTCACACGCCCATCATCGAGGGCATCTCCGCGCACACTGCCCGTAACCTCGGCGGCACCGAGTCAGAACCCGAAGAAGAGAATCTTCAGGTTGATCGAAGCCAAGATCGCTCCAAAAACCGCAAAGAACCCGGCCGGAAGTCTCAGGGCCAGGTCGTTGTGGTAAAAGGCCGAAAACAGTCGACTCCCCAGAAAGTCGGAGACGACCTCAGCCCAACCCTTCACATTGAAAGCCAAAAGCGAACCGCCGACGGCCAACAGGAGCCCGGCAGCCAGCTCCCCGTAGCTCGCCGAGTGAGACGTCCGGGCCACAGCTATGAACTCGTGCATATTTCCCTTCGTGGCCCCCGGGCCCATAGCGCACACGCAGCCGCAGCCGCATATGTTCATGACCGAACAAGGACGACTCGCATAGCCTGGCGGCAACCTCGCCGGAACGCACCTGGCCCGCCTGGTCCGCTCCTACCGCTGACGCCGCATCAGACGACGTCACGGGCCCGCCGGAATCCGGACGTCATGGGCGGCGCCGGAATCCGCTAGAGGACCGCGACGACCGTGAGCGGGACGTAGACGACGGCGATGGCACACAGAAGCCGACGCCAGGCGAAGGTCACCTTCCGCCGGACCGTCCCCCGGTACGGGTCGCCCCTGCGTGAGGCGCGGGCCTTGCGGTGGGTGCTCCGAAGCTCCTCGAAAGCGCGCCGGTGCGTCCGATAGCCGGTCATCTCACCCAGCAGCGAGCCGCCGAACGCGACCGAGCCCAGCTCTTCCCCGTCCTTCAACGTGATGGCCAGCGCGCCGTCCAGGGTGACCTTCTGGACATCCGCCCAGGGGACGGTCGTGGTCACCAGCAGGTTCACGGAGGAGACGTGGCTGTCGGTGCAACGGAAAGAGGAGTCCCACCCGAGCGCCCAGAGGAAGACCACCACACCCGAGATCACGAACGCCGGTGTCGGCTCCCCTACCGACGGGCTCGCGACCACGAGCGCGATGCCGTAGAAGGCGACCCCTGCCAGCACCGAGAACCACCAGTACGCGGGGCGCCGGAACACCGTGGCCGTCCCCGTATCCGCCCCTGCCCCTGTGCCCATGTCCGCCCCCTCCGAGCTGCTCCTGTCACCTTCGGTGACGGCATGGCCAAGGGTAGGTGTCCGTGCCACCGCCCCTCGCGGTCGCCCCCGGCCGGACGCGGACGGCGCCGGGCCCCATCGGAGCGAACTCCGTGGGGCCCGGCGCCACAAGGTGCGTACAGGTGGGGGAAGGTGCCCACAGGTACGTGCAAGTGGGGGACGCGTCAGTCGTTCAGGGCGTCCTTGACCTTCTCCTTGGCCTGGCGCGCGTCGCCCTTGGTCTGTTCGGCGCGGCCCTCGGCGGTGAGGCGCTCGTTGCCGACGGCGCGTCCGGCGACTTCCTTGATCTTGCCCTTGGCCTGCTCGGTCTTGGCCTGGGTCTTCTCGTCAGCAGCCATGTTCACTCACCTCGGGGTGTGGTTCGGCAGGTGCGATCAGCCACCGTTTGACCGCCCTCGCCCCCTTCAAACCTCTCGTCCTCCGCACGGACCATTCCCCCGGAAACGTCCTCCCGGAGAGGGCATGAGCACGAGGTGCGCGGGGCACAAGGTGAGCCACATTGCCTCTGCGACGGCTGGTGAGGACACGATGCTGACCCCGAGCCCCGATGTCATGCGGACCCTGCTGGCCCGCTACAACGAGCTGCAGCTGCGCCATTCCCAGGACTCCGACTACGAGTTGCAGCGGAGCCTGGAGGACGTGACGTACACCCTCTGCGTGAGCACCGGTACCCGTACCGTCCACGACGCCCTGCTCGCCGCCGACTCGATCCTGCGGAAGGCGGCGGCCGAGGAGGAGGCGGCCGCGGGCATCCCCGTCCAGCGCATGACGGGCGCGCGTCCGGCCATCCCGAAGCCGCGGACACTCTGACCCGTACCGTACGAAAGGAGTCGGCTCATGCGGAGCGAGGGAGCCGATACGGGAAGCCCCGTGTGCCGGCCGAGGACGGCCGCCGAGGCGCGCCAGGAGGTGGAGTTCGCCCTCTACCCGTTGCGCTGCGCGCCCGACGACCGCTACCGGACGGCTCATCAGGCCGGGGTGTGGGACGCCGTGCTGGTGGCCTCGGAGCTGGTCGGCCATGTGCTGCACCACCGGGAGGACGCGTCCCGCGACTGCTTCCTGGTCTGCACACTCGACTGCGGTGAGATCACCATCAGCGTCACCGACCCCTGCGACGAGGTCCTCCCCGCCTCACCCATCGCCCCGGACCCACGGCGCGGCGGGCTGGAGGGGACCGGCTGGTGGCTGGTCCACCACCTCGCCGACCAGGTCGACATCGTGCAGCTGCCCGAAGGAGGCAGGGCCATCACGGCGGCCGTACCGCTCTCCGGGCCCTGATCCGCGTACGCCTCCTGTACGCCCCCACACCCCGACGCCGGTAGAACCCGTACGTCCGTGGGCCCGTACACCGGTGGCCTGCGGGCCCTCGCGCCCGTACGCCCGCACACCCGTACGCCGCCGGGAAGCCTGACCCGCGCGCGAGAGGGCATACGGCGAAGCGCCGAGGGAGAACAGGCTCCCGCGAACCGCCGCCCGGCGGAGCAGACGTGGGGGGACCCGATGGACGCCACCATTCCGACCAGAGAGGCCGGAGAGACCAGAGAGGCCGGAGAGGCCAGAGAGACCGGAGAGGTCGGAGAGGCGGAGCCCGCGCACCGTACGCGAGGGCCGCTGCGCACCAGCAGGCCGCCACGCACCCGAGGGCCGCTCCGCACCACAGAGGCAGAGGCCGCAGAGGCAGACGCCACAGGGCCCGCGCAGACTGCGCAGACCGCGGGGAGCGCCCAGTCCGCTCCCCCGCGCCCCGGCCGCTCCCCCGCCCTCTCCAGCGGCGCCGCCCGCGCGGCGGCCCGCGTCGGTGCCTTCGCCGTCTGCCAGGCCGCCCTCATGGTCGGCGCCGGTCTGCTGCTCACCGGGCCCGCCCGGGGTCTGTGGCCGGTGACGGCCGAGGTCGCCGCCGTCGAGGCCCTCGAAGACGCGCGCACCGGCACGCTCGACGCGCTCTCCGCCGTCGTCTCCGCCCTCGGGGACACCACCACCGTGGTCGGCCTCACCTTCCTCGTCTGCCTGGCCCTGGTGCTGGCGCCCCGGCTGCCGCGGTGGCGCGAGGCGGTCTTCCTCGCCACCGCCGTGTCGCTCCAGGCGGCGGTGTTCGTCCTGATCACCGCCTGCGTGGACCGGACCCGCCCGGACGTGGAGCGCCTGGACGCCTCCCCGCCGACCTCCAGCTACACCTCCGGGCACACCGGGGCGGCCACCGCCCTGTACGCCGGACTCGCCGTCCTCGTCCTGTCCCGGGTACGCGCCCCGTGGCGCAAGCCGGTGGCCGCGCTGCTGCTGCTCGTCCCGCTGCTCGTGGGGCTCGCGCGGCTCTACCGGGGGATGCACCACCCCACCGACGTGGCCGGCGGGCTGGCGAACGGCGCGCTCTCCCTGTTCGTCGTGGGGCGGGCGGTGCTCGACGGGCACACGTGGGCGGCGCGGCCCCCCGCCGACGCCGTGGACATCGCCGTGGACGCCGCCGCGCGGCGGCCCGCCCCCGCGCGGAAGCACGCCACCGTCATCGTCAACCCGACGGTGACCGACACCGCCACCCGGGAACGGCTGAGGCTGGTCCTGGCCCAACACGGTTACAGGGACGCCCCGTTCGTCGAGACCACCGCGCAGGACCCCGGGGGCGGCCGGACGGCCGAGGCCCTGCGCGCCGGGGCGGAGCTGGTGGTGGTCTGCGGCGGCGACGGTACGGTCCGCGCGGTCGCGGACGCCCTGGCCGGCACCGGCGTCCCGCTGGTCCTCGTACCGTGCGGCACCGGCAACCTGCTGGTCCGCAACCTCGACCTGCCGCTCTCCCCCGCCGAGGCGCTGGCGGCCGGTCTGACCGGTGAGCCCCGCGCCCTGGACCTGGGCCGGATCGAGGGCGACGGCTTCCCCGCCGTCCACTTCACGGCGATGGCCGGGGCGGGGCTGGACGCGGCGATGCTGGAGGCGACGTCGGACCGCGCCAAGTCGGTCCTGGGCTGGCCCGCGTACGTCCTGGCCGGGGCCAAGGGGCTGCGCGCGCCACGGATGCGGCTGACCGTCCGCCTGGACGGCGGGCCGGAGCTGCACCGCACCGCCCGCATGGTCCTCGTCGCCAACGTCGGGGCCGTCCAGGCGGGCGCGGCCCCGGTGCCGGCCGCCCGGCCCGACGACGGCGTACTGGACCTCGCGGTCTTCGACCCGCGCGGCGCCGGCGGCTGGCTGCGCGCGGCGGGCGTGCTGCTGGGCGGCGGCCGGGGCGCGGGCGAGGGGCGGGCGGTGGAGTTCCACACCTTCCGCCGCGCCGAGCTGTCCTTCACCCGGCCGCAGCCGCGCGAGGTCGACGGGGACCCGGTGGGCCCCGGCCTGAGCCTCGCCGCCGAGGTCCGGCCGGGCGCGCTGACCGTCATGCTGCCCGCGCGGGAACGCTGATGGGGACGGCGACCCGGGTCCCCGTGACCCATGACATGACCGGGGACGAGCTCTCCGGGGACGAGGCGTTCGCGGCCCTGCGCCGGTACGGCCGCTGGCCGCTGATGCGGGACGCCTTCGTCCGCTTCCGGTACGCCGACGGCTTCAGCCACGCCCGTGCGCTGGCCCTCCAGACCATCCTGGCGGCGATCCCGCTGGTGATCGCCTTCGTCGGGCTGTCGGCCGAACTGCATACCGAGAGCGTGGGCCGCCTCGCCGAACTCACGATCCGCAGTGTCAGCGAGGGCCCGAGCGCCGACGTGGTCGACGACGCCCTCACCCGCCACCAGCGGAGCGACGGCGACGGCCCCGAGATCGCCCTCTGGCTGGGCCTCGCCTTCTCCCTGGCCAACGTCACCACCGCGATGTGCCAGATAGAGCGCGGCGCCAACCGGATCTACGGCGTGGAGCGGGACCGGGTCTTCCACCGCAAGTACCTGCGCGGCCTGGTGATGGCCGTGAGCGCGGGCATCCCGCTCGGCATCGGCACCGTGATGATGGTGGCGGGCGGGGAACTCGTCGCGGCCGCCACCAGCGTGTACGGGCTGGGGGACGCGGCCCGGGAGGCCGGGGACCTGCTCCGCTGGCCGCTGGGCTTCCTGCTCGCGCTGATCTCGGCGAGCGCGGTGTTCCGCCGGTCCCCGCGCCGCAAGCAACCGGGTTACACCTGGCTGGCGTTCGGCGCGGCCGTCTACCTCGTGCTGTGGACGGTGCTCACCTGGCTGCTGAGCCTCTACCTGGGCATCAGCGGCTCCTTCGACACCGTCTACGGGCCCCTGAGCGCGTTCATGTCGCTGCTCCTGTGGGCCTACCTCACCTCCATAGCCCTCTTCGTCGGGCTCGCCTTCGCCGCCCAACTGGAGGCCGCCCGGGCCCGTACGCCCGGACCGATCACCCCCGACCCCGGAGCTTGACGTGCCACGTTCCCCCGCTGAACCGCCCGCCCCGGGCCCCGGGCCCACCGGCCCCGGCCCCGCCCCCGGTGTCGGTCCCGCTCCCACAGGGTCCCCCCGCCCCACCGGCTCCACGCGCGTCCGCCGCGCGGACCGCCGGCTCGGCGTACGGCTGGCGGCGGCGCTCGCGGCGGGGGCCGCCGCCTCGGTCCCGTTCGCGCTGCTGGCGCTCCTCGTGGAAGGCTCGTGGCCGCCGCTGCGCCGCCTCGACGCGGGGGCGGCCGACCGGCTGCACGCGGTGGCGCTGGACCATCCGGCGTGGACGACGACGCTGCGGGTCCTGTCGGACTGGGTGTGGGACCCCGCGACGCTGCGGACGGCGGTCGCGCTGCTCACCGTATGGCTGCTGTACCGGCGGGCGTGGCGGCTCGCGGCCTGGGCGGCGACCACCGCGATCGGGGGCGCGCTGACCGGGGTGCTCGTGAAGGTCGTGGTGGAGCGGGCCAGGCCCTCGCTCCCGGACCCGGTGGCGCACGCGCCCGGCTACTCGTTCCCCTCGGGCCACGCGATGACGGGCGTCACCTCGTGCGCCGTCCTCCTGCTGGTGCTGCTGCCGCTGGTGCCGCGCGGGTGGCGGTGGCTGTGCTGGGCGGCGGCGGTGGTCTCCGTCCTGGGCGTCGGGTTCACCAGGATCGCGCTCGGCGTCCACTGGTTCAGCGACGTCATCGGCGGGTGGCTGCTGGGCGGGGCGGTCGTCGTCCTGACCGGCTGGGCCTTCTCGGCGTGGCGCCGGGACACGGGCCGCCCCCGTACGGACGTGGCGGAGGGGCTCGAACCGGAACTGGCCGACGACCACCCCGAGCCGGAGGCGGGATCAGGGCCGGGAACGGCGACCGGGTCAGGAGCGGCTACGGAAACAGGGGCGGCGAGGGACGGCGGCCCGGCGGGCCGCCCCCGCGACTCCCGCCCCTGACCGGCGGGGACGGTCCATCGCCCCGGGGAGGCTCACCGGGCCTCCCCGGGCGGTCCATCACCCCGGGAGGCCGGTCCCGGGAGACCGGTCCCGGGAGGCCGCCCGGGAGACCGGTCCCGGGAGACCGGTCCGGGGAGGCCGCCCCCGGGAGACCGCTCCAGGGAGACCGGTCCGCGTCAGTCAGTACCCCTGCCCCGCCAGGAAGGACGCGAAGTCCAGCGCCAGGGAGCGGCTCTCGGAGACGTTCGCCTCCCCGCCCTCGCCCTCCTCGTCGACCAGGACGAACACGCAGACGTCCCGCGCCGCCCGGACGACCCACATGGCGCGGTCGCCGTTCCGCAGCAGCGCCAGCTCCAGCTCGCTGCCGGTGACGGCGTCGGAGATCAGCTCGCGGCTCTCGCGCTGCCAGGGGACGCCCGCGATGCGCAGGCCCCTCGGGTGGACGGCCTCCTCGCACACCGTGCACAGGGCCTCGACGTCGTCCGGGTCCCCGTCACCCGGGCCGCCCGCCATGGCCCGGAAGTACGGCCACCCGTCCTCGTCGCCGCGCCCCGCGACGGCGAAGAACCCCGCCTCGGCGGAGAACGCGGCGGCGGCCCGCACGGGCGACCGCGTCTCGCCGAGGGCCAGATGCGTACGGAGGGTCTCGCCCCACTGTTCGGTCACCGGGGTCATCGGTGCCTCCTTTCGTCGACTGCCACTCGGCGCAGCATCTCCTGCCCGGGTATTCCCCGGTCAGACGGGCCCGCGCGCACACGTCCGGGTGGGCCCGCCCGGGCCCGTACGGAACGCCGCCCGTACGGTCCCGGACCGTACCCCGTACGTCCGTCGGATTCAGCGGCCGGGCACGGGGCACACGTGGCAGGCACCACCGCCGGACGACACCGGACGACACCCGAGACCCACGAAGCCGACAACCGCAAGCCACCGCACCAGGACAAGGAATCGCCATGATGGTCGTAGGAATCGTCGCTGTCTGCGTCGTTCTCGCCGTACTCGCCTTCTTCGTACCGCGCCTCTCCCGCCGCCCGGAGCGCGGCACCCAGCGCACCCTGGGCCTGGGCTCCCGCGCCGGCGGCAAGGCCCCCGGGGTGCTCGGCCGCCTCTTCAGCAAGCCGTTCCGCAGCAGCTCCAAGGCCGTCGGCCGCAGCGGCTCGGCCGGTCGCCGGGCCCGGAGCCACATGCCGTTCTGACCGCACGACGCGCGCACACCGGTCCGCAGACAGAAGGCCCGGTGACGCACGAACGCCGAAGGGGCCCCCGGTCACGACGACGGGGGCCCCTTCCGCTACGGCCGCGAGGGCGCCGCTACCAGGCGAACGCCTCCGGTGACGGGCCCGGCCCCGGGAAGATCTCGTCCAGGCCCGTGAGCACGGCCTCCGGGAGGTCCAGCTCCAGGGCGCGCAGGGCGCTGTCGAGCTGGTCGGCGGTACGCGGTCCGACGATCGGACCGGTGACGCCGGGGCGGGTCAGCAGCCAGGCCAGGGCCGTCTCGCCGGGCTCCAGACCGTGCTGGTCGAGCAGATCCTCGTACGCCTGGAGCTGCGCCCGGGTGGCGGGGTCGGCCAAGGCGTCGGCGGCGCGGCCCGAGGCGCGGCGGCCGCCCTCGGTGGTCTTCCGGATGACGCCGCCCAGCAGACCGCCGTGCAGCGGCGACCAGGGGATGACCCCGAGGCCGTACTCCTGCGCGGCCGGGATGACCTCCATCTCGGCGCGGCGTTCGACGAGGTTGTAGATGCACTGCTCGCTGACCAGGCCGAGCGAGCCGCGCCGGGCGGCCTGCTCGTTGGCCTGGGCGATCTTGTAGCCGGCGAAGTTCGAGGAACCGGCGTAGAGGATCTTGCCCTGCTGGACCAGGACGTCGATCGCCTGCCAGATCTCGTCGAAGGGGGTGTCCCGGTCGACGTGGTGGAACTGGTACAGGTCGATGTGGTCGGTCTGGAGGCGCTTGAGCGAGGCGTCGACCGCCCGCCGGATGTTCACGGCGGAGAGCTTGTCGTGGTTGGGCCACGCCTCACCGTCGGCGCCCATGTTCCCGTACATCTTGGTGGCCAGGACCACCTTGTCGCGCCGACCGCCGCCCTGGGCGAACCAGGTGCCGAGGATCTCCTCGGTGCGCCCCTTGTTCTCGCCCCAGCCGTAGACGTTGGCCGTGTCGAAGAAGTTCAGACCCGCGCCGAGCGCGGAGTCCATGATCGCGTGGCTGTCCGACTCGTTGGTCTGCGGGCCGAAGTTCATCGTCCCGAGCACGATCCGGCTGACCTTGAGTCCCGTACGTCCGAGCTGTGTGTACTCCATGGCTCCCCAGCCAACTCCTTCGAGTCCACTCCAGGCAAGCACCCCCGGCCCCGACCCGGCCAAGGAGCCGCCCGCTGCCCGCCGCGGAGGTTCCGGGCGGGCGGCCGGTGCCGGGGAGGCGGGTTCGGGGCTGTCAGCCGGTGGTCGGCCGGGATGCGTCGAGCGGGGGGCGGTGCCGGTCCACGATGCCCTCGACGATTCTCATCAGGCGGTCCCCCGCCCGGTCGATGCTTCCGTTCTGCGTGCTGACCTGCGCGCCTTCGAGTACGAAGGTGATCTCGGCCGCGGCCTGCTCGGGGTCGGACAGCCCGGCCTCGGCGCACAGGCCCACCAGCCTGCGGGTCTGGTGGGCCTTGTGCTCCTCGATCACCTGCCGTGCGGGATGGGAGCGGTCGGGCAGTTCGGCCAGGGAGTTGATGAACGGGCAGCCCCGGTGCGAGATGGCCGGCAGCCCTTCGGCGATGAAGCGCGCCAAGCCCATGATCTGCTCCCCGGGCCGGCCGGGGTGTTCCGTCCGGACGCGGTCGAAGGCCGCCCGGTAGTCGGCGGCGACGATCCGCATCCACTCCGCGACCAGCGCGTCCTTGGTCTCGAAGTGCCGGTACACCGCCATCTTGGTGGTCTCGGCCTTCTCGGCGATCGCCTGGACGCTCACCCGACGGATTCCCTCGTCCCGGAAGAGCTCTTCCGCCGCGTCGAGGATGCGCTCGCGGGGCGGCAGTTTCGCCACCCTGCTCGGCCTGCCGGCGGTCGTTGCCATGGCTGCTCCGTGACGTTCACTCGGGCGTGGGGCCGACTCTCGCCCCATCGCCCCCAAGATACCACTCATACCCATGCGATACCGTTGGGTATCGTCAGGGACTCAACGGTATTGCCTTTCCCGCTAGGAGCAGAAGTGAGAGTTGCCGAGTACGTGACCTATGACGCGGTCGGACTCGCGGAGCTGGTGGCCGCAGAGGAGGTGACCGCCGCCGAACTGCGAGCAGCCGCGCTCGATGCCACGCGAGCGGTCGATCCGCAGATCAACGCCGTCGTGGAGACCTGGCCGGCCGAGGACGAGGACGAGCCGCAGCCCGGCAGCACCCCGCTGGCCGGGGTCCCCTTCCTCGTCAAGGACATCGGAGCCGCCATGGCCGGGCGCCGCATGGAGCTGGGCAGTCGCCTCGCGGCCGGCCACGTCGCGCGCGCCGACTCGTTCCTGGCGCTGCGCCTGCGTCGCGCCGGGCTGGTGACGTTCGGGCGTACCGCGACGTCGGAGATGGCCTACAGCATCACGACGGAACCCGTGCTGTACGGCGCGACCCGCAACCCGTGGGACCCGGAGCGGAGCGCGGGCGGGTCCAGCGGGGGCGCGGGCGCGGCCGTGGCCGCCGGGGTCGTGCCGCTCGCCCACGGCACCGACGCCGCCGGCTCGCTCCGCCTCCCCGCCGCCTACAACGGCCTCTTCGGACTGAAGCCCACGCGCGGCCGGGTCTCCCTGGGCCCCGACGTCGACGAGCTGTTCAGCGGCCTGGCCGTGCCCGGCGGTGTCAGCCGCACGGTGCGCGACAGCGCGGCCCTGCTCGACCAGATCCGCGGCCCGGAGCCGGGCGACCCCTACGCCGCCCAGCAGCCGTCCCGGCCGTACGCGGAGGAAGTCACCCGCCCCCCGGGCCGGCTGCGGATCGGTGTCCTCGCCCAGGCGTGGGGCGGACGCCGCACCAGCGCACCGGTGGCCGACGCCCTCTCCCGTACCGCGACTCTGCTCGCCGACCTCGGCCACCAGGTGGAGGAGGCCGAGGTCGGCCTCGGAGTCGGCTGGGAGGAGTACGTCCTGGCCAACGCCCGTCTGTTCACGGCGAACCTCGCGGCCACGGTCGACGAGCTGGCTGCCGCCTTCGGCCGCCCCGTCGACTCCTCCACCCTCGAACCGGCGACCCTCGCCGGCTACCACTACGGGCAGCGGGTCGGTGGCACCCAGCTCGTCGCGGCTCTGGCGGTCCGCAACCGGGTCTCCCGCAGCCTGGCCCGGTCCTTCGACGCCTACGACATCCTGCTCACCCCGACCGCGCCGGAGCTTCCCACGCCCCTCGGCGCCTATACCGAGAGCGCGCGGACGCTGGACGGCCTCGGCTGGATCGACACGGTCTTCGACCGCGCGCCGTTCACCATGCCGTTCAACATGGCGGGCACGCCCGCCATGTCCGTGCCGTTGACGGCCGACGCCGGAACGGGGCTTCCGATCGGCATGCAGTTCGCCGCCGGACACGGCCTCGAAGGCCGCCTCTTCCGCCTCGCCGGCCAGGTGGAACAGGCGAGCCCGTGGGCGGGCCGGATCCCCGCGGTGTGGGCGGGAAACACCACGGGCCGCTGAGGAGGGCCGCCTGCCGCCGCGCCCTCCCCGGGCTCAGGCGCCGAAAGCGGCCGACACGGCGACGACGACGAACATCAGCACGAGCACGGCCGCCATGATGCGGTTTCTGGTCTTCGGGTCCACCCTTCGAGCGTAACGGCTCCGCCCGCGGCCCCCGCGACCAGGCCCGGACCGCCACCGGGCCCGGCCTCCGGGGCGGGGTGTCCGCAGACCCGGGCGTGTCCGGCGGGCCCGGCCTATCGTTGGACCACGCGGCTGCCCGCACGCCCGTGCGGCGGCGGGGAGGAGCGGCACGATGACCGTCGTAGACACCGACAGGATCGACATGGCCGACATCGGCGACGAGCCCACACTGGACGAGATGTTCGCGTGGCTCGAACCCGTCCCCGAGGGATTCAAGGTCGAGATCGTCGAGGGGACCGCCCACATGTCGCCGCAGCGGGACACGCACTGGCGCATCATTCTGGCCATCATCAAGCAGCTGCTGCCCCGCTTCGCGGATGACCGGTTGCTCTCGGACGTACGCATCGACTTCGGCGAGGGCAACGGCTTCGCCCCCGACGTGGTGAAGCTGTTCGACAGCGCGCGCAAGGACGGCCGCGGCCGCTGGCTCCCGGAGCACGTGGAGTTCGTGGCCGAGGTCATCTGCAAGGGCACGGCCACCTCGGACTACGGGCCCAAGAAGGAGGCGTACGCGACCGCCGGGGTCCCCGCCCTCCTCATCGTCGACCCGTACACGGGCCGCTGCCTCCTCCACTCGGAGCCGAAGGACGGCGGGTACCACAAGAAGCTCGTCGTCGACTTCGGCCTCGACGTCGATCTCACCGGCACCTCCCTGGACCTGGTCCTGAAGACCGACGCCTTCCCCCGCGACTGACCTCCGCCGGACCCCGGCCGGCTTCCCGCCGGCCTCCCGCGTCCCCGTACGCGAAGAGGCGCCCTCCCCCGCTCCGGGGGAGGGCGCCTCTTCGCGTACGGGTCACACAGCCCGTCGCCGGCGTCGTACGGGTCACGCGGCCGTTTCCGGCTGCGTACGGTTCAGGCAGCCGTCGCCAGCTGCTCACGCGGGACGAAGCGGATGTGCGGGCGGCCCGGCCTGAGGTCCACCCTCAGGCGGAGGCCGCCGACGCGGGCGAGGGCGAAGCCGACCGCCAGCGCGGCGATCACCGAGATCGCGCCGCCGGCCGCGAAGCCGACGCGCGCGCCGTAGGTGTCGCTGATCCAGCCGACGATCGGGGCGCCCACCGGCGTACCCCCGGCGAAGACCATCATGTACAGGCTCATCACCCGGCCGCGCATCTCCGGGTCGGCGGCCATCTGGACGCTCGTGTTCGCGGTGATGTTCGTCGTCAGCCCCAGCATCCCGATCGGCACCAGCAGGAGCGCGAACAGCCAGACGTACGGGGAGAGCGACGCGGCGATCTCCAGCAGTCCGAACGCCGTGCCCGCCGCCACCAGCATCCGCAGCCGCGAGGAGCGGCGGCGGGCCGAGAGCAGCGCGCCGGCCAGCGAACCGGCCGCCATGAGGATGTTGAAGAACGAGTACATGCCCGCGCCGCCGTCGAAGACCTCGTCGGCGAAGGCGGTCAGCCAGATCGGGAAGTTGAAGCCGAACGTGCCGACGAAGCCGACCAGGACGATCGGCCAGACCAGCTCGGGGCGGCCCCGGACGTAGGCGAGGCCCTCGCGGAGCTGGCCCTTGGCGCGGGGCACCGTCACCGAGGCGTGCAGTTCGTTCGTGCGCATCATCAGCAGGCCGACGAGCGGGGCCAGGAAGGACAGGCCGTTGAGCAGGAAGGCCCAGCCGCTGCCGATCGTGGTGATCAGGACACCCGCGACGGCGGGGCCGATGAGCCGGGCGGACTGGAAGTTCGCCGAGTTCAGGCTGACCGCGTTGCGCAGCTGCGCGGGGCCGACCATCTCGGAGACGAACGACTGCCGGGCCGGGTTGTCGACGACGGTCACCATGCCGAGGAGGAAGGCGACCAGGTAGACGTGCCAGACCTCGACGACCCCGGTCAGGGTCAGAGCGGCCAGCGCGATGCCGCACAGGCCGAGCAGGGCCTGGCTGACGAGCAGGATCTGCCGCTTCGGGAGCCGGTCGGCTATGACGCCGCCGTACAGGCCGAAGAGCAGCATGGGCAGGAACTGGAGGGCCGTGGTGATGCCGACGGCCGTCGCGGAACCCGTCAGGCTCAGGACGAGCCAGTCCTGCGTGATGCGGGACATCCAGGTACCGGTGTTGGAGATCACGGCGCCCGTGGCGAACAGGCGGTAGTTACGGATCTTCAGCGACGAGAAGGTCCCGCCGGTCGTGCTCTCGTGGGTGGAAGTCGGTGCGGGGGCGGAGTCTGCTCCGGATCCCGTACTCAAAAGGGTTCATCTCCTCGGGCGTCTGCGGTGTTCGGTCCGACGAGGACGTGACGACGGGCGCTCCGTCGGCGGCCCGGGCGGACCGGACGGTGTACGTCAGGTCCGGCGGCGGGTCACCGTCGGCGCGCCCGTGGGGTCACAGGTGGGCGAGCTTCTCCAACACGGGCGCGGCGGCCCGAAGCTTCTCCCACTCGTCCTCGTCCAGGCCCTCGGCGAGGTGGGACAGCCAGGCGTTCCGCTTGGTGCGGCTCTCCGCGAGCATGGCTTCGGCCTGCTCGGTCTGGCTGACCCTCTTCTGCCGACGGTCATCGGGGTGCGGTTCCAGCCTGACCAGGCCCTTCGCCTCCAGCAACGCGACGATGCGGGTCATCGACGGAGGCTGTACGTGCTCCTTGCGGGCCAGCTCACCGGGGGTGGCCGAGCCGCAGCGGGCGAGGGTCCCGAGCACCGACATCTCGGTGGGGCTCAGCGACTCGTCGACCCGCTGGTGCTTGAGGCGGCGGCCCAGCAGCATCACGGCGGAGCGGAGGGAGCTCACGGCGGCGGCACTGTCGCCGTCGTGGATCAGGTCAGGCATGTTTGTTAGCGTAACTCATTACCCAACCTAAATACCACCCGGTAGTGCACGTGCGCACCATTACTCACCCGAACGAGTGAGTTCAGAGCGGAAAGTGACGCGAAAGACGCGCCGGGGCGGGGACCCTGCTGGGCATGGGATCGACAGTACTCAGCCTACGGATAGACGGTGAGCTGCTCGACCGGCTCCGGCAGCACGCCGCCAAACGCGGAATGAGCGTCCAGGACTACGTGGTCCGGACGCTCATTCGCGACGACTTCGACGAACGCTTCACCGCGGCCGTCGAGGAGACGGAGAAGTTCTACGGCGACTCCGAGGAGACGGAGAAGCTCTACGGCGACTCCGAGGAGACGGAGAAGCTCTACGGCGACTCCGAGGAGGAGCCCGGCCCGGACGGCGGCGTGAGGTACAGCCTCACGCCGCCGGTCACCTGAGAGGCGGCCTGACGCCGCCCGTCACGTGAACCGACCGGGGCCCCCGGCCGGACGGACGCTCACGCGCCCCGTCACGTGAGGCCGAGCGCCGGCATCGCGTAGTAGAAGACGAACACCGCCGACACCGCGTACATGGCAACCGGGACCTCGCGGCCGCGGCCGGCCGCCAGCCGCAGCACGGAGAAGGCGATGAAGCCGATGCCGATGCCGTTGGTGATCGAGTACGTGAACGGCATCATCAGCATCGCGAGGAACGCCGGGATCGAGAGCGTGTAGTCGCTCCAGTCGATGTCCCGCACCGACCCCGCGATGATCAGGAAGCCGACCGCCAGCAGGGCGGGCGTGGCCGCCTGCGACGGGACCATGGTCGCCAGCGGTGTGAGGAACAGCGCCACCGAGAAGAGCAGACCGGTCACGACGCTCGCCAGCCCGGTACGGGCGCCCTCGCCGACACCCGCCGTGGACTCCACGAAGCACGTGGTGGCGGAGGAGGAGCTCGCACCGCCCGCGGCGACCGCGACGCCGTCGATGAGCAGCACCTTGTTGATGCCGGGGAAGTTGCCGTTCTGGTCCATCAGCTTCGCCTCGTCGCCGACGCCGAGGATGGTGCCCATCGCGTCGAAGAAGCAGGACAGCAGGACGGTGAAGACGAAGAGGACGCCCGTGAGGATGCCGACCTTCTCGAAGCCGCCGAACAGGCTGACCTCCCCGAGGAGCCCGAAGTCCGGTGTGGAGACCGGGCTGCCCGGCCACGCGGGCGTCGTCAGGCCCCACGCCCCGGCGGGCAGGTCCGCGACCAGGTCGATGACCACGGCGACGCCCGTCATGGCGACGATTGAGATGAGGATCGCGCCGGGCACCTTGCGCACGATGAGGGCGAGCGTGAGCAGCGCGCCGAGCACGAAGACCAGGATCGGCCAGCCGTTGAGGTGGCCGTCGCCGCCGAGCCGGAGCGGCACGGTGGTGTGCGCGGCGTCGGGCATGCGCGAGACGAAGCCCGAGTCGACGAGGCCGATCAGGAGGATGAAGAGGCCGATGCCGATCGCGATGCCCTTGCGGAGCGATTTCGGCACGGCGTTCATCACGCGTTCCCGCAGCCCGGTGGCGACCAGCAGCATCACCACGATGCCCGCGAGGACGACCATGCCCATCGCGTCGGGCCAGCTCATCCGGGGGGCGAGCTGGAGCGCGACGACGGTGTTGACGCCGAGACCGGCGGCGAGCGCGATCGGCACGTTGCCGATGACGCCCATCAGCAGCGTCGAGAAGGCGGCGGACAGCACGGTGGCGGTGACCAGCTGCCCGTTGTCGAGCTGGTGACCGTACATGTCCTTCGCGCTGCCCAGGATGATCGGGTTGAGCACGATGATGTACGCCATCGCGAAGAACGTGGCGAAGCCGCCGCGGAACTCGCGGGCGACCGTCGACCCCCGCTCGGAGATCTTGAAGAACCGGTCCAGGCTGCCCTGGGGCTGCGGAGCCGACGGGGGCGGGGAGTCGACCGGAGCGGTGGCCGAGGGGGACATGGGTGACCTCAGTCGTACGTAGGGAGGTAAGGCGGGGCACTACCAGGTGGGAAGCAAAGGGACGCGAGGTGATCGAATTTGGACGTTCAGACGAAGAATTCGAGCCAGCCCAAAGCAGATTCAGTATGAATACATCAAGCGAAGATCGCTATCTCCGCGCGTAGACCCTTGCGGCCACCTGGCTCCCGCCGTCTCCCGTCGCCCCGGATCGCCGGCTCACGTCCCCCGTGACCGCCCGCCAGGGGACCTTCCGACCTGCCCCATACACTGAGGACATGGAGAAGTGGACACCGAAGCACGAGGCGCCCGAACCCCTGGAGGGCCCCGTCGTCGCCACCGTCGTCGGCGGCACGATCCTCTGGTTCGTCCTCTTCCTCGCCCAGCTCCCCTTCTACGGCTGGTTCGCCGACCGGGGCCACACCTGGTGGGTGTGGACCCCGCTGGCCGGGGCCGGACTCGGCCTGATCGGCATCTGGTACGTACGCGGGCGGGACGCCGCACTCAAGCGGCACGCCGCGCAGGCCGCGGCGAAGGACGCCGCCGGGGCGGAGGCGGAGGGCAACGCGCTGGGCGCCGACCGCGCGGGCCGCACCGACGGACGCGGCTGACGAAGCGCTTGCGTACGGGGCAGGACGCTCCCCTACGGCCACGGCGCTTCCGTGCGGGCCACCCGCGCCTCCGTACGGGCCGGGGCGCCTTCGCGCTTCCGTACGCGTCGGGGCCCTCCCCGTACGACCTCGGGCCCGACTTCCTCCACCCGTGGTCGGATCTTCACCCCTCCCGGTGGGTGATTCCCCACGGACGCCCGTAACGTCGGACCCATGACGCAGCGGGCACTCGATTCCTCCGGGGGACAGACCCCCGGACCCGGGGAGCAACCCCCCGGAAACTCCCGGACCTCCGGAAACCCCCGGCAGGCCAAGATCGACGCGGGGGCGGAACTCGATCCCGTACACCCCGTGGACCCGCCACCGCCGGCGCACCGGCCGGAAGGGCTGACCACGGCCGAGGTCGCCGAGCGGGTCGCGCGCGGCGAGGTCAACGACGTACCCGTACGGTCCTCGCGCTCGGTCGTCGAGATCGTCCGGGCCAACGTCTTCACCCGGTTCAACCTGATCATCGGCGTGCTCTGGGTGATCATGCTGTTCGTCGCGCCGATCCAGGACAGCCTCTTCGGCTTCGTGATCGTCGCCAACACCGGCATCGGCATCATCCAGGAGTGGCGGGCCAAGAAGACCCTGGACAGCCTCGCGGTGATCGGCGAGGCGAAGCCGACCGTGCGCCGGGACGGGACGGCCTCGGAGATCTCCACCTCCGAGATCGTCCTGGGCGATCTGGTCGAGCTGGGTCCGGGCGACAAGGTCGTCGTGGACGGCACGGTCGCGGAGGCCGACAGCCTGGAGATCGACGAGTCGCTGCTGACCGGCGAGGCCGACCCGGTGATCAAGCGGGCCGGCGACCAGGTGATGTCCGGCAGCTTCGTCGTCGCGGGCGGCGGGGCGTTCACCGCGACCAAGGTGGGCCGCGAGGCGTACGCGGCGCAGCTCGCCGAGGAGGCGTCGCGCTTCACGCTGGTCCACTCCGAGCTGCGCAGCGGCATCAGCACGATCCTGAAGTACGTCACGTGGATGATGGTCCCGACGGCGATCGGGCTGATCATCAGCCAGCTCGTCGTGAAGGACAACAACTTCAAGGAGTCCGTCGCCCGGACCGTCGGCGGCATCGTCCCGATGATCCCGGAGGGCCTGGTCCTGCTGACGTCGGTGGCGTTCGCCATCGGGGTCGTCCGGCTCGGCCGCAAGCAGTGCCTCGTGCAGGAGCTGCCCGCCATCGAGGGGCTCGCCCGGGTCGACGTGGTCTGCCTGGACAAGACGGGCACGCTCACCGAGGGCGGCATGGACGTCAGCGAGGTCCGGCCGCTGAACGGGAGCGACGAGGCGTACGTCCAGCGGGTGCTGCGGGCCTTCGGCTCCTCGGACCCCCGGCCCAACGCCAGCCTCCAGGCCATCATCGACGCCTACCCGGCGGACGGCGGCGACGGCGGCGACACGGCGGGCGCGGGCCGGACGGACGGCGGCGACGCCGGGAGCTGGGCGGTCACCGACGCGATGCCGTTCTCCTCGGCGCGCAAGTACAGCGGCGCGGCGTTCACCGAGGCGGACGGCACGGCCTCCGCCTGGCTGCTCGGCGCCCCCGACGTCCTGCTCTCCGAGGGCGACCCGGCCCTCAAGCAGATCGAGCGGCTCAACGAGCAGGGTCTGCGGGTCCTGCTGCTGGCCCGGGTCCCGGGCGGCGCGCTGGACGCCCCCGGCGCGGCGGCCGAGGCCGTCCCCACCGCCCTGGTCGTGTTGGAGCAGCGGCTGCGCCCGGACGCGGGCGACACGCTCGCGTACTTCGCCGACCAGAACGTGGCCACCAAGGTCATCTCCGGCGACAACGCGGTCTCGGTCGGCGCGGTCGCCGGGAAGCTGGGCCTCGCGGGCGCGGAGAACACGCTGGACGCCCGCCGGCTGCCGAGCGACCCGGACGAGATGGCCACGGCCATGGAGCGGAACGCGGTCTTCGGCCGGGTCACCCCGCAGCAGAAGCGGGACATGGTGGCCGCCCTCCAGTCGCGCGGCCACACCGTCGCGATGACCGGTGACGGCGTGAACGACGTCCTCGCGCTGAAGGACGCCGACATCGGCGTCTCGATGGGCTCGGGCTCGGAGGCGACCCGTGCGGTGGCGCAGATCGTGCTGCTGAACAACAGCTTCGCGACGCTGCCCTCGGTGGTGGCCGAGGGCCGCCGGGTGATCGGCAACATCACCCGGGTCGCGACGCTCTTCCTGACGAAGACGGTCTACTCGGTGCTGCTGGCGATCCTGGTGGTCTGCACCCAGGTGGAGTACCCGTTCCTGCCGCGGCACCTGACCCTGCTGTCGACGCTGACCATCGGCGTCCCGGCGTTCTTCCTGGCGCTGGCGCCGAACAAGGAGCGCGCGCAGCCCAACTTCGTCCGCCGGGTCATGCGGTACGCGATCCCGTCGGGCGCCATCGCGGCGGCGTCCACCTTCGTCACGTACCTGCTGGCCCGCCACCACTACTCCGGCGCGGGCGCGCTGGAGGCCGAGACGAGCGCGGCGACGCTGACGCTGTTCCTGGTCTCGATGTACGTCCTGGCGATCATCGCCCGCCCGTACACCTGGTGGCGCGTCGCGCTGGTGGCCGCGATGGGGCTCGGCTTCCTGATCGTGCTCGTGGTGCCGTGGCTCCAGGACTTCTTCGCGCTGAAGCTGGTGGGCACGGTGATGCCGTGGGCGGCGGTCGGCATCGCGGCGGCGGCGGCCGTCCTGCTGGAGTTCGTCTGGCGCTGGGTCGGGCGGCGCTTCCGGGCGTAGGGCGTGCCCGGCGGATCCCGACCCGGTCCGCGGCGGCACGGAGAAGCCCCCGGAAGGACGTCACCGTCCTTCCGGGGGCTTCTCCGTGCCCGGGGGTACTACTTCACGTCGACGAAGTCACCGGCGGCCGTGGCGGCCGGGGTGGTGGAGGTGCCGGCGAAGCTGTAGCGCCAGTAACCGTCGACCGACGCCTTGACGGTGGTCTTCAGGTTGCCGGTGGAGTTGGTCTTGACGGTCTTCACCGTCGTGTAGGTCGAGGACCCCTTCTTCCGGAACTGGAGCTTCACGGGCTGGCCGCTGTAGCCCTTGTAGGTGTGGGTGTCCCAGTTGGCCCGCGAGAGCTTGCCCGTGACGGTGAGGGTCTTGCCCTTCTTCACAGGCTCGGGGGACGCGTTCACGGTGATCTGGGAGGCGCGCTGGACGCGGGCCTTCGCCTGGTGCTCCCGCCAGATGAAGTCGGTCTCACTGCCGGTGGCGGCGAGCGCTCCGGCGGCCACGTTCCAGGTGCCGGCGAGGCTGCTCGTGTAGAGGTCGTCGGAGCGCGGGTCGACCGTGATCGAGACGGTGCAGGTGGAGGTGGTCCGGTCGGACGACACCTTGCAGTTGCCGCGGTCCTGGACGGGAACGAGGACGCCGTCGACCTCGTCGATGTGGCCGTGCCACAGGAAGGCGTACGCGTCGGCGATGCCGGACGGCGACGAGGCCGTGACCGCGACGGTGAACTTCTTCTTGGCCGTGGTGCCCACCACGATGTCCTTGCCGCCGTTGACGACGACCTTCTTGATGACCGGCACCTCGGCGGTGCGGGCGGAGCGGGCCTTGGCGGCCGGCGCGCCGGCGGCGTCGCCGAAGATCTCGGCTCCGGAGGGCACGCTCAGGCCGGCGTCGGGCTTCTCGTCGGCCTGGACGGCCGGCACAGCGAAAGCGGAAAGGGCCAGGGCGCCGGTGACGGCGGCCACGGTGGCACGAATACGCATGTGTCCCCAAGTGGAGAAGGGGTCCCGGGGCGCGCTCGTGTCGTCAGCCCGGCGGAACCCATCTGGTCCATGAGCCTCTTGGCTCATGGGAACAGACAGGCGAACCACGTGAACGGTTGTGCAGTCCTGTGACTTTTCTGTGAAATCGCCGACGCCGTGCCCCGATCGTTCCCCGGGGCCCCCCGGCGCGTGCCCCGACCGCCCCTGCCACGACCGGGCTTCGGACTCCTGACGCGTGCCCCCGGTCGCCCTCGTCCGGGAGGCCGCTCAGTCGAACCAGCGGTCGCGGGCCAGCTCCTCCGTCCGGGACGGGTCCTCCAGGAGGGCGGCGACCTCGAAGCGGCGGGGCCACTGGCCCGCCGCCCATGCCAGGCCGGCCGCGACGCCCTCCAGGGTGGCGGCGTGGACGACGCCGTCCGGGGTGCGGCGCCAGTCCAGTTCGACGCCGCCGGCGAGCAGTTCGGTGTGCTCGACGTACGTGTCCGGGGTGCCGGGGCCGAGCAGGACGCGGACGGAGTCCGGTACGCGGTGCTCCTCGCCCTCGCTGGTGACGTCCGCGTCGACGGTCTCGCCGAGCCGCCGGACCTGGAGCAACTCGGCCAGGTCGGCCGCGCGGGACGGGGCGACCGGGAGCAGGGGCAGGCCCTCGGTGAGCGGCAGCACGTCGGGGGCGTCCGCGATCACGGCCTCGGCCGCGTCGACCACCGCCACCTCGCCGTCCACCACCGCCCGCAGCTCGTCCGGCAGGGTCACCCGGTCCGGATCGAGATCGGCCAACGCCGTGTAGAGGGCGTGCAGTTGTACGGGGGTGACCGGGCGGTCCCCGTCGGCGAGGCGGCCCAGCAGTTCGGCCGCGCCGCCCGGCTCGTCCAGGAGGGCGGCGACCGAGGTCCGTACGCCGAGGGCCCGCAGCACCTCGGTGTCGTCGAAGCCGGTGGCGTCCACCGCGTCGTACAGCCCGGCCAGCCGGGGGTCGCCGCCCGCCGCGCGCAGTCCGGCCGGGCGGCGGCCCTCCAGCACGGGGTGGTCGCGCAGCCACCACGCGGTGTACGGGCGCACGGACCGGGTCGTGCCGTCCGGCATCAGCACCCGTACCGGCTGGGTCAGCGCGTCGCGCAACGGCGGCCGCGCCAGCAGCGCGAGCGCCTGCGGCCAGGCGTCGTCGTCCACCAGGTCCAGGTCCCGTACGGCGACGATCTCGGTGGCGACCGGCGGCACCGGGGTCTCGTCCAACCCGTCGAGCAGGTCCTCGCACCAGACGTCCACGGCGTCCAGCAGCCCGGCGTCGTCCGGTTCGGCGAAGTCGCCGTCGCGGGGCTCCAGTTCGTCCGGATCGAGGACGACGTCGGTGGCGCGTACGAGGGCGAAGGTGGCCAGCACCCCGCAGGCGGTGAGCGGGCCCTCGCCCCAGCGGTCGGCCAACTCCTGCTCGACGAAGCCCAGTTCCCCTTCGCGCATGATCTGCGCGAACGGGCTCGCGGGGAGCACCAGTTCGCCCGCCGGGGCCGGTTCGCCGTCCTCGTCGGGGAGGGCGAGCGCACCGAGCCAGGGCTCGTCGCCGGGGGCGAGTTCGGCGTCGCGCACGAGGGTGAGGACGGTCTCCGCCAGTTCGTCGGCGTCGAGCGCGTCCTCGTCCCAGATCTCACCCGCGTCGAGCGATCCGGCGACAGCGGCCCGCACTTGAGGGGTCGTCAGTACGGCGCGCGGGGTGGCGGGCAGCGCCCCGAGCTTCTCCAGCAGCGGGTGCGCGGCGTCCGGGTGGGCGACCTTGAGGCCGAGCCGGGAGAGCCGGGCGAGCACGGGGCCGGTGAGCGCGTCCGGGAGCGGCAGCAGGATCTGGCGCGGCCCGATCGTGGTGCGCGGCGGGCGGCCCGCCCGCTCGTCCTCCGGGTCGCCCGCGAGGGGGACGGGGAGGCCGGTGAGCCGGTCGGGATCGGTGCCCGCGAGGCTGTCGTAGAGCCGGTGCCACCAGGCGGGGTCGCGCTCCAGGCCGGCCAGGCGGTCGATCGCCTCGGTCAGCGGGACGCGCGCCACCCCGAGGGTCCGCAGCTCGGTGCGCCGCTCCAGGCCGGCGGGCAGCAGGCAGGGCAACACCTCGGCGAGCACCCGTACGGTCTCGGCGCCGACGCCCTCGACGACCTCGGCCTCGACCGGCCGCAGGGCGGAGCCGCCGCCCTCCGTACGGTCCCCGTCCCGCTCCCAGTCGTCCGCCCAGCCCTCCCGGTCCGCCTCGGGGTCGCGGGGCGCGGCGGGCTCCAGGAACGCCACCCGGGGCAGCCGGTTCAGGACCGCCTCGCGCAGCGCCCCGTCGAGCGCGCCCTTGCCGAGTCGGCCGGGCACCAGGTCGATGGTCCCGGTCGACACCGGCCGCCAGTCGCCGAGCAGCTCGGCGTACGCGTCGGCGGCCCGCTCGACCAGGAAGTCGGTCAGCGGCCCCGGGGCGGGGTGCCGGCGGGCGGTGTCCAGCGGGAGGGAGGCGATGAGCAGGGCGGGGATGCCGAGGGGTTCGTCGGTGGGCGTGGGCGCGTGGACGACGGGTGCCGTACGGGGGTGGAGCGGGGCGCCCTCCTCGTCGACCGGGACCGCCCAGGTGACCGACCAGTGCGGGCGCAGCCGCTCCTCGACCGGCCGGTCGGCGAGCAGGGCGGGCTCGACGGGGCCGTGGCGGTGGACGGTGCGCCACCGGTTCAGGCCGCGAGCGGAGTCGTCGATGTGCGTGTACGGCCCGTGGACGGTGCGGGTCAGGGTCCGCGTCCCGTCCGGGGTCTCGATGACGACCTCGTCCAGGCCGGGCAGGGTGAGCAGCAGCGCGTCGTCCACGCCGGCCAGCAGCCGCGCCGCCAGATCCTCGGCGGTGCCGTCGCGCAGGGGCAGCACGACGACGGTGTCGTACCCCTGGGGCGCGGAGCCCTCGGCGGGCAGCGGCAGACGCAGCAGCGGTACGTGTCCGTCGCGGCGGCGCAGTTCGTCGCCGAGGCCCGGGGAGCCGACGGCCGCCTGCCGGGCCAGTTCGCGGGCCTCGGCCAGGGACCAGCGGACCCCGCCGTGGACGCCGAGGACGGCGGGCTCGTCGCTGACCGCGAGGACGGCGGCGAACCCGACGCCGAACCGGCCGACCGCGGACTCGTGGCCCTCGCGCTTGGCGGAGGCCCGCAGGGTGGACAGGGACTCCACGCCGGTGGCGTCGAGCGGGGCGCCGGTGTTGGCGGCGGCGAGGACGCAGCGGGCGTCGGGGTCGCCGGGGGCCGCGGGGTGCAGGGTGAGCCGGAGCCGGCCGGGGACGCGGGCACGGGCGGCGGCGTCGGCGGCGTTCTGGGCCAGCTCGACGACGAGGCGGTCGCGGTAGCCGCCGAGCGCGAGGTCCTCCTCGGCGTTGGCGTCCTCCCGGAACCGGGCGGGCCCGGCGTCCCACGCGTCGAGCACGCCGCGCCGCAGCCGTGCCGTCCCGAACGGATCGGCCCCCTCGGTCGCCTTCATGCTCACGCTCTCGACTCCGTTCGGTGCGGGGGGGACGGGGTGCCCCTGCGGCCCAGTGTGCGCCCGAAGGTACCGCGCCCGCCGCCCCGCGAGTGACCGACGCCCATCCGGCGCCCGGGACACCCGGCCGAACCGGCCTGCCCGCCGCTCACCGTCGCCCCGACACCTCAAGCCCGTCCGGCGCGACCCGTTTCAGCCCGTCCGGCGATCCGCTCCAGCCCGTCCGGCGCTTGAGGACGGAACCCTCAGCCAGGTGGGCGGTGCGACAACAGGGGCCGGGGCCCCGGAAGGCCCGGAGGGCAGCGCGCGGCACCCCGCGATGCCCGCGCACCGCAAGCCCGGACCCCCAGTGGCCAGGAGCCTCAGGAGTGGCCGAGGTCCTCCGACGCCCCGTCCGCCTCCGCCGGTACGGAGCCCTCGCCCCGCTCCGGCCGGAGCGCGTACGCGTCCACCCGCATCGTGTCCAGCGCGTGCGGCGCCGGCTTCGGCGGCGTCGGCATCACCGCGGCCTCCGAGTGCCCACCGCACCCGTACGCCAGCGACACCACGTGCCCGTCCGCCGGACCGAACTCGTTCGCGCACACGCCGAACGCCTGCTTCAGCGACCCCGCCATCGGGATCAGGAACGCGCAGCTCACACAGGTCGCCGGTGCCGCCTGCGCCATCGGCGTCCGCGGCCCGAACGCCTCGTCCCACCGGTCGGCGGCCTCCATCAGCCCGTACCGGGACAGCACCCGCGCCCGCCGCGTGCCCAGCTCCTCGGCGACCGCCGCGATGGAACCCCGGCTGGTCGCGGCCACCGGCCGGTCCGTCAGCTCGGCGTCCTCCGCGTCGACGAGCTGCGCCATCTCCTCGGAGACCAGCGAGTTCGGCGGCGGCTCGTCCTCGCCGCTCCAGCCGGGCTCCAGCCGCAGGTCCTCCGCCTCGGTGGGCAGCAGGTCGCCGGGGCCCATGTCGCCGGGGCGCAGCCGCTCGCTCCACGGCACCCACTCCGGCGCGAGGAGCGCGTCCGCCCCCGGCAGCAGCACCGTTTCGTCCAGCGTGACGTTCTTCGCGCGGGAGGCCCGCGCGACCGTCACCGCCCAGCGCCAGCCCCGGTACCCCGGCTCCTTGGCCTCGAAGTAGTGCGTGACGACCCGGTCCCCCTCGGAGACCACCCCGACGTGCTCCCCGACCACGCCGGGCGCTGCGGCCTCCTCGGCGGCCTCGCGTGCGAGGTCCACCGCCTCGGCGCACAGCCGGTCGGGGGCGGGGGTACGGGCCGTACGGCTTCGCGTCGTCGTCGCAGCACTCACAGGTCTTCGCTTCTCTCCATACGCCAGTCTCACGAGCGCGCCAGCTGCAGGACGGTTTGCCGTTGCGGCCGGACAGGCGGGGACGGGTGGAGGCGGAGCGGACCTGGGGGCCGCGTCGACGTCCACACCCGTTGTGCCTGCCTCGGGCGTGCCTTCTGCCATCCATTCTGCGGGATCGCCGAGAGGCGCGCGGCCAAGAACAAACGCCGGTGGCGCGTTACGCACGCTACCCTCTCCGCCGCCCCGCGCCCACCTGCCCGTCCCAAACGTGCCGTATCCGTTCACCGGCGGACGCCGCCGCTCCGCTCCCCCGACAGGGCGTCACCCGGCGTCTCCCGCGCGCGTCCGTGCTGATCACCGTTCATACCCGCCGAGGTTGGGGCACTATGACGAGGTGGCTGCCGCCAGGTCGCACGACGGTCCCGGCCCGCTCCGCAGGACGGGGCGGGCGACGGGTCGTGTCCTGCGCGCCCCGTTCACCGGCACGGCGCGCTCCATCCGCAGGGCGACGCACGCCCACGGCGCGGGCGAGTCGGGCCTCGGCAAGCTGATCGAGCTGCACGCCGTCAACGGCGCGGGCGACGTCATGATCACGGTCGCCCTCGCCTCCACCGTCTTCTTCTCCGTGCCGACGGACGAGGCGCGCGGCCGGGTCGCGCTCTACCTCGCCATCACGATGGCCCCCTTCACCCTCCTCGCCCCGGTGATCGGCCCGCTGCTGGACCGGCTGCCGCACGGCCGGCGTGCCGCGATGGCCGGGGCGATGCTGGCGCGGGCGCTGCTCGCCATCACCATGTCGGGCGCGGTCGCCACGGGCGGGCTCGAGCTGTACCCGGCCGCGCTGGGCGTCCTGGTCTGCTCGAAGGCGTACGGCGTGGTGCGCAGCGCGGTGGTGCCGCGGCTGCTGCCACCCGGGTTCTCCCTGGTGAAGGCGAACTCCCGGGTCACCCTGGCGGGGCTGCTGGCCACGGGGGTGGCGGCCCCGATCGGGGCCGGGCTCCAGACCGTCGGCTCCGCCTGGCCGCTCTACGGGGCGTGCGCGATCTTCGTGGCGGGCACCTTCCTCGCCTTCACCCTGCCGCCCAAGGTCGACTCCGCGAAGGGCGAACGCCGGGCGCGGCTGATCGTCCCGCACCACGAGCCGCCCGCCCCGCGCCCCGTACCGGGCAAGGGCAGCACCCGGGCGGGCCTGCGCAGGAACGGCAACGGGCGGAAGCCGGCCAGGGAGCGGCCACCCGGCCTGCGGTCCGTCGGCGGCTCCGTCCTGCACGGGCTCCAGGCCAACGCCGCGCACCGGGCGCTCTCGGGCTTCCTCATCTTCTTCCTGGCGTTCCTGCTGCGCGAGCACCCGCTGGCCGGGCAGAGCGCGGCGGTCTCGCTCGGCATCGTCGGCGTGGCGGCGGGGGCCGGGAACGCCTGCGGTACGGCGGTGGGCTCCTGGCTCAGGGCGCGCGGCCCCGAGGTCATCGTGGCCACGGTGCTGGGGCTCGCGCTGGGCACGGCGGTCCTGGCCGCCGTCTTCTTCTCCACGGTGCTGGTCGCCGCGCTCGGCGCGGTCGCCGGGTTCACCCAGGCCCTGTCCAAGCTGTCGCTCGACGCGATGATCCAGCGGGACGTGCCGGAGGAGGTCCGCACGTCGGCGTTCGCCCGGTCGGAGACGTTGCTCCAGATGGCCTGGGTGGTCGGCGGCGGCATCGGGATCGCCCTGCCGCTCAACGCGGTGCTCGGCATGTCGGTCGCCGCGGGCATCCTGGCGCTCGGCGCGGCGACCTCCGTACGGGGTCTCCTGGGGGCCGCGCGACGCGGCACGCCGCACCCCCGCGTGGCGTGAACGGACGCGACCGATAGCCTTCGGCCCATGACCGTTGCGTTCTTCTCCGGTAAGGGCCGTCGAATCGGCGTAGCTCTTGGTGCCGTGTCCGCGGGACTCCTTGTCCTGTCCGCCTGCGACAAGCCGACGCCGCTCGCCACCGTGACGGTCGGCAGCGACTCGGTGAACACCGAGGCCGCCTGTTACAACGACGGCGAAGCGATCAAGGAGTCCCTGGTCCAGGGCTGCCTGAACAAGAAGGCCGAGAAGAGCATCACGGTCTCCATGGACGACAAGGTCCGCTTCGGCGTCGACCCCGAGATCGCCGAGAACGGCTGGACGCTCTTCATCAACGGCCAGCAGGCCGAGCAGGAGCCGTACGACAAGACCTACCGGACGATCCCCGGCAGCGCCTTCTTCGCCAGCCAGACGGGCAAGCCCGCCGAGAAGACCAACATCTCCATCGTGGAGACCAAGGGCAAGAAGCTGACGGGCATCTGGCAGTTCGAGCTCAAGAAGGACTGACCGCCGAAGCCCGGCTCACGGGGCCGTGAGGTCCCGTGAGCCCCGGAGCCCGGCGCAGAGCGTCCTCCTCCCCCGTCCTCGACCCTGAGGCTGCATCCGTGCGTGTGCTCGTCGTGACCGCTGTCCCCGCCGAACGGGACGCGGTCACGCGTGCGTTCGGGGGCGCTCCGGAGACGGTGGCGGTGCCGGGGGCCGAGGTGCACCGCCGCGGGGCGTTCGACGTGCTGGCGGGCGGCGCCGGTCCGGCCGCCGCGGCGGCGGCGACCGCGTTCGCCCTGGCGTCCGCCCCCGCCCCGTACGGGCTCGTCGTCTCGGCCGGGATCGGCGGGGCGTTCACCCCGCTGACCCCGCTGGGCTCACCCGTCGTCGCGAGCGACATCGTCGCCGCCGATCTGGGCGCCGAGTCCCCCGAGGGGTTCCTCCCGGTCACCGCGCTCGGTTTCGGCCGGGACCGGTTCGCCCCGCCGCCCGCGCTGGTGCGGGAGGTGGCCGCCGCCGCGGGCGCCGCCGCCGGGCCCGTCCTCACCGTCTCCACCGCGACCGGTTCCGCCGAGCGCGCCGGGGCTCTGCTCGCGGCGCATCCGGGCGCCCTGGTCGAGGCGATGGAGGGGTTCGGGGTCGCGGAGGCCGCCGCGCGGGCAGCCGTACCCGTACTGGAACTGCGGGCCGTCTCCAACGCCGTCGGCCCCCGCGACCGGGACGCCTGGCGCATCGGCGACGCACTGGCGGCGCTCACCGACGCGTTCGGGAAGAGCGCCCCCGTACTGGAAGGTTGGAACCGGCATGACCACCGAAACCGCGCCTAGCGGCTCCCCGGCGGGGGACGCGATCCGGATCGCCTTCTCGCCCTGCCCCAACGACACGTTCGTCTTCGAGGCCTGGGCGCACGGCCGGGTGCCCGGCGCGCCCGCGCCGGACGTGACCTTCGCCGACATCGACATCACCAACGGCATGGCCGAACGGGGCGAGCTGGACGTCCTGAAGGTGTCGTACGCGGTGCTGCCGTGGGTGCTCGACGAGTACGCGCTGCTGCCGTGCGGCGGGGCGCTGGGCCGGGGCTGCGGGCCGCTGGTCCTCACCAGGGAGCCGGGCCTCGATCTGACCGGCCGGACCGTCGCCGTGCCGAGCGAGCGCTCGACGGCCTACCTGCTGTTCCGGCTCTGGGCCGCGGACCTGGTCCCCGGCGGGGTCGGCGAGGTCGTCGTGATGCCGTTCGACGAGATCATGCCGGCCGTCCGGGACGGCAAGGTGGACGCGGGCCTGGTCATCCACGAGGCCCGCTTCACGTACCGGAACTTCGGGCTGCACAACCTCGCCGACATGGGCCGCCACTGGGAGGACACCACGGGCCTCCCGATCCCGCTCGGCGCGATCATCGCGAAGCGCTCGCTGGGCGAGGAGGCCCTGCGTCGGCTGGCCGACACCGTACGCGACTCGGTCCGCTTCGCCTGGGACCACCCGGAGGTCTCCCGGCCGTACGTCCTGGAGCACGCCCAGGAGATGGACCCGGCCGTCGCGGACCAGCACATCGGGCTGTACGTGAACGAGTTCACCGCCGACCTCGGGGAGGACGGCTACGCGGCGATCCGCGGCCTGCTGACCCGCGCGGCGGCGGAAGGACTCGTACCGCCGCTGGCGCCGGACGCGCTGGCGTTTCCCTGAGCGAGGGGCCGGGCGGGACGGAGCGGGCGGGACGGAGCGGGCGCGGGGTCACGGTCGGGGGCCGGGCTCCGGGGGTGCGGTCAGCGGGTCATCGGGCCTGCGGGTCAGCGGTCAGCAACGGGGGAGGATGCGGGCGGTGCACACAGCGGTCGGCGAGTTCACGCTGGAGTTCTGGAAGGAAGGCCGCACCCACGAGCGGCGGTCCGGGCTCCGGGGCACGGTGCCCGGGTTCGGGGAGGTCGTGCTCACCGCGCCGCTGCCCCTTGAGCACACGCCGGGCAGCCTGATCTCGGAGGTGCGGGGCCCCTCGATACCCACGGCGGTGTTCGAGACCCGCGGCATCCACACGGAGGCCACCGACCTGCCGACGCTCAACGGGTCGACGCTCCGGGTCGGCGACGCCATGGTGTACCTGCGGCGCAACCGCTTCGGCCTGACGCACCGGGCCCGCGCCCTGCGCTTCCAATACGGCGGCGACCAGTACCTGCTGCGGGCAGTGAACCGGAAGCGGTTCGTCCTGGTCCGGCGGGCCGACGACGAGGACGCCGGGGTCACCCTCACGGCGAGGCTGTCGGGGTTCGGCGGCAAACGGCTGACGGTCCGGACGACGGGCCGCGCCGTGGCCGCCGACATCTCCCTGGCCGTGCTGTTCGCCGGGGTGGACCGGGCGCCGCTGACCCGCTCGGGCGCGGTGCGCGCGGCCTTGGGACGGTCGACCCGGCTCTTCGCGGAGAGCCAGGCGTGACGACGAGCCGGACCGTCGGCTGCCGCCGGCCGGAGGGCGGGCGGAGCACCGAGCGGGCGGGCGGACGTCTGCCGGACGGCGTCGAGCGGGCGGACGGCGAGTGGGCGGGCGCCGGGCAGGAGGGCCGGGCGGTCCCGCCGCCTGGCCGATCCGCTTCGGGCGGCCCGCCGCTACACGTCGAGCTGGTCGGCGACGGCCCTCAGCAGGCCCGCGATCTTCGCGCCGGCCGCCTTGTCCGGGTAGCGGCCGCGCTCCAGCTGCGGGGTGATGTTCTCCAGGACCGTCGTCAGGTCCTGGACGATCGACGCCAGCTCGTCGGGCTTGCGGCGCTGCGCGGCCGCGAGGGACGGCGTGGGATCGAGGATCACCACGGAGAGCGCCTGGTCGCCGCGCTGGCCCGCGACCACGCCGAACTCCACGCGCTGGCCGGGCTTGAGCGCGTCGACCCCGGCAGGGAGGACCGACGAGTGGACGAAGACGTCGCCGCCGTCGTCGCGGGAGAGAAAGCCGAAGCCCTTCTCGCTGTTGAACCACTTGACCTTGCCGGTGGGCACGTCTGTCCTCGTCCTCGTACTCGTCGGTGCGCGGGAGAGCCGGTCCTCCAGCAGGACAACGGCTCCGGATAGCAATACAGCGGGTCACCGTGACCCGCTCGGTCCCAGGCTAATGGCCCTGCGTCCGGTGACAAGACGTCGCCGGAGAGTTCCTCGGGGCTGGGAACTACCCTGGTCGGGTGAGTACTACTCCTTCAGGCGCGGGCGATCGGCTGGTTCAGGTCGGCGCGATCGTCTTTTTCGTCGGCGCCCTGGCCACGCTGGTCACGGTCGCCCCTCTGTTCCTGGGCACCGACCCGTTCCCGTCGATCGCGTACGCGGTCTCCATGCTGATGGGCGTCGGATTCCTGATCGCGGCGGCCGGCGTGGTGCGCTCGGTCTGGGCGAACTCGCCGAAACGAGCAGCGAACTCCTAGCCGGGCGTACGCCGGAGCTGGCCGGGAGTTCGCGGCCCCGGCCTCACGCCCCGGCCCCGGCCTCGGTCTCGGCCTCGGCAGGCCCGGCCCCGGCCTCGGTCTCGGCGGGCCCGGCACCGGACTCGGCCCCGCGCCCGGCCCCGCCCCCGAGACTGCCCATGATCAGGCCGGTTAGCGCGGCGACCGTCTCGTCGTCGGTCGCCCGCCGCCGGTTCAGCTCGGCCGCGAGCGCGTCGGCCGCGCCCAGTACGCCGGCGCACCGCAGCCCGAGGTCCTTCGGTGCGAGCGGGGAGTACGGGCGCAACACGGTGGCCATCAGCTCCGCGTAGCGGTCGGCCGAATCGTGCCGCACCGCCTCCATCTCCGGGCTCCCCTTCAGCGCCGCGGTGACGGCGCCCAGCTCGGGCATGTCGGTGGCGCAGGCGAAGTAGGCGGTGCTGATGGCGCGGGCGACCGCGTCGGCGCCGGTCGCGGCGCTCCGCAGGGCCCGGGTGACGGCGGCCCGGTGGCGTTCGTCGAGTCGCCGGTGGAGTGCGAGCAGCAGGCCGGGGCGGGTGGCGAAGTGGCCGTAGACGACCGGCCTGCTCACCCCGGCCTCCTCCGCGAGGGTGACCAGCGTCAGGCCGTCGGCGCCCCGGGTGCGCACGATCGCCACGGCGGTGTCGAGCAGTTGCTCCCGCCTGGCCTGCTTCGACAGGCGGGTCGGTGTGGTCGCCATGGGCACTCCCTTGCGGTCTCCTCCCAATTTAAGCTACAAAACGTAGGCTACAAAATGTAGCTTCGTTGATGTGGAGGGGCGCCACCATGGGACAGCGGGAACCGGTACTGATTCTGGGCGGCACGGGCCAGGCGGGCGCGGGGGCCGCCGCCCTCCTGCGCCGGTGGCATCCGACGCTGCCGCTGACGATCGCGGGCCGCGACCCGGAACGCGCGCGGCGGCTGGCCGACGAGCTCGGCCACGCGACGGCCGCCACCGTCGACCTGCGACGCCGCGGCCTCGGCCTCCCGGCCACCACCGCCTGCTCGGCGGTGGTCGCCGCGCTCTGGGACGACCGCCTGCACGGGCTGCGCTACGCACAGGAGCGCGGGGTGCCCTACCTCAGCATCTCCAGCGGTCTGGTGGACATCGCGCCGGAGATCGTCGCGGGCGCCCAGCGGGCGGAGGCCGCGCCGATCCTGGTGGCCAGCCACTTCTGCGCCGGCGCCGTCGTCCTCGCGGCCCTGCACGCGGCCCGGGAATTCGACCGGATCGACACCGTCCGCATCGGCGCCGTACTGGACGAACAGGACACCGGCGGGCCTGCGGGAGCGGCCGATCTGGAGCGGTGGTCCACGGCGACCACGGCAGGGCTCGTACGCCGCGACGGCGTCTTCACCTGGGTCGACGGCCCCGACGCCGAGGCGGAGGTGCGGCGTGCCGACGGCACCGGTCTGCCCGGCCGCAGCATCGCGGTCCTCGACGTGCCGAGCCTCGCCCTCGCGACGGACGCGCCCGACGTCCGTTTCGACTTCGCCGTCGGCGAATCCACGGGGCGACGGCTCGGCGGACCCGTGTCCTTCGAGGCCGGTATCGAGATCGAGGGGACCGACCGGGCGGGCACGCCGACGAGGACGCTCCGCCGTCTGACCCACCCGTCGGGGCAGCGTCCGGTGACCGCGACGGGCGTGGCCCTCGGCGTCGAGCGGCTGGTCGGGCTGCGCGGTGCGGCCGTCGCGCCGGGGCTGCACACCCCCGAGGCGCTGCTCGACCCGGCCTACGCGGTCGAACGGCTGGCGGAGTCCGGGGCCGTCCTCACCGACGTCGCCGTCGGCTGATCCTCGGGGGCCGCCCGGTCCGCGTCGTAGGACGCCAGCCAGGCCGGGAGGCCCGTCAGGTCGGCCAGCACCACGTCCGCGCCCTCCGCCCGCAGCTCCGCCGCGTCGCAGGGGCCGGTCGTCACCGCGACCGACAGCGCTCCGGCCACCCGCGCACCGCGCACGTCCCCGAGGTGGTCGCCGACGTACACGTGAGCGCCGTGCTCGCGCAGGGCCTCGCCCTTGGCCTCCGCCCACAGCCAGCCGATCACGGCGTCCGGTTCGATGCCGAGGTGGGCCAGATGGAGCTTCGCGTGCTCCGCGTACTTCGCGGTGACGACGATCGCGCGACCCCCGAGCGCCCGTACGGCGGCCACCGACTCGCGCGCGCCGGCGAGGGCCGTGCTCGGGGTTATCGCGTGGTCGGGGTAGAGCTCGCGGTAGCGGGCGGCCACGGCGGGGACCGCCTCGGCCGGGAACCAGTGCGCCAGCTCCGTCTCCAGCGGCGGGCCGAGCCGGTTCACCACCAGGTCCACGTCGATCGGCGTCCCCGTCTCCGCGGCCAGGACCCGGAAGGCGGCGGCGATGCCGGGGCGGGTGTCGATGAGCGTCATGTCGAGGTCGAAGCCGACCGTCAGGGGGTGCCGCTGCGGGTGCTGGTCGGGGTGCTGATCCGTGGATGCCATGCCTGCCATTGTGCCGACCGGGCCCGAGCCGCCCGGGGGCCGGTGGCGGGGAGCCGCCGCCTAGACTGAGGCGCGTACTTAGCCAAGCCTTACCCGCGTGGCCCGTGCCCGTCCCGTCCTCCCACGTGCCGCGTCCGTGCCCGGGGCCGTTCTCGATGGGGTCAGATGTCAGCGTCAGCGCCGGTGCGGACCGCCGCGCCACCCGGGGTGCCGCCCGGCCCGTCCCCGGCGCCCCGCCTCTCGCGGCGCGCCGCCGCGACGGCCGCCGCCGTCGTCGCCCTACTGCTGGCGGTCCTGCTGAGCCTCGCCGTGGGCGCGCGTTCCATCCCGCCGGGCGAGGTGGTCGACGCCCTGCTGCACGGCGGGAACTCCGACGCCGCCGAGGTGATCCGCTCGATGCGGGTACCGCGCACGCTCATCGGGCTGATGGTCGGCGCGGCGCTGGCGCTCGCGGGCACGGCGCTCCAGGGCATCACCCGCAACCCGATCGCCGACCCCGGCATCCTCGGCATCAGCCAGGGGGCGTCGGTGGCGGTCGTGGTGGCGATCGCGTTCGCGGGGGTGCACACGCTGACCGGGTACGTGTGGTTCGCCTTCGGCGGCGCGGCCCTCGCCTCGGTCGCCGTGTACGCCATCGCCGCGCGCGGGCGCGGCGGGGCGACCCCGGTGAAGCTCGCGCTCGGCGGCGCGGCGATCAACGCGCTACTGGTGTCGGTCACGATGGGCGTGCTGACGACGAAGGCGTCCGCACTGGACGAGTTCCGCTTCTGGCAGGTCGGTTCGATCGCGGGCCGGGAGGCGGACGTGGTCCAGCAGGTGTGGCCGTTCCTCCTGGTCGGGGCCGTGCTCGTGCTCTCCGTCGCCCGCGGCCTGGACGCGCTCGCGCTCGGCGAGGACGTGGCGAAGGGCCTCGGGCAGAACGTCGCCGCGGTCCGGATCGTCGGCGGGATCGGGGCGACCGTGCTGACCGGGGTCGGGGTCGCCGCCGCCGGACCGATCGCCTTCATCGGGCTCGCCGTCCCGCACATCGCCCGCGCCGTCGTCGGCGCCGACCACCGCTGGGTGCTGCCCATGGCGGCGCTGCTCGGGCCCGTGATGCTGCTGGTCTCGGACGTCGTCGGCCGGATCGTGTTCCCGCCGAGCGAGGTCCCGGCCGGGGTGACGACGGCCCTGATCGGGGTGCCGTTCCTGGTCGCCCTCGTCCGCCGGAAGGCGGTGCCCGCATGACGGCCGACGCGCCCGCCACCGCGCCCGAGAAGACCGAGAAGCCTGTGAAGCCCGTACGGGTCCGGCCCTCCGGTTACGCCGTCCTGAAGGCCGGCCCGCGCGGCCGGTTCCTGCTGCACCGGCGTTCCTGCGTCGTCGCGGCGGCCCTGGTGCTCCTGCTGGCCGCCGTCTGCGTCGCCTACCTCTGCGTCGGGGAGAGCTTCGTCGCGCCCGGCGAGGTCGTGAAGGTGATCCTCGGCCAGCCGTCGTCGGCCGAACTGGTCGTGGGCACGCTCCGGCTGCCGCGCATGGTCGTCGGGCTGCTGGTCGGGGTCGCGTTCGGCATCGCCGGGGCGCTGATCCAGACCGTGGCCCGCAACCCGCTGGCCAGCCCCGACATCATCGGCGTCAGCCAGGGCGCGAGCGCCCTCACCGTCGGCGCGCTGACCTTCGGCGTCACCTCGTACACCTTCCTGCCGTACTTCTCCGTCGTCGGCGGCATCGCGGCGGCGACCCTCGTGTACGTCTTCGCGTGGCGCGGCGGGCTGCATGCGACGCGCTTCGTCCTCATCGGCATCGGGTTCGCCATCGCCCTGCGGTCGGTGACCACGCTGTTCCTGACCAAGGGCGACTACCTGGTCGCCCAGCAGGCGCAGATCTGGATGACCGGTTCGCTGAACGGGCGCGGCTGGCCCGAGGCCGCCCCGATCGGCTGGACGCTGCTGCTCCTGCTGCCCGCGGTCGTCTGGGCGGCGCGCGCCCAGCGCACCGTCTCGATGGACGACGACACGGCCACCGCGCTGGGCGTACGCCTGGGGCGCGTACGGCTCGGGCTCGTCGCCCTCGGCGTGGTCCTGGCCTCCGTGGCGACGGGCACGGCCGGCCCGGTGGACTTCGTGGCGCTGCTGGCCCCGCAGATCGCCCGGCGCACCACCCGGACCGCGCAGATCCCCCTGTTGTCCTCGGCGCTGCTGGGCGCGGTGATCGTCGTCGGCGGCGATCTGCTCGCCCGCAGGCTGTTCTCGCCGACCGAACTGCCCGTGGGGGTCCTCACGGCGGCGGTCGGCGCCCCGTATCTGATCTGGCTGATCATCCGCGGTCACCGCGGCCGCAGTGGAGGCACCGCATGAGCCCGACGACGTCCGACGCGGCCGCAGGCCCCGCGTCCGCCACCGCCACCGCGCCCGGGGCGGGCGAGGGCCGGCTCGCCGCCCGCGCCCTGACCCTCGCGTACGAGGACCGCACCGTGGTCCGGGAACTCGACCTCACGGTGCCCGACGGGCAGGTCACCGTCATCGTCGGCCCGAACGCCTGCGGCAAGTCCACCACGCTGCGGGCGCTCGGCCGGCTGCTGAAGCCGCGCGGCGGGGCGGTCCTGCTGGACGGCACGGAGCTGGCGCGGATACCGACGAAGCAGATCGCCCGGTCCATCGGGCTGCTCCCGCAGACCCCGGTCGCGCCGGAGGCGATCACCGTCTCCGACCTGGTCGCGCGGGGCCGTCAGCCGCACCAGAGCTGGTGGCAGCAGTGGTCGGACGAGGACGAGCGGGCGGTGACCGACGCCATGGCCCGTACGGACGTGACGGCGCTGGCCGGCCGGGCGGTGGACGAGCTGTCGGGCGGGCAGCGCCAGCGGGTGTGGATCGCGATGGCGCTGGCCCAGGACACCGACCTGCTGCTGCTCGACGAGCCGACGACGTATCTCGACATCGCCCACCAGGTGGAAGTCCTCGACCTGGTACGCCAGTTGGCGTCCCCTGCCGCTGACGGCACCCGGGGCCGTACCGTCGTCACCGTGCTGCACGACCTCAACCAGGCCGCCCGGTACGCGGACCGTCTGGTCGCGATGAAGGAGGGCCGGATCGTCGCCGAGGGGCGGCCCGGGGACATCGTCACCGCCGAACTGGTCCGCGAGGTCTTCGGCCTGGACGCGGTGATCGTGCCGGATCCGGTGACGGGTTCGCCGCTCGTCGTCCCGGGCGCGCCGTGGTCGCCCGCGCCGTCCGCCTCTTCCTCCACCTCGGTTCCCGCTTCTGCTTCTGCTTCTGCTTCCGGCTCCGACTCCGCCTCAGCTCCGACTACCGGAAAGGTCCTCTGACCCATGACCCTGCGCAGTCTCCGCCCCCGCTCCCTGGCCGCCGTCTCCCTGGCGACGGTCGCCGCGCTCTCGCTGTCCGCCTGCGGCTCGTCCGACGACTCCGGTTCCGGTTCCGGTTCCGACTCCGCTCCGGGCTCCGGCTCCACCCGTACGGTGAAGACGGCGATGGGCGACGTGGAGGTCCGGGAGGCGCCCGAGCGGGTGGTCGTCCTGGACACCGCCGAGCTGGACTCGGCCCTCACCCTCGGCGTGAAGCCGGTCGGCTCGACCCACGCGGACGTGACGTCCGGTTTCCTCGACTACCTGCCGAAGGACCGGGTCGCGGGCATCGAGGACGTCGGCCAGATGATGACCCCGAACCTGGAGGCCATCGCCGCCCTGAAGCCCGACCTCATCCTCACGAGCAAGGTCCGGCACGGCGACAAGTACGCCGAACTGTCCAAGATCGCGCCGACCGTGATGACGGAGAACACCGGTTACCCCTGGAAGGAGAACTTCCGGCTCCACGCCGAGGCCCTCGGCAAGCAGGCCGAGGCGAAGAAGGTCACCGCCGACTACGCGCAGCACGTGGCGGACGTGACGAAGGCGCTCGGCGGCAAGGAGAAGGCCGCCGCGACCGAGGTCAACATGGTCCGCTTCGTCGAGGGCGCGGACATCCGGATCTACGGCCGGAAGAACTACATCGCGACGATCCTGGCCGACGTGGGGCTGGGCCGCCCCGCGATCGTGGACAAGGCCAAGGACGGGTTCTCGTACGACGTCAGCCCCGAGAAGATCGACCTGGCGGACGCGGACGCGGTCTTCCACTCGACGTACGGCGACCCGAAGAAGGCCAAGGAGACGGAGACCACGGGCGGCGGCCTGTGGAAGAACATGGACGCGGTGAAGAACGGCAAGGTCTTCCCGGTCGACGACCAGCTCTGGATCCAGGGCATCGGCTACACGGCGGCCGACAAGATCCTCGACGAGCTGCGGGCCGGCCTGATGGGCTGACGGACTGACGGACTGACGGGCTGACGGGCTGACGGGCTGACGACCAGGTGACCACGCGATGTGGAGACCTGACGACCTGGTGGCCACGCGATGTGGGGGCCCGGCGACCCGGCGACCTGGCGATGTGGGGACCCGGCGGGGTGAGGGCGCGGACCGCTTCACTCTCCCGGCGGGCCCGCTTCCCACTCCCTGCCTCCCGGCGGACCCGCTCCCCGCTCCCGGCGGGCCGGCTTCCGGGGCATCCGGTACGCGTACGCGCCGGTGACGCCCCGGCTCACTTTCCGGTGACGTCCCAGGCGTCGTTCGCGGCGGCGGCCTTCTCCCAGGCCGCCCACGCGGAGGCGTCGAGCCCGAGGGCTTCGAGGAGGTACGCGGAGACGGCGTCGGCGACGAGGGCGACACGGGCCGGGTCCTCGTCGGTGGTCTCCGCGACCTTCTCCCCGGCGAGACCGCCCAGGGTGTGCTCGCCCTCCTCGATGGTGAGCAGGCTCTTCGGCGACGGGGCGATCCGGTAGGCGTCGGTGAACCAGTCCGGCCCGCGCGTGGAGAGCTGGGACCGGTCCCGGCCGCCCGCGACCACCAGGGCCGGCGTGGTCATCGTGGTGTAGTCGGGCCGCATGAACGGAAGGTGCTCGACCGCGAACGGGGTGAGGGAGTCGCCCGTGCCGGTCGCGGCGATCAGGACGCCGGCCGCGACCGCGGGGTGCGTGAAGTCCTCCCCCGGCGCCCCGTCGGCGTCGAGCACCCGGGCGCCCAAGAGCGCGCCGGCGGTCTGGGCGCCCCAGGAGTGGCCGACGACCGCGACCCGGCCGAGGTCGGCGCGGTCCCCCACATCGGCCGCCCGGCCGAGGATGCCGTCGAGGCCGTCCAGCACGGCGTGGAGGTCGGATATCCGCACGCGCCACACGGTGGGGAAGCGCGGATCGTCCCAACCGATGCCGTTGCGACGGGAGTCCAGGTGGGTGGGCTGGACCACGACGAACCCGGCGGCGGCCCACCGGTCGACGAGGGGTTCGTACCCGTCCATGGACCACGCGTTGCCGTGGGAGAACACGATGACGGGAAGGTTCCGGCCGGTCACCGGGGCGGTGACCTTCACCTGGAGTTCCACGCCCCGGCCGGGGGCGGGGACGGTGATCGGCTTGACCGCGACGACCGGCCGGTCCGGGTTCCGGGCGCCGGGCAAGGGGGCGTGCGGGGACGGGGACGAGCCTGCGGACAGGGGTGTGGACGGGGACGCGGGCAGGGATGCGGACATGAGGGGGCCACGCTTTCTTCCGGAGGGCGCACTGCCATACTTTGGCGGAACGCCGTTCCGCCAAAGTAGCGGAACAATGTTCCGCGAGTAAAGGGAGGCCCCGTGCCGGAATCACTCGGAGTGCGCCAGGCGCGCGCGCAGCGCACCCGCGAGACGGTGGTGGCAGCCGCCGCCGCGGCCTTCGGGCACCAGGGCGTCCAGGCTCCGATCCGCGACATCGCGGAACGCGCCGACGTCGGCATCGGGACGGTCTACCGCCACTTCCCGACCCGGGCGGACCTGGTCACCGCGGTCTACCGGCACCAGATCGACACCTGCGGCGCGCTCGCGCCCCGGCTCCTGGCGGAGTCGGCGTCCCCGTTCACCGCCCTGACCGCGTGGGTGGAGGCGTTCGTGGAGTTCCTGGTCACCAAGCACGGCCTGGGCGCCGCGCTGGGGTCCGGCGACCCGGGGCTGGAGAACCTGCACGCCCTGATGCTCGACACCCTGGTCCCGGCCTGCGCGGCCCTGCTCGACGCCTGTACCGCCGCCGGGGAGACCGACCCCGGCATCACCGCGTACACGTTGATGCGGGCCATCGGCAATCTCTGCATCACCGGCCCCGACTACGACCGGGAGGACGCCCGGCGCATGGTCGCCATCCTGCTCGCCGGGTGCCGCCGCACGGCGTGAGGGCGGACCCCGAAGCCTGTTCCCGGCCCACCGGAGACCGGACCCGTTCCCCCTCCGTCTCTGCTTCCGGCCCTGCTTCCGGTTGCTGAGGCAAGGCTGATTCCGGTTCTGGTTGCTGAGGCGGAGCTGATTCCGGTTCTGGTTCCGGTTCCGGTTCCGGTTCTGGTTCTGGTTCTGTCGGCGTGACAGGGGCCGATCGCGATGCCGGAGCCCGAGGCAGGGCCCGTTCCGCTGCCCGAGGCAGGGCCGGTTCCGTTGCCCCGTCCGGTTCCGGTCACGCCCTCCGCCGTGCGCGCCACACCAGGTAGAGCGCGGAGGCGACGGCCGCGACGCGGACGACCACCGGCCACGCCTCCAGCAAGACGTCCCGCATCGCGCCCTCGCGGATCGGCTCGCCCCAGCGCCCCTCCATCCGCCCCCAGATCCATACGATCGCCCCAGTCGCCACCACGCCCGGCAGGCCGAGCGCCGCCCACTTCGCCTCCGTACGGGAGAGGGTGCGCGAGCTGTACGCGATCAGCCAGCCGCCCGCCAGCGGCAGCCAGGAGCCGGTGACCACCCCGGCGACGAGCAGGACGGCGGCCAGAAGCAGCAGCGGGTGGGCGAAGCCGCCGCGCGGTCCGGCCGCGACGGCCGCGGGCTCGGCGACGACCGGGGCGGCCTTGCGGCGGCGGAGCCTGACCAGGCGCAGGGCGCGGCGGCGGGCGGCGGCCTCGCCGGACCCGGACGCATCGGCCTGCGTGCCCTTCCCGTCGCCCGCGCCCTCCGGACCGTCCTCCGCGTCCGCCCCCTCGCCCTTCTCTCCCCGCTCGTCCTTCTTGTCCGTCTGGACGGGCCTCGGCCGCCTGCCGAGCAGCTCCGGGGCCTCGATGCCGCCGAAGAACCCGGGGATGGCCGTCCCCTCGTCGAACGGCCCCGGCTCCAGCCGCCACCAGTCGGCCGCGTCGCCGCCGTCCCCCTGCTGGTCCTGGCCGAGCATGTGCGGGGCGGAGGGGTCGGGCCAGTGGCCGGCGGGGGCGCGGGCGCCGTCGGCCGGGGTTCCGTCGTCGTCGCGGGCGGGCGCCGGCCGGGGCACGGAGGGGCCGGCCTCCGCCTCCGTATCCGCGCCCGCCGCGCGGCGGCCGTCCTGCGCTGCGTCCCCGGCGGCGCGGCGCGACGCGCCCCACCCGAAACCGGCTTTCGGCTTCCCGGGGCCCCGGCCCTCCGGCCGCTCACCCCGCTCCCCCGGCGCGTCCGGCTCCTTCCGGCCCCACGGCTCCTTGCGCAGCAGTCCGCTCCGGGGCCGGGGAAGGCCGCGCCGCGGCGGCTCGTCCGGGCCCGCCCCCGTGCCCGGCCCGGTGGTGGGCAGCGGGACCGTGCCGTCGCCGGACTCCGCCGCCGCGGCGACCAGTTCGTCCGGGCTCCCCAGCCTGCCGATGATGCGCCGCACGGTCGCCGGGGAGTCCGCGCCCGCCGTGCCGCGCTGCCGGTCGATCTCGCCCCGGAGCGACGAGACGAGCCGCATCCGGGCGGCCGAGGACAGCTGTTGCCGCTGGGCCAGGTCGCCGACCCGGCTCAGGTAGTCGTAGACGAGCTGGTCGCTCTCGATCCCCACTGCGGTGCATCCCCTCTACCGGCCCTGCCCCGACGGTAGCGTTCCAGCGGCTACCGTGGGACGGATGGGGACGACCACACCACCGCGCACGCTCGCCGAAGCCCTGCGCGCCCGGGGCGACGACTCGTTGGCCGGGCTGCTGCGCGCCCGCCCCGACCTGCTGAACCCGGTGCCGAACGACATCACCCAGCTCGCCACCCGGGCCGGGACCCGGGCCTCGGTGGTGCGGGCGCTGGAGCACCTGGACCGGTTCGCGCTGCAGACCGCCGAGGCGTTGGCGGTGGCCCCGGACCCGGCCCCGTACGAGACGCTCCTGTCCCTCCTCACCGGCGACGGGCTCGACGACGGCGAGCAGCACGACGACGCGGGGGCGGCGATCACCGCCGCGCTGCCGGGCGCGCTGGCGACGCTGCGCGAACAGGCCCTGGTCTGGGGCGAGGACGACCGGCTGCGGCTGGTGCGCACCGCCCGCGAACTGCTCGCCCCGTCCCCGCAGCACCCCTCCCCCACCGGCCTCGGCCCCACGGTGGCGGAGGCGACGGCGGGCATGTCGCCGGGCCGGCTCCAGGAGATCCTGACGGCGACCGGGCTGCCCGCCACGCACGACCCGGTCTCGGCGGTGGCCTCGCTCTCCGCCCTCTTCACCGACCGGACGCGGATGGCGGAACTGCTGGACAGCGCCCCGGTGGAGGCGCTGTCGGTGCTGGACCGGCTGGTGTGGGGGCCGCCGTACGGAGAGGTCACCCCGAACCCGACCCCGCCCGTGAAGTGGCTGCGCGACCGGGGCCTGCTGCTGCCGGTGTCGACGCGGACGGTGGTGCTGCCGCGCGAGGCGGCCCTCCACCTGCGGGCCGGGCGCGCCCACCGCGTACCGGAGCCGGTGCCCCCGGCCCTCGCGGCGGTCGCCGAACGCGATCCACAGGCTGTGGACAGGGCGGCGGCGGGCCAGGCGTTCACGGCGCTGGCCACGGTCGAGGAGCTGCTGAAGCTCTGGAACGGCGGCGGCCCCACGATCCTGCGCGCGGGCGGCCTGAGCGTACGGGAGCTGAAGCGCACCGCGACCGCGCTGGACGTGCCGGAGCCGATCGCCGCCTTCTGGGTCGAACTGGCCTACGGTGCGGGGCTGCTGGCGTCCGACGGGGAGACCGACGAGCGGTACGCGCCGACGCCCGCGTCCGACGAGTGGCTCGATCTGCCCGCCGCGGACCGCTGGACGCACCTGGCCACGGCCTGGCTCGCCGCCACCCGGACACCGGGGCTGGTCGGCGGCCAGGACGCCAAGGGGCGGGCGCTGTCCGCGCTCGGCCCGGAGCTGGACCGCTCGGCCGCCCCCGACGTACGCCGCCGGGTGCTGGCCCTCTTCGCCGGCCTGCCGCCGGGCACCGCGCCGGACCCGGAGACGCTGCTGCGACGGCTGCGCTGGGAACGCCCGTTGCGCGGCGGCCCGGCCCCGGCGGCGCCCGCCGCCCCGTCACCGGGAGGCACCACGTCGGGAGGGGGCGCGGAGGGGACGGACCTGCGCTCGCGCCTCGCCCTGTGGACGCTCAACGAGGCGGAGCTGCTGGGCATCACGGGCCGGGGCGCCCTGTCCGCGCAGGCCCGCGCCCTGCTGGAGGAGGGCGAGAAGGCGGCGGCGGCCTTTTTGGCACCCCTCCTCCCCGAACCCCTGGACCACGTCCTGCTCCAGGCCGACCTGACGGCGGTCGCGCCGGGCCCGCTGGAACGCCCGCTGGCCGACATGCTCTCGGTCCTGGCCGACGTCGAGTCGAAGGGCGGGGCGACGGTGTACCGCTTCACGCCCGGCTCGGTGCGCCGCGCCCTGGACGCCGGGCGGGCGGCGACCGACCTGCACGCGTTCCTCGCCGCGCACAGCCGTACGCCGGTGCCGCAGCCGCTGAGCTACCTGATCGACGACGTGGCCCGCCGCCACGGCCACCTGCGGATCGGGGCGGCCTCCGCGTACGTGCGCTGCGACGACGAGGCGGTCCTCAACGAGATCCTGGCCGACCGCCGCTCCACCGGCCTGCGGCTGCGCCGCCTCGCGCCCACGGTCCTGGCCTCCCAGGCCGACCCCGGCCCGCTGCTCGAAGCGCTGCGCGACATGGGGTACGCCCCGGCCGCCGAATCCGCCGACGGCGACGTCCTGATCACCCGCGCCGGCGCCCGCCGCACCCCGCCCCGCACCCCTCCCGTCCCGGTCCCCGAAGGCCCCCCGGTCCCGGACGACACCCTGCTCGGCGCGGCGGTCCGGGCCATCCGCGCGGGCGACACGGCGGCCACGGTGGCCCGCAAGGAGACCCCGGACTCCCCGTCGTCGCCCGGCCCCTCCGGCGCCCTCCCCCGCACCACCCCCGCCGAGACCCTGGCCACGGTCCAGGCGGCCGCGATGACGGGCTCGACGGTCTGGATCGGCTACGTCAACGCGGAGGGCGCGGCCAGCCAACGCGTGATCGCCCCGGTCCGCGTGGAGGGCGGCTTCGTCACGGCGTACGACCACACGGCCGACGAGATCCGCACCTACCCGCTGCACCGGATCACGGGCGTGGCGGAACTGGCGGAGGAGGCTTAGGGATCCGGGCCCGAGGGGAGCGCGGCCGGACATGTCGAGCGCACGTCCGCCGCGTCTTCCCTCTCAGGCCCGCCTGGCCTCTCTCAAGGACTCGATCAGCACATCCACATCGGTCCAGGGATTCCGCCGGTGCCCCTCCGCCGCCCCCTGCCGCAGCGCCTGCGCCCGCTTCCTGGCCTCGTCGTAACCCGCACGCACGGCGTCGTACTCCACGTGCTTCCGGGCCGCGGTGTAGCCGCAGATCCCGAGCTTCTCCAGGTCCTTCTGCGCCGAGGCGGAGGTGCTGTACCGCGTGACGTCGGTGAAATGGAGCATCAGCCACAGCTCGAAGCACGGATTGGTGAGCGCGACGCTCACGCCGTGCTTCCGGGCAAGGCCCAACGCCTCGTCCAGCCCCCGGTGCGGCGTGGGCGCTTCGACGTCGATCACACACCAGACCTCGTCGTACGCGGTCCGGCGGTCCCGGGGTGACGTCGGAGCACGCCGCTGGTGCTCGATCGCCGCCCTGATCAAGGACTGGGGCTCCCCGTGCTCGCCTCCCAGGCAGATGGCCACGGGAAGGCTCCGCAAGTCCGCGCGCAGCCCTTTGAAGTAGAGGTCCTCGGTGCGCTCGCCTTCGCAGTAGATGAGAAATCTACGCTGCTCCGGTCGCGCGCCCTTCGTCCGCTTCAGCGACTTTCCCCGCTTCACGCCCACCCCCGTGCCGGAACGCCGCGGTGACATCCCGCAGCAGGTCGTCGTCCAGATGCGGGACCGCTCCGTAGCGCCCGCCCAGGTAGCGCGTCTCCAGGTTGTCGCCGGACTGACGCACCGCGAACTCGGTCAGCGGGAACAGCCGCGTGGCCAGAGTCCGAGCATCCTTCTCCGTGAACCAGATCTGGTCCCGGAACAGTTCGGTGCGGGCGTTCCTCCCCAGCAGCGCCGCCTCATGCGTGCTGAAGATCAACTGTGCGCCCGTCGTATTGGTCTCGGCCGACTGGAACATGCCGACCAGCGCATCGACCAGATACGGATGGAGCCGGGCGTCGAGTTCGTCCACGCACAGCACCCCGCCCTCGGCCAAGGTCGTGACGACGGGGCCGATGAGACCGATCCACGTGCGGGTACCGCTCGACTCGTACGCGAGGTCGAGTGGGAACACCCCGTCCGCGGTCCGGTGCTCCACTCTGACCCGATGCGTGGAGTCCTCCTGAACGCGCACCTTGTTTCCCAGTGCCTCCCGGAGAGCCTGCGTGATCCGCCGGTGGTCCTCGCGGGTGCTCTCGTCCCGGTCCTGGACCTTCAGTCCGGAGACGCCCAGGTCGGCGAAGCGCAGCAGATCCAGCACCGGCCGCCCGCCCTCGCCGCCTCCGCCCTCCAGGCAGAGCTGCACCGTGTGGTCGAGTCGCCGGGCGAAATCGTGGTCGGTGGCCATCCGCAGGCCGGTCCGGAACCAGCGGAAGACCTCGCCGAGCTGGTCGTGCCCCTGCGCGGCGGCCACGGACAGGTAGAGGCTGTTGGGGCGGAGCAGTTCGGCGATCAGCTTGCGCCGACCGGTGAGCCACCTTCCGAAGGTGACCGTGTCATCCGCTCCTCGCTCGTACAGACGGCGCTGCCGCCCCTCCGGGTAGTAGTACAGCCACTCCTCGGTGACCCTCTCGTCGTCGGCCGAGAAGCCGAACTGATGATGGACTCCGCCGACGACGAAGTCGACCGCGAAGGAGCTGGGCCGGTCCGCCGCACCGCCGCCGAGGGCGAAAGGACGCCGTGGGACCCCACCGCTGGGGTCCCATCGGCGGAACGAGCTGAGGACCGCAGACCTCATCCAGCCGATGGAGTCGATGACGTTCGACTTTCCGGAGGCGTTGGTCCCGTACACGGCGACAACGGGAACGGCTGCCTCGGATCCCCCCGGGATCTGCGACTCCGCTCGGCCCGGATGCCTGTCGGTCGCCACGAGGGACAGCTCCTGCTCATCGAGGAGCGACGCGTGGTTCGTGACCTGGAACCGCAGCAGCATGCCAGCCTCCCAGCATCAGACAATGTCGTTAGGGGGTCGCTATCGTCATACCTTGACGATAGCGACCCCCTAACGACATTGCATAGGTCGTCCCCCATCCGTGTGGATCACCCGAATGGCTTGACGAGGGCGGCGCTGGGCCCGGGGCGGGCGGACGGGTCCCCACGCTCAAGGGAAGCTCTGAGAATCACGTTCTCTCTTGGCGCTGGCCGTCGCGGGTGACATGTTCGCCGTGTCAATGCTGCCGCACCGCCGAGGAGATGAAGATGATCGCAACCCTGTCAGCCGGTGAGCAGATCGCGATGGCCGTCACCGCGGTGGCCGTCCTCGGCCTCGCCGTGTTCGGCGTCCGGCGGGCCAGGCGCACCGCGCGGTCGGGCGACGCCGAGTAGCGGCCGCCGGGTCGCCGTCGCCTCTCCACCGCCTCTCCACGGAGGCGGCGGGGGGCCGTCTGCGATGCTGCGGGCATGGCCTTCACCCGCCGGAGTCCCGAGCCCGAGTCCGTTTCGCCGCGGCCGCCCGCCGCGCCGATGCCTCCGCTGCTGACGCAGTCCTGGCTGGATCTGGCCTTCCTCCACTGGGAGACCGACCCGGCGGACGTGGCACCGCTGCTGCCTGCGGGGACCGTGCCGGACCTGTTCGGCGGGGCGACGACGTACGTGGGGCTGGTGGCGTTCCGCATGCACCGGGTGGGGGTGCTGGGGCTTCCGGGGATTCCGTACCTCGGCACCTTCCCCGAGACCAACGTGCGGCTGTACTCCGTGGACGAGCGCGGCCGGCGCGGGGTCGTGTTCCGGTCGCTCGACGCCTCGCGGCTCATCCCGGTCCTCGTGGCACGGCTCGGGTTCCGGTTGCCGTACGTGTGGTCCCGGATGAGCGTCGAGCGTTCCGGCGACACCCTCACGTACACGAGCAGCCGGCGGTGGCCGGGGCCGCGCGGCGCGTACAGCCGCATCGCTCTGCGTCCGGGCGAGCCGATCGTCGAACCCACGGCGCTGGAACATTTCCTGACGGCCCGTTGGGCGCTGCACAGCTCGTCCTTCTTCGGCCGGACCGCCTACCTGCCCAACGCCCACCCTCAATGGCCGCTCCACCGGGCGGAGTTGCTGGAGTGGGACGAGGACCTGGTCGCGGCGGGCGGGCTGCCCGCACCGGCCGGGGAGCCCGTGAGCGTGCTCTACTCCCCGGGCGTACCGGTGCGGTTCGGGCCGCAGCGGCGCGGTGTGTGAGGGCTGGGCGCGGCGTCAGGCGCTGTGCGCGCACGTGAGGGTCAGGACGGGTCCATGTCCCCGAACCGCTCGAACGTGTCCGTGCCCGTGGCCCCCTTCTTCCACGTGACGGTCAGCTTGTCGCCGTTCTGCCGCAGATTGCCGACCCGGTCCTTGCTCTTGACCCGGACGCCGTCCTCCTCGCACAGCAGGGCCATCTCCAGGAAGCCGCCGCTCTCGTCCTCCTGCCAGCGGCCCTTGCACTCCAGGCCGCCGCGGAAGCTGAGGATCGCGTTGATGCGGGCGGGCTGGTCGGCGAACTCGTCGCCGAGCCCGAGCATCGTGGAGTCCGGCAGCTTCCACACCGCCTGGAGCCCGGTGCCGGTGGGCCGGGGCACGAACGGGTTGTCCGAGCGGGCGGGCGGCGAGGCGGCCGGCTCGTCCTCCGGGTCCGCCGTGGGGTCCGCCGGCTCCGGGCTCTCCCCGGGCCCGCTCTCGCTGGGAGCCGCCACCGGCGCGGGCGGCTTCGCGGTGTCGCTCCCGTCGTCGTTCCCCCGGCCTACGGCGAACCAGATCCCGCCGCCGACGACCGCGAGCGCCAGCACGGCGGCGACCACGACGAGCCCGGTCTTCTTCCGGGGCGCGGGCGGACCGGGCTGCGGCGGCGGGAAGCCCCCGGGGGCGGGGCTCGCGTACGGGCCGGGGGCCCCGGGCGGGCCGGGGTTTCCGTGCGGACCGGGATTCGCGTACGCGCCGGGCGGCTGGTCCTGGGGGCCGGCCCCGTGGGGCGCGGTCTGCGCGGTGCCGTACGGGCCCGGCTGCGGGCCTCCGTACGGACCGGACTGCGGGCCTCCGTGCGGGCCGGGCTGCGCGGCGCCGCATCCGTACCCCTGCGGCGGCGTGTCCTGGACCGGCTGCGCGTACGGGTTCCCGGCGACCGGCTGCTGTCCCTGGTGTCCTTGCCGGCCCTGCTGGCCCTGTCCCTGCTGCTGCGGTGATCCGTAGCCGGGGCCGGCGGGCCGCGGGGGTACGGGCGGCATCGGCGGCGGGGTGCCGTGGGGCTGCTGCCCTCCCGGCTGCGGCGGCGGGCCCTGGGGCGTCGGCGGCGGCTGCTGGTCGAACGGCTGAGACACGCGGGTCCTCCCCCGTACCGACCCCCTGCCGGCACGCCACCTCTTTGTATCAGCCACCGAACCACCGCAGCAGCCGGTATTAGGACGTGAGTTCCCCACCCGCCCCGGGCCCGTCGACGTGCGCCGGGGCGAGCGTCGCGCGCGGGCCGCCGGGTCCGCGCCCCGGGGTGCGCGGTGTGTGCTCGCCCACCCCGTCCCGGCCCCCGATGCGGCACACTGGACGTTTGGCCGCAGCCGTGGCCGCACCCCGCAGAAAGGGCCGAAGCGCGTGACCGGACCCCTCATCGTCCAGAGCGACAAGACGCTGCTCCTCGAAGTCGACCACGAGCTGGCGGAAGCCTGCCGCCGTGCCATCGCGCCGTTCGCGGAGCTGGAGCGTGCGCCCGAGCACATCCACACGTACCGGGTCACCCCGCTCGGGCTGTGGAACGCCCGCGCCGCCGGGCACGACGCCGAGCAGGTCGTCGACGCCCTGGTCGAGTACTCCCGCTACCCCGTGCCGCACGCGCTCCTGGTCGACATCGCCGAGACGATGGCGCGGTACGGCCGGCTCACCCTCTCCAAGCACCCTGTGCACGGGCTCGTCCTCACCACCACCGACCGGCCCGTCCTGGAGGAGATCCTCCGGTCGAAGAAGGTCCAGCCGCTGGTCGGCGCGCGGATCGACCCGGACACCGTGGCCGTCCACCCCTCCGAGCGCGGACAGGTCAAGCAGACGCTGCTCAAGCTCGGGTGGCCCGCCGAGGACCTCGCCGGCTACGTGGACGGCGAGGCCCATCCGATCGAGCTGGCCGAGGACGGCTGGTCGCTGCGGCCGTACCAGAAGCAGGCCGTGGAGGGGTTCTGGCACGGTGGGTCCGGGGTCGTCGTGCTGCCCTGCGGCGCCGGGAAGACGCTCGTCGGGGCCGGTGCCATGGCCGAGGCCAAGGCCACCACGCTCATCCTCGTCACCAACACCGTCTCCGCGCGGCAGTGGAAGCACGAACTGGTGAAGCGGACCTCGCTGACCGAGGACGAGATCGGTGAGTACAGCGGGACCCGCAAGGAGATCCGGCCGGTCACCATCGCCACCTACCAGGTGCTGACCACCCGGCGGAAGGGCGTCTACCCGCACCTGGAGCTGTTCGACTCCCGCGACTGGGGCCTGGTCGTGTACGACGAGGTCCACCTGCTGCCCGCGCCCGTCTTCAAGTTCACCGCCGACCTCCAGGCCCGGCGGCGGCTCGGCCTCACGGCGACGCTCGTACGCGAGGACGGTCGGGAGTCCGACGTCTTCTCGCTCATCGGGCCCAAGCGGTTCGACGCGCCCTGGAAGGAGATCGAGGCGCAGGGGTACATCGCGCCGGCCGACTGCGTCGAGGTGCGGGTCAACCTCACCGACTCCGAGCGGCTCGCGTACGCCACCGCCGAGACGGAGGAGAAGTACCGGTTCTGCGCCACCACCGCCACCAAGCGGAAGGTGACCGAGGCGCTGGTGCGCAAGCACCGGGGCGAGCAGACCCTCGTCATCGGGCAGTACATCGACCAGCTCGACGAACTGGGCGCGCACCTGGACGCTCCGGTCATCAAGGGCGAGACCAGCAACGCCCAGCGCGAGAAGCTCTTCGACGCGTTCCGGAACGGGGAGATCAGCGTCCTCGTCGTCTCCAAGGTCGCCAACTTCTCCATCGACCTGCCCGAGGCCACCGTCGCCATCCAGGTCAGCGGCACCTTCGGGTCGCGCCAGGAGGAGGCGCAGCGGCTGGGCCGCGTCCTGCGGCCGAAGGCCGACGGGCACGAGGCGCGGTTCTACTCGGTCGTCGCCCGCGACACCATCGACCAGGACTTCGCGGCGCACCGCCAGCGGTTCCTGGCCGAGCAGGGGTACGCGTACCGCATCGTCGACGCGGACGAGCTGCTCGCGGAGAGCTGAGGCGGGCCGGGCCGGCCGTGACGGCAGGAGACCGGGTCGGCTGTGACAGCGGCAGGCCGGGGCGGTCGTGACGGTGGCCGGCCGTGACTATGGCGCGGGGAGGGGCGTGGGGCCGCGGGTTACAGTCGGTTCCATGTCCCTCCGCCCCGCCGACGCCGCCCCCGGCGCCTCTGCCGCACCCGGCGCGGGGGCGGACACACCCGCCGGGACGGGCTCCACCGTCGCCGACCCCGTCACGGCCGACCCCGTCATCGCCGGCCCCGTCATCGCCGGCCCCGTCATCGCCGGCCCCGTCATCGCCGACCCCGCCGGCCCCGACGTCACCGCCTTCGGGAGCTGGCCGCGCGAGCCCGGCACCGTGACCTGCCGCGCCTCCGCCGTCCCGCCGGGGGCCGACGCCCCGTTCGTGATCATCTCCGAGGCGCACCTCCCCGACGTCCCCACCGAGTGGGAGCCGCACGCGCACCCCCTGCACGAGCTGGTCTGGGTGCGCGGCGGCACCCTGATGTCCCGGGTCGCGGACCGCGTCTTCACCGTCTCCGACGGGCAGGGGCTGTGGATGCCCGCCGGGGTGGTACACGGCGGGCGGCTGACGGCGGACGTCGTGTTCCATGACGTCTTCTTCGCTCCGGAGCGCACGCCGGTCGCGTTCGACGGGCCCACGGCGATCGAGATGACGCCGCTGCTGGAGTCCCTGCTGACCCATCTCGCCCGGACCGATCTCGACGCGGCGGCACGGGCGCGCGCGGAGTCCGTCGTCTTCGACGTCCTGGAGCCCTCCGAGCGCCAGCTCGCGCTCCGGATGCCCGGCGACCCCCGGATCGACGCGATCGCCGAGGCCCTGCTGGAGGACCCCTCCGACCCCAGGTCGCTGGAGGAGTGGGCGCGGGCGCTCGGCACCAGCGACCGGACCATCAGCCGTGCGTTCCGTCACACCACCGGCCTCTCCTTCGCCCAGTGGCGGCAGGCGCTGCGCGTCCACCGGGCGTTGACGCTGCTCTCCGAGGGGCACGACGTGCAGACCGTCGCGCTGCTGCTGGGCTACGCGCAGACCAGCACGTTCATCGCCGCGTTCCGGCGGGTCATGGGGGCGACGCCGGGGGCGTTCGCCCGGACGAGCGCGGGCGGCCCGGAGGGGATCGGCGCGGCGGACCCGGGGGCGTTCGCCCGGACGAGCGCGGGCGGCCCGGAGGGGATCGGCGCGGCGGACCCGGGGGCGTTCTCCCGTACGGGAACGGCGCGGCCCGAGGGGTTCGGTCCCTCGTCCCCGGCCGTGGACGCCGCCGCGGCCTGAGGTCCCGGCCTTTCCGGTGTCCGGAACGCCGTATCGGCTGTCGCCAACTCCTGATTGCCGACATGTCGGGCGGAATATAACCTTCCAAGGACTTAGGTAAGCCTTAGTTGATGTCCGCCGCCGGTGGGCGTCGTCGGGCTGCCTCAGCTCGGCCGTCAGGCCGGTTCAGCTCATCGGAGAGCCGGCCGTCCGGCCGGGCGGCGCACCGTAGTGCGCCACCGGGGCGTCCCGCGCCCCCGGCACCCCGCCCCGCTCCTCGTCAGCCCCTCCCTCGACACGACCGGACCCTCCCATGTTCACCAGCCCCTCCCCCGCCGCGGCCGAGCCCGCCGACGCCGCTTCCCTGAGCGGGCGCCGGCTGGTGCTGCGGTACGGAAAGACGACGGTCGTGCACGGTGTCTCGCTCTCCCTGGAGCCCGGTCGCGCGACCGCGCTGGTGGGCCCGAACGGCAGCGGCAAGTCCACCCTGCTGCGGTCGCTGGCCCGGTTGCACGAGGTGGACGACGGCGAGGTGGTCATCGGCGGCCGGGACGGCGGGCCCGAACGTGTCGCGTCGCTGCTCAGCGGGCGGGAGTTCGCGCGGGAGGTCACGCTGTTCTCCCAGTCGCGGGCCGCCCCGCAGGGCCTGACGGTGGCGGAGGTCGTGGCGTTCGGCCGCCACCCGTACCGGCGCCGCTTCGCCGGGCTCTCCGCCGACGACCGCGCGGCGATCGCGCACGCCATGGACGCCACCGGCGTACGGGAGATGGCCGAGCGGCCCGCCGGGGAGCTGTCCGGCGGCGAGATGCAACGCGTCTGGCTCGCCGCCTGCCTGGCCCAGAACACCGGCGTCGTGCTGCTGGACGAGCCGACGAACCACCTCGACCTGCGCTACCAGATCGAGACGCTCGACCTGATACGCGACCTCGTCGAGGACCACGGCATCGCGGTGGGGGTCGTCCTCCACGACCTCGACCACGCCGCCCGCGTCGCGGACACGGTCGTCCTCATGCGCGCCGGCCGGGTCCACGCCGCCGGCCCGCCCGCCGACGTCCTCACCGCGCGCCACATCCACGAGGTCTACGACATCCGCGTCGAGGCCGGGCTCGACCCCCGTACGGGCCGGGTCCGCATCGACCCCCTCGGGCGGCGTTCCGCCCCGGCCGCTTCTTCCACCGACACCACCAGCACGCTCCGAGAGGACCCCTCATGACCCGCGTCCGCCGACTGACGGCGTCAGCCGCCACCGGGCTCGCCCTCGCCCTCGCCGCCACGGCCTGCGGCACCACCGACGTCTCCTCCGCGAGCGGCTCCAAGGCGTCGGCTTCGGCGTCGCCCGCGTCGAAGGACTGCGCCGCCGACACCACGGCGACGTCCACGAAGCCGGTGACGCTCACCGACAGCCTCGGCCGCGAGGTGAAGCTGGACAAGCCCGCGAAGCGCATCGCCGTCCTGGAGTGGCAGCAGGTCGAGGACGCCCTCACCCTCTGCGTCACGCCCGTCGCGGTCTCCGACGCCAAGGGCTACCGCACCTGGGTCAGCGCGGAGAAGCTGCCCGAGGGCGTGAAGGACATCGGGACCCGCGAGGAGCCCGACCTCGACGCCCTCGCCGCCGCCGACCCCGACCTCGTCGTCGTGGAGGCGTTCGACGCCAAGGACAAGAAGCTGGCGGCCCTGGAGAAGCGCGGCATCCCCGTAATCGCCACCAAGGGCGCCGACCCCAAGGACCCCATCGGCAACGTGCGCGACGTCTTCAACCTGATCGGCGAGGCCACCGGCCGCACCGAGCGGGCCGAGCAGGTGGTCGGGGAGTTCGACGCGCACCTGGCGGCCGCCAAGAAGAAGGTGGCCGACGCCAAGCTGCCCACGCAGGACTTCCTGTTCTTCGACGGCTGGCTCCAGGGCGGCAACCTCACCGTCCGCCCCTACGGCAAGGGCGCCCTCTTCACCGCGATCGGCGAGGAGCTGGGCATGAAGTCCGCCTGGACCGACGAGATCAACAAGGCGTACGGCGACGGCGGCGTCGACCCGGCCTACGGCCTCGCGCAGACCGACGTCGAGGGGCTGGCCGGGGTGGGCAAGGCCAACCTCTTCTACGCCAACGACGAGGGCGCCGGCGGCTACGTCAAGGCGCTGGAGAAGAACCCGGTCTGGAAGTCGCTCCCGGCCGTGAAGGAAGGGCGCGCGCACAGCTTCCCCTCCGGCGTCTGGGGCGCCGGAGGACCGCGCTCGTGCGAGCAGGCGATCGACGCGTACGTCGACGCCATCACCCAGAAGTGAGCACTCCGACGACAGAGGCTCGACAGAGCGGCGGAGCGGCGGGCCCCGACCGGGGTTCCGCCCCCGCCGCGCCCCCGGCCCCGGCGACCGACCAGGTCGCCGGGGCCGGGGGCGGCCGCTTCACCGGGGCCGCCGTCCTCGTCCTCCTCGCCGCCGCGATCGTCGTGGTCGGCCTCTGGCACCTGACGCAGGGGACCTCCGGCGCGGGCGTGTGGGACCTGATCCGGTACGCCGGCGGGGCGCGGGAGAACGTCGACGGGGTGCCGGTCGGGGACATCGTGGCCGGTTCGCGACTGCCCCGGCTGCTCGCCGGTGTGGCGGTCGGCTTCGCCCTCGGCGCGGCCGGGGCACTGCTCCAGTCCGTCACCCGGAACGCGCTCGCCTCCCCCGACACCCTCGCGGTCACCGCCGGGTCCTACTTCACGCTGACGTGCGTCGCCGCCTTCGGGCTCACCGTGCCGCTGTGGGCGTCCGGCGCGGTCGCCTTCGCGGGCGGGCTGCTCGCGGCGGGCCTCGTACTCGCGCTCACCGGCCGGATGGCGGGCACCTCCGGGACCCGGCTCGTGCTGGCCGGTTCGGCCATGGCGATGGCCCTGGACGCGGCGACCGCGATGCTGCTCATCCTGTTCGACAAGAACACCACCGGCCTGTACGCCTGGGGCAGCGGCTCGCTCGCCCAGCTCAACATCGACGCCTCGACGCGCGCGATCCCGCTGATCGCCGTCGTGCTCTGCGCCGCCCTCGCGCTCTCCCGGAAGCTGGACGTGCTGGGCCTCGGCGAGGACACCGCGTCCTCCCTGGGCGTGCCGATCCGCGCGACCCGGGTGACGGCGGTCGTCTGCGCCGTCCTGCTGACCAGCACGGCGGTGACCCTGGCGGGCCCCATCGCCTTCGTCGGGCTCGGCGCCCCGGTGCTGGCCCGGCTGATCTCCGTACGCGTCCGGGCTCTGCACCGACACGCGCTGCTCGTCCCCGGCGCCGGACTGCTCGGCGCGCTGCTCGTCCTGCTCGCCGACGCGTCGCTGCGGGCGCTGCTCGGCGCGGAGGGGGCCGCCTCGGTGCCCACGGGCGTGCCGACCACGCTGCTCGGGGCCGCCGTGATCGTGGCGCTGGCGCTCCGCCTGCGCGACTCCGGACCGGTCCGCCAACCCCCGCAGGGCCGGGCCGCGAGCCGGTCGCACCGGTCGTTCCTGCTCGTGGTGGTCGGCGCGGTGGTGCTGCTGGCCGGGGCCGTGCTCGTCGGGGTCCTCGCGGGGAGCCTCTGGCTGCGCACCGGGGACCTGGTGCTCTGGTTCCAGGGCACCGCGCCGGACCTGATCGGGCGCGCGCTCGACGATCGGATGCCCCGGGTCGCGGCGGCCGTCCTCGCGGGCGCGGCCCTCGGGCTGGCGGGCTGCTCGGTGCAGAGCGCGGTGCGCAACCCGCTGGCCGAACCCGGCGTGCTCGGCATCACCGCGGGCGCGGGACTCGGCGCGGTGGTCGTGGTGACCGCGGGCATTCCGGGCGGACAGCCGGTGATCGTCGCCGCCGCCGTCGCGACCGGCCTGGCCACGTTCGCGCTGATCGCCCTGCTGGCGTGGCGCGGCGGTTTCCTGCCCGACCGGTTCGTGCTGATCGGCATCGGCTGCGGCTACGGCCTCACCTCCGTCTCCACCTTCCTGCTGCTGCGCGCCGACCCGTGGAACACGCCGCAGATCTTCACCTGGCTCTCGGGGACGACGTACGGGCGCGCGTTCCCCGACGTCGTCCCGGTCGCGGTGGGGCTGCTGCTCGCCCTGCCGCTGCTGCTCGCCCTGCACCGGCGCCTCGATCTGCTGGCCGTGGACGAGGACACCCCGCGCATCCTGGGCGTCAGCCCGGCGCGCACCCGGTTCGCCGCCCTCACGATCGGGGCGGTGCTCGCGGCGCTCGGCGTCATCGCGATCGGCGTCGTCGGCTTCGTCGGACTGGTCGCCCCGCATCTGGCCCGGTCCCTCGTCGGGGCCCGGCACGCCCGCGCGATCCCGGTGTCGATGCTGCTCGGCGCGGTGCTGGTCTGCGTGGCCGACACCCTGGGCCGCACGGTCGTCGCGCCCGCCCAGGTGCCGGCGGGGCTGATGGTCGCCCTGGTCGGCGCCCCGTACTTCGTCTGGCTGCTGAGGAGGTCCCGGTGACGATGCCGCACCCTGTGCCGTACGCCGTCCCGTACGCCGTCGTCCCGTACGCGCCCGGAGCCGGGCCGTCCGCCTGGCCGGAGGAGCTGCGCCGGATCGCCCGTCCCGAGGTGCTGGAGCGCTGGGGCGCGGTCGACCGGACCCCGCACGCGCCCCGCCTCGTGACCGTCCCCGGGGACGGCGGCTGGGCGGCGGCCGCCCTGGTGACCGCGCGGCCCGGCACCGCCTACGCGAAGATCGTCGACGCCGTCGGGGACGTACCGGCGGCGGCCCGCGCGGTCGTCGCGTACGCGGAGGAGCAAGGGCTCGTCCAGGTCGTGTGGGAGGGCTGGACGGTGAGCGGTGAGGACGCGGCAGCCGCCGGGTTCGCCCCGCTGCGGCCCCCGCTCCCCGGCGGGACGGACGAACCGGCCGGGCCCCGCACCGGGTATGTGCGGTGGACGGCCGGGGAGGGCGTCGCCGAACCGGCGTACTACCGGCAGAGCACCCACTTCAGCTGCGGGGCCGTCACCGCGCTCCTCGCCCAGGTGCGGGCGGGCGTGGTCCGCCCGGAGTCACTCGACCGCGAGGCGGAGCTGACGCTCTGGCGGGACGCGACCAACTTCCCCGCCTGCGAGCCCGTGGGGCTCGGGGTCGCGGTCCGCCGGCGGTGGCCGTCGTCGTCCGTGGAGGTGTTCCTCGACACGGAGGAACCGGTGCTGCTGGACCATCTGGACGGCGACGAACGGGAGTGGCGGGCCGTCCTCCAGCGGGCGTCACGCGCGGACGCGGACCGGCTCGGGGTCCCGGTGCACGGGCGGCGGCTGTCCCTGGCGAAGCTGCGGGAGGCGGTCACGGGGAGCGGGACGGCCGAGGCGCGGGAGGCTTTCGCGGGGCGGGAGGCGGCCGAGGCGCGGGAGGCTTTCGCGGGGCGGGAGGCGGCCGAGGCGCGGGAGACCGGGGCGCGGGCGGTGGCCAAGGCGCGCGAGGCGGCCGAGGCGCGGGAGGCGGTCGCGGGGCCGGGCCGGTGCCGCCATGTGCTGCTGCTGGTCTCGCTGGCGACCATGCAGGGGTTCGACGTCCCGCACTGGGTGCTGTGCCACGGGGCGGTGCCCGGCGCGGTCGTGGTGGAGGATCCGTGGTTCAACACGGCGGCGGGCGAGACCTGGGTCGACGCCCATCTGCTACCGGTGGCGGACGCGTCGCTGGACGCGATGTCCCTGCTCAGGGGCGAGGTCCGCGTACGGGGCGCGGTACTCATCGACGCGGGCTGAGGGGCGGGACGTACGGAAGCCAGGGCTCCGGGAGAACGGGCTTGCGGCAGGCCGGGCTTCGGCGACCTGGGCCGGTGGCCGGGCCTGACGGGAGGGTCGGCCGGTGGCCGGGCTACGGGAGGTCGTGGCGTCGGCCTCGGCCGGTGACGCCCGCCTCCTCCGCGTACTCGCCCAGGACGACGACGCCGAACGCCGTCGTCACGAACACCTTCACGGCGCGGAGCGCGTCCCCGACGCGGTGGGGTCGGTGGTCACCGGTCGCCGCGGTCGCGCCGTGCGCGGGGCCGGTCGTACGGGGGTTCAGGGTGGCTGTGCTCATGTCTCCATGGTGCTCCCGTCACCCGTTCGGGCGCGTCGGCCCGCAGACGGAATCCGTGCGTCGCCCGGGTCGGTCCGCAGACGGAAGGCCGGGGCGCGGCGCGTAGCCCTCCGGTACCGCACGGCCCGCACGCATCCCCTACGGGTGCCCCTGACCCCTCGTCCTCCGGGCGCACCCCGGCCCGCACGCCGGTCCGCGTACCGCTCGGGCCCGGTCACCGGCCGGGAGAGCCGTATTCCGTTTCGACCGGCCCCCGCCCTGTGACTACAATCGCCGGTCTGCCCGCCTCCCGAACCGTGGTACCGGCCTTTCACCGCCGGCAGCCGGGGGAGCGCCGCCGGCCGGACGGAAACCGGCCGACACCCCCGCACATCCACCTTTCGAGCGGACCGCCGCACCGGCCTCGGCCGGCCTCAGCGCGCGGCCCGCCGTCCTGCGTTGAAGAGCCGGAGGCAGCACCGTGCCCGCGCACGTAGCGACAAGCGATTCCCCACCCGATCCCCACGACCCGCTGGAGCGCGAACGCGCCCATCTCACCGCGTCGCGCGCCGCGCTGCGCGGGATGCGCGAGGACGTCCAGGCCCTCGACATCCGCGACGTCACCGCGAACTGGGTCAACGCCGCCGTGCTCCAGGCCCAGATCGACGACCGCATCAAGGCGCTCGCCGATCTCTCGCACACCCCGCTGTTCTTCGGCCGCCTCGACTACCTGCACGCCGTCGGCGGCGACCTGGCCGAGGGGGCGGACGGCGAGCGGTTCTACATCGGCCGCCGGCACGTCCACGACGCCGCCGGCGACCCCATGGTCATCGACTGGCGCGCGCCGGTCTCCCAGCCGTACTACCAGGCGTCCCGCACCAGCCCCCAGGACGTGGGGCTGCGCCGCCGCTTCGGCTACACCGGCGGCGAGCTGACCGCGTACGAGGACGAGCACCTCACCGACCCCGCCGAGGCCGAGCAGACCAGCCGCCTCCTCCAGGCGGAGATCGAACGGCCCCGCGTCGGCCCGATGCGCGACATCGTCGCCACCATCCAGCCCGAGCAGGACGAGATCGTCCGCAGCGGACTCGGCGGCACGGTCTGCGTGCAGGGCGGGCCCGGCACCGGGAAGACCGCCGTGGGCCTGCACCGGGTGGCGTACCTGCTGTACGCGCACCGCGAGCGGCTCGCCCGCACCGGCACCCTGGTCATCGGGCCGAACCGTTCCTTCCTCCACTACATCGAACAGGTGCTGCCCGCCCTCGGGGAGTTGGAGGTCAAGCAGGCCACCGTCGACGACCTGGTGCGCACCGGCGTCGAGGTCCGGGGCGAGGACGAGGCCGCCACCGCCGTCGTCAAGGGCGACGCCCGGATGGCCGAGGTGCTGCGGCGGGCGATCCGCTCCCATGTGACCGCCCCCGTCGAACCCGTCGTCGTGGTGCGCGGCTCCCGGCGCTGGCGGGTGCCCGCGTACGAGGTCCAGGAGATGGTCGACGAGCTGCTGGCCCGGGACATGCGGTACGGGGCCGCGCACGAGGCGCTGCCGCAGCGGATCGCGCACGCCGTCCTCGTACGGATGGAGGAGGCCGGGGAGGCCCCCGACGACCGGGTGCAGAACGCGGTGGCGCGGAACCCGGCGGTGAAGGCGGCCGTGAAGGCGATCTGGCCCGCCGTGGACCCGGCCAAGCTGGTGCTGCGGCTGCTGTCCGACGCGGAGTTCCTGGCCGCGCACGCGGACGGGCTGCTGAGCGAGGAGGAGCAGAAGCGGCTCCTGTGGGCGAAGCCGGCCCGCAGCGTGAAGTCGGCGAAGTGGTCGGCGGCGGACGCGGTGCTGATCGACGAGGCGAACGACCTGGTCGCCCGTACGCACTCGCTCGGCCATGTCGTCCTCGACGAGGCGCAGGACCTGTCGCCCATGCAGTACCGGGCGGTGGGGCGGCGGTGTTCGACCGGTTCCGCCACCGTCCTCGGCGACCTGGCGCAGGGGACGACGCCGTGGTCCACGGAGAGCTGGGGCGAGGCGCTGTTCCACCTGGACAAGGGGGACGCGGTGGTCGAGGAACTGACGGCCGGCTTCCGCGTGCCGCGCGAGGTCATCGCGTACGCCTCCCGGCTGCTGCCCGCGATCTCGCCGGGGCTCGCGGCGGTGGAGTCGGTGCGTGAGTCGCCCGGTTCGCTGGTCGTACGGGAGGCGCCGGGCGGCGCGGACGGGCTGGACGCGGCCGTGGTCGCCGCCTGCGAGGAGTCGCTGCGGCACGAGGGGTCGATCGGGCTGATCGCCGCCGACGCCCGGATTCCGGTGCTGGGCGCGGCGCTGGCGGCGGCGGGGCACGCGTATCTGTCGCCGGGCGAGGAGACGACTGCCGAGTCCCGGCTGACGCTGGTGCCGGCGTCGCTGGCCAAGGGGCTGGAGTACGACTACGTGGTGCTGGACGAGCCGGCGGCCGTGGTCGACAGCGAACCGGACGAGCGGACCGGGCTGCGACGGCTGTACGTGGCGCTGACCCGTGCGGTGTCGGGGCTGACGGTGCTGCACGCGGCGCCGCTGCCGGACGCGCTGGGGTAGGACCGCCGCGTCGGGGCGGGGCGTGGGGCTCCATGGGCCCGGGGCTCGGGGGCCCTGGGC
>NZ_JNZZ01000005.1 GCF_000717645.1 Streptomyces californicus
CCTCGTTGTCCGGAGGCAGCGCCTTCTCCGCGATGACGGCGCGCAGGACGTCGTCGTCGCCGAGTCCGGCGTGGTTGGCCCGGCCGTTCCCGACGAGGTAGACCGTGCCGTCCTTGGCGATCACGCCGTGGCAGAGCGGACCGGGCAGGGCGGAGTGGCCGTTGTAGCAGAGCTCGACGGAGGACGAGGTGCCCGAGGTCACGGTGTGGTGGATCATCACCCCGTGCGTCGGACCCCACGGTCCCTTGTGATTGCGGTTGTTGGTGCGCCAGCTCCGATGCTCGACGACGTGGAGTCCTTCGTCGCGGAGGGCTTTGAGCAGCTTGTCGGCGGACAACGGCGTCGCCATCGCGGCGCTCCTTTCCCTGGTGGTGCGTCAGTTCACGCGGGTGCTGCGGCGTGCGGGCGGCCGGGCCGGTGATGGGGCGGAGGCCCGGGAGCAGCGACCGCCGCGCCGGCCGCCGGTGCGGTCGAGAGCGCTCTCGGTCGGGGATGCCGCCACCGGCCCTCCTGATCGTTTTGCCCGCTTCCACGCCCTGCCGAACGTCCCGCCGGGCGGAAGGTTTCGCCTTTCCCGAACTCGCGGCCGGGTATGCCCGAACTCCTGCCCGAGGCAGGGGTGTCGCGCAGACGCGACGTTCCCGGCCAGGGCGTCCGGGCGGTGCCGTGCCGCCGCACCTCGCGCTCCCCGCGCGCCCCCTCCTCACCTCCGTGCACGCCCCGCACGCGCGTCCGTACGCGCCTCGGCCTCGCACACCGCCCGGAGCGGGACGGGTGCGGGGCCGAGGGGAGGCGGAGCCGGCAGGAGTGCTCAGCCGGTGCAGGTCGCCTTGATCGCCGAGATCGCGTGGTGCTCGTAGTGGCTGTCCTGCCCGCGGTCGTGGATGCGGACGGAGAGCTTCTTGGCGTCGACGGGGAACGTGCCCGGCACGTTGTACCACGTGCCCCGACGGCTCTGCTGGTTGACGGAGAAGGAGCCCACCAGGTTGTTCGAACGCGGCAGGAACCGGTCGTACACCGTGTAGTGGCTCGGGTTGCCGCCGACCCGCACGATGTCCGAACTGCCCGGCACATGGACGGAGATGCTGCACTTCCGGGCGGAGTCGGGCAGGTCGAACAGCCAGGTCGCCGAGCCGCCCGAGTCCTTGGAGGAGCTGCCGGACATCGGCATGGAGAGGTACTTGCCCGCGCAGCCGTAGCCGCCGAAGCCGCCGCTGTGGGTGGCCCAGCCCTCCTTGCCGTCGTTGTAGTACCCGTCCCGCTGGAAGCGCTGGGTGGGGCACTCGGGGCCGGACACCCCGCTGTACACGACGGCGGGCGCCGACTTGGGCTGCGTCGTGGGCTGCGACTGGGGCGCGGTGTCCGTCGCGGGGGCCTTGGCGGAGCCGCCCGAGCCCGAGGCCGCCGGAGCCTTCGAGCCGCTGCCGCTCTTCTCCGTCGAGCCGGACGTGCCCGTGGAACCCTTCGCCGCCTTCGCGTCCTTGGAGCCCTTGCCGTCCCCCTCGGCCTTCGTGCCGGGGGCCCCGTCGGCCCGGTGCGGACCGGCGCCCGTGTCCGTGCGGACGTGGTTGGCGGGGCCCTTGTCGCCCCGGACCGGGGGAGCCCCCTTCTCGGACGCGCCGGGAGCCCGTATGCCGTCGGGGCTCGCCGGGTCGGTGCCCGGTACGTACCCGCCCTCCTGGCCGTCCTGCTTCCACGCGGCCGCCGCAGCCGTGCGCGTGGGCTCGGCGTCGTCCTTCTGGGCGGCCGCCACCACGAACGGGGTCCCGAGCAGCAGCGCACCGGCGAAGGCGGCGGCGACCACCATGGGACGCGACACCCGGCCGGGGCGCTCCGGCGCACCGCCCTCCGCCGCCGCCGCGCTGTCGGGCGGGCCGGCGGCCGCCGTGGCGGTGACGGCGGTGGCAGCGGGGACGGCGGCCGTGGCGGTGGCACCGGACGCGGCGGTCCCGGCGGCGGCAGCGGTACCGGCAGCGGTCGCGGCACCCGCCCCGGCTGCCTCGGCGGAGGACTCCCGGGAGGCCGGGCCGCCGGACGCGGTGTTCGCGACGGCGGGCTCGGTGGCCCCGTCGCCGGTCGCCTTGGGGCCTTCGGCCTGTGCGGCCGTGGGCGGCGCGGGAGACGCCGTACTCGCCGACGTCTCGGCCGTCTCCCCGGCGGCCACCGTCGCCGGGGCGGTCGTGGTCGTCGCCGCCACCGCGGTCGTGGTGGTCGTCTCCGCGGCCTCTTCCCGGGCGGTCGCCGCCTCCGCGCCCTCGGGCTCCTCCCCGGCCCCGGGCGGGGTCCGGCCGATGGAGACGCCGACCGCGTGCACGACCGCCGGAGGCTCGGCCTCCCGCTCCCCGGCCTCCTCCGGGCCGGACGCCGACGAGGTGGGGGTCCGCGTGCCGCCCTCGTCACCACCGTCGACCGCGGTGTCGCCGCCCTCCGTCACCGTGCGCGCCGACGGCGCGCCGATGCTGCCCGGGGCCGCGCCACCGGCACGGACCGGGGCGGCTCCGTCCGGGGCCGCTTCCCGGCCGTCGTCGGCCGCGTTCTCCTCGCTCGACCGCTCGTGCTTCACAGGTCGCCCTTCTTTCCCGCCATCGGTTCTCCGACTCTCTCTGCGTTCTCTTCGATCACGCCGGGGCAGGTCCGGTTCCCTTCCCCGCCCACAACGTGACGCGTGTTCAGTTTTCGTACGCCTGATTCTCGCTCTCGGGCGTCAGCCAGTCGATCCCGTCGTGGAAGGCCGCACCCTGGCGCTGGAACAGCGGGTACTCGCCCCGCTCCAGCGCGTTCACCCCGAACTCGGCGGCCATGTGCTCGGCGAGCACCTGCATCAGCGGGAACGGTCCTGTGGCCACCGGTGCCGCCATCTTCAGATCCTCGTCGCCGCTGACCTTGCGCAGTTGGTCGACGGCATGCACGATCATCCGCTCCATGAAGGAGGACGACGGCGGCGCGATGACGAAGTGGTTGCCGTACGAGCCGTCTTCCAGCAGGTGGGTGACCGCGCGGCGGACGTCGTCGGCGTGCGACGTTCCGGTCGCGGGCGGGGCAGGAGTGCCGTTTCTTGACGCGATCTCCCTCAGGGTCGTGTTCAGCCCCGACCTGTCTCGGATGAGCGGGCCGAGCACCGGCGGATCGTTCGGGCGGAGCAGGGGCGTGTTCGCGTCGGAGAGCACGAGGCTTCCGGGGCCCAGGTCCACGTCGGCGTACACCCCGCCACGCGCCTGGAGGACGCTGTACCGCGCCAGGTCGGAAGCGAGCGGATAGGCGCCCGCCTCGCTGGCGTCATCGAAGACCGCCGCCAAACGCGGATCGATGACGGGGGCGAGCTCCTGCCGGAACAGTCCCGGGGTGGTTCTGATGGCGAGCCGGGTGGAGAGGCTCAGGCTGGTCCGCGAGTCCGTCCACAGGTTCACCGTCCAGCGGCCCGCACGGGCCGCCGCGGCCCATCGGGTGATGTTCTCGAAGGCGGCGGACGGCAGATCACCGCCGAGCCAGACGAAGTGGACCTCCTTGGGTACGGGAAGCGCCGGCTCCGTGGTCGCCGCTGCGAACTGGGCCGCGTCGTTCTCCAGTTGTGCCAGGTAGCCGGGCGGGGGGTCCATGGCGCGCAAGCGCCGCAGAAGCAGCGCCACCGCGTCGTGGCCCTGGCTCAACAGCGTGTCGAACACATACGCGCGTACCAGGTCCGCGCCTTCCTCGGCGGCGTCCAACTCCCGCTTGACCGCCTGGTCCCCTGCGCCCTGCGTGTACGTGATGCCGAGCGGCCGCTCCGGGGGTGGCGGAGCCTGGGTCTCGGCCGCCACGGGGGCTGCCTCGGCCTGGGTGGTCTGCTCGGTCTGGGGGGTCTGCTCGGGAACGGCCTGCCCCGGTGCGGTCTGCTCCGGGACGGGCTGCCCGGTCGCCGCCGTTTCCCCGGCTTCGGCGGGCGCGTCGCCCGTGGCCGGTCGCGAGGTCGTGTTGAGCGTCTCGAAGATCATGTCCGCGAGGGAGCGGGGCGGTCGCTCCGCCTCCGCCCGCGGCGTGGGGGACGTGACGGCACGGGTCTCCACGCCTTCGCCCACCACGACCCATGCGCCGCGGCGCATGGCGATCGGATCCGCGAGCAGGCCCAGCACACCCGACGCGCCTTCGGCGTCGCGGGACGGCGTGGCGTGGCCCACTTCGGTGTCCGGCGCGTACCAGAGGCGTCCGGGCAGGGCGCGGGCGGCGTCCAGCGCCACGCTGGCGCCGTCGCCACCGCGGATCTTCGCCGTCTCGCACGCGACCAGGACGACCGGGGCCGGGGGCTGTGCCGGGTCTCTGAGCGTCTCGATGAAGCGCGCCAACTGCGCGCCGTCGACGACCAGCGGCTTCGCGCCCGCCAGCGTGAGCTCGACGCCGTCCTCCGTGCCGTGCGCGTCGAAGAACAGCGGGGTGACCGGCTCCCGCGCGTCCCGCGCCGCCGCGTCGGAGTGCCAGGGGACCTCTCCGGCGGCGGAGTCCGTCGTGCTGTCGGTGTCGAGGACGAAGTCCCCGTCCTCGGTGGTCCGGTAGTGCGCGAACAGGGCCTCGTCCGCACGGTACGCGGCGTAGAAGTCCCGCCGTGGCGCCCAGTCCTGCGCCGAGTGGGAGGCGTAGCCCAGGGTCCGGCCGTCGGCACCGCGGATCACCGTGAGGCCCTCGTACACCTGGCTGTAGGAGACCTGGCGCCCGTCGTTGCCGGTGAGCACGGCGTCCGGCGTCGCGCCGGCGGGCGGAGAGGTCAGCAGAGAGGTGGCCGAGTGCAGGAGGGGGCCCTCTCCGGCCGAGGTGTCGGACCGGCTGTTGGTGAAGAACTTCCGGGTCCCGGAGGACGGCCCGGCGTCGTCGCCGCCGTCCAGGTGGTTGCTCCGGATCGTGCCGGTGATGCTGCTGCCGATCCTCTTCAACTGCGCGCGCAGGGTGCCCGAACGCCGGAGCGTGTTCTCCGCCGGTTGCTCCGTCCCGTGGAGGGAGGCGGTCTCCTGGTTCTCGCTCTCGGGGGTCACCCACGCCAGTTCGCTCCAGCGGTCCCGTGCTGCTTCCGTGGGTCTGAACCGGGCGGCTCCTCTCGTCTCTCCGTAGCTCGCCGTGTCGTTCCTCCTCATCCACACACGGTTGTAGTCGTTGAGCCGACCGTCGATGAACGTCGGTCCCGTGATGTGCGCCACGTTCCGCTGCTGGATCTCGTTCAGCTTCTGCCCCCGTTCAAGACCCGACAGGGAAGGCAGCTTGACGAGCTCCGTCAGCAGGTAGCCGAGGAAGGGGTTGGCCGGGTGGGCCGCGATCAACTGGTTGCCCAGTTCGCCCCTGTCGTACATCTCCACGGCCTTGGCGCGGACGGCCTCGGGAGTGATCTCCGCGTCCGGCGGAGCCTCCTGGCCGAGCACACTGGCCGCGTCGCGCAACCGGGGCCCGAACATGGGGAGGGTGTCGCCCGAAGGCATCTGCACGCCCTCGGCCGGCAGCACGAAGTTCCCGGGCGCCACGTCCACATCGAGGTACACGCCACCCTGCTGGTAGAGGATGGCGTAGCGGGCGGCGTCCGAGGCCAGCGCGAAGCTCCGGAGCTCCTGGCCCTTTTCGTACAGGTTTCCGGCCCGCGACAGCACCGGGTCCGTGTACCGGCCGAGTCGCTTCGTGCCGAACACGGTGTCCACCGGTGGGCTCGACACTCCGTGCGGGGCGAGCTCCTCCAGAAAGTCCTTGTTGGCGGCGCGTCCGTTCTTGTCCGTCCATATACGCATGTCCCAGCCGGAGTTCTCGGCCATGCCCGCCCAGGTCCGAAGGTTGTCGCGGGCGGCTGTCGTCATCTCACCGCCCAGCCAGATGAAGTTCAGACGCTTCGGGATCGACGTCGCCTCACCCTGGTGGCCGCCCATCGCCAGCCGGAGAGGCTCGGCGGACGAGGTCTGCGCGGGCTCGGTGTTCAGCATCAGGTCCGCGTCCCGCAGCACGTCCGCGCCGTCGCCGGGCCTCGGCCCGCCGTCGGTCATGCTGTTGTTCCGGGTGCGCGCGGGGCGCAGGCGGGTTCCGTCCTCGCCGCCCCGCACACCGAGGGCCTTCTCCGCGTAGCGGCTGAAGAGGCGGACCTGGAGTTCGCGTTGGTAGATCTCCTTCAGGACGTCCTTCTGCTCCAGGTCGATCTTTCGCTGCCTCTCCCGCCATGCGTCGGTGTCGGGCACACGGGGAAGCCGGTCGAACTCCTCCTGGGTCCGCACCGTGACGGTCTCCACATAGCGCAGTTCGTGGCGCTGTCCGCCGGGAACGGCCGTGTAGACGACGACGTCCAGGCCGTCGATCTCGCCGCTCTCGATGCGCTTCCTGGCCTCGGGCCACTCCGTGGTGGTGAGGACGCTGGAGTCGTGGATTCCGTCCAGCACGTGGGCGGTGACCCGGTTCGTGAGGCTCTGGGCGTAGGTGCGGGACAACCGGTGCCACAGTTCGGCCATGGTCGGGGAGGCGTCCCAGCGGGGCAGACCGAATCCGAGGCCGTCGAAGATGTAGCCCTGGACCGACGATTCCAAGGCCACGCCGGTCCCGACGTTGGCCGTGCTGATCGCTTCGGCCGCACCCATCTTCGACCAGATCTGGCCGTGCTGGGCGGATGCTGCGGCGCGTGCGCCCAGAATCCCGTCGAATCCCGCGGTGTCCTGCTGCCGGACGAACCACGTGTAGTTCAGTTGGTGGCCCATCACCTCCGCGGACTGGAAGCCCTTCATGATCGCGTCGACGGCGGGCTCGTCGACCTCGTTCCCGTCCTGGCGTCCGGCCAGAGACGTGTCCAGGTCCGATTCCACGGTCGTCAGCCAGTCGGCTATGCCCCGCTTGAACTCCTCGTTCCTCGCCAGCGGTTTGATCGCTTCGATGCGGTCCCACAGTTCCCTTCGCTGCCGGCCGAACTCCTCCTTCGCCTTCAGCACGGCGTCCTCGTGTGCTGCTCCGGCTGGTTCCGAGGCTTCCCGCAGGGCCGCGTCCGCGCCGTCCTCGGCGGGGGTGTTCAGCAGCAGCAAGCCCGAGCGCCGCGCCCGGGTGGAATCCGACGAGGGTTTCGTCCCTCCGTCGGCGAGCGTGGTGCCCTCCTCGCCTTCCCGGCTGAGCAGGGCGTCCAGCGGGTCGGGCTCGCTCGCGGTCACCCACCGCCCCTGCCGCCCGGTCGCCGGGTCCTGGAGCAGGGCCAGCACGCCGGTCGCCCCACCCGTGCCGGGCCCGGTCACATGGCCGACCGCGACGTCGGGGGCGTACCAGCGGCGTCCGGGCACCGCTCGCGCGGCGTCGGTGACGACGCTCCCGCCGTCCGTGGAGCGGGTGGCCGCGGTGTTGCACGCCACGAGCACCACCGGGGCGGGCGGCTGGTCGGGGTCGGTCAGCGTCTCCATGAAGCGGGCGAACTGGGCGCCGTCCACCACCAGCGGCAGCTCGCCGTCGACGTGGAGTTTGACGCCGTGCTCGGAGCCGTGCGCGTCGAAGAAGATCGGCTGGGGGGCCTGCCGCTGATCGGCGGGGGCGCCCGCTCCGGTGGCCTTCGCGGGGCCGGTGTCCGTGCCGGTACCGATGCCGGTGTCCGTGCTGGTGCTGGTGTCGGTGGAGGCGTGGGTGCCGGCGTGCCAGGGGACGGTGCGAGGAGCCGCAGGGTGCTCGGCGACGGGGGCGAAAGCGCCCTTGCCCTCCGGCCGGTAGGCCGCGTACTTCCGCTGGTCGGCGCGGTAGTTGGCGTAGAAGTCCTTGCGCGGGGCCCAGTCCCTGTCGCTGTGCGACGCGTACCCGATGGTGTTGCCCTCGAAGTCCTTGATCGTTCGGAGGCTCTGCCGCATCCGCTCGAAGGAGACGGTCCGGCCGTCCTTGCCGACGAGTACGTCCTTCGACGCCCCGCCCTCCTGGTCGAGGAGGTCCGTCGCCGGGTCGAAGCCGGTCAGCAGGGTGCCCTCGTTCGGCAGCGTCGGGTCCTGGTCCGGGCCCGAGGGGCCGCCGCCCCACCGCCGCACGCTCGCCAACTTCTTGATGGTGCCGCCGAGGCGTTTGACCAGCGTTCCCTGCCGTTCGGCCGGGGTCGTGGTGGTGGGGACCTCCTGGTTCTCGCTCTCGGTGGTCAGCCACTCCAGCCGTGTCCAGTCCGCCCAGTCCTCCGTTCGGACCCGGTACTGGTTGCTCGGAGCGGGGGCGAACCTCCGCTTGGCCACCGCCTTGCCGCTCTCCGCGGCCGGGGCGTTCGCCTGGCTCGTGGCCGCCGCCTCGGAGGGGAACGTCGCCGCGTGCTCCATGAACTGCCGTACGAGGTAGTGCGGGCCGGTCCTGCTGGCCACGTTCTTCGACTTCATGTCCGCCACGAGCAGGCCCTTGGCGTACGCCTCCTTGACGTGGAAGTCAGGGAGGTTGCGCAGAACCTGTCGCATGAACGGGCTTCCGGGATGCGCGACGATGAAGTGGTTCCCGAAGTCACCCGCGGCGAAGGCCATGTCGGCGGCCTGCTGAATCTGCTCCTCGGTGGGGTCGGCGTCGTCGGGGAGGTCGAGCCTCCTCCGCACGCTCTTCATGTCCTGGAGCAGCGGGCCGAACATCGGCAGGGTGTCCGGGCCCTTCGGCATCAACACGCCCTCGGGGCGCAGGTTCACGGCTCCCGGCCCGAGGTCCACGTCGAGATACACCCCGCCGTGCTTGTGGAGGAGTGCGTACCGGGCGATGTCGGAGGCCATGGCATAGCTCTCGAGGCCGAGAGCCTCCTTGTACAGCGTCTGCGCCTTGGAGAGCGGGTTCTTCTGCAGGATGAGCGCCGGGTCCTTCGCGAACAGGTTCTTGACCTTGCCGTGTCGCGTGTCCCCCGCTTCCGCGGAGCTCTGCAGGAACCGCTCGTTCTTCTGGCCGGCGGCGGAGTCCGTCCAGAGGGTCACCGTCCACCCGGCGGCCTTGGCCCTGGCCGCCCATGCCTGGATGTTGTCGCGGGCGGCCGTGGTCAACTTGCCGCCGAGCCAGATGAAGTTGAGCTCCCTGGGCACCGCCGTGACGGGGCCGGTGCCGTGCCCGATGTAGTAGACCGGGCCCCCGGTGTCCACCGTGCGGACCGGCGCCACCGTACTCGGCTCGGTGGAGGCCGCGGTGTCGGGCAGTTCGGTGATCTCCGAGTCGGTGTTGAGGAGGAGGGCGTCCTGCGGGCGCGGGACGGCGGGCCGGTACAGATCGTCCGCGAGGTGCAGCACCACGCCCGAGCGTCCGTCCGCGTCCAGGGGGCTGAACGTGACGTGGTGCAGATCCGTGTGGACCACGGTGACCGGCACCCCGAGCACCCGGGCCGCGAGCAGGGCGGCCAGGTCCCCGGCCGAGTGGTTCCAGCCCGCGTCCTTGCGGTCGCCGGTCCGCTGGTCGCCGGGGCGCAGCAGGGTCCTGCGGGCCAGCTCCAGGCGCTGGTCCGGGGTGAGCCGGTCGGCCACCGTCCGGGGGAGGCGGTGACGGGAGGCGGCGTGCTCGTCGGCTTCGAGCTGGGTGAGCACGATACCCGCGTCGTCCAACTCCTGTGCGGTGAAGCGCTCCTGGGGGTCAATGGCGAGGAACGGGGCGATCTCGTCGCGGTCGGCCGTCAGCCGGTCGGCCAGGCGCTGCCGCAGGTGCTGGACGTCGGCGGCGGAGACCTCCCGCCCGTGGGGGTGGAGCCCCAGCTCGGCGAGGACCTCCGGGTGGGCCCGCTCGACCGCGTCGAGGAGAGAGCGGTGGAAGCTCGTTCCGCGGTCGAGGTGGGCGGATCCGGTGGAGGGCGGGTCCTGAAGCTGGAGGACACGGCCGTCCGGGTCCGTCAGGGCGAGCGGCCGCCCTTCGGCGTCCTTGTCCGTGGTGGTGTACGGGGCGGGCACGGACGTGTCCGTGGGCCGGACGTAGCCGGCGGGCTCCGCGACCGGGTGCCAGGGGGTGACGGCGAGGGGGGCGCGGCCTGCGGGGAGCGGCGCGAGAAGGGGGCGGACGGCCGCGTCCACGGCCTCGAAGTTCGTTCGGACGAAGCCGAGTTCGCGGTAGTGGGCGGTCAGCCGCTCGGCCGCCTTGTCGTAGGCGGCCCGGGTGGTGCGTACGGCGGCTTCGATCGCCTCGGCCCGCTCCGGGGCCACGTCGCGGGCCACGGCCTTCCCGCTGCGGGCCGCCCTGAGCAGCGCGGCGTCCAGCTCCTGCCGGGCGGTCCGTGCGGCCTCCAGCGATGTCCGGTACTTCGTGTCCGCCGCCCGCAGGTGCTCCGCCCAGGCGGCAGCCTTCGCGTGCTCCAGACGTACGGGCTGCGCGTCCGGCAACGGCGCGGTCTCGTTCAGCCAGAACGCCGTGCGGTCCGTGACGTCGTCGCGGCCGGCGGCGGGCTCGGTGGAGGGGCCCTCGTGCGAGGCGGCGGCGAGGAGTTCGGAGAGCGGCGGGTAGCCGGGCACCGTGGCCGGGGGCTCCGCGGGGGCCGTCGTGGTGTCGGTCTCCGCGGCCTTGCCCTTGCCCGTCGCTGTGGCCGTGGTGGACGTCTCCGTGTCCTCCGGCGTGCTCACCGCCGCTTCCGGCTCGGTCCAGGGGACCGGAGCCGCGTCGGCGGACCCGGGGCCGGTGAGCGTGTAGTGCTCGACGGCCTTCCAGGCGGCCTCGGACGCCCCGGCGAGGTTCCGCTCGGCGGTGGCGAGGTCACGGCGCTGGTTGGCCAGGTCCCGCTGGACCTCGGCGTACCGGGTGCGGACGGCGGCGAGTTCGCCGCGCGTGGCGAGGAGTTGGTCGCCCGTGGGCGGCGGGGCCGTGGGGAGGTCGCCGGTGGGCGGCGGGGGCGTGAGGAGTTCGCCGAGCCGGGCCCGGAGCGCGGTGATCTCACCGGCGAGCGAGCGCAGGCGCTGTTCGGTCGTGCCCGCCTCCTTCGCGGCCGTGACGTACTTCTCGGTCTGCTCCTTGACGACGGTGGCCGCCGCCTCGACCTCGGGCGGCAGCAGCCCGTGCTCCCGGGCGACGTCGAACGACACCCACATCGTCACCCCGTCCGCCACCGTGTGCTCGACGGTGACCGGCGGGCGGTTGCCCGGCCTGAGCGGCGCCGGGACGAGCGGCATGTCCGCGATCCGGTGCGACGCCTTCGCCGTCTGGACCACGTGCAGGGGAGCCTGGACGAGCACGGCGCCGCCGGCGAACGGCTTCAGCGTCGTCAGCGCGGAGGTCCGGCGGTCGGCGGCGCTGCCCGCCGCCTCGGAGTCCGTCCAGCCCGGGAGCGCGGCGTTGCTCTGGATCAGGGGAGCCGGCTGGAAGCTCGGCCCCACCGTCATCGCCGGGGCGTGGCTGTCCGTGGTGTCCCCGGTGTACGTGTCGTTCTCCGAGGTCCGCCGGCTGCCGCCGAGCCCCGCCTGCGCGTCCACCGCGAGCAGCTTGGCCTGCGAGAGGTCGACGTCCGCGGAGATCGTGAGGACGGCGTCGGTGCCGCCGACCGCCGACGTCGTGTCGTGGAGGACGAGGGTCATGCTGTCGCGGACCATCTGCGGCAGGTAGGCGCTCAGCACATCGGTGCTGATGCCCCCCTTGAGGGCCTCCCCGGCGGCGGTGCCGGGTCGCGTCAGCAGCGACTTCCGCACGTAGCGGCCGTGGGCGTCGGCGGGCATGGGGGTGGGGCCGTCGGTCTTCGTGCCGCGCCCCTTGACCGCGGCGTCGAGGGCGTAGGCGGCGGCGTCCCGGAGCGTCGTGATGCCGCCGACCGTGGTCACCACGACGCTCTCCGGGCCGGCGGCGAACAGCTTCTTGCCCGCCGCCCCGCGCTCCCGCAGCGCCACGTTCGGCGTGCGCTCCGGCGGCAGCATGATCGGGCGAGGGGCCTGTTGTACGGCGTCGGCGGCGGGGGCCGCCGTCGTCGCGGTCTTCGAGGCGGTCGTCTTCGCCCCGGCCGTCGTCTTCGCCCCGGCCGTCGTCTTCGCCCCGGCCGTCGAGGCCGGTCCGGTCGTCGTGGCCGGTCCTGCCGTCGCGGCCGTCGCCTGCGGGCGGGCGAGGCTCAGGGGCATGACCACCTCGGCGTCGCCGACGGCATACGTGCGCGTCACCACCGCCCCGTCGGGCAGCTCCAGGGTGAAGGTGGCCTCGAACGTGGTCGTGCCGGTCACCACCGGTCCCTCGAAGGCCACTTGGGCGCTGACGGCGTCGGTGACCGCGTGGGCCAGGGCGCCCGAACGCGAGGACCCCGCCTTGTCGTCGAGGGTGAAGGCGCCGTTGCGGACCAACGATTCGTTCTGCACGCCGGGCGCCTCGGTGACCCGGACGCCCGCCTCGTGCCCGCGCGCCAGCTTCTCGGTGACGGTGTCCGTCGTGGAGGTGGGGCGGGCGACGGTCGGCTTCACGTCGTGGCGCAGCGGGCCGGGGGTGAAGCCGGTGCGCCGCAGCGTCACCGTGAGGCTGGCGTCCCGGGACGGCCCGATCTTGTTTCGGGCGAGCCGCAGGGAGGTGCCGCCGTTCTCCATGCCCGTCTGCAGGGCGCGCATGCCGGACGGCGACATGGTGGTCATCTGCCGTGCCAGTCCGCCGAGTTGGTCGGCGAGCAGGCTCTTCGGGCCGAGCCAGCTCCGGTGCTGCGGCAGGGTCTTGAGCAGGTGTTCCGTGAACGTCGTGACCGCCGGGGCCATGTCGATCCGGCCGACCGTGATCGTGCCGTGCGCCGCGGCGCCCGTGGTGGTGAAGAGCTGCTGGGACGGCGGCGCGGTGAGACCGTCGTCGAACAGCCCGGCCTTCCGGGCCTCCTCCAGCGGCACCCAGACGAGCACGCCGTCCGGGACTTCCACGATCCGGCCCGCGGGCTTGCTGCCGCTGACCAGTTCCACGGGCCCCTGGAGCAGGCCGGAGGGCTGGGAGCGGGCCGCGAGGTGCCACGCCACGTCGGCGCTGACCAGCGCCATCGGCCCGGTGTACTGGACCGTGTGGGCCGGGTTGGCGGAGAAGGTGGCGGCCTCGGTCGCCGTCCTGGTGCGCTGGAACGGCGTCCAGGTCGCCCCGTAGGTGCCGGCGGTCTGGAACGTGTCGGTGTGCTTGGCCCGGAACGCGCCCAGGAGGTTGACGGTGTGGCTGCTGACCTTGGCGACCGAGTGTCCGGCCCCGGCCGTCCCCGATCCGATGGCGGAGAGGGCCAGGTCGCCGGAGTCGACGACGGCGATCACACGCGGCCCGCGGAGCTGGGGCCAGGCGCTGACGGAGGCGGTGATGTCGGTGACCGGCGTGCGCCCGAACAGGTCGCTGACGTGTTTCCCGGTCTGCGCCGCGTCGCTGAAGTCCGCCTCGTTGCGGCCGACCGCGAACGCCTCGGCGAGCGCCCCGGAGGCGGGCGTCCCGTCGGTTCCGTAGACCCAGGAATTGCCGGAGACGGAGGCGAGCAGCTCCCTGAGGTGCCGCTGCACGAGCTCCGGCGAGGTCACGTTCTGCACGGAGTGCAGGCCGTCGAAGAGCGGGTGGGCCGTCCAGTCGCCCGGGGGGACGGGCTTTCCGGAGGAGAGCAGCTCGGCCATGGCCGGGGCCATGTCCGTGACCGTCGGGGCGGTCATCGGGCGTTCGACGGGCAGCGCGGACGGCACGGACAGCGACGCGGGCACGGCGATGGTCACCCGCCCGGCGACGGGAGGCGGGGCGGTGACCGTACCGGTCGGCGCGTCCTGCCCGGTCGGGTTTGTGGGCGCGGTGCGCAGCAGGTCGACGGTGTCGGCGTCCGGTCTCACGAACCAGCCCGTGGCCAGCAGTTCGCCGGTCAGCGTACGGAAGAGCTGGCGCGGCCGGGTGAAGCCGGTGGCCTCCGCGCTGAAGTCCAGGTGGTACGACCACAGGTGCTGCGGTCCGGAGCTGGTGATGCCGCCGTCCGGCGTCAGCGTCGGACCGTACGTCATGCCGTACGCGGTCTGCCGGCCGTACCGGTAGCCGACGCTGCCGGTACCGCCGAAGCGATCGATCCCGGTCAGCCCCACGTCGACTCCGGCGGTCCAGCCGTGCGTGCGGGTGGTCGCGCTGTCCGCGCGGCGGGTGGAGAGGAGGTTGTTGGCCACGCCCAGGTCGTGGTGGGTGCCCAGGAACTGGCGGTCGGTGGCCTGCGCGCGCACGGTGACGACGACGTACCGCTTGGTGAAGGTGTCGAGCCGTTCGAGCTGGATGCGCATCCCGGTGGAGATCAGCCGGTCGAGGGAGCCCTCCAGCACCGTACGGGCGAGCGCCTGGCGCAGCAGGTGGGTGTTGCGCAGCGCGTTGTTGTACGCGCGGTCGCTGCCGCCGATGTGCGCGGTGTGCTCTCCGGGAGGCAGGACGAGGTCGGGGTAGGCCCGGTGGAGCCCTCCCTGGACGCGGTCGATCAGCGCGTCCGCGAGGGAGGTGTGGGCCACCGCTGTCGCCGTCGCACCGGCCGGCGCGAGGTCCACGACGGCGTGCAGCCCGAACGTCGCCGGGCCCGACGCGGACAGGTACGCGGGTGCGGGCGGCGCCTCGGCGGGCGGGAGCGGCGTGGTGCCGTCGTCCCAGCCGGCCAGCCTGCGCGCGTCGGCGCGCGGAAGCTGCACGGTGGCGTTGAGGAAGGTGCCGGCCTCGGCCGGGCCGGCGCCCTGGGCCCCGTCCCTCTGCTGGGCCGGTGCGGGGGCCTGCTGGGTCGACGCGGCAGCCTGCAGGACCGGTGCGGGAGCCTGCTGGGCCGGCGCGGGAGCCTGCCGGACCGGTGCGGGCGACTCCCACGCCCCGCCCTGGCGGCGCACCTCCAGTTTGAAGCGGACGTTGTACAGCCCCGAGTGGCCGCGGCTGTTGAGGGTGCGTACGGACTCGGCGGTGTTGCCGCTGTAGCTGCTCTCGGCCCGCTGGGTCGTCAGTCCGGCGGCCGCCGCGACCTGGAAGTTCAGGAGCTTGGGATCAGCGAGGGGGGTTACCTGGAGCCCGGCGGTGAGCGCGCCTCCCCAGCCCTGGGTGTTCTTCTTCTCCGTGGTGCCGGTGGAGCGCTGTGCGTCGGCCCTCTTGACCTCGGTCTTGTCGGAGGCGCTGATCAGGGTGGCGTCGACCGGGACGAGCCGCATCTCGACGGAGCCCAGCGACCGGTTGTTCAGGTCGGCGAAGAGCGGGGCCGTGACCACGGTCTCCCCGGAGCTCTGCGCGATCGCGGTCCGCAGGTTCTCCCCACTGAACAGGTCGGCCAGTTGGCGGCGGAGGAAGGTGCCGGGGGCGGCCTCGGGGAAGGCCCTGAGCGCCCAGTCCAGCAACCGGGTCCCGGTGGTGACGTTCAGCGGCGCGAGCAGGTGCGGCCGGGCGCCGGGGGCGAACGCGAAGGAGGTGGGCAGCCGGTCCGGGAGCGCCGGGTCGGTGACGCTGTCCGGGACGCGCCAGGCGACACCGTCCCGGACTTTGTAGTGCTGCCGGTCGGCGGTGCCCGGTCGCCCCTGCCGGCCGGCGGGCACCTCCTTGCCCTTCGCGTTCCAGGCGTGCGCGGACTCGGCCACGATGTGCAGGTCGCTCACGTGCAGGTGGCTGCCGTCCTTGCCGACCGTGGTCACGCTGGTCTGGGCGCGGCTCTCCTGCGTGTACGTGTACGCCGCCTCCATGCGCCGTGCGCTCAGTGAGACGGAACCGAGCGCGCCGAAGGGCGTCCCGGTGGCGGAGATCGGGACGGCCAGTCCGAAGGCGCGGGAGGTGCCGAGCGTCTTGGTCTCGGTCGCGCCGGGGCGGGCGCGCAGCTCGGTCTCGACCTTGACGGGGGCGTCGGCGGTGGCGGTGGTCTCGGTCTCGGCGGTCTTCGAGGCGTCGGCCTCGGGGGTGTCCGTTCTGGCCGTGTCCGTCTTGGCCGTGTCCGTCTTGGGCACATCCGTCTTGGGCACATCGGTCTTGGGTGCGGTGCTGGTCGCGGAGCCGCCGGCCCGGGGAGTATCGGTGCCGGCAGCGGTGGCCGGGCTGGTGACGCTCCCGCTGGTGCTCGGTGCCGGACGGGTCGTGTTCCCGGAGACGGCGAGCGGTGTCGGTTCGGCGAAGCGGCGCCAGTTCCCGTAACTGTCCAGGGAGAGAGTGACCTGCCGGGTGCCGCCGTCGGCGGTCGGCAGGACGAACGTCCGGGGTGCGAGCAGCGTGTGCGGGCTCTGGGTGAGCACCAGGTTCAGGGCGGCGACGCCGTCGGGGTGGAGCGACCAGCGCCTCGCGAGCGAGGTCAGGAGCTGGTCGACGCCCCGGAGGGTGATGTGCCCGTGCCCCTGGCCCTGCATCGAGGTGGGCACCATCGCGTTGTCGTCGAACGTCACGAAGGTGTCGGGCCGATCGGACGGCAGCGGGTGCACGCCCTCGGTCAGCAGCGGATCGGCGAGCGACACCTCCTGCCTGACGGGTTCACCGGGTCCGTTGATCCGGCGGTACACCTCGTCGCGCAGGGCCTCGTCGGTCGTCAGGTCGGGCCGGTCGCGCCGCGCGCGGTACATGCGCTGCTCGAACTCGTCGGCCGAGAGGGCGTCGAGAGCCCTGTCGCGGGCCGAGGGCCGTGGCTGCCGCTCCTCGGACGCGTCCTGCGGCCGGTGGCCGCCGCCGGAGGGCGCGTCCTGAGGCTCATCGCCGTCCTCGGACTCCCCGTTCTCCTTCGCGGGCCCGTCCTGGGGCTCCGTGTCCTCCTGCGCCCGGGTGTCCTCGGGCTTCCTGTTCTCCTGCGCCGAGGTGCCCTCGGGCTTCGTGCTCTCCTGACCTTGGCTCTCGGCGCGCTCGTCTCCGCCGGATTCCTCGTGCACCGAGGCGACGGACTCGTCGTCGTCGGAGCGGTGAGGGAGCTCGGCGTCCCGTTCGGACGCCGAGGAGGTCAGCGCGTCGTCCTCGGACTCCGTGCGGACCCGGCGGCTCTCGCGGCGGCTGCCCCGCGAGGACAACTCGTCGTGGTCGCGCGTGTGGGTGCTGAGGTCGTCCCGGTCCCGTGTGTGGGTGCTGAGGTCGTCCCGTACGGACAGGTCGTCCCGATCCTCGGAGCCCGTGGCGTCGTTCCGCTGCCGGGGGGCCTCCATGACCTGGTCGTCGGAGGAGACCGAGCCACGGCGGCTTCCCTCGGAACCCGTCGGGGTCCGGGGCCTCCCGCTGCTGCCGCCTCCCTCGTCGGAGTTCGTACGGGAGAAGGCGGAGGAGGAGGACGGGGCCGGGGAGGCGGCCCGGGACGGCACAGGCGTCGGCGTCGGTGAAGGGACCGGGGAGGCGGCCGAATCCGGCGTTGCCGGGACGGACGCCGGGGCGGGGTCGGGCCGCTGCCCCGGTACGGGCGCCGGGTTCTGGGCAGGCGTCGGTACGGGTATCGGGCCCTGGGCCTGCGTCGGTTCCGGTACGGGCACCGGGCGGGGCAGGTCCGTGCCCGGGGCGTCGGCGTGCTGCTCCGTCGTGGCGTCGTCCGCCGCCGGGGCCGGGGCCTCCTCGGTGACGGCGGTCAGGTCCCGCAGCCGTTCGACCAGGGAGCGGGCGTCACGGGCGGCCCGGGTGCGCACCTCCTCCGGGAGCCGGTCCAGCGAACGGTCGATGCGCCGGTCGAGGTCCCGCAGGCGGTCCGGCGTCCGCAGCTCCTGCTCCAGCCGCTCCTTCCCCTCCCGCCGCAGTCGCTCCGTCTCCGCGTCGTAATCGTCGAGGACCCGGTCGAGCGCCTGCGGGTCGTCGCCCGCCTCGTCGATCCTGCTCCGCCAGGCGTCCTGGCTCTCCGGGGTGCGCCGTGCCCCTTCGGGCCCGCCGTCCACGAGGGTGCCCAGCCGTCGCCCGCGCTCCAACTGCACCAAGCGATCCGCGTGTTCGTGCTCGACCGTCTGCCGCGCCGCGTCGTTCCCGGCCTGCGCGTGGCGGTCCGCCCACTGCCGCCGCTCCTCGCCGGACATCCCGGCGCGATCCCCGCCCTCGAACAACCGGTCGAGCCGGGCTTCCAGCTCCGGCAGATCGTGCGTGGAGTCGAGGAGGAGGCCGTCCGGCCGGGTGGGAGGCGGGGAGCCGTCGCCCTGCCCGTCCTGCGGCGGGGGCGGCTGCGTGGGCTCCTGCTGGGGGCCGCCCTCGCGCAGGGCGTCCAGCCTCCCCTGGAGCGCCGCCAGATCGGCCTCGCCGTTGAGCGTCGCGATACGGCGGGCGTACGGTGCGTCGACATCGCCGGACTGCGCCGGGTCCTCGAACCGGGCCTTCCAGGAGGCTAGTTCGGCCTCCGAGGCGCCGAGTTCCCGCAGCGTGGTGAGCCGCCGCACGGTCTCCAGCTCGGCGGCGTAGTCGGCCCGCACCCGCTGGTACTCGTCGGGCGTCGCCGCCTGCTCCAGTCGCTCCTCCCACGCGCGGAACCGCTCGCGCTCCATGCCCGCGGCCTCGGCGTCGGCCCGCCGGCTGTCGGCCAGCCGCTCCTCCAGCGCCTCGGGGGAGGCGTCGGCGCGGTCCTTCAGCTCGGCGCCGAGTGCGCCGAGCCGCTGCTCGAAGTCGTCCAGGAGCCGGGTCGTACGGCGCGGATCGCCGCCCAGCGCCGCTTCCTCGACGGCGAGGCCGTGGCGCAGCCACTCCGTACGGCGCATGCCCAACTGCGCCGCCCTGCCCTCGTATCCGCCGTCCATGTGGCGGCGGAACTGCTGGAGGCGCTCCCCAAGGCCGTGCAGCGCGACGAGGTCGCTCAGCTCCCGCAGGCCCTCGGCCGCTTCGGCGTGCCGGCCGGCCCGCAGGTCGTCCTGGACGCGCTCACCGAGCCGGTTCCGGGTCTCCCGGTCAACGCCCACGCGCCGCGCGTCCGCCAGCAGCGCATCGGTCTCCCGTGTCACGTCGGCGGCCAGCCTGCGCCGCTCCGCGGAGTTCAACGTCTGCGGCGCGTCCGGAAGTTCGGCGAGCAGGCTCACCGTGTCGTGGGCGGGTGCGGCGGTGTCGTCGAGGAGCGCCAGCAGCGCGTCGAGGTCGCCGTCGCCGTCGAAGCCCTCGGGGAAGGGCAGTTCGTCCGCCGACTCCGTACGCGGTCGGCCCGGCGAGTCGTCCGCGACCGGTCCGGGCACATCGCTCCCGGTCCGCTCCGTCTCCGGCCGGGCGCCCGGCTCGTGCTGGGGTACGTCGGGGAGGTCGAGGTCCGTCGCGTCCGTCCCGTCCGTCGTGGGCGGGCGGGAGCCCGGGAGGTCCTGCGGCACGTCGGGGAACAGAGTGTCGAGCGCGTCCGGGGTCATGGCCTCGTGGGCTGCGGACTCCGAGGCCGCGGACCTGGCGCCCGGCGGACGCGAACCAACCTGCACATCAGTAGAGTTGGGCTGCGCCGTGACCGGGCGGGACGGTCCGACGGGACCGCCCGAGACCGGGGGTCCGGCGATCTGGCCGGAGGCGCCGTGCGGGAGCCCGCTCCCGTCGCTCTCGGGCCCCGTCACCGTACCGTCGTGGTCCGGCCCGTCCGTCCCCTCCTCCTCCAGGGCCGCGCGGTACCGCTCGCGGAGATCGTCGACCCGCGCGGGCCTGCCGAACCCGTCGGGCCCGTCCTCGCGGAGCTTCTCCATCCGGGCCGCCAGATCGGCCTCCGTGGCGTCCGGGTCCGCCTCCTGCTGGGTCCTCAGCCGGTCCAGACGCTCCTGAAGGAGCCGGTCGGGGTCGTTCGGCGGGCGGTTCCCCGCATCCGAACCATCGGAACCACCGTTCCGGCCGGACGAGGACGAGGACGAGGACGAGGACGAGGGCATGCCCGAACCGTCGCCGGACGGCTGCGCGGGGTTGTGCCGCGGCACGTGCGGGAGGTCCGCCAGCAACCGCTGCTCCTCCGGCGTCAGCACCGGGCCCAGCGGGGTGTCCGGTACGTCGGGGAGGCCGGCGAGCAGTTGGTCCGGGTCCGTCGACGGCACCGCCCCCGGCGTCGTGTCGGGTACGTCGGGGAGGTCGGCGAGCACCGAGTCCAGGTCCGTGAGGCCCTGCCCCCCGTTCTCCGGGAGCAGGCCGGCGTCCGGGACCGGCGCCGGGTGCGGGCTCGGCGGGGCGTCGGGCACGTCCGGGAGGCTGTTCAGCAGGAGATCCAGCTCGGACACGGTGTTCGGCGGTGCGGAGGGCTCAGGCCCGGCAGGCCCGGGGGAGTCGTGGCCGTCGAAGCCGGGGGTGGTGTCCGCGTCGCCGCCGGAGCTGTCGGCGTCGGAGCCGTTGATGGTTTCCGGGCGGCCGCCCCCGTGCTGGACGTCGCCGCCCGGGTTCGCACCCCCGCGCGGGGCGTCGTCTGCGTGCGGGGTGTCGCTTCCGTTCGGGGTCTGGTTCCCGTTGGGGGTGTCGTTCCCGTTCGGGGTGGACGTGACGTCACCCTGGTGCGTGAAGTCGGCGCCGTTCGAGCTGGTGGCGAAGGACGGGGCGGTGGCCGTGGGCACGTCGGTCGGCGCGGTGCCGTCGTTCGCGTCGCCGTCCCCGTACAGCGTCCCGCTGTCCGAGAGGTCGTCCACGTCGAGGTAGTACAGGCTGTCGGTGTCCGACCCGGAGTCCGTGAGCGTCCGGTTGTCCGCGTCGTTCTTCGGGGAGGCGGAACCGTCGCGCACCGTGGGGCCGGACTCGGTGCTGGGCCGGGGCGTGGGGGCGGACGGGGCGGGCGCGTCCGAAGAGAAGGACGGCGGGCGCGGCGGCGGCGTGGCCGCGGGGCCCTGCACCAGGTTGTGCACCGACTGCAAGCCGTGGGCCACACCCCGGCCCATGATGCTGCCGGCGGCCCCCGCGGCCGCCGTCCAGCCGCTGACCGTGAACTGGTGGTCGGGCCCGAAGATCAGGTTGTACATGCCCTCGGTGACCACGGCGTGGGCCGTGTCCCCGGCCATCTCGCCGACGAAGTTGCCGATGTGGAAACCCATGTTCCCGCCGACGGTCCGGACGAACGAGCCGGGCAGATCGTGGGAGAGCGCCCGCACGCCGGCCTCGCCCAAGTCCTTCGCGAACGGCTTGAGAGCGTCGTCCAGCGAACGGGTGAGCCCCTGCCAATCGGCCTTGCCCGCCCAGTTCTTGACCAGCGACTCCCCGTACTCCCGCCCCAGGTTCTTGGCGGTCTCGTTGCCGAGCGCGCCGCCGAGATGCTTCTCGAAGGCGTTGGCGAAGTCCTTGACGACCTCCCGGCCGACCGCACCGGCCGCCGAGCCCCGTATGCCGTCCGCGCCGAGCTGGTTCAGGGACTCGTTGGCTCGGCCCATGATGTTGCCCAGGCTCTCGCCGAGTTCACGGGCGGACTTCTCCGAGATCGTGTTGCCCGCGGCGCCGACCCCGGACCTCCCGCCGGCCCCGGCGACCCCGTCACCCGCACCGCTGACGCCCTTCCCGAGACCGTCGCCGACGCCGCTGACGCCCTTCCCGACGCCCTCGCCCAGACCGCCCGCGCCCTTGCCGGCCCCGGTTCCCGCAGCCCCCGCGCCCTTTCCGGCCCCGGCTCCTGCCGCCCCGGCTCCCTTACCGGCCCCGGCTCCTGCCGCCCCGGCACCCTTTCCCGCGCCGGCTCCTGCCGCCCCGGCACCTTTGCCGGCTCCAGCGCCCGCCGCCCCAGCCCCCTTACCGGCCCCTGCTCCCGCCGCGCCCGCGCCCTTGCCCAGGCCCGCGCCCGCGCCGCCCGCGCCCTTGCCACCGCCCGCCAGCCCTTTGGCCAGCACGTTCCCGGCGTCGTTGCCGAGGATCTTGCCGAGCCCCTTGCCGCCCAGGTTGCCGAGCAGCTTGCCGAACGCGCCGCCCAGCAGCGCGAACGGCCCGCCGAGCACACCGCCGATGGCCGCGAACTTCGCGGCGTCCTTGGTGAAGTCGGTGTTCCACTCCGTACGGTCGCCCCGGCCCATCTGCGTGAGCTGGAGGATGCTGTCGAGCAGCAGACCGCCGACGAGACCGGTGATGGTCTGCATGACGATCTGGGCCACCAGGAACTTGAGGATCAGCAGCGCCATGGCCCGGAACGCGCCGATCGCCGCCGCCGCCCAGATCTCCGACAGCCCGGCGGTCAACGGCATCAGCGCCTGGGCCAGCGCGATCTGCACGACCAGCAGCGCGAGTTGGCCGAAGATCATCCATTTCGTGTACTCGATGTCGGCTGCCGTCTTGTGCGCGTTCTTCGACAGCTTCATGGCGTCCTCGTGCGCCCTGTCGAGAATGCTCTGGTTGCCGTTCGTCATCTCGACGAACTGCCGCGCGTACGCGACGAACTCCGTCGCGGTCTGGCCCTCGAAGTCCTCGTCGACGCGGCTGACGACCTGCCGCAGAAGCTCCTCGACCTCCTGGAACTTCTCCGCCATCAAACGGTAGTCGTCGCTGACCAGCCGCAGGGAGTCCTCGTTCGCCTGCGGGAAGGGCATCCCGGTCAGGGTCTTGAGGAGCGTCGCCCAGCCTTCGGGGACCTCGATGGCCATGGTGTGGTGGAGTGCCTTCGGAGTACGGCCGGCTCAGCCGGCGGCGAGGTGGTTGGCGTCTTCTTCGGCGTCGTTCAGGATGGTCGAGGCCGTGTTGCCGTTGATGCCGACCATCTCCAGCAGCTCGGAGAGCCCTTCGAGGCCGTACGTGAGCCCCTTGCCCGTCGAGTCGACGAACTTGTGGTACTCCTTCGCGTACACGTCGTCCCGCCCGCCGGCGGTCCGGTTCGCCACGTTGATCTTCTCGTTGAGCGTGCCCAGCTCGTTGACGATCCTGGAGATGTCGCCGAACTGCGTGAACCGGCGGGGGAGATCACCCGGAACGCTCAGGGTCCCGTCAGCCATAGAGGCCGTCCTCGTCGCCACGGTTCGCGGACGGCTTGCGGCTCTTGCCGAGCACCGTCTCGGTCAACCCCTCGGGCTGCATCGCCCGCAGGGGAGCCAGCAGGTCGTCCAGCTCGCCGCCGCCCCCGAAGAAGCCGTCGGCCAGCTCCTCCTGGGCGCCCATCAACGGCCGCACGGTGTTCGACACCTTGGAACTCACCTGTGCGCGCGCCGCGTTGACGGTGGTCTTCAGCACCTCCGCGAGCTGGGCGGCCGGCATCGCGCGGTAGCCCTCGGTGTGGAACTTGAACGAGACGACCTCACCGTGGGCGTTGACCGACGCCGTCACCATCCGGTCCTTGGAGGTCGCCGACGCGGACGTCCTGGCCAGCTCCTCCTGGACCTCCTGGATCTTCCTCGTCTGCTCCGCGAGCTGGGCCATGGTCTCCGCGAGCTGCTCCTGGAACGACATCAGTTCTGTTCCTCCTTCGCAACCGGCGACCCGGCGGCGGACGAAGCCGCCGACTCTCCGACCGCTTCCAGCACATCGACAGCCCGGGACAGGTCGTCCGCGGACAAGCGCAGGGCCACGGGGCCCGTCGGGTTGAGGTAGAGGTCCTGGCCCTCCGGTACGAGGGCGAACGCCTCGGCGAGGGGCAGCACCCGGTGGGCGAGGGCCCCCGCCCGCTTCAGATGCTCGGGCGAGGTGAACACCGGGACCACCGCGTCCCCTTCGGGGGTGCAGGCGCTGACCGCACCGCCGTCCGGGGCGGTCAGCACCGCCAGTTCGGCAGCGACCGCCGCCAGGGCGACGTTCTCGACCGGGCCGTAGCCGGTCGCCGCGAGCTGCATGGCGGCGTCCACGTCGTCGGTCGGCTCGGGCCAGCCGAGCATGCCGGGCGACGGCCGGTAGTGCTCGTTGCGCTGCCACTCGACGATCTCGCCGTCGGCGTCGGAGCGCCACTGGCCGATCACCGCCCACAGCGGAGGCTCGCCCTCCCCGCGCCAGGCGGGGTCGACCGTCCCGAGCCAGTGCTCGGGTGCGGTCCGTGCCGCCGCGCGGATGTCGTCCGGCACCGGCGGCATGGCGGCGCCGGCCTCCCCGGCCCAGGCGCCCCCGCCCGAATCCGTACGCCCGCCCGCTTCCGTGTCCGTACCCACGACCGGGGCCACACCCACACCCGTGCCGTCGGTCGCGTTCCCCGTGGAGCTCATCGTCCGATCACACCCGTTCCGGCCTCGGGCTCGGTGCCCCACACCTCTTCGTCCTCCGACAGCCAGACGTTGCGCTGCCGGTCGTTGCCGCTGCCGCTCCCGCCGCCCGGAGCGCCGCCGCCCATCCCCATCGGAGGCATGAACGGCATCCCGCTGCCCGTGGCGCCCGGAGCCCCGGCCCGCCCGAGGACGTTGCCGGACTGGGTGACCAGCCCGCCCTGCGTCGGGGCGGTGGGGGCCGCGGGCAGCCCCATGGCGAGGCGGGCGCGGTTGCTGAGCCCGGCGGCTCCGCCGATCGGCTCGCGCCCTCCGCCGCCGGGGCCCTCGAACGACTTCCGCAGCCCGTCGGTGAGGCCCTTCGAGCCGCCGAGGAGGTCGTTGGAGCCCCCCTTGGAGATGCCGAAGAGGTCTCCGCCCGCTGTGGAGGTACGCCGCTGGCTGTTGACCAGGTCGTCCACCGAGAACGGGTTGCGGGTCTTCAGGCTGCCGCTGCTCTGGGTGATCTGCTTGCCCTGCGGGTCGGTGATGGTCCCGTCCGGGTTGATGCGGGAGCCCGGCGGGACGGTGATCTTTCCGCCGTACGCGTTGGTCAGCGGTTTGCCGTCCGCGCCGATCAGATTCCCCTGGGCGTCCACCTTGACCCCCTTGGGGACGATGATGTTCCCGTTGAAATCGACGCGGAGGCCGCCCGTCAGCCCACCGGACGAACCGTTCGGCGGCGTCGTCACCTTGGGGACGTTGCTCTTGGGCGGGACGATGCTGTTCCCGGGCCCGAGCGTGGAACCGGGCGGTACGACCAGGGGCTTGCCGTCCGGGCCGGTGACCGGCTTGCCCGAGGAGTCGGTGACGGCGCCCGTCTTGGGGTCGATCCGTGATCCGGCGGGCAGCGACAGGGGGTTGCCGGTCGTTCCGCCGCCGCCCCCGCTCGGCCCGGTGACCGGGTTCTGCTTGAGGAGGTCCTTGGTGTTCGGGAGGTTGGCGCCGGAGGGGAGGTTGGCGCCGAAGCTGCTGCCGCTCGGGCCGGTGACCGGGGGCGGGGTGTCCAGGTCGAGGTCCTCGTTGCCGCCCCCGCCGGCACCGCTGCCGCCACTGCCGCCGGCGCCGCCGCCGAACATCTCCTGGAACTTGTTGAGGATGTCGTTGGTGCCGCCCGTGCCGCCGTCGCCTCCGCCGCCCGGTCCCGCGGAGCCGTAGAACTCCTTCTGTTCATCCGCCGTCAAGGAGATCGTGAACGTCTTGTTCACGATGGCGTTCGCCTTCAGGAAAGCCAGTGTCGCGGCATCGTACGCGCCCGCGAGAGCTGCCATCGTTCCCACGGACTTCGCGTCGAGCTCGGTCTCGACCTCGGTGATCCAGCTGGTCTTGGCCTTGGCCTCGATGTCGTCCCAGTTCGGCTTCTCCGACTGGTTGTGGAAATTCGACGGCGGCTTGAAGGTGTTCATGACGGCCAGGAACTGCGCGTACAGATGAGTGAACGCCATGGCCACGGAGCCCTGCTCGACCGCGGCCCCACCGGACATGGTTCCCACCGGCATCGTCTTGTCGAACCACGCGTCGGCGTTCTTCTGGAGCTGCGTGATGGTGTTCGACAACTGCGTGCTCGCCGCGGAGAGCCGCTTGTTCAGGATGCCGTCCGACAGGTAGAAGGAATACGTCTCCTGCAGGGAGCGCTTCACCGCCTGGAGCGTCGCCGCGAAGATCTCGGCGCTCTCTCCCTGCAGTTGGTCGTTCCCGCTTTCGACGGTTTCCGCCCAGGTGTTGAACTGATTCGCCCAGCCGTCGGTCCAGTCGTCCATATGGTTGAGGACGGTGGCGGCCTTCTCCGACAGCAGCGGATTGGCGTCCTTGTTCTTCCCGGTCCGCACCGACGACAGAATGGGTGCCGTCGCTCCGGTGAACTCGGCGAGCGCACCGCTGTCGTTGCCGAATTCGCCCCAGTTGTAGCCGAACCCGAAGATCAGGGCATCGCCCCTCGCGTTGGAGTCACCGGGGTACCAGAACTCGAAGAACGCGTCCAGGCCCCGATCCTCCGCGTAGTCGACCCCCTTCTCGTCGTGCCAGACTCCGTCGCACGTGCGGACGATCCACCGCTTGGAGCCCGGACCCGCCACCGCGTTCCGGTCGGGGAGTTTGGTGACCCCGTCGTGGAACATTCCGAGGATGTCCTCCCACGTGGACGGCATCCCGAACGGGACCGTGGTGGGCTCCTTGGGGGGCTCTTCGGGCGGCGTCTCCGACACGGTGTCACTTTCCCTTCGGCGTGAGGATCTCGGAGAACTCGTCGATGAGCGCGCCGCCGATGCGGTCGGAGTCGTCCTCGGCCTCCCGGTGGATCTTCTCCACTTCACGGAGGCTGGCCGAGAAGCCGTTCAGGACCGTGACCGCGGTCTCGTAGCGGTTGTGCATGGCCGCGCGGAACGCTTCGACCTCCGTGTCGAGCGCTGTCGCCTGGGTGCTCTTGGCGAGGTGCCCGAGGCCGAGCGGCATCTTCGTTCCCATGGTCACGTAGTACGGGTTGAGCCTGAGATGGTCCCGAAAGGTGGGGATCTTCTCGTTCGCGTAGTCGAGATAGACGCCCTCGGTCGACTGGTAGATGTCCCCGGGGGTCTCGTCGGCGGGCATGTTCACACCTCCGTGTCGGTTCGGCGGCCGGGTCAGCTGCCCTGGGCGTTCCGGACGACGCGGCTGCCGGAGGTGTCCCCTTCGCTCTGCCGGGCGTGCATCTTCTGGAGCGTCTGGGTAGCCGTCTCGTACTGGTTGTTGAGGTTGATCTTGAGCGTCTTCAGCTCGGCCTGGAACTCCTCCCAGGACACGCGGGTCTCACCGTTCAGGGTGTCGCGCAGTCGGACGAAGTTCTTCTCCATCCAGGTGAGACCCTCCACCATCTCCTTCTGCGCCATGTTCATCTTGTTGATGGCGGCCTGGAGAGCCGCGTGACTGATCTGGACGGACATGAGGGAACTCCTCGGGAAGGGGGAGGGCGAGAGGGTGGAGGCCGCGGGGCGGGCTACTTGGGGTTGACCGTGTTGCTGATGTTGAGGGCGAGGGAGTTCGACTCGTCCTCGGCGTCCTTCAGGAGGTTCGTGGCCATCCTGGTGCCTTCCAGGAAGAACCGGGTGCGCTCGGTGACGCGGGCGTGGATCTTCTTCCACTCCTCGATGGCGTTCGCGTGGGTCTGCGAGGACCTGGCCTTGTATGCCTCCAGGACCTCGTTGTTGATGGACCCGACCAGCTTGCCGGCCGCCTCCATGTCATCGAGGTGGCGGCCCATCTTCTGCAACGTGTCGAGCATCGCCGTCTCGTCGTTGGACAGGCCGTCCGACGAATTAATGTTGAAACCGGCAACATCGAACATCGAGAGTCCTCCTGGACGCTGCGGGGGAGCACGGTGGCACCACGGGTGCACGGCAAGGCCGACCGCATCGGGAATACCCCCTCCCGGGGTCGGCGATCATCAGATTAATACGGGGTGGGGTGCGGGGGAACCAAGGGGCTCCGGTTATCTGAGAGTTCACCTTCGCTGCCGCCGTGAGCTGCGGAAATGTAGCGATTAGTGAAGCCTCGCGGGCTCCCTTTGCTCAAATCCAGCTCAATTGCCCCAGCCACTCGGCTGCTTGCCGGATGCCTCGTCCGTCGTATCCGCACCTGACGGGGGCTCGCTGTCCGGTGCTCGGTCCGCCGCCCCCACGAGCCCCTGCGCCAGGAGCGCCGTCCCGTCCAGCGCGGGCCCCGACGCCAGCAGCCCGAGCACGCCCGACGGTACGGGCACGGCCTGGTCGGCCCGGTAGCCGAGCCGCGCGAGGCCCTTATCGCCGCCCGCCACCGGGTACTTGGCGCCCGACCCGGTCACCAGGTAGTAGGCCGTGCCGGTGCCGGCCGAGGAGAGCGCCGTGACCAGGGCCCCGCCGTCCGGACGCGCCGCGAACAGGTCGGCGGTCCCGGGACCCGCACTCACCCCCGGCTGGTTGGAGACCGCACGGCCCGTCACCGCGTCCGCCCGGGGCAGTACGACGGAGACCGTCGGCCTTCCGTCCGCCGTGCCGACGACGGCGCACACCCCCTCGCCCGCACGGACCGGTCCGGCCTCGGGCAGCGCGGTCGGCACCTTCCCGCCGCCCGGCCCGACGAGCCGCCCCTGCGCAGGGCTCTGATGGCGGGCCAGGTCGTCCGGGCCGATGCCCGCCGGCGTGACCGCCCCGCCCGCGTAGGCGGTGCGCTGGGTGCGCGGATCCCCCTTGAGCAGGGCCTCCTCCAGCGCGGTGATCCTCGTCAGACCCTTCTCCGTCAGCAGGTAGTGGCCTCCGGGCCCGTCGAAGAGCTGCCCGACCCGGGTGGGCCGGCCGGCGAGCGAGGGGCCCGCCTTGCCGCGACCGGCCACCTCCGGCACCGCCAGGTCCGGCCCGGACGGCAGCGCGTTGAGGAACGCCTCCGGGACCGGGTACGCCGCGTCCGCGTCGTAACCCAGCGACTGGACCGCGTAGTTCGCGGGGTCCAGTCGCATCCGGGTGCCGTGCCACAGGAGGTACGTGTCGTCGCCGGGGACGGTGCGCACCAGCGTGGTCCGGCCCGAGGTCACCGGCCGGCCCTCGGCGGTCAGGCCCACGCCCAGCGTGAGGAGCGGGTCCTCGGCGGCATCGGGCCGGGTGGCGCACACCGACCACGCGTCACGGCTCAGCGCACCCGAGCGCGGCAGCGGGTCCGGTGCGCCGACGATGCCCAGGGTCGCGCCGCGCGGGGCGTCCTCGATGGAGGCCGGCTCGACGCTCACCACCTTCAGCCGCTCGCCCGCCAGCAGCTTGGCCGAGGTCTCGTTGAGGACCGGGTGCAGCACCCCGTCGACGGTGAGGTAGCGGGCGCCCGAGCGCTCGTCGAGCACCAGCGTCCCGGTGGCCTTCCACGCGTTCGAGCCGCCGGGCACCACCAGCCCGTACACGGTCACGGCGAGCGCCGCCAGCACCGCGATCACGAGGCCGATGACGTACCCCTTCGTGGTCCGCCGGTGCGGTGACTCGGGGGCGTCCGGGTCGTCCCGGAGCATGCCCAGCGACAGCCGGCTCATGACGAACATGTGCGCGTGGACCTGGTCCCGCCTGGACTGCATTCCTTGCCTTTCCGACCGGGCGTCGGCCCGGCGAGCGAGGTCCCGGCGCGCCGGTTCCTCCGGCCGCCGGGGTCAACTGTTGAGGCCGCGCAAGTACCCGTAGAGACCGGTGACGAGCAGGGCCAGCGGGACGAGGACGATCGCGAAGAGCAGCTGGAGCAGATCGACCGCGCGCCCCCAGTACGGCACCAGCCGCCGGCCGGGAAGCGTCCACCCCGTGATCGCGAGCACCGCCGCGGCGGCCAGCAGACCGGCGAGCAGCAGCGGCCGGGCACCGGCGTCGGACGCCAGCACCCAGCGCACCGCCAGCAGGACGGAGCCGTACGCGGCCGGCAGGACCACGGCGAGCCGCTGCCACGCCCCGCCGATCGCCCGCGCATGCGTGAACAGCAGCGCGCACAGGACCGCGGCCAGGGTGAGCGGAGCCCACGACGTCTGGAACGCCAGCACCGTCAGGCAGCCCGCCGCCACCAGTCCGGTGGCTCCGTAGAGCCCCGTCAGGTACTGGTCGGCGACGGCGCCCCGGGCGGCGATCAACTCGTCCGGGGTGGGGTCGATGCCCTCCTGCAACTGGCCCGTGTTGGTGGGCAGCAGCGGCACCTTGAGGCCGGACAGGCGGAACGCCAGCGACGGCAGGAAGTGCCCCAGCAGGACGATCACCAGGATCAGCGGGGCGGCTGTGCGGTCGGCCTCCACGCCGAACAGCATCACGGCCCCGCCGAGCGCCCCCAGGGCCGCGGCCAGGGCGGTGGCCAGGAACAGCGGGGCGCACGCGCCCACGGCGGCCACCGCGAGCACGGCGGCGCCGGCCGCGGCGGCACAGCCCGCGAGGAGCCGGGCGCCCCACTCCGCGTCCGACGAAGCGCCCTGCGGCACCAGCGAACCGGCCAGCGCCAGGTAGGGGACGGCCGCCGCGCCGAGCGACGCGCCCGCTCCCACGTCGCCGACCGCGCGCGAGGCCGCCGCCGCGCCGGCCAGCAGGACCACGGCGGTCGCCGCCGCGCACAGCGCGCGCAGCCCCGACGGACCGGGCAGCAGCAGGAGCAGCAGACCGGTGGCGAGCGCGCTCAGGGCGAGCCCCGTCATCAGGTGGTGCGACCACACCGGCCGCCAGGAGTCCGCGCGCTGGCGCAGCTTCCCGGAGAGCCCGTCGACGAGATCGTCGTAATGGATCTCGGGGAGGGCGTCGCCGCGCAGCCGCAGATGAACGGTCTCACCGTCGCGCAGCCCCAGGTCGCCGAGGGTCCTCTCCTCGTCGAGGGGGTCCTGGCCGACGCGCTGGAGCACCCACCCGCCCGCCTGCACACCGCGCTCGAACAGATCGGTGCCCCCGTGGTCGACGATGGTCGGCAGGAGGTCGGCGAGCACGATGTCGGTCGGAACGGCGAGTTCGACGGTCCGGTCGGGCGTCATCACCGTGAGACGGCACAGAAGTGCCGCGGATATGTCGGTCAAGCGCGTTTCATCGCCTTCCAGGACAGTGGTCGACGCGGTCAGATTGATCACATTAACTTGTGTGTGCAGTCTGTAGGTTGTGGGGTGCCGCCCGGGGCCTGCGGTTCCGCTTCGGCCCCCGCCTCCGGCTTCGCCGACCGTTCCACCGGCGTTCACGCACCCGTCACCTCGCACTACGGCACGGCGCCCGTCGCCGACGTCCCTCAGGAAGGCGATTCCCTTTGAGCGTGGTCCTCTTCAAGAGGCCTCCCCGGCGTCTTGGCCCCGAGATGCCCCACGGCGAACTGAGCCTCCAGGAACCGCCGTCGGTACCGGAGCCCCAGAGCGCGATGGGCAACATGATCACGTACATGCCGATGGCGCTCAGCTCGCTCGGCATGGTGCTCATCTTCCTGCGCCCCGGCAGCGGCGGCGGCCCCATGATGTACGTCGCCATCGGCCTGATGGGGCTCTCGGCCGTCGGCATGCTGCTCTCGCAGATCGTCCGGGCCTCCGGGGACCGCAAGCGGGCGCTGCTCGGCGAACGCCGCGACTACATGCGCTACCTGGCGATCAGCCGCAGGCGCGTCCGCAAGGTGATCAACCAGCAGCGCGAGGCCCAGGCGTGGGCCCACCCGGACCCCGAGTCCCTGTGGAGCCTCGTGCCGACCTCCCGGCTGTGGGAGCGGCGGGCCGCCCACGCGGACTTCGCCGAGGTGCGGATCGGCGTCGGCGAACAGCAGTTGGCGACCAAGCTCACGCCGCTGAGCACCAAGCCCGTGGAGGACCTGGAACCGCTGTCCGCCCACGCCCTGCGTCGCTTCATCAAGGCGTACGGCACCGTGCCCGACCAGCCCGTCGCGCTCTACCTGCGGACCTACGCCCGCGTGCTGCTCCAGTCCGAACCCGAGGCCGCCCACGCGATGGCGCGGGCCCTGCTGGCCCAGCTCGCCGTGTTCCACGCGCCGCAGGACCTGCGGATCGTGGTGCTCGCCGACCACGACCGGCGGGAGGCGTGGGAGTGGGTGAAGTGGCTGCCGCACAACAGGCATCCGACGGACGTCGACGGCGGCGGGCCCGTACGCCTCGTCACCGACTCCGTCCTCGGGCTCGAATCGCTGCTCGGCGACGAACTGACCGGCCGGCCCCCCTTCGAGGCGGACGCGGTGCCGAGCGGCGAGGAGCCCTACTGCGTCATCGTGCTCGACAGCGCCCGCACCCCCGAGGACTCCCGGCTCGCCACCGACGGCTACCGCAACACGGTGACGCTGGACGTCAGCGGCTCCCTGCCCTGGAAGGCGTACCGCCACACGCTGCGGCTGCGGATCACCGGACGGCGGCTGGAGCTCGTCGGCACCGACCGGTCGGGCAAGGAGACCGCCTCCGCGCTCGGCGGCCCCGACGCGCTGAGCCCCCGCAGGGCCAGGGCGCTGGCCACCCTGATGTCCCCCCGGCGGATGGGCGTCACCACGGACAACGGCGAGGCGCTCACCTCCGACGTCCAGCTGACCACGCTGCTCGGCCTCGCCGACCTGCACACCGTCGATCTGGACGCCGTACGCGACGAGCGCACCGACCGGGCCAGGCTGCGGGTGCCGCTGGGCCTCGCCGGCGACGGCAGCCCGGTCGAACTGGACATCAAGGAGGCGGCCCAGGGCGGAATGGGCCCGCACGGGGTGCTGATCGGCGCGACCGGCTCCGGCAAGTCCGAGCTGCTGCGGACCCTGGTGCTGGCCCTGGCCCTCACCCACTCCTCGGAGAAGCTGAACTTCGTCCTCGTCGACTTCAAGGGCGGCGCCACCTTCCTAGGCCTGGAGGATCTGCCGCACACCTCGGCCGTGATCACCAACCTCGCCGACGAGTCCGCCCTGGTGGACCGCATGCAGGACGCCCTGCACGGTGAGTTGATGCGCCGTCAGGAACTGCTGCGCAGCGCGGGCAACTACACGTCGGCGTACGAGTACGAGACCGCGCGGGCCGGGGGTGCGGCGCTGGAACCCCTGCCGACGCTCTTCGTGGTGGTCGACGAGTTCAGCGAACTCCTCTCCTCCCACCGCGACTTCATGGACCTCTTCGTGATGGTCGGACGCCTCGGGCGCAGCCTCGGCGTCCATCTGCTGCTCGCCTCGCAGCGCCTGGACGAGGGCCGCATGACGCAGCTCGAATCCCACCTGTCGTACCGGATCGCCCTGCGCACGTTCTCCTCGATGGAGAGCCGCGGCATCCTGGGCGTCCCCGACGCCTACCAGCTCCCCTCCGTGCCGGGCAGCGCCATCCTCAAGAAGGACACCGGAACCCTGGTCCGCTTCAAGGCCGCGTACGTCTCCGGCCCCTACCAGGGGGTCCGCAGGGTCGCCGCCGCCGCCGTGGCCGGGCAGGTCGTCCCGTACCGCACCGAGTGGACCGCGCCCCGGATCCCGGCGCCCGAGGCCGAGCCGGAAGCGGTGGCGACGGAGGAGGAGAGCGAGGAGACCCTGCTCGCGCTGGCCGTCTCCCGGATGCGGGAGGGCGGCCGGCCCGCCCATCAGGTCTGGCTCCCGCCGCTGGACCGCCCGCTGTCCCTGGACACCCTGCTCATGGGAGTGGCGCCGCACCCCGAGCGGGGCCTGACCACCGTCGACCCGGACCTGCGCGGCACGCTGACGGTGCCGGTCGGCATCATCGACCGCCCCTTCGACCAGGCGCGCGAGCCCCTGATCGCCGAACTCTCCGGAGCGGGCGGGCACGTCGGGATCGCGGGCGGCCCGCAGAGCGGCAAGTCCACCCTTGTACGCGACCTGATCATGGCGCTCGCGCTCACCCACACCCCGCGCGAAGTCCAGTTCTACTGCCTGGACTTCGGTGGCGGCACACTCGCCGCGCTGCGCGGCCTGCCGCATGTGGGCGGGGTGACGGGCCGACTCGACCTGGAGCGCGTGCACCGCACGATCGCGGAGGTGCACGGGCTGGTGGCCCGGCGCGAGAAGCAGTTCGCCGACGAGGGCATCGACTCCATGGCGACCCTGCGGGCCCGCCGCGCGGCCGGGGAGTTCGCCGACGACCCGTACGGCGACGTGTTCCTCGTCATCGACGGCTGGGGCACGGTCCGCCAGGACTTCATGGAGGTCATGGACACCGTCTCGGCGCTCGCGGCCCGGGGCCTCAACTACGGCGTCCACCTCATCGTGGCGACGAGCCGCTGGGCGGAGGTCCCCACCGCGCTGCGCGACCAGCTCGGCACCCGGTTCGAGCTGCGGCTCGGCGACAGCATGGACTCCATGATCAACATGCGGGCCGCAGCGACCATTCCCAAGGCGCCCGGTCGCGGCATGACCGAGACCAAGCACCACTTCCTCACCGCCCTGCCCCGGGTGGACGGCGGCGACAGCGCCGCCGACCTCGGAGCGGGCGTCGCGGACGCGGTGGCCCGGGTGGCCGAGCACTGGCAGGGCCCGCCCGCGCCGCCGGTCCGCACCCTCCCCGCGGTCCTGGACCCGTCCGAACTGCCCGCCGCCGAGGTCGGCGCGGACGGCGACCTGCGCCTGCCGCTCGGCCTGGAGGGCGGTCAACTCGACGTCATGTGGCACGACTTCGCGCAGACGCCGCACCTGCTGGTGGTGGGCGACGCGGAGACCGGCAAAACCAACCTGCTGCGTACGGTCTGCCGGACGGTCGCCGAGCGCTACACCCCCGACGAGGCGCGGATCCTGCTGATCGACTACCGCCGGGGGCTGCTGGAGAGCGTCCCCGAGTCGCACCGGCTCGGATACGCGGTCTCGGTCGACGTGCTGAAGCAGGCGGTGGAGGGCATGGCGCGGGCCATGAAGGAGCGGCTGCCCGGCGCCGACATCTCGCCCGCCCGGCTCAAGCGTCGGGACTGGTGGTCCGGGCCGCGGGTGTTCATGATCGTGGACGACTACGACATGGTCTCCAGCGGCAGCATGAGCGACCATTTCGGGCCGCTGCTCGACTACTTCGCCCAGGGCGCGGAGCTGGGCCTGCACATGATCGTCGCGCGCAGCGCCAACGGCGCGGCCCGCGCGCTGAACGACCCCCTGCTGCGCCGGCTGACGGAGGTCAACACCCCGGCGGCGCTGCTCTCCTGCCCGCCGTCCGAGGGCTACCTGTTCAACGACACCAAGCCGAAGCAACTTCCAGCCGGTCGGGCGCAGTTGATTACCCGCAGGGGAGTGATCCAGGTGCAGACCCCGCTGCTGCCGGACACGACGGCCGAGGAGGAGTAGGAGGAGGGGGAGGAGCAGGCGGACGCCCGGCGGCGGTCCCCGTGGCTGCCCCCGGGCTCACGGGGACCGGCCCGCCGGCGAGGGGCGCGGGCCTTCCGCCGACGGGCTCAGTCCGACGACGGGCGCGGGCGAGGCGACGGCAGGCGTGGGCCGGGCAATGAAAGACGAGGGTTCTCCGCCGACGGGTCCAGTCCGGCGACGGCGGGCGCGGGCTTGGAGGTGAAGGGCTCAGTCCGCCGACGTGGCGGGTCCCCCCGCCGGCCCCGCCCGCCACCCCCGCCGCCGCCCCCGGGGCAGCGCGAACGCGAGGAACGCGACCAGCAGTGTGACCGCGACCGCCCCGCCCACCACGGCCAGCGCGTGATCGCGGGCGGTCGGCGGGGCGAGCGGCGGCACGGCCCGGGCGGCCGAGGCGGCGCGCGCGTCGGACGCGGACGGCGGCGAGGCGTGCTCCTCGGGGAGGACGGCGGAGAGCGCCCGCACCGGATCGACGACCCCCAGCCCGACGCCGGGGTCCGGGGTGCCGCCCACCGCCCCGTACGCGGTCGCCTCCAGCCGGTGCGCGACCTGCTCGGCGCTCAGTCCGGGGTGGTACGAGAGCACCAGGGCCGCCGTACCGGCCACGAACGCGCCGGCCACGGCGTCGCCGCTGCCGGTGAACTGCCCGTCGCCGCCCGGCCCCGGACCCGTCACCGCGACGCCGGGCGCGCTCAGCCTCGGCCGGGTGCGCCGCCCCTGCCCCGTGTCGCCCGCGGGCGGTGCGCCGTCCGGCCCCACCGAGGAGACCGCGAGCACTCCCGGCAGCGCCGCCGGGTAGGCCGGCCCGTTCTCCGCGCGCGAACTCCCCGAACCGCCCTCCCACTCGCGGGCCGACGCCGGCGCCACCACCAGCGCGCCCGTCTTCTGCGCCGCGGCGACCGCGTCCTTCAGCTTGCGCGGCGCGGACGGAACGGCCAGCGCCACATGGATGATCCGCGCCCCCGAAGCGGTGGCCGCCCTGATCCCGTCCGCCAGCGCCCCGGGGGTGGTCGTTCCCCCCTTGTCGGTGGCCCGTACCGCGACCACCCGGGCCTCCGGGGCGACCCCGGCCGCCGCGACGCCCTCCTGCGGCCTGCCCGCGACGAGGCCGGCGAGGAACGTGCCGTACCCGACGCAGTCGTCCCGTACGGTGCCGCCGGCCACCACGTCCCGGCCTCCGGTGACGCGGTCCTCCAGAGCGGGCACCCGGCTCGTGTCCGCCCCCGTGCCGACGACAGCCACCTTCACGCCCGCGCCCCGGCTCAACTCCCAGGCCCGGCCGACACCCAGGAAGCCCTGTGCCCAGGGCGTCAGCGCCGACTTCTTGGCGGACTTCGCGGTGCACGGGCGGCCCTCGGCGAGGGTGGCGCTCATGCCGGGCAGCGAGGGGCTGTCCCCGTCCCCCGGCGCGGCGCTCGCGGGGGCCGCGGCGGTGGGTGTCAGGAGCAGGGCCGCCAGAACCGCCGGCCCGAGCGCACGGGACACCGGGGACCTCGAAGATCGCATGGGCCGATCGTAGCGACGTCCCCCGGCCGCCGGAACACGTGTCCGAAGCCCGGAGGCGATGCCCCTCGGGGGTGCCGGAGCCCGCCCGCGATGGCGGTCGACCTGCGGCAACAGGCATGATGGGAACAGCAGTTTCCCTCGTCCCACATGTCGCGCGTCTCCGCCCCGTACCTACGGCGCAGCGGGTCCGGGAGGTCGAACGTGTCACGCCAGATGCTCATCGTCGCCGCCGACGGCACGGGCGATCACCGCACCGTCGGCGAGGCGGTCGCCCGCGCCCGCGCCGGTGCGGTCGTCAGCATCGCCCCGGGGCGGTACGAGGAGCGGGTGACGGTCTCCGCGGCGATCACCCTGATCGCCTCCGAGGGACCGGGAACCGCCGAGTTGGCGCCCCGGCGCGGCACGGCGCTGACGCTCACCGGCGACGCGGTGATGGTCAGGGACCTCGTGCTGCGCGGGCACGACGACGAACTCCCCGTGGTCGACGCCCCCCGCGGCGAGTTGGCGATGGACCGGTGCGACATCCACGGCTCGTCCTGGGCGGCGCTCTACGCCCGGGAGGGCGGCTCGCTGGGGCTGCGGCAGTGCCGGATCAGCAACCCGGCGGGGGCCGGCGTGGTCTCCACCTCCACCGCCGAGAGCCTCCTGGAGAAGTGCGTCGTCGAGCACCTCGGCACCTCCGCCCTGGTCGCGGGCGAACGGGGCAGGATCACCGCGCGGTTCAGTGAGCTGAGGGACACCAAGGGCAACGGCGTCCTCACCAACGGGCAGGCCCACGTCCTCCTGGAGGAGTGCGCGATATCGGCGACCGGGAAACCGGGTGTCGCCGTCGAGGCGGAGAGTTCGGTCCGGATGGTGCGCGGCACGGTCCGCAAGGCCGCCGTCGGCGTGTTCGTGAACACCACCGGGCCGGTCGTCCTGGAGGACGTGGCGGTCGGCGACGCCACGGGCCACGGCTTCGTCCTGGGCGGCGGAAGCTCCCCGTCCCTGACCCGGTGCTCCACCGAACGGACCGGCGGGCACGGCCTGTTGGTGGCCGAACGCAGCCGCGGCACTTTCACGGGCTGTACGTTCGCGAGCGCCGAGGAGTCCGCCGTGCGGATCACCGGCTTCTCCTCCCCGGCCCTCTCCGGGACGGTCGTCCGGGGCGCCAAGGGGACCGGCGTGCTGCTGGACGAGGACTCGTCCGCCGAGTTCGACCGCCTGGAGGTGCACGACAGCGGCGGCAGCGGCATCGTGATCCGCAGCGGCGCCAACCCGCTGCTGCGACGGGCCACCGTCACCGGCGCGGGCGCGCACGGCGTCCAGGTCGTCAAGGACGGCCGGGGGCGCCTGGAGGAGTGCGTCGTCGAGCGGTCGGGCGAGTCGGCGGTCCACGTCTCGGGCCACGGCAACGTGTTCCTGGGCAAGGGGCGGCTGCGCTCCTCCGCCGGCGCCGGCGTCCATATCGGGGCGCTCGGCACGCTCACCCTGCGCGACACCGCGATCGAGGAGTCCGGCGCGGCGGGCGTCCACATCGAGGCGGAGGGCGAACTGGCCGCCGTACGCGCGATGGTGACCGGCTCCGCCGAGTGCGGCGTACGGGTGTCCACCGGGGCCCGCGCCTCCCTCAACGGCTGCGAGGTGACGGAGTCGGGCGCCGACGGCGTCCGCGTGGAGGGCCCCGACGCCGTGACGCTGACCGGCTGCACCGTCCGCGCCAACCGGGGCAGCGGCGTCCGCCAGACGGCCCCCGGCGACCGGCTCGCCGTCGACGGCCTGGTCAGCGCGGAGAACGGCGCCCCGGACGCCTGGGGCACCCCGGAACAGGCGGAGGCAGCGGGGGACGGGCGGCTGCCCGGCGGTGCCGCGCCCGTGGCCGAACCCGCCCCCGGCACGGGCCCGGTGGCCGAACTGGAGTCGCTGATCGGCCTCGACGAGGTCAAGCAGCAGGTGCTCACCCTGATCAACCTCAACCGGATGGCGCAGCGCCGGGCCAGCATCGGGATGCCCGCCCCGCCGATGAGCCGCCATCTGGTCTTCGCGGGCCCGCCCGGCACCGGCAAGACCACCGTCGCCCGCCTGTACGGCTCCATCCTCGCCTCGCTCGGCGTCCTGCGCTCCGGCCACCTGGTGGAGGTCTCCCGCGCGGACCTGGTCGCGCAGATCATCGGCGGTACGGCGATCAAGACCACCGAGACCTTCACCAGGGCGCTCGGCGGCGTGCTGTTCGTCGACGAGGCGTACACCCTGCTCTCCGACAGCGGCGGCAACGGCGCCGACTTCGGGCGCGAGGCGATCGACACCCTGGTGAAGCTGATGGAGGACCACCGCGACGACGTGGTGGTCGTGGCGGCAGGCTACCCGAAGGAGATGACCGAGTTCCTGGCGTCCAACCCGGGCCTCGCCTCCCGCTTCACCCGCAACGTCGAGTTCAGCGACTACACCTCCCAGGAGCTCGTCACGATCGTCGAGCGGATGTGCACCGGCCACCGCTACGAACTGGACCCGGCGGCGCGTACGGCGCTCGTCACCCGCTTCGACCGCATCCCCCGCGACGCCGGATTCGGCAACGGCCGCACCGCGCGCAAGGTGTTCGAGGAGATGGTGGACCGCCAGGCGTCCCGGCTGGCCACCCTGGCGGTGGCCGACGAACGGCAACTCGCCCTGCTCACCGCCGAGGACGTGGGCGTGCCGACGGGCGGCGTGCCGGAGGACGAGGCGGCGGAGGACCCGCTGCTGCGGCTGAACAGCCTGGTGGGCCTCGCGTCCGTCAAGAGCGAGGTGGGCGACCTGGTCCACCTCCTCGCCGCCGCGAGCCGGCGCAAGGCGGCCGGCCTGCCCGCGCCCCATACCAGCAACCACCTGGTCTTCGCGGGCCCGCCCGGCACCGGCAAGACCACCGTGGCCCGGCTCTACGGCGAACTGCTCGCCTCGCTCGGGGTGTTGCCGCGCGGCCAGCTCGTCGAGGTCTCCCGCGCCGACCTGGTGGGCCGCTATGTCGGCCACACCGCGCAGTTGACCCGCGAGGCGTTCGAACGGGCTCTGGGCGGTGTCCTGTTCGTCGACGAGGCGTACACGCTGACGCCTCAGCTCGCCGGAGGGTCCGCGGACTACGGCCAGGAGGCGGTGGAGACGCTGCTGAAGCTGATGGAGGACCACCGCGACGAGGTGGTGGTGATCGCGGCCGGCTACACCGCGGAGATGGACCGGTTCCTGGCGTCCAACCCCGGGCTCGACTCCCGCTTCCCGCGCCGGGTCGAGTTCCCCGACTACTCCTCGGACGAACTGGTCACGATCGTCTCCACGCACGCGGCCGACAACGGCTACGAGTGCGCCCCCGGCACGGCCGAGGCGCTGCGGGCCCACTTCGACGCCGTCCCCCGGGGCGCGTCGTTCGGCAACGCCCGGCTGGCCCGCCAGACGCTGGAGCGGATGATGACGCGCCAGGCCCGCCGACTGAGCACCGTGGCCTCGCCGAGCCTGGACGACCTGCGCCTCCTGCACCCGGAGGACCTCGCCCCGCGCTGAACGCCGGGCCCCGCCGTCCGCACACCTGACCGGACCGTGCCCCGGGGCCCGCTCCGCTCGTTGGGACGGCGACGGGACAGGGGGCCGGTCCGGGGTCCCACCGGCGGAACACCGAGCCGCCCATCCCCCTGCGACACGTGCGGCCGCGCACCCGTACCGCGCCCGGCCCGCACCTTTCGCCCAAGGAGTACGCCGATGAAGCGTTCAGCCTCCTCATCGAACCGCCCCCGACGCCCGCGCGGACTCGCGCGCGTACCAGCCCTGTTGACGGCGTTCCTGTTCGCCGTGACGGGCCCGCAGTTCCTGCCCGCCCCCGCGTACGCGGTCTCCCACATCAGCGTCTCGTCCACCACCGTGGCGGCCGGCGAGACCCTCACCATCGACTTCAACGGCACCGCGGACACGCCCAGGACCGGCGCCGGCGAGAACTTCTACTCCGGTTCCACGGACCTCGGCACCCTCGACACGTTCACCACGATCGAGTCGTGCACCGGCAACACCGCGCTCTGCCACGAGGTGGAGGGGTACGGCCCGCGCGTGCCGCTCGGCGACCTGGACGGCGGCGAGGCGTTCAGCGGCTCGATCACCCTGCGCGTCGACCCGGAGACCCCCTCGGGCACCTTCGTCCTGCGCTACCAGCTCTACGCGAACGGCGGCGAGGCCACCGCGGACGGCCCGGTCATTACGGTGACCAACACGCCGGCCGAAGCCGACCTGGAGGTCGGCCTGGGCGCGCGTCCGCGGTTCGGTGTCCTGGTGCCCGCCCTGTCGTACACGCTCAGCGCCCGCAACCACGGCCCCGAGGACGCCACCGACGTCACCGTGACCGCGACGCTCCCGGCGGGGAGGACGGCCACGGACCTCTCCGCCGGCTGCACCTCCGCCCCCGGCACGGTCACCTGCGTCCACCGGGACATCGCCGAGGGCGCCGAGGCGGTCTCCACGTTCAGCCTCCCCGTCGAGCTCCTCGACTTCGGCACGGTCGCCGTCTCCGCGACCCGTACGGCCTCGTCCCCGCACGACCCGAACCCGGCCAACGACACCTCCGCCGCCACCTGCGCGGTCATCTCCATCGCCCTGGCCCACTGCGCCTGACCGGCCCCACCACCCGCCGCTGCCCCGACCGAGTCGGCGGCAGCGGCTTTCATCTGTCAGGGCGCCTCCCGGATCACCGTGCCGCCCCGCTTACGCCGCCATGACGCCGCGCCCGCTAGCGTCCGGAAGGCGGACGCCCGTCGGCGTCCCGGAGAGACGGAAAGGCCCTCCGGTGCGGAGGGCCTTTCGGTGGTGCGCGGTCGTGCGCCCCCGGCAGGACTCGAACCTGCGGCCAAGCGCTTAGAAGGCGCCTGCTCTATCCACTGAGCTACGGGGGCCGGGAGTCCTGATCGGTGGTTCCGTGGCCGTGCCGGGACAAGGATAGGGCTCCGATCCCCTGGACCCGGTTGCTTCACCTGCGTGGCACGATGTGGAGGTTCAGTGAAGCGAACCGATAATCGCAGGTAGGTGCGATTCCTGCATCGGTTTTCGCCCACCTCGCGCCGGGTGTTGTGCAGTCGTTATGCCCCGGCCCCCTCCGCCCTCCCTGTCCGGGGTCTGTCAAGAGGGTGGAACCGCCGCGCAGGAAGGCCCATACGCTTCAAAAAGGCTTCAAAATTGGGCATTCTTCGCATGTGGCGACCATGGACGTACGGCCCCAGCTCATCGACGCACTTTCCGCCCTGCGCGACCGTGTCGCCGCCGTGCGTCTCCCACTGCCCCTGCCGGGGGCCGAACGCGCCCGGCAGACCAGGGCCGAACTCCTCGCCCAGCTCGACGACTACCTCCTGCCGCGCCTCAAGGACCCCGAGGCACCGCTGCTCGCCGTGATCGGCGGGTCCACCGGGGCCGGGAAGTCCACCCTGGTCAACTCCCTGGTGGGGTGCCGGGTCAGCGAGGCCGGGGTGCTGCGGCCCACCACCCGGACCCCGGTGCTCGTCTGCCACCCCGACGACCACCACTGGTTCGCCGGAGTACGGGTCCTGCCGCAGCTCACCCGGATCTGGCTGCCGCCGGGGCAGACGCCCGACCCGGACGGGCTCGACGACCTCGCCGCCCGGGGCGGCGACGGGGAGGGCGCCCTGCGGGTCGAGACCGCCGTCAGCGTGCCCCGGGGGCTGGCGCTCCTGGACGCCCCCGACATCGACTCCCTCGTCGTCCGCAACCGCGTCCTCGCCGCCGAGCTCATCTGCGCCGCCGACATCTGGGTGATGGTGACCACCGCCTCCCGCTACGCCGACGCGGTGCCCTGGCACATGCTGCGTACCGCCAAGGAGTACGACGCCGCCCTCGTCACCGTCCTCGACCGGGTGCCCCACCAGGTGATCTCCGAGGTCTCCCGGCAGTACGCGGCCCTGCTGACCCGGGCCGGACTCGGCGACGTACCCCGCTTCACCATCCCCGAACTGCCCGAGTCCACCGGCGGCGGCAGCGGGCTGCTCCCCGTCAGCGCCGTCGCCCCGCTGCGCGCCTGGCTCGCCCACCGGGCCCAGGACCCGGCCGCCCGGCAGCAGGCCGTCGGGCGCACCGCCTCCGGCGTCATCGAGTCGCTCAACGTGCGGATGCCCGCCCTGGCCTCCGCCGTCGCCGCCCAGTACGCCGCCTCCGTACGGCTGACCGGAGTGGTCGAGGACGCGTACGCCAAGGAGGCCGACCGGATCCGCCGCAGACTCCGCAGCGGCGCGGTCCTCTCCGGGGGAGCGCGGACCCGGTGGCGCGGCTACCCGCTCTACAGCTCGCCCGACGAACTGCTCGACGCCCTCGTGGACAGCCTCGTGGCCCTGCTCCAGTGCTCGGTGTCCGCCGCCGACGAGCAGATCCGCACCCAGTGGCGCCGCGAGCCGGCCGGCGCGCACTTCCGGTTCGAGGACGCCGGGCGCGCGACCGGCTGCTGGGGGCCCGCCGAGGACGCCGAAGGGCGGATCGCCGTCGCCGTACGCCGGTGGCGCCGGGTCCTGGAGGAGCTGGCCGAGGAGGAGGCGGGCAAGCTCGACCGCAGCGTCGCCCCCGCCCCCGAGAACGTCGCCGCCCTCCTCGCCGCCGCCCTCCTCGGCGGACGGCGGGCCCGCGCGGCGGGGGAGCAGCTCGCCGAACGCATCGGCGCGCAGGGCGCGCTGCGCCTGCGCGACAAGGGCGGCGAACTGCTGACGACCTACCTCGACCAGGTCCTCGGCGGTGAACGCGACCGCCGCCTCGCCCCACTCGACGCGCTCGACACCGCACCCGAACCCCAGGCCGAACTGATCGCCGCGCTTTCCGTACTGCAGAAGGAGAGGTGGCAGCGATGACTGCCGTCACGGACGAGGACCAGGGCAACGACAGCGGCACGCGGAAGGCGGACGGGCGGTGGGACGACGGGCTCATCGCCCGGCGCGCGGCGGCCGCCGCGACCCGCGGGACCGCCGAACCCGTCCCCCGCGCGCCCGCCGACGACGAGCCGGACCCGCAGGTCGAGGCGTACGCACCCGCCGACGGGCCGCTGCCCACCCGGCTCGACGCCCTGCGCGAACTCGTCGGACTCTCCCGCGCCCGGCTCGACCGCGACACCCTCGCCGAGGCGGGCCGCGTCCTGGACGAGGCGGCGGCCCGGCAGCGGCTCTCCTCCCGGCACACGGTCATCGCCGTGGCGGGCGCCACCGGCAGCGGCAAGTCGACCCTGTTCAACGCGCTGGCCGGGGCCACGATCTCCGACACCGGACTGCGCCGCCCCACCACCTCCCAGCCCATCGCGTGCAGCTGGACCGACGGGGCCGCCGGGCTGCTGGACCGCCTGGCCGTCCCCGGCCGGCTGCGCCGCAGGCCGCACCCCGGGCCCGCCGCCTCCGACGAGGCGCTGCAGGGGCTCGTCCTGGTCGACCTGCCCGACCACGACTCGGCCGCCACCGAGCACCGCGCACAGGTGGACCGGGTCCTGGCCCTGGTGGACGCGGTGATCTGGGTCGTCGATCCGGAGAAGTACGCCGACGCCGCCCTCCACGAACGCTATCTGCGCCCGCTCGCCGGCCACGCCGAGGTCACCTTCGTCGTCCTCAACCAGACCGACCGGCTGCCCGGCGAGGCGGCCGACCTCGTCCTCGACGACCTGCGCCGCCTCCTCGACGAGGACGGCATCGCGCTCGGCGAGCACGGCGAACCCGGTGCCACCGTCATGTCCCTGTCCGCGCTCACCGGGGACGGCGTGCCCGAACTCCGCGAGCTGCTCGGCCGCTTCGTCCAGGACCGCACCGCCGCCACCCGCCGCCTCTCCGCCGACGTCGACGCGGCGGCGGCCCGGCTGCGCCCGGTGTACGTCGCCGGCGGGCGCGCCGGCCTCGGCGAACGGGCGCGCGACGCGTTCACGGACCGGCTGGCCGAGGCGGTCGGCGCGGCGGCCGCCGGGCAGGCCGCCGAGCGGGAGTGGCGACGCAACGCGAGCCGGGCCTGCGGGACGCCGTGGCTGCGGCTCTGGCGCTGGTACGAGAACCGGGGCCTGCCCGGCAGCCTGGACCGGATGGGCCAGGCCCTCACCCCGCCCGAGGAGGAGCTGACGGCCCGGCAGCGGGTCGAGCAGGCGGTGCGGACCGTCGCGGACGACGCGGCGGAGGGGCTGCCCGGGCCCTGGGCGCAGGCGGTGCGCGAGGCCGCGTTCACCGGGGCGGAGGGGCTGCCCGAGGCGCTCGACGACCTGGCGGTCAGAGCCGGGGCGCCGGGCGCCGGCAAGCGCGGCGGGGAGACGGAGACGGAGACCGGGCGGGACACGGGCGCCGGTGCTCAGCCCGGCGGCGCGCGGCCCGCGAAGCCGCCCCGGCCGAAGTGGTGGCCGGTCGCCGTGCTGGCCCAGGCGTCGATGACGCTGCTGCAGATCTTCGGCGGTCTGTGGCTGGTCGGGCAGATCGTCGGGGTCCTGGAACCGGGGCTCGTCACCCCCGCCCTCATCATGCTGGCCGGGGTCGTCGGCGGGCCGCTGGTGGAGTGGGCCTGCGCCGCCGCGATCCGGGGGCCGGCCCGGCGGTACGGGCAGGACGCGGAGCGGCGGCTGCGCGAGGCGGCGGCCGGATGCGGCCGGGCCAGGGTCCTGGACCCGGTCGCGGCCGAGCTGGCCCGCTACCGGGAGGTGCGCGAGCGGTACGTGACGGTGACGAAGTTCTCCACAACCGGCCGGTAGTCCACAGGCCCCGACGCGATTCCCGTCCCGCGCCCACCATGGAGTCCGACACGGTGTCCGGTGCCACCCGGCGCCGTGTGACGGCTCGTCCCGCCGTGGGGTTCGTCCCACCGGGCGACGGGTCCCACCGTGCGGAGAGGGCGTCTCACCGTGCGACGAGGAAGAGGAATGCGGGGCGGGAAATGAACGAGACCTTGGTGACCCTGGTGGGCAACGCCGCGACGGCGGTGGAGTTCCGGGAGACGGCCGGCGGCGGAATGGCGCGATTCCGTTTCGCCGTCACTCCGCGGCGTTGGGACCGCGAGAAACAACGCTGGACGGACGGCCGCACCAGCTTCTACACCGTGTGGTCCTGGCGGACGCTCGCGGCCAATCTCGCCGGTTCCGTTTCGGTCGGGGAACCTCTGGTCGTGCACGGCAGGTTGAAGGTCCGCGAGGAGGAACAGGCCGGTCAGCGGCGTACGTTCGTCGATGTCGAGGCCATCGCCGTGGGCCATGACCTGAGCCGGGGCACGACCGCCTTCCGCCGGACGGCCCGGCCGGAAAGCGATCTGACGGAACGTCCGGAAAACGTCACGGAGGGCGATGCGAAAGGCGTGCCGAATCAACCGGAACGCGCCGCCGTCCTGGCCGGGGTGTCTTGAAAGGGCTGTTGCGGGAAGGTATCCCGCGATAACGATTCCGATTCGGAATGGTTGGCGAAGGGCGGTACGGGGGACTCCTCTTCGCCCGTTCCTTAGGATTCCAGTGCTCACGGGTCACTTGGGTCTGCTGGCGAGGCAATCCCCACACGCGCACCACGCGCCAGGGCCTCGCCCGGAGGGGAATTCTGTGTTTTCTGCGTCTTCAGCGTCCGCTGCGTCGTCCGGCACGACGGGGGCGCCCCCCGGCCGCGGAATCCTCCGCCCGGCCGCCGCGCTGCTGCTCTCCGGCCTCGTCGCGGCGACCGCGCTCGTGGGCGCCGGGCCGGCGGCGGCGGACGAACCGGGCCGCCACCACGGCGGCGCGGCGGCGGTGCTCGACGGGCTGAAGACGTTCGACAGCGCTGTGCTCCGCGTCAAGGGGAGGAACGGCGAGCCCGACCGGACTCAGGAGGTCGCCGCCGGACTCTTCGAGATGACGGTGGACGGCGGCGGCAAGCTCAAGACGTACTGCATCGACCTCCACAACCCCACCCAGGACCAGGCGAAGTACCTGGAGACCCCCTGGGCCGAGACCTCCCTCAACAGCAACCGGGACGCGGGGAGGATCCGCTGGATCCTCCAGCACTCCTATCCGCAGGTCGACGACCTCGCGGCGCTCGCGAAGGCGGCGGGCACGGGCCCCCTGACCGACCGGACCGCCGCGGCCGGCACCCAGGTCGCCATCTGGCGCTACTCGGACGGCGCCGACATCACCGCCCGGGACAAGCAGGCCGAGAAGCTCGCCGACTGGCTGCACCGCAGCGCCCGCACGGTGAAGGAGCCCCGGCCCTCGCTGACCCTGGAGCCGGCCGCCGTCTCCGGCCGGGCCGGCGAACGCCTCGGCCCGGTGACCGTGCGCACCGACGCGGACCAGGTCTCGGTGGCGCCCGCGGCCGACGCGGCGGCCGGCGGCGTCCGCGTCACCGACGAGAAGGGCGTCACCGTCACCGACGCGGCCGACGGCGACCGGCTCTACTTCGACGTGCCGAAGGACACCGCCGACGGCACCGCCTCCCTGGGCGTCCAGGCCACGGCCTCCGTGCCGGTCGGCCGGGCCTTCGCCGGGACCGACCGCACCCAGACCCAGATCCTGGCCGGCTCCAGTGAGTCCACCGTCACCGCCCGCGCCACCGCCACCTGGGCCGAGACCGGCGCCGCCCCCGCGCTGACCGCGCGGAAGAACTGCGCCGAGGGCGGGGTGGACGTCACGGCCGCCAACCGGGGCGACGAGCCGTACACCTTCGAGCTGGCCGGGGCCGAGCACACCGTGGCCGCCGGGGAGACCCGCACGGTGACGGTCCCGGTCGCCGAGGACCAGGCGTACGACGTCACCGTCACCGGGCCCGCCGGGTTCAGCCGCACCTTCACCGGGGTGCTGGACTGCGCCACCAGCGGCAGCGTCCTGGAGAAGGAGAGCGAGGCGACGGCGGGCGCGGGCAACGACGTCGGCACGCGGAGCGCCGAGCAGTCCGTCCCCGCCACCACCGGCTCCAGTACGTCGGGGCTGGAGGGCGACCTCGCCGAGACCGGCGGTTCCCGCGCCACCTCGACGATCGCGACCGTGGCCATGGGCCTGATCGTCCTGGGCGGCGGGGCCGTCTTCCTCCTCCGCCGGAAGCAGCCGCACGCCCACGGTGAGTGAGCCCCGCCCGTCCGCCCACCGGCGCCCGGGCGCCGGTGGGCGGACGGGTTTCCTTCCGGGGGCGGGTGTCAGGCAAGATGGGTGTATCTGCCCACACCTCTATTGCTGCCGGACGGTTTCTCTTGGCTGAGTACATCTACACCATGCGCAAGACGCGCAAAGCGCACGGCGACAAGGTGATTCTCGATGACGTCAATCTGAACTTCCTGCCCGGCGCGAAGATCGGTGTCGTGGGCCCCAACGGCGCCGGCAAGTCCACGGTGCTGAAGATCATGGCGGGCCTGGAGCAGCCGTCCAACGGCGACGCCTTCATCTCGCCCGGGTTCAGCGTCGGCATCCTCATGCAGGAGCCGAAGCTGGACGAGGAGAAGACCGTCCTGGAGAACGTGCAGGACGGCGCCGCCGAGATCATGGGCAAGCTCAAGCGCTTCAACGAGGTCGCCGAGCTGATGGCGACCGACTACTCGGACGCCCTGATGGAGGAGATGGGCAAGCTCCAGGAGGACCTGGACCACGCGAACGCGTGGGACCTGGACGCCCAGCTGGAGCAGGCCATGGACGCCCTGGGCTGCCCGCCCGGCGACTGGCCGGTCACCAACCTCTCCGGCGGCGAGAAGCGCCGCGTGGCGCTCTGCAAGCTCCTCATCGAGGCCCCGGACCTGCTCCTCCTCGACGAGCCCACCAACCACCTCGACGCCGAGTCGGTGAACTGGCTGGAGCAGCACCTCTCGAAGTACGCGGGCGCCGTCGTCGCGGTCACCCACGACCGGTACTTCCTGAACAACGTCGCCGAGTGGATCCTGGAGCTCGACCGCGGCCGCGCGATCCCCTACGAGGGCAACTACTCCACCTACCTCGACAAGAAGGCCGCCCGCCTCAAGGTCGAGGGCCGCAAGGACGAGAAGCGCCAGAAGCGCCTCAAGGAGGAGCTGGAGTGGGTGCGGTCGAACGCCAAGGGGCGCCAGACCAAGTCCAAGGCCCGTCTCGCCCGGTACGAGGAGATGGCGGCCGAGGCCGACAAGATGCGGAAGCTGGACTTCGAGGAGATCCAGATCCCGCCGGGCCCGCGCCTCGGTTCCATCGTCGTCGAGGTCGAGCACCTCTCGAAGGCGTTCGGCGACAAGGTCCTCATCGACGACCTGTCCTTCACGCTGCCCCGTAACGGCATCGTCGGCGTCATCGGCCCCAACGGCGCGGGCAAGACCACGCTGTTCAAGATGATCCAGGGCCTGGAGACGCCGGACAGCGGCTCGGTCAAGATCGGCGACACGGTCAAGATCTCGTACGTCGACCAGTCCCGCGCCAACATCGACCCGAAGAAGACCCTCTGGGCCGTCGTCTCGGACGAGCTGGACTACATCAACGTCGGCCAGGTCGAGATGCCGTCCCGCGCCTACGTCTCCGCGTTCGGCTTCAAGGGCCCGGACCAGCAGAAGCCGGCCGGCGTCCTCTCCGGTGGTGAGCGCAACCGCCTCAACCTGGCGCTGACTCTCAAGGAGGGCGGCAACCTGCTGCTCCTCGACGAGCCCACCAACGACCTCGACGTCGAGACCCTGTCCTCGCTGGAGAACGCCCTCCTTGAGTTCCCGGGCGCCGCGGTGGTCATCTCCCACGACCGCTGGTTCCTGGACCGGGTGGCCACGCACATCCTCGCCTACGAGGGCGACTCCAAGTGGTACTGGTTCGAGGGCAACTTCGAGTCGTACGAGAAGAACAAGATCGACCGGCTCGGCGCGGACGCGGCCCGCCCGCACCGTGCCACGTACAAGAAGCTCACGCGAGGCTGATCGTCTTGGCCCGTCATCTCTACAGCTGCCCCCTGCGCTGGTCGGACATGGACGCCTTCGGCCACGTCAACAACGTGGTCTTCCTCCGCTACCTGGAGGAGGCGCGCATCGACTTCATGTTCCGGCTGGCGCCCGGGGACGGTTCCCCGTCGTTCTCGGGCGGGTCCGTCGTGGCCCGTCACGAGATCGACTACGTACGGCCGCTGGTCCACCGGCACGAGCCGGTGACTGTCGAGTCCTGGGTCACCAAGATCGGCGCCGCGTCGCTGACGATCGCCTACGAGGTCAAGGACCCCGACCAGGTGTACGTACGCGCCTCGACCGTCGTCGTCCCGTACGACCTGGCGGCCGGGCGGCCCCGGCGGATCACCGCGGAGGAGAAGTTCTTCCTCCAGCAGTACCTCGCAGAGGAGCCCGCCGCGGCATGACCGTGCCCGTGCAGTCGCTGCTGTTCGCCGACCCGAGGGAGGCGGCGGATCTCGCCGCCTTCCTCGGGCGGCTGCTCCACTACGACCGGGCCGCCGCGGTCCGGTTGCAGGCGGGCGGCGGCGACGCGCTGGCCGTGTTCGGCCGTCCGCCCTCCTTCGAGGTCCTCGCCATCCGCGCGGCCCGTCTGGCCGGCCCCGCGACGCTCGACGTCACGGTGTCGGCCGGTGAGCTGCTGGAGTCCCTCGACCCGGACGGCGCGAGCGGTGCGGGCGGCGCGCTGCCCGCACCCGTGACCGGGCCGCCCTGGACCGGTGTCCTGCCGCCCCGGGGGCCCTGGCACGAGGAGGCCGGTCTGCCCCGGCCCGACGCCCTGCGCACCGCGCTCGACCTGGCCGTCGCCGAGTTCCGCACCCGGGACGAGGCGCTGCCCGACGACCGGCGCACCCGCGCCGAACGCGACCGCATCGGCCGCGAGATCTGGTCCCGGCAGGTCGGCGTGACGGGGTTGCCCCTGCGTGCCGTGCACGCCGCCCAGTCCCTCGGCTTCCTCCGCCCCGCCCCGGACTTCCCCGTCTCGCTGCTCTCGGCCGGCGGCGCGGGCGGCTGGCTGCGGCTGCGGACCCCGTTCGGATCGATCGCGCTGCGCCGCGACCCGGTCGGCGGTCTGGGCGGGCCCGGCGGGCTCACCCTCTCGGTCGGACGCGGCTGAGACGCAGCGTCCCGCGCGGGTCAGTCCGCCGCGGGACCGTCCGTCTTCTCCCCGGCCCCGTGCGCGTCCGGCCAGACGCCGATGTGGTCCTGCTCCAGCTCCAGCAGCACCCGGTGCTCCATGCCCAGCGCCTGCGTGTAGTCAGCGGGAAGCTGGAGCCGCCCCGCCCGGTCGAGCATCGCGTACTCCCGGGCCACCTGGGACTCCTGGCCCGTCGCCGCGTCCACCTCCGTGCGGCGCAGCACCTCGGAGGACGTACGGCCGTCGCGGATGGCCACCGTGCGCCGCACCTCGTTCGCGACCGCCTGGTCGTGGGTGACGATCACGATCGACGTGCCCAACTCCTCATTGGCACGCCGGAACGCGGCGAAGACCTGCTCCCCGGTGGCCGAGTCCAACTCGCCGGTCGGCTCGTCCGCCAGCAGCACCGACGGAGAGTTGGCCAGCGCCACCGCGATCGCCACCCGCTGCTGCTGGCCGCCGGACAGCTGCTGGGGCCGCCGGTCGCGGCACTGCTCGATGTCGAGCATGGCGAGCAACGACTCGGCGCGGGCCGCCCGTTCGCGCTTGCCGGTGCCCCCGTGCAACTGCATGGGCAGCGTGATGTTCTGGATCGCGGTGAGGTACGGGAGCAGGTTGCGGGCCGTCTGCTGCCAGACGAACCCGACCACGTCCCGGCGGTAGCGCAGCCGTTCCTTGGGGCCCATCGACAGCAGATCGCAGCCCGCGACCTTCGCCGATCCGGCCGTCGGCACGTCCAGCCCCGCCAGGATGTTCATCAGCGTCGACTTGCCGCTGCCCGACGCCCCCACCAGGGCCATCAACTCGCCCTCCCGGACCAGGAGATCGAGTCCCTGGAGCGCCTGCACCTCGACGCCGTCCGTGGTGAAGATCCGCACCACGCGGTCGCAGGCGATCAGCGCGTCGTGTCCGTAGGACGGCCGGTCCCGGCGGGCCGCGGCCCGCCGCTCCAGCTCCTCCAGCGTCGTTCCGGCCGCTCCGGCCGTGCCTGCCGTCTCGGTGGACGAGGTCATCGGGAGTCTCCTGCCCTGAGTTCGGTGATCGATCCGCGGCGGCTCGCCCACCACGCCTGCACCCCCGCGACCGCCGCGGTGAGCACCACCACCCCGGCGGCGGGCAGCCCCAGCGACCAGAGGTCGGTGCGCAGCGTGACGGGGCTGGTGTCCGATCCGGCGGCGCCCGCGAGCGCCAGCGGGACCAGATCGATGCCGGGGGAGAGCAAGGCGATGGCCGCCCAGCCGGTGAACAGGCCGCCGCCCGCCGCCAGCACCGCCTGCGGCGTCGCCTCGAACGCCAGCAGCCGCCTGCCCTGTGCGGTGGTCAGCCCCATCGTGCGCAGCCGCGCCAGCAGCGTCTTCCGCTCCGGGGCGGTCTGGAGCAGCGACAGCAGGACGGCCAGCAGCGCGTACCCGGCGCCCGCCGCGACGGCCGTGAGGTAGATCCGCTCGGCCCCCGCCTGCATCGGGGTGTCCACATACCGCGCGCGCTCCTCCGAACGCAGCTGAACGGAGTACTTCTCGCCGCCCCCGATGACCGCAGCCCGCAGCTTCCCCGGGTCCGGCGTCCCGGTGAGGAGCAGCGTGGTGGGCGCGCCCCGCTCCAGCGACCGGGAGTCCACGATCAGGAAGTCGGTGGGGGAGACCGCCGCGGCGCGCTCCGTGGTCCCCACGACCCGTACCGTGAAGTCGCCGGAGAGCGTCTTGAGCGCCCGCGGCTCCTTGCCCAGTCGGGCCGCCACCCCGGGGGAGGCGATGACCGGCAGCACCCGGTCGGAGCCGTCGCCCGCCGTACGGGCCCCGGCGCCGTCCGGCCGCAGCCGCTCGTCCGGGAATTCCGGCAGCCCGGCGGCGCGGGCCGCCCGCGCGTACGACGCGGGGTCCACGCCCACCAGGGCCGCCACCCGGGAGTCGGTGGCCGCGCCCGCTTCTGTACCGGAACCCGTCCCCGTACCGCCGTCGCCGTCCGCCGCGGCGGCGTCGGAAGCGGGCGCCGGGAGGGCGATGCCGTACTCGACGCGTACCGGCGCCGCGTTCCGTACGCCGTCCAGCCCGCTCACCGTGCGGACCAGGTCCTCGGGGAGCGTCGTGCGCTCGCTCCGGCCGCTGATCCGGGCGTCCGCCCCGACCGACGCCAGGGCCGCGTCGTCCCGCGCGTCCCCGATGCCGGCGACCACCGAACCGCCGAACGCCGCCGTGGCCAGTGCCAGCAGCAGGGCGAGCAGCGGCAGCGCGCCACCGGCCGAGGACCGTCCGGCGCGCGCCAGCGAGAGGAAGCCGATCGCTCCGCGCAGCCGGGCCATGGGCCGGGTGGCGAGCCGCAGCGGCAGCGGGTGGAGCCGTACCAGCACCAGCGCCGCGATCAGCGCGACCAGCACGGGCGCGGCGCTGACCAGCAGGTCGGTGCCGCCCTCGGTGGACGTGCCGCGACGGCGCAGCGCGGTCACGGCGGCGACCGCCAGGACGAGCAGGGTCAGTTCGACGACGGTGCGACGGCGGGAGGGCCGTGCGCTCACCATGTCCTCGCGAGGCGTGCTGAGGACCGGCCGGATGTGCTGGAGCGTCGTCCGCAGCGGCAGGGCGACGCACACCAGCAGCCCGACCCCGGCCGCCGCCAGCGCCCCCGGCCACCACCGGCCCTCGCCCACGAGCAGCGTCGCGAGCAGCAGACCGAGCGCGGTCGCGGGCAGGACGGTCACCGCGGTCTCCGCCAGCAGCCGGCCGCCGATACCGCGCAGCGAGCCGCCGCGCGAACGCATCAGCGCCAGTTCGGCCCGGCGGCGGCCGGCGACCAGGGCGCCCGTCATCAGCAGGACGACGGCGGCCACCGAACCGATCCCGAGGGCGGCTACCGCGATGACGGGGCTGATCGCGTCGCGCATCCGCGCGTTGGCCTCCACGAGGTGGCCGAGCCCGGTGCCTACCACGGCGGTGCCGCCGGCGATCTCGCGCACCTTCAGCAGCCCGGGGCCGCTCTCCAACGTGGCGACCGCGGCCCGCAGCCGGGACCCGTCGGGCCCGGTGAGCGCGGTGGCGTCCGGCGGGACACGCCAGTAGAGGGCGGGCTCGGCGGCCGTGCCCAGCAGGACCGGGCCCGCGTCCTTCGCCAGCAGCACCGTCCCGGTCCAGAAGAACACCGGGAAGGGGCTCCCGGGATCCGGGACCAAGGACGGCGAACGCATCAGCGGATCGGCGGACCAGTAGGAGCCGAGCGGATCACGCGGCGCGATGATGCCGGTGATCGTCACGGTGACCGTCTTCCGGAGGGAGGCGGGCAGCGCGATGGTCGCCCCGACCTTCACCTTCAGGAGGGACGCCGTCTCCTCGGTGACGACGCCCTGGACCGCGCCGGACTTCTCGGTGACCTCGGCCGGCGTGGCCGGCCAGGCGCCCTCGACCAGGGTGGCGTGCTCCTCCAGCCCGGACTGGGCCGCGTACGAGAGCCTCGGCGGTACGGCGTCGGGCCGCGGCAGCCACGGCTCGGTCGCGACCACTGCCTTGGTGGTGCGCACGCCGTACGCGACGGACGAGGTGTCGGCGCGCAGCGGGGCGGGAAGGGCCTTGAGCAGCTTGCCGCCGACCCGGGCCAGTTCGTCGCTCCGCGTCGCGGCCTCCCGCTGCTCCTGCGGCAGTTCGAGACCGGGCTGCGGCCGGGCGATCTCCACGACGCTGCGGCTCGGGGGCGCCGTCGTGATGTCGTGGCGCAGCCCCTTCGTCTCGTACGCGTCCACGGCCCGCGGGAACGCCGCGGCCAGGAACGCCGTCACCAGCACCAGCACCGCGAGGGCCGACGCCGCACCGGGCGCGGTCCGCAGCCGGGTTCTGATCCAGGGGGCCTCGGAGGCCCGCTTGCCGTCGCTCATGTCAGTGATCCCCCTGGTGGCGCAGTGTGACCGCCGGGTCCCCGCGGCGCAGCGCCATCACCGCGACGATCACGAGGGGCAGGGCGGCGACCCCCGCCAGCAGCGCCGCGACCTGCCCGGCGGGCAGCTCGACCAGCACCGGTGGGACGGGCCGCCCGGCCTGCCCGGTCAGCACGATGAGCGGTACGACGGCCCGGGTCAGCACCGTGCCGATGCCGAGCCCGATCAACAGCGCGAGCGCGATCAGGACGCCCTGCTCGGCGGCGACCATGCGGGCCAGTTGACGGCGCGGGGCGCCGAGCGCCCGCAACACGCCCAGTTCGGCGGAGCGTTCGCGGCGGGAACCCGACGCGCTGACCGCGAAGCCGACCGCCGCCAGCGCGGCGGCGACCACCGCGACGGCCGGCAGCGCCGACTGCGGCCCGGCTCCCAGGGGATCGTCCACCAGCCGTTGGGCGGCCTCCGCGCGGACCAGGACCTGCGCCGGGTCGGTGTCCGGCAGGGCGCGCAGGGCGGCCGCCGTCTTCGCGGCGTCGCCCGGGGCCGTGCTCAGCCACCACTCGGTCGCCTCGATCGTGGCGGTCGGCCGGTGGGCCAGGACCTGGGTGACGGCCCTGAGGTCCACCAGCAGCGCCCCGCCGTCGCCCGCCGGGTCCTTCCCCTCGGACGGCTTGACCGTCCCGGTGGTCGGCAGCTGTCGCACGGACTCGGCCAGCGTCACGCGGACGGTGTTTCCGGCGAGGGTGATGTCGATCCCGTCGCCCAGCTTCGCGTTCGTGTTCCTGAGGTAGGCGTCCGTCGCCACCGCCTTGACGGCCGCGGCCTTCGGGCGGGCGGCCGTGATCCGCAGGGTGCCGGTCACCGGCTCCCAGGACTCCTCGTCGTCCACCCCGGTGTCGTACGTGAAGTCGGGGAGCCCCGACGTGCCGTTGCGCACCGGGCGGGCGCCGGGCCGGACCTCGGCCGCCTCCGTGAACGCCGTGGTCGCGTCCCAGCGCACCGCGCCTGAGGCGGCGACCGGGCGTTCGGCGCCGGATCCGGTGACCACCCGTACGTCGCTCATCGAGAGCCGCTGCTGCCGCGCCCGGTCCCACGGCGGGTCGGCGTCCACCTCGACGCCGGTCACGGCCAGGCCGCCGTTCGCCGACACCGGTACGGACACCGCGACGGGTCCGCCGTCCACGGGCACCGGGCCGGCCAGGGCGCGGTAGGGGAGGCCGTAGCGGTCCTCCAGGAGCACGGTGGCCACCGGCGGCTCCTCGTCCGGGTCCGCGGTCGCCCCCTTCGGCGCCACCGTGTCGATCCGGAGGTCCAGCTTCAGCCGGGTGGAGCCCTTCGGCAGGACGAGCCCGGGGCGCGGGGCCGGCTCGGGGGCGATGGTCTCGAACAGCCGGCGGGGGCTCGTGGCGGAGAGGTCGGCGCGCATCAGCATCCGCTCGTCCGCGTGGGCGGTGTCCAGGGCGACGATCTCGGCCATGCGCCCGCCGGCGACCTCCACGTCCGCCCGGTAGGCGGGGGCGGCCTGCCGTACGCCGGGCAGGGAGCTGTAGGCGCCGGCCGTCGCCGGACCGCTTCCGGTCCCGGCCGCCATCCGCACCGAGGCGCCGGAGGCGAAGTCGGCCTGGTCGGACTGCGAACGGTCCCACGAGGCGCTCTGCCCGATCGCCAGCATGCCCATCGCCACCGACAGGACCAGCAGCAGCACCGGGCCCGCGCCGCGCAGCGGGCGGCGGCTGAACTGCCAGCCCGCCAGGGCCGCGGGCAGCCCCCGGCCCTTGGCCGCGCGCCGCTCGGCGAGCCTCGCGGCGGGCGGCAGCAGCCGCAGGGTCAGGACCGTTCCGGCGAGCAGCGCCAGGGCGGGGGCGACCACCAGCAGCGGGTCGACCCCGAGGCCGCCGGCCTGGTCGCCGCTGATCGCCCCGCCGCCGGCCTGCCGGTCGAGCTGCCAGTACGCCACCGCCGCGATCAGGAGCAGCCCGATGTCCGCGCCCGCGCGCACCGGCCCGGGCAGCGCGGCGGCCCGGGTCCGGCGCCCGCCCGCACCGGCCGTGAGCGACGGGGCCACCACGGCGAGCGCGCACGCCAGAGCGACGCCCGCGGAGACCAGCCAGACGGTGCCGGTCGAGGACGCGCCGACCCGCAGCCCGATCCGGGACAGGTCGCCGCGGTCCGCCAGCAGCCCGGTCAGCGGGCCCGCGAGCAGGGGGGCGACGATCGCGGCGGGCACGGCGAGCAGCAGCGCCTCCAACGCGGCGAACGAGGTGATCCGGCCCCGCGAACCACCCCGGGCGCGCAGCAGTTCGCGCTCGCCGTCGCGCTCGGAGTTCAGCAGCCGGGCGACCAGCAGCAGGGCGTACGCGGCGAGCAGCACCAGCTGCACCGCGACGATCATCAGCGTCGAACGGGACACCAGGAGCGCCCGGTCGAGCTGGTCGAGCACGGTCGGCAGCGACGTCCGCACGGTGACGCCGGAGGAGAACACCGGGGCGGCGGAGAGCGCCTTCGGGGTGGCGGCCGACGCGTCGCGCAGCCCGTCGATGGAACCGGTGGTCAGGCCGGCGAAGTCGGCGGTCGCCAGCCAGGCGGTGTTCCCGCCGCTGAGGGCGCCGGAGGCCAGGACCGAGGGGTCGGTGAGCAGCGGGCCGTACGTCGTGAACGCGAGCTTGCGCACTCCGCGCCCGCCGAGCGGGTCGAGCTGCCAGTACGGGTCGGACGGGTCGACGGCCTCGTACACGCCGGTGACCAGGACCTTCTGCTTCTTGTCGCGCAGCCGGTCGGTGACGGTGAACCGTTCGCCCGGCTTCAGCTCCAGGGCCTCGGCGGCGACGGCGGGCAGCGCGACCTCGACGGGTCCGTCGCCGGAGGCCGCGGCGGGGGCCCTGCCGCCGGTGATCCGCAGCCGGGCGCGGTCGAGGGCGGCGAACTGGGTCAGGTCCGGCTCTCCGCGCCGGGCCGCCGGGTCCTGGAGCGTGCGGGGGAGGGCGTACGACCCGGAACTCTCCAGCTTCCCCACCGTGACGGGCAGCCCGTCGAAGGCGTCCCGGGAGGCCGCGCGGACGGTGTCGTCGGCCTCGGCGCGCTTCTCGTGCCCCACGGTGGCGGTGACGACGAGGGAGGCGGAGGCGGCAGACTTGTGGGTGAGTGTGTGACGCAGGGCCGCGTCGCCCACCGAGCCGGAGAAGGCGGTGAGCGCGGCCAGGACCGACGTGGTCAGCAGGACGGCGAGGAAGGCCGCGGAAAGCAGCAGGCGATGAGCCCGCACCCGCAGAAGGACGAAACCCGTCACCTGATCCCCCAGCCCCGGAAACACCGCGTACGCACGCCCCCCGGCGTACCGGCGATGCTTTCAGAGGTCACCGGGTTCCGGTAACCGCTTGCCGGTGCACCTTGATGCGATCGTGATCGTTATGCGGTGGCGGAGTGCCGAATTCCGGAGTCGTCCGGTCACGGAACGTTCACTCGTCACGCTGAGGTGGGGTCGGGAGCGCCGGGCGTGATCACCCCACGTTCCTGACCGGGGTCGGGTCTGACGCGGGGACCCGACCGGGGTCGTGATCGCGCCGCGGCGCCTGACCGGGACCGGACCGGGGCCGAGTCGTTCTGCGGGCGGGCCGGTCCCGGGGCGCCGGTCAGTCGACGGTGTTGATCATCGAGGCGGCGGCGTACGTCATGTAGTCCCACAACTGCCGTTCGTGCTCCGGCGCGAGCTCCAACTCGTCCACCGCGACCCGCATGTGGGAGAGCCAGGCGTCATGAGCGGCCCTGTCCACCCGGAAGGGGGCGTGCCGCATCCGCAGACGCGGGTGACCGCGGTGGTCGCTGTAGGTGCGCGGGCCGCCCCAGTACTGCATCAGGAAGAGCGCGAACCGTTCCTCGGCCGGGCCCAGATCCTTCTCCGGGTACATCGGCCGCAGCAGTTCGTCGCCCGCCACGCCCTCGTAGAAGCGGTGGACCAGGCGCCGGAAGGTCGCCTCGCCGCCGACCTGCTCGTAGAAGGTCTGCTCCTGAAGCGTGTCGCGCGGAATCTCAGTCACCCGTCCATGGTCGCAGACGCACCGGCCGAGGACGGCGGTCCTAGGACCGGGAGCGGGCGGACCGCACGGATTCGGCCCGCCCGCCCCGTCGTTCGCCGAAGCGGCCCCGGCGCAGGACAGTGGAGTCATGGGCGCACACCGGCACGGTCCCTCCTCGTCCGCCTCCGCACCCGACCCCGAGGCCGACGCGGCGCGGGCGGCCCTGGTGCGGGAGATCGCCGCCCGGGGCGCGTTCACCGACCCGGCCTGGCGCACCGCCTTCGCCGATGTGCCCCGCCACCTTTTCGTCCCGTTCTTCTACGTGCACGGGATCCGGGGCTACGAACGCCTCTGGGGCGAGGACCCCGACCCGGAACGGCGGTCCCGCTGGCTGCGCGGCGTGTACGCGGACGGGGCGCTGGCCACCCGCCTCCAGGACGGTGAACTCGTCTCGTCCTCCAGCCAGCCGTCCCTGATGGCCCTGATGCTCGACGCCCTCGACGTGGCGGACGGACACACGGTCCTGGAGATCGGCACCGGACCCGGCTACAACGCGGCCCTGCTCGCCCACCGGCTCGGCGGTCCGGCGGTGACCACCGTCGATCTGGACCCCGCGATCACGGACGCGGCCCGCGGTCACCTCACCGCGGCCGGATACCACCCGGCGGTGGTCACCGGCGACGGCGCGCGGGGCTGCCCGGGACGTGCCCCGTACGACCGGATCATCGCGACCTGCACCCTGCCGTCGGTGCCCCGTGCCTGGCCGGAACAGTGCCGTCCGGGGGCGCGGATCGTCGCGCCGCTCGCCACGGGGCTCGTCGCGCTGCAGGTCGGTGCGACGGCGCACGGTCCGCGCGCCGAGGGGCACTTCCTGCACACCCCGGCGTACTTCGTGCCCCTGCGCGGGGCGTATCCGGCCGCCGGCCCCCTCCCGCACCTCGGCGGGCTGCCGCGCCGGGTGGCCGGGGACGACCTCTTCCGGTTCCTGCTGACCCTGAGCGCGGGCGCGCTCGATCCGCACGAGGCCCTCTCCCTCTGGGAGCGCGAGGGGCGTCCGGAGCGGGAGAGGTACGGGGTCACGGTCGACCGGGGCCGCCAGTGGGCCTGGCTCGACGACCCGCGGGGCCCGTACACCTGGCCGCTCGCCGCCGACTGAGCGGGCGTGTGCCCGGTCGTGGAGGACCGGGCCGGGCACACCGCACGGGGAGGGGGCGGAGCGGCGCCGCCCGGCCCGACGGCCGGGGGCGCCGCGGCCCTCAGTCCCGGCGCAGGGTGATCGTCGTCCACGCCCCGACGTGCACCCGGTCGCCGTCCTGGAGGGGTACGGGGACGTAGGGCTGGATCGGGTCCTCGGCGCCGTTCAGCGTGGTCCCGTTGGTGGAGTTCTGGTCCACGACCGCCCAGTCGCCGTCGGGCTGCCGCACCAGCATCGCGTGCTGGTGCGAGACGCCCGGGTCCTCCGGGGGTACCGAGAGGTCGACGTCGGGGGACTCGCCGGTGCTCTGACGGCGACGCCCGATGGTGACCTGCTCGCCGCTGAGCGCGAGACGCTGCTCCGGGGAGTACGCGGGCAGGTTCAGGCCACTGGCCTCGGGCCCGCTGCGCTGCATCATCGCGAGAAAGTACTCGCGGTCCGGAGCGATCACGGCCGTCCAGGTGGCGGCCTGCCGCGGTCCGCCCTGGCCGGGCACCCCGGCGTGCTGCCGGCCGTCCTGGTCGTACCCCTGGTCCTGGCCCCGCGGCGCCTGGCCGTGTCCCGCGTACGGCTGGTCCTGGCCGCCGCGGTCGTACGGCTGGTCCTGGCCGCCGCGTTCCGGGTCGCCGCGGTCCGGGTTCCGCTGGTCCTGGCCGCCCGGGACGCCCGGGCCCTGCGGCCCATGGCCGGGGCCCTGCCCCTGGCCCTGGTGCGGGCCGGGCTGCTGGAACTGCTGGGGCGGCTGCGGGGGCTGCGCCTGGGAGGGCGGCGGCAGCATCCAGTCGTCATCGCCGTCCGGGTGTCCCGACGAGCGCGGCGGCGCGGGCGGCGCCGACTGCTGCTGCTGCGGGGGAGCGAAGGGCGAGGACTGCTGCGGTTCGAACGGCGAAGGGGCCGACGGGGCCGACTGTTCACGCGGTTCGAACGGTGAGGGAGCCGAAGGAGCCGACTGCTCGCGCGGCGGGTGCCCCTGCTGCTGGAACGAGGGCGGCGGAGGGCCCTGCTGGAACGAGGGCGGGGGCCCCTGCTGGAACGACGGAGGCGGAGGGCCGCCCTGGCCGCCGTTCCCCCGCGGGCCGTCCTGCTCGGGGCCGAGCGGTTCGGCGGGACGGTTCATCTGGGAGGGGCGCGACCCTTGGTAGTCGAACGGGTCGTGCGCCCGGGGCGCGCCGGAAGGCCCGCCCTGCCCACCGGGACCGGGCTGCCCAGGGCCACCGGGGCCAGGCTGTCCGGGCCCACCGGGCCCGTGCTGTCCACCGGGACCGTGCTGTCCGGGGCCACCGGGGCCAGGCTGTCCGGGGCCGCCCTGCCCACCGGGGCCAGGCTGCCCGTGGCCCGGCTGGCCACCCGGGCCGCCGGCGCCCGGCGACTGGAAGCCGGGCGGCAGGTTCAGACCGGCCGGCCGGCTGCCGGGCGTGCTGTGCTGCGGGGCCAGCGGGGTGTACGAGGTCGCCTTGTTGGTGAGGAAGTTCCAGCGGCACTCCTCGCAGAACGGCGCCATCGCCTCACGCGGCGTGCGGCACTGCGGGCAGAGCTCCGCCTGCATGGTGGGCGGGCCGTCACCGGCCCCCGGCTGCGGGTAGCCGTAACCGGGCGCGGGCGGCGGGGGAGGCGGCGGGGGCACGGCGCCCGAGGGCGCTCCACCCGGGGCCATGCGGTGTCCGCAGACCTCGCACCAGTCCTCGGAACCCGACTGGTGTCCGTTCGGGCAGGTCGGCATGTCGGCGCTTCCCCCTCTCCTCTTCCGGCCCCGAGGGCCGTCCTTGCCGTCGATCGCGGCGTCGTTGCTCAGCGAATGTGCCGGGCTGTTCGGTGGTGACGGTCGGTGGTCATCGGATGACCGGGCCGTGCTACTTCTTGACGCGAACGGTCTTGGTCGAGCGCGTTTCGAGAGTCATCTCGTCCGCTTCCGCGACCTTCGCCTTCAGTCGCACAGTACCGGTCGCGGCATCGACGACGTCGACCACCTTCGAGAGCAGTCGCGCGGTGTCCTGGTTCCCGGACGCCGACGCCAGCTGCACCGCGCGCCCCAGCTTGGCCGTCGCCCCGTCGAAATCACCCGACTTGCGCGCTTCCAGGCCCTGCTGGATGACCTGCGCCAGCTCCGCCTGGCCCGTGTAGTGCGCGACCTGCGGATTGATCGAGGTGGACGCCGCCATGTCGTCCGTCCACACGGCCCGTACGAGCCCCTGCGACAGGGTCTGCGGGGCGCCCGCGCCCGAGGGGTCGGGCAGGATCAGGGAGACCCGGGCCGCCAGCATCTCCTGGCCGATCCCGGCCTGCGGCACCCGTACGCACACGTGGTAGTCGCGCGACTCGTCGCCCCACGAACCGGTCGGGTAGTCCCCGGCCCGGGGCCCCGCCTCGGTGCGCCGCCCGGTCAGGTCCGCCACGCTCGGCGCGACCTGCTTCACGAACCGGATCTCCACCCCCACGGGCGTCCAGAGCCGCAGCGCCACGTCCGCGACCTCCTTGCCCATGACGTTCTCCATCATCCGCGTGAAGTCGTCGGCCAGGCCCGAGGGGTCGGCGACGATGTCGGCGGTGCCGAGGAGCGCGGAGGCGATGCCGGTGACCTCCTTCACCTCCCAGTCGGTCCCCACCCCGCGGGCGTCGCAGGTGAACCGGCCCGCGCAGGACTCCAGCGCCGCCCGCAGGTCCTCGGGCGCCTCGTGCTCGTTGCGGCCGTCGGTCAGCAGGACGCCGTGCCGGATGCCCGCGTCGGCCGGGCCCAGCAGCCGGTCGGCCAGCCGCAGCCAGGTGCCGATCGCGGTGCCGCCGCCCGCGCTCAGTCCGCGCAGGGCGTCCTTGGCCAGGGCCTTCGTGTGCGCGTCGGCGACCGCGAGCCGTCCGCCGCCGGGGTAGACCTCCCGGGCCACGTGGGTCCCGGCGACCACCGCGAACAGCGTGCCCTCGCGCAGGGTGTCGATGGCGGCGGCCGTCGCGTCGCGCGCGTTGCGCATCTTCGTCGGGGGGTAGTCCATCGAGCCCGAGCAGTCGACCATCAGCACGACGGCCGCGCCCGGCCCCGTCCCGTACGCGGGCCCCGAGCCCGCCAGGGGTATCCCGCCGGTGGTGCCGCCGCCGGTCGAGGTGACGGTCACGATGGCGTTGACCTCACGGCCGCCCTCGGGCAGGAACGCGTTCTGGTACACCTCGACGGAGAACTGCGGCACGTTCGACTTGGAGAAGTTGGCCATGGTCGACTCCTTGAGGTTCAAACGGATTCGCGGGCCGATCCTGCCCCGTCCGGTCCTACGGCGAACGGCAGCAGCGCCACCGTCACGTTGTCGTGGCCCCCGCCGTCGAGGGCGTGGCCGACGAGCACCTGGGCGGCGTGCAGCGGACGCTCCTGCGCGTCGGCCGGGACGGCGGCGGCCATCTCCTCGCCGGACTCCGCGTAGTTCCACAGGCCGTCCGTGCACACGACCACCAGGCCCGGCCGGTCCGGCTTGAACGCGGCCGTGTGCGGCTCCAGTTCGTACGCGTCGGCGCCGAGCCAGCCGGTGATGGCGTGGGCCCGGTCGTCCGCGTACGCCTCCGCCTCGTTCATCAGGCCTGCCGCCACCATCTGCGCGGCCCACGAATCGTCCTCGGTGAGCCGGGCGGTGGGCCGGGTCCGGTCCTCGGGCACCCAGTAGACGCGGCTGTCGCCGACCCAGCCGACGATCAGCAGACCGCCCGCCACGACCGCGCCGACCAGGGTGCAGGCCGGGGCGTTCTGGTGGCGGTGGGCGTCGTGCCCCATCGCCCCGGCCGGCTCCTGTGCCAGGGCGTTGACCGCCTCGGACGCAGCGACGATCGCCTCGTGCATCGCCTGCTGCGGATGCGTACCGCGCGGCAGGGCCGCCAGCAGCGCCTCGTTCGCCGCGGTCGCGGCGGCGGCCGACGCCTCGTCGGGGCGGCTCGCCGACGAGACGCCGTCGCAGACGATCGCGACGACGGCCGGCGAACCGTCCGGCAGCGCGGTCGAGGAGACCGCGAAGGAGTCCTCGTTGCGGTGGTGGCGCAGCCCCCGGTCGCTGACGGCGGCCACCGTGTCGAGCTCCTGCTCCATGTGGTCGCGCTCACGGGGCTGGGCGTGCCCGCAGTTCTCGCAGTAGCCGTCGGGGTCCACCCGGCCGGAGCGGCACGCCACGCAGACCTTCTCCCCGGCGGCCGGGGCGGCGGGCGCGTGCTCCGCCGTACGGGGGTCGGGGGCGGCCAGCGGGAAGTCACCGGAGTCCGGATCGCCGCCGGGCTCCGCCGCACCGTCCGGGGCGGCGCCCGCGACCGCGGCCGCCCGGTCGCCCGTCGTCCGCGCGGCCCCGCCGGCGTCCGCCGCGGCGCCGGTGGCCGTACCGCCTCCCGGTGCCGCCCGGTGGTCGTGCCGGACGCGGACGGCGCCCGCCTCCTCGTGCGCCGGCCCGCCCGGCGCGGCCCCGGCGCCCCCGCCGGACTCCGCCCCCGGTCCCGTCAGCGGCCTGCCGTCCGAATCCGTCCCCGGCACGTCCGCCGGGCTGTGCACGGGCGCGGGCACGTCCGAGCTGTCGGTCTCCGCGGCGGCCGGCCACCGTACCGCCCCGCCCTCCACCGCCCCGGCGCGCGGTGCGCCCGCGTCCGGTGTCCCGGCGTCTCCCGGCCCGGCCTCCGCCGCCTGCCCGGCCGGGGGCACCGCGACGGCCATCGTGGGCCGGTCGCCGGGGCCGGTCGGCACGGCCGAGAGGTCGTGGCCGCACGCCCCGCAGAAGCGGTCGCCCGCGTCCAGCGGCTCCTCGCAGCCGGGGCACGTCGGCAGGGCGGGCTGCTGGTGGCTCTGAGACATCTTCACACCCACGTCCGGGGGCGGAAACGGTTGGCCCGCTCCACCAGTTCGATCCTCTCGTCGCCCTGCTGCGCGAGCCGGGCGAGCATGCGGTACGAGCGTTCGAGACCGAACCGCAGTCCCCGCTCGTCCAGTTCGGCGCCGAGCAGCTTCGGTGCGCCGCCCGGCGTACCGGCGGCCGGTACGTCCGGCCCCTGGACACCGGGACTACCGGAGAGTACCCAGTCCAGCGCCTTGCCCAGTACCTCGGTCGACAACTGCTCGTGGCGCACCGGGTCCAGTCCGAAGGCGGCCAGCGCCGTCACCTGCTCCCCGGCGGCCCTCAGGTCGGCCCGCAGCGGCTCGTGGGGCGAACGCTCGCGCAACCGCGCCCGTACGGTGGCCACCCGCGCGGCCGTGTAGTGGATCGACGCCTCCGGCACGGACTCCAGGGTCGCGACCGCCGCACCCCGCTCACCGGCCGCGATCTGCACCCGGGCCAGGCCGAACGCCGCGCTGACGAAGCCCGGATCGGTCGTCCACACCAGGCGGTAGTACTCGGCGGCGTTGTCCAGCTGACCCAGCACCTCCGCGCAGATCCCGAGGGCCAGCTTGGGCGCCGTCTCCCCGGGGAACGCGTCGTAGACCGCGTCGAAGGAGAGCGCCGCCGACTCGTGGTCGCCGGTCACCAGCGAGGTGATCCCGCGATACCAGACCACCCGCCAGTCGTCGGGGTGTTCACCCTCCAGAGTGGACAGCGCGCGGGAGGCCGCGTCCTGCTCCCGCATCTCCAGCCGGGCCCGCAGCTCCCGCAGCCGGGTCTCCAGCGAGGGCGCCGGGACCGTGTGCAGGGCGGCGATCAGCTCGGCGGGGGCGGAGGCCATCAGCCCGGCCAGGAAACCCGCGTTCGGGTCCGTCGCGTCGACGCGGGGGACCGGCAGCGCCAACGAGGCGGCCCGGGCGTCGAACAGCGCGAGCCGCACGCCCCCGGCGGTCCTCCCGGCGGAGCCGTACGGACCGGCCGGCCCGGCGTACGGTCCCGCCGCCGGCCCCGGGACCGGCTCGGCCGCCCGGGGCCCCGGAAGCGGGGCGTGCGCCGGAGACCCCGAAGCGGGAGCGTGCGCCGGGGGAGGGTACGGGAGCGGGGCCCCGCCGCCCGGGGCGGAACCCCGTACGTGCGTCGCCTCCACCGCCAGCGGAGCCGCCCCCGGGCCGGACGAAGGACTCCCCGCCGGCCCGTGCGGCCGCGCCCCCACCGGCAGCGCGCCGGCCACCGCCGACGCCACGGCGCCCGGCGCGACCGGCCGCGCCGGGTCGGCGAGGTGACCGGCGGTGCCGGACGCCGTACGGCGACCGCCGCGGCGGCGGCCCGGCAGCCCCCGCGACGCACCGGTGTCCCGGCCGCCCAGCGACGATACGTCGCCCGTCTGCGGGGCGAACAACTCGGTGTCGACCACGCGCGGTTCCGCGCCGAACAGGGTCGACAGCGCCGGACGCGGCCGGCCGGACCGCAGCGCCACGACCTCCCGCAGCACCCCCGTCAACTGCTCGGCCATCTCCGCCGCCGAGGCGAAACGGCGCTCCGGATCCGGGTCGGTGGCCCGCACCAGCAGCCGGTAGAACGACTCGTAGGTGCGGAACACCTCGATCGTGTCCGGGTCCGGCAGGGCGTCCACGTACACGTTCGTGTAGCCCTGGAAGTCGAACGTGAGGATCGCCAGCGTCCGCGCCACCGTGTACAGGTCGGAGGCGACCGACGGACCCAGCTCCGCGACCTCGGGGGCCTGGTAGCCCACCGTGCCGTAGATCGCCGACTCGTCGTCGTCCATCCGGCGCACCGCGCCCATGTCGATCAGCTTGAGCTGGTCCTCGCTCTGGATCGCGTTGTCGACCTTGAAGTCGCAGTACAGGAGGTTGCGCCCGTGCAGATGGCCCAGCGCCTCCAGCGCCTCGATCCCGTACGCGCACGCCTGGTCCACCGGCAGCGGATCGCGCTTCCCGGCCGGGGTGCGGCGCTCGTTGGCGATCTCCTTGAGGGACTTGCCGCCGACGTACTCCATGACGATGTAGCCGTCCAGCGAACCCGTCCGCTGGTCCAGGTGCTCGACGAAGTTGTAGATCCGCACGATGTTGGCGTGCTCGATCTCGGCGAGGAAGCGGCGCTCGGAGATCGCGGCGGCCATCGCGTCCTGGTCGCCGGTGTCCAGCAGGCCCTTGAGGACCACCCAGCGGTCCGACACCGCCCGGTCCACCGCCAGATACACCCAGCCGAGCCCGCCGTGCGCCAGGCAGCCCACCACCTCGTACTGGCCGTGCACGATGTCACCGCTGTTCAGCTTCGGCACGAAGGAGTAGGGGTGCCCGCACTTGGTGCAGAACCCCTCGGTCCGCCCCGGCCGCTCGCCGCGCGCCCGGCCCACCGGCGCCCCGCAGTCGGAACGGGAGCAGAACCGCTTCCGCTCCGGCACCTCCGGACGCTCCATCACCGCCGTGCGCGGATCGTGCCGGGGCACGTCCGGCACCTGGACCAGCCCGGCGCCGAGCCGCCCCCGGGCCGACGCGGTCGAGGACGAGCCCGAGGAACGCACCGAGACCGAACGGGAGGTGGACGCCCCGGACAGCGAGCGCGACAGCCGGCCGGAGACCGAACGGCGCGAGGTCGAGGACCGCGACGAGGCGCGGGCGGAGGCACGGGAGGCCGACCGCTGCGAGGAACTGTCCCTCCCGCCCCTCCCGCCCCCGGCGATCCCGGTGGGCGGCGAGGAGACCATGCCCGTCGGCGAGACGACCGGGGCCAGACCGCAGGTGTCGCAGTACAGCTCACCGCCGCCCATGTCCTCGTAGGACCCCTCGCACGAGGGGCGCTGGCACCGCGTACTCATCGTGTCTCCCCCAGTCCGCCCGTGCCCCGGCGGTCCTCCGGCTCCTCGGACGGGCGCGGCGTCAGCGCCTCCGCGACCGCGTGCTGGTAGCGCAGGACGGCCTGCTCGGCGGCGCGCAGATCGCACGGCGCGCTCCACAGCATGCGGCGCGCCGCGTCGTACCGCTCGATCAGCACCAGATCCTCCGCCAGCCCGTGCCGGGCCGCCTTCGCCTTGTACGCGTCCAGCCGGCCGCGCAGCTCCGCGCGGACCGCCAGCGGAGCCGTGACCGAGGTCAGCGACTCGCGGGCGCGCAGCAGTTCGTCCTCGGCCTCCTGCTCCAGCGCCTCCAGCAGCGGGGAGAGCCGGTGCCACCGGGCGTGCCGGCGGTGGTCCGACGCGGCCGCCAGCCGCTCCTGGAGGGCGGTCGGCGGCCCGCTCACCGCGGGCACCTCGGACGCGGCGATCTTGGCCAGCACCTCGCCGCGCGCCGCACGCGCCTCCGTCAGGGTCCGGTCGGCCCGCGAGAGCACGTCCCGCAGCCGCACCAGGCGCGCCTCCGCGTCCTGCCGCACCGCGAGGACCGCCTCGATCTCCCGCCGTACGTCCTCCAGCGCGCGGGCCGCCCGGTCGTAGCGCGAGGTGTCGGGACGGCCGCCGCCCGGCGCGGCGCTCCCCGGACCCGGCAGCCAGAACGCCAGCGGGTCGGAGACCACCTGCACCCGCAGCGTCGTCAGCTCCTCGGTGATCTCCGCCAGGTCGTCCCCGGACGGATGCTCACCGGGCCGCACCCCCACGGAGTGCGCCAGCGAACGCGTCCGGTGCAGTTCGGCCGCGAGCAGGTCGATCCGGGCGGGCAGCGCCGACCAGACCGCGTCGGAGGCGACGACCATGTCCAGCGACCTGGCGTACAGCTCGTTCATCCGGGCCACCAGCTCCTGGAGCGAGAACCGCTCGGAGAGCCGGGCGGGGCCCGCCTCAGGCGGCGGCACCGACGCCCCCGGGTTGGCGACGGTGACCGCCTCGCCGCACAGCAGCTCGGTGAGCGCGACCAGGTCCTCCCGGTTCGGGTGGCGGCGGCGCGCACGGATCTCCCGGGCCTCGGCCAGCGCTCCCGCGTACGCGTCGAAGTACCCCCACAGCAGGGTGATCGCCCGCTCGGTCGTGGCCCAGCGCTCCCGGGTGACGCCGGTCAGCTCGGCGCCCTCCAGCAGTCTGCGGCCGGCATGGTCCTGGAGCGCGAGGAGCGAGGTCTCGATCGCCTCGTGCTCCGCGCCGAGCCGGGCCAGTGCCCGGTCCGCCTCCTCCCGGTCCAGGACCGGGCCGGGGGGCTTCCCCGCGAAGCCGGGGAAGGATCCCGCGACGCCCATCGATCACCTCTCCGCTCTCCCCGCCGGGCCGGTCGGCCCGGCGGGATCGGTCTGCTTCGGTCTGGCTCCGGCCCGCCGCTCCGGCCCGCACGGGGGCGCCCCGGCTCAGTCGCCGCGGTACTTGGGGGCGGGCGGCCCGGATATCCCGGGCAGGCCCGCCGCGAGCCACTGCCGGTAGGACGTCATCCAGGCGCTGTCGTCGCCGCCCGCCCGGTAGTCGACGAGGACCTTGTTGACCCGGGCCACCAGGTCGTCGGCGCCCTTCTTCGCCGCGACGCCGTAGTACTCGGTGGTGAACGGGGTCTTCCCCTTGAGCTCCACCGCCGGGTCCTGCGCCGCCTGACCGGCCGCCAGGGCGTTGTCCGTGACCACCGCGTCGACCTCGCCGAGCTGGAGCCGCACCAGGCAGTCCAGCTGGTTGGGCACGGTCAGCAGGTCGGGGTCGCGCTTGGTGCCGTCGTGGTCGTCCTTGTAGAGCGCGCCGAACGACTGCCTCTCCAGCGCCTCGTACGCCGTGGAGCCCTCGGCCGAGCAGACCCGCTTGCCCTTCAGCGAGGAGTCGTACCCGGTGATCGCCGACTCCTTCGGGGCGAGCACCTGCTGCCCGGCCTGGAAGTAGGCGGTGGAGAAGGAGACCTGGTCGAGCCGCTTGCAGTTGATCGTCATCGTCCGCACGACGACGTCGACCCGGTCGTTCTCCAGGGCGGCGATGCGCTGGTTGGTGGGGATCGCGCGGAAGACCACCGCGTCCGGGTCGCCCAGGACGTCCTTGGCGATGGCCCGCACCAGGTCGATGTCGAACCCTTCGAGGCGGCGTGTCGCCGGGTTGCGGTAGCCCCAGCGGAAGCTGTTCTGGTCCACGCCCGCGATCAGCTTCCCGCGCTGCTTGATCCGGTCGATGTTCGGCCCGCCGCCGTCCGAGGGGGGCAGGCTGGCCTCGGGCTCGGTGCACGCCTCGGCCCGCGCCCGGTCGGCCGTCGCCACCCCGCCGCCCGAGAGGTCCGCCCCGCTCGCCCCGCCGTCGTGGTGGGCCAGCGGCAGCAGGGTCACCGCGGCGGTGAACGCGCACGCCGCCGCCATCCCCGTCACGCCGCCCCAGCCGCGCAGGCGGCGCGCGGGCCGGCCGATCGCCCTCCTCATCGCTGCCCCTCTCACCGGTACTCCGAGAGCCTGCGGTTGACTCCGACGATCACGGCGGCGGCCCCCAGGACCGCCAGCACCGCGGCCCCGTTCGGCAGGCCGCGCAGGGCCCCGCGCCCGTCCCGCGCCGCCGAGGTGAACTCGACCTGCTCATGGGCGAGCGCCGCCTGCAGCGCGGTGTCCACCTGCTCGAAGGACTGCCCGGTGGACTCCTCGGCCCCGATGACGCGGCTCAGGGCGCCGTCGTAGTCGCCCCGGTCGTCCGTGGCGCGGGCCTCGCGGTGCCGGGCCTGCCACTGGGACGCCCCCTCGACCGCCTCGGCCACCGGCCTCCGCCCGTTCGCGTCGTCCGCGAGCCGCCCGGCCTTCTCCAGCCGGTCCTTCAACGTCGTCATCCCCGCCGCGTAGTCCGTCTCGTACTGGTCGGCGGAGCCGTCGGCGGTCAGCACCGCACCGCGCGCCACCAGCGTGAGGTTCTCGTTGGCGCGGGCCTTCAGGGAGCTGATCCGGGCGTCGTTGAGCACGTCCAGGGACGCCTGGCCGTGCTCCATCGCCGACCGCAGCTCCGTACGGGCCACGGTGTGCCCCACGGCCAGCCACAGCACCACCACCGACGCGGCGGCCGTCGCCGCCAGCAGCCCGTGGTTCAGCACCCGGTTCGTCCGGCGGTAGGTGCGCCGCTGCATCCACACCAGGGCGCCGAGCACCACGATCCCCGCGCCGATCGAGAGGAAGGGCCAGCGCCGGGCGTCGGCGGAGTCCGCCTCCAGGCGGCCGGTCTCCACCGCGTACAGCCGCTCGGCGGCCGGCAGCATCTCGCCGGCCATCTTCTGGTTCGCGTACCGCAGATAGGCGCCGCCCAGCGGCAGGCCCTGGCGGTTGTTGGCGCGGGCGCGCTCGATCAGCCCCGTGTAGACCGGGAGCAGTTCGTTGAGGGTTGCTATCTCGTGGCCGGCGGCGCTGTCGGCGTCGGTGCCCGCCGCCGCCTCGACCAGCAGCCGGGCCGCCCCCTCGATGTCGTCGCGGTACCGCGCCTGCACGTCCCGGGGCTCCTGCGCGCCCGCGAGGAACCCACTGGCCGCCGTCGTGTCCGCGTCCGCCAGGTAGCGGTAGACGTCCGCCGCGTCGGCGCTGAGCGGCTGGCTGCGGCCGACCACGTCGTCGGCCGCGGCGGCCCGCTGCGAGACCTCCAGCGTGGTCACCGCGCCGAACGCCACGACCAGCAGCGCCAGGACGGCCCCGATGATCCGGAGCCGACCGGGCTCGGTCGTCGCCGCGGCGCGCAGCCGTTCGGCCTGGACGGCCCAGGCGGCGCGGGGCCGCGCGGGCACGGCGGTCGGCACGAGTGCTCCGGCGGAGGCGGGTGCGGGTGCGGCGGCGGGCACGGGCTTCGGGTCCGGCGCGCGCGACGTCTGTGAGCCGCCGCTCGGCGGGTGTGTCACTCGACCTCCCCCTCGGTCACCGACGGTGGGCCCCCGCCCCCGTCCCCGTTATCGGTCCCCGCATTCGACCAGGGCAGGCGCGGCCGATCAAGGCGGACGGCGCAACGTGCCCGGATACATCCCCATAAGCGAACGGACTTCCCATCAGGTACACGTTCCGGAGGCCCGTCCGGTTCCCTCGCGCCCCTCCCGTGCCAGGCGTTCACCCGTACGGGTAACGAACAAGAGGCGCCCCCACGCGCGTCGCGTGACGGGGCGCCTCTCTGCGGTCCGCAGACCGGGCCGGACGCGTCCGCAGGCCGGTCCTGACACGCCCTACGCCGGGGCGGACGCTCCCGGGGCCCGGAGGTACTGCGCGCGCAGCCTCCGGCGGACCTCCTGGTCAGCCCCCGTACGGTCCAGGCCCAGCAACGCCGCGCCCAGCACCGGCGGTTCGGTCACCACGCGGACCTCGGCCTTCGGGGCGCGGGCCGCGAGGAGCGCCGCGATCCGGTCGTTCAGCTGCGGGTGGCGTGCGGCCAGCACACTGCCGCCCAGCAGCACCGGAGCCTCCTCCTCCAGCAGTCCGAGCCGGTTCAGCGCGACCGAGGCCATCGCCACCACCTCCTCGGCCAGCCGCTCCACCAGCGCCGAGGCGACCGCGTCCCCCGCCGCCGCCGTGGCGAACAGCACCGGCGTCAACTCGTGCCGCCGCACCATCGGGATCGCCCCGCGGTGCAACGCCTCGATCAGCGCGTACATCGAGTCGAGCCCGAAGTGGCCCGGCAGCGCGCGAGCCAGTTCGGACGGTTCGCCCCGCCCGTCCTCGGCGCGCGCGGCGAACCACAGTGCCTCCTCGGCGAGCCCCGAACCGCCGCCCCAGTCACCGGATATGCGCCCGATGGCGGGGAAGCGGGCCGTCCGCCCGTCCGGGGTCATGCCCACGCAGTTGATCCCGGCCCCGCAGACCACGGCGACGCCCCGGGGGTCGTCCACCCCGGCGCGCAGGATCGCGAAGGTGTCGTTGCGCACCTCCACCGACGAGCCCCAGCCGCGGGCCTCCAGCGCGGCGGCCAACTCGGCCTCCTCGACCGGCAGATCGGCGTTGGCCAGACACGCGGAGACATGCACGGACGGCCCGAGCACACCGAGGCCGCCGGAGGCGCCGGGCACGCCGGAAACGCCGCGCGTCCGGGCCGCGCCGGCCGTGCCGGAAGCCTCGCCGCGCGCACCGGAAGCGCCGAGCGGATCAGAAGCACCGGAAGCACCGGAAGCACCGGCCGAGCCCCCCGACCCGCCCGCCGCCGACAGCTCCGCGACCGCCCGCCCCAGCGCCTCGGCCAGCACGTCGACCGCGGCCTCCACCCCGACCACCGGCGGCTGGAAACCACCCCCGCGCGCCGTGGCCAGCACCGTGCCGTCCTCGCCGATCAGCGCCACGTCGGTCTTGCTGTTGCCCGCGTCGATGGCGACGACCGACACGTTCACGCCCACGCCAGGTGCTCCCGGTTGTGCGCGATCAGCCGGTCGGTGAGCCCCTCGGCGTAGTCGAACTGGCCGATCAGCGGGTGGGCGAGCAGCGCCTTGAAGACCCGGTCCCGGCCACCGCGCAGCGCGGCGTCCAGGGCGAGGTCCTCGTACGCCGTCACGTTGGCGATCAGACCGGCGTACAGCGGGTCCAGCGCCGGAACGGGCAGCGGCGCCGCGCCGTCGCGTCCGACCCGGGCCTGCACCTCGATCACCGCGTCGTCGGGGAGGAACGGCAGGGTGCCCCTGTTGTACGTGTTGACCACCTGGACCGGCGATCCGCCGTCGCCCAGCAGGGAGGCCGCCAGGTCCACGGCCGCCTCGGAGTAGAACGCGCCACCGCGCTTGGCGAGCAGCTCGGGCTTCTCGTCCAGCGCCGGGTCCCCGTACATCGCGAGGAGTTCCTTCTCCATCGCCGCGACCTCGGCGGCCCGCGACGGCTTGGTGCCCAGCTCCCTCACCACCTCGTCGTGGGCGTAGAAGTAGCGCAGGTAGTAGGAGGGGACGACGCCGAGGCGGTCCACGATCCGCCGGTCCATCCGCAGATCGCCGGCGATGGCCTCACCGTGCTCCGCGAGCAGGCGGGGCAGCACGTTCTCGCCGTCCGGGCCGCCCAGACGCACCCCCAGCTCCCAGGTCAGGTGGTTGAGCCCGACGTGGTCGAGGTGCACCTCGGAGGGGTTCACGTCCAGCAGCCGGGCGAACTTCCGCTGGAAGCCGATCGCCACGTTGCACAGGCCGACCGCCTTGTGCCCGGCCTGGAGGAGGGCGCGGGTGACGATGCCGACGGGGTTGGTGAAGTCGATGATCCAGGCGTCCGGGTTGGCGCGGCGGACCCGCTCGGCGATGTCCAGGACGACGGGAACGGTGCGCAGCGCCTTCGCGAGGCCGCCGGCTCCGGTGGTCTCCTGGCCGACGCAGCCGCACTCCAGCGGCCAGGTCTCGTCCCGTTCGCGCGCGGCCTGTCCGCCGACGCGCAGTTGGAGCAGGACGGCGTCGGCGTCGGCCACGCCCGCGTCGACGTCGGTGGTCGTGGTGATCCTCCCGGCGTGGTCCTGCTTGGCGAAGATCCGTCGGGCGAGGCCGCCGACCAGCTCCAGGCGGTCGGCCGCCGGATCGACGAGCACCAGCTCCTCGATGGGCAGGGTGTCCCGCAGCCGGGCGAACCCGTCGATCAGTTCAGGGGTGTAGGTGGACCCGCCACCCACTACAGCGAGCTTCATGTCAGCCTTTTACTCCGGTCAGTGTGACGCCCTCGACGAATGCCTTCTGGGCGAAGAAGAAGACGGCGATCACGGGGGCCATGACCAGGACGGTCGCGGCCATGGTCAGGTTCCAGTCGGTGTGGTGCGCGCCCTTGAAGGATTCCAGGCCGTAACTGAGCGTCCAGGCGGCCGGGTTCTCCGAGGCGTAGATCTGCGGTCCGAAGTAGTCGTTCCAGGCGGCGAAGAACTGGAAGAGGGCGATGGCCGCGATACCGGGCTTGGCCATCGGCAGGACGACCTTGATCAGGGTGCGGAGCTCGCCGCAGCCGTCGACCTTCGCCGCGTCCAGGTACTCGTTCGGGATGGTCAGCAGGAACTGCCGCAGCAGGAAGATGGAGAACGCGTCACCGAACGCCATCGGGATGATCAGCGGCCACAGGGTGCCGGAGAGGTCCATCTGCTTGGCCCAGAACAGGTACATCGGGATGATGACGACCTGCGGCGGCAGCATCATCATCGAGATGACGAGCATCAGCGACAGCTTGCGGCCCCGGAAGCGGAACTTCGCCAGCGCGTACGCCACCGGGATCGACGACACCACGGTCAGGACGGTGCCCGCGCCGGCGTACAGCAGCGTGTTGCGCCACCAGACCAGGAAGCCGTCGGTCCTGAAGACCCGTGCGTAGTTGTCCCACTCCCAGGTGTTCGGGGTGAGGTCGCGGGTCAGCGCCTGCTGGTCGCTCATCAGCGAGGTCAGCACCACGAAGACGAACGGCAGCACGAAGAAGAGCGCGGCGGCGACCCCGAGGGAGTGCACGGCGATCCAGTGCAGCAGCGCCGTGCGGCGGGCGGTACGGGAGGCCGGCGTCCGGGGCGCGGTGGCCGGGGCGGAAGCGTCGGTCTTGTCGAGGAGTCGGGTCATGGCTCAGTCACCGGCCGAGATCAGGTTGTTGCGGCCCCGCATCAGCAGCGCCGTGAAGGCCATGGCCAGGGCGAACAGGACGAGGGCGACGACACAGGCGGCGCCGTAGTCGAACCGCTGGAAGCCCAGGTTGTAGACGAGCTGCGGAAGCGTCAGTGTCGACTTGTCGGGATAGCCGGGCTCGAAGGACTGGCCGGAGCCGCCGATGACTCCGGCGGCGACCTTTCCGGCGATCAGCGGCTGCGTGTAGTACTGCATCGCCTGGATGACGCCCGTCACCACGGCGAACAGCACGATGGGCGAGATGTTCGGCAGGGTCACGAAGCGGAACTTCTGCCAGGCCGACGCCCCGTCCAGCTCGGCCGCCTCGTACTGCTCGGTCGGCACGTCCAGCAGCGAGGCCATGAAGATGACCATCAGGTCCCCGATGCCCCACACCGCGAGCATGGTGAGCGCCGGCTTGGACCAGGAGGCGTCGTTGAACCAGCCGGGCGCCGGCAGCCCGGCCTCCGCGAGGAGCGCGTTGACGGGCCCGGTGCCGGGGTTGAGCAGGAAGACGAAGGCGAGCGTCGCCGCGACCGGCGGGGCCAGGTAGGGCAGGTAGAACAGGGTCCGGAAGACCCCGGCCCCCGTCTTGATCTTCGTGATCAGCATCCCGACGCCGAGCCCGAAGACGACCCGGCAGGTGACCATGACGAGCACCAGCCACAGCGTGTTGCGCAGCGAGGGCCAGAACATCGGGTAGTCGGTGAAGACGTACGTCCAGTTGGTCAGCCCGTTGAAGACCGGGGCCCCGAAACCGTCGTAGTGGGTGAAGGAGAAGTAGACGGTCGAGACCATCGGGTAGACGAAGAAGACCGAGAACCCGATCAGCCACGGCGACATGAAGGCCGTCGTACGCAGCGCCGATCTGCGGCGCTTGGAGCGGAGCGTGTGCGTCGTCATCGGGGGCTACTTCGCCTTGGCGATGTCGGTGTCGATCTGCCGCGCCGTCTTCTCCAGGCCGGCCTGGAGGTCCTTCACCGCGCCCTTCTCGTACTGGAAGCCGAAGTCCTGGAGGGTCTGCTGGTACGTCGATCCGTTGACGGCCCCGTCCGGGGTGTTGGACTTCGGGTGCTGGGCGATGTCCAGGAAGGTGGTGAAACGCGGGTCGAACTTCAGGTCGGGCGACTTCAGCGCCTCGAAGGTGGAGGGCACGTTCCGGATGCCGTTGGCGAAGTCGACGACCGCCTTCGTGTCGCTGGTCATGAACTCGACCAGCTCCCACGCCGCGTTCTGCTTCTTGCTGGCCGGGGCGATGCCCACGATCGTGCCGGAGAGGAATCCCTTGCCGTAGCTGTCGGCCTCGTCGTCGGCGACCGGCATCGGCGCGACGCCGACCTCGAAGCCGACCCCGGCGTCCTCGGCCATCCCGAGCCGCCACTCGCCGTCCAGCTGCATGGCCACCTGGCCGGTGTGGAACGGGTGCTTGGCGCCCCACTCGTCGCCGAAGGTGCCCCGGTACTTCTCCAGCTTCTCGTAGCCGCCGAGGTCCTCGACCAGCTTCTTCTGGTACGTGAACATCTCCGCGAACGCCGGGTCCTTGGCGATGTTCGACTTGCCGTTCTCGTCGAAGTACTTGTGGTCCCAGGAGGACAGGTAGTGGTCGGCGACGGTCTCGTAGCCGTGGAAGGTCGGCATGAAGCCGAGCTGCTGGTAGCCGTCCCCCTTCTCCACCGTCAGCTTCTTCGCGACGCTCGCCAGCTCGGACATCGTCTTCGGCGGCGCGGTGATCCCGGCCTTCTCGAAGGCGTCCTTGTTGTAGTAGAGGCCGTAGGCGTCGGTGAGCAGCGGCAGGGCGCAGCGCTTGCCCTCGAACTGGGTGTAGTCGAGGAGGACCTTCGGGAAGGTCTTCTCCAGGTCGAGCTTCGACTTCTCGATGAACGGCTTCAGATCGGCGAACGCCCCGGACGAGCAGAACTTGCCGACGTTGGAGGTGGTGAACGACGAGACCACGTCGGGTCCGTTCGAACCGCCCGCGCGCAGCGCCTGGTTCAGCTTGTCGTCGTTGATGTTGCCGGAGACCTTCACCGTGATGTTCGGGTGGGCCTTCTCGAACCGCTCGATGTTCGCCTCGACCGCCTTCACCTCGGAGGGCGCGCTCCAGCCGTGCCAGAAGTTGATCGTGGTCTTCGCGTTCGGGTCGTCGGAGGCCCCGGCCTCGGACTGGCCGGTACACGCGGTGGCGAGCACCGATATCGCGGCCACGGCGACGGCGGTGGTGGTGAGACGGCTGGTGCGCATGACGGAACTCCCAGGGAGGGGAAGAGATTTCAGACGTCAGGACAGGGGCGGAGCGGGGTGGAACGGGGGAGGACGGAACGGACGTGGTTCAGCGCGAGGTGTCGAACACCTCGTCGCGAGTGTCGGCGAGCGCCCGTTCCAGGGCGCCGCGCAGGACGGGGGTGCGGTCGATCTCGCCGACCACCAGGCGGGGCCGGGAGGCGGCGAGCTCGGCCAGTTCGGACTGGATCAGGGAACGCAGGACCTCGCCGCCCGCCGCGACCGCCCCGCCGGCCAGCACGATCAGCCCGGGGTCCAGGACGGCGGTGACGGAGGCGAGCCCGGTGGCCAGCCGCTGGGCGTACTGGCGCAGCAGCTCGGTGAGCGCCGCGTCCTCCTCGTACGCCCCGGCCGCCCGCGCGAGCAGGTCGGCGGCGACCCCGGCGTACGGCTGCTGCGGGGTGTCGATGCCGAGCGCCCTGGCGAGCCGGGGCACCGACTGGGCGCCCGCCAGCTCCTGGAATCCGCCGCTGTTGGCCCTGACGACCTGACGCACGAGCGGGGTGCCCGGCACCGGCAGGAAGCCGACCTCGCCCGCGCCGCCGGTGAAGCCGCGGTGGAGCCGGCCGTTGATGACGAGGGCGGCGCCGAGGCCCTCCTCGTTCCACAGCAGGACGAAGTCCTCGTGGCCCCGGGCCGCGCCGAGGCGCTGCTCGGCGACGGCGACCAGGTTGACGTCGTTCTCGTACTCCACCGGCATCGGCAGGAACGCGGCCAGCTCGTCCAGCAGGGTGGGGGAGTGCCAGCCGGGCAGGTGCGAGGCGTACCGCAGCCGCCCGGTGCCCGGGTCGAACGCCCCCGGGGTGCCGATGACGATCCGGTGGATGTCGGCGCGGGCGAGGCCCGCGTCCTTCACCGCCCCGTCGAGCGCGTCGGCGACCTGGCGCACCACGCTGTCGGTGCGCCGCCCGGGGGTGGCCAGTTCGAACTCCCCGACGGTCCGCCCGGTCACGTCCGCGACGGCGGCGGCGATGCGCCGCCCGTTCACGTCGAGCCCGGCCACATGGGCGGCGCGCGCGTTCACCGTGTAGAGCTGGGCGTTGGGTCCGGGGCGTCCCTCGCTGGTCCCGGTGGCCACGACGAGCCCGGCGGCTTCCAGCCGGGCCAGCAGTTGGGACGCGGTGGGCTTGGAGAGCCCGGTCAGCTTCCCGATCCGGGTCCGGGACAGCGCCCCGTGCTCCAGCAGCAGATCCAGCGCGGCCCGGTCGTTCATGGCCCGCAGGACCCGCGGGGTGCCCGGTGTGCCGGGGGGACCGGGAGTGGTTCCCGCCATCGTGGATGCACCGCCCTCTGCCGGGGCGACCGCCCGCGACTCTGTTAGGAAAGTTTCCTGTTCGCTGGGGAGGACGTTAGGACGCAGGTCGCCGGGGCGTCAATGGGGGCGACTATCGGCCAATCAAAGCGTTATGTGCGCCATCATCACGGCGGTGAGCGGCGGCCGGCGGCCGTGACGCTCGGCGACCGTAGCGGTCGGGACCCCTCCGGTTGATCGTTTTTCGCGGGCATTCGCGGGGCGTGGGCGATTTCGTCGCCCCGGTCGGCCGTCGGCGTGCTGGCGCAGCGTAGCGACGTGCGATCGGTACGGCTGGAGCGTGCGGTCCCGGTGGCCGATTTGCGATCGCCTCAGCGTTTGTTTTCGCGAACTTCTTGCTTGACGCCGGGATCCGCCATGCCATTGACTCTGCCCCCGCTTGTGTTGTTCTTGTGACTCTGGGGTGGGGACTGTGGAGTTTGGTTCGGACATTCGGCGTACCCGAAGACGGTCCGGGGGAGTGGCCTCTCTGCTGGCGCTGGCGTTGCTGCTGGTCATGCCGGTGCCGCAGGCGCGGGGCGCGGAGGCGGCGGAGAACCCGCCCGCCTCCACCGAGGAGGAACGGGCCCTGGACCGGGCCCGGGATTCGGGGACCCGTACGGAGGTGGAGTCCCGCCGCACGGAATACGCGACTGTGTACGCCAACCCGGACGGCGCCACGTTCACCCTCGAACAATCGGTGGTCCCCGTACGGGTCGCCAAGGCCGCGGGCGGGTGGCAGGCCCCCGACGCGACGCTCGAACGCCGCTCCGACGGAACGGTCGGGCCGAAGGCCGCCGCGGTCTCGATCGCCCTGTCGGGCGGCGGTGACGACGCCCTCGCGCGGATCGAGAAGTCCGGACGTTCGCTGCGCTTCACCTGGCCGCAGAAGCTGCCCACGCCCCGGATCGACGGCGCGAGCGCCGTCTACGCCGACGTGCTGCCGGACGTGGACCTCAAGGTCACCGCGACGGTGGAGAGCTTCCAGCAGGTCCTCGTGGTCAGGACGCCCGAGGCCGCCGCCGACCCCCGGCTCAAGAAGCTGACGCTCGGGATGGAGACCTCCGGCCTGGACGTCCGCAAGGGCGGCTCCGGCAATCTGGCCGCGGTGGACGGGGACGGACAGACCGTCTTCCGGTCGCCCCCGGCCCAGATGTGGGACTCCGCCGGAGCCGCCGCACCGGCGTCCGCGCCGCGGCGCGCGACCGGGGCGACGGCCCCCAGGAGCCCGGTGACGTCCGCGGACCCGGCCACCGGCGCCTCGGCGAAGTCCGGCGCCCCGGCCTCCCCGGCGCCGGAGAAGCCCGCCGACCCGGCCGAGTCGTCCCCCTCGGGCCAGGGCGCCGAACCCGGGCAGGGCGACAACGTCGAGCGCGTCGACGTCCAGGTCACCGAGGACTCCCTGACCCTCGTCCCGGACGCCGGGATGCTGAAGGGCACGCCCCCCGCCGCCTTCCCGCTCTTCATCGACCCGCCCGTCACCTGGGGCGGTTCGGAGCGGATCCTGCTGAGGTCGGACGGCTACGAGTCCTACGGCTGGGGCAACGGCGACGACAACCAGGGCAAGGGCGTCGGCAAGTGCGGCACCTGGGGGGTCTACTACTGCGGCCCGGGCTACACGCAGCGGCTCTACTTCGAGTTCTCACCCGCCGAGCTCAAGGGCAAGAACGTCCTGCACGCCGCCTTCCGGGTGACCGAGCCCTGGGCGTTCCAGTGCGATCCCCGGGTGGTCGACCTGGTGCGCACGAACAACATCTCGTCCTCCACGACCTGGTCCTCGCGCCCCGCCAACCTGGACCTGATGGTCGACCGGAGCGTCTCCGCCGGCCGCGGCTCCGCGTGCGACCCGGACTCGCCGGACGCCCCCATCACCTTCGAGGACTCGCCCAGCGAGTCCAACGAGAACCTCACACCGACCGTGAAGAGCTTCGCCGCGGGCAAGTTCTCCCGGCTCACCCTGATGCTGAAGGCGCACGACGAGGGCGACACCGCGGCGTGGAAGCGCTTCAAGAACGACGCCGTGCTCATCGTGAAGTACGTCGGCCTCCCGGCGCTGCCCACCGCCACCGGGTTCGTCACCGGCAACGGCGTGGTGTGCTCGCGTGACGCGGACGCCCCCTCGGTCATCGCCGACCCCGGCCCCCTCGTCACGGGGAAGCCCATGGCGGCCCCCGGCGGCACCTCCCAGGCGAACCTGCGCATCCGGTGGCGTACGGAGAAGCTGTCCGGGTCCACCTGGTCAGTGGCCCACACCGACCTCGACGGGCCCACCTCGGGCTACGTCGGGAGCGGGGCGGCCCAGAACCGGCGGCTGCCCACGCTCGCCGAGGGCGTGCAGTACCGCCTGAAGGCGCTCACCCTGTCCTACGACGAAGCAGGCGACAACCGTCTCAACACCGGCTACACCAGCCCCTGCTACTTCACGGTCGACCGGTCCCGGCCGAAGTCCCCGGTCATCACCCCGGCGAGCGGCAGCCCCTACACCCTGTGCACGGCGGTCTGCCTGCCCGGCGGCGGCCCCGGGGTCAAGGGGAAGTTCACCTTCGCCCCGGCGAGCGGCGACACGAACGTCGCCTACCAGTACCGGCAGGCGAACAAGGGCACCTGGTCGGCCGAGATCAAGGGCTCCACGGTGAGCGTGGACATCACCCCGCCGGCGACGGGCACCTACCAGTTGGAGGTCCGGGCCAAGGACACGGTGACCTGGGGGGCCTCGCAGATCGTCAGCTTCCTCGTCAAGGCGGGCGAGGGCCCCGTCGGCCGCTGGCGGTTCGACGAGGCGAGCGGCGCCGCCGTCGACTCCTCGACCACCGTCCCCGCGAACCAGGAGAACGCGACCCTCAACGGCGGCGCCGTCCGCGACGGGCTGGGACGACGCGGCGAACTCCGCCACGGCCCCGACGGCACGCCCCTCGCCACCCCGAGGACCGACACCGGTCTCCGGCTGAACGGGACCACCGCGTACGCCTCGACGAGCGCTCCGGTCCTGGAGACCCGCTCCGCGTACACCGTCGCGAGCTGGGTCCGGATGGAGGACAGGAAGACCGAGGGAGTCGTCCTCTCGCAGGACGGCGCGACCTACAGCCCGTTCCTCCTCTGGTACGAGAACACCTACGATTCCTGGTGCTTCGGAACCAAGGCCCAGGAGGCCGACGACGGCAAGGCGTACCTCGGCGTGTGCGGCAGGCAGCCGGCCGTGCCCAACGCCTGGACCCACCTGGCGGGCAGCTACGATCCGGCCACGAAGACGCTGGTGCTGTACGTCAACGGCCAACGCCAGGCCTCCCGGACCGTCGAAGGGGCCTGGGCCGCACCCGGCGGGCTCCAGATCGGCCGCTACAAGTGGGCCGGTAAGTACTACAACAACTTCCACGGGTCCATCGACGAGGTCGCCGCCTGGCAGCGCGTCCTCTCCCCCGAGGAGGTGGCCACGGAGGCGCGGACCCTGTCGCCCGGCACCGGACAGGCGGACGTCGAACTCGTCGCGCACTGGGACGCCGCCGGAGCGTCCGGCGCCGCTCTCACCGACCGCACCACCGGCTACGGGCGTGACCTCGCGCTCGGCGGCGGGGCGGCTCTGGACGGACGCTCCCTGGTGCTCGACGGCAAGGACGACGCGGCGGCCACCGCGGGCCCGGTCGTCGACGAGTCCGGGTCCTTCACGGTCACCGCCGCCGTCGAACTGGACCAGGAGGCCCTGGCGGCCAAGGAGATCGGATACATCGGACAGGTCGCCGGACAGCGCACGGCCAACGGCTCCTCCTGGGGCCTCTGGTTCAAGCTGACCGGCAAGGAGACCCGCTTCGACGACGACGGGAACGAGTACACGGCCCCGGTCGGGCTGTGGCACTTCGGCCGGGTCGGCGCCACCGGGGCGGGCGACTGGGTCAGTTCGGACGAAGTGGCGGAGCTGGGCAGCCCGGTGAGGCTCACCGGAGTCTTCGACGCCCTCGACGAGACGAACGGGCCGGTGGTCCGGCTCCACGTCGGACTGAAGCAGAACGACGCCGACCGGACCTGGACGTCGGCCGTCGGCGCGGGCGACTTCACCGTCGGCAAGGGCTACAGCACCACGGCGTGGGGGCACCACCTGCCCGCCCGGGTGGACGACGTCCGCCTCTGGGCCGGAGCGATGTCCGACGTGGACCAGATCGCCGAAGTCGTCGGCGACTGACCGCACCGGGCCGGCCGCCGGATCCGGCGGCCGGCCCCACCCGGTTCGAGGACCGGCTGTCAATCATTCGTGACCTGTGGGGGTGGTTCCGCCATGCGCGGAAAGTCGAAAGCGTTCCAACGGAGACCCCGGAGGGCGGCTCTCTTCCGGAGAGCGCCCGGGGGACCGGGCCGTACGGGAGCACGCACCTCCGTGGTGCTCGCCCTCGCCGTCGTCCTCGCCGTTCCGGTCGGCCTGACCCCGGTGGCGCAGGCTGCCGGCGGGCCCGGCCGCCCCGGCGTACCGAAGCAGCGGTCCAGCGAGGTCGAGGCCGTGCCGGCGGACGGCGCCGCCGCCGCGCGGCGGACCGCGGTCCGCTCCGCCGCGCGCAACGCCGCCGAGACGGGGCGGGCGGCGAGCGAGCGCGCCGCCTCCCGCTGGCCGGCCGCCGGGGCCGCCGAGGTCGTGGCCGCCCCGGCCGGGAAGGGCACGCCCACCCGCGTCGGCCGGGTACCCGTCACCGTCGAGCGAGTGGGCCGCGCGGCCGGCCCGGCCGCCGTGGACGTGCGTGTCCTGGACCGGAAGGCCGCAGCGGCGGCCGGCGTACGCGGCGTGCTCCTCACCGCGCGCGGCGACCGGTCCGGCACCGCCGAACTGACCGTCGACTACGCCTCCTTCGCCTCCGTGATCGGCGGCGACTGGGCGGGACGGCTGAGCCTCACCCGGCTGCCGGCCTGCGCCCTCACCACCCCCGGAGCGGCCGGCTGCCAGGACGCCAGCCCGCTCGACACCCGCAACGACGTCACGGGGCAGCGGCTGTCGGCGGAGGTCTCCTTCCCGGCCGGCGCGAAGGCGGCGCCCGTCGTCCTGGCCGTCGCCGCTGCCGGCACCGGACAGTCCGCGGGCGGCGCGGGAGACTTCTCCGCCACCCCGCTCGCCTCCTCCTCGACCTGGAAGGCGGGCGGCTCGTCCGGCTCGTTCACCTGGTCCTACCCGATGGACGGACCGGCGCCCTCCGCCGGACCTCAGCCCTCCCTGGACCTCTCCTACGACTCCGGGTCCGTCGACGGCCGCAACTCCTCGACGAACAACCAGGGCACCGACGTCGGCGAGGGCTTCGGGCTCTCCGCGGTGTCGTACATCGACCGGCAGTACGGCTCGTGCGCCAAGGACGGCCACAGCAAGCAGTACGACCTGTGCTGGAAGTACGACAACGCCTCCCTCGTCCTCAACGGCAAGGCGTCCGAACTGGTCAAGGACGACACCACCGGCGCCTGGCGGCTGAGCGACGACGACGCCTCCAAGGTCGTCCACCGCACCGGCGCGGACAACGGCGACGACAACGGCGAGAGCTGGACCGTCACCACCGGTGACGGGACGACCTACCACTTCGGGCTCGACAAGCTGCCCGGGGCGGGCGCGCAGCGGACCAACTCGGCCTGGACCGTGCCGGTGTTCGGCGACGACGAGGACGAGCCCGGCCACAAGAACGGCGACACCTTCGCCGAGCGCTCCCTGAACCAGGCGTGGCGGTGGAACCTCGACCTCGTCGAGGACGTGCACGGCAACGCCATGACGTACTGGTACACCAAGGAGGACAACCACTACCGGAAGAACAAGCAGGACAAGGCCGACACGTCCTACATCCGCGGCGGCCACCTCGACAGGATCCTCTACGGACAGCGGAGCGACACCCTCTTCACCGCCACGGCCCCGTACCGGGTCGGCTTCGGCCACGCCGAGCGGTGCACGGCCTCCGACTGCGAGAAGCTGACGGAGAGCACCGCCAAGAACTGGCCGGACGTCCCCTTCGACGCGATCTGCGCACGCGGCGCGGACAAGGAGAAGTGCCTGGCGGAGAGCCCGTCGTTCTTCTCCCGCAAGCTCCTGACGAAGATCACGACCGAGGTGCAGGCGAAGACCGGCGGCGGTTACGACCCCGTGGACTCCTGGGCCTTCGACCAGACCTACCTGGACGGCGGTGACATCGGGGACTCCTCCGACCAGACCCTCGTCCTCCGGAGCGTCCGCAGGACCGGCCACACCGGAACGGCCATCACCCTGGACCCGGTGGACTTCACCTACCACACGCGCCCCAACCGGGTGGAGGGCGGGACCCAGCCCGGCGGCGGCAACATCCTCCCGCTCACCCGCCCCCGCCTGAACACCGTCACCACGGAGACCGGCGCGCTCACCACCGTGACCTACAGCGCCCCGGAGTGCGTCCGCGGCAGCCGGATGCCGGCGGCCGAGGACGACAACGCGCTGTCGTGCTACCCGCTCTACTGGAACGTCAACGGCGCGACGGACGCCAGCCTGGACTGGTACCACAAGTACCGGGTCCTGGCGGTGACCCTCGGGGACCCCGCCGGCCACGGCGAGACCGTCGAGCACGCCTACGCGTACGAGAAGCCGGCCTGGCGCTACAACACCAGCCCGTTCGTCCCCTCCGACGAGCGCACCTGGTCGAACTGGCGCGGCTACCAGAAGGTCACCACGCTCACCGGCGCCGCGACGGGGACGCGGAGCAGGACCGTGTCCACGTACCTCCAGGGCATGCACAAGGACCCCCGCAAGGCGGGCGGCACCCGGACCGTCAGCGTTCCCGGTCTCGACGTCGCGGGCCTCGACGTGCCCGACGTCACCGACGCCGAGCAGTACGCCGGGTTCGCCCGGCAGACCGTCACGTACGACGGGAACACCCCCGTCACCGTGACCGTGAACGACCCCTGGTCCGCCCGGACCGCCACCCAGCACAAATCGTTCGCCGACACCGAGGCGTACTACGTCCGCACCGGGAAGGCCACCACCCACACCTACCTCACGCGCTCGCAGACCTGGCGTTCCACCAGCACCTCCACCACGTACGACTCCTACGGCATGCCCGAGCGCGTCGACAGCACCGGCGACCTGGCCAGGACCGGGGACGAGACGTGCACCAGGACCTGGTACGCGCGCAACGACGCCGTGGGCCTCACCGACCTCACCTCCCGTGTCCGCGTCGTCGGACGCTCCTGCGCGACGGGTGAGACGGCGCTCTCGCTGCCCGCCTCCTCCGCCACCCGCGGAGACGTGCTGGCCGACACGGCCACGGTCTACGACGCACCGGGGGCCACGGCCACCGGCTGGACGCCCGCCCAGGAGCCCACCCGCGGCACGGAGACCTGGACCGGACGGGCCACCGGATACCCGGCGGCCGCGACGGGCGGCGAACGGGCGCCCAAGGGCTGGCAGCTCTCCACCCGCTCGACCTACGACGCGCTCGGCCGCGCGCTGAGCGTGACGGACGCCGCCGGCAAGCCCACCTCGACCGTCTACGCGCCCACCGGGGCCGGCGTCCCCACCCGCAACACGGTCACCAACGCCAAGGGGCACCGCACCATCAGCGTGCTGGACGGCGTGCGCGGTCTGGTGGTCCAGAAGTACGACGCCAACAACCGCAAGACCGAACAGACCCACGACGCCCTCGGCCGGCTCCGCCAGGTCTGGCTGCCCGACCGGAACGCCGCCGCCGGCCAGAGCGCCAGCATCGGCCACACCTATACGCTCCAGCGCGGCAAGGCGCCCGCCGTCGGGACGTCGGTCATCAAGTCGTCGACGACGGTGAGCACGTCGTACGAGATCTTCGACTCGCTGCTGCGGCCCCTGCAGAAACAGACACCCACCCCGCTCGGCGGCCGGGTCCTCACCGACACCCGCTACGACTCGCGCGGTCTCGCGCGGCAGACGCTGAGCGAGATCTACGACTCCACGTCCGCTCCCAACTCCACGTACACACGCGGTGAGTCCGGTGGCGCGCCGAAACAGAACGACCTCATCCACGACGGTGCGGGACGGGAGACCAGCAACACTTTCGCCGTCTTCGGCGTCGACCGGTGGACCACGTACAAGAGCTACACCGGCGACTCCACGGCCACCAGCGCCCCCGAAGGCGGCCGGGCCACCCGCGAGATCACCGACGCCCTCGGGCGGACCGCCCAACGCCGTGAGTACGCCTCGCCCCAGCCGGCCGACAGCGAGTACACCAAGGAGGCCGGGGCCGCGTACACGACGACCCGGTTCGGCTACACCCTCGACGGGAAGGAGACCTCGATCACCGGCCCGGACAACAGCAGGTGGACCTACACCTACGACCTGTTCGGCCGCCGGACCGCCTCGACGGACCCGGACAAGGGGGCGTCCTCGACCGGCTACACCGCCGCCGACCGGCCGGACTGGACCGAGGACGCGGAGGGGCGCAAGCTCCTCTACGGCTACGACGACCTGGGCCGCACGACCGACCTGTGGTCCGGCGCCCGCACCGATGCGAACAAGCTCGCCCACTGGACCTTCGACACCCTGCTCAAGGGCCAGTTGACGAGCTCCGTCCGCTACGACGGCGGCGCCGTCCCCACCGGCAGGGCGTACACGAAGGCCGTGACCGCCTACGACAGCCGGTACCGCGCCACCGCCTCCCGGATCACCCTCGACGCCGGGGAACCGCTCGTCGTCTCGGGCGCCGCCGAGAGCAGCTACGACTTCGAGACCGCGTACAACCTCGACGGCACCGTGCAGTACACCAACGAACCGGCCGTGGCAGGACTCCCGGCGGAGCGCGTGGCGTACACCTACACGTCCACCGGCCAGACCGCCTCGGTGTCCTCCGGCGCCTCCGGCTACCTGCACAGCGCCGCGTACGACGTGCTCGGCCGCCCGCAGCAGTTCACCCTCGCGGTGTCGGGGGCGGCGGAGGCGAGGAAGACCTACCTCAACAACGAGTACGACCAGGGCACCGGACGGGTCACCCGCTCCTACGTCACGACCCCGCAGACGGCGCCGTACAAACCGCAGGACCTCTCCTACACCTACGACCAGGCGGGCAACGTCACCCGCATCACCGACACCCCCAACCCGGACGCGGTCCTCAAGGGCGAGACGCAGTGCTTCGGGTACGACGGGTACAGCCGGCTGAAGGAGGCCCGGACCTCGGCCACGGCCGACTGCTCCGGCACCACACCCGCCGGACCGGCCCCGTACCGCACGGCGTACACGTACGACGAGGGCGGACAGCGCCGCACCGAGACCCAGTACGACGTCAACGGCGCCGGGACCACCAGCACCTACTGCTACACCGACGCCGCCCGCCCCCACGCCCTGACGGCGACCACGAAGGCGACCGGCGAGAAGCCGTGCGACGCGGTCGCTCCCGCGTACGTCCACGACAGGACCGGCAACGTCACCAAGCGCCCGGGACCGACGGCGGGCCAGAGCCTGCTGTGGGACGCGGAGGGGCGGCTCTCCCGGCTCACCGAGGGCAGCCGCAGAACCGACTACGTCTACGACGCCGACGGAACCCTGCTCATCCGCCGCGCCACGGGCGACGGGGAGAGCGTGCTGTACCTGGGCGGCACGGAGATCCACCTGCGGGCCACCGGCTCCACGCGCAAGACCTGGGGCACCCGCTCCTACCGGGCGGGCGAGGAGGTCGTCGCGGTCCGCACCAACGAGTCCGGAAGCCAGCGCGTCACCTTCCTCGCCGGTGACCGGCACGGCACCTCCAGCCTCGCGATCGACGCCACCACGCAGGCGGTGATCCGGCGCTACACGACGCCGTTCGGCGCCCCGCGCGGCACCGGCCCCGGCAACTGGCCCGACGACAAGAGGTTCCTCGGCAAGCCGACGGACCCGGGGACGGGCCTCACCCACATCGGGGCCCGCCAGTTCGACGCCCTGCTGGGACGGTTCCTCAGCGTCGACCCGCTGCTGGAGAGCGACAAGCACCAGTCGCTGAACGGCTACTCCTACGCGGAGAACAACCCGGTGACCCTGTCCGACCCGACCGGCCTCGGCTCGTTCACCTGCTCCAAGAACTGCTCGCCCGATGTGATCGCCGCCGAGGAGACCGTCTCCCCGCCGGTGGTGGGCGCGAGCGGCCAGGGCGGCACGAGCGGGCCGATCAAGTCCAAGGGCAAGAACGTGTCCGGCAACACCTGCGGCCCGCAGTGCCGGGCGGCCGCGCTCTACGAGCAGCAGCGCCTGCTGGCCCTCCGCCAGACCCGCGCCGACCAGATCCGGATGATGATGCTCGGCACCCCGCCCCCGCAGGCCAAGCTCCTGCCCCTCGTGGACATGACGGGCTGCAACAAGGAGTGCCAGGCGGAGTTCCTGCGCCTGCACATCGCGAACATGCCGGCCGGCGGTGGTGGCGGTTCGAAGGGCCCCGATCCGATTGAGTGGCTGAACCGGGAGGTCAAGAGGCTGGAGAGCGATGCGCTCGGAGAGCTGTACGAGTACAGTGCGCGTCTCACGGGTGGCTCGTGCAAGAACAACGGGGCCGATCTGACTGTCTGCACAGAGGGGTGGATGCCCCTGTCGGCCAGAGGCGGAACCACAGTGGGGGACACGTACACCACCAAGCCGGGTACGCCCGAGTTCGTCTCCGACAAGCGCCTCAAGCACGAGCGGAAGCACGTCAAGCAGTGGGAGGAGCACGGAGCCGACTTCATCACCGAATACTTCATGGAAGGTACGAACCCATGCGGGAACAAGTACGAGGAGCAGGCGGACTACGTCGACGGGGGCTACTACTGCCCATGACGTCCACGTACCTGTTCCCCGCCCTGCTTGTCGGCGTGACGCTGGCCGCTCTCACGTCGTGCATCCCGCCCAACAGCCCGATCGCCTACGCGGGTTTCCGCATGACGGGTGGTGACCTGGTCGTGGCCATGCCGCTGTGCTCCGGCGAGACGGTCGAGAGCGCGAAGATCGCCGTCCCGAGCAAGGACGAGGAGAAGGGCGGCTTCGAGACGCTCTGGAGCGCTCGGGGGCCCCGGACGGCCGAGGCGCGGGGCGGGATCTTCCAGGTGAACAGTCCGCGCAGCTTCGCCGAGGTGACCAAGGATCTGTCCGGCGCCCTGCCGGACGAGTTCTACGTCGACACGAGACAGGTGAGGAAGGACAGGACCGTGAACGGATCGGGGTATGTCGATCTCGCCGAACTCGAATCGGTCGATCTGGCGGACGGGGAGTTCGTCACGCATGAGGGCAAGGTCATGACCCGCGCCGAGATCAACGCCCAACTCCCCTGCAACAAGAAGGACAAGCAGAAGTGACCGTCACACCGTGACGCGGAAGGGGCGCTCCACCGGATTCCGGTGGAGCGCCCCTTCCGCGTCGGCCGCTACTTGTTCAGGTTCGTCGGCGGCGGGATCGGAGTGGTCGCCAGGGACTGCGGGGAGGTCGCCGAGGCGTAGGCGGAGGGGGCCGCCATCGCCGCCGTCGGGTCCGCGGCGGACTCGCCGTCCAGGCCGTGCGGGATCGCGCCGATCATGCGGATGCCGGCCTCGTCCAGCGCCTGCTTGATCCGCCAGCGCAGCTCCCGCTCCACGCCGATCGACTTGCCCGGCATCGTCTTCGCGGTCACCCGGACCGTCATCGAGTCCAGCAGAACGGCGTCCAGGCCCAGCACCTCGACCGGTCCCCACAGCCGCTCGGACCAGGGCTCCTCCTTGGTCATCGCGTCGGCGGCCGCGGTGATCGCCTTGCGGACCTGCTCCAGGTCCTCGGTCGGGCGCACGGTGACGTCGACCCCGGCCGTGGACCAGCCCTGGCTGAGGTTGCCGATCCGCTTCACCTCGCCGTTGCGGACGTACCAGATCTCGCCGTTGTCGCCGCGCAGCTTGGTGACGCGCAGCCCCACCTCGATGACCTCGCCCGAGGCCACCCCCGCGTCCACCGTGTCACCGACCCCGTACTGGTCCTCCAGGATCATGAAGACGCCGGAGAGGAAGTCCGTGACCAGGTTGCGCGCGCCGAAGCCGAGCGCCACACCGGCGACACCGGCCGAGGCGAGCAGCGGGGCCAGATTGATCTTGAAGGCGCCCAGGACCATCAGGGCGGCCGTGCCCATGATCAGGAACGAGGCCACCGAACGCAGGACGGAGCCGATGGCCTCCGAGCGCTGGCGTCTGCGTTCCGCGTTCACCAGCAGCCCGCCGAGCGCCGTGCCCTCCACGGCCTGCGCGCTGCGGTTCATCCGGTCTATGAGGTTGGTCAGGGCGCGCCGGATCAGATAACGCAGCGTGATCGCGACCGCGATGATCAGCAGGATGCGCAGGCCGGTGCTCAGCCAGGTGGACCAGTTCTCCTCGACCCAGCCCGCGGCGTTCCCGGCCTGTTCGGCGGCTTCGCCCAGCGAGCCGACCGGCTCGGGAGACGGAGATGCGGCCAAGAGGACGGACAAGGACACGACGGGGACCTCCAGGGGGACGACGGCTGGTCAGTAACAGTAACGAAGCCGGGGGAGTGGATCGTTGCCGAATCGGAAGGAGAGACGGGTCTCACCGGGAACCCTCGGCTGTGGCCGATCGCACAGCCCCTCCGGCCACGCAGGTGAAACACCTGTTCGGCGTCGCCGGGCGGTGCGCGGGGCCCGGGGTGAGAAAAATCCTCCCGGCCCGTTACCCGTACGTGGTGGCGCTCCGACCAGGCATGAGGAGAGACTGAGATCGGATCGTCCCGGCGCGAGCCACGCGCCGCCGACGTACAAGGAGGCATCCACCGTGCCGCACGTCCTGGTTCTCAACGCGTCGTACGAGCCGCTCGGCGTCGTACCGCTCCGCCGCGCACTCGTCCTCGTCCTGGAGAACAAGGCCATCTGCCTGGAGGAGTCCGGCGCCTTCCTGCACAGTGCCACCCAGGCCGTGCCCGCACCCAGTGTGGTCCGCCTCAAGCGCTTCGTCCGCATCCCCTACCGGGGTCCGGTCCCCCTGACGCGGCGGGCCCTGTTCGCCCGGGACGGCGGGCGCTGCGTGTACTGCGGGGCCGCCGCCACCAGCGTCGACCACGTCATCCCGCGCAGCCGGGGCGGCCGGCACGTCTGGGACAACGTGGTGGCGGCCTGCCGCCGCTGCAACCACGTCAAGGCCGACCGGCACCTGCCCGAGCTGGGCTGGCGCCTGCGCCACCAGCCCGCCCCGCCGACCGGGCTGGCCTGGCGGATCATCGGGACCGGGCATCGCGACCCGCGCTGGCTGCCGTACCTGCAACCGTTCGGCGCGGACGACGTGATGGCCCGGATCGACGGCGTCTCCGCCTGAGACCGGGCCTTCGCCGTCCGCCGGGCGGGCAGCGCGTACGGGCGGCGGCTCCGCGGTGGGGCGGCCGCCCGTACGGGGCTCGGCCGGCGGATGTGCGGCGGTCCGCCGACCGTGCGGGGCTCAGTCGTCCGCGACCGCGTACGCCTCCACCGACCAGAGCGAGTAGCTGTACTCGGTCGCCCGGTCCTCGCCCCGCACCCGGATGAACCGGGTGTCCTTCTCGTCCATCCGGACCGACTCGCGCCCGCCCCCGCCCTCCGTCACGGTCGCGGCGGTGCGCCAGGTCCGGCCGTCGGCGGAGACCTGGACGCGGTAGCGCGCGGCGTACGCGTCCTGCCAGCTCAGCACCACCTGGCCCAGGCGCACCGGCTCCGGCAGCTCCGCCTGCCACCACGCGTCGTCCCGCACCGGCGAGGACCACCGGGTCTCCGGGTCGCCGTCGGCCGCCGCCGACGCGGGGAAGTCCGGGGTCTCGTCACCGGACGAGGACGCCGTCGCCGTACGCACCAGATCGGGGCCGCCCGTACGCGGGAAGGCCCGCACGGTCAGCGTGGACTCCTGGCCGCCGAAGGCCAGCGGCACCTCGTACTCGCCCACCGGGGTGTCCGCCGGGACGGTGATGTCGACGGGCACCTCCGTACGGGAGCCGCGCGGCACGGTCGTCTGCTTCGGGACCCGCACCTCGATGCCCTTCGGCGCCTTCGCGGTGAGCCTGCCCTTCACCTCCGCCGGACGCCGGCCGGCCAGCCGGGCCGCGACCCGCTGGGGATCGCCGCCGATCTCCGCGTCGGTCGCGCCGTGCTTCAGGTCGAGCGTGGCGGCGGGGTCGTCCCCGAACCACGGCACCAGGGCGCGCAGCCGCGGGCCGTCCGCCAGGACGGCGGGGGCGGCCGGCAGGCCCGGACTCAGGTACGGGGGCCCGGCGTCCCGCGCCGCCCTCGGCGCCGAGACCCGGACGGCGTCCGCGCGGAGCCCCTTCGCGGCGGTCTGGGTGAACCCGCTCGGCGAGAGCTCGCCCAGGGTCCGCCACCCCTCGCCGGGCACATGGGCCTCCACGACCGCGCCCGCGAGGGCGGCCCCGGGCTCCGCGAGCGCGGTCACGGCCTCCACCGGGCGGGGGGCGTCCAGCCGGACCGTGTGGCTGCGGGCGTCCCTGGTGACCCGGCCCGAGGCGCGGTCGGTGCCGTTCCACCCGGCGGCCACCTTCGCCGCCCGGTCCAGGAATGGGTCCAGCACCCCCTCGCCGACCGTCGCCCGGGCCGCCGCGATCTCCTCGCGCAGCGGCTCCAGGGCCAGTTGGCGGCGCCAGGCGGCGGCGCCGTCCCCGGCGGCCTGGGCCTGGAGCAGATCGACGGCCAGTTCACCCGCCCGGCCGTAGCGGGCCAGCTGATCCGTCCAGGGGCGGACCTCGTCGGACAGCCGCCCGTCGGCGGGGGTCTCCAGCCGGTCCGGGGCCTGCCGCATCACGGAGAACGCCGCCCGCAGCTCCTTCGCCGCCCGGTCGCGGCGGGAGGCGTCGGCGCGGGAGCCCCAGAACGCGTCGAGCAGCGGCCGGAGGTAGGCGGACTCCTCGGCGCCGAGCACCGAGCCCGCGCTGTTCCCGGCCAGGGCCAGCAGTGCGTCACGGGCCGCGGCGTCCCCGTCCGCCAGGTCCTCGACGGCCGCCCGCCAGGACGCGTCGGGGTCGTACGCCTTCGGGTTCCAGGCGAAGTCGGCGGCGGTGAACAGCGGGATCCGGGAGGCGGACGCCTGCTCCATCGCGTTGGCCAGCAGCGCCGCCGAACCGCTCGCCACAGCGGGCTCCCGGCCGGTGTACGGGCCGAGGAAGACCCGGTCCTGCGCGTAGTCGTTGACCGGGTAGTTGTCCATCGTCACCAGCGGGCGGCGGAACGCGGCGCGCGCCCCGGCCAGCTCGCTCCCGGTGATCTTCTCCGGTACCACCCCGACCCCGGTCCAGGCCACCTGCACCCGGTCGTCCAGCTCGGCCGCCAGCGCCGTGCGGTAGTCCGTGGCCCCGTCCTGGTGGAACTCCGTCGGCAGCACCGACAGCGGCTCCGACCCCGGGTACCGCTCTTCCAGGTGCCGGGCCAGCGCCCCCGCGACCCGGGCCTGCGCGCGGGCCGCCGCCTTCGGACCGTCGCCGAAGGTCTCCGCGTCCAGATCGCAGTGCCACTCGCTGTAGCTGACGTTCTGGAACTGGAGCTGGAAGACCCGGACGCCCAGCGCCCACATCGCGTCGGCCTTCTCCGTCAGCGCCCGGACGTCCTGGTCCGAGGCCATGCACATCGCCTGACCGGGGGAGACGGCCCAGCCCAGCGTGACGTGCTCGGCGCGCGCCCGCTCGGCCAGCTCCCGGAACCCGGCCCGCTCGCCCGCCGGGTACGGCTCGCGCCAGCGCGCCAGCCGGTAGGGATCGTCGCCCGGCGCGTAGAGGTAGCGGTTCTGCTTGGTGCGGCCCATGAACGAGATCTGTTCGAGCCGTTCCTCACGGGTCCACGGCTGTCCGTAGAACCCCTCGGTCATGCCGCGTACGGCGGTTCCCGGCCAGTCCCGGACCGTCACGCCCGCCACCGCGCCCCCGGCGACGAGTTGGCGCAGGGTCTGAACGGCGTGGAAGAGGCCGTCCGCGCCGGTCCCGTCCAGCGCGACGGTGGCGCGCCCGGCGGCCTCGCCGACCGCGATCCGGTAGCCGCCCGACGGCAGGTCGCCCCGGCCGGGGGCGCGCAGCGCCCGCAGCGCCTCGTCCGCCCCGGCGCCGCCGAGGCGGACGACCGGGCCACGGCCCGGCAGGCTCTCGTGCAGGGTCCGCACGCCCGCCTCGCGCAGCAGCGCGCGTGCCTGCTCCACGGCGTACGGGTCGGCGTCGGGGGCGGCGGCGAGGGTGGCCTCGGCGCCCAGCTTCACGGCGGGCCCGGTGGTCCGCATGCTCTGCGGGCGGGGCCAGACGGGCGGCGGCGCGGTCTCGGCGCGGCCCGCCCGGTCGCCGGCGTGGCTGCCGGGCTCCGCGGGGGCCGCCGAAGCGGCCGGGGCGACCACGACGGAACCGAGGAGTCCGCCGATCACGGCGGCGGCGACGGCCGTCGCCCGACTTCTGCGCCCGAACCGCACGTCGCGCTCCCCTTCGTACGTATCCACTGCCGGTCGACGTTCGTAGGTGTCCCCGGCGGTGACGCCCGGGAGGGCTCCGAGCCCACCACCCGCGCGCGAGGGTGTCAATGCGCGTGGCCGTTCTGCGGTTTTTGCCAGGATTGGCGGTAGCTTCGGGTTCCCTGGGGCGGCTGTGACAGGAGGGACTGGCTGAAAACGGCCCATACCTGCCGTTCAGGGGAACGGACTGTGACCCGGAGCACGTTGGGCTCGTTGGTCATAACGCCTACATCACGTCCACGTCTGCCAGGGCGTGGCCTGGGTAGGGCTTGCTGTGTCCTGTTCTCCACGGCCAGGAGGCCACCATGCCCGCAGCCGCGCAGCTTCTGCTCTCCGCCCTCTCCAAACAGGTACCCGCCCAGGCCGACTCCGCGCCACTGACCAGCGAACTTCCCCGCTCCGACGTCCGCCACCTGATCAGCGGGCCGCCGCTCGCCGATGTCTCCCTCCTGCTCGGCGAATCGTCGTTCGCCGATTCCCTGCCGCTCACCAGCGAGCCTCCGCTCGCCGACGCCACACCTCTCACGAGCGAGCCGCCGCTCGCCGCCGTCGCCCCTCTGACCAGCGAGCCGACCGCACCCGGCACCGCAGGGGGCTTGGAGTTCCCAGGAGTCTGAATGGGCTTGTCCCGGCTCGCCGCACTGCACGGTGTCGCCACCTCCTACTCCCCGTCGCCGGATGCCACGGTGTCCGTCCCCGACGACACGGTCATCGCCGTGCTCGCCGCGCTGGGCGTCGACGCCGGCACCCCGGAGGACGTACGGAGGTCCCTCGTCGCCGCGGAGTCCCGCTCGCGCCTGCTGCCGCCCACCGTGGTGGTCTGGGCCGGCGAGCCCCTGCCGGCCGCTCTGGCCTCGCTCCCCTCCGGCTCGACCGTCACGGTCGAGCCGGAGGCGTCCGGGCCCCCGGGGCGCCACCCCGCAGGCCGCCCGCCCGCCCCGCTGAGCATGCGCTCCCGGGCGGCGGCCCCGGCCCCGGCCGTGACGCGCCCGGCGGCCCAGGCCGCCCCCGCGACCGCCGGAACGGACGGAGCCCCCGCCCCCGGAGCCCTCGCGACCGCCGCGGCCCTTGCCCCCGAAGCCGCTGCCGCCGTAGCCCTCGCCGGGGTCGGAGCCGCCGGGGCCTCCGCCGGAGTCGGAGCCCCCGAAGCCCCCGCCCCCGGAGCTCCGGCCGGGACCGGCGTCCCCGCCTGGTGGGTCCCGCCGCCCCACGGCGTCCACCGCATCCACGTCCGTACGCCGGACCACCGCCGGGCCTCCGCCACGCTCATCGCCGCCCCGGCCCGCGTCCCGCAGCCCGCCGAGCGCACCCACGGCTTCCTCGTCCAGCTCTACTCCCTGCTCTCCGCCCGCTCCTGGGGCATGGGCGACCTCGGCGACCTGGCGGACCTCGCCGCCTGGGCCGGGCGCACCCTGGGCTCCGGGTTCGTCCAGGTCAATCCGCTGCACGCGGCCGTTCCCGGCCGCCCCACCGACCCGTCCCCGTACCGCCCGTCCTCCCGCCGCTTCCCCGACCCGGTGCACCTGCGGGTCGAGTCGATCCCGGAGTACGGGCACATCCGCGACCGGGCCACGCTGGACGACCTCCGCCAGGACGCGGCCGCCCTCAGCGAGGCCGTGCTGAACAAGGGCGCGCTGATCGACCGGGACGCGGTCTGGGAGCTGAAGCGCCAGGCGCTGGAGCTGGTCGTCCGGGTGCCGCTCACCCCCGGCCGCCGCGCCGCCTACTGCGACTTCCTGGCCGAGCAGGGGCAGCCGCTGGAGGACCACGCCCTGTGGTGCGCGCTCGCCGAGGTGCACGGCCCCGACTGGCACACCTGGCCCGAAGCCCTCCGCGACCCCCGCTGCCCGGGCGCCGCCCGCGCCCGGAGCGACCTGCTGGACCGGGTCGACTTCCACTGCCGCCTCGCCTGGCTGACCGCCTGCCAGCTCGCCGAGGCCCAACGCGCCGCCGAGGACGCCGGGATGGGCGTCGGCGTCGTCCACGACCTGGCCGTCGGGGTGCATCCGGCCGGCGCCGACACCTGGGCCCAGCAGGACGCCTTCGCCCGGGGCATGTCCGTCGGCGCGCCGCCCGACGCCTTCAACGCGCGCGGCCAGGACTGGGGCCTGCCGCCCTGGCGCCCCGACACCCTCGCCGCCACCGGCTACGCCGCCTACCGGGATCTGCTCCGCGCCCGGCTGGCCCACGCCGGGGCCCTGCGCATCGACCACGTCATGGGCCTCTTCCGGCTCTGGTGGGTGCCCGAGGGCCGCCCGCCCACGGACGGCACGTACGTCGCGTACGACGCCGAGGCGATGCTCGCCGTCCTCGTCCTGGAGGCCCACCGGGCCGGCACCGCCGTCGTCGGGGAGGACCTGGGCACCGTCGAACCCGGGGTCCGCGAGGCCCTCGCCCGGCGCGGGGTGCTCGGCACCTCGGTGCTCTGGTTCGAGCGCGACTGGGAGGGCGACGGGCGGCCGATCGCCCCGGAGAAGTGGCGGCGCGCCTGTCTGGCCACCGCGACCACCCACGACCTGCCCTCCACCGCCGCCCGGCTGACCGGCGACCATGTGACGCTGCGCCACCGCCTCGGCCTGCTCACCCGCTCCCTGGAGGAGGAGCTGACCGACGACGTCACCGACACCGCCGAGTGGCTGGCCCTCCTCGCCCGGCTGCGGATGCTCCCCGAGGGCGACGGCGACGAGGAGGCGGCCGTCCGCGCCGTCCACCGCTTCCTCCTGCGCACCCCCGCCCTGCTGACCGGCGTCTGGCTCCCCGACACCGTGGGCGACCGCCGTCCGCAGAACCTCCCCGGCACCTGGGACCAGTACCCGAACTGGCGGCTCCCGATCGCCGACGGCGAGGGCCATCCGGTCACCCTGGAGGAGATCACCGCCTCTCCTCGGCTGCACGCGCTGATGGAGGTCCTGAGGCCCCGAAAGCCTCGTACGGCACCCCCGGGCGAGCGCCGTCCCTAGGCGTTCGCTACGTTGGCACCGTGGACAAGAAGAACGCTATGCGCGCCGGCGTCGTTGCGGCCGGGACGACGCTGATGATGCTGCTCATGTCGAACCCGGCGCTCGCGCTCACGCCCGACGACGGTGACGACCCGGCTCCGCGCCTGAGCGTGATGGAGACCGTCGGTCTCTACGTGGTCGCGCCCATCGCCCTGTTCGTGGTGATCACGGCCCTGGTCATGGTCCTGGACAAGTCGAAGAAGCAGGTCTGACCCGCACGGGCACACCAAGCTCGTCGGGTGCGCCGCCGGTGGTCTCCACCGGCGGCGCACCCGTGCGTGCGGCCCCGGACACGCACGTCCCGGACGCGCACGCTCCGGTGACGGGCGAGTGCGCGGGCCCCGGCCCCGTACACGGTCCCGGGCCGGAGCGCCCCGGCCCGTAGGACCGCGTCCCCGCCCCGCGCCGGGCGGTAGGTTGCGCCCATGACCGAGTGGGACGTCAAGAAGCTCCGCATCCTGCGCACCCTGCGCGACCGGGGCACGGTCACGGCGACCGCCGAGGCCCTGCTGATGACCCCCTCCGCGGTCTCCCAGCAGCTCACCAACCTGGCGAAGCAGCTCGGCGTGGACCTCTTGGAGGCCCAGGGCCGCCGGGTCCGCCTCACCGACGCCGCCCACCTGGTCCTGCGCCACGCCGAGGCGGTCTTCGCCCAGTTGGAGCGGGCGGAGGCCGAACTGACCGGCTATCTGCGCGGCGAGGCCGGCGAGGTCCGCGTCGCCGCGTTCTCCACCGCCGTGCCCGCCCTCGTCGTGCCCGCCGTCCGGCTGCTGCGCGCCGGGGAGCGCCCGGGGCCCGACGTGCGCGTACGGGAGGCCGAGGCCGCCCAGGCGTACGACCTGCTCACCGCGGGCGAGGTGGACCTCGCGCTGTCGCTGGCCGCCCACGCGCCGACCGCCCGCGATCCCCGCTTCCGCCTCTTCCCGCTGCTCGCGGACCCGCTCGACGTGGCGCTCCCCGCCGATCACCCACTGGCCGGCGCGCCCGCGCTGCGCCTGGCGGACCTGGCCGCCGACCGCTGGATCTTCGGCGGCTCCGGCCCCTGGTCCGAGATCACCACCGCCGCCTGCGAGGCGGCCGGCTTCGTCCCCGAGCAGGCCCACAGCGCCGCCGGCTGGACCGCCATCCTCGCCCTGGTCGAGGCCGGCATGGGGGTCGCGCTGGTGCCCCGGATGGCCGCCCGCGAGCGCCGCGAGGACGTCGTGATGCGGGTGCTGGAGACGGACCGGCCGCGCCGCCACGTCGTCGCGGCCGTCCGCCACGGAGCCGAGAGCGGCCCCGCCGTGGCCCGAATCCTCGCCGCACTCACCGAGACCGCTCGGTCGTTCCCCGAAACCGTTCAGCAGAACTGAACGGTACGTACGGAAACTTTCGATGGACCTGACAGGTTCGGTGGCGTCAAGGTGAGGGGCATGACCTTCGACGCGAGCGAGACCGCATTCCAGGACCCCGACACCGACCCCCACGCCAACGACGCCGCGCCCTACGGCGGCGGCGACCCCTACGCCGACTACCGCGAGGCCGGAGACCTCCCCTTCACCGAGCTGGTCGACCTCGCCGACCGCCGCCTCGGCGCGGGCGTGATCGCCGCCAACGACGAGTTCTTCGCCGAGCGCGAGAACCTGCTGATCCGCGAACGCGCCGTCTTCGACCCCGAGCGCTTCGGCCACAAGGGCAAGATCATGGACGGCTGGGAGACCCGCCGCCGCCGCGGCGCGGACGCCGGCCACCCCTTCCCGGCCCCCGAGGACCACGACTGGGCCATCGTCCGCCTCGGCGCCCCCGGCATCATCCGCGGCCTGATCGTGGACACCGCCCACTTCCGCGGCAACTACCCGCAGCGCGTCTCCGTACAGGCCGCGTCCGTCGAGGGCGCCCCGGGCCCGGAGCAGCTCCTCGCCGACGACGTGAAGTGGGAGGAGATCCTCCCGCCGACCCCCGTACGCGGCCACGCGGCCAACGCCTTCGAGATCACCGGCGGCCGCCGCTACACCCACCTGCGCCTCTGCCAGCACCCCGACGGCGGCATCGCCCGCCTCCGCGTGCACGGCGAGGTCGTCCCGGATCCCGCCTGGCTCGCCGCGCTCGGCACCGTCGACCTGCTCTCGGTCCTCAACGGCGGTACGTACGAGGACGCCTCCGACCGCTTCTACTCCTCGCCCACCCAGATCATCCTGCCGGGCACCTCCCGCAAGATGGACGACGGCTGGGAGAACCGCCGCCGCCGGGTCCGCGACACCAACGACTGGGTCCGCTTCCGCTTGCCCGCCCAGGGCGCGGTCCGCGCGGTCGAGATCGACACCGCCTACCTCAAGGGCAACTCCGCCGGCTGGATCGCCCTCCAGGGCCGCAACGGCGACACCGGCGAGTGGTTCGAGATCATCCCGCGCACCCGCCTCCAGCCCGACACCCTCCACCGCTTCGTGCTGCGCGCCCAGGCCGTCGTCACCCACGTCCGCCTCGACGCCTTCCCCGACGGCGGAGTCGCCCGGATGCGGCTGCACGGCTCGCTCACGGAGTCCGGCGCGGCCGAGCTGGCCCGCCGCTACGAGGAGTCCCGCGCGTAACCCGCGTACCGGGCGACCGGGCCGGGCACGCCCCCTCATCTCCGCCCGGCGGACGGCTGCGCGCCTGCGCCCGTCCGCCGGGCGGCTTCCAACCGGACCGGAAGTCTCCCCGCCGAACCGGACCGGAACGAACCGAACCGAAACGGGACCCTCCCGCCGAAACGGCCCGGACCCAACCGCGACCCGGAACCCGGACCCGGACCCGGACCCGGACCCGAACCCCCGGCCCCGGGCGTGGCTCCGCCCGGCTCAGGCGGCGTACGCTGTCCAGCGCAGCGTCTTCGCCAGCACCCGCCAGGTCACCCAGGCGAACGTCCGGTTCACCGCCTTGCACAGCGGCGCGCCCGTGCAGTCGGTCGGCCGGTCCTGCCAGGCCCGGACCGTCAGGGTGTGGAAGCCGAGGGTCCGCGAGAACGCGAACCGGATGTGCATGTTCCGGCCCAGTTGGTGCCCCGGCAACGTGTTGATCTGGAAGAAGTCGTCCCCGATGAACTCCACCTCCACCGGGTTGCCGCCCACCAGCTCGCACCGCGCCCCCGCCCGGATGCGCCCCGCGCAGCCGCCGCTGACCGGGAACAGCCAGAAGTGGTCGGTGAGCTGCCTCCGTACGGCGTCCGGCCCGGTCAGCGGGTGCAGCCCCAGGGTGTAGCCGTACGTGTAGAGGTCGTAGCACCCGGTCGGACCGGCCCGGCAGTCCGGGCGGTCACGCTCCTGCGGCGCGGGGCCCGCCAGCAGACCCGCGCACAGGGCCAGCGCGACCGGCACGGCGGCGAAGCCGGGCATCCGAACCTCCCGTGGCCTGCGGCCGGAGCTCCTGCGACGACCCTTCGGACCGTAGGCCACGGGAGCCGCGCCCGCGCGCGGGCCGGGGCCGAACGCGCGAGGGCTCGGCCAGGGGGCCGGGAGCCGGGTCCGGTCGTCCGCCGACTACTCTGCGGACGACCGGACCCGCCTTCGCACCCCGGGGGACGCCGAATGGCCGAGATACTGCTGTGCGCCGGACTGAACCCCGACGATCCGGACGCCGAGACGGTCGTGGTGGTCGTCTCGGAGGTGCCCGACGACCACGAGCGCGCCGCCGCCCGCCTCGCGGCCTGTGGCTACGAGGGCGACGGCTGCTTCCAGCTGGTCCAGACGGACGGCTGGGCCGAACGCCGGCTGGACGGCGACGTGCTGACCGTGGACATCGTCGCCCACCCCGTCCTGCTCAGGGGGCTGGAGGTGGACCGGGCGAAGTTCACCGCCCGCTCCTCGTACGCGCCCTCCGTGCTGCGCCTGCTGCGGGTGGAGGCCCGGGTCGACCCCGCCGCGTACGCGCGCGCCTCGGAGGAGACCGTGCTCCTCACGGTGCCGCCCGGAACCCCGGCCGAGGACGCCGTGGCGCTGGTCCGGTCCGGCGAGGAGTGGCCGCTCGTCCTGACCCCGCCGGGCGGCTGACCCGGTCCCGGCACCACGCCGAGGGGCGCCCCCTCCGTGAGACGGAGAGGGCGCCCCGGGGCCGTACGGACCGCTACGCGGTGGCCGCCGCCGCGTCCGCCGCCTGGGCCCGCAGGGCGCGCTCCACCCCGGACCGCGACTCCGACATCAGTCGGCGCAGGGCCGCGCTCGGCTCCGCCGAGGCCAGCCAGGCGTCCGTGGCGTCCAGGGTCTCCTGCGAGACCTGGAGGGCCGGGTAGAGGCCCACCGCGACCTGCTGCGCCATCTCGTGGCTCCGCGAGTCCCAGACGTCCTTCACCGCGGCGAAGAACTTCTCCGTGTACGGAGCCAGCAGCTCACGCTGGTCCGTCTGGACGAAACCGCCGATGACCGCTTCCTGGAGCGAGTTCGGCAGCTTGTCGGACTCCACGACCGAGGCCCACGCCTCCGCCTTGGCCGCCTCCGTCGGCTGGGCCGCCCGCGCCGAGGCCGCGTGGCGCTCGCCCGCGGCCGTCCTGTCCCGCTCGTACTCGGCGGCGATCTCCTCCTCGTCCAGCAGCCCGGCCGCCGCCAGCCGCTCCACGAACGCCCACCGCAGCTCGGTGTCGACGGCCAGGCCCTCGATCGACTCGGTGCCGTCCAGCAGCGACTGGAGCAGGTCCAGCTGCTGCGGGTTGCGGGCGGTGGCCGCGAAGGCGCGGGCCCACGCGAGCTGGTGGTCGCTGCCCGGCTCCGACGCGCGCAGGTGCGCCAGCGTCGCGTCGGTCCACTGGTTGAGCGCGCCCTCACGGGTCTCCGGGGCCGCGTACAGGTCGAGCGCCATCTTCACCTGGCGGTGCAGCGACTGCACCACGCCGATGTCCGACTCCTTGCCGATGCCGGCGAGCACCAGCGCCAGGTAGTCGCGGGTCGCCAGCTCGCCGTCGCGCGTCATGTCCCAGGCCGAGGCCCAGCTCAGGGCGCGCGGCAGCGACTCGGCGAAGTCGCCCAGGTGCTGGGTGACGACCCGCAGCGACTCCTCGTCGAGGCGGACCTTGGCGTACGACAGGTCGTCGTCGTTGAGCAGGACGACGGCCGGGCGGGCCTTGCCCACCAGGGCCGGCACCTCGGTGCGCTCGCCGTCGACGTCCAGCTCGATCCGGTCGCCGCGCACGAGCCTGCCGTCCGCGTCGAGGTCGTAGGCGCCGATGGCGATCCGGTGCGGGCGCAGCGTCGGCTCGCCCTTCGCCCCGGCGGGCAGCGCGGGGGCCTCCTGGAGCACGGTGAAGGAGGTGACGACGCCGTTCTCGTCGGTCTCGATCTCCGGGCGCAGGATGTTGATGCCGGCCGTCTCCAGCCACGCCTTCGACCAGGTCTTCAGGTCGCGGCCGGAGGTCTCCTCCAGCGCGCCCAGCAGGTCGGAGAGGCGGGTGTTGCCGAAGGCGTGCGCCTTGAAGTACGCCTGCACGCCCTGGAAGAACGCGTCCTTGCCGACGTACGCCACGAGCTGCTTGAGCACCGAGGCGCCCTTGGCGTAGGTGATGCCGTCGAAGTTGACGAGCACGTCGTCCAGGTCGCTGATGTCCGCCATGATCGGGTGCGTCGAGGGCAGCTGGTCCTGCCGGTACGCCCAGGTCTTCATGGAGTTGGCGAACGTCGTCCAGGAGTGCGGCCACTTCGAGCCCGCCGCGTCGGCCTGGCAGGCGATCGAGGTGTAGGTGGCGAACGACTCGTTCAGCCAGAGGTCGTTCCACCACTCCATCGTCACGAGGTCGCCGAACCACATGTGGGCCAGCTCGTGCAGGATCGTCTCGGCCCGCACCTCGTACGCCGCGTCCGTCACCTTGGAGCGGAAGACGTACTGGTCGCGGATGGTGACCGCGCCCGCGTTCTCCATGGCGCCCGCGTTGAACTCCGGGACGAAGAGCTGGTCGTACTTGGCGAACGGGTACGCGTAGTCGAACTTCTCCTGGAACCACGCGAAGCCCTGCCGGGTGACGTCGAAGATCTCGTCCGCGTCCAGGTACTCCGCCAGCGAGGGGCGGCAGTAGATGCCGAGCGGGACGGTCTGGCCGTCCTTCTCGTACGTGCTGTGCACCGCGTGGTAGGGGCCCGCGATGAGGGCCGTGATGTACGTGGAGATGCGCGGCGTCGGCTCGAACGACCAGACGTCGTCCTTCGGCTCCGGCGTCGGCGAGTTCGAGATGACGGTCCAGCCGGCGGGGGCCTTCACGGTGAACCGGAAGGTCGCCTTCAGATCCGGCTGCTCGAACGAGGCGAACACCCGGCGGGCGTCCGGGACCTCGAACTGGGTGTACAGGTAGGCCTGCTCGTCGACCGGGTCGACGAAGCGGTGCAGCCCCTCGCCGGTGTTGGTGTACGCGCAGTCCGCGACGACCCTCAGCTCGTTGGCGCCCTCGCGCAGGCCGGGCAGCGCGATCCGGGAGTCGCTGAAGACGGCGGCCGCGTCGAGGGCCTCACCGTTCAGCACGACCTCGTGGACGGTCGGGGCGACCAGGTCGATGAAGGACTCCGCACCGCTCTCCGCGGAGTCGAAGCGCACGGTGGTCACGGACCGGTAGGTGCCGCCCCCCTGCGCTCCGGAGAGGTCGAGATCGATCTCGTACGCGTCCACGGTCAGCAGGCGCGCCCGCTCCTGTGCCTCTTCGCGGGTCAGATTCGTGCCAGGCACGCGGTCATCTCCTTCGATGGTGACGTTTCGGATCATCCTTCCATGTCCGGCCCTGCCGGACGACGGGTAGCGCTCCTATTCCTACCGGGGTAGTATGGCTGGTATGAAGATCAGTGTGAGTCTGCCGCAGGAGGATGTCGCCTTCGTCGACGAGTACGCGGCGAAGACAGACGCGGACTCCCGGTCCGCTGTCATACACGCCGCTATCGAGTTGCTGCGCGCCTCGAATCTTGAGGCCGACTACGAGGCGGCTTTCGCCGAGTGGGACGAGAGCGGGGACGCCGAGTTCTGGGACAAGTTCTCGGGGGACGGGATCGTCGATGAGGCGCGGTGACATCTATCTGGTCGACTATGAGCCGGTGCGGGGCAGCGAGGCCAACAAGGCGCGTCCCTCGGTCATCGTCTCGAACGACGGTGCTAACGCTGCGGTGGACCGGACGGGGCGCGGAGTCGTCACCGTGGTGCCGCTGACGTCGAACGTCTCTCGCCTCTACCCCTTCCAAGTGCTCCTCCAGGCGGGCGATTGCGGCTTGCCGAAGGACTCCAAGGCACAGTGCGAACAGGTGCGAGCGATGGCTCAGGAGAGATTCTTGCGGCAGATCGGCAAGGTCCCCCGTCAACGCATGTCCGAGATCGACGCGGCGCTCCGCCGCCACCTCGCCCTCTGACCCGTACACACAAAGGGGCGGCCACCGGTGCACACCGGTGGCCGCCCCTCGGCGGTACGCGTGAGCCGCGGTCAGCCCTTCAGCTCGGCCGCCACCAGCTCAGCGATCTGCACGGCGTTCAGGGCCGCGCCCTTGCGCAGGTTGTCGTTGGAGACGAACAGTGCGAGGCCGTGGTCCACCGTCTCGTCGACCCGGATGCGGCCGACGTAGCTCGCGTCCTTGCCGGCCGCCTGGAGGGGGGTCGGGATCTCGGACAGCTCGACGCCGTCGGCGTCCTTGAGCAGCTCGTAGGCGCGCTCGACGCCGATCGGGCGGGCGAAGCGGGCGTTGATCTGGAGCGAGTGGCCGGAGAAGACCGGGACCCGGACGCAGGTGCCGGAGACCTTCAGCTCCGGGATCTCCAGGATCTTGCGGGACTCGTTGCGGAGCTTCTGCTCCTCGTCCGTCTCGAACGAGCCGTCGTCCACGATCGAGCCGGCCAGCGGCAGCACGTTGAAGGCGATCGGACGCTTGTAGACGCCGGGCTCGGGGAAGTCCACGGCCTCGCCGTCGTGGACCAGCTTCTCGGCGTCGGCGACGACCTTGGACGCCTGGCCGTGCAGCTCGGAGACCCCGGCGAGGCCGGAGCCGGAGACGGCCTGGTAGGTGGCGACGGTCAGCGCTTCGAGACCGGCCTCGTCGTGCAGCGGGCGCAGCACCGGCATCGCGGCCATGGTGGTGCAGTTCGGGTTGGCGATGATCCCCTTGGGGCGGACCTTCGCCGCGTGCGGGTTGACCTCGGAGACGACGAGGGGGACCTCGGGGTCCTTGCGCCAGGCGGAGGAGTTGTCGATCACCACGGCGCCCTGGGAGGCGACCTTCTCGGCCAGCGCCTTCGAGGTCGCGCCGCCGGCGGAGAACAGCACGATGTCCAGGCCGGTGTAGTCGGCCGCGGAGGCGTCCTCGACGGTGACGGGGGAGCCCTGGAAGTCGATCGTGGAGCCCGCGGACCGGGCGGAGGCGAACAGCCGCAGCTCGTCGACCGGGAAGGAGCGCTCGGCCAGGATCCTGAGCATGACTGTGCCGACCTGACCGGTGGCGCCGACGATTCCGACCTTCACGAGGACTCCTCTGTTCTGTGCACCTGTGCGTCTGTGCGGTCCGTATGCCGCACCATGATGCGTATGTCCGGGCCCGACTTGTCCAATCCATTGTCCGACCTGCGGACTCTTCCCGGGAGGCCCGCAGATTCTGCGACGTGCCTGCCTGCGTGGGGAAACATCTGCTGCGCCGTCGGCGGCCTGTGACGAGGAACACGCACAGCGGGGCGGGTGCTCGTGAGAGCGCCCGCCCCGCCGTCGTAGCGCGGAGATCCGCTACGGCACGACCTTCTCGATCGCGACGCTGCCGGTGCCCGCGGCGGTGCCGCGCGCGTTGACCAGCCGGACCTCACCGAAGAACCGACGGCCCTCCGGAGCCGCCCCGGCGACCACGACCTCGGCGCCGACCTGGGCGGACGCGCCGCCGGCCAGGTTCACCGCCTTGGTGGAGTCGACCTTGAGCGTGCCGAGCGACGCCGAGTAGTACACGTCCCGGTAGTCGTACGTGGTCGACCCGGTGGGAACCGAGTAGCCCTCGACGACGACGGTGTACGTGCCCGCGGCGGGCTTGGCCAGGCTGACCGACTCCTCGGAGCCGGCGGTGGTGCCGCTGCCGACCTGCGTGGCGCCCCGGAAGACGTACAGGTCGAGGTCGGCGTTGGCGTCCGACGTACCGCCGATGGCGACGTCGAGCTTCTCGACGCCGGCGCCGATGGTCACCGTGGTCTGCCGGGTCTGGCCCGTGGAGATCGACGGCGTGTCGACCTTGGCCGAGCCCAGCGAACCGCCCTGGAGCTTGCCCTGGAGGGCAGCCGCCTTGTTGGTGACCTTCCAGCTCACCGGGGCCGGAGCACCGATCTTCGCCTCGTCGATGGTGCGCACCGCCGGGTCGAACTCGACGCCGAGCAGCGAGACGTCCAGCTTGTACGGGTTGTCCAGCAGCGGCGACGTACGGCGCGCCTCGACCTCGATCTCCCACACGCCGGGCTGCGGGTCCTTGTAGGAACGCGCGTCCGGGCGGCAGGTGTTGGCCGGGTTCTCGTAGTTCGGGTAGCAGTTGGTCGTCGCGGTGGGGTCGACCGGCGTCCCGTACGGGTGCAGGGCGATGAACCGCGTCTGGCTGCCCGAGCGCAGCGCGCTGAGGGCGACCTCAAGGGTCTTGGCGCCCTGCGGCACGTTGACGAAGTACGACGTGGTGCCGTTGCGCTGGACCGAGCCGGACGCCTTGTAGGCGTAACCGGGCTGCTGCAGCTCCTGGGCGATGACGACCGTGGTCATGATCTGGTGGTCGACGCCGGAGGTCTTCTTGTCGTCGAGCTGGAGGATGGCGCTGTGCACCCCGGCGGTCTTGGCCTTGGCCCTGACCTTCAGCTTGACCGGCGTGTCGAGCGGCAGCGAGACGTACTGCGGGCTGCTCAGCTCGAAGGTGCCGTCGTTGTTCTTCCACGTCAGCTTGTGCTGGACGTCGCGGTCCGGGCCGGTGGTCCGGGTGACGACGACGTCGTAGACCTTGCTCTGGCCGACCTTCAGGCCGCCCTCGCGGTCGTAGAGGCCGGTGCCGAAGCCCGGGTCCTTGAGCGCGAAGTCGATCGCGGTGTCGACCGGGGCCTTCACCGAGAACTCGTGCGCGGGCTTGCCCTGCTTGGCGATCTGCTTCCACGCCTTGACGATGTTGATCAGACCGGAGCCCTGGACGTGCGCGGGCACGTCCTCGATGTGGCCGGCGGTGCTGGTCAGCGCCGTGCGGAGGTCGGCCGGGGGAAGCTCGATGCCCTTCTGCTTCGCCGCCGAGAGCAGGAGCGCCGCGGCGCCCGCGGCCTGCGGGGAGGCCATCGAGGTGCCCTGGAGCATGGAGTAGCCGGCCGGCAGGTCGTAACCCGCCTCCTTGACCGGACCGCCCGGAGCCCAGGTCTGGGTGGTGTTGATGGACGCGCCCGGCGCCGAGATGATCGGCGTGAAGCCGCCGTCCTCACGCGGACCGCGCGAGGAGAAGGGCAGCATGTCGTACTTCTTGGTGACGTTGGAGCCGTAGTTGGCCGCCCACGTCTCCTTGGAGATCGACGCGCCGACCGAGATCACGTGGTCGGCGAGGGCCGGGTCGCCGATGGTGTTGAGGCCCGGGCCGCTGTTGCCGGCCGAGATGACCAGCTGCACGCCGTAGATGTCGACGAGGCGCTTGTACAGCTCGGCGCGGGCGTTGTTGCCGTCGTTCAGCGGCGGCAGGCCGCCGATCGACATGTTGACGATGTCGACGCCGCGGTTGACGACGAGGTCGATCATGCCCTCGGTCAGCGCGATGTTGGTGCAGCCGCCGGTCCACGTGCAGGCGCGCGAGGAGACGATCTTGGCGCCGGGGGCGGCGCCGTTCATCTCGCCGCCGAACAGCCCGTTGGCCGCGGTGATGCCCGCGACGTGCGTGCCGTGCGAGCCCTCGATGACACCGATGTTGACGAAGTCGGCCTTCGCGCCGGCCGCGTTGTAGACCACGTTCTTGCGGGTCTCGACGACGAACGGGATGCGCTCGACGACGGGGGTCCGCGGGTCGTCCTCACCGAAGTAGGAGACCTGGAACTTGTCCTTGTACGGCTTGAGGACCGCGTCGTCGGAGAAGTCCGTGTTGCTGTTCAGGTCGACGCGCGTGGTGCCGGTGACCGGGTCGTACAGCACGCCCCACGTGTCGGTGGTGTCACCGTCGCGGTTGAGGTCGCCCGCCATGTCGCCGCCGGTGGTGGCCGACTCGGCGAACGTGGCGAACCGGTAGCTGCCCGCCGGGGCGGAGTAGGTCTTCCCGCCGGACGTGAACGTCGGTCCGGTGACGGTCTCCGTCATCCGGAGCCAGGTGCCGTCGCCGTCGCTGACCGGGTCGGTCGCCGTCACCCAGTCGACGATCTTGCGCTCGCCGGTGGTGGTCTTCCGCAGGGCCGGGTGACCGAGGTCGACGCCGGAGTCCAGGATGCCGATGGTGATCCCGCGGCCGTCCGCCTCGGGGTGCTTCTCGACGAAGTCGACCGCACCCGTCTCGAAGGAGGGGTTGTACGGGTTCGTCGCCGGCGTCTTCTTGCCGGGCGCCGGGTAACTGCCCGTGGCCTTCAGCTGCTTCGCCCCGTCCGCCCGGTCGCCCTTGGGCGTCGGGTCGTCCAGCTTGATCTCCTGCTTGAGATCGATGCCGAGGACGGAGGAGAGCTTCGAGGCCGCCTTGATGGTGGACTCGGCGCTCTTCGTCGGGACGCTCGCGCGAACGTAGCCGAGCTTGTCGTAGGTCTGGCCGAGCACGGACCCCTCGACGGCGTCCAGCTGCTTGCTGACCTGCTCGGTCGCCCCGGGGGTGGTGGCGACCATCATGGTGATGTTCTTCTCGCCCTTGGCCTCGGCCTTCGCCAGGATCTCGGCGTCGGCCGTGCCGAGCTTGTCGCCGCGGTCGCTCGTGGCGGCCGGTTTGACGGGAGCCGGAGCCGGGTCGTCGGCGGCGAAGGCCGGTGCGGCGCCGGAGGCCGCCAGCGCGGCAGCCAGACCGGCCGCTGCCGCGATACGAGCTGCTCGTCTCGCCCCGGGTATGGAGCTGGGGGATTCCTTGGTCATCAGCATCCCTGTAATTGAAAGAGAGAGTCCGGAATTCGGTACCGGATGACCGCTCACCCTGTCGTAAATGACAGGGGTTTGTGGAGAGTTGACGGAGACGAGTCAGGGACATGGCAGAGATCCGCCAGAGTGCGTGCCGCGCCACAGGGGAGGAACGAGGTCAAACGGTACGCCGGTGGCGCACGGGGCCGCCGTGGCTCCGCTTCCGTGGTCCGGACCTGCCGCAGCGGTGGGCCCGGGGCCGCCGCGCCCGTGGTCCAGGAGGCCGCGCCCGGGCCCGAAGGCGATCCGCCCGCGGGACGCTCCCGCCACCGGGCCCGGCCCCGGCCCTGGTCAGCGCGGCAGGACCATGACGTACGCGGCCGGCTCCCGGTCCGCCGCCGCCATCAGCGCCGTCCGCACCACCGTCGCCTGCTGGTCCGCCGCCTCGCGCAGCTTGCGCGGGGTGAGGTGGACGACCGTGACGCCGAGCCGTTCCAGTTGCTCCCGCTTCGCGGCGTACGCGGCCCACTGCGGGTCCTCCTCCGCCTGGCGCCGGCGCGCCGGTACCCCGTACCGGGGCGCCCGCGCGTCCAGCTCCACCGCGACGGCGTGATCCGGCCAGTACGCGTCCACCGCGCCGAGCCGGGGCCCGCCCGGCAGCCGCAGCTCCACGTTCCACACCGGATCCGGCAGCCCGTGCTCCCGCACCATCGCGTACAGCCGGGCCTCCGCCGCCGCCCGCCCCTCGGCCAGCAGCGCGTCGACCGCGCCCACCACGGCGGGCCTCCCCAGCAGCTCCGCCTCGCTCAACTCCCGTACCACGGCGGCCGGCTCGCAGTGGCCCTCGCGGACCGCCTCGGTCAGCAGCCGCCGGACGTCGGCCGCCTCCGCCGTGGCCGCCACCGCGTCCGCGAGAGCACGCTCCACCGGGGCGACGGGCACCTCGCCCACCCGCACCGCGCGCGGCATCACGGCGGTCCGCAGCACCTCCACGAACCGGGCGGACCGCAGCCGCCGGGTACGCGGCACCAGGACGTCGATCCGGTGCAGCGCCCCCAACGGCCCCACCGCGGCGAAGCCGTACAACGCCAGGGCGGCGACCCCGGTCACCATCGCCTCGCCGTACGCGTCCTCCTGACCGGGCCCGTAGCCCGGCTCCGCCAGGCGCGCCGGAGCGCGCCGCGCGGAGACCGGCGGACGCCCCGCGTACAGCAGCGCCCCGTGCAGCCGCTCCCGGCCGGTGGGCGGGCCCGGGTGCAGCAGGTAGACCCCCGGCAGGATCTGCTGCCAGGGGCCGCCGGGCAGGCACTGGGCGGACGTCTGCGCCGCGGACACCCCGCGCGCCCGCAGCTGGGCGGCGGACCGGACACGGAGCGTCACGTCCTCGGAGGGGAGGGGGAGGCGGGAGGAGAGCGGGGTGTTCTGGGTCATGTCCCGTGATTTCCCTTGTCCGGAGGGGGTCCTAACCCCTGTTACACGTCCGTCGACAATCCCGGACAACGCCGTCCTGATGCACGGACGTTCGGCAATCGAAATGGCCCGTCCCGCCGGGAATCAGGGGAGGGGCGCTGCGATCAGATGTACGAGCGCTGCTTTCGCGCCGCGCGCACGCCCTGCCCGAGCGCCCCTCCCGCACGCCCCCTCACGCCGTCGCGCGGACCGTCCGGGCCGCGGCGGCGGCAGCACCCGCACCGGGCCCCGTGCGGTCACCCCACGTGAACGGGCCCCGCGCGGTGACGCCACGTCGGTGACGTCCCGCACGGGGCCCGGTTCAGCCCGGCCGGATCACGCCTTCCGGTCGCACTCCTGGCCGCGCAGCGCCCGCGCGAGGTCGTCACGGGCCTCCAGCACCAGCCGCCGCAGCGCCGGGGCCGCGTCGGCGTGCCCGGTCAGCCAGGCGTCGGTCGCATCGAGGGTCTCGGTGCTGTCCTGGAGCCCCGGGAACATCCCCTGCACCACGTGCATGCCGATCTGGATGGACCGCTCCGCCCAGATCCGCTCGATCACCTCGAAGTAGCGCGGTGCGTACGGGGCCAGCAGCTCCCGCTGCGAGGGCTGCTCGAAGCCGTTGATGGTCGCCTCGACCAGCGCGTTGGAGAGCTTGTCCGACTCCACGACGGCCGCCCACGCCTGCGCCTTGACCGCCTCCGAGGGGCGCGAGGCCAGGCACCGTACGTGGTGGCGCTTGCCGGACGCGGTGTCGTCACGGGCCAGTTCGGCGTCGATCGCCGCCTCGTTCGCCACCCCGCGCGAGGCCAGCGGGGAGAGGAACGCCCAGCGCAGCTCCTGGTCCACGTCGAGGCCGTCGATCCGCGCCGTGCCCTCCAGCAGCCCGCCCAGCAGCTGGAAGTCCGCGTCGGACGCGGCCACCGCCGCGAAGAAGCGGGCCCAGGTCAGCTGGTGCTGGCTGCCCGGCTCCGCCGCCCGCAGCTCGCGCAGCGCACCCTCGGCCGCCGCCCGGCCGCCCTCCTCGCGCCACTCCGGCGCCACGTAGCGCACCAGCGCGGACTGCGTCCACGCGTGCAGCATCTGCAGCACGCCGATGTCGCTCTCCCGCCCGGCGAACGCCAGCACCAGCGCGACGAAGTCGCGGGCCGGCAGCAGCGCGTCCCGGGTCAGGTTCCACAGGGCCGACCAGCACAGGGCGCGGGCGAGCGGGTCGGTGATGTCGCCCAGGTGCTCCCGGAGCGTGGCCAGCGAGCCCTCGTCGAAGCGGACCTTGCAGTACGTCAGGTCCTCGTCGTTGACCAGGATCAGGTCGGGCCGCTCGGAACCGGCCAGCTCCTCCACCACGGTCCGCTCGCCGGCCACGTCCACCTCGGCCCGCGCGTAACGCGTCAGCTCGCCCTCCGGCGTACGCCGGTACAGGCCGACCGCGACCCGGTGCGGGCGCAGCTCCGGGTGCGACGCGGCGGCCTCCTGGACGACGGCCAGCTCGGTGAGCACGCCGTCCGCGTCGTACGCCGGCACGGGGGTCAGCACGTTGACGCCCGCCGTCTGGAGCCAGGAGCGCGACCAGGCGGTCATGTCCCGGCCCGAGGTCTCGGCGAGCACCGACAGCAGGTCGCCCAGGCGCGTGTTGCCGTACGCGTGCTGCTTGAAGTAGCGCCGGGCGCCCTCCAGGAAGGCGTCCCGTCCCACGTACGCCACGAGCTGCTTCAGGACGGAGGCGCCCTTGGCGTACGTGATCCCGTCGAAGTTCAGCTTGGCGTCCTCCAGGTCACGGATGTCGGCCGTGATCGGGTGCGTGGAGGGCAGCTGGTCGGCGCGGTAGGCCCACGCCTTGCGGTTGTTGGCGAAGGTGATCCAGCCGTTGGTGAAGCGGGTCGCCTCGACCATCGAGAAGGAGCCCATGAAGTCGGCGAAGGACTCCTTCAGCCACAGGTCGTCCCACCACTCCATGGTGACCAGGTCGCCGAACCACATGTGCGCCATCTCGTGCAGGATGACGTTGGCCCGCCGCTCGTAGGCCGCCGAGGTGACCTTGCCGCGGTAGATGTACTCCTCGCGGAAGGTGACCATGCCCGGGTTCTCCATGGCGCCGAGGTTGTACTCGGGCACGAACGCCTGGTCGTACTTGCCGAAGGGGTACGGGTAGTCGAAGTTGTCGTGGAAGAAGTCCAGGCCCTGCTTGGTGACCAGGAAGACGTCGTCCGCGTCGAAGTACTTGGCGAGCCCCTTGCGGCACATCGCGCCGAGCGGGATCTCCAGCGTGGTGCCGTCGTCGAACGTACGGGAGTAGTAGTCCCTCACGTAGTGGTACGGACCGGCGACGACGGCCGTGATGTACGTGGAGATCGGCTTCGTCTCGGCGAACCGCCAGACCTCGCCCTCGCGCGACTCCTCGGCCCCGTTGGACCAGACCCGCCAGCCCTCGGGGGCGATGACCTCGAACCGGAAGGGGGCCTTCAGGTCGGGCTGCTCGAAGTTGGCGAAGACGCGGCGGGCGTCGGCCGGCTCGTACTGGGTGTAGAGGTAGACCTCGCCGTCCTCCGGGTCGACGAAGCGGTGCATGCCCTCGCCGGTCCGGCTGTACGCGCAGCGCGCGTCGACCACGAGCACGTTCTCGCCCTCGACGAGCCCGTCCAGCGCCACCCGCGTCCCGTCGAACACGACCGCCGGGTCGAGGTCCGTCCCGTTCAGCTTCACCGCGTCCACGGCCGGGGCCACCAGGTCGGCGAAGGTGGAGACGCCCGCTCGGGCCGAGCGGAACCGGATCGTGGTCAGCGAACGGAAGGTCCGCGGTCCGGCCTCCCCCTCGCCGCCGTCGGTCCCCTCGGGCTCGCCGACGGCGGACCGCAGGTCGAGCTCGACCTCGTATCCGTCGACGGTCAGCAGCTCGGCCCTTTCCTGGGCCTCGTCGCGGGACAGGTTTTCACCGGGCACGGGCACTCCTTCGTGGCGCGCGTCATGTGTCGTGTTCGAACCCATTGATCCTTGCATGCGTCCCCGGGCGGCGGCATTCAGGGAATGGGTCACCCGCCGGGGGCGTTCTCGCCCGCAGGCGTACCGCGCGTGCGCACCGCGCAGGTGTGCCGCGTTCTTCCGCATTCTTCCGAGGAGAGACATGTCCGAGAACACCCCGGCGAACGGCACGACCCCGGTCGACTTCTGGTTCGACCCCCTCTGCCCCTGGGCGTGGATGACCTCCCGCTGGATGCTGGAGGTGGAGAAGGTCCGCGACGTCGAGGTCCGCTGGCACGTGATGAGCCTGGCCGTCCTCAACGAGGACCGGCTCGACGAGCTGCCGGAGGAGTACCGCGACATGATGGAGAACCAGGCGTGGGGGCCGGTCCGGGTCGTCATCGCCGCCCAGCAGCTCCACGGGGACGACGTCGTCGGCCCCCTCTACACCGCGCTCGGCACCCGCTTCCACAACAACGGCGAGGGCCCCACGCGCGAGGCCGTGGCCGCCGCGCTGAAGGACGTCGACCTGCCCGCCGAGCTCGCGGAGTACGCCGACTCCGACCGGTACGACACCGAGCTGCGCGCCTCCCACCGGGAGGGCATCGAGAAGGTCGGCCAGGACGTCGGCACCCCGGTCATCGCGGTCCCCGGCGCGGACGGCGAGCAGATCGCCTTCTTCGGCCCGGTGGTCACCCCCGCCCCCAAGGGGGAGGAGGCGGCGAAGCTCTGGGACGGCACGCTGCTGGTCGCCTCGGTTCCGGGCTTCTACGAGATCAAGCGGACCCGGACGCAGGGCCCGCTCTTCGACTGACGGCCTTCGACTGACGGCCTTCCGCTGACGGTCTTCGACCGACGGCGCCGGGGTCGCTCGCGCGGGCGGTACGGCCGCGGGGGCGACCCCCGCGGCTGTCCGGGGGCCGTTGTCAGTGGCGGGCCGTACGGTGTTGAGCATGCGAATCTCACCGGAGATGATCACGATCGACTGCGCCGACCCCCAGACCCTGGCCGCCTGGTGGGCCGAGGCGCTGGGCGTCGAGGAGGTCCAGGACTACGAGGCGTTCGTGGTCCTGGCCGCCACCCCGTTGGTGCTCGGTTTCCAGCGGGTGCCCGAGCCCAGACCCGGCAAGAACCGGGTGCACATCGACTTCTCCTCGCCGGACCGCGCGGCGGACGTGGAGCGCCTGGCGAAGCTGGGGGCGACCGTCGTCGGCGAGCAGTCGATGCAGGGGATGTCCTGGACCGTCCTCAAGGACCCGGAGGGCAACGAGTTCTGCCTCGCCGACGAGGGCGCCCACTGACGCCGGCGGCCCGCGCCGGCGTGTCCCCGCGTCGTCCTACCTGAGGCCGAGGACCTGCTCCAGCGGGTCGATGAGGAAGTAGACCAGGAAGAGCGCGGCGGTGCCCCACAGCAGCCAGTGCACCTCGCGGGCCTTGCCCAGGCACGCCTTGATGACGACGTAGGCGACGAAGCCGGCGCCGATACCGTTGGTGATGGAGTAGGTGAACGGCATGACGACGATGGTGAGGAAGGCCGGGATGGCGACGTCGTAGCGGTCCCAGTCGATGTGCTTGACCTGGGTCATCATCAGGAAGCCGACCGCGACGAGGGCGGGTGCCGCCGCCTGCATCGGCACGATCGTCAGGAGCGGCGTGAGGAAGAGGGCGAGCGCGAAGAGCCCACCGGTGATCATGTTGGCGAAGCCCGTACGGGCCCCCTCGCCCACACCGGCGGCGGACTCGATGTAGGTGGTGGCCGACGACGCGGACGTGGCGCCGCCGGCGACGGCGGCCGCGCCGTCGATGAGCAGCACGCGGCCGAGGCCGGGCACCTGACCTCGCTCGTCGAGGAGACCGGCCTCGGCCGTGACACCGACGACGGTCCCCATCGTGTCGAAGAAGTCGGACAGGATGAGGGTGAAGACGAGCAGGACGACCGTCAGCACGCTGACCTGACCGAACGAGCCGAACAGGTCGAACCGGCCGAGCAGTCCGAAGTCGGGCGCGGCGACCGGGTTGCTGGGAATCGCGGGCGACGTCAGGCCCCACGCCTTGATGTCGGCGAGCTCGTTGACGACGATCGCGAGGGCGGTCATCAGGACGATGCTGATGAGGATCGCGCCCTTCACCTTGCGGGCGACCAGGACGACGGTCAGGAGTACGCCGAGGCAGAAGACGAGCATCGGCCAGCCGGTGAGCGTGCCGGTGCCGAGCTGGACGGGCACGGTGGAGTTCGCGGCGTCGGGGATGCGGGTGACGAACCCGGCGTCCACGAAGCCGATGAAGGCGATGAACAGGCCGATCCCGACGCTGATCGCCTGCTTGAGGGGTTGCGGGATGGCGTGCATGATCGCCTCGCGCAGCCCGGTCATCACCAGGAGGCAGATCAGCAGGCCTTCGAGCACGATGAGGCCCATCGCGTCTTCCCAGCTCATCAGCGGAGCGATCTGGAAGGCGACGACGGCGTTGATCCCCAGGCCCGCGGCCAGCGCCAGCGGAAGGTTGCCGCCGACGCCCATGATCAGCGTCATCACCGCGGCGACCAGGGCGGTGGCGGTGACCAACTGCACGCTGTCCAACTGGTCGCCGAACTTGTCCTTCGCCCCGCCGAGGATGATCGGGTTGAGCACGAGGATGTACGCCATCGTGAAGAACGTGGCGAATCCGCCGCGTATCTCCCGTAGGTAGGTCGAACCACGTTCGCTGATGCGGAAGAACCGGTCTACCGCGCCCCCCGACGGGGTGGGCTTGTCGGTGGGCGGCGGGCTGGTCGTGCTGGCCGTACTGGAGTGCATGACTGATCTCCTGGACCTGCGGATGATGAGGGGGAAAGGCATGCCGACGCTGCCGGCCGCACGCGGGAGGCACTGTGCGAACGCACATGCGCCACCGTGCGCAGCGGATCATACGCGGCACGGTCGGGCGCGCAACTCCCGTTCTGTGGTGCGTAGTTGATGCCTTTTCCGTCCTGTGGGTTCCTACGGAATCGACGGCGACCTTTGCCGTCAAACCGGCAGGCAGCCGACAGTGGCTGTGGAAGGACCGGTGACCGCACCCCTACGCTCCGTACGTGCACCCACCACTCCCCTTCAACGCGCGGGCGGCGCGGGCCTTGCGCGAGAAGCTCGGGATGGAACCCGGGCATGTGGCGTACGGCATGCGCGCGTCCTTCGGCACGACCCATGTCAGCCCCGAGCACGTGATCGCGTGGGAACGCGGCACCCATGTACCGGACCTGGCCGAACTCACCGCTCTGGCGGCGGCGTTGTGGTGTCAGCCCGGCGAACTGATGGGGCGGCCGAGCACGTTGCTCGAACACCGCGTCGCACGCGGGGTCTCGGCCGAGGAGGTGGCCCGCGCCACCGGCCTCACGGTCGAGGCGTACCTCGCCATGGAGGAAACCGGCCGGTGGACCGGTGACAAACGGCAGTCGGTCAGACTCGGCGAGGTCCTCGCCCTGCCCGCACGCGACTTCATCGCCGTCACCGGACTGGAGGCGGAACTGGCCGGCCTCCTCACCGAGGCGGTCTCCACCCGCTGGCAGGCCCACGTCCGCGCCATCGCCAAGCTCATCTCGATGGACCGCCGCGAGCTGAAGGCCCCGTTGAGCGCCATGCAGCAGGAGTACCAGTCCCTGATGGCGGCCACCTTGAGCCGCGCGGGCGGCACCACGGCTTCCGGCGAGGACGGCCGCCGCTACGTCGAGCACATCGTGGACCACTTCTGGTCCCGGCTGCCGGGCGGCGCCTGAGGAGCACCGGGCGGCGCCGCATCGCCCGGCGCTCGCCGCGTCATCTGCGCCGATCCCGCCATGCGCAGCGGCGAAGTCGCTTCGGCTTCGACACCCGGCAGGGCCGGGGAACCGGGGCAGGGCGAAGGGTCACCCAGGGAGCATGACTCAATGTGACCGGGTTCTGGCTCCATTGCTCCTGTGAATCCCTTCCGAGGATCTGCCAGAATCGCCTTCTGAGTGTTGGCTGTACGGGGGAGGGCGCTGTGGCGCACGGGGAAGACGGGGCGGTTCCGGACACGGGGAAGTCGTTCGACAGCCTGTACGCGGTGAATCCGCAGCAGGCCCTGGCGATCGAAGCCCAGAAGATGAAGGCATTCAAGAAGAGGGTCGACGACCTGCTCATCGCACTGGGCGACTCCGAGGCATCCCCGGACCGCATGGGCGAGGGCCGGGTGAGCCGAGCCCAGCTGGGCTCGGCGGAGTTCGGCGAGGCGCAGTACCTGTACGAGTCGTACACGGTGGTCCACGACGAGCTGGAGAAGCTGTCGAAGGTGCTTGGGGCGCAGATTGAGGGCATGGGGCTGGCCGTTCATGCTTCGCGCGTGGGGTACGACAACATCAACCAAGACGTCCGTGAGCGTATGAGGTCGATCAACACGGAAGTTGCGTCGCACTACGACCGGGAGCGCGACCCCTTCGTCAAGGACGAGTCGACGGAGAAGAAGGCGGACAAGGAGGCGGGCTTCTGATGACGAAAGGTGCCGGCGGCGGGAAGCCGCAGCCGCGGCGCACGGACTTCGAGTCGATGACGCATCAGCAGTTGGTCGCCCTGATCGCGTCGGCGAACCCGTCTGGTGCGTCGAACCTGGCGTCGAAGCTGTCTCAGGCGTCCTTCACGATCACGAGCATCGGTGAGGACTTGAAGGCTTATGTCGCAGGTCTGGCATGGCACGGAGAGGGCGGAGACGCGTTTCGTGCCTGGGGCGGGCAGACAGCCAGCGCGACGCTACGCCTGGGGGAGTACAGCAGGGGCGCGTCGCAGTGGATGGAAGAGGTAGCTCAGGCCATCGGGGAGGCGAAGGCGGCGATGCCGCCGATCTCGGAGACGACCCGGGCGCAGAACGCGCTGACGAAGGCGAACGGGGCGTACGAGACCGCGACCGACCCGGCCAATCGCAATGATCCGGATGCGCGGGGCCTTGCACGAACTGCTCAGTCGGACGCCGCTGCGGCGGAGGCCCGGATCGACGTGCTGCGGGGCGAGGCGGCGCTTCGGTTGCGGAAGTTGGCGCAGACGTATGAGTTCACCGCCCATCAGGTGAACGCAGAGACGCCGCCGACGTTCCCCCCACCTTCTTCGGTCATGCCGGAATCGGTCTTCAATGTGCGCGAGCCGACCTCTGGCGAGGGCCCGACGACGCCGGAGCGGTTGACGAGTGGTGACCGACCGGGTGCCTTCGCCCGGGCAGCGAACAGTGGAGACTTCGCGGCTGGATCGGAGGGCCGTGTTGAGCCTCGTCCGGTAGCGGACCTTCCGCACGTTGATATCAGCGAATCATCAGGGCGGCCGCCGCGCGTGGAGCCAACGACGCGCATGGAGATCGACGGTCTCGCGACGCTGCCGACTGCCACGTCACCGTCCCCTGCTTCGCCCTCGGCGAGTCCACCGCCCGCCGGTGCCACCGATCCGTTGGGTATGCAACCCACGCAAACGCCTCCTGTGTCGGCCGCAGGCGGTACGAAGGCGTCCTGGCAGCCCGCCCCACCCGTGATGGGGCGTCCCGGCCAATCAGGGGGACGGCCTTCGGCACTACCGACCCAAGGGCCTTTGGGGCCCGGCTCCACCGTACGTACGCCGCAAGAGAGCGGAATCGTCGGCGGCCGCCCGACACCTCCGAGTGCGACGGGCGCGGGCCGCGGGATGCCGCGTGGCTTGGTCGTAGGCGGCGAGGGAACTGCGGGGGCCCGCGGCCCCATGGGGCATACCTCTGCAATGGGAGCTGGAAGCGGTGGCGCGCGACCGGGAGCAACTGGAGGGAGCCGCCGTTATGCCTCCGAGAAGGGAGGAATTGTCGCAGGAACTCCCCGGCAGACGAACCGACCGGGTGCCCACCCAGTAGCGGGAGGCGGGGCCATGGCGAAGCCAACCTCGAACGCACCTTCTGGTCGCCGCGACAAGCGTGGCTCTGAGCGTCCCGACTACCTCATCGAGGACGAGGACACCTGGAAGCAGAACGGACGCCGTATTGTCCCTCCGGTCGTCGAGTGACGTCCGCTAGCCCCCGAATCCGTAAGAGGTAGACACGAGATGCGTATCAGCAGGCAGCGCGCCGGGCTCCGCCCAGCGCTGGCGGCTTTCATGGGGCTGGTGCTGACGGGTGCTGTGGCGGCTCCCGCGCAGGCCGAGACCGCTCGGGAGCAGCAGTGGCATCTCGACCTCATGCGCGCCGATGAGATGTGGAAGACAAGCACCGGTAAAGGCGTCACCATCGCAGTGATTGACACCGGCGTTGACGAAGGTGCGACCAACCTGCGGGGCCAGGTATTGGACGGCGTCGACTACTCCAGTGAGAAAGGCGACGAACACACCGACTGGGGAGAACACGGCACCGTGATGGCTGCCTTGATCGCGGGCACGGGAGCGGGTGGCGAGCGCGCCGGGGCCTATGGTCTGGCTCCCGGGTCCAAGATCCTTCCGATCAGAATGCCGAAGGAAGGGGAAGGTGTAACGGGGCTGCTGGTAACTCCGAGCTACCTGAAGAAGTGGGCGAAGCGCATGGCCCGGGCCATCCGTTTCGCTGCTGATTCTGAGGCGAAGGTCATCAACATCTCCATGGCTTCCCCGGGGGCAGAGAACCCGGAACTGTCCGCTGCTGTGAAGTACGCGCTGGATAAAGGGAAGCTGATCTTCGCTGGTGTCGGGAACAGCGGTGACGTCAAGAATGAGCTGCAGTACCCGGCCGCCACTCCGGGTGTCATCGGTGTGGCGGGAGTGGATCGGAACGCCAAGCCGTACAAGAGCTCCCAGTGGGGCCCTCAGGTCGACTTGGCTGCCCCTGCCGTGGACATCGTCAGTACTTGCCCGAACGACCGGCAGGTTTGCAAGGCGAGCGGCACGAGCAACGCGTCCGCTCTCGCCTCGGCCTCAGCCGCGTTGCTCTGGTCGCAGCATCCGGACTGGACGAACTATCAGGTGCTTCGGGTCCTGTTGCAGACGGCCAGTGGCAATGACAAGGGGTTGAGCCGCGATGATGTAGTCGGCTACGGCGTTGTCCGCCCTCGTATTGCGTTGACGGAGCCGGGTGATCCGGGGCCGGCTGATGAGTATCCGTTGCCTGATCTGGGTGGCAAGGCTGCCGAGTCCGCGTCTCCGGAGGCTTCTGAGCCTGCGAAGGGTTCCGCCGAGCCCACAGCCGCTGCCGCCGCGGCTGGTGAGGGCGGTGGGGGTGGCGGTGTGCCGACTGTGGGGATCGCCGTCGGCGTCGGTGCGGCCGTTCTGCTCGGTGGGGCCGCCGCGGTGTGGGCTGTTCGTAGGCGTCGTAGTGATGCGGCTCCCACGGGGGTCACTCCTGCGCCGCCGTACGGGGGGCAGCCGCCCTATCCGCCGTCCACTGTGCCGCCGCCGCACCAGGGCTACGCTCACCCCTCCCACGACCACGGCCACGACCGGAGGGCATGAGCCCTCCACCGCGGAGGCACGGGGCGGGGCGCGGGCTCAGGACGGGCGCTCCGCCCCTGGTGCTGCTGCCTCCAGTTCGGCCACCGTGCCGGACATGACCGTACGGATATGGCGTGTCAGGTGTTCCGTGGGCCAGTCCCACCAGGCCACCGCCAGCAGGCGCGCGATGTCCGCCTCCTCGTAGCGGGTGCGGAGCAGGCGGGCCGGGTTGCCGCCGACGATGCCGTAGTCCGGGACGTCCGAGACCACCACGGACCGTGAGCTGATGATCGCCCCGTGCCCGATGCGGACGCCCGGCATGATCACCGCTTCGTAGCCGATCCAGACGTCGTTGCCGATCACGGTGTCGCCCCGGTTCGGGAGGCCCGTCAGCAGGTCGAAGTGGTCCGCCCAGGAACCGCCGAGGGTCGGGAACGGGAAGGTGGACGGCCCGTCCATCCGGTGGTTGGCACCGTTCATGATGAACCGCACCCCGGTCCCCAGAGCGCAGAACTTGCCGATGACCAGACGCTCGGGGCCGTAGTGGTAGAGCACGTTCCGGGTCTCGAACTCCGTGGCGTGTTCGGGGTCGTCGTAGTACGAGTAATCCCCGACCTCCACCAACTCCGAGGTGACCAGGGGCTTCAGCTGCACCACACGCGGTTGGCCGGGCATCGGGTGCAGGACGGTGGGGTCCGCCGGGACAGGCGAAGAGGGAGACGTCATGGCAGTGCTTCCGGGGTCGGGGTGGGGGAACGAAGGGGCGTGCGGTGGTCATCGTGGCACCCGAGGGCGGTGGCGTGCGGACAATTTCCGCCCCGCCGGAGTGCGGCACCCGTTCCGCCGGCCTGCACCGCCCTGCTTGACCCCCATGCCCCGCCGGCCCGCATCGCCCTGCTCGACTTCGGCACCGGGCCGGCTGCACCGCCTCACACGCCCCCGCGCCCCGCCCTCCCACCGCCCGTCCGGCTCCGACGCCGCGCCTGTCGGCCTGCGACGATAGGGCGGTGATGCTTGCCGCGATCGACGCCGTCGACTGGAGCCGGATACCCGTGGCCGCCGCGCCTTCCGAGGTGGCTGGTCTGCCCGCTCCCATCCCTCCCTACGGCCTGCTCGACTTGTACGAACCTGATCGCGTCGCTGTCGGCCTGCGTGCCCTCGCCACGGCGACCGGGCTAGTCCGGGCCGCCGACGCCGGATCGCTCCTGGCCGGCGGCGGACTCCTGCACGACCACAGCGGGGCGGTGTTCCCCGCGGCCGTCACCGCCGCGCCGTTCCTCCTCGCCATCGTGCGCGACGGCCATGCGCACGCCGCGGCGACCGCCCTCGGGCTGCTCCACGACGCCCTCGCGTTCTCCGTCAGCGACGGCGTGCGTACCCGGGTGGTGACCCCGTACGCCGACGCCGTGCCGATCTGCTGCGCCCTCGCCGACCACCTCCGGGGCGAGGCCGGCCTGCTCGCCGCGTCCGGGGCCGAGGGCGGGTGGCTCCTCGCCGACGCCGCGCACCACTGGCGGTTCGACGTGCACGAGATCGTCGCCGACGGGAACGGTGCGCTGGCGCTCGGGGTGTTCGCGGGGCGGTTTCCGGGCGGTACGCGGTCGGCCGAGGCGTACCGCGTGGGCCGTGCCGCCCCGCTCCTCGTCCAGGTCGCCCCGCCCTACCCGCTCAGGGAGGACGGCGCCGAAGCCTGCCTGCGGATCGACGGCGTACGGCCGGACGAACTAGCCCCGCCCACGGTCCTGTTCCCGGCCCGGGGCAGCCACCCCGACGACGCCGACACCGACGCCGCCTCGTAACCCTGCGCGGCCTCGTCAGATCCGGCCCGCGCACTGCGCCCCCACCAGTTCCGGCCGCCCCCACCACCCCCGGTCACCCCCACCAGCCCCCCTGGCCCCACCAGCTCGCCCGGCCCGACGAACTTCCCCCGGCCCGACGAACTTCCCGGGCCCGGCGAACGCCCCCAGACCGTCCTACGCCGCAGCCGCAGCCGCAGCCGCCGTCCCCGCACCACACCCCAGCCGGAACGGCTCCCCCTGCGACCAGTCCGCCGGCACGCCCCGCATCACCAGCGCGCTGTCCAGCACCGCGCTGCCCGGCGGAAAGCGGTCCAGGTCCTCGAAGAACGTGGAGCGTACGGAACGGGGCCGGCCCGCCGTCACCTTCCAGGCGTCCGTGGAGAGTTCGAGGACGTCCAGGTGGCGGCCCCCGGCGTTGGGGGAGAGGCCCCGGTTGCCCAGGTGGAAGAACTCCGACGCCTCCGCCAGGTCCGTGAACAGCTCGCTGCCGCGCAGTTCGCCGGCCGGCTCCACCGTGGCGTCCACCGCCACCTCGCCGTCCCGGGTCGCGAAGGCCACGCGTACGGCGTCGGCGTCCTCCCGGACCGTGAAGTCCGCGCGGCCGTGCTCGCCCGGGTACAGCCGCCCGCCCGCGAAGGCGTTGAGGCGGGAGGCGGTGTCGCGACGGGGGATGTACACGCCGCGCTCGACACCGTCCGGCCCGTCCCACTCGACCGAGATCCGGTGCGCCGCGTTCTCGCTGGTCAGCCCGGTCGCCGCCGGGGCCCAGCCGGGGCGGACGCCGCCGATCCGCAGCAGGCAGATCCCGGCCACCGCCTGACCGCGCACCAGTTGGGGGCGGAGCGGGGCGGGCAGCAGAGCCGCCGCGACGTACGGGGCGACGCGGTAGTTCACCAGCAGGCGGCGTTCGATGGTGCTGGAGAGCCGGGACCGGATCACGAGGTCTCACCTTCCGCGGAGGGGCGCCACTTCGTGTGGCGGAGCACGATCTGTTCGGGGCACACGGCGCTCAGGAAGCGGCCCACGCACATGGCGAGCCGCTCCTCGGCGAGGGAGTAGAGGATGCGGTTGGCGTCCCGGCGCTCGGTGACGAGACCCGCGCCCTTGAGGACGCCCAGATGGCGCGAGATGGACGGGGCGCTGATCGGGAACCGGCTCGCGATCTCCCCGGCGGCCAGCTCGCCGCCCCGCAGGTCCTCCAGGATCTGGCGGCGGGTGGGATCGGCGAGTGCGCGGAAGGCGCTCGCCTCGTCGTCGGCGGGTGATTCCATGATGCATGTTTAGCACATGAGCTAAGCAGCTAAATAGGCAGCCCGCTGCGGCGGGCGCAGGTTGCCGCGCGAGGGCTCTCGCGCGATGGGAAGACCCCCGCGAGTCACGTCCTCGCGGGGGTCTTCCGTTGAACCGCCTGCCGAGGTGAAGGTTGAGAAGACGATCACGAGGCAGGACGTTCGCGGTGTGCCGGCATCGCCTCAAGGGGGCGGACGGCGGCACGTCCGTGGTGTGTCGGCGCCCCAGTCGGGCGCCGACACCTCAAGGGGGTGTCAGGGGGCGAGCAGCAGCACGTTCTGGCGCTCCTTCGCGGCGGCGTAACGCTTGGCCACGTCCTGCCAGTTGACGACCCGCCACATCGCCTCGATGAAGTCCACCTTCTGGTTCTTGTACTGGAGGTAGAAGGCGTGCTCCCAGGCGTCGAAGACCAGGATCGGGACCGAGCCCTGACCGACGTTGCCCTGGTGGTCGTAGACCTGCTCGACGATCAGCTTGTCGCTCAGCGGCTCGTAGGCGAGCACGCCCCAGCCGGAGCCCTGGGTGGTGGCCGACGCCTTCGTCAGCTGGGACTTGAAGCCCGCGAAGGAGCCGAACGACTCGGTGATCGCGTCGGCGAGGTCGCCCACGCCGTCCGCCGCGAGGGGCTCGCCGCCGCCGTCGCCGGTCATGTTGTGCCAGTAGATCGAGTGCAGGATGTGGCCGGAGAGGTGGAACGCGAGGTTCTTCTGGAGGCCGTTGATGGCGCCCCACGCCTCCTTGTCGCGGGCCTCCTCCAGCTGCTCCAGGGTGTCGTTCGCGCCCTTGACGTACGCCGCGTGGTGCTTGTCGTGGTGCAGCTCGATGATCTGCGGGTTGATGACCGGTTCGAGCGCCGCGTAGTCGTACGGGAGTTCCGGGAGCGTGTACGTGGCCATGAGTGCGAGCCCTCCGACTGCTGGGAATGCCGTCCAGTTGTTATTGCAACCTATATGCAGGAGCAGGCTAACAGCAGGAGTGTTGCCGAAGTGATCAGCCCTTCGGCCTAGGACCTGCGACGCTGTCCTCCGTCTCCGTCGTTTTGTCGGGCAAAGGTGATTTGCTCCTTCTCTCGTGCTGCGTACGCCGACGCACGTTTGGTCCCGTCGTTCCGGGGGACCCGGCCAAGCAGCCGGGCCGACCGGTGCCGGGACCGCGTGTGTGCCGCCCGCAGCCCGTCCACCCCGCTGATCAGGAGGACTCGATGGCACCCCCCGAAACGCCGAACGGCCCGAACGACCCCTCGGGCGGCCCCGGACGGAGCGGCCCCGGAGCGGGCGGTTCCGGCGCGAGCGGTGCGGGAGCCGGAGGTGGTTCCGCCGCACGCGGCCGTGATCCGCGTCTGGCCCCGCCCCGCGCGGACGCGGCCGGCTGGGGGGAACTCGACGTCCGCGCCGTCGACACCGTGCGGGTGCTCGCCGCCGACGCCGTGCAGAAGGCCGGCCACGGCCATCCGGGCACCGCGATGAGCCTGGCCCCGCTGGCGTACCTGCTGTTCCAGCAGGTGATGCGGCACGATCCGGCCGACGACCAGTGGATCGGGCGGGACCGCTTCGTGCTCTCCTGCGGCCATTCCAGCCTCACCCTCTACATCCAGCTCTACCTCAGCGGGTACGGCATGGAGCTGTCGGACCTGGAGGCGCTGCGCACCTGGGGCTCGGCCACCCCCGGCCACCCGGAGTACCGCCACACGCGGGGCGTCGAGATCACCACCGGACCGCTGGGCCAGGGGCTCGCCTCCGCCGTGGGCATGGCCATGGGCGGGCGGCGCGAGCGCGGACTCCTCGACCCCGACGCGCCCACCGGCACGAGCCCCTTCGACCACCACGTGTACGTCGTCGCCTCGGACGGCGACCTGATGGAGGGCGTGACGTCCGAGGCCAGTTCACTGGCCGGACACCAGGAGCTCGGGAACCTGATCGTCTTCTACGACTCCAACCACATCTCCATCGAGGACGACACCGACATCTCCTTCAGCGAGGACGTCACCGCGCGTTACGCGTCCTACGGCTGGCACGTCCAGACGGTCGACTTCACCCGGACCGGTGACTACGTCGAGGACGTCGACGCGCTGCTCGCCGCCGTCGAGGCCGCGAAGGCCGAGACCGGCCGGCCCTCCCTGATCCTGCTCCGCACGATCATCGGCTGGCCCGCGCCCACCAAGCAGAACACCGGCAAGGCGCACGGCTCCGCGCTCGGTGACGAGGAGGTCGCCGCCACCAAGAAGCTGCTCGGCTTCGACCCGGACGCCGACTTCGCCGTCGAGGACGACGTACTCGAACACGCCCGCGCGGTCCGCGAACGCGGGGCCGAGGCCCACCGAGCCTGGGAGCCCGGCTACCAGGAGTGGCGCTCCGCCCACCCGGAGCGCGCCGAACTCCTCGACCGGCTGCGGGAGCAGCGCCTCCCCGACAGCTGGACCGACAGCCTGCCGGTCTTCGACGCCGACCCCAAGGGCATCGCCACCCGCAAGGCGTCCGGCGACGTGCTCACCGCGCTCGCCCCGGTGCTGCCCGAGCTGTGGGGCGGCTCAGCCGACCTCGCGGGGAGCAACAACACCACCATGGAGGGCGAGCCGTCCTTCGTTCCGGAGTCCAAGCAGACCGGCGAGTTCCCCGGCAACCCCTACGGCCGTACGCTCCACTTCGGCATCCGCGAGCACGCCATGGGCGCGATCCTCAACGGCATCGCCCTGCAGAGCCTGACCCGCCCCTACGGCGGCACGTTCCTGATCTTCAGCGACTACATGCGCCCCGCCGTCCGCCTCGCCGCCCTGATGAAGCTGCCGGTCACCTACGTCTGGACCCACGACTCGATCGGCCTGGGCGAGGACGGCCCCACCCACCAGCCGGTCGAGCAACTGGCCGCTCTCCGCGCCATCCCCGGCCTCGACGTCGTACGGCCCGCCGACGCGAACGAGACCGCCGTCTGCTGGCGCACCGTCCTGGAGCACGACGACCGGCCCGCCGGACTCGCCCTGACCCGCCAGCCGTTGCCGGTCCTGGAGCGGGGAGCGGGCGACGGCGCGTACGCCTCCGCCGAGGGGGCCGCACGCGGCGGCTACGTCCTCGTCGACAGCCGGGGGGAGACGCCCGACGTCATCCTCGTCGCCACCGGCTCGGAGGTCCACATCGCGCTGGAGGCGCGGGAGTTGCTGGCCGCCGACGGGCACGACGCGCGGGTGGTCTCGCTGCCCTGCCGCGAGTGGTTCGCCGAGCAGCCGTACGCGTACCAGGACGAGGTGCTGCCGCCCGGCGTCCGGGCCCGGGTCAGCGTCGAGGCCGCCGTCGCCCAGGGCTGGCGGGACGTGGTGGGGGACGCGGGCCGCATGGTCAGCCTGGAGCACTTCGGCGCGTCCGCCCCGTACGAGCGGCTGTACGAGGAGTTCGGCATCACGCCCGCCGCGGTCGCCGAGGCCGCCCGGGACAGCATCCGCGCCGCGTCCGGACCCGTCCGGCCCGGCGGCGAGCGCCCCGGAGCGGCCCCGACCGAGGGCGGCACCGGGGACGCCGGCTGAGCGGGCCGACGACCGCGGAACCGCCCGACCCGCCTGGGCATAACCACACCCCCAGAATCGCCCGCCCCACTCTCCGAAGAACCGAACTACCGAAGAACCGATCAACCGAAGAACCGGAGAGTCGAAGAACCGCAGAACCGAAGCACCGCCCCCGTAGAACCGACCGTTCGCACGAAGAGGAGCCCCATGTCCCCCGCACGCACCCCCCGTTACACCGTCCCCGGCCTCGGCGTCGACGAGGGCCGCCGGATCATCGACCTGCTGACGCTGCGCCTGCACGCGCTCAACGACCTCGCGCTCACCCTCAAGCACATCCACTGGAACGTGGTCGGCCCCCACTTCATCGCCGTCCACGAGATGCTCGACCCGCAGACCGCCGCCGTACGGGACATGGCGGACGCCGCCGCCGAACGCATCTCCGCCCTCGGCGGCGAGCCGAACGGCACGCCGGGCGCCCTGGTCAAGGAGCGCACCTGGGACGACTACAGCGTCGGCCGCGCCGACGCCATCGCCCACCTCGGGGCCCTGGACCTCGTCTACACCGGGATCATCGAGGACCACCGCGCCGCGGTGGAGAAGGCCGGCGAGCTCGACCCCGTCACCGAGGACCTGCTCATCGAGCACCTGCGCGGCCTGGAGCAGTTCCAGTGGTTCGTCCGCGCCCACCTGGAGTCCAGCTCCGGCGCGCTGTCGACCGCCGGAGCCGACACCGAGGAGGCGGCGGCCGAGGCCGCGTCCCCGAAGCGGGCCGCGTCCGGGAGCGCCCCCGCCAAGAAGACCGCGCTGCCCGCCCCGGCGAAGAGGACCGCGAAGAAGACCGCGAAGAAGGCGGTCAAGAAGACCACCGCGAGCCGCCGCACCACCCGCTGAACCGCATCACCCGCTGAGCCGCACACCTGCTCAGCCGCACCACCCGCTGACGCGACCCCGGCCCGGCCGGCCCCCTGGGCAACCGCTCAAGGACCCGGCCGGGCCGGGGTGCGTGTGAGGCCCGGCCCCTCCGCGCCGCCGCCCGCCCCGGAGGCCTGGACGCCGTCGTCCCTTCCGCTACCCCCGCAGGTCGTCCCTGGCCTGCGCCGCGATGTCCGGGAAGTCCGTGACCACCGCGTCCACGCCCTGCCCGTAGTGGAAGGCGTACTCCGCGAACGCGTCGCCGAAGGCGTTGGGGTCGGTGCCCCGGCGGTACGCGGCCGGGAGGTACTGGTTCTCCGCCCGGAAGGTGTACGCGCCGACCTTCAGGCCCGCCGCGTGGGCGTCCGCCAGCAGGGTGCCCGGCGGGACCAGCGAGGACTTGTCCGGGCCGATCCAGTCCGCGTACGACGCGATCTCGCGCAGCCCGGCCGGTGTCATCATGTCCCGGTAGGCGGTCCCGTGCCCGTACGGGCCGCCGCTCGTGCCCAGGGCCTGCCAGAGCGGAAGACCGAGGCGGGCGGCGGCCACCCGGCGCAGGCTCGTGGGCTCGAAGGACTGGACGACGCAGTCGCGGGCGGTCAGCCGGTTGCGGCGGATCACCCGGATCAGCTCCTCCTCCAGCGGCAGCCCGATCGACCGGAAGTACGTCGGGTGCTTCGTCTCGGGGAACACCGCGATCCGCCGGCCCGACTCCCGGGACAGCCGCCGGGCCAGGTCCACGACCTCCTGGAACGTGAGCACCCGGCCCCGCCCGTCGAAGACCGTGTTGCGGTCGCGGACCAGCGGAAGCCGTTCCACCGTGCGCAGCGTCTTCAGCTCGCGCAGCGTGAAGTCCTCGGTGAACCAGCCGGTCACCGCCTTGCCGTCGACCGTCTTCGTGGTGCGGCGGTCCGCGAACCCGGGGTGGTCGGCGACGTCCGTCGTCCCGCCGATCTCGTTCTCGTGCCGCACGACCAGGACGTGGTCCTTCGTCGGCACGAGGTCCGGCTCGATCCAGTCGGCCCCGGCCCGTACCGCGTAGGCGTACGCGTCGGCGGTGTGCTCGGGCCGCCAGCCCGCCGCCCCGCGGTGGCCGATGACCAGGGGTCCGGACGGGCGGTGGGGGCGGTGGCCCGCGGTGGGGGAGGCGGCGGCCGGGGCGGTCGCCGCCGCGGTCACGGCGGCGGTGGCCAGGAGGATCGAACGGCGCCTGGGCGCAACGGACATGACGGCTCCTCGGATGGGGTGAGCCATCACGGAAGCGAGCACGGGTGACGGCCCGGGGTACGGCGCCCGGCCCCGCGATGTCCTGTCGGCCACGGATGTACGCCGCGCCCGCGCCGGCCCGTTCACCACCGGGCCCGAACACCGGAACGCCGGGCCCGCCCCGATCGTACGAGGAGGAGCCCGGCGTCCGCAGCGGCCGTGCGGGAACTACTCGCGCTGCGCCGGGATGTCGGACGCGGGCGCGGAGACGGCGGCGCCGTCCGTGCCCCCGCCGCCCCGCCGCCGCTGGCGCAGGAGGCCGAGGACGATCAGGACCAGGGTCAGCGCCCCCGTGGCGAGGAGCTGGTCACGGGTGTCCGGCTGGCGCAGCATCAGCAGGAAGATCCCCGCCATCGCACACAGGGCGACGATCGTCCCGACCGGGTAGAACCACATCCGCACGACCAGCGTCTCGGGCGCCTCCCGCTCGGTGCGCCGGCGCAGGATCAGCTGCGAGGCCGCGATGAAGATCCACACGACGAGGATCACCGCACCGATCATGTTCAGCAGCCACGGGAAGACGTCGTCCGGCCGCCAGTAGCTGAGCAGCACGCAGAGGAAGCCGAAGACGGAGGAGAACATCACGGCGTTGCGCGGCACTCCGGAGGAGATCTTCCCCAGTACGGCCGGGCCCTGGCCCCGGGCGACCAGCGAACGGGCCATGCGGGACGAGCCGTAGATGTTGGCGTTCATCGCGGAGAGCAGCGCGATGAGGATGACCACGTTCATGATCTGCGCGGCGCCGCCGATGCCCAGGTGGTCGAGCATCGCGTAGAACGGGCCGACCTCGGCGACCTTCGGGTCGTCCCAGGGGACCAGCGTGACGATGACCGCCATCGAGCCGATGTAGAAGACCGCGATGCGCCACATCGCCGTACGGACCGCCTTCGCGACGCCCCGCACGGGGTTCTCGGACTCGGCCGCCGCGATGGTGACCGTCTCCAGACCGCCGTACGCGAACACGGAGGCGAGCAGGCCGATGATGAAGCCGTCCATCCCCTTGGGCAGGAAACCGCCGTCCCCGGTGAGGTTGGACAGGCCGGGCGCGTCCGTGTCGGGCAGTACGCCGAGGATCGCGAGCACACCGAGGACCAGGAACAGCGTGATCGCGCCGACCTTGAGCGCGGCGAACCAGAACTCGAACTCGCCGAAGTTCTTCACGGCGGCCAGGTTCGTCCCCAGGAAGATCACCATGAACAGGGCGACCCAGGCCCACTCCGGGGTTCCGGGCAGCCAGCCGCTGACGATCTGCGCGGCCCCGATGCCCTCCAGGCCCACGGCGACGCAGAGCAGGAACCAGAAGGACCAGCCCGCCGTGAACCCGGCCCACGGTCCGATCGCCCGTTCGGCGTGCACGGAGAAGGAGCCGGACGCCGGGTTGGCGGCCGACATCTCGCCGAGCATGCGCATCACCATCATGACGAGCAGGCCGGAGATGGCGTAAGCGATGATGATCGAGGGCCCGGCGGCGGCGATCCCGGCGCCCGAGCCGACGAAGAGGCCGGCGCCGATCACCCCGCCGAGGGCGATCATCGACAGGTGCCGCTGCTTGAGGCCGTGGGTGAGCGCGGAGTCCGCCGAGGGGCTCGCGGGGGCCGCGGCGTCAGGGGTGGGGGGAGACGCGGGAGTCCGAGGCATGGACAAGCTCTGTTCGGTAGTCGAGACGGGAACGAACCCACAGTCTGGGCATCCGTACCGCTCACACGGAAAGGGTGTCCGCTATACGGTCACCAGGCTCACACAAGGTGCACACGCGCCTACCGGCCGGTAAGGCCGGACGCACCGCCCGCCCGGCAGCCCCGAGCCCCTCACTCCGCGCCCGACCCCTCGGGCCGCACCGGCCTCGTCAGTCCGCGCCCGTCCCTCAGCCCCCGTCGGCCTCATCAGAACCGCCCACCCCTCGGGCCTCGCCCGCCCCTCAGCCCCCCGGCTCTCCTCAGGTCCCGCCCGACCCCTCGGCCCCCGCCCGCCGCGCCCGCCACTCGCGCCCCGCCGCGACCAGCAGGACCAGCGCCGTCGCCCCGGCCGACCACAGCACCTGCGGGCGCGCCGCGTCGTCGGTCAGCATCAGGACCAGCACCCCGAGCAGCCCCGCCAGCGTCAGCCAGGTCAGGTACGGGAAGCACCACATCCGCAACGACAGCGCCTCGGGCGCCTCCCGCTCCAGCCGGGCGCGCAGCCGCAGTTGGGAGGCGGCGATCAGCGCCCAGACGAACAGCAGCACCGCGCCGACCGAGTTGAGCATGTAGAGGAACACGGTGTCCGGCCACAGCAGGTTGAGCAGGACGGAGACGAAGCCGAAGGCCACCGACGCCAGCACCGCCCGGCGCGGCACCCCGCCCGCCTGACCGGAGGAGCCGCCGGCGCCGCCGCCCGACACCTTCAGCAGCCCGCGCGGGGCCTCGCCCCGCTCCGCCAGTGAGAAGACCATGCGGGAGGAGCCGTACAGATTGGCGTTGAGCGCGGAGAGCAGGGCCACGAACACCACGATGTTCATGATCTGCCCGGCCGACGGCACCCCGATCGCGTCCAGCACCTTCACGTACGGGCTCAGCCCCGCCTGCTGCGCGGTCCACGGCAGCACGGTCACGATCACCAGCATCGAGCCGACGTAGAAGAAGAGGGTGCGCACCACCGCGCTGCGCACCGCCCGCCCCACCGCACGCGCCGGATCGTCCGTCTCGGCGGCGGCGATCGTGACGACCTCCAGGCCGCCGAAGGCGAACACCACGGTCAGCACCCCGGAGACGACCCCGCTCCAGCCGTTCGGCAGGAACCCGCCCCGGCCGGTCAGGTTGGTCATCCCCACCGGGTCGGTGTCCGGGAGCAGGCCGAAGACCGCCAGCCCGCCGAGCACCAGGAAGACCACGATCGCGCCGACCTTCAGGGAGGCGAACCAGAACTCGAACTCGCCGAAGTTCTTCACCGCCGGCAGGTTCGCCACGGTGAAGACCACCATGAACAGCAGCACCCACGCCCACGGTTCGACCGCCGGAACCCACCCGTGGGCGATCTGCGCGGCCGCCGTCGCCTCCACGGCGAGGACCACCACCAGCAGGAACCAGTACAGCCAGCCGACGCTGAACCCGGCCCACCGCCCGAGCGCCCGCTCCGCGTGCACCGAGAACGAACCGGAGGCGGGCATCGCCGCCGACATCTCGCCCAGCATCCGCATCACCAGCATCGCCAGCGCGCCCGCGATCAGGTACGACACGACGATCGCGGGCCCCGCCACCGCGATCCCGGCGCCCGAGCCGACGAAGAGCCCGGCGCCGATCACCCCGCCGAGCCCCAGCATCGTCAGATGGCGCTGCTTGAGACCGTGCGCCAGTGGCTCGGCCTGAGCGGCGGAGGGCGGGGGAGCGGCGGACGGCGGGCCGGTGGCGGACGCCGGAGGAACGGCGGGCGTCGACGGACCGGGCGGTGTGGGGGGAGGGGTCTCGTGCATGGCGGCGGGGTCGCTCTCGGATCCGTGGCTCGCGGGGAATCGTGCCGGTCCTGCGAGGCGCCGGCCGAAGCGAACTGATCGTTTATGGGGAAGCTACAGTCTCGCCTCCCGGCGCCCTCCCCGCCAAAACGCGCCGACCACGCCCTCACCTCCGTGACGAGCGTCACGCGGGAGCGGGATTGCGGCACGGGCTTTGTGTGAATCCCACCAAGCCGTCAACCACCGCTTTGTGGGCGGCTGATGGTGATCGAGCGTTAACCCGTGGGCTAACGTCGGCGGGAGCCCGACCCACCCTGCCCGGCGGCGGCCGCCCAGGCCCACCCGCCCCGCCCTCACCCGCGGAGTCCCGATGAGCACTGCTGCCGCCCCCGTCCGCTCCGGAGCGGTCCTCGCCGACCTGCTGCCCGCAGTCCGGCACCGCTACGCCGTGGACGCGGCCCTCGTCCTCGGCGGCGCCGCCCTGACCGGCATCGCGGCCCAGATCGCCGTCCCGGTCCCCGGCTCCCCGGTCCCGGTCACCGGCCAGACCTTCGCCGCGCTCCTCATCGGCACCGCGCTCGGCGCCCGCCGGGGCTTCCTCTCGCTCGCCCTGTACGCGCTCGTCGGCATGGCCGGCGTGCCGTGGTTCGCCGAGGCGAGCTCGGGCTGGAGCATGCCGTCGCTCGGGTACGTCTTCGGCATGCTCCTGGCCGCCACCGTCGTCGGCGCCCTCGCCCGGCGCGGCGGCGACCGCTCGGTGCCGCGCACCGCGGGCACGATGGTGCTCGGCTCCGCGATCATCTACGCCATCGGCGTGCCCTACCTCGCGCTGTCCACCGGGATGTCGCTGAGCGCCGCCGTCGCGGCCGGCCTCCTCCCGTTCCTGGTCGGCGACGCCCTCAAGGCGGCCCTCGCCATGGGCCTGCTGCCGGCCACGTGGAAGCTGCTGGGCCGCCGCGGCTGACCGCGGACACCACCGCCACGAGGGCTCACCCCTCGTACGGCCCCCCGAAGAGGCCCGCCGGATCGTACTGGGAGACCAGACCGGCGAGCCTCTTCGCCGTTTCCGGCTCGTGGAACCCGTGGGTACGGTCCCCGCCGCCGAAGCAGAAGTTGGCCGCGCGCCCCTGGACCAGCGGCCCCAGCGCCCCGGAGATCTCCCCGTACAGTGCGCGCACCGACGGCACGTCCGTCGTGTCCAGTACGGAGATGAGCCCCAGCAGGAACCCGGCGTCCCGGTGGGGCACCGCGCTCGCCGGTTCGGGGCGCCCGGCCAGGGCCCCGCCGAGGTGCGTCAGCTGCACCACGTTCATCATCGGCGCCCCGGGCCCGGCCAGTTCCAGCACCCGGGCGCCCCGCTCGGCGTCCAGCCCCCGCAGCACCAGCCCCTCCCCGTAGTACGCGTGCGGGAACGGCGGATCGTTGTGGATGGTGGGGCTCTCGGTGTACGGCATCTCCCGCAGCGAGTCCTCCAGGGCCGGACCGACGGCCCGCAGCGGGGCCACCAGCCGCTCGCCCTCGGCCGCGTCCCCCGTGAAGGCGACCCGCACCGAGACGACGTACCGTCCGCGCACCTCCTCGGGCACCTGCGGCAGGTCCGGGTAGGGCAGCGCGGCCAACGAGGACGTCAGACTCGCGGGCACGGTCCGGGTCCACTCCAGGTAGCGGGCCATCACCTCGGCGGCCCGTTCCCCGTCGAAGGCGATCGCACCCCCGTACAACCGCTCCACCGCCACCAGGCCGATCTCCATCGAGGTCACCACCCCCAGCCGGCGCCCGCCGCCGCGCAACCCCCAGAACAGCTCCGGCTCGCGCTCCGGCGTGACCCGGCGCGGCACACCGTCGGCGGTCACCACCTCCAGCGACCGGACGTGGTCGGCCGCGTACCCGAACTCCCGGGCCAGGATGCCCAGCCCGCCGCCCAGCGTGTACGAGACCGCGCCCACCGAGGGCGACGAGCCGTTGAGCGGGGCGAGCCCGTACGGGGCCGCCGCCGCGGTCACCGCGCCCCACGTCGCGCCCGCGCCGATGGTGGCGGTACGCGCGACCGGATCGACGGTGACGGCGTCCAGGGCCCGGGTGACCACGAGGACACCGCCCTCGACCGCGCCCGGAAGCCCGTGCCCGGTGGCGTGCGCGGTCACGCGGAGCCCGTGCCGGGCGGCGTACGCCACGGCCTCCCGTACGTCGTCGGTGGTACGGGCCTCCACCAGCCGGTCGGGGCGGATCGGGAAGCCGGTCTGGAAGCTCGCGGGAACGGACGCCTCGGGCTGGGACCGGTGCGGGGACGACGACATGGGAAAGCTCTCCTTCGCTCGCGTTTCTGCGGTGCGAAGGAGAGCTTCCCCGCCATACCTGACAGCGTCCGTCAGGTATGGGCGGCGGTTCGCGGCGGACGGCCGCCGGTCACTTGGCGACGGCCTTGCGGCTCCGCCACTCCCGGGCCAGCGAGATGCCCACCACCAGCGCGGCGACCAGCAGCGACAGCACGACCTGCTCGCGGGCGGCGTCGTCGGTCAGCATGTATACCAGGACGAAGGAGATCATCGCGATCGTCGCCCAGGTGAGGTACGGGAAGAGCCACATCCGCACGACCAGCTTGCCCGGGTTCTCGCGCAGGATGATCCCGCGCATCCGCAGCTGGGTGAAGGAGATGACCAGCCAGACGAAAAGCGCGACCGCTCCCGAGGAGTTCAGCAGGAACTGGAACACCGTGTCGGGCCACTGGTAGTTGAAGAACACCGCCACGAAGCCGAAGACCACCGACGACAGGATCGCCGCCTGCGGCACGCCCCGCCGGTTGACCTTGGCGAAGGACTTCGGCGCGTCGCCCCGCTCACCGAGCGAGAATGCCATGCGGGAGGCGGTGTAGAGGCCGGAGTTGAGACACGACAGCACGGCCGTCAGCACGATGAAGTCCATGACCTGGCCCGCGTGCGGGATGCCGATGGAGTCGAGGGCGGCGACGTAGCTGCCCTTCTCGACGATCGAGGGGTCGTTCCACGGCAGCAGCGTCAGCACCACGAAGATCGAACCGAGGTAGAAGACGGCGATGCGCCAGATCACGCTGTTGGTGGCCTTCGAGACGGCCCGCTGCGGGTCCGACGACTCACCGGCGGCCAGCGTCACGATCTCGCTGCCCATGAAGGAGAAGACGACCATCAGCACACCGGTCAGGATCGCGCCCGGCCCCTCGGGGAAGAACCCGCCGGAGTCCGTCAGATGCGCGAGCCCCGACCCCGGGTTGTCCGATCCGGGCAGGAACCCGAAGACCGCGAGCAGGCCGACGACCACGAACGCGGCGATCGCCACGACCTTGATCCCGGCGAACCAGAACTCGAACTCGCCGTAACTGCCCACCGACACCAGGTTGGTGGCGGTCAGCACGACCATCACGATCAGCGCCCAGGCCCACTGCGGCACCCCGGGAATCCAGTTCTCCAGGATCTTCGCGCCCGCCGTGGCCTCCACCGCGAGCACCACGACCCAGAAGAACCAGTAGAGCCAGCCGATGGAGAACCCGGCCCACCGGCCGAGCGCCTGGTCGGCGTAGGCGGAGAAGGAGCCGGAGCTCGGCCGGGCGGCGGCCATCTCGCCGAGCATCCGCATCACGAGGACGACCATCAGGCCGACCATCGCGTACGAGACGAGGATCGCCGGGCCCGCCGCCGCGATGCCCGCGCTGGACCCCACGAAGAGCCCGGCGCCGATCACACCGCCGATCGCGATCATCGAGAGGTGGCGGTTCTTCAGGCCGGCCTGAAGCCCGTCCGACGAGTCCGGCCGGTCCGGCCCGCCGGGCTCCTGGCCCGGCTTCGGCAGCGTCGTCTGCGACGTCATGGGGGGAGTCCTTACGTTGTGGAGCGTGAGGGGGCGCCCTGTCTCGCATGGGTGGGTGGGGTGCGAGGACAAGGCGACGCATTCAAGCCCGAATGAAGGCGGAAGAGGAACCCCCTCTTCGGAATCGTTTGCCTGATCGTTGCCCACGTGGTGTTCGCCACACCGAAACGCCCGAAGACCTGCGAATCATCGGAACGAGGCGGTGACCCCGCTGACGGTTACCCCCCGAAGTTCGTGCCACACTTCGCACCATGCGCGTGTACCTCGGATCCGACCATGCCGGCTACGAACTCAAGAACCACCTCGTCGAGTGGCTCGGCGCCCACGGCCACGAGGCCGTCGACTGCGGCCCCCACATCTACGACGCCCAGGACGACTACCCGCCGTTCTGCCTCCGCGCCGCCGAGAAGACGGCCGCCGACCCGGACAGCCTCGGCATCGTGATCGGCGGCTCCGGCAACGGCGAGCAGATCGCCGCCAACAAGGTCAAGGGCGTCCGCGCCGCACTGGCCTGGAGCGAGCAGACCGCCGCCCTCGGCCGCGAGCACAACAACGCCAATGTCGTCGCGATCGGCGGCCGGATGCACACGGTCGAGGAGGCCACGAAGTTCGTCGAGATCTTCCTCGCCACCCCGTACTCGAACGAGGAGCGCCACACGCGCCGCATCGAGATGCTGGCGGCGTACGAGACCACCGGCGAGCTCCCCCCGATCCCGGCCCACCACCCGCAGCAGGGCTGACCGGCCCGCCGCACCCCACACCTCCCGTGCCGCCGGGTCCCGGACCCGGCGGCACGGCCATGCCGCCACCCGCCACGCCGGGCACCGTCCGCCGCACCGGCGTCACGTCATCAGGAGCAGACCACCGTGCCCGAGGGACACACCATCCGCCGCCTCGCCGACGACCACGCCGAACGGTTCGCTGGCGCACCGGTCCGGGTGAGCAGTCCGCAGGGCAAGTTCTCCGACAGCGCGGCCCTCCTGGACGGACGCGCCCTCACCGCCACGGACGCCCACGGCAAGCACCTCTTCCTCGGCTTCGGCGCCACCGGCTGGGTCCACATCCACCTCGGCCTCTTCGGCAAGCTCGGCTTCGGCGCCGCCCCGCCCCCGCCGCCCACCGACACCGTCCGGCTGCGCCTCGTCAACACGGAGCACTACGCCGACCTGCGCGGCCCCACCACCTGCGCCCTGATCACCGAGCCCGAGAAGCGCGCGATACACGAGCGCCTGGGCCCGGACCCGCTGCGCGGCGACGAGGACGGGGAGCGCGCCTGGCAGCGGGTCTCCCGCAGCCGCACCAGCATCGCCGCCCTGCTGATGGACCAGAAGGTCATCGCGGGCGTCGGCAACGTCTACCGGGCCGAGGTCCTCTTCCGCCACGGCATCGACCCGTACCGCACGGGCCGCGACCTCACCCGCGCCGAGTGGGACGCCCTCTGGACGGACCTGGAGGAGCTGATGCGCGAAGGGGTGCGGAACAACCGGATCGACACCGTCCGCCCCGAGCACCTCCCCGAGGCCATGGGCCGCCCGCCCCGCAAGGACGACCACGGCGGCGAGGTCTACGTCTACCGGCGGGCGAACCTGCCCTGCCACATCTGCGGTACGGAGATCCGCACCGCGGACCTCGTCTCGCGCAACCTCTTCTGGTGCCCCCGGTGCCAGCGCCCGGGCCGTTCCGGCGGAGGAAAAGGCTGAAAACCGCCCGAAGAAGGCCGACGGACATGTGCGGGCAACCCCCTTTCGCGCACATTGTCACCGGGGTCCCGCTGTGCCGGAGGCGTCCGGGTGGATAAAGTCCCGGCAGTGGCCCGTACCGGAGGAGCAGACGACTTCTGGGCCCGGTGGCGCAAGAACGTGCACCGGGCCCGCAACGGGCTGCGCAGATCCGGGGTCGACTACTTCCGCGGCGACGGCTCCGACTGGATCGCCCTGGCCGGGCTGCTGCTGACGATCCCGGCGATCACGTTCGCCACCGTCCTCAGCCCCGTCTGGATCGACCCCGCCGCGCTCGCCCTGCCCATCGTGGCAGGCGGCCTCCTCCTGCGCCCCGCCAGCCTGCTGGGCCTGTACGCGACGGCGGCGGGCGCACTGATACTCGAGGCGCTCAAGCTCGGCCCGTACCTGGACGGGCCCGCCCGGGTCACCCCCGGCACGGTGCTGGTGGTCGCCGCCTGCGGGTTCTTCGGGCTGGTCCTCGCTCAGTTCCGGGCCCGGGTCGGCGTGCCCTGGCGGCGCGGCGGCACCATGCTCTTCGACCTGCGCGAACGCATCCGGGTCCAGAGCTCCCTGCCCCGGCTGCCCCAGGGCTGGCACCGCGAGATGGCCCTGCGCCCGGCCGGCGGCCAGTCGTTCTCCGGGGACTTCGTCGTCGCGGCCCGCACGCACGGGGGCCGCACCCTGGAGGCCGTGCTCACCGACGTCTCCGGCAAGGGCATGGACGCGGGCTCCCGGGCCCTGCTGCTCTCCGGAGCCTTCGGCGGGCTCCTCGGCTCGCTGCCCCCGCACGCCTTCCTGCCGGCCGCCAACGGCTATCTGCTGCGCCAGGACTGGGACGAGGGGTTCGCCACCTCGATCCATCTGGTACTGGACCTGGAGTCAGGCGACTACGAGATCTACTCGGCGGGCCATCCGCCCGCCCTCCAACTGCACGCGGGCAGCGGCCGGTGGGAGGAGAAGTCCGGGGAGGGGCCCCTGCTCGGCGTCTACGACGGGGCCGAGTTCGACGCGGTGAAGGGGTCGCTCGCCCCGGGCGACGTGCTGATGCTGTTCACCGACGGTCTGGTGGAGGCGTCCGACCGGGACATCGCCGAGGGCATCGACCGGCTGACCGGCGAGGCCGACCGCTATGTCACCGCCGGCTTCGAGGGCGCGGCCTGGCACCTGATCGAGGCATGCGCCAAGGACGTCAACGACGACCGGGCCCTCCTGCTGCTCTCCCGCCGGGCCTGACCCGTCCGCCGTCCGGGGCGGGGACGCCCTGGAACGCGGAGAGGCGCCCGTCACCCGGGGCCGGGTATCGGGGCGCCTCTCCGCGTTCCGCCGCCGCTCAGACCGAGACGGGGACCTGGTCCTGGTCCTGGTGGTCGTCGTCCTTCCCGCGGCCGCGCGGCAGGACGCGGGCCAGCCAGTGCGAGCGTCCGGCCGCCAGCGGTGCGAGGACGGCGAGCAGGAGGACGTACCCGGCGATGAACGGGGAGAGCCGCTCGTCCAGTCCGGCGGCCGCCGCCATCGTGGCCAGGATGAGCGCGAACTCACCGCGTGCCACCAGCGTGGTGGCGATGTTGGCCGTGGCCTGCGTGCCGAAGGAGTACACCCTCGCCGCCGCGAAGCCGGCCGCGATGTTCATGGCGAGCGTCAACACCACGGCCGCCAGCACCGGCCATAGCACGCTCGGAAGGTCGCCCGGGTCGATGGAGAGGCCGAAGGCGAAGAAGAAGATGGCGCCGAACGCGTCCCGCAGCGGGTGCACCAGCTTGAGGATGCGGTCGCCGGACGAGGTCGAGCCGAGCATCAGGCCGACCATGAACGCGCCGATCGCGTCGGCCACGCCGAACATCTCGGAGACGCCCGCCACGAAGACCGCGACGCCCAGGAACGAGATGACGAGCAGTTCGTCGTCCTTGGTGCTCATGAGCTTGCCGATGATCTTCGTGCCGAACCGGGCCGCCAGCGCGAGCAGCAGCAGGAAGCCGAACGCCTTGCCGCCGTCGACCACCGCCGCCGAGAGGCTGTCCGCACCGGACAGGATCGGCTGGAGCGCGGCCAGGTAGAGGGCGAGGAAGATGTCCTCGACCACGATGATGCCGAGGATCGGCCGGGTCTCCGGGTTACCGATGCGCCCGAGGTCCACCAGGATCTTCGTGACGATCGCGGACGAGGAGATGCCGAGGACACCGGCGAGGACCAGCGCCTCCGACGTGCCCCAGCCCAGCGCGAAACCGAAGGCGAGACCGGCGCCGACGTTCAGGGCGAGATACGTCCCGCCCGCGATGGCCATCTTCCGGCCGCCCGTCTTGAGGTCGTCCATGTGGAACTCGAGCCCCAGGTAGAAGAGCAGGAGGACGAGTCCCAGCGCGGAGAGCATCTCCAGGTCGTGCGGGTTCGAGAGAAGGGTGTATCCGGGCGTGTGCGGGCCGAGGAGGATCCCGGCCAGGATGAACAGGGGGATCGTCGGCAGCCCGATACGGCCGCCGAGGCGGGCGAGGACGGCAGCGGCGAGGAAGGCGCCGCCCATGGCGAGGAGGGTGTCTGCGTGTCCGATGAGCCTGATCCTTCGGGGTCGGGTCAAGTGCGAGTCAAGGGGGCATCAAGAATCCATCAGTAATTAGTTTACCGAACGATTGACCCTGCAACTATGGGTCGGACGTATTGCCGGTTTTTGTCTGCTTGTTCCGTCGTGGTGGGTGGCGCCGACGGTCCGGTTCCCGGACCGCGTTCGGGCCCTGTCCCGACTCCGGCCGTAGGGTCGGCCCATGACCGGACACCAGCTGAGCGTCTCCGAGGTGGAGGCCGTCGCCCGCGAGGCCCACGCCCGTCAGACCGACAAGGCGGGCCGCCCGTACGTGGAGCACCTCGCGGCCGTGGCCGAAGGCGTACGGGTGCGGGGCGGCGACGACGGGCAGATCGCGGCGGCCTGGCTGCACGACGCGATCGAGGACGGAGCGCTCACCGCCGCGTGGCTGGCGGACGCCGCCCTGCCGCAGCGGGTGAAGGACATGGTCCTGGCGGTGACCAAGCGGCCCGGCGAGGCGCTGACCTCGTACACCGCGCGGATTCTGGCCACCCCGGGCGCGCTGCTCGTCAAGGAGGCGGACCTCGCCCACAACGCCGATCCCGTCCGCCTCGCGGTGCTGGACGCGGCCGTCCGTACCCGGCTGACGGCGAAGTATGCGCAGGTGCGGGGCCTGTTGGGGCTGCCCGGCGGTGAACCACCCCTGGACCGAACGTTTTCGGCCAACCCGGAATCGCGCTGAATCACCCGCGGACCGGGACCGGAAACGCTCTGATCCACCCGCGGCCGCGGCCGCGGGTGGATCAGTGAGGGGCGCGCGTCAGGCCGGAGAGCCGTCGGCTCAGCGTTTCGCGGGGGTCTTCCGGAACGCCCAGGACATGTCCGGGTCGGTGGCCCACTTCAACGCCCGGCCCACCGGCGGGGTGCACATGAGCGATACCGCCGCGGCTGCCGTGAGCGTGACGACGACCAGGCCGATCGGGTCGGAGAGCCAGGTGTAGCGGTCGAACAGGCCCGCGTACACGGCGGCCTTGAGCGCCAGGCCGTGCAGCAGGTAGCCGCAGATCGTGCCGGCCCCGAGCACCGTGAACCACCGGGCCCTGCCCGGCACCCACGCCAGGAAGACGATCGTCAGCGCCAGCGCGCAGCCGAACATGGCGAGCGTCATCACCGCGCCCGACCACCACGGGGCGTCCATCTCCTGCGCGCTGTTGGCCCGGTACAGCCAGCCCAGCTGCATGCGCGGGGCGATCCAGTACGCGAAGAGAAGCGCGGCCGCGAGGACGGGCAGGGCCAGCAGCTTCACCTCGCGTCGCCTGACCAGCTGGAAGTGCTCCGGCTTCATCAGCAGGCCGAGTACGAAGAACGGCAGGAACTGCAGCACCCGCTGGAGGTCGAGGTCGTCGCCGATCTCGGGGGAGACCGAGGCGAGGACGGAGATGGCGAGCGCGACGAGCATCGGGTGGCGCAGCGACAGCCAGATCGGCGTGGTCACCCGCCAGATGAACAGGGCGACCAGGAACCAGGTCAGATAGAACGGGTCGATCAGGCTGATCGCCGTGTCCGGCGAATCGTCCGCATACCGCTTGAAGAGCGAATAGGCCGTCTCGAACAGCACGTACGGCACCACGACACCGGTGATCAGCCGCTTCACCTTGGGGGCCGACATGTCGAAGGTCCGGGAGAAATAGCCCGAGATGAGGATGAAGGCCGGCATGTGGAACGTGTACACGAGCATGTAGAGCGCCCGGGTGGCCCGGCTGCCGTCCATCACCGGTTCCCAGGCGTGCGCCACGGCGACGAGCACGATGGCCAGGTACTTCACATTGTCGAAGTAGGGGTCGCGTTTCCTCGCCGGGGCGGCTGCCGGAGCGGGAGCGTCCGACGCCCCGGCCCCGGGTGCGGGCCGAGGCGCGGTGGCCGTGGTCGTCTGCTCGGATCTGGGCTCCGACTCCCGGGTCGCCTGGGGGAGCGGGGCCCTCTGAAACACGCTCGGAGCTGGGAACATCTCAGGCACCTTAGACCGGTCGATTGCCTTGCGTAAAACCGCGGGGAGATTAGCGCGCCTTCCCCGCTATTCGAATATGAAACCACCGAACAGGGTCCGATATGACACTCTTGATCCCCATGAAAGGGGGCATATGGCTCCGGAGTTGGGGAGAGTTAATTCGGTCGCATGTGCGCTTCCCTTCGACCTGTGGATGAAGTGTGGGGATGTGGAAACGATCATTGGGGCGCATATTCGGCCGCGGTGAATTCACAGGGGACGCACAGGGTGCGGCGGGACGGCCGGCCTCCCGGGGGCGGCGGGTCCGCACCCCGTGTGCGGGGCGGCCCGAGGGTGGTGCCGCGTCCGTCGGCCGGACCGCTCGTCGCGCTCCCCGGGGCCGCGAAGGATGGCGGGAAGTTGTCACCCCGTTCCGTCACCCGGCAGCACCCCCGGGGGAGTTGGTGGCACGATGGGGGTGACGGGGCGCGCGGTCGTGCACGCTTCCGGGCCGGCAAGGCGGACCGACCTAGGGTGTGATCAGACGTGGCTATTTCACTGTCGATGGTGCTGCTGTTCGCCGTCATCCTCGTGGTGATGATCCGGAGCGGCTCCATCAAGCCCGGACCCGCGCTCGTCGCCGTGCTCTTCGGCTTCTTCCTGGCGTCGACCGGCATGGCGCCGTCGATCAACCGGTTCATGAACTCGATAGCCGACACCATCAACCAGATCAGCTTCTGACGTCCGGTCGGAGGCGGCCCTGCGACGTACCGCGGGCCGCCCGGCTCATGGCGGGCGTTACGCGGCCCGGCCGCGCACGGGAACAACGCACGAGGGCCGGTCCGGAGGATGATCCTCCGGACCGGCCCTCGGTCACGTGGAGCGGGCGACGGGAATCGAACCCGCGTAGCTAGTTTGGAAGACTAGGGCTCTACCATTGAGCTACGCCCGCATGCACCGCACCGCGGGTCCGTGGACCGCGGCACGAACAGCATCGTAGCGGGTCGGCGACGGTGTCCGCACACCCGTTGTGCCGCTCGTCCGGCACCCGCCGGGTCGACCGCCCCGCGCGACCCGGACCCGCGCCGGGCGGACGCGGTGGATCCGCTCGGTAAAGCGGCGTATCCCCGGTCGCCGTCCATGTACCCTACGTGTCGCACCGACGGGGTGTGGCGCAGCTTGGTAGCGCGTCCGCTTTGGGAGCGGAAGGTCGTCGGTTCGAATCCGGCCACCCCGACCACCGGCAAGATCGCTTCGTGCCCGACCACCGGCAAGATCGCGTTGTGGGAGTCATCCCCCTTGCCGTTACTATGCAAAATGCGTGCCCGTGTGTCTGATGTACCGGGCTCGGTCCGCGAAGCCGCCACTCGGCGGCCCAGCAGAACCCCAAGAAGTCAGCCACCAAGGAGACCGAACCGTGAAGAGCGCCGTGGAGACCCTGAACCCGACCCGGGTTCGGCTCAGCATCGAGGTGCCCTTCGAGGAGCTCAAGGACAGCCTCGACGCGGCGTACAAGAAGATCAACCAGCAGGTCACGGTGAAGGGCTTCCGCAAGGGCAAGATCCCCGCCCGGGTCATCGACCAGCGGTTCGGCCGCGGTGCTGTGCTGGAGGAGGCCGTCAACGACGCGCTCCCGAAGTTCTACACCGAGGCGGTCAACGAGGGTGAGCTGAACGTCCTCGGCCAGCCCGAGGTCGACATCACCGAGCTGAAGGACGGCGAGTTGCTGGCCTTCACCGCCGAGGTTGACGTACGCCCCGAGATCGAGATCCCGGACTACTCCGGCATCGAGGTCACCGTCGACGCCCTCGAGGTCACCGACGAAGAGGTCGAGAAGGCCGTGGAGCAGCTCCGCGAGCGCTTCGCCTCCACCAACCCGGTCGAGCGCGCCGCCGCCGACGGCGACGTCGTCACGATCGACCTGGAGGCCAAGGTCGACGGCGAGGTCCTGGAGGACGGCGTGGCCGCCGGTGTCTCGTACACCATCGGTTCCGGCGAGCTCCTCGACGGCATCGACGAGGCCGTGACCGGCCTGGAGGCCGGCGGCGAGGCCACCTTCACCTCGCAGCTGAAGGGCGGCTCCGCCGAGGGCAAGGACGCGGAGGTCACCGTCAAGGTCACCGCCGTCGCCGCCCGCGAGCTCCCCGAGCTGGACGACGACTTCGCCCAGATGGCCAGCGAGTTCGACACCCTGGACGAGCTGAAGGCCGACAGCCGCAAGCGGCTGGAGAGCACCAAGCAGTACGACCAGGCCACCCAGGCCCAGGAGCGCGTCCTCGAGGAGCTGCTGAAGCTCGCCGAGATCCCGATCCCGGAGAAGCTGCTCGCGGACGAGGTCCAGACCCGCAAGCACAACCTGGAGCACCACCAGCTCGGCCAGATGGGCCTCGACCTCGAGAAGTACCTCGAGATCCAGGGCAAGACGCTGGAGGAGTTCGAGAACGAGACCTCCGAGCAGGCCGTCAAGGGCATCAAGACCCAGTTCCTCCTCGACGAGATCGTCAACAAGGAGAAGCTGAACGTCAACCAGGAGGAGCTCACCGAGCACCTCATGCGCCGTGCCGCCTCCTCCGGCATGAGCCCCGACCAGTTCGCCCAGGCCGTCGTCGAGGGCGGCCAGGTGCCGATGCTCGTCGGCGAGGTCGCCCGCGGCAAGGCGCTCGCCGTCGTCGTCGAGGCCGCCAAGGTCGTCGACACCAACGGCGAGGTCGTGGACCTGGAGGACGACGAGGACGAGGCCGCCGAGGCCACGGAGACGGCCGAGACCGCCACCGAGGCGAAGGCGGACGAGAAGGCCGAGGAGAAGAACGAGGCCTGAGCCTCGCTCCGCTCCGCGACAGCCGCGCGCTGATCGTCACGACGGGCCCCGGACGCACCACGCGTCCGGGGCCCGTCCCCGTACCGCGTCGCACCGCCGTACGGCGGCGGAACCCGTGTGCGCCCTACGGACCTTGCGCTCCCAGCGAACAGTTGGGGAAGCGGGATGGCGTTGTCCCACCTGCGCGTTAGGGTCCATGAAGAGGAAGGGTGGGGCAGTGACTTCACCCGCCCGGTACGAAGACGCTGAGACGGCCGGAGCCGTCAGAGACGAGCAGGTGGATACGTGACGAATCTGATGCCCTACGCCGCCGGAGAGCCGTCCCTCGGTGGTGGCCTCGGCGACCAGGTCTACAGCCGACTGCTCGGTGAGCGCATCATCTTCCTCGGACAGCAGGTGGACGATGACATCGCGAACAAGATCACCGCGCAGCTCCTCCTCCTTGCCGCCGAGCCGGACAAGGACATCTACCTCTACATCAACAGCCCCGGCGGTTCGGTGACGGCCGGCATGGCGGTCTACGACACCATGCAGTACATCCCGAACGACGTCGTCACCATCGGCATGGGCATGGCCGCCTCCATGGGCCAGTTCCTGCTCACCGGCGGCGCCGCGGGCAAGCGCTTCGCGCTCCCCAACACCGACATCCTGATGCACCAGGGCTCGGCCGGCATCGGCGGTACGGCCTCGGACATCAAGATCCAGGCGCAGTACCTGCTCCGCACCAAGACGCGCATGGCCGAGATCACCGCGCACCACTCCGGCCAGACCGTCGAGACGATCATCCGCGACGGCGACCGCGACCGCTGGTACACGGCGGAGGAGGCCAAGGACTACGGCCTCATCGACGAGATCATCACGGTCGCGTCGGGCATTCCGGGCGGCGGCGGCACCGGTGCCTGATCCGGTTCCCACCGGACCGGCCGCACCAGACCCGCGCCCCCTTCTCGTACGCCGAGACCTCCAGCCCCAGAACGCCACCAGGATGGTGAACACCCACATGAACAACTTCTCCGGCGCCTCCGCGAGCGGCCTCTACACGGGCCCGCAGGTGGACAACCGCTACGTCGTCCCGCGCTTCGTGGAGCGCACCTCGCAGGGCGTGCGCGAGTACGACCCGTACGCGAAGCTCTTCGAGGAGCGCGTGATCTTCCTGGGCGTCCAGATCGACGACGCCTCGGCCAACGACGTCATGGCGCAGCTGCTGTGCCTGGAGTCGATGGACCCCGACCGCGACATCTCGATCTACATCAACAGCCCCGGCGGCTCGTTCACCGCGCTCACCGCGATCTACGACACGATGCAGTTCGTGAAGCCGGACATCCAGACGGTCTGCATGGGCCAGGCGGCCTCCGCCGCCGCGATCCTGCTCGCCGCGGGCACCCCGGGCAAGCGCATGGCGCTCCCGCACGCCCGGGTGCTCATCCACCAGCCGTCCTCGCAGACGGGCCGTGAGCAGCTCTCCGACCTGGAGATCGCGGCCAACGAGATCCTCCGCATGCGCTCGCAGCTGGAGGAGATGCTGGCCCGTCACTCGACGACCCCGCTGGAGAAGATCCGCGAGGACATCGAGCGCGACAAGATCCTCACGGCCGAGGACGCCCTCGCGTACGGTCTGGTCGACCAGATCGTTTCCACCCGCAAGACCACCGCGGGCGCATCGCTCTGACGTCGGTCTTTCCCCTTGGCACATGACGTTCGCACGACCACAGCCGTGTGAACCGTGCCAAGGGGGGCCCGAACGGGGGGCCAGGCAAGGTACCGTCGATTAGAGGCACCAGGAGCCGCTGAACCAGGCGTCTCCCAGGCGAAGGGGAAGCACCTCGTGGCACGCATCGGTGATGGCGGCGACCTGCTCAAGTGCTCGTTCTGCGGAAAGAGCCAGAAGCAGGTGAAGAAGCTCATCGCGGGACCCGGTGTGTACATCTGCGACGAGTGCATCGATCTCTGCAACGAGATCATCGAGGAGGAGCTCGCGGAGACGAGCGAGGTGCGCTGGGAGGAGCTTCCCAAGCCCCGCGAGATCTACGAGTTCCTGGAGGGGTACGTCGTCGGGCAGGAGCCCGCGAAGAAGGCCCTCTCCGTCGCGGTGTACAACCACTACAAGCGGGTCCAGGCCGGGGAGAACGGCGGCGGTTCCGGTCGTGAGGACGCGATCGAGCTCGCCAAGTCGAACATCCTCCTGCTGGGCCCCACGGGCTCCGGCAAGACGCTGCTCGCGCAGACGCTGGCCCGCATGCTCAACGTCCCGTTCGCCATCGCGGACGCCACCGCGCTGACGGAGGCCGGCTATGTCGGCGAGGACGTCGAGAACATCCTGCTCAAGCTGATCCAGGCGGCCGACTACGACGTCAAGAAGGCCGAGACCGGGATCATCTACATCGACGAGATCGACAAGGTCGCCCGCAAGAGCGAGAACCCGTCGATCACCCGCGATGTCTCGGGCGAGGGCGTGCAGCAGGCGCTGCTGAAGATCCTGGAGGGCACCACCGCCTCCGTCCCGCCGCAGGGCGGACGCAAGCACCCGCACCAGGAGTTCATCCAGATCGACACGACGAACGTGCTGTTCATCGTGGGCGGCGCGTTCTCCGGTCTGGAGAAGATCATCGAGTCGCGGGCCGGCGCCAAGGGCATCGGCTTCGGCGCCACGATCCGCTCCAAGCGGGAGATCCAGGCGAGCGACCAGTTCCAGGAGGTCATGCCCGAGGACCTGGTGAAGTTCGGGATGATCCCCGAGTTCATCGGCCGTCTCCCCGTGCTGACCTCGGTGCACAACCTGGACCGCGAGGCCCTGCTCCAGATCCTCATCGAGCCGCGCAACGCCCTGGTCAAGCAGTACCAGCGCCTGTTCGAACTCGACGGTGTGGAGCTGGACTTCGAGCGCGAGGCGCTGGAGGCCATCGCCGACCAGGCGATCCTGCGGCAGACCGGCGCCCGCGGCCTGCGCGCGATCATGGAGGAAGTCCTCCAGTCCGTGATGTACGAGGTCCCGTCCCGCAAGGACGTCGCCCGCGTCGTCATCACCCCGGACGTCGTCCGCGACAACGTCAACCCGACGCTGGTCCCGCGCGAGCCGCGCACGATCGGCAAGAACGACGGCGGCCGCCACGAGAAGTCGGCCTAGCCGCACCCGACTCGCGTACGCCGAAGGGGCGCCCACCGGTTCGACCGGCGGGCGCCCCTTCGGCGTTGGCGCTCAGATACGGCGTGCGGCGCTCAGATCTTGGTGCGGGAGGTGTTGTAGAGCTTGGCGGCGAGCGCGGCCGTCTCGTCCTGTGTCATCGGCTTGTTCGTCATGGCACCGCCGATATCGAAACCGATCACCACGCCCACGGTGCTGTAGTCGGCCCAGATACAGACCGGCATGGTCATCTCCTTGGGCCCCTTCTGTGCGGTGCCGTCCGCCTTGTCGTTGATGACCTTGACGTCCTGGCACTTCATCAGCGCGCCGTCGAAGTCGGCGGGGGAGGCGGACTTCGGGCTACCCACCAGCGAACCCTTGGTGTCCTCGCTCGCCGCCGCACTGTCCTTGGCGTTCTGGAAGGAACCATCGATGGCCTTCTCCGGGTCCTCGATCTCGCCCCAGACACCCTGCAGCATCAGCATCTTGGCGAGCAGGGGGTTGGTCTTGAGGTCACCGCTCACGTACTGGGCACCGACCTCGTGCGGGTTCTTCACCCCCATGGCCTCGGCCTTGGTCTTGTCCTCACCGCTCATCGCGGACTCGGGCTTCTTCTTGGACGGGTCCTGCTTGTAGTCGTCCACCGCGGCCGCGGGCGTCAGCTTGTACCCCTTCGTGGAGTCCGCCACGTCACTGCTGCCGCCGCCCGAGGTCAGGAAGTACACCCCGCCCGCGATGACCGCCAGGGCCACCACGGCGACCCCGACGATCAGCCCGGTCTTCTTCTTCGGCTGCTGCGGCTGCCCGCCGTACGGAGGCTGGGCCCCGTACGGGGGCTGCCCGCCGTACGGCGGAGCCGGCGGCTGCTGACCGTACGGACCCGGCTGCTGCGCCTGCGGGTAGCCGTACCCCTGCGGCTGCTGGGGCTGCGCGTACGGGTTCGGCTGCTGCGGGGGAACACCCTGCGGGGCCTGCTGCGGGTAGCCGTAGCCGGGTCCGCCCTGCGGCGGCGGGGCCCCGTACGGGCCCGGCTGCTGTCCGTACGGTCCGGGCTGCCCCTGCGGCGGCTGGCCGCCGTACGGGCCCGGCTGGTTGTAGCTCATCGCGCTGTCCCCTCCAGATGTCCTCGGGCCGGCCGACACGTGGAGGGCGGCCCTGATGCGTTGCGAACATCCTGACGGAAGCCGTCTCCGGGCGGGGGACCGGGCCGTACACCGTTACGGAACCAATCCGTTTCAGTGCAGTCCTGTGACGGCCCTAAACTGTCTTCCGTGACCGAGAACTCATCGCAGCAGCCAGCCAGCAACCCCGAACTGCCGACCACGTACACGCCGGCCGACGTAGAGGGGAAGCTGTACGAGCGCTGGGTGGAGCGCGGTTACTTCGAGGCGGACGCGAAGAGCGAGAAGCCCCCGTACACCATCGTCATCCCGCCGCCCAACGTCACCGGCGCCCTCCACCTGGGCCACGCCTTCCAGGTCACGCTGATGGACGCCCTCACCCGCCGCAAGCGGATGCAGGGCTTCGAGACGCTGTGGCTGCCCGGCATGGACCACGCCGGCATCGCCACCCAGAACAAGGTCGAGCAGCAGCTCGGCGAGGAGGGCAAGTCCCGCCACGACATCGGGCGGGAGGCGTTCACCGAGCGCGTCTGGCAGTGGAAGGACGAGTACGGCGGCCGCATCCTCGGCCAGCTGCGCCGCCTCGGCGCCGGCCTCGACTGGTCGCGCGAGCGGTTCACCATGGACGAGGGGCTGTCCCGCGCTGTCCAGAAGATTTTCAAGGACCTCTACGACGACGGCCTGATCTACCGCGCCGAGCGCATCATCAACTGGTGCCCGCGCTGCCTCACCGCCATCTCAGACATCGAGGTGGACTACCAGGAGGACGACGGCGAGCTGGTCTCCCTCCAGTACGGCGAGGGCGACGAGACCCTGGTCGTCGCCACCACCCGGGTCGAGACGATGCTCGGCGACACCGCCGTCGCCGTCCACCCCGACGACGAGCGGTACGCCCGCCTCATCGGCAAGCGCATCAAGCTGCCGCTGACCGACCGCACCATCCCGGTCGTCGCCGACACCCACGTCGACCCGGAGTTCGGCACGGGCGCCGTCAAGGTGACCCCGGCGCACGACCCGAACGACTTCGCGATCGGCCAGCGCCACGACCTGGAGTCCCTCACGATCATGGACGAGCGCGGTGTCATCACCGTGCCCGGCCCCTTCCAGGGACTCGACCGCTTCGAGGCGCGCTCGGCCATCGTCGCCGCGCTGCGCGAACAGGGCCGCGTCGTCGCGGAGAAGCGCCCGTACGTCCACTCCGTCGGGCACTGCTCCCGCTGCAAGACCACCATCGAGCCCCGGCTCTCCCTCCAGTGGTGGGTCAAGGTCGACACGCTCGCGAAGGCCGCCGGCGACGCGGTCCGCGACGGGCGGGTCGCCCTCCACCCCAAGGAGATGGAGAAGCGGTACTTCGACTGGGTCGACAACCTCAACGACTGGTGCATCTCCCGCCAGCTCTGGTGGGGCCACCGCATCCCCGTCTGGTACGGCCCCGACGGCGAGGTCGTCTGCGTCGGCCCCGACGAGGAGCCGCCCACGGGCGAGGGCTGGACCCAGGACGAGGACGTCCTCGACACCTGGTTCTCCTCGGGCCTGTGGCCGTTCTCCACGCTCGGCTGGCCCGAACAGACCCCGGACCTGGAGAAGTTCTACTCCACGGACGTCCTGCTCACCGGCCACGACATCATCTTCTTCTGGGTCGTCCGGATGATGATGTTCGGCCTGTACGCGATGGACGACGAGGTCCCGTTCAAGACGGTCGCCCTCACCGGCCTGGTCCGCGACGAGTTCGGCAAGAAGATGTCGAAGTCCAACCCGAACGCGGTCGACCCCATCGTGTGGATGGACGCGTACGGCTCCGACGCCGTCCGCTTCACCCTGGCCAACGGCGCCAACCCCGGCGCCGACGTCCCGATCGGCGAGGACTGGGTCAAGGCGTCCCGGAACTTCGCCAACAAGATCTGGAACGCCACCCGTTTCGCCCTGATGAACGGCGCGACGATCGAGGGCCCGCTGCCGGACCCGTCCGCGATGACGGCCACCGACCGCTGGATCCTCTCCCGGCTCAACGAGACCGTCGCCGTCGTCGACCGCTACTACGAAGACTTCCAGTTCGCGAAGATCTCCGACGCGCTCTACCACTTCGCGTGGGACGAGGTCTTCGACTGGTACGTCGAGCTGTCCAAGACGACGTTCTTCGCCGGCGGCGAGCAGGCCAAGGTCTCCGGCCGGGTCCTCGGCGAGGTCCTCGACGTCACCCTGCGCCTGCTCCACCCGATCGTTCCGTTCGTCACGGAGACGCTGTGGACCACGCTGACCGGCGGCGAGTCCGTCGTCGTCGCCGAGTGGCCCGCCGACTCCGGTTTCCGCGACGAGGCGGCCGAGAAGGAGATCGAGCTGGTCCAGCAGGTCATCACCGAGGTCCGCCGCTTCAAGGGCGACCAGGGCCTCAAGCCCGGCCAGAAGGTCCCGGCCGAGCTGACCCTGGCCGGCACCGCGCTCGCCCCGCACGAGCCCGCGATCCGGCAGCTCCTCCGTCTGGAGGCGGCCGGGGAGGACTTCAGCGCCACCGCGTCCCTCCCCGTCGCCGGGGCCACCGTCGCGCTCGACCTGTCCGGCACCATCGACGTGCCGGCCGAGCGCAAGCGCCTCACGAAGGACCTGGAGGCGGCGAAGAAGGAGAAGGCCCAGGCGGAGGGCAAGCTCGGCAACGAGGCGTTCCTCGCCAAGGCGCCGGACCAGGTGGTCGACAAGATCCGCGGCCGGCTCGCCAAGGCCGAGGCCGACATCGAGCGGATCGGCGCCCAGCTGGCGGGCCTCCCGCAGAGCTGATGAGCTGAGGGCGGAGCCCCCGCGCACCCGACCGACCGGGCGCACGGGGGCTTCGCCGTGTTCGGGGGAGGGCGGGTGGCCGCGCCGGCATGGACGGACCACACGGCTCCCGACCCCGCACGTTTCCGCCGGTCCCGGCCGCCGCGCGCGAGGTCGGCCGGCCGCCGCGCGCGAGGCGGGCCGGGCGCTGCGCGCGATGTCCGAGCCCATCCGTAGACTGGGCGCGTGAGTGAGCCCCGCCCAGACCGGCACGACGAGCCCGATCCCGACGAGACCTTCGAGGGGATCGTCGACGAGGCGACCCAGCGCGACCCCGACCTGGCGGTGATCGAGGCCGGGAGCCGCACGCTGCGCACCCACTCGGGTCAGCCGCAGGGCGAAGCGGTCCCGGCCCGCCCGGCCGACCCCGAGACCGACAAGGCGCTGCGGGCGGTGGAGCAGGAGCTCGCCGGACGCTGGGGCGAGACCAAGCTGGAGCCTTCCGTCACGCGCATCGCCGCGCTGATGGACGTCCTCGGCGAGCCGCAGCGCGCCTACCCATCGATCCACATCACCGGCACCAACGGCAAGACCAGCACGGCCCGCATGATCGAGGCCCTGCTCAACGCCTTCGAGCTGCGCACCGGCCGCTACACCTCCCCCCACGTCCAGTCGATCACCGAGCGGATCAGCCTCGACGGCGCGCCGATCGCACCCGAGCGGTTCATCGAGACGTACGAGGACGTCAAGCCGTACGTCGAGATGGTCGACGCCCAGCAGCCCTACCGGCTCTCCTTCTTCGAGGTCCTCACCGGGATGGCGTACGCGGCCTTCGCCGACGCGCCCGTCGACGTCGCGGTCGTCGAGGTCGGCATGGGCGGCACCTGGGACGCCACCAACGTGATCGACTCCACGGTCGCTGTCATCACCCCGATCTCGCTGGACCACACGGACCGGCTCGGCACCACGCCCGCCGAGATCGCGGGGGAGAAGGCCGGCGTCATCAAGGAGGGCGCCACGGTCATCCTGGCGCAGCAGCCGGTGGACGCCGCGCAGGTGATGCTGAAGAAGGCCGTCGAGGTGGACGCCACCGTGGCGCGCGAGGGCATGGAGTTCGGCGTGACCTCCCGGGAGATCGCGGTCGGCGGCCAGCTGATCGGCCTGCGCGGCCTGGGCGGCGAGTACGAGGAGATCTTCCTCCCGCTGTACGGGGCCCACCAGGCGCACAACGCGGCCGTCGCGCTCGCCGCCGTCGAGGCGTTCTTCGGCATCGGCGCGGAACAGGCCCGCTCCCTCGACATCGACGCCATCCGCAAGGCGTTCGCCTCGGTGCTCTCGCCGGGCCGCCTGGAGGTCGTGCGCTCCAGCCCGACCGTCGTCCTGGACGCCGCGCACAACCCGGCCGGGGCCAAGGCGGCGGCGGAGGGCGTCTCCGAGGCGTTCAGCTTCTCCCGGCTGATCGGCGTGGTCGGCACGAGCGCCGACAAGGACGTCCGGGGCCTCCTGGAGGCGTTCGAGCCGATCTTCGCCGAGATCGTCGTCACGCAGAACTCCACCCCGCGCGCGATGGACGCCGACGAGCTGGCCGCGATCGCCGTCGAGGTCTTCGGCGACGAGCGGGTCCAGGTCGAGCCGCGCCTCGACGACGCGCTGGAGGCGGCGATCACGCTGGCCGAGGAGGAGGACGAGTACGCGGGCGCCGGGGTGCTGGTGACCGGGTCCGTGATCACGGTCGGGGAAGCCCGGCTGCTGCTCGGAAGGGGCTGAGGAGAAGGATGCGCACGCTCTGCGCCTCGACGCTGATCGGTGAGTTCTTCGTGATCGGTTTCGCCGGTCTCGTCGCGATGAAGATGGACGACGCCTCCATGGGCGCGGTCTGGACGGTGTGCGGCATCGGCATGGCCCTCTCCGTGCTGCTCTGCGGCATGATCACCCGGCCCGGCGGCATCCAGCTCGGCTGGGCGCTCCAGGTCGCGCTGGTCCTCAGCGGCTTCGTCGTCCCGGTGATGTTCGTCCTGGGTCTGGCCTTCGGCGCGCTGTGGTGGGCCTCGATCCACTACGGCCGCAAGATCGACGAGGCCAAGGCGCGCTGGGCCGCCCAGGAGGCGGGCGAGGCCGCCGCCTGACGCCGGGCGCGCACCGAGGGCCCGTCCGGCATCCGGGGGCCGCCCGCCCACGCCCGGAGCCCGCCCGCCCAGCCGCCGGAGGTCCCGCCGCCCCCGGGTCCGGCCACCCGGACGCGGGTCCACTCCCCCCCGGTCCCGGCCACCCGGAAGCGGGTCCGCCGGGCCGGGGCCCGAAGGTGACCCTGGGTGAACCCGGGCGCGGGCGCGTCCCCCCGCCCCTGTAATCTCGCCCTCACCGCACCCGTATCGCGTATCGCCCGGCCTTGCAAGGAGCCCGTACATGTCCCAGCGCACCCTCGTCCTGCTCAAGCCCGACGCGGTCCGCCGCGGCCTGATCGGCGAGATCGTCGGCCGTATCGAGCGCAAGGCGGGCTGGCGGATCACCGCGCTGGAGCTGCGCACGCTGGACCACGCGACGCTGGAGCAGCACTACGGCGAGCACAAGGGCCGCCCGTTCTACGAGCCGCTCATGGAGTTCATGGCGTCCGGTCCCGTCGTCGCCCTGGTGGCCGAAGGCGAGCGGGTCATCGAGGGCGTCCGCGCCCTGGCCGGCCCCACCGACCCGATCGCCGCCGCACCCGGCTCGATCCGCGGCGACTTCGGGTCGATCACCCGTGAGAACCTCATCCACGCCTCGGACTCGGAGGAGTCCGCAGAGCGAGAACTGAAGCTTTTCTTTCCCGGACTTTCCTGACCCGATCGGCCAAACAGCGCTGTACGCCTGGGGCGACCGAAGTAATTCGGTCGCCCCTCGGCATAGGGTTCGGTGTCGCGGGAACGCATCCCTCCGACGTAACGTCACCATGGGTGGAACGGGCACCCGTTCCGCTCGCCATGGCGAAGGACCCTCGCGCTCCGTCCGTGCGTACGGCACTACGATGGAAGCTTCCACGCCCGCAGCGCCAACCTCGCCTACCAGAACAAGCCATCTTCGCTTCTTGGGAAGGCCCGACGCATCCTCATGGGGAACAAGGGGAACTCAATGTCGTTCATCGGCCGTGACATGGCTATCGACCTCGGGACTGCCAACACGCTGGTGTACGTCAGGGGGCGCGGCATCGTCCTGAACGAGCCGTCCGTCGTGGCCATCAACACCAACACCGGCGGCATCCTCGCGGTCGGCTCCGAGGCCAAGAAAATGATCGGTCGCACGCCGGGCAACATCGTCGCCGTGCGACCGCTGAAGGACGGCGTGATCGCCGACTTCGAGATCACCGAGCGGATGCTCCGCTACTTCATCCTCAAGATCCACAAGCGGCGCTACCTGGCCCGCCCCCGGGTCGTCGTCTGCGTGCCCTCCGGTATCACCGGGGTCGAGCGCCGCGCCGTCATCGAGGCGTCCACCCAGGCCGGCGCGCGCCAGGTGCACATCATCGAGGAACCCATGGCCGCGGCCATCGGCTCCGGGCTGCCGGTCCACGAGGCCACCGGCAACATGGTGGTCGACATCGGCGGCGGCACCACCGAGGTCGCGGTCATCTCGCTCGGCGGCATCGTCACCGCGCAGTCGATCCGCACCGCCGGCGACGAGCTGGACAACGCGATCATCCAGCACATCAAGAAGGAGTACTCGCTCCTCCTCGGTGAGCGGACCGCCGAACAGATCAAGATCACCATCGGTTCGGCGTACGACCTGGAGAAGGACGAGCACACCGAGATCCGCGGCCGCGACCTGGTCTCCGGGCTGCCCAAGACGGTCGTCATCTCGGCCGCCGAGGTCCGCAAGGCCATCGAGGAACCGGTCAACGCGATCGTCGACGCCGTGAAGACGACGCTCGACAAGTGCCCGCCCGAGCTGTCCGGCGACGTCATGGACCGCGGCATCGTCCTCACCGGCGGCGGCGCGCTGCTGCGCGGCCTGGACGAGCGGCTGCGCAACGAGACGGGCATGCCGATCCACATCGCCGAGGACCCCCTGGACTCGGTGGCGCTCGGCTCCGGCAAGTGCGTCGAGGAGTTCGAGGCGCTCCAGCAGGTGCTGGACGCCCAGCCCCGGCGCTAGGACACGTCCGGCGGCTCCTCATCGGGCCCGATCCCGATGCCGATCCGCCGGACACACCCCGGGGGCGCGTCCGGCGGCTCTCGACCGGGCCCGCCCCCCCCCCGGCACGGCGCCACGCGGTGTCGCCGGGCCCGCCCTGGTCGTCCTGCGGGACACACCCGATCCGGCGAGCGGACGCTGACGCTCTGTCCGCCGGATCGTTGATATAGATCGTTGCTGTACGCGCACCGGAGCGGAACACCCGGACCGGTACGCGTACGGAGACGTACACAGGCACGAACATTCCGACGAGGAAGGCACGGCCGCCGCACGTGAGGGACACACGAGAGAGCCGGCTGCTTCTGGTGCTCTTGATCGCCATCGCATTCGCCCTGATCACGGTGGATATCCGAGGCGGCGAGGGATCACCGGTCGACGGCGCGCGGCAGGCCGCGGCCACCGTCTTCGGGCCGATCGAGAACGGCGTATCAGCGGCGGTCGACCCGGTGGGCAACGCCATAGGGGCGGTCCGCGACTCCGGCAACCGGCACGACCGGATCTCCACCCTGGAGAAGGAGAACGCGGCGCTGAAGGCCAGGCTCGGCAGCGACGACCGCACCAACAGCCGGGTCCGCCAGCTCGACGCCATGCTGAAGCACGCGGGCGCCGGACAGTACGGGATCAAGGGCGCCGAGGTCATCGCCATAGGAGCGGCCCAGGGCTTCTCCTGGACGATCACCATCGACGCCGGGTCGAACGACGGCATCCGCCGCGACATGACCGTCCTCAACGGGGAGGGGCTGGTCGGCCGGGTCACCACCGTCGGCCCCAGCACCGCCACGGTCCTGCTCGCCAACGACCCCGACTTCACCGTCGGCACCCGGATGGAGAAGACCGACGAGCTCGGGTTCGCCACCGGCCAGGGCTCCCGCCCGCTGTCGGTGCAGTTCCTCAACGGCAAGGCCGAGGTGAAGGCCGGAGACCGGCTCGTCACCTTCGGCTCCAGCAAGGACAAGCCCTTCGTGCCCGGCGTCCCTGTCGGCGAGGTCGTGCGCGTCGACCCCTCGGGCGGCGCGCTCACCCGGACCGTCTACGTCAAGCCGTACGTCGGATTCACCAAGCTCGACATCGTCGGGGTCGTCGTCCAGGCGCCCCGCGAGGACCCGCGGGACACGGTCCTGCCCAAGAAGCCCGCCAAGGCCAAGCCGAAGCCGACCCCCACGGTCACCGTCACCGTCCAGCCCAACGGCGATCTGGTGGACGGCTCCGGCAAGGTCGTCGGCAACGTCAACGAGAACGGCGACGCCGCCGGTGACGCCGCGGGCGACCAGCAGGGCGACGCCCAACAACCCGGCAACGCGGCCGACGACCAGGAGTAGCGCTGATTCCCATGCGTATCAACCGGACTCTGCTCTCCATCGCCCTGGTCGTTGTCGCCCTGGTCATCCAGGTCTCCGTCCTCGCCCGCCTCCAGCTCCCCGGCGCCGTCCCCGACCTGCTGCTCCTCACCGTCCTCGGACTCGCCTTCGTGTACGGGCCGGTCAGCGGCGCCCTCATCGGCTTCGGCGCCGGCCTCCTCGCCGACCTCGCCCCGCCCGCCGACCACGCGGTCGGCCGGTACGCCCTGGTGCTCTGCGTCATCGGCTATCTGGCGGGCCTGGTCCGGCCGGAGAACGGGCAGCTCAAGTCGGCGTTCGCCCCGATGGCCGCGGTCGTCGCCGCCGCGATCGGCTCGACCCTGCTGTACGCGGGCGTGGGCGCGCTCGTCGGCGACACGGCCGCCCGCCATGTGGGCCTGGGCAGCCTGCTGTTCACCGCCGCGATCTACGACCTGCTGCTGGCGCCCTTCACCGTGCCGTTCATCATGGCGCTGGCCAGACGCACCGAGAACGACCCGGTCGCCGAGGCGTCCTCCGGCGGCCACGACGTCGCCGCCGGCTGGCTCGCCTCCGGCACCGGTCTGCGGATCGGCAACCAGCGCGGCGGCCTGCGCATGAAGGCCGCCCGCAACCGCGCCGCCCGCGCGGGCAGGATCAAGGGGGTCAAGCGACTGTGATCCCGTACGCGACCGAGGACGCCGGGGGCGCCGCGTGAGGCTGTACTTCCCGGGGGACCCCCGTACCCCCGGCCGGACCATCAGCGGGGGCACCGCGTGAGCAACATTCCCGAGACCGGGCGGACCCAGCGGGTTCAGATCCGGCTCATCGTCATCCAGGTCCTCGTCTTCTCCCTGCTGCTCACCCTCGGCGGCCGCCTCTGGTACCTCCAGATCCGCAACGGCGACGAGTACACCGCCGAAGCCGCGGGCAACGGCGTGCAGCAGGTCGTCCAGCCCGCCGTGCGCGGCTCGATCCTCGACGCCCGGGGCGTCCCCCTCGCCGACAACGAGACCCGCCTCGTCGTCTCCGCCAGCCGCACCGAACTGCTGAAGATGAAGGACGACGGCGTCGGCGTCCTCACCCGGCTCGCCGACGTCCTGGGCATGAAGGCGAAGGACGTCCAGGACAAGGTCCGCCTCTGCGACGCGAAGACCCCCCAGCCCTGCTGGAACGGATCGCCCTACCAGCCGATCCCGGTCACCGACGAGGCCACCACCCAGCAGGCCCTCCAGATCCGCGAGCGCGCCGAGGACTTCCCCGGCATCACCGCCGAACCCACCGCCGTACGCCGCTACGCCGCACCCGCCAAGGCGAAGACGGCGCAGGTTCTCGGCTATCTCTCGCCCGTCACCGACGAGGAGATCAAGCAGGCCCAGGACGGCCCGTCGCCCTACCTGCGCTCCGACCAGGTCGGCCGCTCCGGCATCGAGCGCACCTACGACAAGGAACTGCGCGGCAAGGCGGGCGTCACCCGCTACGAGGTCGACAACCTCGGCCGCGTCATGGGCGAGGCGGAGAACGACCCGGCGGTGGCCGGCTCCACCCTCGTCACCAGTCTGGACGCCCGGGTGCAGGCGGTCGCCGAGTACGAGCTGGCGCAGGCCATGAAGACCGTCCGGCAGGAGACCGACAAGATCACCGGCCGCAAGTACGAGGCCGACTCCGGCGCCGTCGTCGTCATGGAGTCCAAGACCGGCCGAGTCGTCTCGATGGCCTCCCAGCCCGACTACGACCCGAACGACTGGGTCGGCGGCATCTCCGGCAAGCAGTACGCCAAGCTCACCAGCAAGAAGTCCAACTACCCGCTGCTCAACCGGGGCATCCAGGGCCAGGCCCCGGCCGGCTCGATCTTCAAGGTGGTCTCGGCCAGTGCCGCCGTGCGCGGCGGCCACGCCTTCAACGACCTGTACGAGTGCAGCAGCTCCTACAGCCTCGGCAACCAGACCTTCGCGAACTTCGAGTCCCAGGGCCACGGCCCCATCACGCTCGGGGACGCGCTCAAGTACTCCTGCAACACCGTCTTCTACCGCCTCGGCCACGACGAGTGGGTCAAGGACGGCGGCATAAAGCCCAAGAAGGACGCCAAGAACTGGTTCTACCGCACCGCCCGTGACTTCGGCCTCGGCTCCGAGACCGGCATCGACCTGCCCAACGAGGTCAAGGGTCGCATCCCGGACCGCCAGTGGAAGCAGGACTTCTGGAAGGCCAACAAGGACGCCTGGTGCAAGGAGGGCAAGAAGGGCGGCACCTACGTCCAGCAGATCGCGTACGAGAGCTGCCTCGAAGGCAACCAGCTCAAGGCGTACGACAGCATCAACTACGCGATCGGCCAGGGTGACGTGCTCGTCACGCCCATCCAGATGGCCACCGCCTACGCCGCCATCAGCAACGGCGGCACCCTCCACGAGCCCACCGTCGGCAAGGCCGTGATCAGCCCCGACGGCAAGTCCGTCCGGGAGATCACGCCCAAGGCCGCCGGGAAGCTCCCGGTCAGCGCCCGGACCATCAAGGACCTCGACAAGGGGCTGCGCTCGGTGGTCGAGCCGGGCGGCACCGCCGCCTGGCGGTTCGGCGGCTGGCCGCAGGACAAGATCCCGATGCGCGCCAAGACCGGTACGGCCCAGGTGTACGGCAAGCAGACCACCGCCTGGTTCGCCACCTACACCGACGACTTCACGATCGTCATGACGATCTCCCAGGGCGGCACCGGCTCCGGTGCCGCCGGACCCGCCGTCCGCAAGATCTACGACGCGCTCTACGGCCTCGACGCCGAGGGCAACCAGGACAAGAAGAGGGCCTTGCTGCCGAAGCCCCAGAAGGCGCTGCCGAAGATCCAGAGCGACGGCACCATCTACGCGCCGAAGGTCAAGCCCTACGACCCCGCCCCGATCACGCCCGAGCAGCAGCCGGGGGGCCAGGAGCCCCAACTGCCGCTGCAGCCGGGCGGCCAGCCCGGACTCACCGGATCGCCCGCGTCGACGGGGAGGCAGCCCTGATGGCAGGTGGATTCTCCGTCCCCCGGTACGGCCCCGACCAGGGCTCCTGGGCCAAGCTGACCGCCCGCGACTCCGTCGCGCGGCGGCTGGACTGGCCGCTCCTCGGAGCCGCGCTCGCGCTCTCGTTCATGGGCGGCCTGCTCGTGTGGTCCGCGACCCGCAACCGCGACCACCTCACCCAGGGCGACCCGTACTTCTTCCTCGTCCGGCACGCCCTCAACACCGGCATCGGGCTCGCCCTGATGATCGGCACGATCTGGCTCGGCCACCGCACGCTGCGCGGGGCCGTCCCGATCCTCTACGGCATCTCGGTGCTGCTGGTCCTGGCGGTGCTCACCCCGCTCGGCACCACGGTCAACGGGGCCCACGCCTGGATCAAGCTGCCGGCCGGCTTCTCGATCCAGCCCTCCGAGTTCACCAAGATCACCATCATCCTCGTGATGGCGATGCTGCTGGCCGCCCGGGTCGACGCGGGCGACCAGGACCACCCCGACCACCGCACCGTCGCCAAGGCGCTGGGGCTGGCGGCCGTCCCGATGGCCATCGTCATGCTCATGCCCGACCTGGGCTCGGTGATGGTCATGGCCGTCATCGTCCTCGGCGTCCTGCTGGCCTCCGGCGCCTCCAACCGCTGGGTCTTCGGCCTCCTCGGCGCGGGCGTGGGCGGAGCCGTCGCCATCTGGCAGCTCGGACTGCTCGACGACTACCAGATCGCCCGGTTCGCCGCCTTCGCCAACCCGGCGCTCGACCCGGCCGGCGTCGGCTACAACACCAACCAGGCGCGCATCGCGATCGGCTCCGGCGGCCTCACCGGGACCGGGCTCTTCGAGGGCACGCAGACCACCGGCCAGTTCGTGCCCGAGCAGCAGACCGACTTCGTGTTCACCGTCGCCGGCGAGGAGCTGGGCTTCCTCGGCGCCGGACTGATCATCGTCCTGCTCGGCGTCGTCCTGTGGCGCGCCTGCCGGATCGCCCGCGAGACCACCGAGCTGTACGGCACGGTCGTCGCCGCCGGGATCATCGCCTGGTTCGCCTTCCAGTCCTTCGAGAACATCGGCATGACGCTCGGCATCATGCCGGTCGCCGGGCTCCCGCTGCCCTTCGTCTCCTACGGAGGGTCCTCGATGTTCGCCGTCTGGGTGGCGATCGGCCTGCTCCAGTCGATCAGGGTGCAACGGCCGCTGTCCGCCTGAACCCGGGCGCAGACGGGTAGGTGTCCGTACATGGCGGACACCAAGCGCGAGATCGAGCGGAAGTACGAGGCCACCGACGCCACCCGGCTGCCCGACCTGGGCCGGGTGGCCGGCGTCGACCGGGCCGTGCCACGCGGCCGGACCGAACTGGACGCCGTCTACTGGGACACCCCCGACCTCCGGCTCGCCGCCGGGTCCCTCACCCTGCGCCGCCGCACCGGCGGGGACGACGAGGGCTGGCACGCGAAGTTCCCCGTGGCGGTCGGCGTCCGGGACGAGATCCGCGAACCGCTCTCCGACGCCCTCCCGCCCTCGCTGGCCGCGCTCCTGCGCTCCCGGGTCCGCCACGCGGAGATCGCTCCCGTCGTCCGGCTGCTCTCCTCCCGGGACGTCCACCACCTGCTGGACGCCGACGGCGGGCTCCTGGCCGAGGTCAGCGTCGACACCGTCCTCGCCGAGCGCCTGGCGGGGGAGGGGAGCGGCGCCACCGCCGCCTGGACCGAGATCGAGGTCGAGCTGGCCGACGACGCCGACCCGGCCGTCCTGGACGCCGTCGAGAAGCGCCTCCGCAAGGCCGGGGTCCGCCCCGCCTCCTCCTCGTCGAAGCTGGCGAGGGCGCTGGCGGAGACCACACCCGTACGCGAGGGGACGGGCCGGCGGCAGGACGCGCCGAGGACCGCGGGCGACCACGTCCTCGCCTACGTACGGAAGCAGATCGACGCGATCGTCCGGCTCGACCCCGCCGTGCGCCGCGACCTTCCCGACTCCGTCCACAAGATGCGCGTCGCGACCCGCCGGCTGCGCAGCACCTTCAAGACCCACCGCAAGATCCTCGACCGGGAGACCACCGACCCCCTCGGCGCCGAGCTGAAGTGGCTCGCCGCCGAGCTGGGCCTCGACCGCGACCAGGAAGTCCTGGACGCACGGCTCGGCGCCCGCGTCGACGAACTGCCCGACACCCTCGCCCTCGGCCCCGTGCGCGGCCGGCTCCGTGCCTGGTCGGCCGCCCGCCGCACCGGATCGCGCCGCAGGATCGTCGACGTACTGGACGGGCGGCGCTACCTCGACCTCCTGGACGCCCTCCACGCGCTGAGCGAGGAGCCGCCGCTGCGCCCCGCCGCCTCCCGCAAGCCCGCCAAGGCCCTGCCCCGGGCGGTGCTCAAGGACCACCGGCGCCTCGCGACCCGCGTCGAGCACGCCCTCGCGCTGCCGCCGGGGCCCGAGCGGGACACCGCGATGCACGAGGCCCGCAAGGCCGCCAAACGCGCCCGGTACGCGGGCGAGGCGGCCCGCCCCGCCCTCGGCAAGCCCGCCGAGCGCTTCGCGAAACGGGTCAAGGCGCTCCAGTCCCTCCTCGGCGACCACCAGGACAGCGTCGTCGCCCGCGAAGCGCTGCGCACCCTCGGGATCCAGTCCCACGCGGCGGGCGAGACCGCCTTCACCTGGGGGCTCCTGTACGGCCGGGAGGAGGCCGCGGCCGAGGCGAGGGAGCGCGAACTGCCCGCGGTCTGGGCCCGCGCGGACGCCCCCGGACTGAGGGCGGATCTGAAGCACCGGTGAGCGGGGTACGCTGGATGGTCACCCCTGCCGGCTCACGAAGGTTCGCGAGATGTCTGCCGCATCGGTCTTCCCACAGCTCGAAGCTCTGCTCCCGCATGTGCAGAAGCCCATCCAGTACGTCGGCGGTGAGCTGAACTCCACCGTCAAGGACTGGGACAGCTGTGACGTCCGCTGGACCCTGATGTACCCCGATGCCTACGAGGTCGGGCTCCCCAACCAAGGCGTCATGATCCTCTACGAGGTACTCAACGAGCGCGAGGGCGTCCTCGCGGAGCGCACGTACAGCGTCTGGCCCGACCTCGAAGAGCTGATGCGCGAGCACCACGTGCCCCAGTTCACCGTGGACAGCCACCGCCCCGTCGGCGCGTTCGACGTGTTCGGGCTCAGCTTCTCCACCGAGCTGGGCTACACGAACATGCTCACCGCCCTGGACCTCGCGGGCATCCCGCTGGAGTCCAAGGACCGCACGGTGGACCACCCGATCGTCCTCGCGGGCGGCCACGCCGCGTTCAACCCCGAGCCGATCGCGGACTTCATCGACTGCGCGGTCGTCGGCGACGGCGAGCAGGCCGTCCTGGAGATCACCGAGATCATCCGCGCCTGGAAGGCCGAGGGCCGCCCCGGCGGCCGCGACGAGGTCCTGTTCCGGCTCTCGAAGACCGGCGGCGTTTACGTCCCGCGCTTCTACGACGTCGAGTACCTCCCCGACGGCCGCATCGGCCGCGTCGTGCCCAACCGGTCCGGCGTGCCGTGGCGGGTCTCCAAGCACACGGTGATGGACCTCGACGAGTGGCCCTACCCCAAGCAGCCCCTCGTCCCCCTCGCGGAGACCGTGCACGAGCGGATGTCCGTGGAGATCTTCCGCGGCTGCACCCGCGGCTGCCGTTTCTGCCAGGCCGGCATGATCACGCGCCCCGTGCGGGAGCGAAGCATCACCGGCATCGGCGAAATGGTCGACAAGGGCCTCAAGGCGACCGGCTTCGAGGAGGTCGGCCTGCTCTCGCTCTCCTCCGCCGACCACAGCGAGATCGGTGACATCGCCAAGGGCCTCGCGGACCGCTACACCGACGACAAGATCGGCCTCTCGCTGCCCTCCACCCGCGTCGACGCGTTCAACGTCGACCTGGCCAACGAGCTGACCCGCAACGGCCGCCGCTCCGGTCTCACCTTCGCCCCCGAGGGCGGCTCCGAGCGCATGCGCAAGGTCATCAACAAGATGGTCTCGGAGGAGGACCTGATCCGCACGGTCGCCACCGCCTACGGCAACGGCTGGCGCCAGGTGAAGCTGTACTTCATGTGCGGCCTGCCCACCGAGACCGACGAGGACGTCCTCCAGATCGGCGACATGGCGGTCAACGTCATCGCCAAGGGCCGCGAGGTCTCCGGCCAGAACGACATCCGCTGCACCGTCTCCATCGGCGGGTTCGTGCCCAAGCCGCACACCCCCTTCCAGTGGGCCCCGCAGCTCAGCGCCGAGGACACCGACGCACGGCTCAAGAAGCTCCGGGACAAGATCCGGGGCGACAAGAAGTACGGCCGCTCCATCGGCTTCCGCTACCACGACGGCAAGCCCGGCATCGTCGAGGGCCTGCTCTCGCGCGGCGACCGCCGCGTCGGCTCCGTGATCCGCGCGGTCTACGAGTCCGGCGGCCGCTTCGACGGCTGGCGCGAGCACTTCAGCTACGACCTCTGGATGAACTGCGCCGAGAAGACGCTGCCCGAGTTCGGGGTGGACGTCGACTGGTACACCACCCGCGAGCGCACCTACGAGGAAGTCCTGCCCTGGGACCACCTCGACTCCGGCCTGGACAAGGACTGGCTCTGGGAGGACTGGCAGGACGCGCTCGACGAGACCGAGGTCGAGGACTGCCGCTGGACCCCCTGCTTCGACTGCGGCGTCTGCCCGCAGCTCGACCTGGACATCCAGATCGGCCCGACCGGCAAGAAGCTCCTGCCGCTCAGCGTGGTCAACAAGTAGCGCCCCGCCGCGCCTTCCGCTCGTGGAGGCACGGTGATCATCCGGCCCGGTCCGGCAACCCCGGACCGGGCCGGAGGCGTCACTGAGGGCATGGACTCGGACGCGCACTACGGCAGACACCAGGCGCCCCAGGGCTACGAGCCGGGCGAGAGCATCCTGGCCACGCTGATCAGGATCCCCGTGCGGATCGTCGTCCTGGTGCTCGTCCTGCCCGCCCGACTGCTCTGGGACGCGCTCACCGCGCTGTGGCACGGTGCCGGACGCGTACTGCTCCGCCCGCTCGGCCGGGCGCTGCTGTGGCTGGCCGACACGCTGCTCCTGACCCCGCTGACCTGGCTGTACACCTGGGTCCTCGCGCCCCTGGGCAAAGCCGCGGCCTGGCTGGCCGTCGCTCTGCTGGTGTGGCCGTGGACCGGTCTGTGGCGGTACGTGATCGTCCCCGTCGCCCGCTACGGCGTCGCCGTCCCCGCGGTGTGGCTGTACACCCACGTCCTCACCCCGCTGGGCCGCGGCCTGCGATGGACCGGCACGGCCCTGCTGGCCCCGGCCGCCCGCGCACTCGCCACCGCCCTCGCCCGGCTCTTCACCGTGCTGGTGATCGTGCCGCTGGGCTCCGGGTGGCGGTACGTGCTCGTCCCGGTGGTGCGGTACGGGCTCGTCGTGCCGGTGGTGTGGCTGTACACCGGCGTCCTCACCCCGCTCGGCCGCGGCGCGGCGTGGGTCCTCACCCGGCTGTGGCAGGGGACGGAGTGGCTCCTGGACCAGGTCTGGCGGGGGCTCGCCGCCACCGGGCGCGGAGTCGGCCTCGCCGTCGCGTGGCTGGTGGTGACGCTGGTCGTGGCGCCGCTCTCCTGGACGTACCGCCGCATCCTCGTCCCGGTGGGCCGGGAGATCGGGGACGCGCTCGCCGTCGCGTGGCGGATCGCCGGCTACGTCTCCCGGGCGGTCGGGCGGGCCCTGGCGTGGCTGGTCCTGACCCTGCTCGTCGCCCCGGTCGCCTGGGGGTACCGCACCCTGTGCACCCCGGTCGGCCACTTCCTGCGCGATTCCCTGTGGGTCCCCGCCCGGCGCGCCGCCGCCGAGGCGGGCCGGGCCGCCCGCACGGCCCTCGCGAGCGTCCGGGAAACCGTGCGCCGGGCGCGCCGCGACGCCTGGCGGGCGCTGGGCGGCTCCCCGGCCGCCGCACGGTCCGGGGAACCGAGGGGGGTCCCTGCGCGTACTCTGGGTAGTACAACGACTGTCCCCAGCGCGGCGCAGGCGTCCGAGACCCCGCTGCTCGGCGAGAAAATCGCCGGGCGGGGGTGAGCCGGAGCGGCACCCCGGGGCGACCCGAATTTCGTGGGCGGCGCGCCACCGCGCCCGCCCCGCACCGAGGAGAAGAACCACTGGGCAAGCGACAGCCCGAAGGCCCGCCGCCCGCACCGGCAGTGCAGCGCATCCGACTGCGCTACACCAAGCGCGGCCGCCTCCGGTTCACCAGTCACCGAGACTTCCAACGGGCCTTCGAGCGGGCACTGCGCCGCTCCGAGGTACCGATGGCGTACTCCGCGGGCTTCACCCCGCACCCCAAGGTCTCCTACGCCAACGCCGCACCCACCGGCACGGGCAGCGAGGCCGAGTTCCTGGAGATCGCCCTCACCGAGGCGCGGGACCCCGAGACCCTGCGCGGCCTGCTCGACGCGTCGATGCCGACCGGCCTCGACATCGTCGACGCGGTGGAGGCGCGCACGTCCGGCCTGGCCGAACGGCTCACCGCCTCCGTCTGGGAGATGCGCCTGGACGGCGTCGACCCCGAGGACGTGCGCCCCGCGGTGGCGGCCTTCAACGACGCGGAGACCGTCGAGGTTCAGCGCAAGGCGAAGAACGGCATCCGGACGTTCGACGCCCGCGCCGCCGTCGCGGACCTGCGGGTCGGCGACGGTCCGGACGATAGGCCGGGTGAGCGGCCCTGTGCGATACTGCGCCTGGTTGTGCGGCACGTGACACCCGCCGTGCGACCCGACGACGTCCTGTCCGGCCTCCGAGCTGTGGCCGACCTGGCGCCGCCCGTCCCCGCAGCGGTGACGAGGCTGGCGCAGGGGCTCTTCGACGAGGAGACCGGCACGGTGACCGACCCGCTCGCGCCCGACCGCGAGGCCGCCCCGACCGCACATCCCGCGGTCGCCGGGGCAGCCGTCGCGACGGCGCCGGAAGGTGCAGGTTCCGCGTAGGACGGTCGTCGTGGCGCAGCCCCATGACTCGGGAGCCACCTGGGCCGGGCCGCGCACTGACCCACAAGACTTTCGCCAGGCCGTACGCACACCGCGTACGGAACCGGCGAGCCAGACATCAGCTCCTGTGCGGCGCCCGCGCCCCGGACGGCGGTATCGCACCACTGCGGACCGGCCGGACCGGAATACGACGCGGCGCCCGGGAGCACGACGGGAGAAACGCCCGCATGCCTCAGCCGAACGAACCCGGCACGACCGGGAACAACGAAGAGAACACCCCCGGCGACAAGCTGCCGCCGCGCCGTCGGCGCCGCGCCGCCTCCCGCCCCGCCGGTCCGCCCGGTGGCGCCGCGCCCGCCGCCGAGGACGTCACGCCGGCCATACCGGCTGACGCGTCCGCCGCTCCCGCAGTGGACGACACGCCCGGGGAGACGGCCGCCGAGGCCGCGCCCCCCGCCCGCACCCGCCGCCGCGCCGTGCGCAAGTCCACCGCGCCCGCCGGCGCCCCGCCGCAGGCGGAGACCGCCGAGCCCGGGCCCGCCGCCGAGACCGCCCCGGTCGCCGAGGCTCCCGCGCAGCCCGTCGCCGACGAGGAGCCGGCCGCCCCCGCGCCGCGCGCCCGCCGCCGCGCGGTCCGCAAGGCGACGGCCCCGGCCGGTTCGCCGGAGGCCGCCGAGGTCGTCGAGGCACCGGTGGAGGCCGCCGCCGAGCCCGAGACCGAGCCCGAGGAAGAGGCCGTGGCCGCCGTGGAGACCCCGGAGGAGGCCCCGGCGCCCCGCCGCCGTCGCGCCTCCCGCAAGGCCACCTCGCCGGCAGGCGCCCCGCAGCCCGCCGAGGAGGCCGTCGTCGTGGTCGAGCCCGCCGCCGATGCTCCTGCCGAGGAGCCCGCCGCCGCCGCGGAGCCCGCCGCTCCCCGCGGCCGCACCCGCCGCCGTGCCTCCGCTCCGGCCGGCGCCCCGCAGGCCGCCGCGTCCGTGAGCGAGCCGGAGCAGGTCCGGGCCGCCGAACCCGCCGCCCCGGCCGCCGTCGAGGCCGAGACCGCCGAGGAGGCCCCGGCCCCGCGCGGCCGTCGCCGCGCCTCCCGCAAGGCGTCCGCGCCCGCCGGTTCGCCGCAGCCCGCCGAGGCTGCCGGAGCCGTTGGGTCCGCCGACGTCGCCGACTCCGCCGACGTCGCGGAGGAGCCCGTCGAGTCCGGCGAGAGCCTGCCCGCCGCCGTCGCCGAGGAGCTGGCCGCCGAGACCGACGAGGTCGAGGAGGCGGCCCCGCGCGGACGGCGCCGCCGCCGGGCCACCGCCGCCGCGGGCAGCCCCGAGTTCACCGCGAAGACCGAGGAGCCGACGCGCCGGAGCCGCCGTGCGACGCGCCCCGCCGTCGCCGTCTTCCAGGCCCCGGTCTTCGCCGAGCCCATGTTCCAGACCCCCGAGACGGCCGCCGCCGCGGCTGCCGCCGCCGGCTCCGCCTCCCCGTACGACGAGGCCGACGAGGTCGAGGAGCAGACCGGCTCCGAGCAGAGCGCCGCGCCCGCCGAGGCCGCGCCGCAGGGCGGCTCGCGCCGTCGCCGTCGCCGCCGCGGCGAGTCCGACGCCGCCGAGCAGGCCGCCCCGGTGGGGACGCCCGCGGCCGAGGCCCCCGAGGCCGAGGCGGAGGCGGAGGCCGACGAGCACGACGACGACGCCGACGAGTACGGCGACCGCCCCTCGCGCCGCCGCCGCCGAGGTGGCCGCCGCCGCCGTCGCGGTGAGGCCCACGACACGGACGACGAGAACACCGACGACGCCCCCGCCCGCACCGGCGCCGAGGAGACCCGCGCCGAGGACGAGCAGGACGGCGGCCGGGGCCAGGCGCAGGAGACGGCCGACGAGAGCGACGAGGACGACGACGCCTCGGCCTCCGGTTCGAGCAGCAGCTCCCGCCGTCGCCGCCGTCGCCGCCGCCGCAGCGGTGACGCGGCCGCCGACGCGGACCACGGCACCTCCGACGACCCGGAGCGTACGGTCGTCAAGGTCCGCGAGCCCCGCAAGAAGGAGGAGCGCGAGCCGGGCACCGGCTTCGACGAGGTCCAGTCCATCAAGGGCTCGACCCGGATGGAGGCCAAGAAGCAGCGCCGCCGCGAGGGCCGCGAGCAGGGCCGCCGCCGGGTCCCGATCATCACCGAGGCCGAGTTCCTCGCCCGCCGCGAGGCCGTCGAGCGCGTGATGGTCGTCCGCCAGAACGGCGAGCGCACCCAGATCGGCGTCCTCGAGGACAACGTGCTCGTCGAGCACTACGTCAACAAGGAGCAGTCCACCAGCTACGTCGGCAACGTCTACCTGGGCAAGGTCCAGAACGTGCTGCCGTCCATGGAGGCCGCCTTCGTCGACATCGGCAAGGGCCGCAACGCCGTCCTGTACGCCGGTGAGGTCAACTTCGAGGCGCTCGGCATGGCTCACGGGCCGCGCCGCATCGAGACCGCGCTCAAGTCCGGCCAGTCCGTCCTGGTCCAGGTGACCAAGGATCCGATCGGCCACAAGGGCGCGCGGCTGACCAGCCAGGTCTCGCTGCCCGGCCGCTACCTGGTCTACGTGCCCGAGGGCTCCATGACCGGGATCAGCCGCAAGCTGCCCGACACCGAGCGCTCCCGCCTGAAGACCATCCTCAAGAAGATCGTTCCCGAGGACGCGGGCGTCATCGTGCGCACCGCCGCCGAGGGCGCGAGCGAGGACGAGCTGCGCCGCGACGTCGAGCGCCTCCAGCAGCAGTGGGCGGACATCCAGAAGAAGGCCAAGGGCACCAGCTCCTCGAACGCCCCGACGCTGCTCTACGGCGAGCCGGACATGACCGTCCGGGTGGTCCGCGACATCTTCAACGAGGACTTCTCCAAGGTCATCGTGAGCGGTGACGAGGCGTGGGAGACCATCCACGGATACGTCTCGCACGTCGCGCCCGACCTCACCGAGCGGCTCTCCCGCTGGACCTCCGAGGTCGACGTCTTCGCGACGTACCGCATCGACGAGCAGCTGATGAAGGCGCTGGACCGCAAGGTCTACCTGCCGAGCGGCGGTTCGCTGGTGATCGACAAGACCGAGGCGATGGTCGTCGTCGACGTCAACACCGGCAAGTTCACCGGCCAGGGCGGCAACCTGGAGGAGACCGTCACCAGGAACAACCTGGAGGCGGCCGAGGAGATCGTGCGCCAGCTGCGGCTGCGCGACCTCGGCGGCATCGTCGTCGTCGACTTCATCGACATGGTGCTGGAGTCCAACCGGGACCTGGTCCTGCGGCGGCTCCTGGAGTGCCTGGGCCGTGACCGCACCAAGCACCAGGTGGCCGAGGTCACCTCGCTCGGCCTGGTCCAGATGACCCGCAAGCGGGTGGGCCAGGGCCTGCTGGAGTCCTTCTCCGAGACCTGCGTGCACTGCAACGGGCGCGGTGTCATCGTCCACATGGAGCAGCCGACGTCCCCGGGCGGCGGTGGCGGCGGCAAGAAGTCCAAGAAGCGCCGCGGTGGCGCGGGCCAGGACCACGACCACGGTCACGACCACGGCTCCCAGGACCACGGCTCCCAGGACCACGGCTCCCAGGACCACGGCTCCCAGGACCACGCCTCCGCCGAGACCTCGGAGACCGAGGCCGTGGAGACCGAGGCCGAACTGGCCGCCGAGGTCGCCGCCCCGGTGGCCGTGGAGCCCGCGGTCCGCGAGGACGACGAGTTCTACGGCAGCCCCGCCGAGGCGGAGGCGGCCGCCACGCGCGGCCGTGGCCGCCGCCGCGCCTCGCGCAAGGCGTCGGCTCCGGCCGGCGCCCCGAAGGCCGAGGCCCCTGCCGCCGAACCGACGCCCGAGCCGGTGGTCGAGGCCCCGGCGGCCGAGACCCCGGTCGCGGAGGCCCCCGCCGCCGAGGTTCCGGAGGCGCCGGCCGAGGCCGCGCCCCAGGGCCGTACGCGCCGCCGGGCCACCCGTAAGGCGACCGCCCCGGCGGGTGCGCCGAAGCAGGCCGAGGCGGCGGAGCCGGTACAGCCGGCCGAGCCCGCCGCGGACCCGGTCGCGGTGGAGGACCCGGTCGTGGAGCCGGCCGCCGCGGAGACGCCGGCCGTCGAGGCCCCGGCGGAGCCCGCACCCGAGGCCCCGGTGGCCGCGCCGCCGCGTGCCCGTCGCCGGGTGACGCGCAAGGTCACCGCTCCGGCGGGTTCGCCCACCGGCGGGGACGACGCGGCGGTGGTCGTGGTCGACACGGCGTCCGAGGCGAAGGCCCCGGAGGCGGACGACCGGGCCCCGGAGGGAACCCCGGAGTCCGGAGTGACGGATTCCGAATCCGCGGGGGCCGCACCGGCGAAGAAGACGGCACGCAAGACCGCCGCCAAGAAGGCCCCGGCCAAGAAGGCGGCGGCCAAGAAGACGGCCGCGAAGAAGACGGCCGCCAAGAAGACGACGGCGAAGACCGCGGCGAAGAAGGCGACGAAGAAGACCGTCGCCGCCGAGCAGCAGTCGTCGCCCTCGGTGAACGCCTCCACCGGTTCCCCGGAGGGTGAGGCGTCGGCCGGCTGACGTTCTCCGCCTTCCTCGCGGACGGTCCGCCCCGAGCACCTGGGGGCGGACCGTCCGCGTGTCCGGCCGTGGTGTTCTCGCCGGCCGGGCCCGTCATTCCCGGGGGACGGGAGGCGGGCGCTGGACGCCGTAGGGCCGACGGGGCGCCGTACGGCATGAGCGGCGAGCGCGGCTCCTCCGTGGTCCGCGGCGGAGGCGGAGGCCGGAGGTGGCGGTCCGAGGCATCGGCGTACCACCTCGGCCGCACCCGTGGGTCGGACGGGCCAGGGGCCGGTTTGACCCCCACACCCCCGCCCCGTAACCTTGACCCTCGGTGTGTTTCTTCGACACATCCACCCCTGAGCACATCCCTCCCGGTCGCGATCGGTGTTCGCGCCGTCCACCAGGAGAGGCCGCTCATCCTTCCGGATCGACTCGGGCCCCGGCCCGCGCGGGCGGCTGGCATCAGGGGTTCCGTTCCGAGCGAGAGAGAGATCCGCGTGTACGCCATCGTGCGCAGCGGTGGTCGCCAGCACAAGGTTGCTGTCGGCGACATCGTTGAGGTTGACAAGATTTCCACTGCCAAGGTTGGCGACACGGTCGAGCTCTCGACCCTGCTCGTTGTCGACGGTGACGCGGTCACCAGCGACCCGTGGGTGCTGGACGGCATCAAGGTCACGGCCGAGATCGTGGACCACCACAAGGGCGCGAAGATCGACATCCTTCGCTACAAGAACAAGACCGGCTACCGCCGTCGCCAGGGTCACCGCCAGCAGTACACGGCGATCAAGGTCACCGGTATCCCCACGGCCGCGAAGTAAGGGACTGAGAACACATGGCACACAAGAAGGGCGCATCGTCCACTCGGAACGGGCGCGATTCCAATGCTCAGCGGCTCGGCGTGAAGCGCTTCGGCGGTCAGGCCGTCAACGCCGGTGAGATCCTGGTCCGCCAGCGCGGCACCCACTTCCACCCGGGCACGGGCGTCGGCCGTGGCGGCGACGACACGCTGTTCGCGCTCGCCGCCGGTGCGGTCGAGTTCGGCACGCACCGTGGCCGCAAGGTCGTGAACATCGTTCCGCTCGCCGTCTGAGTTCTTCTCGACGCGCGCCGAACGGCACAGCACCTTCCGAGGGCGGACCGCAGCTTTCCCGGTGAACGGGGAAGCGGGTCCGCCCTCGGCGTGTTACGACAGAGACAATTCCGCTTTTTCCCGCTGTACCTGGAGGCACTGACCATGACCACCTTCGTGGACCGCGTCGAGCTGCATGCCGCCGCGGGTAACGGAGGCCACGGCTGCGCCTCCGTCCACCGTGAGAAGTTCAAGCCGCTGGGAGGCCCCGACGGGGGCAACGGCGGACGGGGCGGCGATGTGATCCTCGTCGTCGACCAGGCCGTGACCACGCTGCTCGACTACCACCACCACCCCCACCGCAAGGCCACCAACGGCCAGCCCGGCGCAGGCGACAACCGCTCCGGCAAGGACGGCCAGGACCTGGTCCTGCCGGTCCCCGACGGCACCGTCGTCCTCGACAGGGCGGGGAACGTCCTCGCCGACCTCATCGGCCAGGGGACCACCTTCGTGGCCGGTCAGGGCGGCCGCGGCGGCCTCGGCAACGCGGCGCTGGCCTCGGCCCGACGCAAGGCGCCGGGCTTCGCGCTGCTCGGTGAGCCGGGGGAGAGCCGGGACATCGTCCTGGAGCTCAAGACCGTCGCCGACGTGGCGCTCGTCGGCTACCCGAGCGCCGGCAAGTCCTCGCTGATCTCGGTGCTCTCGGCGGCCAAGCCGAAGATCGCGGACTACCCGTTCACCACCCTCGTACCGAACCTCGGCGTCGTCACGGCCGGTTCGACCGTCTACACCATCGCGGACGTCCCCGGGCTCATCCCCGGCGCCAGCCAGGGCAAGGGCCTCGGCCTGGAGTTCCTGCGCCACGTCGAGCGCTGCTCGGTCCTCGTGCACGTCCTGGACACCGCCACCCTGGAGTCCGACCGCGACCCCGTCTCCGACCTCGACATCATCGAGGAGGAGCTGCGCCAGTACGGCGGCCTGGAGGACAGGCCCCGCATCGTCGCCCTCAACAAGGTCGACATCCCCGACGGCCAGGACCTCGCCGACATGATCCGCCCCGACCTGGAGGCCCGCGGCTACCGCGTCTTCGAGGTCTCCGCGATCGCGCACAAGGGCCTCAACGAGCTGTCCTACGCGCTCGCCGGGATCATCGCCGAGGCGCGCGCCGCCAAGCCGAAGGAGGAGGCGACCCGCATCGTCATCCGCCCGAAGGCGGTCGACGACGCGGGCTTCACGGTCACCGCGGAGGGCGAGGACCTCTACCGCGTACGCGGCGAGAAGCCCGAACGCTGGGTGCGCCAGACCGACTTCAACAACGACGAGGCCGTCGGCTACCTCGCGGACCGGCTCAACCGCCTCGGCGTCGAGGACGCGCTGGTCAAGGCGGGCGCACGGGCCGGCGACGGCGTCGCCATCGGCCCCGAGGACAACGCCGTCGTCTTCGACTGGGAGCCGACCGTGCAGGCCGGCGCCGAGATGCTCGGCCGTCGCGGCGAGGACCACCGCATGGAGGCCCCGCGCCCCGCGGCGCAGCGCCGCAGGGACCGCGAGGCCGAGCGCGACGACGCGCAGAAGGAGTACGACGAGTTCGACCCCTTCTAGGAGCCTCCGGCTTGCGGGAACCGCCGGCGGGGAGTTCGCCGCTCTCCGGCGGCGGCCTTCCCGCCGGCAGCCCCCGGCCCGTCTCTCCGGAGACGGGCCGTCCGGTAGTCTCGGGGCCTGGCGTCGGCGGTTTTCGCCGGTCACGCCGGGTGCGGGTTCCGCTCATGTGCCGATTACGCAACACATCTGTGGGGTCGATCACCCCGCGCAACGCCCCGTGGCGCCCAACCTCCCTGGCCAGAGGGTGAACTGAGGGCGTCGGCGGGGCGAGTGACGGATGACGTCCACCTTGCGAGACGGTCACGGAGAGTGCGACCATCACACTGTTCCCCCTGTCATAGCAAGGTAGGTCGTCTGTGTCTGTGCCGCATGAAGCCAAGCCCCGGACCACAGCGGTCGTGCTCGCCGGTGGGACCGGCCAGCGCGTCGGCCTGTCGATCCCCAAGCAGTTGCTGAAGATCGCCGGTAAGGCCGTCATCGAGCACACGCTGACCATCTTCGAGAACGCCGAGGGCATCGACGACGTCATCGTGCTGATGGCGCCGGGCTTCGTCCCCGACGTCGAGAAGATCGTGGCGAAGGCCGGACTGACCAAGGTCACGCGGGTCATCGAGGGCGGCACCACCCGCAACGAGACCACCGAGCGCGCCATCGCGGCCCTCGGCGAGGGGCTCGCCGAGGGCGAGGACCGCAACGTCCTCTTCCATGACGCGGTCCGCCCCCTGCTGTCACAGCGTGTGATCAAGGACTGCGTCGACGCGCTGGGGCGCTACCAGGCCGTCGACGTCGCCATCCCGTCCGCGGACACGATCATCGTGACCCGTACGCACGGTGAGGACGGCGAGTTCATCACCGACGTCCCCGACCGCTCCCGGCTGCGCCGCGGCCAGACGCCCCAGGCGTTCAAGCTCTCCACGATCCGCAAGGCGTACGAGATCGCGGCGGGCGACCCCAACTTCCAGGCCACCGACGACTGTTCGGTGGTCCTCAAGTACCTCCCCGACGTGCCGATCCATGTGGTCGCGGGCGACGAGTACAACATGAAGGTGACCCAGCCGGTCGACGTCTTCATCACGGACAAGCTCTTCCAGCTTGCCTCCACCGCCGCCCCGCGCCAGGCCGACGAGGCCGCCTACCGGGAGCTGCTGGAGGGGAAGACCCTCGTCGTGTTCGGCGGTTCGTACGGCATCGGCGCCGACATCGCGGCCCTCGCCGAGAGCTACGGCGCCAAGGTCTACGCACTGGGCCGCTCCACCACGGGAACGCACGTGGAGAACCCGGAGCACGTGGACGACGCGCTCTCCACCGCGTACGGCGAGACCGGGCGGATCGACTACGTCATCAACACCGCGGGCGTGCTGCGGATCGGCAAGCTGGCCGAGACCGACAACACGACGATCCAGGAAGCGCTGAACGTCAACTACCTGGCCCCCGTGCAGATCGCGCGCGCCTCGTACAAGTACCTGGTGGAGACCAAGGGCCAGTTGCTGCTCTACACCTCCAGCAGCTACACCCGGGGCCGCGCCGAGTACAGCCTCTACTCCTCGACCAAGGCCGCCATGGTCAACCTCACCCAGGCGCTCGCCGACGAGTGGGCGGGGGAGGGCATCCGCGTCAACTGCGTCAACCCGGAGCGGACCGCGACGCCGATGCGCACCAAGGCGTTCGGCCAGGAGCCGGAGGGCTCGCTGCTCTCCTCGGAGGCCGTGGCCCGCACCTCGCTGGACGTCCTGCTCTCCGCACTGACCGGTCACGTCATCGACGTGCGGCAGCAGGACCCGACGGCGGGGGCCGCCGAATCCTCCGGGTTCGAGCAGGCGCTCGCCTCCGTGCTGGACCGTCAATCAGATGTGTAATCATTGACGATCGACTGTTCGGGCCCGGGAAATCGCCCTCACGCGAGTTCCCGGGCCCGAAATCGTGGAGCCTTTCTTCACGCTTTCCCCATAAACTCATCTGAGTCGGCATTTTTCGGGAGCGGTACTTCGTGATTTCGAAAGCCATTCGTCTGGCTCGTGTCGGCAGCGGTACGGAACTGGCCGCCGCGCTCCTGGTCGGCCTTGGATACCCCAGCGTCATGCTGGCGGCGATCCTCCCCAATGTGTGGGTCTTCGTCCCGGCCCTGCTGGTCACCTATGCGGCTGACCGCTATCTGCACCACTGCGGCAGCTACCTCATCAACCGTCTCGCCGCGGTGCGCGCCGGTCTCTCCATCCGCTTCCTGGTGCGTCAACTGCTGCTGATCCTGCTGCTGTCGCGCATGGGATACGGCGATGAGCCCCTCTTCTACGTGACGGTCGCCGGCCTGCTGGCCTTCTACGCGCTCCAGGTGCCGCAGAGCGCGATGGTCACCCTGATCCGGCTGCGCCGCAAGCTGCCGGTGGTCACGCGCAACGTCGACCTGGCCGACATCGCCATCGCCGACGCTCCGCCGCAGCGGCTGATGAGCCGTCCGGCCGAGAAGATGCTGCACCTGGACCTCTTCGCCATGGTCGGCGTGCTGGTGGCCGTGATCACCGACCGCGACGTCTTCGCCTACGTCGGTCTCGCCCTCACCCTGGCCGGCGCCCTCGCCTACCTCGCCATGCTGCTGCCGTACCTCCGTCCCAGCCGCCTCGCGCCGTCGGACACGAAGGTCCTCGCCGCGGTCGACGACTGGCTGCGCGTGTACCGGCCGACCGTCATCCTGTACTTCTCCGGATCCCGCGACTCGGCCTACCAGGTCAACATGTGGCTGGAGACCGTGGGGAAGCTGGAGGGCCGCCCGCTGATCTTCCTGCGCGAGCGCGCCATCCTGAGCCAGCTCGGGACCACCTCGGTTCCCGTGCTGTGCGTGCCCGGCGGCGTCCACCTGATGAACCTGGACCTGTCCTCGGTACGGGTGGCGCTCTACGCGGCCAACGTCGGCAAGAACATCCACATGCTGCGGGTGCCGACCATGAAGCACGTCTTCATCGGCCACGGCGACAGCGACAAGCTGGCCAGCGTCAACCCGTACAGCAAGGTCTACGACGAGGTGTGGACCGCCGGCCGGGCCGGGCGCGACCGCTACGCCCTGGCCGACGTCGGCGTACGGGATGACGACATCGTCGAGGTGGGACGCCCTCAGCTGGCCGGTATCCGTACCGGTTCCGGGTCCCTGGCGCACCCCATTCCGACCGTGCTGTACGCGCCCACCTGGGAGGGCTGGGACGACAACCCGGGGAACACCTCCCTGCTGCTGGCGGGCGAGAACATCGTCCGCACGCTGCTGAACAGCGAGGAGCCGGTCAGGCTCCTCTACAAGCCGCACCCCTTCACCGGCACGCGCAGCGCCCAGGCCGGGGCGGCGCACCGCCGCATCGTGGCGATGATCGAGGAGGCGACGCTCCGGCGAGCCTCCGATCCGCGCTGGGTGCGGGAAGCCGCGGCGCTCCAGGGGGAGCGGGCTGCCGCCGGGGCCGAGCTGAGCCGCATCGGGGCCCGGCTGGCCGAGCTGGCCGACGGCGGCGGCACGGGCGGTGACGAGGCCGAACGCGCCCGCGACTCCGTCGCCGACGTCGCGGGCGAAGCCGAGACGGTCCGGCTGCGGGACGAGTGGAACGCGGCCTACTGGCGCTCCACGGGCTGGTGGGAGCACCAGGTCATCACCGCTCCCGAGGTACGGCTGTACGACTGCTTCAACGAGTCGGACGCCATGGTGTCCGACATCTCCAGCGTCGTCTCCGACTTCATCGCCAGCGGCAAGCCGTACGCGGTCACCGACTCCGCCGCGCTCGGCGCCGAGGAGTTCAAGCGGCAGAACACCGCCGTACGGGCCGCGGTCATCCTGTCCAACGAAGCCGGGGAACTGGCCGAGCTGCTGGCCGCGGTGACCGACCCGGCGGCGGACACCCTGGCGGAGGCCCGCCGCGAGCTCAAGGACTACCTCCTGGGCCCGGACGAGCCGACCTCCATGGAGCAGTTCAACGCCGCGGCGCAGGCGCTCGCCGCCAAGGCGGAGGCGCGCAACGTCGGTGTCGCCCAGCGTCTCGGCGCGGACCAGGACCTGGCCGTCCCGGACCGCGAGGCGGCCTCCAGCGGCGCCGGAACGGGCGAGTCGGAGGCGCTGGCCGAGGCCGACGCGGCAGCGGATCCGGATGCGGTGGGCGTTCCCGGGGCGGAGACCGCGGAAACCAAGGGCACGTCCGCGGCGCACTGAGCCACCCGTCTGATCAAAGTGGCGGAATGAAGGCAACCATCACGACGACCCGTGCATCTCTCCTCGGGGGAGATGCACGGGTCGTTCGGCTGGTTGCCGCATGAAGAATGCGGAGTCGGGCATCCGCCCTCTTTATGATCGAATCGACAGGTGTGCATGCCCGACGCGACCAGGACGAACAACATGCCCGATGAGCCCGGCGTTCCCGATGTGAGTGTGATCATCGGCGCGTACGAAGCGATGCCTTATCTGATCCAGTGCCTGGAGTCCGTGGACGCTCAGACGATCGGCGCCGAACGCCTTGAGATCATCGCGGTCGACGACGGTTCCACGGACGGTACGGGTGCGTATCTGGAGGAGTTCGCGGCGCGGACGGCCATTCCCACGCAGGTCATCCGGCAGGCCAATTCCGGAGGCCCCAGCGGCCCGCGGAATGTCGGCCTGAAGCTCGCGCGCGGCCGGTATGTCTTCTTCCTGGACGCCGACGACTACCTCGGCGAGGAAGCCCTGGAGCGCATGGTCGCGATGGGGGACCGGGCCGGCACGGACGTGGTGCTCGGAAAGATCGTCGGCGTCAACCGCGGTGCGCCGAAGTCGATGTGGAAAGAGACCGTTGAGCGTGCCGATCTGTACACGTCCAACATCAAGTTCACCCTGAGCGCGCAGAAGCTGTTCCGGCGCGACCTTCTCCTACGGCTCGGCATGAGCTTCGACGAGACGCTGAAGACGGGCGAGGACGCCCTGTTCACCATGGAGGCGTACCTGCGCGGCGACGGCGTCTCCGTCGTCGCCGACTACCCCTGCTACTACCTGGTGGGCCGGGACGACGGCAAGCACGCGACGAAGAGCGGTACCTACGTGCTGCGCTTCGACTCGGCCAGGGCGCTCACGAAGCTCATCGCCACCCATGTCCCGCCCGGTCCGGAGCGGGACGTCCTGATGGTCCGGCCCTTCGTCGTCACCCTGCTGCCGCAGTTCGGCCCTTCGATGCTCAGGCAGAGCGAGGAAGTGCGGAGGCGCAAGATGGAGCTGGGCGCCCCGCTGATGCGGGACTACTGGACGCCGGGGCTGGCCCGTCGGCTCAAGGTCCAGGAGAGGCTCCGGCTGGCGTGCGTGGCTGAGGGCCGGCTCGATCTCCTTCTGGACATCCTGCAGTTCATGAAGGACAAGAAGGAGCCCGAAGCGGTCCGCAAGGGCGTACGCGGCCACTACCACCTCACCTACCCGCACCTCGGCGAGCCGGGCGGACTGCCCGACTCGGCGTACGAGGTGGTGGTTCCCGAGCGGGTCAAGGGTGGGAAGACGCAGAGGCCGGAGCCCCAGTCCCCCGCGATGTTCATGCGACGCCTGAAGCGCAAGGCGCGCAGGGTGGCGCGCACCGTGCTGTCCACCCCGCGGCGGGCCCGTTGAGCCCGACCGGGGAGGTCGTCGGGCGACGAGGGACGTGGTCGGCCGATGGAAGGGCGTGCCGGCCGCCCTCACTGCTCGGGGCGCAGCAGCTTCCGGACCGGGCGTCCCACTGCACGGCGTGCCCTTCGGTAGGCCCGCGGCAGGACGGCCGGTTGCGTCGTGGCGCCGGCCGAGGAGAGCTTCTTGTCGAGTTGCTTGCGCAGCTCCGCGTTCTCGGAGGACAGCTCCTCCAGACGGCTCTGCATCCAGCTGAAACGGCCGCTCAGCGTGTCGGCGTCGGTGTCGGTCCACGGCCGGACGGCGGGCGGGAGAGTGAGCTTGGCCAAGCGCGCCTCGAACGCGGCACCGCCGTCGCCGTGCGTGAAGGTGTTCTCCAGGCCGTTCTTCTCCATGAACCCGGTGAAGCGGAGGAAGCGTTCCTTGTGCCCGTTCACCAGTTCACCGAAGTCGGCCGCCTCGTAGAGCTCCGCGGGATCGACGGTCTTGGGGACCTCGGTGATCTTGCGGTGCGGGATGCCGAAGTACCGGCACAGCTCCAGCGTCCGGGAGTCGCCGCAGAGGACGGTGCTCGGGACACCGGCCAGCAGCGCCGCGATGTTGCCGTGGATGCGCGAGCCGAAGGAGAAGTCGAACGGGCGGAGTTCGCTGATCCAGGTGGCCGGGTCGATGTAGAGCCGGACCTTGCCCTCGCGGTACATCGGATGCGACGGGTGCGTCGGCATGGAGGTCTGCGCGCCGCTGTCGTGCGAGGTCTGGCGCCAGTGCAGCAGCTGGGCCTCCAGGAGGTTCTGTCCGATGAACCTGAGGTGCGGGTAGCGCTCGTGGGCCTGGCGGATGACGCGGTCGAGCCCCTGCGAGCGGACGGCGCTGTGCGAGCCGTTCACCGAGACGCGGGACTCGGAGGTGAGCGACTCCGCCTTCTTCTCGACCGTGAACGTCTGGCCGTACATGAACATGGAGGGGCAGCCGATGACTTCGACGTCCCGGAACCCCATGTCCAGCAGGTACTGCTCCGTGAACTCGCCCCGGACACCGATGGAGGCGCTGCGGTCGAGGACCGCCGTGACGAACTCCCTGACCGTCTGCTCCATCGGCTTCAGCCGCGCCGCGTTGTACTTCAGGTCGGCCTGGGCCCCGACGCCGAGGACGACCACGGGGATGCGCAGCTTCTTGATCAGTTGCGTCATCCGCGCCAGTGACCGCTCGAACGACGGACGGAAGGCATTGGCCAGAGGTATGACGAAGACGTCGTACTCCTCATTGATGCGCTCCGCTTCGGACGCGACCGTCCGGATCCCGTTGGAGACCACTTCCGCCCGCGGGGTTGTGAGGATCTTGTGCGAGGCGTCGCTGAAGATCAGGTTCCCTGTATTCGTCGCGAAGACGTCGTTGTGGAGGGACTGTTCGAGCGAGTCCACATCGAAAGGGCTTTTGCCCGACCTGAGAAGTATGCGCCTTGTGCGGGTGGGTTCATCAGTCACACACAAAGCGTAGCCTGACGAAGTACGGCCGAAAATTACGTGAAGGGATCGTTTCGCGGCCCTCTCCGAGCGGCTCGAAGCGGCCTCTCCCTACTGCCTCGCGTAGATTGTCAGCGCCGGTGCGAACGACATGATGGGGGCGGGCAGCACGTGTCAGGGGCAAGCGAGTCGGAAGGCGACGTCCACGCACTCCCCGAAAAGGGAGGCGCCGGACGCGAGTCGGCGGTGACCGGCGCCCGGAGGGTCGTCGTCAAGGTCGGCTCGTCCTCGCTCACCACGGCCTCCGGCGGGCTCGACGCCGACCGGGTCGACGCCCTCGTCGACGTCCTCGCCAAAGTCAGGGACGGCGGCGGACGCGAGGTCGTCCTCGTCTCCAGCGGAGCCATCGCCGCCGGACTCGCCCCGCTCGGCCTCGTCCGCCGGCCCAAGGACCTCGCCCGCCAGCAGGCCGCCGCCAGCGTCGGGCAGGGCCTCCTCGTGGCCCGCTACACCGCCTCGTTCGCGCGCTACGGCGTCCGCGTCGGCCAGGTCCTCCTCACCGCCGACGACACCAGCCGCCGCGGCCACTACCGCAACGCCTACAGCACCCTGGACAAGCTCCTGGACATGGGCGCGGTCCCCGTCGTCAACGAGAACGACACCGTCGCCACCGACGAGATCCGCTTCGGCGACAACGACCGGCTCGCCGCCCTCGTCGCCCACCTCGTCCACGCCGACCTCCTCGTCCTGCTCTCCGACGTCGACGGCCTCTACGACGGCCCTCCCGGCACCCCCGGTGCCGCCCGGATCGCCGAAGTCACCGGCCCCGGCGACCTGGCCGGCGTCACCATCGGCAGCGCAGGCAAAGCGGGCGTGGGCACCGGCGGCATGGTCACCAAGGTCGAGGCCGCCAACATCGCCACCGCCGCCGGAATCCCCGTCGTCCTCACCTCCGCCAGCCGGGCCGCCGACGCCCTCGCCGGACGCGACACCGGCACGTACTTCCACCGCACCGGCCGCCGCTCCGCCGACAGGCTCCTGTGGCTTGCCCACGCCTCCACCCCGCAGGGCGCGCTCATCCTCGACGACGGCGCCGTACGGGCCGTGGTGGACCGGCGCACCTCCTTGCTCCCCGCCGGGATCTCCGCCGTCGAGGGCGAGTTCAGCGCCGGCGACCCCGTCGAACTGCGCGACCCGCAGGGCGTTCCCGTCGCCCGCGGACTCGTCAACTTCGACGCGAAGGAGATCCCCCAACTGCTCGGCCGCTCCACCAGGGACCTGGCCCGCGAACTGGGGCCCGCCTACGAACGCGAGGTCGTACACAGGGACGATCTCGTCATTCTTACGCCGCGCCTCACCCCCTGAAACGGCTGAAAGTCCGGCGTTCGGGCAGGCACCTTTCCCAAAACCACCCCACGCCGCGCTGTGGACTGGTCCACTTTGTTGTGGGGAACAGGGGTACCGCACAGCAACACACACAGGAGGCCGCCGGTGAGACGAGCGCGCCCGGGGGCGCCGCCCCGAGGCACGGCCGACCGAACTCTGACGAGCGTCGGAGCGGGGCCGGACTGCGACCGGAACCCACGCCCGGCGGACACCGTCCGACGGGATCCGGTCACGACGGCGCGTAAGGAGCCCCCGCAGTCCAAGCTCTGGCACATCACCCTCAGCGTCTCGGGCGCCGAGGCTCCGCTCGCGGAGGTCAGACGCGGCCTGGAACAGCTCGCGCACGACCATCCGTTCCTGCTGACCAGCCGCTACGCCAACGACCACGCGGAGATCCGCTACTGGGAAGAGGCCCGCGATCTGCACGACGCGGCCGCCGTCGCGCTGCGGCTGTGGGGCGAGCACCGCTCCACAGCCCGGCTCCCGCCCTGGGCGATCGTCGGCCTGGAGGTCATCGACCGCGAGACCTACCACCTGCGGGTGGCCGAAGGATACGGACCACCGCCCGCGTCCCCCGTGGGCGTGCACCCGTACTGACGGTGCGGTCCACGGGCGTGCGCCGCGTACGGACGGGGCGCACGCGCGGGTCGGCCGGGGGCGGGTCCGCGTACGCAAGGCGGATCCGCGTACGGAGGGCGGGCCCCGTCTGCTCATTTGCCTGCCGCCGGCCCTCCGGGGATCGGCTCACCCATGGGGCCGCCGCCGGTCCGCCGAGGGACGGCCGTGCCCGGCCCGGTCGTCTCGCATCACGGGATACGCGACGGATGCCCGCAGTGCGCGCATTACCCTGCGGGCATGACCACCCTCTCGCCCTACGACAACCTCTCCCCGGTCGCACAGACCGCCTACCGGGCCCGCGGAGCCGCCGCCGACATCGCGCCACTGCCGCGCGCGGCCAAGGACGACGCGCTGCTGGCCATCGCCGACGCCCTCGAAGTGCGGACCGGCGAGATCGTCGAAGCCAACGCGAAGGACGTCGAGCGCGCCCGCGAGGCCGGGACGAGCGAAGGCGTCATCGACCGCCTGACCCTCACTCCGGAACGCATCCGCGCCATCGCCGCCGACGTGCGGGACGTGGCCGCCCTGCCCGACCCGGTCGGCGAGGTGGTGCGCGGATCGACCCTGCCCAACGGCATCGACCTCCGCCAGGTGCGGGTCCCGCTCGGTGTGGTCGGCATCATCTACGAGGCCCGGCCCAACGTCACCGTCGACGCGGCCGCCCTCTGCCTCAAGTCCGGCAACGCGGTCCTGCTGCGCGGCTCCTCCTCCGCCTACGCCTCCAACACCGCGCTCGTCCGGGTGCTGCGCGACGCGGTCGGCGGCTCGGGTCTGCCCGCCGACGCCGTGCAGCTCGTCCCGGGCGAGAGCCGCGACTCCGTCCGCGAACTGATGCGGGCCCGCGGCCTGGTCGACGTCCTCATCCCGCGCGGCGGCGCCTCGCTGATCCGCACGGTCGTCGAGGAGTCCACCGTCCCCGTCATCGAGACCGGCACCGGCAACTGCCACGTCTACGTCGACGCCCGGACGGACCTCGCCATGGCGGTCGACATCCTGGTCAACTCCAAGGCCCAGCGGCCCAGCGTCTGCAACGCCGCCGAAACCCTGCTCGTCCACAAGGACGTCGCGGACGCCTTCCTGCCGCTCGCCCTGGACGCGCTCGCCGACGCCGGGGTCACCGTCCACGGCGACGAACACGTCCTCGCCCGCGCCGAGGGGACCAAGGCCACCGTGGTCGCCGCCACGGAGGAGGACTGGGAGACCGAGTACCTCTCCTACGACATCGCCGCGGCGGTCGTCGACTCCCTGGACGCGGCGGTCGCCCACATCCGGCTCTGGTCCTCCGGCCACACCGAGGCGATCGTCACCACCTCGCAGGCCGCCGCCCGCCGGTTCACCCAGTTGGTGGATTCGACCACCGTCGCGGTGAACGCCTCCACCCGTTTCACAGACGGCGGACAGTTCGGCTTCGGAGCAGAGATCGGCATTTCCACGCAGAAGCTGCACGCCCGGGGTCCGATGGGCCTGCCCGAGCTGACCTCGACGAAGTACATCGTCACGGGCGACGGACACGTCCGCCAGTGAGTCCTCCCGGGCGGCGGCGTCCTCGCGCCGTACTCGCCGCCGGACCGGCCGGATCGCCCCGGGCTCACCGGGGCGATCCGGGGGAGTTCTCCGGGTCCCTGCCGAAAAGCCCCCGTCCGGGCTACGCTGAATCCGTGCCGGACGACGTGGGGGGCAGGCCGTTTCCTGACGGCTGGGAGCCCGACGACGACCGCGGGGGCGCGGACGAGGACTTCGCCTCCGTGGTGTTCGACGAGGACTTCATCCGGGCGGCCCCCGTCCACGAGCCCACCGCCGTGGAGCGCCTGCTCGCCGCCGCGGAGGCCCGAGCCGAGGCCGAGGCGGCCCGCGCCCGCCGGAGCCGTCGCGCCGACGACCCGTACGACCCCTACGACGGTCCCCGCGGCTACCACGACCCGCAGGACCTCGACTACGACCCGGACCACGGCTACGGGGACGACGCGTACGGCCCGGGGCCCTACGGCCGCCACGGCGGCTCCCTGCGCCCCTACCGCAACTCCGCCCGCTGGCACCGGCCCGTCGCCTGGCTGCTGGCCCTCGTGATGGGCGTCGGCATGGTCTCCCTCGCCTTCACCGCGGTCTACCGGGGCGCCTCGGACAACGGCCAGGACCAGGTGCCGCCCCCCGCCAGCAGTGGCGTGGACAAGCCCGGGGCCGCCCCGTCCGCCTCCGCCGACTACTCCCGCCCCACCGTCTCCGCCGAGCCCCGCGTGCCCTGATCCGCTTCCCCCGTGACGACGTGGCTCAGTGCGCCGCCGATCCGCCCCGGCATGCCCCGGACAGATCCCGCCCTCGGATCGCCCCCGTCGCCGCATCCGGCCCTCCTCTCCCTCCCGTCACCCGATCGCCGACGGCCACCCCCGGCACTCCCGCGGTTCCCGGTGCTCTCCGCGTTTACGTGAGCCGCAATCGACCTACCCTCAAGATGTGACCCCTCGCTCCCAGGGGGGCTTCTCGCTGCCGGACGCCGCTGGGCCGAAGCAGACCGTTGCGCACCGAACCGAACGGTGTGGGGATCGGGAGAGAAGTCATGACAGGCCGCTCAGAACCGCCGGACGGCCCGCCCGAGAACTCCGCGGGCGGCGAGGACGAATACCGCTCGCTCGTCTTCGACGAATCGTTCGTCCGGGCTGCCCGCATGCAGGAGTTCTCCGCCGAGGAACGGATGGGCCGGCACTCCCGGGCCGTCCGCACCCTGCCCGAGGAACAGGTCCTCGTCCGGGGCGGCGGCAGCGGCTCCCGGGCCGCCATAGCCCTGGTCGTCCTCATCGCCATCGCCTTCGCGGTGGCCGTGTACATCGGCTTCCGCACCCCCTACCCTCAGCCCGCCGTCCGCCGGGCGGAACCCCTGCGGACCACCGTCATCCCCCTGGCCCCACGGGGCGCTGTGCCGGGCGGATCACCCGAGCGGCTGTACCGGGCCACGCCGGTCTCCGGCTTCCGCTCGGGCGCGGCGGGCATCAACTTCCCCGCCGTGGAACGCACGCGGAACTTCTCCGACAGCCAGATCACCGCCGCCCTCGCCACCGTCAAGGACTACCTGGTGGAGTCCTCCCTGAACCCCGACGTGCTCACCGGCTCCGTACGCCGACCGGTCGAGCACCTCCTCGACCCGGACCAGCGCCCCCAGTTCGAACGCAGCCTGAGCAGCCCGGAGGACGACGGGGCCCATGCCGCATCCGGCTGGCTGGTCCGCTTCGACCCGGCGCGCGTGGAACTCGCCGACCCCGAGATCCGGGTCCAGGGCACCCTCGGCTACGAGGAGGAGGCGGCGGGCGTTCTCGGCGTCGTCTCGGACCACACCTTCACCTACGCCCTACGCCCCGCGGACCGGGCCCCGCGCGAGGACGACGCCTCCCTGTTCACCGTGCGGCGCGAACTCCACTTCCGCTTCGACCGTGAGGACCTGCGGCTGCACCGCCTGGAGGTGCGCACCGCACACGTCCAGGCGGGGCCCCAGTCCTGCTCGGCCGACGCCACCGGGACGCTCCGCCCGCTCCTGGCCGGACAGCGGGCCGACGCCCGCGGACCCGCCGCCACCGACCCGTACGCCACAGGATCGCCGACGGCGGCCCTCTGCGGAACGCTGGCGGCCGTCAATCCTTCAACGGCCCCGACGGCCCCGACGGCCCCGAGCTCCCCTCCTCCGGGTCCTGAGGCCGGCCCGGCGCCCCGTTCGTAGCGGAGCCGCCGGCGCCCGCTCCGGTGAACTTGTCCCGCAGCTTGCCGCCGAGGTCCCCCGCGCCGCCGGCGATGTCGCCCACGAGCTTCATCAGCGGATCCTTGCTGGTGCGCACCGTGTCCGCGTAGTGCGCGGCGGACTCCCGGAACGAGTCGGACACCGAGGCGTCCTTGTCCTCGTCGCGCCGCGGGTAGTGGCCGTCCATGAGCCGCTGGAACTCGCGGGTCTCCGACCACTTCTTCAACTCGGCGGCCCGCACCGTGGTGAACGGGTGCGTGCGCGGCAGCACGTTGAGGATCTTGAGGACGGAGTCGCGGAGGTCGCCGCCCTTCTCGTACTCGTCGGCCTGGGCGAGGAACGCGTCCACGTTCATCTCGTGCAGGTGGTTGCCGCCCGCGATCTTCATCAGGCCGCGCATGGACGCCTGTATGTCCTGGCCGACCAGCAGCCCGGCCCGGTCAGCCGACAGCTCCGACTTGCGGAACCACTCGCGCAGTGCCGTCACTATCGCCATGATCGCCACGTTCCCCAGCGGGATCCAGGCGACCTTCACGGCGAGGTTGGTCAGGAACAGCAGTATCGTCCGGTACACCGAGTGGCCGGACAGGGCGTGGCCGACCTCGTGGCCCACCACCGCCCGCATCTCCTCCTCGTCGAGCAGCTCGACCAGGCCCGTGGTGACCACGATGATCGGCTCGTCGAGCCCGATGCACATGGCGTTGGGCTGCGGGTCCTGCTTCACGTACATCGGCGGGACCTTCTCCAGGTCCAGGATGTAACACGCGTCGCGCAGCATGTCGTTGAGATGGGCGAACTGCTCGTCGCTCACCCGGACGGAGTCGGAGAGGAAGAGCAGCCGCAGGCTGCGCTCCGGCAGCAGCCCGCTCAGCGCCTTGAACACGGTGTCGAAGCCGGTCAGCTTGCGCAGGGCCACCAGGGCCGAGCGGTCGGCCGGGTGCTCGTAGGCCCGGGAGGAGATCCCGGGGAAACGCCGGCGCTGCCTGCTCGGCACGTTCTCGTGACTGATTTCGGTCATGGATGGCCCCCTGTTCGTACGAGTCGTCGCTCGTCCCCCGGACAAATGCCAGCGTATGCGCTGGCGCTACGGTGTGCGGGGGGCTGTGGATAACTTTGAGGAGCGCCCGAAATGCCGCACACCGCCGTACTGCTCGCCGCCGCGTCCGAGGAGCAGGGACCGGGCGACACCCTCCGGATCGTCCTGCTCGTCTCGATCCTCGGAGCGGCACTGCTCGCCTGGTTCCTGCTGCGTGGATACCGCAACGACGACAACAACGACTGAGTCGCCGTGAGCGTGCCCGGAGGTCCCGCATACGATGGCCCCGACGTCTTCCTTCCGACTCACGATCGATAGGTCCTGCCGAAGATGAGCCTCACGAGCACCGCACACCAGCTGGCCACTCTCGCCTCCGGGGGCGAGGGCGGCGGCAACCACGAAAGCCTCAACCCCTACTTCGTCGGCGCCGGGGCCTTCGTCGCGCTGATGCTGCTTCTGTTCATCACCATCAGCTTCAACCGCGACCGCTGAGCCGGGGGCGTACAGCTGTGCCAGTAGGCTCTGCACGCATGGGAGAGCAGGAAGTGCCTACCGGCCCCGGGAAGCGCCGTATCGGCGTGATGGGCGGGACATTCGACCCGATCCACCATGGACACCTGGTGGCGGCCAGTGAAGTGGCCGCCCAGTTCCATCTGGACGAGGTCGTGTTCGTCCCGACCGGGCAGCCGTGGCAGAAGAGCCACAAGCAGGTCTCCCCGGCCGAGGACCGCTATCTGATGACGGTCATCGCCACCGCGTCCAACCCGCAGTTCTCCGTCAGCCGCAGTGACATCGACCGTGGCGGACCGACGTACACCATCGATACGCTGCGGGACCTGCGCGAGGTCCACGGCGACGCGGACCTCTTCTTCATCACCGGCGCCGACGCGTTGGCCCAGATCCTCACCTGGCGCGACGCGGAGGAGCTGTTCTCGCTCTCCCACTTCATCGGTGTGACCCGCCCGGGTCACGTGCTCACGGACGACGGACTGCCCGAGGGCGGTGTCTCCCTCGTGGAGGTGCCCGCGCTGGCGATCTCGTCCACGGACTGTCGTGAGAGGGTCGCGCAGGGGGAGCCGGTCTGGTACCTGGTGCCGGACGGCGTGGTCCGCTACATCGACAAGCGCCAGCTGTACCGCGGCGAGTGAGCCACGGAGAGGGGCACCGGTGAACGACCGACAGAACCCGTACGACCCGTACTACCAGGAGCCGCAGATCGTCGGCTACGACGCGTACGGGCAGCCGGTCTACCAGCAGCAGGGGCAGCCGCAGGGCCACCAGCAGTACGACCCGCAGGGGCAGCAGGGCCAGGGATACGACCCCTACGCCGCCCAGCAGGGTCAGGGACAGCAGAGCCACCAGGCCCAGGACGCCGGCTACGGCTACGGGTACGACGCGTACGGCAACCCCCTCCAGCAGCCGCAGGGTTACGACCCGTACGGCGGTCACCAGGGCCCGCGGCAGCCGGACCACTCCCAGGCCGGCCGGCAGCAGCAGGAGCAGGGGAGCGGGCAGGGGTACGACTACGCCGCGTACACCGACTACGGCTACGCCACCGGGCAGCAGCCCGCCGCCGTCGACACCGGCGAGCAGTGGAGCATCCCGCAGCAGGGCACCGCCCCGGAGCCCGAACGGGCCGGGCAGCAGCCTCCCGTGGGGCAGGCCCCCGGCCGGCGGCCGCCGGACGCGGCGGAGCCCGAAGCGGAGACGCAGGCCACGGTCCCTGGGCAGCGCGAGCAGGCTCCCGACTACCGCACCGAGCAGTTCTCGTTCATCGAGGAACCCGACGAGGACTCCGAGGACGTCATCGACTGGCTCAAGTTCACCGAGAGCCGCAGCGAGCGGCGCGAGGAGGCCCGGCGCAAGGGCCGCCACCGGATGATCGCGCTGATAGTCGTTGCCGCTCTCGTCGTCGTCGGCGGGGTCGGCTACCTGTGGTCCGCCGACATGATTCCGGGCCTCTCCGGATCGGACGAGAAGAAGGCCGTCGCCGCCGGCGCCCAGCAGCGCGACATGATCGTGGTGCACCTGCACGACACGAAGAACGGGGACACCTCGACGGCCCTGCTCGTCGACAACGCCACCACCAAGCAGGGCACCACCGTCCTGCTGCCCAACTCGCTCGCCGTCGCCGGCGACGACGGGACCACCACCACACTCGGCAAGTCCGTTGAGGACGACGGCAGGACCGGCACCCGCGAGGCGATCGACACCCTCCTGGGCACCCGCATCACCGGCACCTGGCGGCTGGACACCCCCTACCTGGAGAACCTCGTCGAACTGGTCGGCAACATCGAGGTCGACACCGACACCGACGTGCCCGGTGCGAAGAAGGGCGACGCGCCGCTCGTCAACAAGGGCGAGGCGCAGACGCTGAGCGGCCCGATGGCCGTCGCGTACGCCACGTACCACGCGCAGGGCGAGCCCGAGGCCAAGCAGCTGTCGCGGTTCGGCGAGGTCATGCGCGCCACCCTGCGCAAGATCTCCGAGGACCCCAAGGCGGCGACCGTCACCGTCGAGACGCTGCTCCAGGTGCTCGACCCCTCGCTGCCCGAGAAGGACCTCGGCGCCTCGCTCGCCAAGCTGGCCTCGCGCGCCAAGGTCGGCGACTACAGAACGACCGTGCTGCCGGTCCAGCAGGACGGCACGCTCACCGAGGCCGACACCAAGGACGTCGTCAAGACGGTCCTAGGCGGCACGGTGAAGGCCCCGGAGGCGGGCGCACCGCTCCGGGTCGCCGTACGCAACGCCACCGGGAGCGAGAAGGCGCCCGAGGCCGCCCGCGTCCAGCTCGTCAACGGCGGCTACGCCTTCGTGGACAGCGGAAAGGCGGGATCCGAGGCGTCGTCCGTCGTGCTCTACCGCGCCGACGAGGACAAGGAGAAGGCCGTCGAGGTGGCCAAGACCCTGGGGCTCTCCGCCGGCGACGTGAAGAAGGGCGAGCCGGCCGCCAACGCCGACGTGTCCGCGGTCCTCGGCCAGGACTACAAGCTCCCGTAGCCCGCACGTCCCGTCGGGCGGTGCTCCGGCACCGCCCGACGGGAGCCGCGAGAAACGCAGTAAGGCTCTGTCGGCGGTCCGTGAGACCCTGGAGGTTGTATCCGACCGCCGACGAAAGCCTGCATGTGACCGCCACGGACCGCTCCATCGAGCTCATCAACGCCGCCGCCCAGGCGGCCGCCGACCGGCTCGCGCACGACATCATCGCCTACGACGTCAGCGATGTGCTGTCGATCACCGACGCCTTCCTGCTGGCCTCGGCCCCCAACGACCGCCAGGTCAAGTCGATCGTCGACGAGATCGAGGAGCGGCTCCAGAAGGAGCTCGGCGCCAAGCCGGTGCGCCGTGAGGGCGACCGCGACGCCCGCTGGATCCTCCTCGACTACGTCGACATCGTCATCCACGTCCAGCACAGCGAGGAGCGTGTCTTCTACGCGCTGGAGCGCCTGTGGAAGGACTGCCCGGAGATCGCCCTCCCCGAGGACGCGGTCAAGACCCGGGGCAAGGCCGAGGAGCACGCGCAGCTCCACGGCGGCACGGAAGGTGACCCGAGCTGAACGCCAGCAGGAGCGGCAAGGGCCGCAGGATCGTCCTCTGGCGGCACGGCCAGACGGCGTGGAACCTGGAGCGCCGCTTCCAGGGGTCCACGGACATCGAGCTCACCGAGGCCGGTGTCGGGCAGGCCCGCCGCGCCGCCAGGCTGCTCGCCTCGCTGAAGCCGGACGCCATCGTGGCGTCCGACCTCCGGCGGGCGGCGGCCACGGCCGCCGAGCTGTCCGCCGTCAGCGGTCTGCCGGTCGCCCATGACGCCGCACTCCGTGAGACGTACGCGGGCGCCTGGCAGGGGCTGACCCACGAGGAGATCATCGAGCGGTACGGCGAGCAGTACGCGGCCTGGAAGCGCGGCGAGCCCGTCCGCCGGGGCGGTGGCGAGCTGGAGACCGAGGTCGCCGACCGGGCGGCACCGGTCGTCCTGGAGCACGCCGACAAGCTGCCGGAGAACGGCACGCTCGTCGTGGTCAGTCACGGCGGCACCATCCGGACGACGATCGGCCGGCTGCTCGGCCTGGAAGCACACCACTGGGAAGGGCTCGGCGGGCTGTCCAACTGCTGCTGGTCCGTCCTCGGGGAGGGCGCACGGGGCTGGCGCCTGCTGGAGCACAACGCCGGCACGCTGCCGGAGCCGGTGCTCGGCGACGACGACTGAGGGGCCTCCGGCGGATCAGAACCGGAAGCCCCCGGACGACGGACGCACGGTGCCGGGACGGCCCGACAGACGGCTGTTCCAGCGGTGTTGAGGCGCGGCTCGCGGGCCGCCGTCGAGCGGGTCCGGCCGGATTTCGCATTCCGGCCGGTCGCAGGCTAGAGTTCTTCTTGTTCGCAGGGCGGAAACGCCGAGAACGCAGCGGACAGCGGGGCTATAGCTCAGTTGGTAGAGCGCCTGCATGGCATGCAGGAGGTCAGGAGTTCAATTCTCCTTAGCTCCACAATCAAGATCCCGCCCCCGTCCAGGGGGCGGGATCTTCTGTATGGAGGGCACCTGGCAGGCTGACCCTCTTGCGGGGCCATGGCAGAATCGGAACGCCGGAGGGGGCGACGTACCGATCGGGAGGAGCGCGATGCCTGCGAGTCGCGAACACGTTCCCGACCGGCCTCTTGTCCCCGCCCCGCTCCCCGGCCCCGTCGCGTCCGACGATCGATCCCGTCTCGGCTGTCCGTCCTGCGGTTCGTCCCACGTCGCCCAGATGCTGGGTGACAACGGAGGGGTCTCCTACGTGTGCACGGCCTGCGGCCACAGCTGGAGCTGACTGATGGGTGCACACAGGCGTAAGTGCGACTGGTGCGGCAGCGGTACGCCCATCGTCAGGGACATGGACCCGGTCAACGCCGAGTACCAGTACTGGTGCGAGGAGTGCGCGCGGGCGCTGATCATAAAAGGCGACCCGATCGAGACCTACCGGGAGCTGGAGGGGGAGCCGATCTACGGGCGGCTCCTTGAGGAGCACTGCACCCTCAAGCGCTTCTACTCCTTCGCGACCGCCTGATCGTCCGCCCGCCGACTGCGGGGTCGTCGCTCCACACCGTCGTGCGGTCTTTCCGCGTCGCTGCCCTGTACCCGTCTGACCTGCGACGGAAGGTCCCTCACGCCGGACAAGTCGGGCATAGCGGGTCTAAGGGGAAACGATTTGGTGAAGCACCGGGGGGACCGTGTAATGTTCTCGATGTCGCCAAGGGAAACCGGGGCGAAACGCAACAAGGGGCTATAGCTCAGTTGGTAGAGCGCCTGCATGGCATGCAGGAGGTCAGGAGTTCAATTCTCCTTAGCTCCACAACTTCCAGTGAAGAAGCGGGCCACTCGATCGAGTGGCCCGCTTCTTCGTATCCGGTCCTGCCCGGTCCGGCCCGGGTTCTCTCCGGTCGGCCGACGGCCCCGCGCCCGCTCGCCGGCCCCTTCGCGCGGTCGCCCGCCTTGCGGTCACTCCCCGCAGCCCTCCGGAGCCGTGCGGTACCCTGACGCCATGCGTGCCGTACGCCTTCTGCTTAGCGAGCCGCGCTGAACAGCCCCGACCGGTGAGAACGCCTGGTCGGAGTCAGCGCGGCGTCCCCTCCTGTGCGAGGGGATTTTTCGTTTCCCGGCAGATGACGATCGATGGAGCTTTGAGGATCATGAGCGAGACGAATTCCGCTGCCGAGACGGCCGCGCCGCACCGCTACACGGCGGCGATGGCCGCCGACATCGAGGCACGCTGGCAGGACTTCTGGGACGCCGAGGGGACGTACGAGGCGCCGAACCCCACGGGTGATCTGGCGGGTGACCCGGAGGAGGCCGCCAAGCCGAAGAAGTTCATCATGGACATGTTCCCGTACCCCTCGGGTGCGGGCCTGCACGTGGGCCACCCGCTGGGCTACATCGCCACCGACGTCTACGCCCGTCACCAGCGCATGACCGGCCACAACGTGCTGCATACCCTGGGCTTCGACGCGTTCGGCCTGCCCGCCGAGCAGTACGCGGTCCAGACCGGCACGCACCCCCGGGTCTCCACCGAGGCCAACATGGAGAACATGAAGGTCCAGCTGCGCCGGCTGGGCCTGGGGCACGACAGCCGCCGCTCTTTCGCGACGATCGACGCCGAGTACTACAAGTGGACGCAGTGGATCTTCCTGCAGATCTTCAACTCCTGGTACGACGCCGAAGCCGACCGGGCCCGCCCGATCGCCGAGCTGGTCGAGCAGTTCGAGAGCGGCGTGCGCGCCACTCCCGACGGCCGTGAGTGGGGTGCGCTGAGCGCCACCGAGCGCGCGGACCTGCTGAGCGAGTACCGCCTGGCGTACGCCTCCGACGCCCCGGTCAACTGGGCGCCCGGCCTGGGCACCGTCCTGGCCAACGAGGAGGTCACCGCGGACGGCCGCTCCGAGCGCGGGAACTTCCCCGTCTTCAAGGCCAAGCTGCGCCAGTGGAACATGCGCATCACCGCCTACGCCGACCGGCTGCTGAACGACCTGGACGGGCTGGACTGGCCCGAGGCCATCAAGCTGCAGCAGCGCAACTGGATCGGCCGCTCCGAAGGCGCCCGCGTCGAGTTCCCGGTGGACACCGCGGGCGGCATCACGGTCTTCACCACCCGCCAGGACACCCTGTTCGGGGCCACCTACATGGTGCTGGCGCCCGAGCACGACATGGTGGAGCGGATCATTCCGGCCGCCTGGCCCGAGGGCACCCACCCGGTGTGGACCGGTGGTCACGCGAACCCGGCCGAGGCAGTCACCGCGTACCGCAAGCAGGCCGCCGCCAAGTCCGACGTCGAGCGGCAGGCCGAGGCCAAGGACAAGACCGGGGTCTTCACCGGCGCGTACGCCACCAACCCCGTCAGCGGCGAGAAGGTGCCCGTCTTCATCGCCGACTACGTCCTGATGGGCTACGGCACCGGCGCGATCATGGCCGTACCGGCGCACGACACCCGCGACTTCGCCTTCGCGCGCGCCTTCGAGCTGCCGATGCGCTGTGTCGTCCAGCCCTCCGACGACCGCGGAACCGACCCCTCCACGTGGGACGACGCGTTCAGCTCGTACGACGCGAAGCTGGTCAACTCCGCGAACGACGGGATCTCGCTGGACGGCCTGGGCGTCGTCGAGGCCAAGGCGAAGATCACCGAGTGGCTGCGTGAGCACGGTGTGGGCGAGGGCACCGTCAACTTCCGGCTGCGCGACTGGCTGTTCAGCCGGCAGCGCTACTGGGGCGAGCCCTTCCCGATCGTGTACGACGAGGACGGCATCGCCCACCCGCTGCCCGAGTCGATGCTGCCGCTGGAGCTGCCCGAGGTCGAGGACTACTCGCCGCGCACCTTCGACCCGGACGACGCCTCGGCCCAGCCCGAGACCCCGCTGTCGCGCAACGCCGACTGGGTCAACGTCACGCTGGACCTGGGCGACGGCGCCGGTCCGCGGAGTTACCGCCGCGAGACCAACACCATGCCCAACTGGGCGGGTTCCTGCTGGTACGAGCTGCGCTACCTGGACCCGAACAACGACCGCCAACTGGTCGACCCGGCGATCGAGCAGTACTGGATGGGGCCGCGCGAGGGGCAGCCCACCGGGGGCGTCGACCTGTACGTCGGCGGCGCCGAGCACGCCGTACTGCACCTGCTGTACGCGCGCTTCTGGTCGAAGGTCCTGTTCGACCTGGGCCACATCTCCTCCGCCGAGCCGTTCCACAAGCTGTACAACCAGGGCATGATCCAGGCGTTCGTCTACCGGGACGCCCGGGGCATCGCCGTCCCCGCCGCCGAGGTGGAGGAGCGGGACGGCGCCTTCTACCACGACGGCGAGAAGGTCAGCCGCGTCCTGGGCAAGATGGGCAAGTCCCTGAAGAACGCGGTCACCCCGGACGAGATCTGCGCCGAGTTCGGCGCGGACACCCTGCGCCTGTACGAGATGGCGATGGGCCCCCTGGACGTGTCGCGCCCCTGGGACACTCGGGCCGTCGTCGGCCAGTACCGGCTGCTGCAGCGCCTGTGGCGCAACGTCGTCGACGAGGTCACCGGTGAGGTCACCGTCGTCGAAACGGAGCCGGACGAGGACACGCTGCGCGCCCTGCACAAGGCGATCGACGGGGTCGGCCAGGACATGGCGGGCATGCGGTTCAACACCGCCATCGCCAAGGTCACCGAGCTGAACAACCACCTGACCAAGGCCGGCGGCCCGCTGTCGCGGTCCGTCGCCGAGCGGCTGGTCCTGCTGATCGCCCCGCTGGCCCCGCACATCGCGGAGGAGCTGTGGCGGCGGCTGGGCCACACCGACTCGGTCGTCCACCAGGACTTCCCCGTGGCGGACCCGGCGTACGTCGTCGACGAGACCGTCACCTGCGTGGTCCAGATCAAGGGCAAGGTGCGGGCGCGTCTGGAGATCTCGCCGTCGATCACCGACGAGGAGCTGGAGGCGCTGGCCCTGGCCGACGAGGCGGTCGTCGCGGCGCTGGGCGGTGCGGGCATCCGCAAGGTGATCGTGCGCGCGCCGAAGCTGGTGAACATCGTTCCGGCGTGACGTCCGCCGCACGCGCGTCGACCCCCAGGCGGTCGTTGCGCGTGCGGCCGATCCGCAGGGGTGCGACCGCGTGTGCGGCCGGCAGGCGTGCCCCGTGCGCGGGTGATCCGCCGGCGGTTGGGGGCCATCCCCTACGGGCAGGTTGGGGGTTCCGAAGGAACCCTCGGCCTGCCCTTTCCGTTTACGGTGGAGGGGCGGCCGGTATCGGCGGACGCATTCGAGACACCGAGGGGCATTCATGGAAGCCGTGATCACGATCCTGGCGCTGCTCGTCGTCGTGTTCATCGCCCTGGGCGTCTATGCGACCGTGAAGGCCGTCGGAGCGGCGAAACGCGGTGTGGACCGCACGATCACGCAGGCCCGCCGCACGGTGGAGGACACCACGCTCCGGGCCAAGAGCTTCGGCCAGCCGGGCGTCGCGGGCGAGCTCGCGCAGTTGCGGCTCTCCCTGCGCACCTCGATGCGGGCCACCCAGGACGCCCTGCACGCCGGTGCCGCCGAGGACGCTTCGCTGGCCGAGTCGGTGGCCCTGTTCCGGAGGCTGAGCGCCCACGGGCTTGAGCTGGACGACGAGCTGAAGCGGCTGGAGCGGGAGCCCGACCGGACGACGGTCGCGAGCCTGCTGCCCAAGCTGAGGGAGCGCACGCGGCAGATCACGCACTCGGCGGAATCGCTGCGCTGGGCGGCGAGGGACCGGGCCCGGCAGTTCGCCGACGACGACTTGGACGCGCTGAACGCCCAGATCGACATCGAGGCCGGCGCGTTGCGCCACTGGACCACGGACGAGCCCGCACAGAGCGGTGGTGCGAAGAACGCCGCGTCACCGGGGCGGGGGCCGGGCACGGACTGGCCCGATCCGGCCGCCACCACAGACCCCTCGGCCACGAACAGCAGCACGGCCGACGAGGCGTGGTCCGGCCCGGCCCGCGAGGAGAGCCCCCAGGCGATCACCGCCCCGGACCCGCGGCTGCGTACGACCTACCCCTGGCAGAAGAGCACCCGACCGGAGACGACGAACTGACGCACGGCCACTGACTGACGCACGGCTCCCGAGGCGCACGCTTCATCGTCATGCGATCGGCTCCGTTCCGCGAGCCCGGCCACTCGTCCCGGGCACGTGGCTACATGGCTATGTGCGGGCGTCACGCTTACCGACGAGCGAGGGCCGACGGCGGACGGGCGGATTCACTCCGAAGCGGCCAGGAGCGATCACTGGGCCGGGGCCGGGCTGCCGCGGTCCCGGCACGCCAGGTAACCTCCGGCTCATGTCCCGCCATGTCGCTATCGTCACCGATTCCACGGCCTACCTGCCGCGCCCGACGATGGAACGGCACGGCATCACCGCGGTGCCGCTGACCGTCGTCCTGGGCGACCGGGCGCTGGAGGAGGGCACCGAGATCTCGGCGCGCTCGCTTGCCCAGGCTCTGCAGAAACGCCACTCCGTGACCACGTCCCGTCCCAGCCCCGCGGTCTTCGCGGAGACCTACCGGGCGGCGGCCGAGAACGGCGCGGACGCGGTGGTGTCGCTGCACCTGTCGGCGGAGTTCTCGGGCACGTACGACGCCGCGGTGGTCGCGGCGAAGGACGCTCCCGTTCCGGTGCGTGTGGTGGACACCGGCATGGTCGCCATGGCCCTGGGGTTCTGCGCGCTCACGGCGGCGGAGACCGTGGAGGCGGGCGGCGGTCCGGACGAGGCGGTGGCGGCGGCGGAGAAGCGGGCCGAGGGCACCTCCGCGTATTTCTATGTCGACACGCTCGACTATCTGCGCCGGGGCGGCCGTATCGGTACGGCCCAGGCGCTCCTGGGCTCCGCGCTGGCGGTGAAGCCGATCCTGGAGCTCGACGGAGGCCGGATCGAGATGCTGGAGAAGGTACGGACGGCGTCACGGGCCATCGCGCGCCTGGAGGAGATCGTCGCCGAGCGGGCGGGTACGGCTCCGGTGGACATCGCCGTCCACCACCTCGCCGCCCCGGAGCGCGCTGAGCGCCTGGCGGAGCGGCTGTGTGAACGCGTGCCGGGACTGGCCGAACTCCACGTCAGCGAGGTCGGTGCGGTGATCGGGGCGCACACGGGACCGGGGCTGCTCGGTGCGGTGATCTCGGCGCGGTGAGCGTGGCCGCTGAGCACGGGTCTTGAGCGTGTTCCGCTGAGCGTCGGGAGGGCGGGCGGCCCGGGATTTTCACCCGGCGGGGTGGCCGAGATATCCACAACTGCCGGGCCGTCCACAGATATCCGTGCAGCTCAGCGAGGTTCGGCAGTTGTGCCTAACGTCGTGAGGCATGACCCTTCGAAACTCTTGGGCGTCGACTTCCGACGCTTCGGCCACCTCAGCGGTGGCGCCCGCGGCTGTGTCGTCGCCCGTCGAGAGGACCTCCTCACCACCCGGCTCGGGAGACAATCCCTCCTTCCCTGTTCTGCCGCCGCCGGACCCGCTGAGTGGGCGGCACCCGGCACGAGGACGGCACGCGGCCGGTACGCGCCCCGGCGGCCGGGCGGGGACGGGGCCCGGCGCTCGTTCTGTCCCGCGCCCCGGCGGGCGGCGGGCCGCGCGACGTTCCGCTCTCGCGTCGGCTGCCGGGCGTAGCCGAGCGGACGCGCTGATGGCCGGGGCGTTCGGCGGGGGCGGCGGTCCCGGTGAGCCCGGGCCGCTTGCGGCCGCAAGCTGCCCTGTGCAGGAGCCGGGAGCGGGGCCCGCGCCTGCGGAAAGCGTGCGGGCGCCGGTGGCCGCGTTCTCACCTGACCCGGTGGGACCTGAGGTGGCGGGACCTGACCCGGTGGGACCTGAGGTGGCGCGCGACCTCGCAGCCGAACCGGGGCCCCCTGCCGACGGGGTGGACCGGGCGGCGGGGGACAGCTCGAAGCTGCGCCGTCTGACGTCCGTGGTCCGGGAGAGGCTGCCGCTGTGGGTGAGGCTCCGGTGCGGAATGGCCCCGCGCACGCCGGTGGCGCTCGGCCTGGTGCTGATCGCGGCCGTGGCCCTGGCGGTGTTCCACTTCTGGTCCTCGGGCCCGCAGACCGTGGGCGTGCCGGAGCCGGTCGCGGACGAGGCGGTCGTACCGGGACCGACACCGGACGCGTTACGCGCGGGCGCTCCGGACCCGGTGCCCCGCCCGGCTGCCGGGCAGCCGCCTCCCGAGGGCGGCGGAGACGGCGGAGACGGCGGGCAGATCGTCGTCGATGTGAGCGGCAAGGTGCGCAGGCCGGGGGTTCGGCGGCTCCCGGCTGGTTCGCGGGTGGCGGACGCGCTCGAAGCGGCGGGCGGAGTGCGCGTCGGTACGGATCTGACGGGGCTCAACCGGGCGCGGGTTCTGACGGACGGGGAGCAGGTGGTCGTGGGCCTCCCGCCCGGCTCGTCCCTCACGGGAGCGGCGGGCGGTGGAGCGTCCACCGGCGGAGGGCAGACCGGCACGACGGGCGGTGGCGGGCCTTCGGGGCCGTTGAGCCTGAACACCGCGACCGCGGAACAGCTCGAAGCCCTGCCGGGGGTCGGGCCCGTGCTGGCCCAGCACATGATCGACTACCGCACGGAGAACAACGGGTTCCGGTCCGTCGACGAACTCCGCCAGGTCAACGGCATCGGCGACCGCCGTTTCGCCGACCTCCAGCCGCTCGTACGGCCATGAGCGGCCGCGAGCCCCGGTCCGACGTCCGGAGGGGCGCGGTCCCGGGCGTGGGGAGGGGCGTCAGGGGAGACGCGGGCCACGGGCGAGGGCTGCGGGACGGAGCGGCGGTGGCCGGATCGCCCGCTGCGGCGCTCCCGGAAGCTCCGCTGAGGGCATGCCAGGGGGAGCCGGAAGTGTCGGATGCCCGGGGAGACCGGGGCGGCGGACCGGGGGTGCCGGGGCGGGCCGGAGAGAGGCCGGAGGGGCTCGCGGACCTGCGGCTGGTTCCGCCGGCGCTGGCGGTCTGGGGCGCGGCCGCGATCTCGCTGGGGCTCCCGGGTAGGTGGGTGGCGGCGGTGAGCGTCATGTGTGCGGTGCTCGCGTTGACCCTGCTGGCGGTGGCCTCGCGCACAAGGATCCCAATGCTCGCGAGGCCATCGGGGAGCCGGGATGCGCCGCGGAACCGGGAGGCGCCGGGTGGCCAGGAGGCACTGCGGTCCTCGCACGACCAGCAGGGCCCGAGGGGGTGGGGACAGAGCCGTCAGGAGTCGAGGGGGTGGGGACGGGCCCAGCCGGAGCCCGGCCGGCGGGAGCAGGCCCGACAGCAGCCCGGCGGGCGGGGGCAGGGGGAGCGGGCTCACGGGGGGCAGGAGGCTCCGCACCCCCGGGGAGGCCCTCAAGGAAATGGGCGAGCGGCCGGACGGGCCAGGCTCGCCGCTGCCGGGGGAGCGGTGCTGCTGTGCGCGGCGGGTGGCGCCGCGGTGGCCGGGCTGCACGGGGCCGACGTGCGGCGTGGGCCCGTGCCCGTGCTGGCGCGGGAGTACGTGCGGGTCGACGCCGACGTCCGGGTGACCTCGGACCCCCGCGCGACGCGCCCGGCGGTGCGGGGCAGCCACAGCACGCGTCCGCTTCTCCTGCTGAACGCCGAGGTCACGGAGGTGCGGGCCGTCCAGGGGCGGCACGCCCGGCACGCCCGGGTCCGCACCCCGGTGCTGCTCATGGTCGCGGCGGACGACCACCGGGCGGAGTGGCGGAAGCTGCTGCCGTCCACCCGGCTGCGGCTGAGCGGCCGTCTCTCCCCGCCCGCCCACGAGGGCGAACGGCTCGCGGCGGTCCTGCGGGTGGAGGGTGAGGGGCCGCCCCGGATCACCGGACCTCCGACGTGGATCCAGCGTGCGGCGGGGGAGCTGCGGGCCGGCCTGCGGGAGGCGACGGACGGGCTGGACGCGGACGCGCGGGCGCTGCTGCCGGGGCTGGTGGTCGGCGACACATCCAGAGTTCCGCCCGAACTGCACGAGGCGTTCAAGGCGACCGACCTGACACACCTTCTGAGCGTTTCCGGTGCGAATCTGTCGATCCTCCTGTTCCTGCTCGTGGGGCCTCCGGGGGCGGCGCTGAGCGCGGAACGACGGGGCCTGGCACCGGTCCTGGGGCTCTCGCTGCGGACGACCGCGGTGATCGGCGGTGCGATGACGCTCGCGTTCATCGTCGTATGCCGCCCGGAGCCGAGCGTGCTCCGCGCCGCGGCCTGCGGACTCATCACGCTCCTCGCGATCGGCACGGGCCGCCGGAGGTCCCTGATCCCCGCGCTGGCGGCGGCAGTCGTCCTGCTGGTGCTCTACGACCCCTGGCTCGCCCGCAGTTACGGCTTCCTGCTGTCGGTCCTGGCCACCGGGGCGCTGCTGACGATCGCCCCGCGCTGGAGCCTCGCCCTGCGTGCGCGGCGCGTGCCGGGAAGACTCGCCGAGGTGCTGGCGGCGGCGGCCGCCGCGCAGGCCGTGTGCGCCCCCGTGGTGGTGGTCCTGGCGTCGCGGGTGAGCCTGGTGGCGGTCCCGTGCAACCTGCTGGCGGAGTTCGCCGTGGCGCCGGCGACGGTGCTCGGGTTCGCGGCGCTCGCCGTCGCCCCGGTCGCCCCGCCGGTGGCCGAACTGCTGGCCCGGGTCGCGGGATGGCCGGTCGGGTGGATCGCCACGGTCGCCCTTACGGGAGCGGGGCTTCCCGGAGCGGAGGCCCAGTGGCCCGGAGGGTGGCCGGGAGCGGCGCTGCTGGCCGGGCTCACGGTGCTGCTCGTGTGCGTGGCCCCGAGGCTGGCCCGCCGGCCCTGGGTCTGCGCGGCCGCCGGACTGCTCCTCGTGCTCGTGGTGCTGCGCCCGGTCCCGCTGACCCGGATCATGACCGGATGGCCGCCGCCCGGCTGGGCGTTCGCCCTCTGCGACGTGGGGCAGGGCGATGCGATGGTGCTCGCGGCGGGGAAGGGGACGGGGGTGGTCGTCGACACGGGGCCGGACCCCCGCGCGATCGACCGTTGTCTGCGCGACCTCGCGGTGACCCGGGTGCCGCTCGTGGTCCTGACCCACTTCCACGCCGACCACGTACGCGGACTGCCGGGCGTGCTGCGAGGGCGGGCGGTGGGCGCGATCCAGACGACGAGCCTCGAAGAGCCGCCCGAGCAGGCGGCGTTCGTGCGGCGGACGGCGGCCGGGGCGGGGGTTCCCACCGTGCGGGCCGTGGCCGGGGAGCACCGCAGGTGGGGCCCGGTCGACTGGCGCGTCCTCTGGCCCCGCCCCGGGCCCGGGGGAGCGGAGGCCGCGCGGGAGCCGAACGACTCCAGCGTGACCCTGAGGGTGCGGGCGGCCGGCGGACTGACGCTGCTCCTCCTCGGGGACCTCGAACCGCCGGCCCAGCGGGAGCTGCTGCGGGGCGGGGAGGCGTCGGGTCCGGTGGACATCCTCAAGGTGGCCCACCACGGCTCGTCCTACCAGGACGCCGGGCTGCTCCACTCCGTACGGCCGAGGCTGGCGCTCATCTCCTGCGGTGCGGACAACCCGTACGGGCACCCGTCGCCCCGCACGGTGGGAGCCCTCCGGGCGGCGGGCGCGCGGGTCCTGCGTACCGACACCGACGGGCCGATCGCGGTGACGGGCGCCGGGAGGGGGCTGCGGGCGATGGGCCGGTCGTGACCTCGGCCACCGGGCGGGGGCGGTCGACCGGTCAGGTGGAGTGGGGTCAGACCAGCCAGGTGCCGTCGGTCATGAGGTCACGGTCGGGGAGTTCGTTCTCCTCGCGCCAGGCACGCACCGTGTGGGGGGTGATGAGCAGGAACACCCAGCGGGGGGCCTTGCGCGGGTCCCAGCTGAGTTTGGCGGCGAACGCGTCGCCGAGTGCCGTGGGCAGCTCCTCGCCCTCCACGACCCTCGCGTCGCCCTCGATCAGTACGACGTCGCGCGTGTGGCCGACCGTCACCCTGATCGGGCCGGTGGGGGTCACGTTGACCGCGGTCGGGTTGGTCCGTCGGGTACACATCACCAGGACGCCGGTGTCGTCGTCCCAGGAGAACGACAGCGGCACGAGTGTGGGGACGCCGCTTGACGAGGCTGTCCCCACCCATGCGTCGTCGTCCTGCCGCAGTCGGGCCAGGACGTGCTGTTTGCGCTGGTCCCGGCTGCGTGCGGGTTCGGGTTCGGTCATGCCCGACACGCTAGAGCCGATGATCACGCGGCGCCTCGGTCGACAGTCCTCGGGCCGGGGACCTAGGTCCGGTGGTCGGCGGGGCGGGGCGCGGACGCCGTGCGAGGCTCCGGTGCCGCCGCAGCCCGGTGGGAAGAGCCGCCGCGGTCTTGGGGAAGGAACAGTCGCAGCCCTGAGGAACGGAGGGCCCCTTTACACCTCGGCGGCATCTCAGCACAAGACTCTTTCCTGTACCCAGTTTGCTCGAACGCCGCAAAACTGATCGAATGCATGCTCGTCGGCGGGCCGCCGAGCAGACAGAGACGTCCGGCAGACCTGGAAGAGACGTCCACCGGTCAGGGGCCCGGAGTGCGCGGTGCCCCTGGGAGTAGGTAAGTGATGTTCGGCCGTTGGCTGGGAAACAGAGGCCAGGCGGGTGGGCGCGGTGGGGCCCTCGCCGGATTCCAGGTGCCCCGCACCGCGGGTGTGCTCAGCTGCCGGGTGCTGGATCCGGTCAACGAACCGGTTCAGCAGGCCGAGTTCACGGTGACCGACAGCGCGGGCCGGAGGATCACGGGAGGCGAGACGGACCCCTTCGGGAGCGTTCTCGCGACGGTTCCGGCCGGTGACTACCGTCTCGCGGTCACGGCCGAGGGTTTCTCCCCGTTCCACGGGGCGGTCACGGTCTCCGAGGGGGCGCACGCCAATCTGGGCGATGTGACGCTTCAGGTGGCCCAGCTCCCGCCGCTCCCGGACCCCGGAGACTGGGACATCGAGCCGAACCACTCACAGATCGGCTTCACGGCCCGGCACATCGGACTCGCCCGCATTCACGGCAGGTTCAACAACTTCGCCGGGGCGGTCCGGATCGCCGACCGCATGGAGGACTCCGCCATGCACGTGATCATCGACGCCGCGTCGATCGACACCAACGTGCAGATGCGCGACGACCACCTGCGCTCCGGCGACTTCCTCGACGTCGGCCGCTACCCGACGCTGGAGTTCTACAGCGAGCGCTTCGTCCACCGGGGCGGCAGCCGGTGGGGCGTCACCGGGGCGCTGACCCTGCACGGGGTGAGCCGGACCGTGACGCTGGACACCCAGTACCTCGGCATCGGCAACGGGCTGGAGGGCGAGACCCGCGCCGCCTGCCGCGCCACCACCGAACTGCACCGCGAGGACTTCACGCTCACCTGGCAGACCATGCTGGCGCGCGGGATCGCGGTGGTGGGGCCGAGCATCGTCATCGACCTGGACATCCAGATCGTGCCCAAGGGCTGACCCGGGCCCGGCCCGCCGGGGCGTCCCTCACGGCTGCTCCAGCCAGCCCTCGTACTCCTCGGCGAACGCGTTCAGCGCGACCGGGTCCAGCCGTCCGGCCGGGTCCTCGACGACCACCAGCCACTGGGCGTCCTCGGCGTCGTCCTCGCCGGCCAGCGCGTCCCGGACGAGCTGAGGCTCCTCGGCGACCCCGAAGCGGTCCGCCACCTCCTCGGCCACCTCCTCCGCCGCGTCGCGGTCGGGCAGCACCAGTACATGTCTCACATCGCTCACCCGGACATTCTCCGGTACGGGAGCGCGGGCCCGTCGCCGCGGTCCGGGGCTCGCGGCGGCCTCAGACCTGCGGCGGCGTCGCACCCGGGTGCCTTGGACCCGAGGGGGCCTCCGACCCGGAGCGGCCCCGGGCTCCCGCTCCCGCCTCGGACCCGGGACGGCCCCGGGCCCGCGCTCCCGCCTCGGACCCGGGCGGCGGCGGTGCGGGCTGTCGGGGCTGTCAGTGGGGCGTGGGATCCTGGACGGCGATGGCCACCAGGAAGAATTCCACCGACGATCCGCTCGCCCCCCTCACCCTCGCCGTGGGCCAGGAGGACCTCCTCCTGGACCGTGCGGTGCAGCAGGTGGTGGCGGCCGCGCGCGCTGCCGACGCCGACACGGACGTACGCGATCTGGCGTCCGACCAGTTGCAGCCCGGCACGCTCGCCGAGCTGACCAGCCCCTCGCTCTTCGCCGAGCGCAAGGTCGTGATCGTGCGCAACGCGCAGGACCTCTCGGCCGACACCGTCAAGGACGTCAAGGCGTACCTCGGCTCGCCGGTCGAGGAGATCACCCTCGTCCTGCTGCACGCGGGCGGGGCCAAGGGCAAGGGCCTGCTCGACGCGGCACGCAAGGCGGGCGCCCGGGAGGTCGCCTGCCCGAAGACCACCAAGCCGGCCGAGCGGCTCACGTTCGTACGGTCGGAGTTCCGGACGCACGGGCGGTCCGCGACGCCGGAGGCATGCCAGGCGCTCGTCGACTCCATCGGCAGCGATCTGCGGGAGCTGGCCAGCGCGGTGTCCCAGCTGGTCGCGGACGTCGAGGGCACGATCGATGAGGCCGTCGTCGGGCGCTACTACACCGGGCGTGCGGAAGCCTCGTCGTTCACCGTCGCCGACCGGGCGGTCGAAGGGCGCGCGGCGGAGGCGCTGGAGGCGCTGCGGTGGTCGTTGTCGACCGGGGTCCCGCCCGTCCTGATCACCAGCGCACTGGCCCAGGGGGTGCGGGCGATCGGGAAGCTGTCCTCGGCGCGGGGAGGCCGGCCCGCCGATCTGGCACGGGAGCTGGGCATGCCGCCGTGGAAGATCGACCGCGTACGCCAGCAGATGCGGGGCTGGACTCCGGACGGGGTCGCGGTGGCCCTGCGGGCGGTGGCGGCGGCGGACGCGGGGGTGAAGGGCGGAGGGGACGACCCCGAGTACGCCCTGGAGAAGGCCGTCGTCGTCATCGCCCGGGCCGCTCGGTCGGGGCGGTAGCGGTTCCGTCCGGTCCGCCGCGGGGAGCGAGGCCCTGTCGTGACCGGTTCCGTCCGCAAGCGCCGAACGGGCCGGAACGGGTCGCCGCGTCGCGCCGGGAGGGTGCGGGCCCTCGTGCGATCACCGGTTCCGTCCGCAAGCGCCGGACGGGCTGAGGGTGCGCCGGACGGGCCGGAACGGGTCGTCGGGCGGGCCGGAGAGTGGCCCTTGTCCACACGAAAGCCCCGGCCCGACCTGGGGAGATCGGGGACCGGGGCTTCCGGGTCATGCTCTGGTGCGCCGCACCCGCGTGGCGAACGCAGGTTCGGTGTGCGGCGCGGGGGCCGGGCAGGGGCGGGAGAGAGGGCCCGCTGGTCCGTTCCGGCGAATCACATCAGTGAGCTCCGGGAAGAAGCTCAGGCCTGCAGGGAGGCAACCTTGGACGCCAGCGCCGACTTCTTGTTGGCGGCGGCGTTCTTGTGGATGACACCCTTCGAGACGGCCTTGTCGAGCTGACGGGAGGCGTCGCGAGCGGCCGTGGTGGCCTTCTCGACGTCACCGGCGACGACGGCCTCGCGGGCCTTGCGGATCGCGGTCTTGAGCGACGACTTGACGGCCTTGTTGCGCAGGCGCGCCTTCTCGTTGGTCTTGTTCCGCTTGATCTGGGACTTGATGTTCGCCACGAAAAGAGCCTTTTCAGGTTCGTTGGATCTTCCAGGTGAGCCCCGCCGCTCGTGAGAGCCACGAGGCACAGCTGTCCACGGTAGCAGTCACCCTCCGACCGGCCCAAACCGGTCGCCGCCCCGCAGGCGTGGGACGATGGAGCCTACGTATCGATCCGACCGACCCGACATCGACCCGAGACACGGCGTTCGGCGTCTCAAGAATCAGGACCCTGCGTGCCCGCGACTCCTTCCAACGTGCCCGAGCCGAGCCGTACCGACCCGGCGCTGATCCGCAACTTCTGCATCATCGCGCACATCGACCACGGCAAGTCGACCCTCGCCGACCGGATGCTTCAGCTGACCGGAGTGGTCGACCAGCGGCAGATGCGTGCTCAGTACCTCGACCGGATGGACATCGAGCGCGAGCGCGGCATCACCATCAAGTCCCAGGCGGTGCGGCTGCCCTGGGCGCCCACCGAGGGCGAGGACAAGGGCCTGACCCACGTCCTCAACATGATCGACACCCCGGGCCACGTGGACTTCACGTACGAGGTCTCCCGTTCGCTCGCCGCCTGCGAGGGCACGGTCCTGCTGGTCGACGCCGCGCAGGGCATCGAGGCCCAGACGCTGGCCAACCTCTACCTCGCGATGGAGAACGACCTCACCATCGTCCCGGTGCTCAACAAGATCGACCTCCCGGCCGCCCAGCCGGAGAAGTTCTCCGAGGAGCTGGCGAACCTCATCGGCTGCCAGCCCGAGGACGTGCTCAAGGTCTCCGCCAAGACCGGTGTCGGCGTGGACGCGCTGCTCGACCGGGTCGTGCGGGACGTGCCGGCCCCGGTCGGCGTCGCGGACGCCCCCGCCCGCGCGATGATCTTCGACTCGGTCTACGACTCGTACCGCGGTGTCGTCACCTACGTCCGTGTCGTCGACGGCCAGCTCAACAAGCGCGAGCGCATCAGGATGATGTCGACCGGCGCCACCCACGAGCTGCTGGAGATCGGGGTGTCCTCCCCGGAGATGACCCCGGCCGACGGCATCGGCGTGGGCGAGGTCGGCTACATCATCACCGGCGTGAAGGACGTCCGGCAGTCCAAGGTCGGTGACACGATCACCTCCCTGAACAACGGGGCGACCGAGCCGCTGGGCGGCTACAAGGACCCGAAGCCGATGGTCTTCTCGGGCCTCTACCCGCTGGACGGCTCCGACTACCCGGACCTGCGCGAGGCGCTCGACAAGCTCCAGCTCAACGACGCCGCCCTGGTCTACGAGCCGGAGACCTCCGCCGCGCTCGGCTTCGGCTTCCGCGTCGGCTTCCTCGGCCTGCTCCACCTGGACGTGGTCCGCGAGCGGCTGGAGCGCGAGTTCGGGCTCGACCTCATCGCCACCGCGCCCAACGTGGTCTACCGCGTCGAGATGGAGGACGGCACCGAGCACGTCGTCACCAACCCGAGCGAGTTCCCCGAGGGCAAGATCGACAAGGTGCACGAGCCGGTCGTCCGCGCCACGGTGCTGGCCCCGAGCGAGTTCATCGGCGCGATCATGGAGCTGTGCCAGGGCCGTCGCGGCACCCTCCTCGGCATGGACTACCTTTCCGAGGACCGGGTCGAGATCCGCTACACCCTCCCGCTCGCGGAGATCGTCTTCGACTTCTTCGACCAGTTGAAGTCCAAGACCCGCGGATACGCCTCCCTCGACTACGAGCCCACCGGCGAGCAGACGGCCAACCTCGTCAAGGTCGACATCCTGCTCCACGGCGACAAGGTGGACGCGTTCTCCGCGGTCACCCACAAGGACAAGGCGTACGCGTACGGCGTACGGCTCGTCGCCAAGCTGCAGAAGCTCATCCCGCGCCAGAACTTCGAGGTGCCCATCCAAGCGGCCATCGGGGCCCGGGTCATCGCCCGCGAGACCGTCCGCGCCATCCGCAAGGACGTCCTCGCCAAGTGCTACGGCGGTGACATCTCCCGTAAGCGGAAGCTGCTGGAGAAGCAGAAGGAGGGCAAGAAGCGGATGAAGATGGTCGGCAACGTGGAGGTCCCGCAGGACGCCTTCATCTCCGTCCTGTCGACCGACGAGTCCGCCGGGGAGAGCAAGGGCAAGAAGTAGCCGGGAGGCGGTGTTCACACCGCCGTTCCCGACGTGCTCGCCCCGCCTCCGGGCGGCCGGAAAGGGCCCCCGCTCCGCAGCCGTACGCGGAGCGGGGGCCCTTTGTCGTGCTCCCTTTCGTTATGAAGCGGCGGCCCGCTGCCCCTTACGTGGCGGACACGCGCGCTTTACTCTGATCACGTCTTGATGGTTACTGACCAGTTAAACAAGCAGAACATGCAGGTAGAGCAGTAGGACGAGAGCAGCGAGAAGCAGCAGGCACCAGGACGACAGCAGCTGGTCGCTGTATCAAAGAAGCCGGTCGTAGCAATGCCGCAGGCCCGGAGGACGTCGTGAGCGACACACAGACCTTGATCGATAACCGGCCGCCCTCCGTGGCGTCCCTTTTCATCGACCGCGTGGCGGCGACCCCCGACGGGGAGGCGTACCGCTATCCGGTGCCGCCGGCCTCGGGCGAGGGGCCCGACGACTGGAAGTCCCTGAGCTGGGGCCAGGCCGCTGAGCGGGTCTTCGCCATCGCCGCGGGCCTCATCGCGCTCGGCGTGCAGCCGGAGGAGCGCGTCGCCCTCTCCTCGGCCACCCGGGTGGAGTGGATCCTCATCGACCTCGGGGTGATGTGCGCGGGCGCCGCGACCACCACGATCTACCCCTCGACGAACGCCGAGGAGTCCGCGTTCATCCTGTCCGACTCCGAGAGCCGGGTGCTCGTCGCGGAGGACGCCGAGCAGCTCGCCAAGGCCCGGGAGACCCGGAAGGACCTGCCGGACCTCGCCCACGTCGTCGTCATCGACCCGGCGGGGGTCGAGCCCGCCGAGGGCGACCCCGACGGCTGGATCATCACCCTGGCCGACCTGGAGGCCCGGGGCAACGAGCTGCTGGCCGAGACCCCGGACGCGGTCACCGGACGGGTCGCCGCGATCACCGCCGACCAGCTCGCCACCCTGATCTACACCTCGGGCACCACCGGCCGCCCCAAGGGCGTACGGCTGCCGCACGACAACTGGTCGTACATGGCCAAGGCCACCGTGGCGACCGGGCTGATCACCGCCGAGGACGTGCAGTACCTCTGGCTGCCGCTCGCCCACGTCTTCGGCAAGGTCCTCACCTCCGGCCAGATCGAGGTCGGCCACGTCACCGCGATCGACGGCCGCATCGACAAGATCATCGAGAACCTGCCGGTCGTCCAGCCGACCTACATGGCCGCCGTGCCCCGGATCTTCGAGAAGGTCTACAACGGGGTCGCCTCCAAGGCCCGTGCGGGCGGCGGCGCCAAGTACAAGATCTTCCAGTGGGCGGCGGGGGTGGCCCGCGAGTACGCCAAGGTCTCCCAGGACAACTTCCGCCGGACCGGCAACCCCTCCGTGCCCTTCGCGCTCGGCGCCAAGCACAAGGTCGCCGACGCGCTCGTCTTCTCCAAGATCCGTGAGGCGTTCGGCGGCCGGCTCCGCGCCTGCATCTCCGGCTCCGCCGCCCTCGCCCCGGACATCGGCTACTTCTTCGCGGGCGCCGGCGTCCACATCCTGGAGGGCTACGGCCTCACCGAGAGCAGCGCCGCCTCCTTCGTCAACCCGGGCGAGGCGTACCGCACGGGCACCGTCGGCAAGCCGCTCCCCGGCACCGAGGTGCGGATCGCGGACGACGGCGAGATCCTCATGCGCGGCCCCGGCATCATGCAGGGCTACCACAAGCTGCCCGACAAGACCGAGGAGGTTCTGGAGTCGGACGGCTGGTTCCACACCGGTGACATCGGCGAGCTGTCGCCCGACGGCTACCTCCGCATCACCGACCGCAAGAAGGACCTGATCAAGACGTCGGGCGGCAAGTACGTCGCCCCGGCGGAGGTCGAGGGCCAGTTCAAGGCGGTCTGCCCGTTCGTCTCCAACATCCTGGTGCACGGCGCGGACCGTAACTTCTGCACCGCGCTCATCGCCCTCGACGAGCCCACCCTCCTCGGCTGGGCCGCCGAGAACGGGCTGGCGGGCAAGTCGTACGCGGAGGTCGTCGCGGCCCCCCGGACGGTCGAGCTGATCGACGGGTACGTCAAGCAGCTCAACGAGGGCCTCCAGCGCTGGCAGACCATCAAGAAGTTCCGCCTCCTGCCGCGCGACCTGGACGTCGAGCACGGCGAGCTGACCCCCAGCCTCAAGCTGAAGCGTCCGGTCGTCGAGCGCGAGTACCGCGGGCTTATCGACGAGATGTACGCGGGCACGCGCGAGGCCTGACGGGCGGCCCGGCCCGTCCGCTTCACGGCGGGCCGGGCCGGACAAGTCCCGCAGGCGGATCGCGCGGACCGTCCGGGGGCTCGGCCCCGGACGGACACGGGCGGGGCGCCCGGACCCTGCGGGGGCCGGGGCCCCGCCCGTCGTACGTGCGCGTACGCCCGGGCACGCCCGGGGAGGGCCGCGCTCCTCGGACGCCTCACGCGTCGGGCAGGACGAGGAAGACCTCGGAGAACGTGAGGCCGTGCCGGTCGGTCGTCACCCCGCACGGGCAGCCCAGGGTGACCCGGCGCCAGTCGCAGACGACGGTCCACGGCCCGTCCGCGTTCGAACACCCGGGGCAGCGGAACGTGTCGGCCGTCCACACGTGGCGGGCGGGCCTCCCGTAGTGCCGGAGGCGGCCCGCGTACCGCGTGCGCCAGGGAACGGCCGCCGGGTGCCGGGCCCCGGTCCCGGGCGGGGCCGGAGCCGCCAGGGCGGTGAAGACATCGGTCAGACCGGGCAGGAGGGCTTCGCCCGCGTCGGTCGGCGGCGCCTCCGGCCGGTCGGCCGCGTCATGCGTCGCCGCTCCGCGTGCCGCCGCGCCCTCGGGGGCGGCTGACCCGCTCGGGACCGGGTAGCGCGGGGCCGCGGCGGCGGGCGGCGGATTGGGGGTGCCGTACCAGGGCACGTACGCACGGGCGACGGCCGCCAGCAGGGCCGCGGCCGGCGGGCTGACCGCGCCCGCGTCGAGGTGGTGGACCGCCCTGCGCCAGATCCGCTGGAGCCTCCGGTCCCGGTCCACGGCCCGTGCCCGCGCCCAGGCGGCCCCGCGCCGGGGGAGGGGAGCGGTCAGCCGGGCGAGGACCCTCGCGGCGGCCTCGGCGTCCGCCGCGTCCGGCCGCCACACGCCGCTCTCCAGCCACCCCCGGGCGCGCTCCGCCTCCCGGTGCAGCGCGCGGACCGGCAGCGGGGAGACACCGGAGGCGGAAGCGCTCGTGGGGCCCTTCGGGTCAGGCTCCTCGGCACTGGGGACCACCGCGTCGGACGTCCGCCCGCAGTCCGCCGTCATCAGGCCCCCGCCCTCGTCCCACCCTGCTCACCGACGTATCGGGCGAACGATATACGGGTACCGGCGGCGCCCCCGTGCGCAGCGCCCCGCCCGCACCCTCCGCAGCGCTCCGGCGCGGCCCTCCCAGGCGGTCGGCGACCGGCGGGCCGGCCGAGCCGTCGCGGGCGTGCCCGCCCACGGCCCATCGGTTTTCCGAAGCCTTGCGTTCGAATGTGCTCGATTTTCTGCCCACTTCAGTAACTCGGTGCTTATGCGTGCCGCCCGTCTGTCACTCTGTCGGTGTCGTCGGACCGTAGGAGCCGTACCGTGGCGCCCCTTCCCCTGCAGCGGGACACCGTGCAGCGTCCCGGCACCTCCCGTGCCGGGTGCGTGCCGGGCCGTCGCCCGGCCAGTCGTACGAGCCTGCCCGGAATTCCGCTCGCCCCGTCCGCGGCCCGGCGGTTCGTGCGGGCCGCGCTCGCGGAGTGGACCGGGCTCGGGGTGCCCGCCGCCGTGGGGTTCAGCGACCGGCTCGCCGACGACGCCGTGACCGTCACCAACGAGCTGGTCACCAACGCCGTCGTGCACGCCGGGACCACCGTCGACCTGGTCATCACGCTGGAGGAGGGCGGCGAGGAGCCGTCCGCCGCCCTCGTCCTGGAGGTCACCGACCACCACCCGGCCCGCCCCGTCAGCGGTGACGACCCCGCCCCGGAGCCCGAACCCGCCGGGGCCGCCGCCGGGGAGCTGCCCGACCCCGCCGAGTACGGGCGCGGCCTCCAGCTCGTCGCCACCCTCGCCGACTCCTGGGGCATCACCTACCGCACCGGCCGCAAGACGGTCTGGGCCCGCCTCCCCGTCGACGACTGGAGCGCCCCGCCCGCCCAGCCGGAAGCGGACGCCCTCCGGCGCGGCCTGCGCGCCGCCGAACTCCTCGCCCCCGTCGCCCGGCGCACCGAGCGCGACGACACCGTCTGGGACGGCCGGGGCGCCCCCGCCTTCCTCGCCGAGGCGTCCGACCTGCTCGCCGGGCAGCTCGACGAGGATCTGGTGGCGGCCATAGCGGGCCAGCTCCTGGTGCCCCGGCTGGCCGACTGGTGCGCGATCCGGCTGGAGGCCGAGAGCGGGAAGTCGGCCGCCGAGCCCCGCCCCGTCCAGGTCCGGCACCGCGACGAGAGCGGCGCCGAGGCCCTGCGCGCCGCCCTGGAGACGGCTCCTTTTACGCTCCCGGCCGTGGCGGGGTCCGGACCCGTACCGGTCCCCGTGCCGTGGTCGGCCGCCCGGGCCGAAGGGGCCGGCGGCGCCCCGCGCCCCGGCTGCCCCGACGGGGCCGCGCTCGCGTTCCGGATCACCGCCGGGGGCCGGACGCTCGGCACCGTCATCGTCGGGCGGGAGGGCGACGCCCCGGTGCCCGAGGCCGTCTCCTCGCTCATCGAGGACTTCGTCCGCCGGCTCGGCCTTGCCGTGGGGGCCGCCCGCGCCTACACCCGGCAGGCCACCATCAGCCGCATCCTCCAGCGCGGACTGCTCCCCAGCAAGGTCGCCGACATCCCCGGCGTCACCAGCGCCCTCGTGTACGAGCCGAGCGACGACGGCGTGGTCGGCGGCGACTTCTACGACATCTTCCCGTGCCCCGGCGACCGCTGGTGCTTCGTCCTCGGCGACGTCCAGGGCTCCGGCCCCGAGGCCGCCGTCGTCACCGGCCTCGCCCGCCCCTGGCTGCGGCTCCTCTCCCGCGAGGGCTTCGGCGTCGGGGAGGTGCTGGACCGGCTCAACCGGCTGCTCCTCGACGACGCGATGGAGGCCGCCGAGGCCGCCGCCCTGATGGTCGCCGCCGCCGGGGGACAACAGCTCCACGACGGCACCCAGCCGCGGTTCCTCTCCCTGCTCTACGGGGAGGTCGTGCCGCTCCCCGGCGGCGGGGTCCGCTGCACGGTGGCCAGCGCCGGACACCCGCTGCCGCTGCTGCTGCGCCCCGACGGTTCCGTACGCCCGGCCGCCGAGCCCCAGGTCCTGCTCGGGGTCGTCGAGGAGGTGGCCTACGAGAGCCAGGTCTTCGACCTCGCGCCCGGCGACACCCTCCTCTGCGTCACCGACGGGGTGACCGAGCGGCGCTCGGGCCCGCTGATGTTCGACGACGGGGACGGGCTCGCCCGGGCCCTGGCAGGCTGCGCCGGACTGCCCGCCGACGCCACCGCCGAACGGCTGCGGCGGGCCGTCCACGAGTTCGCCGAGCAGCCCCCGGACGACGACGTGGCGCTGCTGGTCCTGCACGCGGACTGAAGCACGTCGGGGGCGAGCGACAATGGACGGTATGCCTTCCGTACTGCCCGATGGTGAACCCGTGCCCGACGACGGGGCGCTGCCCCGCCACGCCCTGGAAGGCGCAGCCGACCGCCCGCTCGGCTTCTACCTGCACGTCCCGTACTGCGCCACCCGCTGCGGCTACTGCGACTTCAACACCTACACCGCCACCGAGCTGCGCGGCTCCGGCGGGGCGCTGGCCTCCCGCGACAACTACGCCGCCCACCTGATCGAGGAGGTCCGCCGGGCCCGCAAGGTCCTCGGCGACGACCCGCGCCCGGTCCGCACCGTCTTCGTCGGCGGCGGCACCCCGACCCTGCTGCCCGCCGCCGACCTCGTGAGGATGCTGGCCGCGATCCGGGACGAGTTCGGGCTCGCGGACGACGCCGAGATCACCACCGAGGCCAACCCCGAGTCGGTCGGCCCGGCCTACCTCGAAGCCCTGCGCGAAGGCGGCTTCAACCGGGTCTCCTTCGGGATGCAGAGCGCCAAGCGGCACGTCCTGAAGATCCTCGACCGCACGCACACCCCCGGCCGCCCGGAGGCGTGCGTCGCCGAGGCGCGCGCGGCGGGCTTCGACCACGTCAACCTCGACCTGATCTACGGCACCCCCGGCGAGTCCGACGACGACTGGCGGGCCAGCCTCGACGCCGCGATCGGCGCGGGACCCGACCACGTCTCCGCGTACGCGCTGATCGTCGAGGAGGGCACCCAGCTCGCCCGGCGCATCCGGCGCGGCGAGATCCCGATGACCGACGACGACGCGCACGCCGACCGCTACCTCATCGCGGACGAGGCGTTCGCCGCCGCCGGGTTCCACTGGTACGAGGTCTCCAACTGGGCCACCACCGAGGCCGGCCGCTGCCTGCACAACGAGCTGTACTGGCGCGGCGCCGACTGGTGGGGCGCGGGCCCCGGCGCGCACAGCCACGTCGGGGGCGTGCGCTGGTGGAACGTGAAGCACCCCGGCGCGTACGCCCAGGCGCTCGCCGAGGGCCGCTCGCCCGGCGCGGGCCGCGAGGTGCTGAGCGACGAGGACCGCCGGGTCGAGCGCATCCTGCTGGAGCTGCGGCTCCTCGACGGCTGCCCGCTCGACCTGCTGAAACCCGACGGGCTCGCCGCCTCCCGCCGCGCCCTCGACGACGGGCTGCTGGAGCCGGAGCCGTACGGGAGGGGCCGCGCGGTCCTCACCCTGCGCGGGCGGCTCCTGGCCGACGCCGTCGTCCGCGACCTGGTCGACTGAGCCCGGCGGCGGGCGACGCGGCCGGGCTCACGGCCCGGCAGCGGGCCGCGCGGGCCCGCCGCACCGCGCGGTGGCCCCGGGCCCGGCTCACCGACGCCCGCCTCACCACGCCGCCCGCCTCACCGCGCCGCCCGGCCCGCGGCTCACGGCTTGCAGTCCTTCGCCGTCAGCGGCGGCGCGACCCCGGCCGGCTTGCCGCACACCAGGGTCCGCTGGGCGTCGGGCCCCGGCCGGACGACCTTGACGATGTTGAGGCCGTGCAGGTTGTCCGAGACCGAGGACCGGTCCCGGCTGAACGAGATCGTCCCCGTGGGCATGTTGTTGAGCTCCACCGTGTGCAGCGTCGCCCAGGTCTCCGCGGCGCTCCGCCGCTCGTCCCGGCGCGCCGCCGCGTCGTACAGGGCCGCCGTCGCGCTGAAGGCGATCACGGTCTGCCCGCTGGCGAACAGGTCGTCCTCGTACGCCGGCCGCCCCGACGCCAGCGTCGCGACCTCCCCGTCGGGGTGCAGTCGCCGCAGCGCCCGGTAGGAGTCCCCGTAGAAGCCGAGGTTCTTCCCCCGGTCCAGCGGCGCGAGCGAGGAGTGGTAGAGCGTGACGTTGGCCGCGATCGACGTGGAGTCGTCGAACGTGCCCTTCGTCAGGTCGTCGCCGGTGAACACCGTCATCCGCCGGTCCGCGCACCCCGTGGCCTCCGAAAGACCCCGCATCAGCGCCGGCACGTCCTCGACCCGCCCGGCGAAGTACAGCGCGTCCGGCACCCGCTCGGCCCCGCAGATCGTGGTCAGCGGGGCGTTCAGACTGGCCCCGCCCGCGAGGTTGTACTCCACGCCCTCGCCCAGCGAGAACCCCGCCTCGCGCAGCATCCTGCCGCCCGCGGCCCGCTGCTCGGTCGTGTACTGGTCCAGGTCCCCGTTGCGCTTCTTGCGGGACAGCACGATCGCGTGCGGGCGGTCCAGGTCGTCCGCGATCTGCCGCGCGACCAGGCCGAGCGCGTACGTCTGCTCCTCGTCCGTCGCCGCGAGACCGAAGTAGTTGGGGAAGTCGCGGGGCAGGTCGCTGCTGGAGTTCGTCGTGTCCACCAGCGGCAGCCCGGCCTCGCGCAGCAGCTCCACCGCGTCGTCGCTCTGCTCGGTGTTGCGGCCGAGGCCGACCACGCCGACCACCGTCGGGTCCCGCCGGGCCACCTCGATGATCTTCCGTACGGCGGTGAGCTGCCGCAGCATGCCCGCGCCGCCGTTGGCGGTCAGCACCCGCAGCTTCACCGACCGGCGCACGGTCTTGTTCACCGCCCGCTGCTGGAGGTAGACGCCGGTCAGCTCCTCCAGCCCCTTGCGGGTGGCCTCCCGGTCGTTGCCGGGAGCGGTCAGGGGACCGGCGTACACGACCGTCACGTACGCGTCGCCCGCCTCGATGTCGTCGTTCTCCTCGCGGATCGCCTGTTCGATCCGTTCGAAGGTGATGCCTTTGCCCGCCCCGTTCAGCTCCAGGCCGTTGCCGGCCGCGAACCGGACCTCGGGCGCGGTCGCCACGCCCACGCACTCGCGGTCGTCACCGGGGCCCTGCCAGATCGCGTCGGTGTTGCGGTCGGTCAGCGGTCCGTGGCAGTACGTGTCGCGCCAGTGCCCCGCCCACAGGAACGCGCCCAGCAGCGAGCCCACGACGACCACCGCGATGGTCGCCCGCGACATCACCCACCACGCCCACGTCCGCCGCACCCGATGGGTGACGAGCTGGGCGTACGCGTGCTCGTGGGTCAGCTTCTCGGTTGACAGCGGTAGCAGCAGCACCCACGCCAGGGTCGCCGCCGCCACCGGCGACTGGCCGAGGCTCAGATCGTCGACCCACCGCTCGTACCGGGCGCGCGCACCGGAGAAGCCGGTCGGCGCGCCGGGGCCCGGCCGCTCCGGGGGCAGCGGCGGGGTGTGCCGCATGATCTCCGGGGCCGGCAGCGAGGCGAGCAGCAGCAGCGGGTCCACCTCGCTGCGCCGCGACCGTACGTTGTTGATCGCGTTGATCAGCAGGATGCCGCCGTTGTCCTGCGTGGCCCGGGGCAGGAACACCACTGGCGGCACCGTGCGCTTGCTGCGCCGCCAGTCCAGCGAGTGCGGGCGGTAGTTGTGCCGCAGGTCCTCCAGCAGCGCCTGCACCCGCAGCTCCAGATGGAACTGGCGCGCGTGCTCGTCACCCGCCCCGGCGTCCGCCACCCGCTCCGCGACCGCCGCCGACCGCGCCCGGATCACCCGCCACGAACCGCTCGGCGAGAACCACGACCAGCCGTCCGACGGATAGCCCGTGCTGGACGCGGCCAGCGAGGAGGTGGTGGCGAACCAGCGGCTCGCCCGGCGCAGCCACAGCAGCGGCGGGGCGGTCCGCCGCGCCAGCCCCACCACGGCGAGCCCGATCAGCGCCAGCGCCCCCACCAGCGCCGTCAGCAGCCAGTCGATCTCCCCGAGCAACACGCTGAGCAGGGCGATGAACAGCGCCCCGACGAACGTCTCGGGCCGGACCGACTGCCGCAGCGCGTCCCACCGCGTCGACCCGCGCGGCCGCCCCGACCGCCAGCGCAGCCGGCTCAGCTGCTCCAGAATCCTCTCGTCGCGGTCCTCGACCGGGTTCCCGTCGGCCTGGCCGACCACCGTCGCGGTGGCCTGCTCGATCGCCCCGAGGAGCCGGGAGCGGGGAAACGCGAAGTTCTTGTACTGGGTGTTCTCGCGCGTCTCCCACGGCTTCTCGGAGAGCGTGCGCACCATGTCGAGCGCCGCCTCGTACGGGGTGGGGCCCTCACCGTCCAGCAGCCGCACCGGCACCCGGCGCAACTCGTTGGCCCGGTGCACCTGGTGGACCAACTGCTCCACGCGCGCGTCGATCTCCGGCCCGGCCGCCGCGTCCGCGGCCTGGACCACCACGAGCGGCATCACCGGCCGGTTGACCCGGTACCGGTCGATCAACTGCTGCATCAGATGGAAGACGGCCGAGGCCGCCTCGTTGTCCGCACTGTCCCGCCAGACCTCGCGCGCCATCGCCCGTGCCCTTCCCCCGTGGGCCCTCCGGCCCGTGAACCGCCTGCCCCTTGCCCCACCTCATTAATCGATGGTGCGCGTGGGACGCAGGCATTCCCAGGGATCGGCACGTGATCGTCGTGGAACGACCGGCATCAGCCCCCGGACATCAGTCCGGAACGGTGACGAAGTCAATCAATTCCTCCACTCGGCCCAGGAGTTGGGGTTCGAGGTCCTTGTAGCTGCGTACGGTGGAGAGGATGCGCTGCCAGGCCGCCCCGGTGTTGTCCGGCCACCCCAGCGCCCGGCACACGCCCGTCTTCCAGTCCTGCCCCCTCGGCACCACCGGCCACGCGTCGATCCCCACCGAGGACGGCTTCACCGCCTCCCACACGTCGATGTACGGGTGGCCCACCACCAGCACGTGGTCCCCGGTCACCTCGGCGGCGATCCGGGACTCCTTGGAGCCGGGCACCAGATGGTCCACCAGCACCCCCAGCCGGGCGTCCGGGCCCGGGGCGAACTCCGCGACGATCGCCGGGAGGTCGTCGACGCCCTCCAGGTACTCCACGACCACGCCCTCGATGCGCAGGTCGTCGCCCCACACCCGCTCCACCAGCTCCGCGTCGTGCCGGCCCTCCACGTAGATCCGCCCGGCCCGCGCCACCCGCGCCCGCGCACCGGGCACCGCCACCGAGCCGGAGGCCGTACGGGTGGGGCGCACGGGGCCGCCGGCCGAGGGGCGCACCAGCGTGACGACCTTGCCCTCCAGCAGGAAGCCGCGCGGCTCCATCGGGAACACCCGGTGCTTGCCGAAGCGGTCCTCCAGGGTCACGGTCGGCCCCTGGGCGGTCTTCTCGCAGCGGATCACCGCCCCGCAGAAACCGGACGCGACCTCCTCCACGACCAGATCGGGTTCGGCGGGCACCTCGGGCACGGGGGCGGACCGCTTCCACGGCGGGGTCAGGTCCGGCTGGTAACTGCGCATGGAGCGACGATAATCGGCGAGCCGCCGCCCGTGACCGCACGCCGCCCCGAAGATCCCCGGGCCGACCGGGAGCCGAAGGAGCCCCGCCGCTCCGAGGCCGCCCCGGGGACCCCCGGGGCCCCGGCCCCTCACGCCACCGCGAACCGCTCCGCCAGCGCCTCGCGCTGCGCCCGGACGAACGCCGCGTCCACCACCGCCCCGTGCCCCGGCACGTACAGCGCCTCCTCGCCGCCCAGCTCCAGCAGCCGGTCCAGCGCGGCCGGCCAGCGCGCGCCGGTCGCGTCCGGGCCCGCCTGCGGCTCGCCCGACTCCTCGACCAGGTCGCCGCAGAACACCACCGCGGGACCGCCGGCCGCCCCCGGCACCAGCGCCGCCAGGTCGTGACCGCTGTGGGCGGAGCCGAGGTCGGCCAGCACCACCTGCCGCCCGCCGCCCAGGTCCAGCGTCCGCTCGCCGCGCACCTCGTGGCCCGGGACCACCAGCGTGTCCGCCGACCCGGCCGCCTCGTCCTCCGCCAACCCGTGGGCGACCGCCGACGCGTACAGCTCCTGCTCCCCGCCCAGCAGCAGGGCGGCCAGCCCCGCCGAGCCGTACACCTGGACCCCGGCGAACGCCGCCGTGCCCAGCACATGGTCGAAATGAGGGTGGCTCAGTGCGATATGCGTCACCCTGCGGCCGAGCAGCGCCTCGGCCTGCCGGCGCAGCACCACGCCCTCGCGCAGCGTCGATCCCGTGTCGTACAGCAGGGCCCCCGCCGTGCCGGCGACCAGCCCGGCGGTGGCGTCCCAGCCCGGGAGCCGCCGCCTGCCGACCCCGTCGCCCAACCGCTCCCAGCCGAGGTCTTCCCAAGCGATGTCCATACCGGGACGCTATCGGCACGGCCCGCCCGGTCGGCGGCCACCGGCGCGCTCTCGCGGCGGGGTGGCCGGTCGCCCTTGCCCCGGCCCCACCTCACCCCCGTACACTGACGGCGGGATGGCTGGCACTCGTACGCACCGAGTGCCAGACGGAGACACCGGGAACCACAGCTGGAGGTGTGCGCGATGCTCAGCGAACGCAGACTCGAAGTGCTGCGCGCCATCGTCCAGGACTATGTCGGCACCGAGGAGCCCGTCGGCTCCAAGGCGCTCACCGAGCGGCACCAGCTGGGGGTCTCCCCGGCCACCGTCCGCAACGACATGGCGGTGCTGGAGGAAGAGGGCTTCATCGCCCAGCCGCACACGAGCGCGGGCCGCATCCCGACCGACAAGGGGTACCGCCTCTTCGTCGACCGGCTCGCGGGCGTCAAGCCGCTCTCCTCGCCCGAGCGCCGGGCCATCCAGAACTTCCTCGACGGCGCGGTCGACCTCGACGACGTCGTCGGCCGGACGGTACGGCTGCTCGCGCAGCTCACCCGGCAGGTCGCCGTCGTGCAGTACCCCTCGCTGACCCGTTCGACGGTGCGGCACGTGGAGCTGCTGTCGTTGGCCCCCGCCCGGCTGATGCTCGTCCTGATCACGGACACCGGCCGCGTCGAACAGCGTATGATCGACTGCCCCGCGCCGTTCGGCGAGGCGTCCCTCGCGGATCTGCGGGCCCGGCTCAACAGCCGGATCGTCGGATGCCGCTTCGCGGATGTCCCGCGGCTGGTGCGGGAGCTGCCGGAATCCTTCGACAGCGAGGACCGGGGGACGGTCTCCACCGTCCTCTCCACCCTCCTCGAAACGCTGGTCGAGGAGACGGAGGAGCGGCTGATCATCGGCGGCACCTCCAACCTCACCCGCTTCGGGCACGACTTCCCGGTGATGATCCGTCCGGTGCTGGAGGCGCTGGAGGAGCAGGTCGTCCTGTTGAAGCTGCTCGGTGAGGCGACGGACTCCGGCATGACCGTACGGATCGGGCACGAGAACGCCCACGAGGGCCTCAACTCCACATCCGTCGTCGCGGTCGGCTACGGTTCGGGCGACGAGGCAGTCGCCAAACTCGGCGTGGTCGGACCGACCCGCATGGACTACCCCGGAACGATGGGAGCGGTACGCGCAGTGGCACGTTACGTCGGACAGATCCTGGCGGAGTCGTAAGTGGCCACGGACTACTACGCCGTACTCGGCGTGCGCCGCGACGCTTCCCAGGACGAGATCAAGAAGGCATTCCGTCGGCTCGCCCGCGAGCTGCACCCGGATGTCAACCCGGACCCGAAGACCCAGGAGCGGTTCAAGGAGATCAACGCCGCTTACGAGGTGCTGTCGGACCCGCAGAAGAAGCAGGTCTACGACCTCGGCGGCGACCCGCTCTCCGCCAACGGCGGCGGCGGTGGCGGCGCGGGCGGTTTCGGAGCCGGCGGCTTCGGCAACTTCTCCGACATCATGGACGCCTTCTTCGGCAACGCCGCGCAGCGCGGGCCCCGTTCGCGGACCCGGCGCGGCCAGGACGCCATGATCCGTCTGGAGATCGACCTCAACGAGGCGGCCTTCGGCACCACCAAGGACATCCAGGTCGACACGGCCGTCGTCTGCACCACCTGCAGCGGCGAGGGCGCGGCCCCCGGCACCTCGGCCCAGACGTGTGACATGTGCCGCGGCCGCGGCGAGGTCTCGCAGGTCACCCGGTCGTTCCTCGGCCAGGTCATGACCTCGCGGCCCTGCCCCCAGTGCCAGGGCTTCGGCACGGTCGTGCCCACCCCGTGCCCGGAGTGCGCCGGAGACGGCCGCATCCGCTCGCGCCGCACGCTCACGGTCAAGATCCCCGCGGGCGTCGACAACGGCACCCGCATCCAGCTCGCCGGAGAGGGCGAGGTCGGCCCGGGCGGCGGCCCGCCCGGCGACCTCTACGTGGAGATCCACGAGCTGGCGCACCCGGTGTTCCAGCGGCGCGGCGACGATCTGCACTGCACGGTCACCATCCCCATGACGGCCGCGGCCCTCGGCACCAAGTGCCCGCTGGAGACGCTGGACGGGGTGGAGGAGATCGACATCCGGCCCGGCACCCAGTCCGGCCAGTCCGTCCCGCTGCACGGTCGCGGGATCACGCATCTGCGCGGCGGCGGGCGGGGCGACCTCATCGTGCACGTCGAGGTGATCACCCCGTCCAAGCTCGACCCCGAGCAGGAGCGGCTGCTGCGGGAGCTGGCCAAGCTCCGCGGCGAGGAACGGCCCTTGGGTCAATTCCAGCCAGGTCAGCAGGGCCTCTTCTCCCGTCTGAAGGACGCGTTCAACGGCCGCTGAACCGCTTTCCGCCTTTCACCGCACCGCCCGCCGGATTCCCACCGGCGGGCGGTGCGCTGTACGGAGGGGGAACCGGTCAGTCCATCGACTGGCTGATTCGGCCCTGTTGTGCGGGACGTGGCACGATGCGCACATGTCCTCCGAGGTGACCGATCTCTGCCGGTATCCGATCGTGCAGGCCCCCATGGCGGGCGGCGCGTCCGGACCTCAGCTCGCCGGAGCCGTCACCGAGGCTGGCGGGCTCGGCTTCCTGGCCGCCGGGTACAAGACGGCGGACGGGATGTACCACGAGATCAAACAGCTCCGCAGGCTCACCGCCGGACCGTTCGGCGTCAACCTCTTCATGCCGCAGCCCGTGCTCGCCGACCCCGGCGCCGTGGAGGTCTACCGCCACCAGCTCGCCCACGAGGCCGCCTGGTACGAGACCCCGCTCGGCGACCCGGACGGCAGCGGCGACGACGGCTACGAGGCGAAGGTCGCCATCCTGCTGGAGGACCCCGTCCCGGTGGTCTCCTTCACCTTCGGCTGCCCCACCCGCGACACCCTCGACGCCTTCGCCCGCGTCGGCACGCACACCATCGTCACGGTCACCTCCCCCGAGGAGGCCCGAAGCGCCCAGTGGGCCGGGGCCGACACCGTCTGCGTCCAGGGCTTCGAGGCGGGCGGCCACCAGTCCACCCACCGCGACGACCCGCAGCTCGACCAGACCGGCACCGGGCTGCTCTCCCTCATCACCCAGGTCCGCGAGACCGTGCAGATCCCGATCGTCGCGGCCGGCGGGCTGATGCGCGGCGCCCAGATCGCCGCCGCCTTCGCGGCCGGCGCGGACGCCGCCCAGCTCGGCACCGCCTTCCTGGCCTGCCCCGAGTCCGGGGCGCACCTGCTGCACAAGCAGGCCCTGACCAACCCGCTGTTCGTCCGCACCGAGCTGACCCGCGCCTTCTCCGGGCGGCCCGCACGCGGCCTGGTCAACCGCTTCGTCCGCGAACACGGCCCGTACGCCCCCGCCGCCTACCCCCAGGTCCACTACGTCACCAGCGGGCTGCGCCAGGCCGCCGCCAAGGCCGGGGACGCCCAGGGCATGGCCCTGTGGGCCGGACAGGGCCACCGCATGGCCCGCGAACTGCCCGCCGGCGAGCTGATCGAGCTGCTCGCCGCCGAACTGGAGGCCGCCCGGACGGCCCTGAGCATGAGGAGCCCCCGGTGACCGCACCGGTCTTCGTCGTCGAACGGATGCCCACCGGGCCGGAGTTCGTGCTGGACGGCCCCGAGGGGCGGCACGCCGTCTCCGTCCGCCGACTCCAGGCGGGCGAGGACGTCGTCCTCACCGACGGGCTCGGCCACTGGGCCGAGGGCGTCGTCCACGCCGCCGAGGGCAAGGACCGCCTCACCGTCGCCCTGCGCGGCGGCGTACAGGAGGAGCCGGAGCCCGCGCCCCGGATCACCGTCGTCCAGGCCCTGCCCAAGGGCGATCGGGGCGAACTCGCCGTCGAGACGATGACCGAGACCGGCGTCGACGCGATCGTGCCGTGGCAGGCCGGCCGCTGCATCACCCAGTGGAAGGGCGACCGGGGCGCGAAGGCCCTGGCGAAATGGCGCGCCACCGCCCGCGAGGCCGGCAAGCAGTCCCGCCGCGTCCGCTTCCCCGAGGTGGCCGAAGCGGCGACGACCAAGCAGGTCGCGGCCCTGCTCGCCGACGCCGACTTCGCCGGGGTCCTGCACGAGGACCGCGACCACGACAGCACCCCCCTCGCCACCGCCGGACTCCCGGCCGTCGGCTCCATCGTGCTGGTCGTCGGCCCCGAGGGCGGCGTCTCCCCGCAGGAACTGGCCGCCTTCGCCGAGGCGGGCGCCCGCCCTTACCGGCTCGGCCGCAGCGTGCTGCGCACCTCCACCGCCGGGACCGCCGCGACGGCGCTGCTGCTGGGCCGCACCGGCCGCTGGGGCTGAACCGGCCGCCGGGGTCGAACCGCCGGGGCCGGTCCGTTCGCCGAAGTCGCTCCGCCGGGACCGGTCCGCGGCCGATCCACCCGGGCCGGTCCGTCCGCCGGGCCCGGACCGTCCCGCCGGAGCCGGACCGCCGGACGCCCCCGGAGCGGCGGCGGCCCGGCGATAGCATGCCCCTGTACCGATCACCGGCGGTCGCGCCGACCACCGGTGAACACGGCGAACACACTGACCACCAGCGAACGAGGAGGCCCGGCGCCATGGCGGGAGAGCCGCAGTCCGACTGCCTGTTCTGCAAGATCGTCTCGGGGGAGATCCCGGCGACCATCGTCCGCGAGAGCGAGACCACGCTCGCCTTCCGCGACATCAACCCGCAGGCCCCGACCCACGTCCTGGTCATCCCGAAGGTCCACTACCCGGACGGCGCCTCCCTCGCCGCCGCAGAGCCGCAGACCGCCGCCGACGTGCTCACCGAGGCCGGAGCGGTCGCCGCCGACGAGAAGATCGACTCCACCGGCTACCGGATCATCCTCAACACCGGATCCGGCGCGGGCCAGACCGTCTTCCACGCACACGCCCACGTCCTCGGAGGCCGCGGCCTCCAGTGGCCCCCCGGATAACCCCCGTACCGCAGGAGCGTTTCCCCATGTCCGTACGCGAGCTGGTGGTGCTCGGCACCGCCAGCCAGGTCCCCACCCGGCACCGCAACCACAACGGCTACCTGCTGCGCTGGGACGGCGAGGGCATCCTCTTCGACCCCGGCGAGGGCACCCAGCGCCAGATGCTCCGGGCCGGGGTCGCCGCGCACGACGTCCACCGGATCTGCGTCACCCATTTCCACGGCGACCACTCCCTCGGCCTCGCCGGGGTGATCCAGCGGATCAACCTCGACCAGGTGCCCCACCCGGTGACCGCGCACTACCCGGCGAGCGGGCAGCACTTCTTCGACCGGCTGCGGTACGCCACCGCCTACCGCGAGACCGTCGAGCTGGACCTCGCCCCGGCCACCGGGGACGGCGGGACCCTCGCCGCCACCCCCGCGTACACCCTGGACAGCGCGAAGCTCTCGCACCCCGTCGAGTCGTACGGCTACCGCCTCACCGAGCCCGACACCCGCCGCATGCTGCCCGCCCTCCTCAAGGAGCACGGCATCGCCGGACCGGACGTCGGCCGCCTCCAGCGCGAGGGCTCCCTCGGCGGCGTCACCCTGGAACAGGTCTCCGAGCACCGGCGCGGACAGCGGTTCGCGTTCGTCATGGACACCCGGCTCTGCGACGGGGTGTACGCGCTGGCCGACGGCTGCGACATGCTCGTCATCGAGTCCACCTTCCTCGACGAGGACGAGCGGCTGGCCGTCGACCACGGCCACCTGACCGCCGGCCAGGCCGCCCGGGTCGCGAAGGAGGCGGGCGTGCGCCACCTCGTGCTCACCCACTTCTCCCAGCGCTACAGCGACCCGGAACTCTTCGAGACCCAGGCCCGCGCCGCCGGGTTCGACGGTGAACTCACCGTCGCCCAGGACCTCGTCCGCGTCCCGGTCCCCACCCGGCACCACTGACCCCCACCAGCACCACCGTTTGCGAGACACACCGTGCACCTCCCCAAGGCGGAACTCCACCTCCACATCGAAGGCACCCTCGAACCCGAACTGGCCTTCGCCCTCGCCGAGCGCAACGGGGTGACCCTCCCGTACGCCTCCACCGAAGAGCTGCGCGCCGCCTACGAGTTCGACGACCTCCAGTCCTTCCTCGATCTGTACTACGCGCTGATGGCCGTCCTGCGCACCGAGGAGGACTTCGCCGAACTCGCCGACGCCTACCTCGCCCGCGCCGCCGCCCAGGGCGTCCGGCACGCCGAGATCTTCTTCGACCCGCAGGCCCACACCGCGCGCGGCGTCCCGATCGGCACGGTCATCGAGGGGCTCGGCCGGGCGCTGGAGCGCAGCGAGGAGAGCCACGGCGTCTCCACCCGGCTCATCCTCTGCTTCCTGCGCGACCTGTCCGCCGAATCGGCCCTCGGCACCCTCGACGCCGCCCGCCCCTATCTGCACCGGATCAGCGCGGTCGGCCTGGACTCCGCCGAGGTCGGCCACCCGCCCGCCAAGTTCCGCGAGGTGTACGAGGCGGCCACCGCGCTCGGCCTGCGCAAGGTCGCCCACGCGGGGGAGGAGGGCCCGCCGGAGTACATCCGTGAGGCCCTGGACGTCCTCGGCGTCGAGCGGATCGACCACGGGCTGCGCTGCATGGAGGACCCGGAGCTGGTGGCGCGGCTGGTCGCCGACCGGGTGCCGCTCACGCTCTGCCCGCTCTCCAACGTCAGGCTGCGCACGGTGGACCGGCTCGCGGACCATCCGCTGCCGGCGATGCTGGCCGCCGGACTCCACTGCACGGTGAACTCCGACGACCCCGCGTACTTCGGCGGCTACGCCGGGGACAACTTCGACGCCGTCCGCGAGGCCCTCGCCCTCGGCCCGGAGCAGCTGCGCACGCTGGCCCGGAACTCGTTCGAGGCGGCGTTCCTCGACGACGACGAGGAACGCCGGGCGCGCTACCTCGCCGAGGTCGAGGCGTACACCTTCGACTGAGCCAGGGACCAGGGGCCGCGGGCCACGGGCAACCGGCCACGGGCCGCAGGCCACGGGCCGCAGGCCACGGGCCTCAGGCCACCGACAACGGGGCCACCGGCCACCGACCACGAGCCACGAGCACCGGCCGGAGCCGCGACCTCGTACGTACGAGGTCGCGGCTCCGGCCGGCCGACGCGGTGCGCGGTCAGCCGTTCCCCTGGCCGGACGCGCCGTCCGGACCGGCCGTCCGGATCGCGCTCCGCACCAGGCGCCTGCGCCGCAGCGCCGGAACGCGCAGCTCCGTGACGGTCTGCTCCGGCGCACCGAGCTTCGGCACCGCGCCGGGCATGCTGCCCGTGGCGGTGGCGGCCAGCAGCGCGACCGGGACTCCACCGCGACGGCGCACCGACCCCGGCACCAGCGGACGGCCGCCGGTGTGCAGCGCCACGGCGGTCACCGGGGCGGCGACCAGCAGGGTGGCCGCGCCCAGGATCAGGCCCATCGCCGGATAGCCCGCCTCCTCGGAGAGCACGCTGCCCAGCAGCGGCCCGCAGGCCACCCCCACCGAGGAGGCCGACCCCGCCAGCACCGCCCAGCGGCCCCGTATGTCCAGGGAGGCCGCCAGCCCGATCAGATACGACAGGACCACCGGGTAGACGGTGTTCCACAGGATCTCGCCGGTCGCGAACGACCCGAGGTCCCGGGCCGAGGAGCTGAGCACGATGCTCCCGGCGATGACCACGGTGCCGAGACCGATCGGCATCGCCCGGCCGAGCCGCCCGCCGAGCAGCCCGGCGCCCGTCACTCCGAGCAGCCCCGCGCCGAGCGCGGCGGCGAACACCGCGCCGACCGTCACCTCGGACAGCCCCGCCTGGACCACGCCGATGCGGCTGCTCACCCCCCACAGCGCGTTCTGCGCCATGGACCAGACGAGCATCCCGCCCGCCAGGACGAGCCCGGAGCGGCGGTGCGGCAGCCGGCCGGTCACCGGCGACGCGGCGCCCTCCGCCCCCGTGGCGTCGCCGAGCCGCGCGGTCGCGGGCCAGACGAGCAGGGCCACCACGGCGATCGCGGCGAACGGGAGCCGGTGGCCGCCGCCCAGATGGGGGATCGTCAGATAGAGGACGCCCGCCGTGGCGGACACGGTGAGCAGCCCGAGCGAGGACGTCCGGTGCGGATCACGGCGGGCGGCTATCCCGGCGGCGGCGACCGCGGTCGCCGTTCCCGATCCGAGGCCGCCGACCACCACGCCCAGCACCACCAGCGGTACGGACCCGGCGAGGGCGGTGAAGCCGTAGCCGACGGCGGCCAGCACCAGTCCGGCGCGGGCGGGGGTACGGGGGCCGAGCCGTTCGACGCGGCCCGCCAGCGCGAAGCCGGCGCCGGCCGAACTGAGCAGCAGGGCGCTGCCGACCAGCCCCGCCTCGGTGGCACTGAGCCCGAGCTGGGCGCTGAGCCGCCCGACGAGGGTGGGGAGGAGGTAGGAGGCGAGGTAACCGGCGGTGAACACGGCCACCAGAGGCCACACGGCACCAGGGCGCGAGGACATGGGCGTTCCTGAAGACATGCCTGAGCAGGCAGGGGGAGGGGAGGGGAGAGGTACTGCGGGAAGGCACGGCGAAGCAGGGGGTACTGGGGGAGGGCATGGGGGTGCTGCGGAGGTAAGGCGATATGCCAGGAGATCGCGGCTCTCGTCGGACAAGGTGCCCGATGGTGCTCGCGGGCCAATTTGTATCAAGCGCTTCCGGCACCCCGAAAGCCGCCCCGCTGTGATCTGGCTCACTTATGTGTTTATGCAGCCTCAGGACGGGTATTAGCGCATGTTTATGCAGGTCAGGCGTGCTGCGAACACCTGGGCTCGAACAGCGTGTTCCCGTCCCCGGATCGGGCAGACTGGCCGCACTCCACCCCTCCGGATCACCCCCGCGATCCGCACCCCAGACGGTCCGGATCGAGCCGCGATCCGCCGCACGACCCCGGGAGAGCACGGTGAGCACAGAGACTCCGGGCATCGACCCCCTGCTGGCGTTGCGGGCCCCCCGCGACCCCGCCTGCGACGTCTTCCTGACCGGCACGGTCTTCCTCGACATCATCTTCACCGGCCTGGACAGCGCCCCCGTGCGCGGTACGGAGTCCTGGGCCCGGGGGATGGGCTCCAGCCCCGGCGGCGTCGCCAACATGGCCACCGCGCTCGCCCGCCTCGGCCTGCACACCTCCCTGGCCGCCGCCTTCGGGGACGACCACTACGGGGAGTACTGCTGGGACGCCCTCGAACAGGGCGAGGGGATCGACCTGTCGATGTCCCGCACCGTCCCCGGCTGGCACTCCCCGGTCACCGTCTCCATGGCGTACGAGGGCGAACGCACGATGGTCTCGCACGGCCACGAGGCGCCCCCGCCCACCGGGACCGCCGGCCCGGCCCCCGTCACGGCCCCCGCTCCCGACCCGGTCTTCCCGCACTGCCCGCCGCGCGCCCGCGCCGCCGTTGCCTCGCTCGCCCCGGGCCGCCCCGAGCCCTGGGTGGCCGCCGCCGCCCGCGGCGGCGCGCTGATCTTCGCCGACGTCGGCTGGGACGAGACGGGCCGCTGGGACCTGGACGCCCTCCCCGACCTGGCGCACTGCGAGGCGTTCCTGCCCAACGCCGAGGAGGCGATGCGCTACACCCGCACCGACTGCCCGCGCGCCGCCGCCCACGCGCTCGCCGAACGCGTCCCGCTCGCCGTCGTCACCCTGGGCGCCGAGGGCGCGTACGCCGTGGACGGGCGTACGGGCGCCGCCGCCGAGGTGCCCGCCATCGAGGTGGAGGCGCTGGACCCGACCGGCGCGGGAGACGTCTTCGTCGCCGGTTTCGTGACCGGCACCCTCGCCGACTGGCCGCTCGCCGACCGGCTCGCCTTCGCGGGGCTGACCGCCGCCCTCTCCGTCCAGGAGTTCGGCGGCTCCCTCTCCGCCCCCGGCTGGGCCGAGATCGCCGCCTGGTGGCAGCTCGTCCGCACCTGCGACCGCCAGGCGCCCGCCGCCCTGGAGCGGTACGCGTTCCTGGACGACCTGCTGCCCGCCACGGCCCGCGCCTGGCCGCTGCGGCGCGCCGTGCCCACGATCGGCTTCCGCCAGTGAGCACTGCTCCCGGCCCCCGGCCGGACCCGCCCGGGGGCGTTCCCGCCGGCCGTTCGCACGGTGCCCTCGCGACTCGTACACACGCGCGGTAAAAGCGCTCTGCGTTGTCACCGTCAGGTCGTACGCTTGGTGGTCCAGAGGTTGTCGAACAGCGAGAACCCTGCAACGGGAGGTATGCGCAGGCCATAGGGCCGGCCCATGACTCAGTCACCCACACAGCCGCAGGCGCGTGCCCAGATCAGGATCCCGGCCGCACACCCCATGGTGATGCTCCTCGGATCGGGCGACTCGCTGTTGCGCGTGATCGAAGAGGCTTTCCCGGCAGCCGACATCCACGTCCGGGGCAACGAGATCAGTGCCACGGGTGAGGCCGCCGACGTCGCCCTCATCCAACGCCTGTTCGACGAGATGATGCTCGTGCTCCGCACCGGAGCGCCGATGACGGAGGACGCAGTGGAACGGTCGATCGCCATGCTCAGGGCGGCCGGCGAGGGGCAGGAGGGCCCGGAGGGCGAGACGCCCGCCGAGGTGCTCACGCAGAACATCCTCTCCAACCGCGGCCGCACCATCCGCCCCAAGACGCTCAACCAGAAGCGCTACGTGGACGCGATCGACCAGCACACGATCGTGTTCGGCATCGGTCCCGCCGGTACGGGCAAGACCTATCTCGCCATGGCCAAGGCGGTCCAGGCCCTGCAGTCCAAGCAGGTCAGCCGGATCATCCTGACCCGTCCGGCCGTCGAGGCGGGGGAGCGGCTGGGCTTCCTGCCGGGCACCCTGTTCGACAAGATCGACCCGTATCTGCGTCCGCTCTACGACGCCCTGCACGACATGCTCGACCCCGACTCGATCCCGCGGCTGATGGCGGCGGGCACGATCGAGGTGGCGCCCCTGGCCTACATGCGGGGACGTACCTTGAACGACGCGTTCATCATCCTGGACGAGGCGCAGAACACCAGCGCCGAGCAGATGAAGATGTTCCTCACCCGCCTCGGCTTCGACTCCAAGATCGTCATCACCGGTGACGTCACCCAGGTCGACCTGCCGAGCGGCACCAAGAGCGGGCTGCGCCAGGTCCAGGAGATCCTGGAGGACGTGGAGGACGTGCACTTCTCCCGGCTCAGCTCCCAGGATGTCGTCCGGCACAAGCTCGTCGGCCGTATCGTCGACGCGTACGAGAAGTACGACAGCCGCAACGGTCAACGAGACGGTCAGTCGGAAGGCCGTGAAGACGGCCGACGCGACCGCCGAAAAGGGAAGTAGTCGCAGCGCACCATGTCGATCGACGTCAACAACGAGTCCGGAACCGAGGTCGACGAGCAGGCGATCCTCGACATCGCCCGCTACGCACTCGCCCGGATGCGGATCCACCCGCTGTCCGAGCTCTCGGTGATCGTGGTGGACACCGACGCCATGGAGCAGCTGCACATCCAGTGGATGGACCTCCCCGGGCCGACCGATGTCATGTCCTTCCCGATGGACGAACTGCGCCCGCCGGCCAAGGACGACCAAGAGCCCCCGCAGGGGCTCCTGGGTGACATCGTGCTCTGCCCGGAGGTCGCGGCGAAGCAGGGCGAGGAGGCCCCGACGCGGCACTCCATGGACGAGGAGCTCCAACTCCTGACCGTCCACGGGGTGCTGCACCTGCTGGGGTACGACCACGAGGAGCCGGACGAGAAGGCCGAGATGTTCGGTCTCCAGGCCGCGATCGTGGACGGCTGGCGCGGCGAGCAGGGGCTCACCGGTCCCTCCCCGGCCCCCACCGTCTCGTGAGCGCGCCGCTGATCGTCGGCGCCGTCCTGCTGGTCGTCGTCGGCTGGCTCGCCGCCTGCGCGGAGGCCGGCATCGCCCGCACCTCCAGCTTTCGGGCCGACGAGGCCGTACGCTCCGGCCGCCGGGGCAGCGCGAAGCTGGCCAGGATCGCCGCCGACCCGACCCGCTATCTCAACGTCGCCCTGCTGGTGCGGGTCGCCTGCGAGATGTCGGCCGGGGTGCTCGTCACCTACGCCTGCCTCCAGGAACTCCCCGAGACCTGGGAGGCGCTGGCCGTCGCGATGGGCGTCATGGTCCTCGTGAGCTACGTCGCCATCGGCGTCTCCCCGCGCACCATCGGCCGCCAGCACCCGCTGAACACGGCCACGGCGGCGGCGTACGTCTTGGTGCCGCTGGCCCGGATCATGGGGCCGATCCCGCAACTGCTGATCCTCGTCGGCAACGCGCTGACCCCCGGCAAGGGGTTCCGCAAGGGCCCGTTCGCCAGCGAGGCCGAACTGCGGGCCATGGTGGACCTGGCCGAGGCGGAGTCGCTCATCGAGGACGACGAACGCCGCATGGTGCACTCCGTCTTCGAGCTGGGCGACACCCTGGTCCGCGAGGTCATGGTGCCCCGCACCGACCTGGTCTCCATCGAGCGGTTCAAGACGATCCGTCAGGCCCTCACCCTCGCCCTGCGCTCCGGCTTCTCCCGGATACCGGTCACCGGCGAGAACGAGGACGACGTCGTCGGGATCGTCTACCTCAAGGACCTGGTCCGCAAGACGCACATCAACCGCGAATCCGAGTCCGACCCGGTCTCCACCGCGATGCGCCCCGCCGCCTTCGTCCCCGACACCAAGAACGCCGGCGACCTGCTGCGCGAGATGCAGCGGGACCGCAGCCACGTCGCCGTCGTCATCGACGAGTACGGCGGCACGGCGGGCATCGTCACCATCGAGGACATCCTGGAGGAGATCGTCGGCGAGATCACCGACGAGTACGACCGGGAGCTGCCGCCCGTCCAGGAGCTGGAGAACGGCTGCTACCGGGTCACCGCCCGCCTCGACATCGGGGACCTCGGCGACCTCTTCGGGCTCGACGAGTACGACGACGAGGACGTGGAGACCGTCGGCGGACTGCTCGCCAAGGCGCTCGGCCGGGTCCCGATCGCCGGGGCGTCGGCCCCCGTCGAGCTGCCCGACGGCCGCCGCCTGCGGCTCACCGCCGAGTCCCCGGCGGGCCGCCGGAACAAGATCGTCACCGTGCTCGTGGAGCCCGAGTCCGCCGAGCCCGAGGAGAAGGAAGCGGAATGACGCCGGAGCGGCTGCGGGCCTTCTGTCTGGAGTTCAACGCGAGCGTGGAGGAGTTCCCGTTCAGCCCGGAGACCTCGGTCTTCAAGGTGCTCGGCAAGATGTTCGCCCTCACCGCGCTGGACGCCCGGCCGCTCACGATCAACCTCAAGTGCGACCCGGACAACGCGGTCCGCCTCCGCGAGGAGCATGCGAAGGCCATCGTCCCCGGCTGGCACATGAACAAGCGCCACTGGAACACGGTGACCGTCTCCGGGGTCCCCGACACACTGCTGCGCGAGCTGATCGAGGACTCCTACGACCTGGTGGTCGCCGGCCTCCCGAAAGCGGAACGGCTCAAGCTGGACCGGCCCTGAGGCGCGTCCGGCGTCGACGAACGACCCCGGGAGCGGCGGTATGACGGAACAGCTCGACCGCGCCACCGGCCTGCTCCGGGACGTGCTGGGGCCGGACCTCCTCGGTGCCTGTCTCCACGGCTCCGCCGTCCTCGGCGGGCTGCGTCCGGCCAGCGACCTCGACATCCTGGCGATCCCCCGTCGCAGCCTGGACACGGACCGGCGACGCGCGCTGCTGGCGGGCCTGCTGGAGATCTCCGGGCTCACCCCCGGGGTCCGGCCGCTGGAGCTGACCGTCGTCGTCCACTCCGGCATCCGCCCCTGGCGCTACCCGCCGACCGCGGACTTCCTCTACGGCGAGTGGCTGCGCGCGGAGTTGACCGCGGGCGGGCCACCGCTCCCCGCGCCTCTGCCGGACCTGGCGCTGCTCCTCACCGTCGCCCGGACCGGCGGCCGTCCCCTCACCGGGCAGCCGCCGGCCCGGCTCATCGACCCCGTGCCCCACGCCGACCTGGTCCGGGCGAGCGTCGCGGGCCTCCCGGAACTCCTCGACGACCTCGCCGACGACACCCGTAACGTCCTGCTCACCCTGGCCCGGGTCTGGGCGACCCTCGCCACCGGCGAGATCCTGCCGAAGGACGCCGCGGCGGACTGGGCCCTCGCCCGGCTCCCCGCCGAACACCGTCCCGTCCTGGAGCACGCCCGCGAGCTGTACCGCACCACCCGTTACGCGGACGAGCGCTGGAGCCCGGCCCTGACCGCCCGGGTCCGCCCGCACGCGTGCGAGGTGCTCGCCCGGATCGACCGTCTCCGCGCCGGTGGCGACGGCGGGCCCCCACCGGCTCCCGGAGAGCCGCGCGGCGGCGTCGGGGGCGCATGACCCGCCGCTCCCGCCCCCTTCGTATGCTCGTGCCATGACCGACACCACCAACGCCACCGACCTCGACGCCGAGGACCGCAAGATCGTCACGCTGGCGCGCAGCGCCCGGGCCCGCAACGGGGTGCCCGAAGGCGCGGCCGTGCGCGACGAGACGGGGCGTACGTACGTCGCGGGCACGGTGGCGCTGGAGTCGTTGAAGCTCAGCGCCCTGCGGACCGCCGTCGCCATGGCCGTCGCCAGCGGCGCCACCTCGCTGGAGGCCGCCGCCGTCGTCTCCGCCGCCGAGGCGCCCTCCGACGAGGACCGGGCAGCCGTGCGGGACCTGGGCGGACCGGAGACGCCGGTGTTCCTCGCGGGCCCGGACGGGGTGGTCCGGGCCCGCGTCACGGCGGGCTGAGCGGCCGGGCGGCGGCCCGCCGCCCGGCGGGGCTCCGGTACCCCTTCCGTACGCCCCGGGGCGGGCCTGTGCCCGCCCCGTCGGCGCGTCCCGGCGCACCGCTGTGCGAGCGCGTCACCGGGATCGGGGAGAATGGACGCCATGAGCGCTCGACCGAACCAAGAATCCGCTGCCCCGCAGCCGGAGACCACCTCCCCCCACCGGGCCGGTTTCGCCTGCTTCGTGGGCCGCCCCAACGCGGGCAAGTCCACCCTGACGAACGCTCTGGTCGGTCAGAAGGTGGCGATCACCTCCAACCGCCCCCAGACCACCCGGCACACCGTGCGCGGCATCGTGCACCGTGACGACGCGCAGCTGATCCTGGTCGACACCCCCGGCCTCCACAAGCCGCGCACGCTGCTCGGCGAGCGGCTCAACGACGTCGTACGGACCACCTGGGCCGAGGTCGACGTCATCGGCTTCTGCCTGCCCGCCGACCAGAAGCTCGGCCCCGGCGACAAGTACATCGTCAAGGAGCTCGCGGGGATCAGGAAGACCCCCAAGATCGCCATCATCACCAAGACCGACCTGGTCGACTCCAAGACGCTGGCCGAACAGCTCCTCGCCGTCTCCGCGCTCGCGCAGGAGCTCGGCTTCGAGTGGGCCGAGATCGTTCCCGTCTCGGCGGTCGGCGACCAGCAGGTCGGCCTGCTCGCCGATCTCATCGCCCCGCTGCTCCCCGAGAGCCCGCCGCTCTACCCGGAGGGCGACCTCACCGACGAGCCGGAGATGGTCATGGTCGCGGAGCTGATTCGCGAGGCGGCGCTGGAGGGCGTGCGCGACGAGCTGCCGCACTCCATCGCGGTCGTCGTCGAGGAGATGCTGCCCCGCGAGGACCGTCCGGCGGACAAACCGCTGCTGGACATCCACGCCAACGTCTACATCGAGCGCCCGAGCCAGAAGGGCATCATCATCGGCCCGAAGGGCAAGCGGCTGAAGGACGTCGGCACCAAGTCCCGCAAGCACATCGAGGCGCTGCTCGGCACCCCGGTCTACCTGGACCTGCACGTGAAGGTCGCCAAGGACTGGCAGCGCGACCCCAAGCAGCTGCGCAAGCTCGGGTTCTAGAGCCTTTCCGGAGACCGCTGGGTGCCTCCGGCGGCCGGTGCCGATCTCACGCGCCCTCCTTGAGGACGCGTGAGATCAGCGTGCGCTGTGCCCCGGTCAGATCGGGGTCAGCGCAGTACACGGTGGTGCCGTCGACCGTGATCGCGTACCGGAAGCCGTCCGGGGCCCCGGTGGGCGGGGCGTCGCGGGCGCGGGAGAGGGCCTCCTCGGCGAGCGACCGCCAGGTGGCGGCGTCCTCCCGGCCCTCGGTGTCGAGTTCGCCGCTCCGGGCGATGCCGGCGAAGCCGCCGGTCCGGCTGACCTGAATACGCATGGGGTCCTGTCTATCGGGGGCCGGGCGGAGGCTCAACCCCGCCCGGTCGGCGGGCCGGTGGTCCCGCCCGCCCACCGGGGCGGCTGCCCGGTCGGCGGGCGGCAGGCCGGGCGGGCTCGGACGGCCCGCCCAGTCGGGCCCGGGGCGGCCGGACGGCCCGCGTCGGATCGGGCCCGGATGACCCGCCCGCGTCGAACCGGGCTCGGACGGCCCGCCCGCCTCGCTTCGGGCCCGGACGGGTGGCCCGCGTCGGATGGGGCCCGGCCGCCCCCGCCCGCGTCGGTCCGGTCAGGCCCGGGTGGAGACGCCCACCTCGGACCACGCCTTGAGGACCGCCTCCCGCTCGTCCGCCTCGCCGAAGCGGTCGCCCGCCGCCGCGACCGTCAGCCGGGCGAACTGCGCGAAGTCCGCGTTGGCCGTCAGCTCGCCGCCGGTCAGCACGTCGAACCAGATCTGCCCGGCGCGCTCCCAGGAGTTGCCGCCCAGCGCGGTGGCCGTGAGGTAGAACGCCCGGTTCGGGATGCCGGAGTTGAGGTGGACCCCGCCGTTGTCCTCCTCCGTCTCGATGTAGTCCTCCATCGATCCGGGCTGCGGGTCCTTGCCGAGGACGTCGTCGTCGTACGCCGTGCCCGGGGCCTTCATCGAGCGCAGCGCCTTCCCGCTGACCCCCGGCGCCAGCAGCCCGGCGCCGATCAGCCAGTCCGCCTGCTCGGCGCTCTGGCCCAGCGAGTACTGCTTCACCAGCGCGCCGAAGACGTCGGACACGGACTCGTTGAGCGCGCCGGACTGGCCCTCGTAGCGGAGGTTGGCGGTGTACTGCGTGAGGCCGTGGGCCAGTTCGTGGGCGATCACGTCGACCGCGACGGTGAAGTCGAGGAAGATCTCGCCGTCGCCGTCCCCGAAGACCATCTGCTCGCCGTCGAAGAACGCGTTGTTGTACTCCTGGCCGTAGTGGACGGAGCCGGTCAGCGGGAGGCCCTTGCCGTCGATCGAGCTGCGCCCGTACGCCGAGAGCAGCAGGTCGAAGGTGGCGCCGAGTCCGGCGTAGGCGCGGTTGACGCTGGCGTCGGAGGTGGGCTTCTCGCCCTCGTCGCGGACCTTGGAGCCCGGCAGCGTGGTGCCGTTCTCGCAGTCGTACAGCGTGCGGTGCGGTTTGGAGGGGACGGCGCCGGCGGTGTGCCGCGTCGGCGTCGCGGCGAGCGCCGTGATCCGGCGGTGGTCGCGGCGCAGGGCGTCGGCCTCCAGCGTGCGGCGGGCCGGATCGGCGAGCCGTGGCTCGGCCGACCGGGACAGGTGGTCGAGGACGTGGGGCGGAACGATGGTGCAGAAGACGGGGTTGAGCTCACCGTCGGTTCGAAGGTCCATACAACGACTGTGGCACTCCGTCACCGTTCTGTCACTGGTTGCGACGGTGATTGACGAAATGGAGTGATGAGTCACTGTTTTCCCGTCATCGATGCCCGATCCCGCATACTGATACGGACCGGCACCACGGGCCACACTCGGTTACGCTCGTCGCATCATGCGTTTCGGGCTGCTTCTCCTTAGCTGCCGCGGCGAGGGCCTGTAGTCGTAGGCCGACCCCCTCCCCGCGGAGTCTGGTGCTGCAGCGACACCGTCGGCCGACCCCATGTCGGACCCCCGAGGAGCCCTACGCCATGACCACCCCCGTGAACCCCGCCGGCGACGCCATCGGCCGCCCCACCCCGATCACCAACGCGACGCGGCTGCAGAAGCCGTCCGGGATGCCGGTCCACAAGTACCGCGGGTACGAGGCCGTCGACATCGCCGACCGCACCTGGCCGGACAACCGGATCACCGAGGCGCCCCGCTGGCTGTCCACCGATCTGCGCGACGGCAACCAGGCGCTGATCGACCCGATGTCCCCGGCCCGCAAGCGCGAGATGTTCGACCTGCTGGTGAAGATGGGCTACAAGGAGATCGAGGTCGGCTTCCCGTCCTCCGGCGAGACCGACTTCGCCTTCGTACGCTCCATCATCGAAGAGGGCGCGATCCCCGAGGACGTGACGATCTCCGTCCTGACGCAGGCCCGCGAGGAGCTGATCGAGCGCACCGTGGAGTCGCTGGTCGGCGCCCGCCGCGCCACCGTCCACCTGTACAACGCCACCGCCCCGACCTTCCGCCGCGTCGTCTTCCGCGGCTCCCGCGAGGAGGTCAAGCAGATCGCGGTGGACGGCACCCGGCTGGTCATGGAGTACGCCGAGAAGATCCTGGGCCCCGAGACGGTCTTCGGCTACCAGTACAGCCCGGAGATCTTCACCGACACCGAGCTGGACTTCGCCCTGGAGGTCTGCGAGGCGGTCTGCGACGTGTGGCAGCCGGAGGAGGGCCGCGAGATCATCCTCAACCTGCCCGCCACCGTGGAGCGTTCGACGCCCTCCACGCACGCGGACCGGTTCGAGTGGATGTCCCGCAACCTGACCCGCCGCGAGCACGTCTGCCTGTCGGTCCACCCCCACAACGACCGGGGCACCGCCGTCGCCGCCGCCGAACTGGCCATCATGGCCGGTGCCGACCGCATCGAGGGCTGCCTGTTCGGCCAGGGCGAGCGCACCGGCAACGTCGACCTGGTCACCCTGGGCATGAACCTGTTCTCCCAGGGCGTCGACCCGCAGATCGACTTCTCCGAGATCGACGAGGTCCGCCGCACCAGCGAGTACTGCAACCAGATGGAGGTCCACCCGCGCCACCCCTACGCGGGCGATCTGGTCTACACCGCCTTCTCCGGCTCCCACCAGGACGCCATCAAGAAGGGCTTCGACGCCATGGAGGCCGACGCGGCCGCCCAGGGCAAGAGCGTGGACGACATCGAGTGGGCCGTGCCGTACCTGCCGATCGACCCGAAGGACGTCGGCCGCTCCTACGAAGCCGTCATCCGGGTCAACTCGCAGTCCGGCAAGGGCGGTATCGCCTACGTCCTGAAGAACGACCACAAGCTGGACCTGCCGCGCCGGATGCAGATCGAGTTCTCCCGGATCATTCAGGCCAAGACCGACGCCGAGGGCGGCGAGGTCACGCCGGCCCAGATCTGGACCACCTTCCAGGACGAGTACCTGCCGAACGCCGAGAACGCGGGCGCGCGTTGGGGCCGCATCCAGCTGCGTTCCGGCCAGACCACCTCCGACACCGACGGCACCGACACCCTGACCGTCGAGGCGGTCGTGGACGGCGTCGACACCGTCCTGACCGGCTCCGGCAACGGCCCGATCTCCGCGTTCTTCGAGGCGCTGCAGGCCGTCGGCATCGACGCCCGCCTGCTGGACTACACCGAGCACACGATGAGCGAGGGCGCCAGCGCCCAGGCCGCGTCCTACATCGAGTGCGCCATCGACGGCAAGGTCCTGTGGGGCATCGGCATCGACGCCAACACCACCCGCGCCTCCCTGAAGGCGGTCGTCTCCGCCGTCAACCGCGCGGCCCGCTGACCCCCGAACGGCACGCTCCGAACCCCGACCGCCCGCTCCGGGCGGTCGGGGTTCGGCCATATCCGGGGGTTGTGACGTCCGAGAGGCTGACGCCGCGTCGCCGATGTGGCTAACATCACGTCCAACACACGGCAGTGTTGCCGGAGCGTTACGGAGGTGTGCGACGTGGGGTCGACCAAAGGACAACGCGCTCTGAGGCCGGTCCTCTGCGGCGTACGCACCGTCTGGGACGCCGTCGGCGACGGCGTCTTCTTCTGCTCGGGCTGCGGGGGAGACCGCAACTACCGCCACCTGACCGGCCGTCGCCGCCTCACCGTCCTCGGCGTCCCGCTGGTCGGCCGCGGCGAGGCCGAGCCCGTCGTCGAGTGCGCCGCCTGCCTCGCCCGGTACGCCCCCGAGGCGCTGGAGCACCCCACCACGACCCGGTTCTCGGCGATGCTGCGCGAGGCCGTCCACACCGTCACCCTGGCCGTCCTCGCCGCCGGCGGCACCACCTCCCGCACCGTCCTGGAGGCCGCCGTCGCCACCGTGCGCGACGCCGGGCTCGACGACTGCACCCAGGAGCAGCTGTACACGGTCGTCGAGGTGCTGGCCGCCGACACCGGGTACGGCTCCGGCGCCGACCCGGCCGCCGAGGCGTGCGGCCCGACCCTCGCCATCGAGCTGCACGAGGTGCTGGCCCCGCTCGCCCCGCACCTGGCCACCGCCGGCCGCGAGTCCGTCCTCCTCCAGGGCGCCCGGATCGCGCTGGCCGACGGGCCCTACCGCGCCGCCGAGCGCCAGGTCCTCACCACGGTCGGCACCGCCCTCCACCTCCCCGACGAGGACATCGCCCGGCTGCTGGCGGCGGCCGCCCGCACACCCTCGTAGCGCCGCCTCCGGACGCCCCCGCACGCCCTCGTGGCGCCCCGTCCCGGACGGGGCCGCCCGCCGTCGGCCCCCGGTGGGCGACAATGGGCCCATGAGCTTGTTCCGGGACGACGGCATCGTGCTGCGTACGCAGAAACTGGGCGAGGCCGACCGGATCATCACGATCCTGACCCGCGGCCACGGCCGGGTCCGCGCCGTCGCCCGCGGGGTGCGCCGCACCAAGTCCAAGTTCGGCGCCCGGCTGGAGCCCTTCTCCCACGTCGACGTGCAGTTCTTCGCCCGCGGCAGCGAGCTGGTCGGCCGGGGGCTGCCGCTCTGCACCCAGAGCGAGACGATCGCCCCGTACGGCGGTGGGATCGTCGCCGACTACGCCCGCTACACCGCCGGCACCGCGATGCTGGAGACCGCCGAGCGGTTCACCGACCACGAGGGCGAACCTGCCGTCCAGCAGTACCTGCTGCTCGTCGGCGGCCTGCGCACCCTCGCCCGGGGCGAGCACGCCCCCCACCTGATCCTGGACGCGTTCCTGCTGCGCTCGCTCGCGGTGAACGGGTACGCCCCCAGCTTCGAGGACTGCGCCAAGTGCGGAATGCCCGGACCGAACCGTTTCTTCTCGGTCGCGGCGGGGGGCGTCATCTGCGGTGACTGCCGGGTCCCCGGGAGCGTCGTACCCTCGGCACAGGCCCTGGAACTGCTGAGCGCGCTGCTCAGCGGGGACTGGGCGACGGCGGACGCGTGCGAGGCGCGTCATGTCAGGGAGGGGAGCGGGCTGGTGTCCGCCTATCTGCACTGGCATCTGGAGCGCGGCCTGCGCTCGCTGCGGTACGTCGAGAAGTGACGCGGTGCGTCGGGCGGACGACGCGACGCGTGGACAGGCCCCACCCCCATGGCCGGTGGGGCCACGTGACACAGGGAGACTGAGAAGCTCATGGCAGTACGCGGGATCCTCGGCGGCCGAAACCGGCGCACGTACCAGACCCCCGAGCCGCACCCCTCGGGCGCGGTGCCCCCGAAGATCCCGGGCGAGCTGGTGCCCCAGCACGTCGCCGTCGTGATGGACGGCAACGGCCGCTGGGCCAAGGAGCGGGGTCTGCCCCGCACCGAGGGCCACAAGGTGGGCGAGGGCGTCGTCATGGACGTGCTCAAGGGCTGCATCGAGATGGGCGTGAAGAACCTCTCCCTGTACGCCTTCTCCACCGAGAACTGGAAGCGTTCCCCGGAGGAGGTGAAGTTCCTGATGAACTTCAACCGGGACGTGATCCGCCGCCGCCGCGACGAGATGGACGAGCTGGGCATCCGCATCCGCTGGGTGGGCCGCATGCCCAAGCTGTGGAAGTCCGTCGTCCAGGAGCTCCAGGTCGCCCAGGAGCAGACCAAGGACAACGACGCGATGACGCTGTACTTCTGCGTCAACTACGGCGGCCGCGCGGAGATCGCGGACGCCGCGCAGCGCATCGCCCAGGACGTCGCGGCCGGGAAGCTGGACCCGTCGAAGGTCAACGAGAAGACCTTCCAGAAGTACATCTACTACCCGGACATGCCGGACGTGGACCTCTTCGTGCGGCCCAGCGGCGAGCAGCGCACCTCGAACTACCTGATCTGGCAGAGCGCGTACGCGGAGATGGTCTTCCAGGACGTGCTCTGGCCGGACTTCGACCGCCGCGACCTGTGGCGGGCCTGCCTGGAGTACGCCCAGCGCGACCGCCGCTTCGGGGGCGCGGAGGCGGTCGAGGCCGCGGAGGCCCTCAAGAAGTGACGCGGGGGACGCGGAAAAGGGGCGGCTACGCCTTCTTCTCGGCGCACTCCGCGCAGGTGCCGAAGATCTCGACGGTGTGCGCGACGTTCACGTACCCGTGCTGGGCGGCGATCGACTCGGCCCACTGCTCGACGGCCGGGCCCTCGACCTCCACCGCCTTGCCGCAGAGCCGGCAGACCAGGTGGTGGTGGTGGTCGCCGGTCGAGCACCGCCGGTAGACGGCCTCGCCCTCGGTGGTGCGCAGGACGTCGACCTCACCGGCGTCGGCGAGGGACTGCAGGGTCCGGTAGACCGTGGTCAGGCCCACGGAGTCGCCGCGGTGTTTCAGGACGTCGTGCAGCTCCTGGGCGCTGCGGAACTCGTCGACCTCGTCGAGCGCCGCCGCCACCGCCGCCCGCTGCCGGGTGGACCGGCCGCGTACCGGCGCTGCGTTCGTGCCACTGATCGGCGCCGTGGCCACAGGTGCCTCCTCGTGTCGCCCGTACATGTGTCGGGCCATTGTGCCAGCCCGGCCGGTCCCTCCCGGCGAACACGTACGGTGCGACTCCGTCACACACACCGCTGTCGCGGCCGTCGCGTCCCTCACACGCGTACGTCGTCCCGGTCCCGGCGGGCCTTCGGTACTTCCAGGGTGCACTCCGCGCCCTTCGTCTCGCTCGCCCGCGCCCGCCGCCGCGCGAGCGGAGCGGCGAGGGCGGTCAGGGCGACGAACACCGCGATGGCCAGCAGCACGATCGTCGCGCCCGGCGGAACGTCCTGGTAGTACGAGGTGACGGTGCCGGTGAGGGTGACGGCCGTGCCGATCACCACCGACAGCACGAAGGTGACCTTGAAGGACTTGGTGATCTGCTGGGCGGCCGCCACCGGCACCACCATCAGCGCGCTGACCAGCAGCAGGCCGACGACCCGCATTGCGACGGTCACGGTCACGGCGGCGACCACGGCGACCAGCAGGTTCAGAAACCGCACCGGCAGTCCGGAGACCCGGGCGAACTCCTCGTCCTGGCTGACCGCGAACAGCTGGCGCCGCAGCCCCACGGTGACCAGCACCACGAAGGCGGCCAGGACGCAGATCGCGACGACGTCCGACTCGGAGACGGTGGCGAGCGAGCCGAAGAGGTACGAGGTCAGGTTGGCGTTGGAGCCGCTGTCGGACAGGTTGATCAGCATCACGCCGCCCGCCATGCCGCCGTAGAACAGCATCGCCAGGGCGAGATCGCCGCGCGTGTGCCCGTACCAGCGGATCAGCTCCATCACCACGGCGCCGGCCACCGCGACGGCGGTCGCCATCCAGACCGGGCTGGTGGAGAGCAGGAAGCCGAGGCCGACGCCGGTCATCGCGATGTGCCCGATGCCGTCGCCCATCAGGGCCTGGCGCCGCTGCACCAGGAAGATGCCGATGGCGGGGGCGGTGATGCCGACCAGCACGGCCGCGATGAGCGCCCGCTGCATGAAGGGAGGGTTGAGGAATTCGAGGAGCATCAGGTCAGCAGTCCCGTCCGGACGGGCTCGGCGGCCGCGTGGGGGTGTACGTGGTCGTGGCCGGGCAGAGCGTGCTGGCCGACCGCCTCGGGCGGCGGGCCGTCGTGGGTCACACAGCCGTCGCGCAGGACGACGGCCCGGTCGATCAGGGGCTCCAGCGGGCCCAGCTCGTGCAGCACGAGGAGTACGGACGCGCCCTCGGCCACCTGGTGGCGCAGGGTCGAGGCGAGGATCTCCTGGCTGGCCAGGTCCACCCCCGCCATCGGCTCGTCCATGATCAGCACCTCCGGCTCGGAGGCCAGGGCGCGGGCGATGAGGACCCGCTGGTGCTGGCCGCCCGACAGGGCGCTCACGGAGTCCTTCGCGCGGTCGGCGAGGCCCACCAGCTCGATGGCGCGGTCCACGGCCGCCCGGTCCGCCTTCCCCGGCCACCGCAGCCGCGTACGGGACAGCCGGCCCGAGGCGACGACCTCGCGGATCGTGGCGGGCACGCCGCCCGCCGCCGTGGTGCGCTGCGGGACGTAGCCGATCCGGTCCCAGCGGCGGAAGCGGCGCAGCTCGGTGCCGAACAGCTCCACGCTCCCGCCGGTCAGCGGGACCTGACCGATGACCGACCGTACGGCGGTGGACTTGCCGGATCCGTTGGCGCCCAGCAGGGCGACGACCTCGCCGCGGTGCACGGTCAGGTCCACGCCGCGCAGCACGGGGCGCGAGCCGAGGGTCGCGGTCGCGTCGCGCAGGGCTATGACGGGCTCCTGGAGGGCCTCGTGGGCCTTCTCGCCGAGGGTGCTCCCACGCTCGGGCATGAGCGCCTCCGATCCGGTGGTGGTGCGGGCGGTAGGGGTCACTTCGCGCCGAGGGCCTTCTGCAGCGCGGTGAGGTTGGACTCCATGACCTCGATGTAGTCAGCGCCGCGGGACTTGTCCGTGATTCCCTCCAGCGGGTCCAGGACGCCGGTCTTCAGGCCGGTGTCCTTCGCGAGGGTCTTGGCGGTCCTGTCGCTGGCGAGCGTCTCGAAGAAGACCGTGGTGGCCTTCTCCTTCTCCGCGATGGTGTGGATCTCCTGGATGCGCGCGGGGCTGGGCTCGGCCTCGGGGTCGATGCCCGCGATGCCCTGCTGGGTGAGCCCGTAGCGCTCGGCGAGGTAGCCGAAGGCGGAGTGGGTGGTGATGAAGGTCTTGGTGGCGGTGTTCTTCAGCCCGCTCTCGTACGCCGTGTTCAGCTTGTCCAACTCGGCGACCAGGGTCTCGGTGTTCTTCTCGTAGTCGGCGGCGTGGTCGGGGTCGGCCTTCTCCAGCGACTTCCCGACGCCCTTGGCGACCTCGGCGTACTTCACCGGGTCCAGCCAGATGTGCGGGTCGGCGCCGCCCTCCTCGCCGTGGTTGTGGCCGTCGCCCTCGGAGTGCTCCTCGTGGGCTTCCTCGCCCTCGTGGCCGTGCTCGTCCGCGTGCTCCTCGCCCTCGTGGCCGTGGTCGTGGCCGCTGACCTCGGAGCCGTGGTTCTCCAGCGTGGTGAGGGTCGCGGCGTCGACGGTGTTCTTCACACCGGACTGCTTGATGGCGTCGTCCACGGCGGGCTGGATGCCCTTGAGGTACAGGACGTAGTCGGACTCGCTGATGGAGCCGATCTGGCGCGGGGTGAGTTCCAGGTCGTGCGGCTCGACGCCCGGCTTGGTGAGGCTGGTCACGGCGACGTGCTCGCCGCCGATCCGCTCGGCCAGGAACTGCATGGGGTAGAACGACGCGGTCACCTTCAGCTTGCCGCCGTCGCCTCCGTCCGCCGCGTCGGAGGTGGAGCAGGCGGAGAGAGCGGTCAGGCCGAGGGCGACTGCTCCGGCGACGGCGGTGGCGGGTATGAGGCGGCGTACGTTCATGACAGTCATTTTCAACAAAACTGGAAACGATTGTCAACAAGGCTGATGAGATGCCCGGAAGATCACGAGACGGCCGCGCGGGATCCCGTACGCCCTTACCGATTTGATATGAGGGGTGCGCCCGCCGGTACCCTGAGCCCTTCGCCCGCCCGTATCCCGAGCACCACCCCCCACCGAGGCGCTTCGCGCCGCACCTGTCCAGATTCCAACGTCGTATGAAGAGAGCACCGTGGCCGCCGACAAGATCGACACCATCGTCAGCCTGAGCAAGCGCCGTGGCTTCGTCTACCCCTGCAGTGAGATCTACGGCGGCCAGAAGGCCGCCTGGGACTACGGGCCGCTGGGCGTCGAGATGAAGGAGAACCTGAAGCGCCAGTGGTGGCGCTACATGGTCACCGCGCGCGAGGACGTGGTCGGCATCGACTCGTCGGTCATCCTCGCCCCCGAGGTCTGGGTCGCCTCCGGCCACGTCGCCACCTTCTCGGACCCGCTGACCGAGTGCACCTCCTGCCACAAGCGCTACCGCGCCGACCACCTGGAGGAGGCGTACGAGGAGAAGCACGGCAAGCCGCCGGTCAACGGCCTCGCCGACCTCAACTGCCCCAACTGCGGCAACAAGGGCACCTTCACCGAGCCCAAGCAGTTCTCGGGCCTGCTCTCCACCCACCTCGGCCCGACCCAGGACTCCGGCTCGGTCGCCTACCTGCGCCCCGAGACCGCCCAGGGCATCTTCACCAACTTCGGCCAGGTGCAGCAGACCTCGCGCAAGAAGCCGCCGTTCGGCATCGCGCAGATGGGCAAGTCCTTCCGGAACGAGATCACTCCGGGCAACTTCATCTTCCGGACCCGTGAGTTCGAGCAGATGGAGATGGAGTTCTTCGTCAAGCCGGGCGAGGACGAGGAGTGGCAGCAGTACTGGATGGACCAGCGCTGGAACTGGTACACGGACCTCGGCATGCGCGAGGAGAACATGCGCTGGTTCGAGCACCCGAAGGAGAAGCTCTCCCACTACTCCAAGCGCACCGCCGACATCGAGTACCGCTTCCGCTTCGGCGGCAGCGAGTGGGGCGAGCTGGAGGGCGTGGCCAACCGCACCGACTACGACCTCAAGGCGCACTCCGAGGCGTCGGGCACCGACCTCGTCTACTACGACCAGGAGGCCAACGAGCGCTGGACGCCGTACGTCATCGAGCCCGCGGCCGGTGTCGGCCGCGCGATGCTGGCGTTCCTCCTCGACGCCTACGTCGAGGACGAGGCCCCCAACGCCAAGGGCGTCATGGAGAAGCGCACCGTGATGCGCCTCGACCACCGCCTGGCCCCGGTCAAGGTCGCGGTCCTGCCGCTCTCGCGCAACCAGCAGCTCTCGCCGAAGGCCAAGGGCCTCGCCGCCGACCTGCGCAAGAACTGGAACATCGAGTTCGACGACGCCGGCGCCATCGGCCGCCGCTACCGCCGCCAGGACGAGATCGGCACCCCGTTCTGCGTCACCGTCGACTTCGACACCCTCGACGACAACGCGGTGACCGTGCGCGAGCGCGACACCATGAAGCAGAAGCGCGTCTCGCTGGACCAGATCCAGGCGTACCTGGGTTCGCGTCTGCTCGGCTGCTGACGCCCGTACGACGCCGAGGCCCCCGGCCCTCCGGACCCGCTCGACGGTTCGCAGGGCCCGGGGGCCTCTCGGCGTCCCGGGGCCGCGACCGGAAAATCCGGTGCGGCGCGCTCGCGGCGCGCGGTACGGTTCCCGCATGTCTTCGTTCTTCCAGATCTACGAGTGAGAGCGCGGCGGGTGCGCACCCCCCGCCGCAGCCCGGGACCGGCCCGGCCGGGACCCGATCACCTGTCCTGACTCACTTCACCTTCCGTACGGGAGAACACCATGGCCAAGACCCGCAACAACCTCCTCGGCGTCGGCGGGCAGCGCAAGAAGCTGTCCCGCGCCGACCAGCAGGGCGCGGGCGCCGCACGCACCGCCGACCGCAAGGTCGCCGAGGACAAGAAGCAGGAGCTGGTGCGCAAGATGCGTGAGCGCGCCGAGGCGCAGGCGCCCGCCACCGCCGAGGCCGACGGGAACGCGACCGCCGCTCAGAGCTGACGCCCGAGCGGCGACGCGCCCGTACGACCGCGCACGCCACCCGCAGGACCGTGGGCCCGGATCATCAGTGATCCGGGCCCACGGCCGTCCGGGCCCGAGGCCCGTCACTCCGGCAGCGCCGGCCGCAGCCGTGGCGCGCGGGCCGCCAGGGCGGCGCCGATCGCCAGGACGGCCGTGCCCATCAGCAGGAAGTAGACGGGCAGCGGAAGTACCGAGGTCAGCCGGTAGAGCTGCCCGCCCAGCACCACGCCGACCGCCGCGAACATGCCGTTGAGCGCGAGGAAGCGGTTGGCGAAGCCGGGCGGGGCGACCGCCGCCGCGAGCGCCAGCCCGGCCGGGGCGAGGACGATCTCGCCGAGGGAGTAGAGCAGGTACACCCCGATCAGCCAGGCCACGGAGACCCGCTGCTCCCGGGCCAGGAACGCGGCGCCCGCCATGACGACGAAGCTCAGCCCGGCCACGCCGAGCGAGCCCGCGACCTTCGTGGTCACCCCGCCGCGCAGCCGGGTCACGAACGGGGCGAGGAGCAGCACGAACAGGGGGTGCGCCGACTGCAGCCAGCTCGCCGGCACGTCGAAGCCGAGCACGAGGCGGTCGGTGTGGCGCTCCGCGAAGAGGGTGAGCACCGAACCGCTCTGCGCGAAGATCATCCAGAACGCGGCCGACGCGCCCATCACGGCGGTGAACGCGGAGAGCCCCTCGCCTCCCACGGATGTACGGCGGCGCAGCGCCCGCAGGTACAGGAACGGCAGCGTCAGCGTGACCAGCCCCAGCACCGCCAGGAGCGCGGTGAGCGGCAGCGCGCCGAGCGAGACCGCGGTGACGGCCGCCGCCGCGACGGCCAGGACGGCGCCGGCCCGGCGGAGCGCGGCGGCGGCCTCCGTCCGCGCGAGGGGGCGGACCGGACCCCGGCCGGTCCCGGCGAAGGCGCGCATGCCGAGGCCGAACTGCGCCAGGCCCGCCGCCATGCCGAGGGCGGCCACGGCGAAGCCGAGGTGCCAGGCGACCCGCTGGGCCAGCACCCCGGTGACGACGGGGGCGACGAGCGCGGAGACCTGGATGCACATGTAGAAGCGGGAGAACGCCGCCTCCCGCCGCTCCGGACCGCTGACGGCGGCCACCATGGCGGCCAGCGACGGCTTGGACAGCCCGGTGCCGACGACGATGAGGAGCAGCCCGGCGTAGAGCGCGGTGGCGGACGTGAGCGAGAGGACCGCGTGCCCGGCGGCGATGAGCCCGCCGCCCGCGAGCACCGCCCGGCGCGCCCCCAGTACCCGGTCGGCGAGCCAGCCGCCGGGCAGCCCGGCGATGAAGCTCGACGACATGTACGTGGCGAACACGGCGGTGGCGGTCTGCGGGGCCATGCCCAGGCCGCCGTCGGCGGGCGCCGCAGTGAGGTAGAGCACCAGGATCGCGGCCATCCCGAAGAAGCTGAACCGCTCCCACAGGTCCACGCCGAGCAGCGTGAGGAACGCCCGCCGGGCGCCGGGGCCCGGGGGAGCCGGCACGGCCGGACGCGCGGCCCGCTCGGCCGGGGGCGGCGGCGCGCCCGTGGTGCTGTCGTGCGTACGGCTCGGGCTCTCCACGCTTGCTCCTTCTCTCCGGGGCACGGCATCGGGTCCGGGGCGTCCGGCTCCGGGCGGAGGAGGGCCCACGCCGCGGCGGGAGGACGGAGCCCCCGGCCGCGGCGCGGGCCGGCCTCAGTAGGCGGCGAGCACCCGGTAGATCTCGAACGGGCGGGCCCGCTCGGTGTCGCGGAACGCGCGCAGCGGCGCCGTCTGCTCCTTGTGCTCCGAGCCGCTCTCCCACGTCTCGAAGGACTCCCAGGCGTCCCAGTGGCTGACCACCACATAGCTGTCCGGGCGGCCCACCTCGCTCATCAGCTGGTTGCCCAGCAGCCCCGGGGTGCCCGCCATGCGGCGACTGGCCTCGTGGTAGGCCGCCAGCACGTCCTCGCCGCTGGGGGACAGGTGGTAGAGGACCACCTCCACGGCGGGCGCGGCCGTCACGCGGCCGCCCCGGAGAGGCTCGCGACGATGTCCATCGTCGCCATGGAGCCGCCGCTGCGGTACGGATGCAGCTTGGTGCGGTGCGACAGGTGGGTGTCGCTGGTCTCGAACCGGCGGAACTGCGGCTCGTCCACCCAGTCGCTGATGATGTAGTAGACGCCGTCCTCGTCGGCGGTCGTGCTCCGGGACAGCCACTGCCCCCGGTTGGCCGGGTCGCTGGTGACCGAGCCGCCGACCTCCTTCCACACCCGCTCGAAGTCGGCCTCCATGCCGGGCTTGATCTGCATGCGCAGCATCACCCGGAACGTCGCGTCGGACACGTCAGATGCCCCCGTCCACGTTGAGGGTCTCGCCCGTGACGTACGCCGCGAGGTCGCTGAGCAGGAACAGGACCGGCGCGGCCAGCTCGTCGACCCGGCCCAGCCGCGCCAGGGCGGTCTTCTGCGCGTACATCGCCCGCAGCCCCTCCGCGCGCTCGGCGGGCATCGTGTCGAACGCCTCGGTCTCGATGACGCCCGGGGCGACCACGTTGACCCGGATCCCCTTGCCGCCCAGCTCCTTGGCGAGCGAGCGGGTCAGGCCGATCATGGCCGCCTTGGCGGCGGTGTAGTGGGCGCGCAGCGGAATGCCGGCCGCGGCCCCGCGCGAACCGATGTTGACGACGGAGGCGCCGGACCCGAGCAGCGGCAGCGACTGCTGGATGACGCGGTAGGCGGCCGTCAGGTTGGTGTCCAGGACGCGCGACCACTCGTCGGGGGCGAGCTCGGCGAACGGTATGTGGCTGATGACGCCCGCGTTGTTGACGATGCCGTCGAGCTTCCCGTACCTCTCCCTGGCCCACCCGACCAGGGCGTCGACCTGGTCCAGGTCGCCCACGTCCGCCCGGACGACCTCGTGGTCGCCGCCGAGCGCCTTCAGCTCCCGGCGCAGGCTCTCGACGTGCTCGCTGTCGTTCACGTAGCAGGTCAGTACGTCGGCTCCGGCGCGGGCGGCGGCGAGCACGACGCCGCGTCCGATGCCCCGGGAGCCCCCGGTGACCAGAAGCTTCTTTCCCTGCAGTCCGAGTTCCACGGGCCTGTCCTTTCCGAGGGGGTGACGGAGGCTCACACGCAGCCGTCGACGTGGATGTTCTGTCCGGTGATGTAGGAGGACTGGTCGCTGATCAGGAAGAGCACGACGTCCGCGATCTCCTGCGGGGTGCCGAGCCGGCCGAGAGCGGCGAACTTCGAGAAGACCGCGCGCTGCCGGGCGGCCTCCTCGGGCGGCAGCGCGTCGAGCGCCTCGGTGGCGATCCGGCCCGGCGAGAGCGTGTTGACCCGGATGCCGCGCGGCCCCAGCTCGCGGGCCAGCGAGCGGGTCAGACCGACCAGGGCCTGCTTGACCGCCGTGTAGTGCACGCCCCCGGCCATGCCGATACGGGCCACCGTGGAGCCGAGGTTGACGATCGACCCGCCCGCGCCCAGCAGCGGCAGGGCGGCCTGGATCACCTGGTGGGTGCTGGTCAGGTTCGACTGCAGCGCCGTCGCCCACGCCGCGTCGGTCAGCTCCGCGTAGGGCTGCGGCGCGAAGTCGCCGGCGTTGTTGACGACCGCGTCCAGCCCGCCGAGCAGCTCCCGCGCCCGGTCCGCCAGCAGCCGGGCGCCGGCCGCCTCGCTCACGTCCGCCCGCAGCAGGTGCTGCGAGCCCGGGAGCGGCGCGAGCTCCTTGGCCAGCGACGCGGTGTGGTCGTTCTCCTCGCGGTAGCAGGTCACCACGTCCGCGCCGGCCCGGGCGGCGGCGAGCACGATGCCCCGCCCGATGCCCCGCGAGCCGCCCGTGACCACGATCCGCTTGCCCGCCAGATCGGCGAAGGGGGTGCGCGCCGCGCGGGCGGCGGCCTCGATCCTGGACTTGATGAGACCCATCTGGACCACGCTGTTGCGGTTGATGCGGTCGGTCATGCCCGCGTCGTCGATCGGGGCCTCGTCCTTCATGTGGAAGTCCTGCGTCCACTGCATCCGGACGCCCGCGTCGGTCTGGACGTACTCCCAGTGGATGTTCATGTACGCGAAGGGGCCGGTCTCGACGCGGTGGGCGCGGACGGTGCGGGACGCCACGTCGGTGGTGCGCCGGGAGACCCAGCTCCACACCTTCCCGTTCTCGTCCGGGTGCAGGGCCAGCCGGAAGGTGACGGTCGGGCCGTCCTCCTCCAGGATCTCGGCGAGGGAGTACTCGCTGAACAGTTCGGTCCAGGACGCCACGTCGTTCGTGCGCTCCCAGACGAGGTCCATCGGGGCGTCGATGACGATGGAGTTGGACGTGTGGCCTGCCATCAGAATCGGGCCTCCTCAATGCGTTCGCTCATGTCGTGCTCTCTCCTCGGGTCTCGGGCGGCTCAGGCGGTGTGGTCGGTTCGGTCGCCCCCCTCGACCACCAGGGCGGAGGTGAACCCGCCGTGACCCCGGGCGAGCACCACGGCGGTACGGGCCCCGGTCCGCCGCGGCCCGCCGACGACCAGGTCGATGCCGAGGCCGGGCGCGGGGCGTTCGACGCCCGGGGTGTGCGGGATCACGCCGGCGGACAGGGCGAGCAGGGCGGTCGCCACGTCGAGCGGGGCCCCGCCCGCGTACAGCCGCCCGGTGAGGGTCTTGGGCGCGGTCACCGGCACCCGGCCGGCGCCGAACACCTCGTTGATCGCGGCGGCCTCGGCACGGTCCAGCTCCGGTGTGCCCGCCGCGTCGGCGAAGACCACGTCCACGGCGTCCGCGCCGATCCCCGCGTCCGCGACCGCCCGGCGGACGACCGAGGCCAGTACGGGCGGGCGGCCGGAGGAGGACGGCGGGTCGAACCCCGCCGCGTAGCCGAGGATCCGGCCGTACGAGCGGACCCCCCGCTCCCGCGCGCCGCGCTCGGTCTCGACGAGGAGCATGGCCCCGCCCTCACCGGGCGCGTAGCCGGCGGCGGCCTCGTCGAACGGCAGATACGCCCGCGCCGGGTCGTCCGAGGCCGACAGCGTCCCCGTGGACAGCTGGGCGGTCAGCCCGTACGGGCACAGCGAGGCGTCCGTGCCGCCGCTGAGCACCAGCCGGGAGCCGGTGTCCAGCAGCCGCCGGGACTGGCCCAACGCGTCCAGGCCGCCCGCCTGTTCGGCGCACAGGACCCCGCAGGGGCCGCGCATGCCGTGGCGGATGGAGACCTGGCCGGTGGTGGCGGCGTAGAACCAGGCGATCGACTGGTACGCGCCGACCCACGCCGGGCCCCGCTGGTAGAGCCGCTCCATCTCGTGCTGGCCGAACTCGGTGCCGCCGGAGGAGGCGGCGGTGACCACGGCCATGTCGTACTCGGGCAGCTGCGCCGGGTCGGCGTCCGCGTCGGCGAGGGCCGCCTCGGCGGCGGCCAGGGCGAAGTGGGTGAACCGGTCGGTCCGGTCGACCAGCCCCCGGGGCACCTGCTCGCCCGCGGTGAAGCCGGGCACCTCCCCGGCCACCTCGACCGGGTAGCCGGCCGGGTCGAAGCGGGTGATGCGGCCGAGGCCGCTCTTGCCGGCCAGCACCGACTCCCAGTGCCGCCGGACGCCGATGCCGGTGGGGGCGACGATGCCGAGGCCGGTGACGGCCGCCGGGCTGCGGCGCCCCGCGGGCAGGCCGAGCGCGCTCACGCGACCGCCTCCTTACGGGCTCCGGGCCGGCTGAGGATCATGGCGCTCTGGAAGCCGCCGAATCCGCTGCCGACGCTGAGGACGTGGTCCATGCGGTGCTCCCGGGCGGTGACCGGGACGTAGTCCAGGTCGCACTGGGGGTCGGGGACCGTGAGGTTCGCCGTGGGCGGCACCACCTGGTGGCGCAGCGCCAGGGCGCAGGCGGCCACCTCCAGGGAGCCGATCGCCCCCAGGGAGTGCCCGATCATCGACTTGATGGAGCTGACCGGGATCTCGTGGGCGCGCTGCCCCAGGGACCGCTTGAAGGCGGCCGTCTCGTGCCGGTCGTTCTGCTTGGTGCCGGAGCCGTGCGCGTTGACGTGGTCGATCGCGCCGGGGTCGAGCCGCGCGCGGTCCAGGGCGACTCGGATGGCCTCGGCCATCTCCCGCCCGTCGGGCTTGAGCCCGGTCATGTGGAAGGCGTTGGAGCGGTTGGCGAAACCGGCCACCTCGGCGTAGACGGTGGCCCCCCGGCGGCGGGCCGCCCCGGCCTCCTCGATCACCATGACCGCCGAGCCCTCACCCAGCACGAAGCCGTCGCGGCGGCCGTCGAAGGGGCGGGAGGCGCTGCCCGGGTCCTGGTCCGCGTTGGGCGTCGTCGCCTTGATCGCGTCGAAGCAGGCGGAGGTGATGGGGGACAGCGGGGCGTCGGTGGCGCCCGCCAGGACGATGTCGGCGGCGCCCTCCTCGATGAGCTGCACGCCGTGGGCGATCGCGTCGAGACCGGAGGTGCAGCCGGTCGAGATCAGCGCCACCGGGCCCTCCGCCCGCGCCCGCCAGGCCACTTCGGCCGCCAGCGTGCTGGGGACCATGTAGCCGTACAGATGCGGGACCCCGTAGGTGTGGTCGACCAGCCAGTTCCGGCCGCCGTCCGAGAGGACCGCGTACTCGTCCTCCAGGCCGGTGGTGCAGCCGACCGCGCTGCCGATGCTGACCGCGGTCCGCCCCGGGTCGCCCGCGCCGACGTCGATGCCGCTGTCCTCGATCGCCTCCTGGGCCGCGACCACCGCGAACTGGGCGGCCCGGTCCATCCGGCGCACTTCCTGCGGGCTCAGCCCCGCGGCGACCGGGTCGAAGTCGCATTCGGCGGCGACCTGCGAGCGGAACGCCGACGCGTCGAACCGGCTGATCCGCCGGGTGGCCGTACGGCCGTGCGCGAGCAGGTCCCAGTACGCGTCCCGTCCGATGCCGCCGGGAGCGACGGCTCCGACCCCCGTGATGACGGCGCGTCGGCTCACGGCGCTCCCCCCACGTCGGGGTTGGCGCCGTTCCCGTCGAGCGGGGCCTCGGTGTCGACGTGGCCCAGCTCCGGGCGGGGCGCGAGCGGCGACAGGTGGAAGACGACCTGCGCCGGCTCCGGCCCGGTGTTCACCAGGCGGTGGCGCATGTTGATCGGGACCAGCAGCGAGTCGCCGGGGCCCAGGGCGACGGGCGCGCCGTCCAGGGTGATCTCCAGCGTGCCGGTGACGACGTGCAGGAACTCCTCCGAGTACGGGTGGAGGTGCTCGGTGACGTACTCGCCCGCCTCCAGCCGCAGGGTGCCGCCGAACCCGGAGGTGCAGCCGGTCGTGCGCGGGCTGAGGGTGATGCGGATGTCGCCGCCGCGCTTGCGGTTGGGGGCGACCTCCGCCAGGTTGACCTTGGCCGGGGTGGCCGCCGCGGTCGTCATCGGCCACCGCCCAGGTTCGGCGCGGCCGGCCGGGTGATGACGGGACCGCTCTCCGGAGTCCACGAGTAGAACGGGACGGCCATCGCGTCGCGCGGCTCGCGCCAGTCCGGGTCGTAGGGGGAGATGAACTCCTGCAGCCGGGTGTTGACGTCGTTGTACAGCGGGTGGCTGCGGGCCTTGTAGAGGTTCGGGCTGATGTCCTGCTCCGCCTCGACGAGGTGGAAGTACAGGTCGTGGAAGGCGAACAGCGTCCGCCGGGAGACGCCCACCATGTGCGGCAGGTCGGTGCTGTCCGAGTCGGCGAAGACCTTGCCGACGCCTTCGGCGTCCGCCAGGTTCATCCTGGCCACGATCAGGGTGCGGTGCACGGTGCCCTCCTTGCGCTTTCGGTCCTGGAACCACCCTCGTGGGCGGTTCTCAAAGCTGTCTCGAACCGGCCTGGACCGGTCTCCGGCGGCCTCAGAGCCGCAGGTCGACCCGGTAGTCGGTGAGCCAGGTGTCGAGCTGGAGCGCCATCTCCATGCCGGCCCGCTCGACCCACGCGAAGGCGCCCTGCGGGGAGCCGTCGGCGGCCACCGCCTCGGCGGTGGCGGTGGTGTCGAGCAACCCGGCCACGGCCGCGTCCCGGTCGGCGGCCAGCTCGGCGAACCGTTGGCGCACGAAGTCGCCGTAGGCCGCCTCCTGGGTGGTGGGGTAGGCGCTCTTCCGGCGGTGCAGGACCTCGTCGGGCAGCAGGTCGGCGACGGCGGAGCGCAGCAGGCTCTTCTCGACGCCGTCCACCCGCTTCATGGCGGCCGGCACGTTGTAGACGTACTCGACGAGCGCCCGGTCGCAGAAGGGCGGCCGGAGCTGGACGCCGTGCGCCATGCTCATGCGGTCGGCGCGGTCCAGGTGGGTGGGGGCCCAGCGGGTCAGCGCGAGATAGGTGACCTCGCGAGCCCGGCGTTCGGCCGCGGTGTCCCCGTCGATGTGCGGGACCTCGGTGAGGGCGTCCCGGTAGTGCTGGTCCGCGTAGCCCAGGAAGTCCAGCCGCTTGCGCAGTTCGCGGTCGATCATCGAGGTGCCGAGCCCGCCGGCCGCGGCGTCGTGGCCGCGCTCGAAGGAGACCCAGGGGAAGGTCTGCGAGTTGCTGTGCTTCGGGTCGTACGCCCAGAAGTAGCCGTTGAAGACCTCGTCTGCGGTCTCGCCGGAGAGCACGGCCGCGAACCCCTCCTCGCGCAGCCGGGCGAAGAACCGCAGGAGGGAGACGTCCATGTCGCCGAGCGGCGAGGGGGCGTCCTGGCTGCGCAGGGCGGCGGTGTGCACCCCGGGGTCCGTGAGGGCGGCCGTGTCCAGCAGGAACTCGGTGTGCCGGGAGCCGATGTGCCGCGAGGCGAGGGCCGCGAACGGGGCGTCGGGCGTCGAGCGCATCGTGGGGTGGGGCTCGAAGTTCTCGGTGTACCCCGTGAAGTTGACCGAGAAGGTGCGCAGCGGGCCGGAGCCGGCGGCGGTGAGGTCGCGGTGGGCGAGGGCGCTCAGGGCGCTGGAGTCGATGCCGCCGGAGAGCATGGCGCCCACCGGGGCGTCGGCGCGCGTGTGGGAGGCGACGGCGTCCGCGAGCAGGCCGCGCACGGTGGCGACGGTCGTGTCGAGGCTGTCGGTGTGCTCCCGCGCGGGCAGCGACCAGTACCGCTGCTCCCGGCTGCCGGGGCGGCGGACGATCAGGGCGTGACCGGGGACGACCTCGCGCATCCCCCGGAAGACGCCGGTGCCGGGCTTGCGGCTGTGCGCGAACAGCTCGCGCAGCCCGTCGGCGTCGACGACCGCGTCGACGTCCGGGTGGGCCAGGATCGCCTTGGGCTCGGACCCGAACAGGACCCCGGTGGGCGTCGGGTAATAGCTCAGCGGCTTGACGCCGAGGCGGTCGCGGGCCAGCAGCAGCTCCTGGCGGCGTACGTCCCACACCGCGATCGCGAACAGGCCCTCCAGGCGGGTGAGGAAGTCCGCCCCCCACTCCAGATAGGCGTGCAGGGCGGTCTCGCCGTCGCCCCGGCCGGTGAACCGGTGGCCCTTCGCGGCCAGTCGGGCCCGCAGCTCGGTGTGGTTGGTCAGCGCTCCGTCGAGCGTGAGGACGGCGACGGCGGCGCCCCCCTCGGTGGTGTGGACGGCCGGCTGCGCGCCGGTCTCCGTCAGGTCGAGCAGGGCCAGGCGCCGGTGCGCGAGGGCGGCGTGCCCCTCCGCCCAGACGCCCCGGCCGTCCGGGCCGCGGTGGGCCAGGGCGGCCGCCATGGTCTCGACGGTCGCGGCCTGCGGGGACAGGTCCCGCTCGAAGTCGACCCAGCCGGCGATTGCGCTCATCGGGAGGTCCTCTCGTTCGTGACGGATGCGGTCAGGAGGTCCACGGCCACCAGGGCGAGCGGGATGCCGGTGACGGCGGCCCGGAAGTCGGCCGGGGTGGGCGTGGCGGCGGCGTCCACGGTGATGCCCAGGCGGCGCTGGGCGGCCTCGGGGCCGTAGCGCTCGTAGAGCTCGTGGTAGCCGCGGGCGGTCCGCTCCCCGTCGGTGACCAGCGTGAAGCGGACGGGGGAGCGGTTGCCGCGCCAGGTGATCTCGCCGGGCGCCCCGCCGGCGAAGTTGTGCCGCCAGGGGCTGCCGGTGGCGACGAACAGCCCGCCCCCGACGCGGTGCAGACCCGCCGGGACGGTGTGCGCCGCGCCGCTGCGCCGGCCGGTGAAGTGCAGCAGGGCCAGGTGCTCGGAGACCGGGCCGGGCTCCGGGCCGGTCAGCAGGGCGACCATGCGGGCGTTCGCGGCGGCCCGTTCCGCGACGGGCGGGAGGACCCGGGAGATGACCGGGAGACCCGTTCCGGCGTCGGCGCTCCTTCCGGTGCCGCCGCCCGTTCCGGTGCTCATGACAGCACCACCGCGGCGGCGGTCAGGGAGCAGCCGGCGACGGCGAAGCAGGTGCGCAGCAGATGCCAGTCCCGCCACTGGCCGCGCGGGTCCTCCCAGCCGGGCCCGAGCTCGTCGGGCCGCGTCTTCTTGACCCGGTTGTTTATGGGCACGTTGCGGGTCTGCGAGACGACGGCGACCCCGGTCATGGCCAGGGCGGCGGCGATGAACAGCACTCGCGGCCCGGTCGCGTCCGCCCGCACGGCGAAGGCCGCGTCGATGACGACGGAGCCGCTCACGATGAACGGCATGATGCGGTCGTACCGCTTGCCGAGCAGCTTGTGCGTGTCGACGTAGCGCTCCGGCTCCATCGCGATCAGGGCGGGCATGACGCTGACCGCCACGGCGAACAGCACCCCCGCCACCAGGCCGGTGCCCAACAGCACCAGCACACTCAGGGTTTCCACCATGTCCCCGGTTCCTCCCGTCCAGCGGCGTTCAGCGGCGCTCCGAAGGTGGCAGCCGCGCCTCGCGCGCCGCTCGAAGCGGTCTGGACGGGGCGGCCAGCACGCCGGGGCCCGCCGCCGGAGGCCGTACGGGACCGGCGGCGGGCGCGTCCGCAGCCCGAGCGGTCCTCTAGCCGCCGCGTGTTCGCTGGCGGGGAGTGCCCGAGCCGCGCCGGAACGACAAGGGCGCACCCGGACGCGACGGCGTCGCGTCACCGCCGCACCCGGCACGGACCGGCACCGCGTCACAACCGCATCGAGACAAGGGAGCGCATCCGGTGGCGGAGCGAACCGACGTACTGATCGTGGGCGGCAGCATGGTGGGCCTCGCCCAGGCCCTGTTCCTCGCCCAGCAGGGCATCCGGTCGATCCTGGTGGAGCGCCATACGCACATCTCGGCGCACCCCCGGGCCCAGGCGGCCAGCCCCCGCACGATGGAGCTGATGCGCGCGCTGGGGCTGGAGCAGAAGGTGCGCGCGCGGGAGAACCCGCACGCGCAGTACGGCGACATCCTCCAGGTGGAGTCGCTGACGGGCCGTGAACTGGGCCGGTTCGACGGGCCGTTCCGGCACGACCCGAACGAGGTGAGCACGACCGGCTGGACCCTGATCGGCCAGGACCGGTTCGAGCCCGTGCTGCGCGCCAAGGCCGAGGAGCTGGGCGCGGACATCCGGTTCGCCACCGAGATGGTGTCCTACGAGCAGGACGCCGACGGGGTCACCGCGGTGCTGCGGGACGTGCGCGGGGGAGAGGAGACCGAGGTCGAGGCCGCGTACCTGGTCGCGGCGGACGGCTTCCGCAGCACCGTCCGCGACGGACTGGGGATCGGCACCCACGGACAGGGCGTCTTCGGCCGCCAGATGAACGTCATCTTCCACGCCGCGCTCGACCCGTACGTGGCGGAGCGCCGGTTCTTCCTCTGCTTCGTCAGCAACGACCGGGTCAAGGGCGTCCTCGGCCGGCTCGACGACGGGGACCGCTGGGTGCTGGCTCCGAGCCTGCCGCCCGAGGAGACGCACGCCGCGTACTCCGAGGAGGACTGCGTCGCCATGGTGCGCGCCGCGGTGGGCGTACCGGATCTGGACGTGGCCGTGGAGTCCAGCACGAGTTGGGAGGTGGCGGCCCGGATCGCCGACGGGTTCCGCTCGGGACGGGTCTTCCTGGCCGGTGACGCGGCCCATGTGATGCCGCCCACCGGGGGGTTCGGCGGCAACATGGGGGTGCAGGACGCGCACAACCTGGCGTGGAAGCTGGCGGCGGTCCTGCGGGGGCAGGCGGACCCCGCCCTGCTGGACACCTACGAGGAGGAGCGCGTCCCGGTCGCGGAGTTCACCGTGGAGCAGGGCGTCATCCGCTACCTGCAGCGCAGCGGTCTGGACGAGGAGGTCGCGGCCCGCCACCGGCCGGAGACCACGGTGCTGTTCGGCCACGTCTACCGCTCGGCCGGGGTGCTGGCGGAGTCCGGCGGCGAGGACGGCCCCCCGGTGGAGGACCCGACCCAGCCGTCCGGCCGCCCCGGCGCCCGCGCGCCCCACGTCGAGCTGCGCGTCGGCGGTGTGGACACCCCGCTGCACGACCTGCTCAGGGGCGGCTGGTGGCTGCTGGCCGGCCCGGACGCCGGGCTGTGGGAGCGGGCGGCCGCCCAGGTGTCCCGGCTCACCGGCCTCGTGGTCGACTTCCACCGGGTGGGCGGTGAGGAGCCGGTCGAGACGGTCGAGGGCTTCCTGAAGAAGTACGGCATCACGACCGGCGGCGCGGTCCTGGTCCGCCCGGACGGGTTCGTCGCCTGGCGCGCGGCCGGGCAGCCGGCGGACCCGGCGGTCGAACTCTCGGCGGTCGTCCACCGGTTGCTGGGGCGCCCGGCCTGAGACGGCGGCACCGGGGGAGCGGCGGGGCCGTCGGGGGCGGCCCCGCCGACGTGTTCGCGTCGGCTCCGGCGGTCGGAGGGACCGCCGCCGCCCCGTCGCCCGCGCCGCCGCCCTCCGTCCGAGGGCCGGCCCGCCGCCCTGTTCGCCCGCACGCAGAACCGGCGCGCCTCCCCGATCCGGGGGAGGCGCGCCGGTCGCGTGTGCGGCGTGCTCCGGGTCAGTCCAGCGCGAGGATCCGCCGCAGGACGCCCGTCACCGTCGCCGCGACATCGCCCTCGGGGGCGCTCCCGGCGCGCCACGCGACCACCCCGTCCGGGCGGACCAGGACCGCGCCGCCGTCCGCGACGCCGTAGCGCTCCGTGAACGTGCCCTCGGTGTCGGCGTAGTCGCCGCCCGCGCCGACGCCGCGCACCTGGAGGACCAGGCCCAGCTCCCGGCCCGCGTCGGCCGCAGCCGCCCAGGGAGCGGACGCGCCCGCGGTGAGCAGGGTGAAGCCGACGGGGAAGAGGTCCACTGCGGAGAACGGCCCGTGCGCGCCCTCGATCACGACGTGCGGGGCCCGTGCGCCGGGGCGGCCGCTCGGCTTGTCGGGCTCCTCGGTGATGTTCCCGGCCCCGGCGCCCTCTCCGGTGAACGCGCCGGCCGGATAGACGTAGCCGAAGGTCATCGTCATCTCGTCGACCAGGTCCTTGGCGACGTCCTGGAACTGCTTGCCCTCGCGGACCGCGAACCGCAGCATCGCCTGCCGGACGGTCTCCTCCGCGACCGGGCGGCGTTCCGCGTCGTAGCTCGCGAGCAGCTCGGGCCCGGCCTTGTCCGCCAGCACGAGGGCGAGCTTCCAGGCCAGGTTGTAGGCGTCCTGGATGCCGGTGCTGGCGCCGAAGGCCCCGGTGGGCGGCATCACGTGCGCGGCGTCCCCGGCCACCAGGAAGCGGCCGCGGGCGAAGGTGTCCGCCACCCGCGCCGAGATGTCCCAGGCGGGCATGTCGACCGAGTCGAGGGTCAGCTCCAGATCCGGTACGCCGACGGCGGCGCGGACCAGTTCGACGCAGCGCTCCGGGGTGAAGTCCTCGGCGCTCTGGCCCTTGTCGGGGAAGAAGGAGACGTTGATGACCCACTTGCGGTCGTTGTCGAGCGGGATGATCGTGCCGCGCACCTCGGGGTTGTTGACGTAGGCGGCGATGATCTTCCGGCCGCGCAGCGGCTCCTCCAGGTCGGCGTCGAAGAAGAAGCTGACCAGGTTGGTGAGGGTGCCGCGGCCGTGGGAGCCGATGGAGAGGAGGTCGCGGACCGGGCTGCGGCTGCCGTCCGCGGCGATCACGTACGCGGCGCGCAGTTCGGTGCTCTCGCCGGTCCCGACGTCGGTGAGGGTCGCGGTGACGCCGTCGGCGGTCTCGGTGACGGCGTCCAGCCGGGTGTGGAAGCGCAGGTCGACGCCGACCTCCTCGGCCCGCGCGCGCAGGATGGGTTCGAGCTGGTTCTGGTCGATCAGGGTCCACCGGGCCGGGCTGATGCGGCTGATGTCCTCGACGGAGGCGTTGGGCATGCGGACCCGCTCGGCGCCGGCGAGGGTCTCGACGTGCACCAGGTCGGTGTTGCCGGAGATCGGCGAACGGCCGGCCGTGACGCGCTCCTCCATGCCCACCGCGCGGTAGAGCTCCATGGTGCGCGGGTTGATGGCCCGCGCCTTGGGGTGGGTGGAGGTGCCGGGGTGGCGCTCGACGAGCGTGGCCCGCACCCCGTGGTGGGCGAGGAACACGGCGGCGGACAGCCCGGTCAGGCCACCGCCGACGATGAGGACGGGCACGTTCTCCTGGCTCATGCTGCTTCCTTGGGTGGTCGGGGCGGGCGGCTGCGTCCGGGCGGTCATCGGACGGCGGTGACCAGCGTGTGCGTGCCCAGCAGCGGCTGCGCGGTGCTGTCGGCGAATCCGGCCCCGGCGAGCCAGGTGCGCAGGTCGCCGACGCGGTACTCGGAACCGTCCTGGCTGACCAGGCGCATGTGCAGGCTGGAGAGCAGCCGTTCGGGATCGCGGCGCTCGTCGTCGATCATCCGGTCGTAGACGAGCACCCGGCCGCCGGGGTTGACCGCGGCGAAGACGCGGTTCAGCAGTTCGCGGCGGCGGTCGGTGTCGAAGCCGTGCAGGATGTGGCCGAGCACGATGACGTCGGCCTTCGGGATGTCGTCGGTGAAGAAGTCGCCGCCGGTGAACGCGACGCGGCCGTCGAGCCCGAGGCGGGTGGTGTGCTCGGTGAAGAGCGGGCGGGTGCGCTCCAGGTCGAAGACCCCGGCCGCGAGGTGCGGGTGCTCCTTGACCAGGACGGCGGCGAGGTTGCCGCGCGCGCCGCCGAGGTCGGTGAAGGAGGCGTGGCGGCTCCAGTCGACGGCGCGCGCGATCTCGACGCCCATGCGGTCGCTGTAGGCGTCGAGGCCCGCGAAGAACCGCTTCATCTTCTCCGGGTCCTTGTGCCGGTCGCCGACGAAGCCGCCCTTGTCGGGGTCGAGGTGCTGCGGGGCCCCGGTGGTGAGCGCCTCGGTCAGCCGCCCCCAGGTGCCGTACAGGGTCTCGTTGGTCAGCTCGACGAAGCCGCCCAGATACGTGGCGGTGCCCGGCACGAGGTACGCCTCGGCCAGCGGGCTGTTGCCGTACCGGTCCCCCGTGCGCTCCAGCAGGCCCAGGCCGGCCAGCGCGTCGAGGAAGTCGGGGGCCATGCGTTCGTGCAGGCCGGTCGCGGCGGCGACGTGGTCCGCGTCGGCCGGGCCGTCGGCGAGGGCGCCGAACACCCCGAGCGCCACCGCGCTGTGCAGCACCTTTGCCGCGCAGTCCGCGATGGTCAGCTTGATCAGCGGACCGGGGTCGACCGCCGCGGCCGTCGTACGGTCATCGGTCGTTGTCACGCGAGCCTCCTAGCGAGCCGTCAGGGGACCGCTTCGGGTCCTCCCCTGACGATGGACGGTGCGCGTGGAGTCCCGCTCGAAGTGCTCTGCAGCCCCCGCGACGCCCGCCCCGGGCCCCGGACATGGAGAAGTGCCGCCCCGGCCGCGCGGAGCGGTGGGGCGGCACTTCGGCCGTGAGTCACATGCGGGGGATGTATGTGATCAGGCCGTCTCGGGGGTGCCGTCGGCGGCGGCCGGCGCCGGGCTCTCGGCCGGCTCGTCGGCGCCGTGGTGGCGGGAGCGGAGCGTGAGGTTCTTCATGAGCAGGGTGAGGACCAGGCCCACCGCGAGGATCGGCACGGCGGTGGTGAACACCGGGGTGAGCGAGGCCGCGTACGCGTCCTCGACGGCGCCGCGCACCGGGTCCGCGAGGGTGGCGAGGACGGTGTCCGAGGAGAGCGAGTTGCGGTCGATGCCGTCGAGGGCGCCGTCCGGCACCCGGGCTGCGAGTTCGTCGGTGAGCCGTCCGTAGAAGACGGCCGCGAAGAGCGAGATGCCGATCGAGGTGCCGAAGGAGCGGCCGAAGGTCACGGTGCCGGAGACGGCGCCCATGTCCTGCGGGGGCGCGGTGTTCTGGGCCGCCTGCGTGAACACCTGGGCCGAGAGGCCCGAGGCGAAGCCGAAGACCACCATGTAGAGGATGGTGAGCACGCGCGGGGTGTCCGAGTCCATGGTGGACAGCAGGAGGGCTCCGACGATGCCGAGCGCCATGCTCAGGATCGGGAAGATCTTGTACGTGCCGGTCTTCATGATGATCCGGCTCGACCCCACGGAGGAGAGCACGAGGCCCATCATCATCGGCAGCAGGATGAAGCCGGAGGCGGTGGGGCTGGCGCCGGTGGCGACCTGGACGTACAGGGCGAGGAACTGGACCGCGCCGACGAAGACGATGCCGCAGATGGTGGTGCCGAGCAGCGAGATGGTGAAGGTGGAGTCCCGGAAGAGGCGCAGCGGGACGATCGGCTCCGAGGCGGTCGACTCGGCCTTCACGAACAGTCCGAGGAAGACCAGGGTGCCGAGGCCGAGCCCGATGATCTGCGGGGAGGTCCAGGCGTACTCGACGCCGCCCCAGGACGTGAGCAGGGTGAGGGCGATGATGGCCGCGGAGAGCGTCACGATGCCCGCGTAGTCGAGCTTGGCGCCCGCGGCGGCCTTCCGGGGCAGGTGCAGGTACTTGACCAGCAGGGCGACGATCACGGCGCCGACGGGGAGGTTGACCAGGAAGACCCAGTGCCAGCTGAGCGCGTCGGTGAGCAGACCGCCCACGGCCGGGCCGGCCAGGGAGGCGCCGGCGAAGACCATGCCGAACATGCCGTAGTACTTGGCGCCCTCGCGCGGGGTGAACAGCTCGCCGATGATCGCGAGGACGGAGACGAACAGCCCTCCGGCGCCCAGCCCCTGCACGATGCGGAAGACGATGAGCTGCTCCATGCTGCCGGCGGCGCCCGCGAGCGCGGAGCCGAGCAGGAACAGACCCATGGCCGAGAGGTAGGTGACCTTGCGGCCGAAGAGGTCGCCGAGCTTGCCGTAGATCGGCGTGGTGACGCTGGAGGCGATGACGTAGGCGATGGTCACCCAGGCGAAGAGGTCGATGCCGCCGAGGTCGCCCGCGATGCGGGGCAGGGCGGTGGAGACGATCTGCAGGTCGAGGATGGCCACGAACGCGGAGAGCATGCAGGCGACCATGACCGGGGTGGTCCTGGTGCCGGAGGGGTGCGGGCCCCCGGGGGCCGGGGGAGTGGGAGCGGACATGGTGGTGCCGCCTTTCTGGTCGGTGGGTGCTCCCCGTCGCACCGGACGCCGCGTCCGGTGTCACCTGGCTCTCGGCCCCGCACGGGGCTCAGGGGAAGTCGTGGTGCCGCGCCGCGTCGTGCGGCGGGTGGTGTGCCGCGCCGCTCGGGGCGCGGGGCGGTCGGCCGGGCCGGCCGACCGCCTGCCCGGCGGTGGTTCCGACGGGCGGTGGCGCTGTCCTGCGGTGGGTCAGGGAACGAGGACGATCTTGCCGAGCTGGGCCCGTGCCTCCAGCAACTCGTGGGCCTTGACCGCCTCGTCGAGCGGCAGCCGGTCGTGCACGACGGGCTTGACCTCGCCGGAGGCGATGAGGTCGAGCAGGTGGCGCTGCCCCTCGGCCACGGCGTCCTGCTTGTTGTAGAGCATGGCGTAGAGGCTGAAGCCCGCGACGTTCTTCATGCGGGACAGCGCGAGGGTGGGCAGGTCCGGGATGTCGCCGGAGGCCGAACCGTAGAAGACGAGCGTCCCGAACTGGGCGGTGATGCCGAGCGACTTGAGCAGGACGTCGCCGCCGACGGTCTCCAGGACGATGTCGGCCCCGCGCCCGTCGGTGGCGGCGAGGATCTGGTCGGTCCAGTCCTCGTCGGTGTAGTTGACGGTGACGTCGGCGCCGAGTTCGCGGGCGAAGTCGAGCTTGGCCTGCGTGCTCGCGGTCGCGATGACCTTGCCGGCGCCGAGGGCCTTGGCGATCTGGACGGCCAGGTGGCCGACGCCGCCGGAGGCCGCGTCGATCACGATGCTCTGGCCGGGCCGGAGGCGGCCGGCCTCCTTGATCGCGTGGTACGCGGTCTGGGCCGGGCTCGGGAGCAGGGTCGCCGCGGCGGCGTCGAGGTCCTGCGGGATCTTGATGAGCCAGTCCGTGCCGGTGACGACGTAGTCGGCGTAGGCGTCCCGGTCGACGTCGCCGACGACGCGGTCGCCGACGGCGAAGCCGGTGACGCCCTCGCCGAGCGCCTCGACGGTGCCCGCGACATCGCCGCCGGGGGCGCCGGGGAGCCCGGCGTGGCCGCCGATCGGAATGCCCTGGCGGCGCTGGACCTCTGCGAAGGTGACGCCGATGGCCTCGGCACGGATCAGGACCTGACCCGGGCCGGGCTGCGGCTTCTCCACCTCTTCGAGGCGCAGCACGGACGGCGCGCCGTGCTCGTAGTGGCGGACGATGCGCATGTTTTCTCCCAACGGGGTTCGGTCGAGCCGTCGCGGATCGCTGGGGCTCGGAAGCAACGTATGCATGCTTGCATGCATTTGATTGTCGGTCCACATCTTATGGGGGATGCGGGGATTCTTTGCCAGTCCCTTACGTGCGGCGTCCCGCACGGGCGCCCCCGGTGCGGGGTGTTCCCGTGCGGGACGCCGTGGGGGTCAGCTGAAGACCGCGCGGGTCGGGTCGGTGATCCCGGCCCAGGTCTCGATCGCCGTCCGCAGTCCCTCCGCGATCTCGGCGGGGGAGGCGTCGCGGTCGGCGGCCCAGGCCACGTAGCCGTCCGGGCGGATGAGGGCGCCGGCCAGCTCCGGCTCGTCCTTGCACGTGGCGACGACGTGCCGGACGCGCCCGGCCCAGTCGAGCGGCGCGGCCCACTTCGCGTACTCTTCCGCGATCTCCGGCCGTCCGGCCAGGTCGAGCAGGACGAAGTTGCCGCGCCGCAGGAACTTCGGGAGGGTCCTGGGCCCCTCCTCCGTCTCCAGTCGCAGGTCGCGGGCGAAGTCGCCGAGCAGGCGGTGGGCCGGGCCCGGCAGGTCGTAGCGGACCCGTACGCCGCTGAGCATCTCGGCGATGTGGTGGTTCACCTGGTCCTTGCGCATGAGGTCCTGGAAGAGCTCGCGCAGCTGGGTGACGTAGGGGTCGGGGTTCATCAGCGCGATCTGGGCGCGGGTGTTGGCCAGGACCTGGCGCGCGGGCTCCTGGCGCTCGGCGTCGTAGGTGTCGAGCAGCCCTTCGCCGGCCCAGCCGTTGATGTCGGCGCAGAGCTTCCAGCCCAGGTTGAGCGCGTCCTGGAGGCCCAGGTTCACCCCCTGGCCGCCGACCGGGAAGTGCGTGTGGGCCGCGTCGCCGGCGAGCAGGATCCGGCCGTCGCGGTAGGTCTCGGCCTGGCAGGCGGAGTCGGTGAACCAGGAGAGCCAGCGCGGCTCGGAGGCGCCCATGTCGTCGCCCCAGATCGTGCGGACGCTGTCCTTGAACTCCTCGAAGCCGAGCTCGGAGCCCGTCTCCTTGCCCTGCTCGTAGTCGAACGTGGCGACGCGGTGGTACGTGTCGTCGAGCGGTACGCAGAAGAGCAGGCCGCGCTCGGTGCGCTCCATGCCCATGGGGGCGTTCTCGCGGTCGGCGAGGACGACGTCGGCGAGCCGCGCGGTGACGCGGCCGCCGGTGCCGGGGAAGGCGATCCCGGCCGACCTGCGGACCAGGCTGCGGCCGCCGTCGGTCCCGACGACGTACCGGGCGCGCAGGGTGTACGGGCCGTCGGGGCCGGTCACGTCGACCTCGGCGCCGTCCTCGTCCTGGCGGACGGCCGTGACCTCGTGGCCGCGGCGGATCGTGCAGCCGAACTCCTCCGCGCGCTCCTCCAGCAGCCGTTCGGTGCGGGTCTGCTCGGACAGCAGGGCGTAGTTGTGGGCGCTGTCCAGGAGGGAGAAGTCGACCCAGACGTCGAGGCCCGCGAAGTGGCCGTTGTTCCAGGAGCGGGCGCCCTCGCGGAAGCGGTCGGCGAGTCCGCGGCGGTCGAGCGACTCCAGCGACCGCGCGTGCAGCCCGAACGCCTTGGAGTGCGGGGTGCGCTCGGTGAGCTTCTCCAGGACGACGGCCTTGGCGCGGCCGATGCGCAGCTCCGAGGCGAGCAGCATGCCCACGGGGCCGCCGCCGACGATGATCACGTCGAAGTCGAAGCCCGGGGTGTCGATGGTGTCGGTGGTGCCCTTGGTGTCCGGCATGGCGGTTCCTCCGGGGGATGGGGGTGGGGACGGGGTGGTGCGGGGACGGGGTGGGCCCGTCCGAAGGGAAAAAATTATGTGCTTGATAACATGCAAGAGATTGTGAGCATACACATGCTCGCTGTCCTGCTTCTTCGCGCCTAGGATGTCTGCCATGGAGACCTCACCCGCCGGGCGGAAGCCCGCGCAGCCGCTGTCCGACAACGGCGCACTGGCCGCCATGGACCCGCTCGACGCGGTGGGCCCCGCCTTCTCGCGACTGCGCCGCGCCTCCGCGCTCAACGCGGAGAGCCCGGTGTCCCGGAAGGACATGACGCGGACGCTGGTGCTCAACATCGTGGACGAGGGGCCCGAGCACGACGGGCAGGAGATCACCGTCGGCGTCGTCGCCGAGCGGCTCGCCGTGGACCCCTCCGTGGCCAGCCGCATGGTCACCGACTGCATCGCCGCGGGCTACCTGATCCGCGCCGCCTCCCAGCAGGACGGCCGGCGCACGATCCTCCAGATGACGGACGACGGGCAGGGCATGCTGGCGGCCTTCCGCCGGCACCAGCGGGCGGCCTTCGAGTTCATCACCCGGGAGTGGCCCGAGGGGGAACGCGAGCAGCTCGCCCGCCTGCTGATCAAGTACGTCGACTCCGTCGCGCAGGCCCGGGGCGCCCTCGACGCCTGACCCCGGGCCCCGGGCCGGCCGCCCGCGCCCGGCGCGCCGGGGCGGTGGTCCGTGCTCAGCGCGCCAGGACGGTCCGCAGCGCCGCCGTGAGCGCGCGGCCCCCTGCCCCGCCCGGCATGCCGTCCCGGCTGCGCCACGCCACGATCCCGTCGGGCCGCACCAGCACCGCGCCCGCCGCGCCCACCCCGTACGCCTCGGCCCAGCGGCCGTGCACGTCGACCGGCCGTCCCTCACCGGCGTCCGGCGCGACGCGGTGGAAGGCGATGCCCACGCCCAGCCCGGCGGCGGCCTCCCCGGCCGCCTCGGCCCAGGAGTCGCCCTCGGCCCCGGCCAGCAGCACGAAGCCGTCCCCGAACAGGTCCAGCGTGGACAGCGGGGCGCCGTCGCGCTCCAGTGCCACGTACGGGGCGCGCGTGCCCGGCTCGCCGCGCAGCGTTCGCGGATCCGAGGTCAGCGGCAGCGGATCGGCCCCCGCGTCGGCGACGAAGGCGCCGGAGGGGTACGCCTGCCCCATGGTGACCCGCATCGCGTCGTGCGCCGCCTCCCGCTGCTCCTCCGTCGCGGTCCGGGACCGCACGGCGAGCTGGAGCGATCCCTGCCGCGCCGTGTACAGCCCGACCGGCCGCCGCTCCTCGTCGTACGTGTCCAGCAGCGCGCGGCCGGCGGTGCCCGCGAGGACGTGTGCCAGCTTCCAGCTCAGGTTGAAGGCGTCGGCGATCCCGGTGTTCGCGCCGTACCCCCCGGTCGGCGGGATCTGGTGGGCGGCGTCGCCCGCGACCAGGACGCGGTCGCTGACGAACGCGTCGGCGACCAGCTCGGCCATGTCCCACGGGAAGCGGGAGCGGATGGTGACGGCGACGTCGTCCGAACCGATGGCCGCGGAGACCAGTTCCGCGCACCGGGCGTCGGTGAAGTCGTCCAGCCCCTCGCCCTTCTCCGGGTCGTAGCCGACGATCAGGGTGCCCTCGGTGAGGGTGTCGTCGTGCACGAGGATGCCGGTGACCCGGTCGTTCTGGACGTGGACCACGCTGTAGCGGCGCTCTCCCAGCACCGCGGCGAAGTCCGCGCCGAACGCGATGCTCACGTGCCGCGAGAGCACGCCGCGTCCTTCCCGGCCGATGCCGAGCGCCTCGCGCACGGTGCTGCGCGGCCCGTCGGCGGCCACCAGGTAGTCGGCCCGCACCACGCTCTCGCCGCCGTCCGCGTCCCGGACGACCGCGCTGACCTCGTCCGCGTCCTGGGTGAAGGAGCGCAGCTCGGCGCCGAACCGCAGCTCGGCGCCCAACTCCTCCGCGCGGGCGCGCAGGATCGGCTCCAGGCGGTCCTGCGGAAGCAGCAGCAGGGAGGACGGGGTCAGGTCGGCCAGCTCGTCCCCGCCCTCCAACTCCTCCTTGGAGAACAGCACTTCGCCCGCCAGTGACTCCACGCCCGCGCGGGTCCGGTGCTTCTCGAACCCGGAGGCGGCGGCCTTGGCCGGGACCTCGACGCCGACCGTGGCCAGCAGCTCGGCGGTACGCGGGTAGTAGCCGACCGCGCGCGGGTGGATCGAGGTGCCGGGGTGCCGCTCCACCAGGGTGACCGGCACGTCGTGGTGGGCCAGGAAGACAGCGGTGGACAGGCCGACGAGGCTGCCACCGACGATCAGTACGCGTGTGCCGCTGCTGCTCACAAAGAACCCCTCTCGCGGTTGGTCGCTCTCCGCGGATCGTGGCAGCGGCCGGTGGACCGGAACTCGAACCTCCCTCGGGCGCCCGGCCCCCGGTCCGTACGTACGCGCCGCGCCCCGGTCCGTACGCTCACGCCTTGACGGCGTACGTGGTCCAGGAGCTGTCCCCCACGAAGCCGAGGCGGCGGTTGAGGGCGAGGGACGCCTCGTCGCGTACGTCGTTCCACGCCTGCACCAGCGCGAGGTGGGGGTTCTCGGCGGCGGCCCGGGAGAGCAGGGCGGCCTTGGTCCAGGAGCCCAGCCCCCGGCGCCGCCGGCCGGCGACGACCAGGGTCTCCCCGGCGTCGGCCATCGGGCTGTCCCGGACGAACAGCGTGGCGTAGCCCACGACTTCGCCGGCCGTGTCCACGGCCGCCGTCACGTACGGGCGGTGCCCGGCGCGCTCCGCCTCGGCCTCACGGGCGCGTACGTCGGCGGCGGCGGGACGGCGCACCGCCGCCTGGCCGTTGGCCGCCGTCTCCAGGGCGCCCCAGGCACGGGCGTAGGAGTCGACCAGCTCGTCGGGGCAGCGGCCGCTCCAGTGGACGAGCCGGTGCCCCGGCACCGCGCGGCCGGCCGCCGCGTCGAGCCCGGCGCGGCCGGGCCCCTTGAGGAGGAGCCGGTTGCGCAGGTTGGTGCCCAGCGCCTCGGCCCCGCAGGCGGCGGCGAAGCGCTCGGCGGCCGGGGTGTGCGGGGCGTCGACCATCAGCAGGTCCCGCCCGCGGGCGCGCAGTTCGGTCCGGGCGGCGGAGACGAGGGCGGTGCCCGCGCCCCGGCGGCGGAACCCGGGGAAGACCCAGAGCGAGCCGTGGCCGGGCCCGTCCGGGACGCCGAGGTCGAGGCCGAGCTTGGTGCAGCCGGCCGGCCGGTCGCCGTCGAACGCCGCGAGGACGATCCGGTCGGCGCCGTGCCGGCGTTGCAGCAACCGGGCCAGCAGCGCGGGTGACACCGGCGGATCGCCGGGCAGTTCGAGGCTCATCGTCTCCCGGAAGCCGGGCAGGAGCAGATCGATCGTGGCGGGGTCGTCGCCGTCAAGGCTGCGTATGTCCATGAACGCATCGTCGGGGCGGCAACTTGAGGAACCGTCAAGAGCCGCTAGTGGCACCGCACTTCGTCCGGTGCCTGACGGGATGCGGCCCCGGGCGCGGACGCCGCACCGTCCGTGCCCGGGGCCTCGCGCGGCGCCGGGCGGGTCCGCGGACCCGCCCGGCGCGTGGTCATACGCCCTCGGTCTCCTTCAGCACGATGGCCTGCACCGGGCAGGCCCGGACGGCCTCGCGCACCATCGGCTCGCCACCGCCGTCCTCACGGCCGGGGATGACGGTGGAGAGCCCGTCCTCGTCCTGCTCGAAGACGGAGGGCACGGTGACGGCGCACTGGGCGGAGCCGATGCAGCGGTCGGAGTCGACGGAGAGGTGCACGGCGGCCTACCAGGTGACGGGGAGTTCGGAGACTCCCTGGAGGACGAACGGCGCGTTGACGGGCACCTGCTCGGCGGGGACCGCGAGCTTCAGCGTCGGCACCCGGCGGAACAGGGTGGCCAGCGCGATCTCCATCTCGGCGCGGGCCAGGTTCTGCCCGATGCACTGGTGGATGCCGTAGCCGAACGCGACGTGGCGGCCCGCGGGCCGGCGGATGTCCAGCTCGTCGGGGCGCTCGAAGGCTCCGGGGTCGCGGTTCATCAGCATGGTCGAGAGGATCACCCCGTCGCCGGCCCGGATGAGGTGGCCCTCGATCTCGATGTCCTCCTTGGCCACGCGCATCAGCATGTCGCCGATGGAGGAGAACCGCATCAGCTCGTCGACGGCGCGGGGCATCAGGGACTCGTCGGCGCGCAGGGCCGCCAACTGGTCCGGGTCGGCCAGCAGCGCCATCGTGGAGAGGGCGATCATGTTCGAGGTCGTCTCGTGCCCGGAGACCAGCAGCACGGTGGCGATCATCGCCAGCTCCTGGCGGTCGACCTTGCCCTCCTCCAACTGGCGGGCGATCAGCTCGTCGAGGAGGGTGTCGCCGGGCTCGGCCTGCTTGCGGACGATCAGGTCGTCCAGGTAGGCCAGGATCTCGGTGAACGCCTGCTGCGCCTGCGCCGCCTGCTCCTCGCCGGACGAGGACAGGACGTGGCGCGAGCGCTCGTCGAAGTAGTGGTGGTCCTCGTACGGGACGCCGAGCAGCATGCAGATCACGGCGGACGGCATCGGCAGCGCGTACTCGGTGAGCAGGTCGACGGTGACGCCCGGCCCCTTGGCCAGCATCGTGTCCAGCAGGCCGTCGGCGTACTTCTGGATCTCCGGGCGCAGCGCGTTGATCTGGCGGATGCCGAAGCTCGGCAGCACCATGCGGCGCTGACGGGCGTGGACCGGGTCGTCGACGCCGACCAGCGGCGGCGCGGCGGCCTGCTGCCGCTGCGCCTCGATCCGGGGCGCGAGCAGCGGGAAGCGCGGGTCCAGGACGTCCGAGGAGAGCCGGGCGTCCGGGAACAGCCTGCGGCCGAGGTCGTTGCCGGTGACCAGCCAGGCCGTCCGCCCGTTCCAGAGGGTCACCCGGGAGATGGGGCCCTTCTCCCGGAGTTCCTCGTAGCCGGGCGGCATCCGGTAGGGGCAGGTGCGTTTGACGGGGTAGGCGGGCGCGTCCTCGGCGCCGTCCGCCAGCGTCTGCGGCTCGTCGAGTGTGTCGGTCATCGAAAACTCCTGGGGGTGCGGAGGCTGGGCGGAAGGGGCGGGGGAGCGGGGCCGGGTCACAGGCCGCCGGTGACGCGCAGGGCCTCGCCGTGGATGTTCCCGTTGGCGGCGGAGCCGAGGAAGACGATCGCCCGCGCGACGTCCTCGGGCGTGTTCATACGGCCCGAGGGCAGGGAGGCGGCCTTGTTCTCCAGGAAGGCGGGCGAGGCGTGTGCGAGGACGTTCTCGGTGAGCGTCTGGCCGGGCACGACCTCGTTGACCAGGATCCCGGCGGGGCCGACCTCCCAGGCCAGGCTGCGCACCAGCCCGTGCAGGGCGGCCTTGGCGGCCCCGTACGCGGCCGCCCCCGGCAGACCGGTCTCCGCGAGCCCGGCGCCGAGCACCACGATGCGGCCCCACTCCCGGTCGCGCATGAGGGGCAGCACCGCCTGCACGGTGTGGAAGACGCCGTCCACCGAGGTGCGCAGGACCCGTTGCCACTGCGCGGGCGGCACCTCCTCGAAGGCGGGCATCTTCCGTCCGGGGCGCGGAATCGCCTCCCCCCACTCGACCGCGCCGGCCACGAGGACGTCGACGCCGCCCCACTCCGCGCCGACCGAGGCGACGGCGGAGCGCACGGAGTCCTCGTCCCCGAGGTCGTAGCGGACGACGTGGGGGGTGCCCCCGGCGGCGGCGACCCGCTCGGCCGTCTCCTTCGCCCCGGCCTCGTCGGAGTGGTAGGTGATCGCGACCCGGGCGCCCTCCGCCGCGTAGGCGAGGGCCGTGGCCCGCCCGATGCCGCGCGAGGCGCCGGTGACGAGCACCGCCTTGTCCGTCAGTCCTGTCTTCATCGTCGTGCCCGTCCTGTCCTCGTCGTCCTGGTTGCGTCGTCCGCCGGCCCCGCTCCGGTCAGGAGCCGATGCTCCGGCCGTGCCGGAAGAAGCCGTCGGGGTCGTAGGCGCGCTTCACCGCGCGCAGCCGGGCGGCGTTCTCGCCGTAGTGGTCGGCCTCCCAGTCGGGCGGCGTACGCGAATCGGGGAAGTTGATGTACGAGCCCGTGGCCAGCGGTGCGAGCGCCTCGGCGCACCGGTCGGCCCACGCGTCGAGCTCCACCGGGCCGCGCGCGACGGCCTCCGGGTCGCGGGTGGCGATCTGGTAGCCGGTCAGGAACCGCGCGTCGCGGTGCACGTACGCGGTCTCGGTGCGGCCGACGCGGTTGGCGGCGCCGCCGAGCGCGATGCACAGCAGGTAGTGCTCGGCGTCCAGGTCGGGCTCCCACGCCCGCAGCAGGGACTCGGCCTCGGTGCGGGTGACGGGCCTGCCGGTGAGCCGGTACGCCTGCCGGGTGTAGGGGTGCCGGTGGCCGACCGCCTCGGGGCCGGTACCGGTGCGGTGGCACTGCTGGACGGTCTTGGAGCCGCACAGCGCCTCGTGCATGACGTCGGCGTACGGCCCCGTCGCCGTGGTCTCGCGGTGCGCGGGCTTGACGCCGGCGAGGTCGGTGAGCGCGTCCAGGGCGCGTTCGAGCTCCTCGGCCGCGCCGTGGTGCACCCCCCAGACCTTGACGACCGGCCGGCCGCCGGGGCCGAACATGCCCGGCAGCACCACCAGGGAGGTGCCGAGGTCGTCCGACTCCCCGGCGGCCCAGGACTGCCAGGCGGTGAGCACGTCCGCGGCGTCGTCGAAGGACCACAGGGTCTCGAAGGCGGTCAGGTGCGGGGCGTCGACGGGACGGAGTTCGAACGCGGTGACGATGCCGAAGTTGCCCCCGCCGCCGCCCCGCAGGGCCCAGAACAGGTCCGGGTGCTCGTCGGCGGACGCGACCACCGCGCGGCCGTCGGCGAGGACGACCCGGGCCGAGACGATCCGGTCGCTCGCCACCCCGAACTTCCGGGTCTGCCAGCCCAGTCCGCCGCCGCTGAGGAACCCGCCCTGGCCGACCGTGGGAAACGTGCCGGTGATGATCTGGCGGTCGTGCCGCTTGAGCGCGTCGAGCGCGTCGAGCGACTGGATGCCGGCTCCGATGCTGACCGTGGGGCCGTCGGCGGCGGCGTGGTTCATCCGCGACAGGTCGATGACCAGACCGGTCCCGGTGGACCAGCCGTTGAAGCTGTGGCCGGCCCCCCGGACGTGCGCCGGTATGCCCGCCTCCCGGGCGTGGCGCACGCAGGCCAGGACGTCGTCGGGGGACGTGCAGTAGGCGATGGCGCGGGGCGAGATCGCGTCGTACTCGGTGTTCTGCACCTGCTTGGCCAGCCGGTACCCCGGATCGGAGGGGAGAACGAGCTCGCCTGTGAGGTCGTCGCGCAGCATGGTGGTGCCTCCTCGGTGGGTCACCGGTCCGGGGGACGGACGTGTCCGGGGCGGGCGTCTACTTGTCGATGCCGAACTTGCGGGCGGTGACCCGGGAGCCCTCGTGGCCGCGCAGGAGGTCGCCGGCGGGGGAGTAGAAGTTGGCGCCGCCGGTGCCCTCCCACCGGTCGTCGGAGACGAACTCGCCGGTGACGAAGACGTGCGCCTCGCCGACGTGCTCGCCCTGCGGGTTCACGGCGAGGATGTGGAAGTTGTAGTGGAAGGAGTCCTTCCCGGTGGACTCCCAGTTGCCCAGGCCGATGTTCTTGGCGTTGACCTGGTAGCAGGTGACGCCGCCGTCACCCGTGAAGGACGCGAGTCCGAGCACGGACTTGCCGTCGTCCTCCAGCTCGGTGGTCCAGGTTCCGACAAGCCGGGCGTCGCTCATGGTGGGTCTCTCCTGACGTGGGTCCGAGGTGGGTCCGGTACGCGGGGTGGTGCGGTGAGTACGGTTCCGTCCCGTGCTGGAGGCGCGCTCGAACGGGCCTGCAGCCGGGGCCGGGCGGTGGTGCCGGGGTGGCGCGGCGGGGGTGGCGGTGCCCGTCAGCGGCGTCGGGCGGCGCGGCGGTGGCCGGTGGCGCGGCGGCCCGGCCGGGCGGTCATCTGCCGCGCCACGTACCGGGGGAGGGCGCGCGGACGCGGGGCGGCCGGTGCCAGCCGGTGCCGGTGCTCCCCGGCGCGTCCGCCGCGTCCCGCCCGTCGCCCGCGGCGCGGCCGAGGACGACCGCCAGGACCGCGGCGAGGGCGGCCGTCTCCTCGGCGGTGGGCGACCCCCCGGAGATCCGCCAGGCGGGGCGGGCGCTGATCGCGGTGCCCGGGACGGCCGCGGGGCCGGGGCCGGCCGGCGGATCCGTCGTCCCGTTCCGGCCGAACTCCGTGTGCGGCCCGCTCGTCCCGTTCGGCGCGGACTCCGTGTGCGCGCCGGTCGTCGTCGGTGTCATCGTCTCCGCCGCCCCCTCACACCGGGGGGTTGCCGTGCTTGCGGGACGGCAGGTCCGTGTATTTGGGCCGGAGCATGGCGAGCGCGCCGATGAGCGCGGAGCGGGTCGCCGCCGGGTCGATGACGTCGTCCACCAGGCCGCGCTCGGCCGCGTAGTACGGGTGCATCAACTCCGTCCGGTACTGCTTGATCCGCTGGGCCCGTACGGCGTCCGGGTCGTCCGCCGCGGCGATCTCCCGCCGGAAGATGACGTTGGCGGCCCCCTCCGCGCCCATGACCGCGATCTCGTTCGTCGGCCAGGCCAGCGAGACGTCCGCGCCGATGGAGCGGGAGTCCATGACGATGTACGCGCCGCCGTACGCCTTGCGCGTGATCAACTGCACGCGCGGAACGGTCGCGTTGCAGTAGGCGTAGAGCAGCTTCGCGCCGTGGCGGATGACGCCGCCGTGCTCCTGGTCCACCCCCGGCAGGAAGCCGGGCACGTCGACCAGGGTCACCAGCGGGATCGAGAACGCGTCGCAGAACTGCACGAAGCGGGCCGCCTTCTCGCTGGCGTGGATGTCGAGCACCCCGGCGAACGCGGCGGGCTGGTTGGCGACGACGCCCGTCACATGCCCGTCGAGCCGGGTCAGCGCGCAGACGATGTTGGACGCCCAGTCCGGCTGGATCTCGAAGAACTCGCCGTCGTCGACGATCTCCTCGATCACCGCCCGTACGTCGTACGCCTGGTTGGGGTTGGCGGGGACCAGGTCCCGCAGGGCGTCGGTGGGCCGGTCGGCCGGATCGTCCGGGGCCCGGTACGGAGCGGTCTCGCGGTTGTTGGACGGCAGCAGCGAGAGCAGGAACCGTACGTCCTCCAGGCAGGCGGCCTCGTCGTCGTGGGCGAACGCCGCCACACCGGACACCGCCGCGTGGACGTCGGCCCCGCCCAGTCCGTTCTGGGTGATCTCCTCGCCGGTGACCGCCTTGACGACGTCCGGTCCGGTGATGAACATCTGCGAGGTCCCGCGCACCATGAAGATGAAGTCGGTGAGCGCGGGCGAGTACGCGGCGCCCCCGGCGCACGGGCCGAGCATCACGGAGATCTGCGGGATCACCCCGGAGGCGAGGGTGTTGCGGCGGAAGATGCCGCCGTAGCCGGCCAGCGCGGTGACGCCCTCCTGGATGCGCGCGCCCGCCCCGTCGTTCAGGGACACCAGCGGGGCCCCCGCCGCGAGCGCCATGTCCATGATCTTGTGGATCTTGGCGGCGTGCGCCTCGCCGAGGGCGCCGCCGAAGATCCGGAAGTCGTGGGCGTACACGAACACGGTCCGCCCGTGCACCGTTCCCCAGCCGGTCACGACACCGTCGGTGTACGGGCGTTTGTTCTCCAGGCCGAAGCCGCTCGCGCGGTGTCTGCGCAGGGCCTCGATCTCCTGGAACGAGCCTTCGTCGAGGAGCAGGTCGATGCGCTCCCGCGCGGTCAGCTTCCCCTTCGCGTGCTGCCGGGCCGTGGCCTGCTCGTCGGGGCCGTCGGCGGCCTCCTGTTTGAGCTGGGCGAGTTCGGCGGTCGGGTCGGATGCGGCGGCGGTCTCGGTGGTCACGCGATCTCCTTCGGGTCCAGAAGCCGGCGTGCCAGGTCCTGTTCGGCCGCGCTGAGCGGAACGTCGGGGCGCAGTCGTTCGGGATGGCCCGGCGGAGGCCGGAGCAGCACCGGGGGCTCTGCCCGGTCGTCGAGCGGCGGGATGTGGACCCACAGGGCGCCGGCGGCGGCCAGCGCCCGGCCGGTCCACCGCAGGGACGCGGCGGTGACGGACCAGAAGCCCACGTGCGTCTCCGTAACCGAGGGCCTGGTCGTCTGCACGGTCACGAGCGGCCCTCCTCGATGTGACGTTCGGACGGTTCACGCTCACACGGAGGGCTCAAGACCCCTTGGAGACGGCCTCAAGGGCGGTCGGAAGAAGGCCGGAGCGGGGCCGCGGGAGCGCCGTCGTGGCGGGCCACGCCGACGAGGTACCGGCCCAGCGCCCGGTGGGCGCCGAAGGTCCACGCACGCGGGCCCGCCGGCCCGCCGCCGGGGGAGAGCAGGCCCTCGTCGCCGTACGCGGTGGCCTCCCCCTCGACGGCCCAGGGCACGCCGAACCGGGCGAAGGGCAGCCGGAGCCCGCACCCCAGCGCCTTGGTGTACGCCTCCTTGAGCGTCCAGAGGCGGAGCAGCGCGGCCGTCACACCGGCCGCCCCGCCGATGCCTTCGAGGGTTTTGACGGCGGCCCGCTCGTCCGGTGTGCAGGCGCGGGCGAGCAGGACGTCCACCGACAGGGAGCGGGTGAGGGGTTCGGCGTCCACCCCGATCCGCCCGGTGCGGCTGAGACCCGCCACGACGAGTTCACCGGTGTGGGCGAGGCTCACGTCCACACCGCGTACGCCGCGCAGATACGGGCGTCCGCCGGGCCGGTAGGCGAGGTCCAGCTCCGCCGGGTCGGTCTCCAGGGCCGCCGCCGCGGCGTGCTTCAGGACGAACCGCGCGGCGGCGAACCGGTGCCGCACGGTGGCGTCCGCGGTACGCCGGTAGCGCGGCCAGTCGTCGCCGAGCAGGCCGCGCAGCCGGGGGTCGGTGACGACGGCGGGCAGCCACTCCCCCCAGGTGGCCAGGACGACGACGCCGCCGGACTCCTCCCACTGCCGGTGGAGCTGGTTCCAGGGCCCGTCGGGGCCGCCCACGTGCACGGGCGGCGCGAGGCGCGGCATGCCGGTGGCCTCCGGCCGGGGCGGCGGAAGGTCGGCGAAGGGGCGCACGGGCGTCCGCCGTTCAGGGCTTCGGCGTGATCACGCGCACGGCGCTCTGCGCGTACCGCCGGGCAAGACCCAGCACGACGGCGCTGTCCCGGCCGAGCGCCCGCCCCACCTCCGGGCCCGCGCCCCCGCCCGACGCCGTACGCGGGTCCGTGTCCGGCGCCGTGCCCGACGCCGTACGCGGTTCCGTGTCCGACGACCCGTCCGGGCAGCGCAGTACGGCCTGGTGGCGGCCGCGGAGGGTCACACCGCTCGCGTCGGGCTCGACCGACCACTCCCCGGCCTGGGCGACGGTCGACGCGGGCGGTTCGACGAGCTTGTAGACGATCCGGCCGCCGTGGGGGAAGCACACGCGCACGCCCCTGGCGGTGTGCGTACGGCCGTCGTCCGCCAGCAGGTCCATCCGGACCTGCTGGATTCCGGGGGTCTCCTCCACGAGGTCGAGGCGGGTCAGCCGGGGGAGCTGCGCGGGCCAGTTCTCGATCCGGTACAGGAAGTCGTAGGCGAGTTCGGCCGGCCCGTCGACGCGCAGGGTCTCCTCGACGGCCACGATGTGCTCGTCCAGGGTGGCCCAGCGTTCCGCCAGGTGCTTCAGATCCGCCAACAGGGCCAGTAGATCGTCGTGTTCGGCCCGTTCGAGCCAGCTCGCGGGGGTGGTGCGCGTCGCGGACGCCGGCAGCGCGGAGCGCAGGGTGAGGCGCGAGGAGCCTTCGGGAAGCTCCTCGACCACCCAGGAGCCGGTCACCCCCGGCTCGGACGGTCCGGGGACCTCCTGGCGGAAGTCGATCCGCCGCGCGGCCGGGTCGAGTGTGCGCCGGGTCACCCACGAGGTGACGTCGTCGCAGGCCAGCGCCCAGATCCGCAGGCGCTGGTCGGCGCCCTCCAGGTCCAGCGCCTCCACATGCACGGTCGGGGTGAGGAACAGCGGCCAGCGCACCGCGTCCGCGACCAGTCCGTAGACGACCCCGGCGGGCGCGGCGATGTCCACACGGTGGGACGTGTGGTGGAAGGCCGTCTCGGGCATCGGTGTTCGTTCCTTTCTTCGGCACACGCGACCGACCGTCGGCCCGACCGCTCGTGAAACGGTGGACCGACGGTGGAGAACGGATCACCTCGGTGTGCGGCGGGGCGGCGCCCCGGACGGGGACCGGGCCCGCCGGGCCCGGTCCCGACCGCCCCCGATCAGGCGGTGGCCTGCGGAGACAGCACCCGGTTGACGGCCGCGATGTACTGCCTCGGGGTCTCCGCCTCCTCCAGCACCTGCTCGTCGAGCGCGACCCCCGCATCGCGCTCGATGACGCCGGTGACCTGGAGGAGGCACAGGGAGTCGTAGCCGAGGTCGGCGAACGCGACGTCCAGCACGTCCCCGTTCAGGTCGTGGGTGTCGCTGCCCCCGCTGGTCCGCAGGAGGCCGATCAGGGTGGGAAGGTCGAGCTGCTGCATGATGGTGCCTCTCTTCTTCTCGTGTACTCGTGTCGTGTCGTGACAGGTGTGACGGGGACGCCGGCCCCGGAGGCGCGCGGCGGTCTCGAAGGCGTGCCGGCGGTCGGGCGGCGCGCTCAGGGATGTCCGGAGGTCTCAGGGATGTACGGCGGGCTCACGGGTGTACGGCGGGACCGTCTCCGCCGGCCGCCGCCCGTTCCCGGTCCCGGCTTCGAGCCGCCGCACGACGCGGCAGGCCCGGCCGATCAGCCGGGGAAGCGCCTCACCGCGTACGAAGAAGTGGTCGCCGGGCACGGTACGGGCCGCCACCGGCCCGGAGGTCCACCGGCGCCAGCCGCCGACCGTCGCGGGCGACACCAGCGGGTCACGGCTTCCGGACACCGCGAGCAGCGGGACGGACAGCGGTCCGCGCTCCGGCGCCGACGCGCGGGCGGCGGCGCGGAGCGCGCCGGCCAGCCGCAGATCGTCGCGGAGCACGGGCAGTGAGGCCCGCCGCCAGTACCCCCGTGCCTCAACGCTCTCGGGCAGGGCCCCCAGCCGGTCCAGCGCCTCCACCAGCTCCTCGTCGGAGCTCTCGCAGGCGTCGGAGAGCCTGCTGGCCGCGTCCGGGGGCGGGCAGGCCCCCACGGCGACGAACGACGGAAGCGGCAGCCCCTCCTCGCGCAGCGCCCCGGCGAGGGCGTGGGCCACCATCGCCCCGAGGCTGTGCCCGTACAGCGCGTAGGACTGTCCGGCCGGGACGCGGACGCGGTCCAGCAGATGCGCGACCAGGGAGTCGCGGTCGGTCAGGCGCGGCTCGCGCCGCCGCCCGCCACGGCCCGGCAGCAGCACGGGCACGGGCTCGACGCCCTCACCCGTGCTCCGGGCCCACCGGTGGAACACCGAGTCCCCCGCCCCCGCGTGGGCGAAGCAGTACAGCCGAACCGCTGGTTCCGTGCCCGCCATCTCTGCTCTCCTCGGCCCGTCGGAATCGCGTGTGCCCGTTCAGGCTCGCGGACGGCCCTGGAGACGGACTTGAGACCCGGCCGCCCCCCGCTCCAGACGGCGTGGAGCGCGGCGGTGCGTGCCGCCCGGGAGCCGCACGTTCACAGGACGTACGGATACGGGACGTACGGATACGGGACGCACGGATACGGGACGCACGTTCATGGCACGCACGGGCACCGAACGCGCGGTCACGCCGCGTACAGGTCGAACGTCGAGCCGCGCCGGGGCCCCGTGGCCAGGTCGAGCGCGGGGTCCACGGAGAGCATCGCCTGGTGCATGCGCTGCATCTGCGGCGAGGGCTCCACGCCCAGCTCCTCGATGAGCCGTACCCGCAGCTTGCGGTAGAGGTCCAGCGCCGCGGCCTGCCGGCCGGACCGGTACAGGGCCACCATGGCCTGCGAGTGCAGCCCCTCGTGGTGCGGGTGGCGCGCCGTCAGGTCCCGCAGTTCGGCGCTGATCTCGCAGTGACGGCCCAGCCGCAGATCGGCGTCGATGCGCCGCTCCACCGTCACCAGCCTGCTCTCCTCCAGCCGGAGCACCTCGATGCTCAGCGCCGGGCCGCAGCGCACGTCGACCAGCGCGGGTCCCTGCCAGAGCGCCAGCGCCTCCCGCAGCGTGTCGGCGGCGCTCTCGTCGTCACCGGCCTCGAAGGCCGCCTGCCCCTCCCGCACCTTGCGCTCGTAGGCGTGCACGTCCGTGCTGTCCGCCGGGATCTGGAGCACGTACCCGCCGTGCCGCGTGGCGAGGACGTCCTTCGCGGTGTGCGGGGCCTCGGGCCCCATGGCGGTGCCGAGCCGGCGCCGCAGCTGGAGTATGTAGGTCTGGAGCGTGGTCAGCGCGCTGACGGGCGGGTTGGCGCCCCAGATCTCCTCCATCAGCGTCGGCACGGGCATGATCTGCCCCGGGTACAGCGCGAGCAGGGAAAGGACTTGGCGTGGCTTGCCCGCCGAGGGGACGACGGAGACACCATTGACGTCGGCATTCAGCGGTCCCAGAACCCGGATCCTCATGAACGTTCTCTCCCCAGACTCGTCGAGAGCTTCTCGAATCGTTCTCCGAAGCAGGACTTACGGACCTCTTTGTCCGCATCTGCGTGTACGACCTCCAGCATCGTACTGACTGAAACAGGTCGCCCCGGATTCCTTGAGTCTGCGTCAAGCGGCTCTCCGTCCAGCCGCGTTCGGACGTCATGCGCACCCCCTCCCACCTGCGGTGATCGCTGCCGAGGGGGGTGGCGGGTCAGACCGCCCGGACCGCGCGGGAAACGGAGTCGGAGGCCGTCATCTGGCTGTGGTCCAGCAGGATCGAACGCTGGAGCTGGCGGAGAGCGAGGGAGGGCTCCAGGCCCAGTTCGCGGGAGAGCGTGCCGCGCAGCTTCCGGTAGACCTCCAGGGCGTCGCTCCAGCGCCCGGAGCGCTGCAACGCGATCATGAACTGGCGGCACAGGTTCTCGTGGGTGCGGTAGCGACTGACGAGCACGGTCAGTTCGGCGAGCAGCTCGCGGTGCCGCCCCAGCCGCAGATCGGCCTCGATGCGCTGGTCCAGCGCGCACAGCCGGCTCTCCTCCAGGCGTGCGGCCTCCATCTCCAACTGCTTGCCCAGCTGCACGTCGGCGAACGGCGCCCCGCGCCAGAGCGCGAGGGAGGCCCCCAGCAGCCGTGCCCCCTCCGCGTGGTCCCCGTCGCCGACGGCGCGGTAGCCGAGCCCCGCGAGCCTCTCGAACTCCCGCACGTCGCTGGTGCCGCCCCTGGTGTTGAGGAGATAGCCCCCCGGGCACGTCATCAGGATGTCCTTGGCGGTCAGCGCCTTCTTGCCGCGACCGGGAGCCGGCAGCGCGACGGTGATCAGCTCGCGCAGTTGGAGGACGTACGTCTGGAGGGTCGTACGGGCGCTGCGCGGCGGCCTGCCGGCCCACAACTCGTCCGTCAGCACGGCGATCGGCACGACCTGTCCGGCGAAGAACGCCAGGATCGCGAGCACTTGCCGCACCTTCGGCGCGGTGGGCATGACGGGTATCCCGCCTTCCGACACGATCAGGGATCCCAGTATTTCGATGTCCACGTCGATTCCCCCTGTGATGTGCGTCAACTGCGCTCCACCCGCGGTCGATACGGGTGGTCGATGGTGAACTGGGCCAGGATGCGGCGGGGTGGGACGCGCCCCTCCCCGCACGGTGGTGCCGGGTCCGCGCCGCGCCGGTCGACCGGGCCGGCGCGGGCGGCCCGGCCGCCGCACGGGCCGCGGGCGGCGCGCGACCGGTCGGCGCCGGATGCCGCGACCATCCCAGCACCCTCCGAAAGAGTTCCGGTCAAGCGCTCCCGGTACGCGGCCGTGCACGGCGTGCCGGGCCTTCGCGCGGCGGTGTGCGGTGCCGTCCGGCCCTCGTACGGCGGTGTACGAGTGGCCGGGACCCCTTCCGGGCGGTCGGGACGGCTGACGGGTGGCCGGGACCCCGCCCGGGCGGATCGGGACCCCTTCCGGGCGGTCGGGACGGCTGACGGGCGGCCGGGGACGGCTTCGGGCGGTTCAGGGAAGGCCGAAGCCCGGTACGGTGCGCGGGCGGTCGAGTCCGGGGCCGGGAAGGTGACGGAAGCACGGCTCCGCCGACCCGGCGAAGGGTGCGGGGGACGGGGTCGCGCGGGGTGGTCTCCCGGCCCTCGGCGCACCCACCGCGCCCGGCTCTCCGGGGTTCCCTCCAGCACGTACGGTCAGCGCCCACAGCACAACAACAGCCCCTTCCCGCTCGACGGGCCGCACCCCCTTGCGCAGCTCAACCATCAAAGCAGTAGCCCTCGCCACCGCGTCACCGGAAGATCGATTCTGGTCAGATGGCCTGAATCGAACAGTCGCTCGTGTGCGGGTTCCGGCACACTGACTGCCATGGACGAGGTCGAAGAGGTCGAGGTCGTCGTCGCCCACGCCGAGCGGGCGACCCTGCGCGTCGGTGGCGTGTTCCTGAAGGTGGACGCCGACCGGGCGCGGACCGACGCCGAGGTCGAGGCGATGTCGCTCGCCCCGGTCCCGACCCCGGAGATCCTGTGGCGCAAGCCGCCCGTGCTCGCGATCGCCGCGGTCCCGGGGGTGACGCTCGGGCGCCTCGGCGGGGCGGCGGCCGGGTCGCCGGCGGGGTGGGCCGCGGCGGGCGCCGCCATCCGGAAGCTGCACGACGCCCCGCCGCCGCCCCGGACCGGGCGGGCCGGCCGGAGTTCCGCCGCGCTGGCGGCGGAACTCGACGCCGAGTGCGCCCTGCTCGTGGCCGAGGGCGTGCTGCCCGCCGACCTCGTCGCCCGCAACCGCCGCGTCGCCGAGGCCGCGCTCAGGCCGTGGACCCCGGCGTTCACCCACGGCGACCTGCAGATCGCCCACGTCTTCCTCGACGGCGACGAGGTCACGGGCATCATCGACTGGTCCGAAGCGGGCCGGGGGGACGCCCTGTACGACCTCGCCACCTTCACGCTGGGCCACGAGGAGCACCTCGACGACGTCCTCGCGGGCTACGGCGCGGACGTCGACCTCGACGTGATCCACGCGTGGTGGTCGGCGCGCAGCCTCCTGGCGGTGCGCTGGCTCGCCGAGCACGGCTTCGACCCGTTCGCGCCGGGCTGCGAGGTCGACGTCCTGAGATCCCGCATGTGAGGCCGTACGCCTTCGTCCGTCGCGGAGAACCACGCCACCACGGCCTCTCCCGCCGCCGCGCCCCCGGCCGTAACGCTCCCCGTCGCGGCAGGCCCCGTCAGCGGAAGAGGTGCGGATGCAGCCGCGCCAGCTCCTCCGTGATCGCCGCGCCGGTGGGGTCCACGACCTCCCAGTCGTGCGCCGCCGGATGCCCGGCGAACAGACCGCAGGCCGCGTCCGCGGTACGGGGGTCGAGCACGGAACACCAGGGGAGCGGGGCGAGCCGCGCGTCTCCCGCGTCCCACCGGACCCAGACGGCGCTCCCGGGCCACCCGTCCTGGTCCCACAGCATGGCTGCGTGATCCTCCGCGTGCCCCTCGCCGAGTTCGCACAGGACGTGACCTGCCTCGGGGCTCTGCCCGGGGTCCGCGAGGGCGACCGCGTACGCCGGGGGAGGCAGCAGGGCCACGGCGGTGCACTGGTTCACGGGCACGGGTCGCCCTTCGGGGAGTCGCCGAAGGCGATCCGCCCCGCGACCAGGTCGCCGAGCGGGTCGGCCACGTCCCAGGAGTGGGCGGCACCGTGCCGGTCGAACAGGTTGCACCGCCGCACGACGCCCGTATCGACCTGGCGCAGGATGGCCGGGCACCAGGGGACGTACGCGGACCGGTGGACGCGCTCCGGTTCGCCCCCGGCCCAGAAGAACCACACGGCCGGAGATTCGGGCGTGCGGCCCGGCACGAGGTAGGCGGCGTGTTCGGTGTCCTGGCCGTCGTGCGCGCCGAGTTCACACAGCACGTACGGCTCGGGTTCCTCGGGCTCGTCCTCGGAGGCGCGGAGGCGCTGCACTTCCTCGGGCGGGAGGGCGGTCACGGCGGTGCACTGGAGCACGGCGGTCAACTCCTGGTCGAGTGGCGGGATGCCCGGCCCCGTGACCGGACGAGGCGTTTTCACAGGACCTCGCCCCGGCTACGGGCGTTGAGCCGTGCGGTACGGGCGCGAAGCTGCTCTATCAGGACGGCGGGCCGCACATGGCGGGGCTCGACCTCCCACTCGACACCGCCCCCGACCGGCCGCAACGACCAGTACGGGCCGGCGACGCCCCGGAACTCCCCCACGCGATCGGCGCGGCTGGTGTCGACCACGAGGGTTCCGGGGGCGGGGACCGGGGTGGGGCTGGGGGTGTCGGAGGGCGTGGGGTTAATCGGGCGTACGTTCTCGCCGTCCATCGATCGCTCCTCTCCGTAGCCGTTTGGCTACCGGGGCGATTCAGGGTGGCCTAGGGTCGGGACGTCTTCAACCTGCGCACTGTGCTCGGATAGTTAGGGCTTGGACATGGTGAACCGCAAGCGACTGGACCCCGACGACCCGGACCGAGACTTCGGCGTTCAATTAAGGCTGGCCAGAGACGCACGTGGCTGGACCCAGGACGAGTTGGCCTCGCGCATGGGATGCTCGGGGACGCATATTTCGGCCGTGGAAACTGGTCGCAGGTCTCCAACTCCTCGTTTCGCGCAGAGCGCTGACAGGGCGCTCGGCACCGGCGACAAGTTCAGTCGCATGGTTCAGGCGATGAAAGAACCGGCGCTGCTGGACGGCTTTCCCGAGTACGTGAAGTACGAAGCTCGGGCTGTGGAGCTCCGGCTGTACGAAGTGGGGATCATTCCAGGGCTGTTGCAAACTCCGGAGTACGCACGGGTTCTGGCGGACAGCGCTGTGCGGAGAGGGTCGATCACCCCGGGCCAGGCAGAGGAGCGTGTCGCCTTCCTGGCGAAGCGGCAGGCCGCCTTGGTGCGGCCGAATCCGCCCATGCTCTTCGTGACCATGGACGAGAGCTGCATCCGTCGCCCTGTGGGGGGCTCTGCCGTCATGAATGCTCAACTGGACCGACTGATCGAGTTCGCTGAGCTGCCCAACACGGTCTTGCAGGTGGCGCCGTACGAGATCGGAGAACGGAGGACGTTTGATCTTCCGGTCAACATCCTGACGCTGCCTGACCGGTCGGTGGTCTGCTACGCCGAGTCGCAGACCCAGGGACATCTGGACCGGGAAAGCTCATTCGTGCTGCCGATACTCACGGAGTACCATCAACTCCAGGGCGCGTCGCTGTCGCAGACGGCGTCTGTGGCCAATATCTGTGAGTTGCGAAAGGGCACCTTGTGACGACCGAATCCCCCCGTTGGTTCACGTCCTCGTACAGCAACAACGGCGGCAACTGCGTTGAGGTGGCCGCCAACCTCGCCTCCGTACGCGGCATCGTCCCGGTCCGTGATTCCAAGGTCGTGGGCGGCCCTGTGGTTTCTGTCCCCGCGACGGCTTTCGCGGCGTTCGTGGCGGGTGTGCGGGGCGGGACGTTCGACACCGTCTGACGGCCTGAGCAGCAGGTTCGCCCCATCATGCTTTGCATGGTGGGGCGTTCGTGTGTGTCGGGGCCCTCTGGTGCACGTCTGGCCGTGTCCTGCATGGTGGGGCTTCCTACGGCGAAGGGGAACCTGTGGTGATCGAGTCCGCATGTTGGTTCACGTCCTCGTACAGCTCGAATGGCGGCAACTGCGTTGAGGTGGCCGCCAATCTCGCCGCTGCACGCGGCGTCGTCCCGGTCCGTGATTCCAAGGTGGTGGGCGGTCCGGTGCTGACGGTCCCCGCGACCGCGTTCGCGGCGTTCGTGGCGGG
>NZ_JNZZ01000006.1 GCF_000717645.1 Streptomyces californicus
CTCGACAGGCCCGCCCGAAGCCCCCGCCCCCGGCCCCGCCAGGGGCCCCTGCACGGCCCCGCCGTAGTACCCCGAGAACCCCGCCCACTCCGGCTCCGGATCCCGCGGCCCGAACGCCGCCGTCAGCAGCAGGTGGACCCCCATCGCCGCGAACGGCCACGCCAGCACCGCCGCCCACACCGCGTGCAGCTCCAGCGGGGCGTCGAACGTCACGCCCCGGCCCGCCTCCCGGGCCCGCGCCACCACGTCGGAGGAGGGCCCGAGCCAGACGCCGACGCGCCAGGCGATCAGCGAGGCGGCGAGCGCGCCGAGCGCCAGACCCACGACGACGAGGACGCCCCCGCGCCGCAGCCGCCAGAAGACGGCGGCCGCCGAGAGCGCGCCGAAGCCGAGGGCCAGCAGCACGAACGTTCCGTCCGCCCCGATCGCCTCCTCGCCCTCGCTGTTCTTCAAGAAGACGGCCGTGTCGTCGGCGACCAGCGGAACGCGCGGCGCGAGCCACAGCCACAGCAGCCCGAGCACGATGCCCGCGAGCGCGACCAGGACGGCGACGAGGGCGGCCTGACGGAGCTCCGTGGCCGTGTCCGGGTCGTCCTGGGAGCCCGAGGCGTACGCGAGGTGGGAGCCCGAGGGCGGGGCCTGCCACGGATCGTGGGGGCCGGGCTGGTCGGGCGGCGTCAGAGGTGCGGTCACCGTGCCATCGTGCCAGGCCACCCTGTGCGGCGCCTCACCGGATGCCGCACCCGTGCCCAGCGTCCCGTACCGGCGTCGGACGGCGGACGACACGCCCGCGCCACGCAGGCGGGGGACGGACCCTCGAACGCGGGGACCGGCCCCTACCGAACGGCCGCCCGCCGGTACGCCCACGTGGCGACCGCCAGCGACAGCACGCCCACCGCCGCGCAGACCGCCAGGAAGAACGCGATGAGCCCCCAGTCCGGGCGGGCGTCGAAGGAGCGGGCCAGCGCCTCGACCCCGTACGTCGAGGGCAGCAGGTCGCGCGCCCAGCCCACCGGCCCCGGCAGCCGCTCGGCGGGCAGCACCCCGAGCAGCAGGGCGGCCGACATCCCGAGCTGGCCCAGGAGCGTCGCCAGCTCCGGGCGCGGGGCGAGCAGCCCGAGGGCCGCGCCGAGCCCGGCCAGGGCGGCCCCGGAGAGCGGGACGACGGCGACCAGGACCCACAGATGGGTGAGCGGCAGCTGGAACAGCACGCTTCCGGTGATCGCGGTGAAGACCGTGCCCGGCACGGTGAACGAGGCGTACGCGGCGGCCGCCCCGAGCACCACGGCGGCGGGCGGCACCGGCAGCGTCGCGTAGTGGTCGAGTCCGCCGCTCGCCCGCAGCTGTCCGAAGTACTGGGCGAGCAGGTTGAGCGCGACGAACGCCACGACCAGGACGCTGGAGCCCGCGACCACGGCTCGCGCCTCCGCGCCGCCGTCCACGACGCCCCGCATCAGGATCATGATCCCCACGGACTGGAACGTCGCCACGAAGAGCAGCGGGATGCGCGCGACCCGCGCCCGGGAGAGCTGGGCGCGGTAGACGGCGGCCAGCGAGGGCAGCAGCCGGGCGCGCGGGGCGAGGGGGGCCGGGGCGGTCCGGGGGGAGGCCGGCCCCGCGGGGCCGGAGGCGGGGCGGACGCGCGACGGTGCGGTCCTGGCCGGAATGATGCTCGTCACCTGCGGCCGCTCCCCTCGTACACGTCCCACCCGTCCCGCCTGTCGCGTCCCTCCGGTCCGGTCACCGCGTCCACGCCGACCACCGCACGGCCCACGAGGCCCACGCCTCCCCTGCCGCCCGCACCATCCGCGCCGAACCTGCCGCTCACGCCTTCACCAGTCCCTTGGTCGCATCGGCCGCGTCCCCGCCGAGCGCGAGGTAGACATCTTCCAGGCTGGGTGTGGCCAGGGTGAAATCGTCCAGCGCGGCGAAGGCCGCGCCGCCCGTCACCGCGGCGACCGCGGCCCGTGCCTCGTCGGGTCCGAGCCGCAGCACCCAGCGCCGTCCGGACTCCTGGGCGGACGGTCGCAGCGCCGCCACCTCGGGGACGTCCAGCGGGGCCCGTTCGCGCCACACCAGCTCGACGCGGACCTCGCCGGCGACCTGTTCCTTGAGCCCGGCGGGCGTGTCGCAGGCGATGACCCGGCCGCGTTCGAGGACGGCGACCCGGTCGAGGACCGTCTCCGCCTCGATGACGTTGTGGGTGACCAGCAGGACCGTGGCCCCGCGCTCGGCCCGGCGGCGGTCGACGGCGGCCCAGACGGCGCGGCGGGCGACGGGGTCCATGCCGGTGGTCGGTTCGTCCAGGACCAGGACGGGCCGTTCCCCGACCAGGGCGGCGGCGAAACAGGCGAGGCGGCGCTGTCCGCCGGAGAGCTTCTTCAGGGGCCGCCCGGCGAGCGCGGTGAGGCCCAGCTCCTCCAGGACCGCGTCGCGTTCGGCGCGGGCCTCGCGGACGGGGAGGCCGCGCAGCCGTCCGGTGGTCTCGGCGGCGAGCGCGACGGTCAGCTCGTCGAGGGCGGTGGACTCCTGCCCGAGGTAGCCGATCAGCCGGGAGGCCCGCTCGGGGTGGCGTACGAGGTCGTGGCCCAGCACCTCGACGCTGCCGGAGTCGGGCCGCATGAGTCCGGTGAGCTGGCGGACCAGGGTGGACTTGCCGGCGCCGTTGGGGCCGAGCAGTCCGAAGATCTCACCGCGCTCGACGTCCAGGCTGATGCTGTCGGTGGCGCGGATCTCGGGCGCCGCCGGGGCGCCGCGGCGGCCCCGGGTCGCGGGATAGGTCTTGACCAGATCGCGCACCGCGCACACGGTGCCTGTGTCCCGCTGCGCCTGTGCTGTGCCCGTACTCACGAGGTACGAGGGTACGGGGTCACATGCCCCGGTTCGCGCCCGGGGCCACCCCGCGTCGCCCGTCCGCAGGGGCGGCTACTCCGCCGCCGGCACGTGCTCGGCGGCGGCCCGCACGTCGATCTCCCGCCAGAAGCCGGCCCGGATCGCGTAGCGGTCGTGCTCGTCGATCTGGTCGTCCTTGTGGGCCAGGAGCCCGAAGCGGGCCGCGTACCGCAGGAGTTCGCCGTCGATCCGGTGCGGGATGCGCGGGTACATGGTGGAGAGCTTCTGCAGGTGGACGGTCTCCGGGAGGCGTTCCATCCAGCGGCGGGCGAAGACCTGGCCCACCTCGAAGGGGTCGCCGCCGACGGTGGTGATGTCCTCCTCCCGGTCGGCCCAGCGCTGTTCGGCGCTGGTGACCTGGGCGAGGGTCGGCAGGGACGCGGTCTCCGGGGGTTCGCCGAGGCCCCCGCCGCGCTCCACCCACCCCTTGTCGGAGGACCAGCGCAGCGTGGCGCCGGCGGGCTGGTGCGGCTGCGGGCGGTCCGGCTGGGGGGCGTGGGCGCGCAGCGCGGCCAGGTCCTTGGGGGTGGGGACGCCCTTGTGGCCGGCGGCGGGCGTGTCGGGCACGGCCGGCTCGACGGCGGGGGCGGTCTCGTCCGGGGCCGGGGGGCCTCCCCGGGCGGCGGCGGCCCGGGTTGCCTCGGAGGCGCGTTCGGCGGAGGCGGCGAGGGCCGCCTCGGGCAGCGGCGCGGAGAGGATCGCGGCGATCTCGGGACGGGTGGCGGGCGGCGGCGCGCAGACGCCGCCGGTGTCCTTGGCGCGGACGGCCTTGGTGATCCAGGCCCGGTCGAGGACCCGGCGCTCGTCGGCCTCGGCGACCAGGTCCTCGGACTGGTTGTAGTCGCCGTCGGCGGCCTGTACGGCCCAGAGGTGGACGGCGACCCCGTGTTCCTTGGCGGACATCAGTCCGGGCAGCAGATCGCCGTCGCCGGTCACCAGGACGATGTCGGAGCAGGCCCGGTTGCGGGCCAGTTCGGTCAGCTCCGCGTGCATCGCGGCGTCGACGCCCTTCTGCGCCCAGCGCCCGTCGCTGCGGGTCAGGGCGCCCAGCCGTACGGTCACGCGGGGCATCACGCGGAGCCGGCGGTGTTCGGGCTGGGGCACCCGGTCGGGGGCTCCGTCGAACCAGTAGATGCGCAGCAGCGGCTGCTGGGTGTCGGCCTCGGCTCGTTCGCGCAGTCCCTGGATGAGGGCCGCGTGATCCACGGTGATGCGGGAACGCGCGGGCTCTCCGGCCAGCAGACTCGCGGCTGCGCCCAGCAAGTAGCCGGCGTCCACCAGGACGACGCAACGGTCCACGCGTTCCACCCTCTTCCAGGACTCGGGAGCGGTTCGGCGCCCGCTCCCCGGTGACCGGGCCCGCTCACCCAGGGTTTTTGTCGAGTCTGCCCGACCGCGCGGGGCTTGACGGCCGGAACTCGATCATCGGCGTGGCGAATCGGGAGAGGAATGGTGAAAGAAGGCGGAAAGGGAACGAAGCGGCGGCGGGAGCGGTGATGTGCCGACCGGAAGCCGGCCGGCCACCACGGCGCACCTTACGCACGGTAATGATCCAACATGCACGGTTTGCGGGGCTATGTGAGTCTGACAGCGGTCCTGGACAGCCAGGACTCCCCACAGGAGGCATTCACCATGGCCAAGAACAAGAACCGCAAGCAGGGCAGCCGGCACGATCGCTCGTCCGCGTCGGAGCGTAGTGCGGAGCAGGCCAAGTCGACGGCGTTCGAGTCGCAGACCCAGACCCAGACGCAGGCGCAGGTCCAGGGCAGCCCGTCCGACGTGGCGCGCAAGCACCAGCGGCGCTTCGGCCACAACTGACGCGTCGGCCGCTCGCGGTCATCATGACGAGAGGGGCGTCCCGCACCGGCGGGACGCCCCTCTCGTCAGATCCGCGCGTCGGGCTCAGCCGGCCAGGCAGGACGGGCCGAGCAGCACCTTGAGGTCGCCGAAGAGGGCCGAGTCGGCCTTGACCCGGTGCCGGTCGAGCCGCAGGACCGTCGTCTTGCGGGGGCCCTGGAGCCTGATCCGCACCTCGGTGTCGCCCCGGTGGTGGCTGAGCACCTCGCCGAGCCGGGAGACCATGGGCGGGGTGATCTTCACGGTGGGGATGGTGAGGATGACGGGCGCGTTGGTCCCCGCGTTGGAGATGTCGGGGACCTGCATCTCCATCGCGACCAGCCGGGGCACGTCCTCGCGCTTGTCGAGGCGCCCCTTGACGAAGACGACGGTGTCCTCGACGAGCTGGGTGGAGACCAGCTGGTAGGTGGCGGGGAAGAACATGCACTCGATGGTGCCCGCCAGGTCCTCCACCGTGGCGATGGCCCAGGCGTTGCCCTGCTTGGTCATCTTGCGCTGGAGGCCGGAGATGATGCCGCCGACGGTGACGACGGAACCGTCCGAGTAGTCCCCGCCGGTGAGCTGGGAGATCGAGGCGTCGGCCTTGTCGGACAGCACGTGCTCCAGCCCGAACAGCGGGTGGTCGGAGACGTACAGGCCGAGCATCTCCCGCTCCTGGGCGAGCAGGTAGGACTTCTCCCACTCGATGTCGGAGAACTCCACGTCGAGCCCGAAGCCCGGCTCGCCGCTCTCCTCCTCGCCGCCGCCGAAGAGGTCGAACTGCCCCTCGGCCTCCTTGCGCTTGACCTGCACCACGTTGTCGATCATCGGCTCGTGGTGGGCGACGAGCCCCTTGCGGGTGTGGCCCATCTCGTCGAAGGCGCCGGCCTTGATCAGCGACTCGACGGTGCGCTTGTTGCAGACGACGGCCTCGACCTTGTCCAGGAAGTCGGGGAAGGAGCTGTACTTCCCCTTCGCCTTCCGCGACCGGATGATCGAGTCGACGACGTTCTGGCCGACGTTGCGGACGGCGGTCAGGCCGAAGAGGATCACGTCGTCGCCCTGGGCGGCGAAGTTGGACAGCGACTCGTTGACGTTGGGCGGGAGCACCTTGATGCCCATGCGGCGGCACTCGTTGAGGTAGACCGCGGACTTGTCCTTGTCGTCCTTGACCGAGGTCAGCAGGGCCGCCATGTACTCGGCCGGGTAGTTCGCCTTCAGGTAGGCGGTCCAGTAGGTGACCAGCCCGTACGCCGAGGAGTGCGCCTTGTTGAACGCGTATCCGGCGAACGGCACCAGGACGTCCCACAGCGCCTTGATAGCCGCGTCGGAGAAGCCCTTCTCCTTGGCGCCCTTCTCGAAGAGGACGAAGTTCTTCGCCAGTTCCTCGGGCTTCTTCTTGCCCATCACGCGGCGCAGGATGTCGGCCTCGCCGAGCGAGTACCCGGCGACGATCTGGGCGGCCTTCTGGACCTGCTCCTGGTAGACGATCAGGCCGTAGGTGAGGCCGAGGACCTCCTTGAGGGGCTCCTCCAGCTCCGGGTGGATCGGGGTGATCTCCTGGCGGCCGTTCTTGCGCTCCGCGTAGTTCGTGTGCGAGTTCATGCCCATCGGGCCCGGCCGGTAGAGGGCCGAGACGGCGGAGATGTCCTCGAAGTTGTCGGGCTGCATCTGGCGCAGCAGGGAGCGCATGGGCCCGCCGTCGAACTGGAAGACGCCGAGCGTGTCACCGCGGCAGAGCAGTTCGTACGTCTTGGGGTCGTCCAGCGGCAGGGCGAGCATCTCCAGGTCGATGCCCTTGTTGGACTTCACCATCTTGATGGCGTCGTCCATGATCGTCAGGTTGCGCAGGCCGAGGAAGTCCATCTTCAGCAGGCCGAGCGACTCGCACTGCGGGTAGTCCCACTGGGTGATGGTGACGCCGTCGGTGTGCCGCACCCAGACGGGGGCGTGGTCGACGATCGGCTCGCTGGACATGATGACGCCGGCGGCGTGCACGCCCATCTGCCGGACCAGGCCCTCGACGCCCTTGGCGGTGTCGATGACCTTCTTGACGTCCGGCTCGTTCTCGTACATCCCCCGGATCTCGCCCGCCTCGCTGTAGCGCGGGTGCTTGGGGTCGGTGATGCCGTTGAGGTCGATGCCCTTGCCGAGGACGTCGGCGGGCATGGCCTTGGTGAGGCGGTCGCCCATCGCGTACGGGTAGCCCAGCACGCGGGCGGAGTCCTTGATGGCGTTCTTCGCCTTGATCTTGCCGTACGTGCCGATCATGGCGACCTTGTCGGCGCCGTACTTCTCGGTCACGTACCGGATCACCTCGACGCGCCGGCGCTCGTCGAAGTCGATGTCGACGTCGGGCATGGAGACGCGCTCGGGGTTGAGGAACCGCTCGAAGATCAGCCCGTGCTCGATCGGGTCGAGGTCGGTGATGCCCATGGCGTACGCCACGATCGAACCGGCCGCCGAACCACGGCCGGGGCCCACCGCGATGCCGTTGTTCTTGGCCCACATGATGAAGTCGGCGACGACGAGGAAGTACCCCGGGAACCCCATCTGGATGATGATGTCCATCTCGTACTCGACCTGCTTCTGCCGGTCGTCGGGGACCCCGTTCGGGAAGCGGCGGGCCATGCCGACCCGGACCTCCTCCTGGAACCAGGTGACCTCGGTGAAGCCCTCCGGGATCTCGAACTTCGGCATCAGGTCGCGCTTCTCGAACATGCCGGTGGTGTCGATCTGCTGCGCGACCAGGAGGGTGTTGCGGCACCCCTCCTGCCAGGCGTCGGAGGAGTCGACGGCGTACATCTCGTCCGTCGTCTTCAGGTAGTAGCCGGTGCCGTCGAAGCGGAAGCGGTCCGGGTCCGAGAGGTTCTTGCCGGTCTGGATGCAGAGCAGGGCGTCGTGGGCGGTGGCCTCGTGCGCGTACGTGTAGTGGGAGTCGTTCGTCACGAGCGGCGGGATGCCGAGCTTCTTGCCGATCTCCAGGAGTCCGTCGCGGACCCGGCGCTCGATCTCGATGCCGTGGTCCATCAGCTCCAGGAAGTACCGGCCCTCGCCGAAGATGTCCTTGTAGTCGGAGGCCGCCTGCACCGCCTCGTCGAACTGGCCGAGCCTCAGCCGGGTCTGCACCTCGCCCGAGGGGCAGCCGGTGGAGGCGATGAGTCCCTCGGACCACTGGGAGATGGTCTCCTTGTCCATCCGGGGCCACTTCTGGAGCCAGCCCTCGGCGTACGCGTCGGAGGAGAGCCGGAAGAGGTTGTGCAGCCCGGTCCTGTTCGCCGCCCAGATGGTCTTGTGGGTGTACCCACCGGATCCGGACACGTCGTCGCGCTTCTGGTGCGGCTGCCCCCACTGCACCTTGCGCTTGTGCTTGCGCGACTCCGGGGCGACGTACGCCTCGATGCCGATGATCGGCGTGACCTCCGCCTTCTGCGCCGAGTGGAAGAAGTCGTAGGCCCCGTGGAGGTTGCCGTGGTCGGTCATCGCGATGTGCGTCATGCCCATCTCGTTGGCCGCTTCGAACATGTCCTTGAGCCGCGCCGCACCGTCCAGCAGCGAGTACTGGGTGTGAACGTGCAGGTGCGTGAAGGGCGGCTTGGTCACGGCGTCGGGCCTCCGGGAAGTCGGGCGATGACGGACGGGGGGACAGCGTGGAAGTCTACGACGTGACGGAGTCGGACGACGGGCACTCCAGGCTTCCGCCGAGCGTTGGAGAAGGCGGGACACGTGTCCGTTTTGTCATGCACTCGGTCACGTCGGTCCCCGGTTCGGCCCATACGCCAGCTACAGCAGGAGGCAGCCAGAGATGTCGGAGACGCAGACCGGCGCGGAGCGGCGCGGGGAGCAGATTCTCGCCGTTTTCGACACCGCGTTCGGAGAGCTGCTGGCCGCCGATCCGGCGGCCTTCCGGGTCAAGTTCCGCAAGATGGCGGGGTCGGCCTTCGCGTTCTACCGGGGCACCGCCTGCCTGTTCTACGGCGACCTGGAGCGGGAGCGGCACGGCGGCCCGTACGTGGACGAGCGCACCGGCCGGGTGTGGATCCACGGTGATCTGCACGCGGAGAACTTCGGCACCTACATGGACGCCAACGGCCGCCTCGTCTTCAACGTGAACGACTTCGACGAGGCGTACGTGGGCCCCTTCACCTGGGACCTGAAGCGGTTCGCCGCCTCCGTGGCGCTCATCGGGTACGCCAAGGCCCTGGCCGACGAGCAGATCACCGACCTCGTCGGGACCTACGCCGCCGCCTACCGCGAGCGGATCCGCGCGCTGGCGACCGGCGCGAAGAACGACGAGGTGCCGCCGTTCACGCTGGACACGGCTCAGGGACCGCTGCTGGGCGCGCTGCGGGCGGCCCGCTCGCTCACCCGGTTCTCGCTGCTGGACTCGATGACGGTGATCCGGGACTTCGAGCGCCGGTTCGCGGACGGCGGCGGGGCGATCGACCTGGACGCGGCGACGCGGTACAAGGTGCTGGCCGCGTTCGACGGCTATCTGGAGACGCTGCCGGAGTCGAGTCTGACCCGCCCCGACTCCTACCGGGTCAAGGACGTGGTGGGCCGCCGGGGCATCGGCATCGGATCGGCCGGGCTGCCCTCGTACAACATCCTCCTGGAGGGCAACAGCGACGCCCTGGAGAACGATGTGGTGATCTACCTCAAGCAGGCGCAGACCCCGGCGGTGTCCCGGCACATCACCGACGCCGCCGTGCGGGACTACTTCCAGCACGAGGGCCACCGCACGGTGATCTCGCAGCGGGCGCTCCAGGCGCACGCGGACCCGTGGCTGGGCTGGACCGAGCTGGACGGGGCGGGCCAGCTCGTCGCGGAGGTCTCGCCGTACGCGGTCGACCTGGACTGGTCCGAGATCGACGAGGTGGACGAGATCGCGGCGGTCGTCGCGGACCTGGGCCGGGCGACGGCCACGATGCACGCGGCGGCGGACGACGAGAGCGGCCACTCGCTGGTGCCGTTCTCCACGGAGCGGGCGATCGACGCGGCGATCGCCGCCGACGAGGAGGGGTTCGCGCCGATGCTGGTCGACTTCGCCCACGACTACGGGGCGCGGGCCCGCGCGGACCACCAGATCTTCGTGGACCTGTTCCGCAACGGGAAGATCCCCGGGCTGCGGGGGCCCGCCTGAGCACGAGGCGGGCCCGGCCGCCGGGCTCCCGCCCCTCCGGAAGCCCGGGCCCGGTCCCTCGCCGGACTCTCAGCCTCTTTTAAGGTCCGCTTACCTCGGCGCATGACACACTTTCCGGCGATGGACATCTCAGGGACGCAGCTCAGGGTCGCGCGCGCGGCAATCTTCACCGCGCTCGTCGTCACCCTGTCCACGGCGTCCCACGTGCTGCTCTCCCGGGTCCCGCTGCCGCTGACCGCGGTCGGTCTGCTGGCCGCGGTGGTCTTCGCCGTGGCGTATGCGCTGGCCGGCCGGGAGCGCGGCTTCGGGGCGATCGCGGGGCTGCTGGTCCCGCTGGAGCTGGCCGCCGACACGCTCTTCACCACCGGCCAGCACCTCTGCTACGGGGCGGCCGGCGGCCCGGTCGCGGGCCCGCTGCGCGCGGTGGGCTTCGACGTGCTGTGCGGCGGCGGCGAGGTCGGCACGGGCGGGGCCCGGATCGCGGGCGTCGGCGCGGTGGGCACCCCGCTCGCCGACGTGGCCGGGGCGGGCGACCGCGCCGCCGCCCTGCTGGCGCACCCCGGGCCGGCCGTGCCGTGGCTGCTGCTCGCCGCCCATGTGGCGGTCGGGCTGCTGGCCGCGGCCTGGTTGCGGCGCGGTGAGGCGGCCCTGTCGGGGCTGGTGCGCACGGCGGCGCTGCTGGCGTTCCGGCCGCTGCTGACGGCGGTCGCGGTGGTGGGCGCGGGCGTCCGGTCGGCGGCCCGCCGCTCCCGGCCCGCCGACCGCCCGTACCCGCCGCTGACCGCCCGTTTCCTGGTGCACTGCGTGGGCCGCAGGGGCCCGCCGTCCGTGACGTACGCCGCTGCCTGAGGGGCACGGCGGGACGACGACGGCAGGACCCTTCACTCCCCGCACACGTACCGACGGAGAACGATCATGAGCAAGCGCAACACCCAGGCGAACAAGGCAGCGGCCCGTGAGCGGCTGCGCGCCGAGCGCGAGCGCCAGGCCAAGAAGGACAAGACCCGCAAGCAGCTCGTCGTCGCGGGCTCGGTCGTCGCCGCCCTCGCGGTGATCGGCGGCATCAGCTACGGCGTGATGCAGCTGAACAAGCCGGGCGCCTGGGAGGAGGCCGCCGACGCGAAGAACGTCAGCGCGCCGAAGAACACCTCGGGCAAGGACGGCACCACCGTGGTGATCGGCAAGGCCGGCGCGAAGAAGACGCTGGAGCTCTACGAGGACTCGCGCTGCCCGGTCTGCGCCACGTTCGAGCAGGGTGTCGGCGAGACGGTCTCGAAGGACGTCGAGGCCGGAAAGTACAAGGTCAAGTACGTCGGTGCGACCTTCATCGACAACACCGACAACGGCGAGGGCTCCAAGAACGCCCTGAGCGCGCTCGGCGCGGCGCTGGACGTGAGCCCCGAGGCGTTCATGGAGTACAAGGCGGCGCTGTACTCGGCGGAGTTCCACCCCGAGGAGAGCGACGACAAGTTCTCCAAGGACAGCTACCTGATCAAGGTGGCGGACTCGGTCGAGGCGCTGAAGGGGAACAAGGACTTCCAGAAGAACGTCGAGGACGGCACGTACGACGCCTGGGCGATGAAGATGTCCAAGACGTTCGACAAGAGCGGGGTGCGGGGCACGCCGACCCTGAAGATGGACGGCGAGAAGATCACGTCCGAGGGCAGCGACAACGCCCCGATGACGGCCGACGAGTTCACCAAGGCCGTCGACAAGGCGCTCAAGGCGTAACGTCCCGCGACGTCGTGGAACCCGGCGTTCCCGGGCGGCTCGACCGCCCGGGAACGCCGGGTTCTCCGCGTTTCTACAGCGTGGCGAGGAAGCCGAGCGCGACCTTCCAGGTCTGCTCGGCGGCCGCCTGGTCGTAGTCGTGCCGGTCCGGGTCGGTGAACAGGTGCCCGGCCCCGGGGTAGCGGTAGATCTCCACGTCCGCTCCGGTGCGCCGCATCTGGAGGTACCAGCTGTTCAGCCAGTCGTGGGACTCGAAGGGGTCCGGGTCCGCGACGTGCAGCTGGACCGGCAGCTCGTCCACCGAGGCGTTCTCCGCGATGTCCGACGTGCCGTGGAACAGCAGCAGCCCGCGGGCCTTCGCGTCGCCGAGCGCCAGGGTCTGCGCGGTGGCCGCCCCGAGGGAGAAGCCGGCGTAGACGAGTCCCTGGTCGGAGTAGGGCGCGGAGGCCAGCACGGCCCGCTTCAGCAGCTCGTCCTTGCCGACCGCGTCCTTGTGAGCCATGCCCTCTTCCACCGTGTCAAAGGTGTGCCCCTCGAACAGATCGGGCACGCGCACCTCATGGCCGGCGTCCCTGAGGCGTGCGGCTGCCGCGTGCACGGCGGGCGTCAGCCCGTACGTCGAGTGGAAAAGCATGATGTTCATGAGGCCCATGGTGCCATTCGCACCCTTCGAGGGCCGCCCTACAGCTGGGAGGACGAGCGAATGGAGAGCGTGCTGCGCCCGCTGATCGTGATCGGCGGTTCCGTGGTGGTCACGCTGTTGGCCGGCTGGGCGGTCGACCTGCTTCTGCGGCGGGCCGACAGCCGTCACCACGAGACCCCGCTGTGGGGGCTGCTCCGACGCTGCCGGCCACCCTTGCAAGTGGTGATCATCACGGCGCTGCTGCGCGGAAGCTACCGCCAGACGAAGATCGACTGGGTGTGGGAGCACCGGGCCGGCATCGGTCAGGCGCTGTCCCTGGTGCTGATCGGTGCGTCGGCCTGGCTGGTGGTGCGGGCCGCGGCGACGGTCGTGGAGGCGAGCTACGCCCGGTACGCGACGTCCACCCGCGACCCGGCCCGGGTCCGCCGGGTCCGCACGCAGGTGACGCTGATCCAGCGGGTCGTCATAGCGGTGGTGACGGTGGTCGCGATCGCCGCGATGCTCCTGACCTTCCCCCCGATGCGGGGCGTCGGCACGTCGATGCTGGCCTCGGCCGGTCTGCTCGGCATCGTCGCCGGTGTCGCCGCCCAGTCGACCCTCGGCAACCTCTTCGCCGGGCTCCAGATCGCGTTCGGCGACATGGTGCGGATCGGCGACACCGTGGTGGTGGACGGCGAGTGGGGCACGATCGACGAGATCACCCTGACGTTCCTGGCGGTCCGGACCTGGGACGAGCGGCGGATCACGATGCCGGTCTCGTACTTCACCAGCCAGCCGTTCGAGAACTGGTCGCGCGGCGGGGTGCAGATGACCGGCACGGTCTACTTCCACCTCGACCACTCCGCCCCGGTCGCCGCGATGCGGAAGAAGCTGCGGGACATCCTCGGGGACATCGCCGCCTGGGACGGCCGGGACTGGTCGCTGGCGGTCACGGACACCACGCCGTCCACGATCCAGGTGCGGGCCGTGGTCACGGCGAAGGACGCGGACGACATCTGGACGGTGCGCTGCGCGGTGCGCGAGCAGCTGATCGGCTGGCTGCGGGACCACCACCCGTACGCGCTGCCGCGGATCGCCACCTCGCCCGCCGCCCTGCCGCCGGGCGAGCAGTGGGCGGAGCTGACCGGCGCCGGGGTCCGGCCGCGCCGCAACGGGACCTCGTCCCCCGCGGAGCCGGCCCCGCGCACGGGCCGCGGCTGACCGGAGCCCGGGGCGGGCGCCCCGGGCTCACCGCAGCGAGCGGTAGTCCAGGTACTGCAGCACCCGGTCCACGACCTCCGGGTCGGAGCCGGGCTCGCTGCGCGCGGAGAGCACTTCGTGGCGGGCGGCCGACATCATCTCGCGCTGGACGCGGCTGATCGCCTTGAAGCGCTCCGCCCGCTTGGCGACCGCCTCGCGCCGCTCCTCGTCGACCATGTCGGGGCTGATCCGGGCGCCGATGTCGTACGCGGCGCGCTGGAGCCGCTCCACCACCTCCTCGGGGAACTCCTCGACCTCCTGGATCTCCTTGAGCCGGTACTTGGCGGCCTTGGCGGCCCGGATCGCGAGGTCGCGCTCCAGGGCCTCCTCGGCGGCGGTGTCGGCCCGGACGTTCAGCTTCCGCACCAGCCAGGGCAGGGTGAGCCCCTGGAAGACCAGGGTGGCCATGATCACGGCGAACGCGATGAAGATGATCTCCTCGCGGCCGGGGAAGGGCTGCCCGTCGTCGGTCTCCAGCGGGATCGCCAGCGCCAGGGCGACGGAGGCCACCCCGCGCATCCCCGCCCACCACATCACCACGGTCTCGCGCCAGCTGGTGGGGATCTCCTCGCTGACGTCGCGCCGGGTGTGCAGCCGTTTGGCCAGCCAGGTTGCGGGGAGCAGCCAGAGCAGCCGTACGCCGACGACGACCGCGACGACCGCGAGCCCCCAGCCGACCATCTCCAGGGCGTGCCCGTCGGCGGTGCCGAACACCGTGTGCAGCTCCAGGCCGATCAGCCCGAAGGCCACGCCGGTGACGAGGGTGTCGACGATGTCCCAGAAGGTACGTCCGGTGAGCCGGCCCAGCACGTCGTCGGCGTCGGCGGTGTGCTCGGCGAGGAACAGGGCCACGGTCAGCACGGCCAGCACCCCGGAGCCCTCCAGCTCCTCGGCGAGGACGTAGGCGACGAAGGGCACCAGCAGGGTCAGGCCCACCTGGAGCGTGGCGTCGCCGAGCAGGTTCATCAGCTTGATGGTGACCCAGCCGAGCGCGAGGCCGACGGCCACCGCGACGACCGCGGAGAGGACCAGCAGCCCGAACGCCTCGGGGAGCGAGAAGGTGCCGCTGACGGCGGCGGCGATCGCCACGTGGTAGAGCACGATGGCGGTCACGTCGTTGAAGAGGCCCTCGCCCTCCAGGATCGACACCAGCCGCCGCGGCAGCCCCACCGAGCCCGCCACGGCCGTCGCGGCGACCGGGTCGGGCGGGGCGACGAGCGCGCCGAGCGCGACGGCCGCGGCGATCGGCAGCCCCGGCACGATGGCGTTGGCGACCGCGGCGACGGCGGCCGTGGTGACGAACACGAGGGCGACGGCCAGCAGGAAGATCGGGCGCCGGTTGGCGGCGAACTGCCTCCAGGAGGTGCGCTGCACCGTCGCGTAGAGCAGCGGCGGGAGCAGGGCGGGGAGGATGATCTCCGGCGGGATGTCGACGTTCGGGACGAACGGCATGAACGCCATCGCGACGCCGGCGAGGGTCATCAGCACCGGGGCGGGCAGCCCGAGCCGGTCGCCCAGCGGCACCGTGACCACGGCTCCGAGCAGCAGCAGGAGCAGGAGGGACATCTGTTCCACGGGTGGCCTTCCGGAGCGTGCGGGTCCGGCGGGTCACAAGCGGCCGAACAGGGGTCCACCCTGCCATGCACGGTGCACGATTCGGCCGATACCCCCCTCTTCCGGCACTCAGGCCGGGTGGATCTCCCGCCGCATCGCCCGGTGCGGCATGCCCGCGTCGGGGAATTCGGGGCCGTACGCGACGTATCCGAGCCGCTCGTAGAAGCCGAGGGCGTGGGTCTGGGCGTGCAGGTCGACGGCGGTCAGGCCGAGTGCGCGCGCCTCGTCCTCGATGGCGCGGACGAGCGCCGCGCCGACCCCGAGGCCCCGGGCCTCCCGGCCCACGGCGAGCCGGCCGAGCGAGCCGACGCCCGGGGCGCCGCCGGTCTTCCCGGCCGCGGCCGCGCCGTGCAGCAGGCGCCCGGTGCCGAGCGCGGTGCCGTCCGCCGCGACGGCCAGCACGTGCACGGCGGTCGCGTCGTACGCGTCGTACTCCAGCCTCTCGGGCACGTTCTGCTCGCCGACGAAGACGTCCTTGCGGACCTGGAAGCAGGCCGCCAGATCGCTCTCCTCGACGGCCCTGCGCGTGCTGTACGCGCCGGGTCCGGGCGTCACTGGCTCTCCGCCGCGATGGTGTCGAGGGCCTGCCGCAGATCGGCGGGGTACTCGCTGGAGAACTCCACCCAGCTCCCGTCCGCCGGGTGCTCGAAGCCCAGCCGGACGGCGTGCAGCCACTGCCGGGTCAGCTTGAGGCGCTTGGCCAGCGTGGGGTCCGCGCCGTAGGTGATGTCCCCGACGCAGGGGTGGCGGTGAGCCGACATGTGGACCCGGATCTGGTGGGTGCGGCCCGTCTCCAACTTGATGTCGAGGAGGCTGGCGGAGCGGTACGCCTCGATCAGGTCGTAATGGGTCACCGACGGCTTGCCCTCGGCGGTGACCGCCCACTTGTAGTCGTGGTTGGGGTGGCGGCCGATGGGGGCGTCGATGGTGCCGCTCATCGGGTCCGGGTGGCCCTGGACGAGGGCGTGGTACTTCTTCTCGACGACCCGGTCGCGGAACTGGGCCTTGAGCAGGGTGTACGCGCGCTCGGACTTGGCGACGACCATCAGTCCGGAGGTGCCGACGTCGAGGCGGTGGACGATGCCCTGGCGCTCGGCGGCGCCGGAGGTCGAGATCCGGTACCCGGCGGCGGCGAGGCCGCCGATGACGGTGGTGCCGGTCCAGCCGGGGCTGGGGTGGGCGGCGACGCCGACCGGCTTCACGATGACCACGATGTCGTCGTCGTCGTGGACGATCTCCATGCCCTCGACGGGCTCGGCGACGATCTGGACCGGCGGAGCGGCCTGCGGCATCTCCACCTCCAGCCAGGCGCCCCCGTGGACCCGCTCGGACTTCCCGGCCACCGAGCCGTCCACCTGGACCTTCCCGGCGGCGGCCAGCTCGGCGGCCTTGGTGCGGGAGAAGCCGAACATGCGGGCGATGGCGGCGTCGACGCGCTCGCCCTCCAGACCGTCCGGTACGGGCAGGGTGCGGATCTCGGGGTGCGTACTCACCAGTCGAGTATGCCTTGCGCGACACGCTCCCCGTACAGCCCGGTCAGTCCTTGTGGACGGTCCCGTCGGGGTCCAGGCCCTTGAAGGAGAGGATCACGATGAGGATGCCGCCGCAGACGATGGCGGAGTCGGCGAGGTTGAAGACGGCGAAATGCTTGGGGGCGATGAAGTCGACCACCGCGCCCTCGAACACGCCCGGGGCCCGGAAGAGGCGGTCGGTGAGGTTGCCGAGCGCACCGCCCAGGAGGAGTCCCAGGGCGATGGCCCACGGCAGGCTGTAGAGCTTGCGGGCGAGCCGGACGATGACCACGATCACCCCGGCGGCGATGATGGTGAAGATCACCGTGAACGCCTCGCCGAACCCGAACGCGGCGCCCGGGTTCCGGATCGCCCGGAACTGCAGCCAGTCCCCGATGATGTCGATCGGCGGCTGGTGCTCCAGCTTCGCCACCACGATCATCTTCGTGACCAGGTCCAGCGCGTAGGCCACGACGGCCACGGTCAGCAGGGCGAGCACCTTCCGCTTGCCCCTGACCGCGTTCGCGGCGGCGTCGGCGGCGGTGCTGCCGCCCTCGTCCGCGCCCTCGACATCGGGGTTCTCCGGCGTACCGATGATGCGCTCCGCCTCTGCCACGTGAGTCCCTCAACCCTAGGTGCCTGCCTTCGGATGAGGGTACGGCACACCTGTGCGGATCAGCCGCGCCGCTCCTGCTTCTGCTTGTCCTCGACGCAGAGGGTCGCCCGGGGGAACGCCTGCATCCGCGCCTTGCCGATCGGCTTGCCGCAGATCTCGCAGAGCCCGTACGTCCCCGCCTCCAGCCGGGCCAGCGCCCGCTCGGTCTGCTCCAGCATCTCCTGGGCGTTGGCCGCGAGGGCCAGCTCGTGCTCGCGGGTGATGTTCTTGGTGCCGGTGTCGGCCTCGTCGTCGCCCGCGCCGTCGCCGGAGTCCCGCATCAGCCCGGCCAGGGCCGCGCCGGACGTCTCCAGCTCGCTGCGGAGCCGCAGGACCTCGCTGGTCAGCAGGGTGCGCGCCTCGGTGACCTCCTCGGGCGTCCAGGGATCCTCGCCGGGCCGGACGGCCAACTCGTCGGGAGCGGCGGCACGGGCGGGCGGCACGGGGGCGGCGGCCCCCGCGCCTGCTGCGGGACGACTCGCGCTCTTCTTGGCTACCACCGTGGGGGCTCCCGTCTGCTCGGCGGCCGGGGCCGCCTCCGTGGCCGCCGGTGCGGCCTTGTCCGACGCCTTCTCGGCGGCGTCCTGCTCGTCGGCCGGCTCCGTGCCGGCCGCCGTCTTCACGGCCTTCTTCGCCGCCGTCTTCCTGGCGGCGCTCTTCTTCTTCGCCGCCGTCTTCTTGGCGGCGGCCTTCCCGGTGCTCCCGCCGGCCGTCTTGTCCGCGGCCTTCTTCGCCGCCCTCCCGGCCGCCTTCTTCACGGTTCCGGCCGGTGGCTCGTGGGCGTCGTCGTGCTCGGCCGCGGTCTCGTCCGCCGTCTTCTTCGCCACCATGGCCGCGGCCCCTTCACATATTGTGATCTTGCTCGCGAATCGTGCTGGGACGATAAATCGACTCCAGCCCCGCGGCAACGGGGCACGCCGCCCGCTCCCCTTCCCCCGCGTCCGGTCGTGGCACACCTCCCACCGTTGTGCCCAGCTCACCGCCGGGTAATCCGGCCCGCTGGCCCCGTCGCCGGTCCCTCGGGCCCGTCCCGCCACACGGGTCACGCCCGCGCACCCCCGATAACCGGTCGGCCGTCGCCCGTACAGGCCCGTACACTGGCCCCAGCGAGAGGCAGGGACGGGACGAGTAGCGCCGTACGCAGCCGAGAGCGACCCGGGGACGGTGGGAGCCCGGGGGCGAGCGCGTCGTGAAGATCACCCCGGAGCCGCCGGAAGAACACCCCGGACCGTGGACTCCACGGCGCGGGGCCACTAGACCCGGCATCGCACCCCAATGAGGGGGCCGCGGGCGCACGCCCGGGGCCAAGGAGGGTGGTACCGCGGGAGCCGAGACGCTCTCGTCCCTCCGACGGAAGTGGAAGACGTCCGCCGGAGGAAGCCGCACATGACATCGCCGCAGTACCGCCAGGTGCCCGCCCAGGTCGACCTTCCCGCGCTGGAGCACGCCGTGCTCGACTTCTGGCGCGAGAGCAAGGTCTTCGCCAAGAGCCTGGAGCAGTCCGAGGGCCGCCCCGAGTGGGTCTTCTACGAGGGACCGCCCACCGCCAACGGCATGCCGGGCGCCCACCACATCGAGGCCCGCGTCTTCAAGGACGTCTTCCCCCGCTTCCGCACCATGCAGGGCTACCACGTGGGCCGCAAGGCCGGCTGGGACTGCCACGGCCTGCCGGTCGAGCTGGCGGTCGAGAAGGAGCTGGGCTTCAACGGCAAGAAGGACATCGAGGCGTACGGCATCGCCGAGTTCAACGCCAAGTGCCGTGAGTCGGTGACCCGGCACACCGACGCCTTCGCCGAGCTGACGACCCGGATGGGCTACTGGGTCGACCTGGACGACGCGTACCGCACGATGGACCCGGAGTACGTGGACTCCGTGTGGTGGTCGCTGAAGGAGATCTTCGCCAAGGACCTGCTGGTCCAGGACCACCGCGTCGCCCCCTGGTGCCCCCGCTGCGGCACCGGCCTGTCCGACCACGAGCTGGCCCAGGGGTACGAGACGGTCGTCGACCCCTCGGTCTTCGTCCGCTTCCCCCTGACGTCGGGCCCGCTGGCCGGCGAGGCGTCGCTGCTGGTCTGGACGACCACACCCTGGACGCTGGTCTCCAACACGGCGGTCGCCGCGCACCCCGAGGTCCGCTACGTCGTCGCGACGAACGGCGAGGAGAAGCTCGTCGTCGCCGAACCGCTGCTGGAGAAGGCGCTCGGCGAGGGCTGGGAGACGACCGGCGAGTCCTTCACCGGCGCCGAGATGGAACGCTGGACCTACGAACGCCCCTTCGCCCTGGTCGACTTCCCGGCGGAGGCCCATTACGTGGTCAACGCCGAGTACGTCACCACCGAGGACGGTACCGGTTTGGTCCACCAGTCCCCCGCCTTCGGCGCCGACGACCTCGTGGTCTGCCGCTCCTACGGCCTCCCGGTGGTCAACCCGGTCCGCCCCGACGGCACCTTCGAGGAGGACCTGCCGCTGGTCGGCGGCGTCTTCTTCAAGAAGGCCGACGAGGCCCTCGCCGCGGACCTGGACGCGCGCGGCAAGCTCTTCCGCCACGTCCCGTACGAGCACAGCTATCCGCACTGCTGGCGCTGCCACACGGCACTGCTCTACTACGCGCAGCCGTCCTGGTACATCCGCACGACGGCGGTCAAGGACAAGCTGCTCCAGGAGAACGAGAAGACCAACTGGTTCCCGGACTCGGTCAAGAACGGCCGGTTCGGCGACTGGCTGAACAACAACGTCGACTGGGCGCTCTCCCGCAACCGCTACTGGGGCACGCCGCTGCCGATCTGGCGCTGCGAGGACGACCACCTGACGTGCGTGGGCTCGCGGGCGGAACTGACGGAGCTGACGGGCCGGGACCAGTCGTCCCTCGACCCCCACCGCCCCTTCATCGACGAGATCACCTTCACCTGCACGCACGAGAACTGCCAGTTGGAGGCGTACCGCGTCCCGGAGGTCATCGACGCCTGGTACGACTCGGGCTCGATGCCGTTCGCGCAGTGGGGCTACCCGTACAAGAACAAGGAAGTCTTCGAGAGCCGCTACCCGGCGCAGTTCATCTCGGAGGCCATCGACCAGACCCGCGGCTGGTTCTACACGCTGATGGCGGTCGGCACCCTGGTCTTCGACAAGTCGTCCTACGAGAACGTGGTCTGCCTGGGCCACATCCTCGCCGAGGACGGCCGCAAGATGTCCAAGCACCTGGGCAACATCCTCCAGCCGATCCCGCTGATGGACCAGCACGGGGCGGACGCGGTGCGGTGGTTCATGGCCGCCGGCGGCTCCCCGTGGGCGGCCCGCCGGGTGGGCCACGGCACGATCCAGGAGGTCGTCCGCAAGACCCTCCTGACGTACTGGAACACGGTCGCCTTCCAGGCCCTGTACGCGCGCACCTCCGGCTGGGCGCCCTCGGAGGCCGACCCGGCCCCGGCGGACCGCACGGTCCTGGACCGCTGGCTGCTGAGCGAACTCAACGCGCTGGTCGAGCAGATGACGGTCGCGCTGGAGAGCTACGACACCCAGCGCGCCGGCAAGCTGCTCTCGGCGTTCGTCGACGACCTCTCCAACTGGTACGTCCGCCGCTCCCGCCGCCGCTTCTGGCAGGGCGACAAGGCCGCGCTGCGCACGCTGCACGAAGTGGTCGAGACGGTCACGCGGCTGATGGCCCCGCTGGTCCCGTTCATCACCGAGCGGGTCTGGCAGGACCTGGTCGTCCCGGTCACCCCGGGCGCCCCGGAGTCGGTCCACCTGTCGTCGTGGCCCACGGCGGACACCTCGGCGGTCGACCCGACGCTCTCCTCGCAGATGGCGCTGGTGCGCCGCCTGGTGGAGCTGGGCCGGGCGACCCGTGCCGAGTCCGGCGTGAAGACGCGCCAGCCCCTCTCCCGCGCGCTGGTCGCGGCGAGCGGCTTCGAGCACCTCTCCTCCGAACTGCGCGCCCAGATCACGGAGGAGCTGAACGTCTCGTCGCTGGCGTCGCTCTCCGAGGTCGGCGGCTCGCTGGTCGACACGACGGCGAAGGCCAACTTCCGCGCCCTGGGCAAGCGGTTCGGCAAGGGCGTCCAGGCCGTGGCGAAGGCCGTGGCGAACGCGGACGCGGCGGCGCTCTCCCAGGCCCTGCGCGAAGGCACGGCGTCGGTGGAGGTGGAGGGCGAACGGATCGCCCTCGCCCCCGACGAGGTCATCATCACGGAGACCCCGCGCGAGGGCTGGTCGGTCGCCTCGGACTCGGGCGCGACGGTCGCCCTGGACCTGGAGATCACCCCGGAACTGCGCCGCGCCGGTCTGGCCCGTGACGCGATCCGCCTGATCCAGGAGGCCCGCAAGAACAGCGGCCTGGACGTGGCGGACCGTATCGCCGTCCGCTGGACCTCGACGTCCCCCGCGACGGCCGAGGCCCTCACCGAGCACGCCTCCCTCATCGCGGAGGAGGTGCTCGCCCCGGACTACGCACAGGGCGAGGCGGACGAGACGTACGGCACCCCCTTCGAGGACGAGGGCCTGTCCCTCACGTTCCGCCTCCGCAAGCGGTAGCCGCACCCGACCCGCACGACCAGGAGGGCCCGCCGACCCGGCGGGCCCTCCCGCGTACCCGCACAGGCCCTCCCATCCGGTCCGCCCGGCACTACCGAGGACATCTCCCAGCCTCTCCCGCACTTGAGGAACGGGACCCGGCACAGCACCACCCGCGGTCTTCGTCTTCCCAGCCCTTCCGGCACTTGAGGAACGGGACCCGGCGCAGCACCACCGGCAATCTTCGTGCTCCCAACCCCTCCGGCACTTGAGGAACGGAGCCCGGCGCAGCACCACCCGCAGTCTTCGTCTTCCCAGCCTCTCCGGCACTTGAGGAACGGAGCCCGGCGCAGCACCACCCGCAGTCTTCGTCTTCCCAGCCTCTCCGGCACTTGAGGAGCGGAGCCTGGAGCGGAGTCACCCGCAGTCTCCATCTCCCAGCCCCTCCGGCGTTTGAGGAGCGGGGTCCGGGGCGGAGCCCCGGTTTCGGGAAGGGGCGGGGAGGGGAACAGCCCGCCGCAGGCGCCCGCCCCCAGCCCGGCCCGCCCCGGTGGCCGGGGCCCACGCCAAAGGGCCGGGCCCCGGGGAAAATCCCCGGGGCCCGGCCCTCAGCCTGCCGACGGCTACGCGCTCAGCGAGCGCGCCCCGCTCAGTTGTCGTCCTCGTCGATCAGGAACCCGCGCATCGGCGACGGCGCCTGCTGCATCGGCTGCGGCGCCTGCGGCCGCACCGGCGCCATCGGCTGCGTCATCGCGGGCGACATCTGCTGCTGGCCGCCGTAGGACGGCGCGCCGCCCAGCGAGGACTGACCGCCACCCATCTGCTGGCCGCCGTGCCCACCGTGGCTGGAGCTGCCCATGGAGTGACCCATCGCACCCGCACCGGCCGGGGCCAGCGACGGGGACGGCGGCAGCGAAGCCGCGGCCGGGGTCCGCGGCGGGGCGAGCGAGTCGTCCGCCTGGGTCTCCAGCTGACGCAGCTGGCTCTCCAGGTACGACTTCAGCCGCGTGCGGTACTCGCGCTCGAAGCCGCGCAGGTCCTCGACCTTGCGCTCCAGCGTCGCGCGGGCGGACTCCAGCGAGCCCATCGCCACGCGGTGCTTCTCCTGCGCGTCCCGCTCCAGGGCGTCCGCCTTGGCACGGGCGTCCCGCTCCAGGCCCTCGGCGCGGCTGCGCGCCTCGCCGACGATCTTGTTGGCCTCGGAACGGGCCTCCGCGATCGCCTGGTCGGCGGTCTGCTGCGCGAGCGAGAGGACACGGGCGGCGCTGTCGCCACCGGGGCCCTGCCCCTGCTGCTGCATCTGCGGCGGCTGCATCTGCTGCATCTGCTGCTGGGGGTGCTGACCCATGGGGCCGCCCATCGGGCCACCCATGGGACCGCCCTGCATCGGGCCGGGGCCGTGCGGGCCCTGCGGACCGGGGCCGTGGCCACCCTGGGGGCCGTGACCACTGGGACCTGCGGGCAGCTGCGGCGCGCCACCGGGCAGCTGGGGCGGACCCATCTGCGGCTGCTGCTGCTGCTGCGGCGGTCCCGATATGGCGGCGGGCACGGGGGCCCCGGGCCGGTCCTGCTGCTCCGGGGGCTTGCGCATACCCTGCTGCTGCTGTTGCTGCTGCTGGTTCTGCGCGGCGGCACGCGTCGCGGCGGCCAGCTTGGCGCGCAGGTCCTCGTTCTCGCGGAGCAGACGGGTCAGCTCCGATTCGACCTCGTCGAGAAAGGCATCGACCTCGTCCTCGTCATAGCCTTCTCGGAGGCGGACGGTCGTGAACTGCTTGTTCCGCACGTCCTCGGGGGTCAACGGCATCTCTTCTTCACCTCTACGTAGTCGTCGGCAGTCGGCAAGACCGTATCGCTCACAACTTGATCACAACGCTGATCAGGATGTAGACGATGATCATCAGAACGAAGAAGGACAGGTCGAGTGCCACGCCCCCGAGACGCAGCGGCGGAATGAACCGCCGCAGAAGCTTGAGCGGTGGATCGGTGACAGTGTAGGTGGCCTCAAGGACCACCACCATCGCCTTGCCGGGTTGCCATGAACGTGCGAACTGGAAGACGTAGTCCATGACCAGCCGGAAGATCAGCACGATGAGGAAACACATCAGCGCGATGTAGACCACATCCAGTGCGACGCCCATGTCTCGCGCTTCCCTCTCCCCTGGCTCTCGTCAGCTCCGGCCTCATGGCCGGCACCGGCCTCTCGGCCGGGTCGTTCCCGGTGTCGTGTTCTCAGCTCTGGTTGAAGAATCCGCCCTCTGCGATGCGGGCCTTGTCCTCCGCCGTGACATCGACGTTAGCAGGCGACAACAGGAACACCTTCTGCGTCACGCGCTCAATGCTGCCATGGAGACCGAAGACGAGTCCCGCGGCAAAGTCGACAAGTCGCTTCGCGTCCGTATCGTCCATCTCCGTGAGATTCATGATCACCGGAGTGCCCTCACGGAAGTGTTCCCCGATGGTACGGGCCTCGTTGTAGGTCCTGGGGTGCAGCGTGGTGATGCGGTACGGCTCCCGCTCGGACACGACCTTGGGCATGATCACCGGTGCGTTCTTCTCCATGTTGGGACGTTCAGGTGTGATGGACGCCACGGGTGCGATCCGGGCGGGTCGCGGGCTTTCCGCGGGGAGCTGAACCGGCTCGCGCGGAGCGGGCGGTTGCACTACTCGTACCGGTTCGTCCCTTTCGCGCTCACGCTCGCGTTCGCGCTCCACCTGATGTGGGGGCTGGTGCCGCCGCCGGTCGCGTTCGGGCTCCGGCTCAGGTTCGAATTCGTCGTCGGGGTCGAACCCCGGGCCGTCGTACCCATCGTCCTCCACGAGGCCGAGGTAGACCGCCATCTTGCGCATCGCGCCGGCCATGCTCCGAGTCCTCCGCTCTGTGGTGGATCGGCATTCGTCACCAAGTGCCCGCGATCCACGGTGGCCTGCCCGCCATGAGCGGGAATGACCATATTTTCTGCTGTGGTCCGACCTGCTTCGCGACGTTACCCGAGCCGGGGTCGGACTCCGAGTACCGCCGTACCGACGCGGACATGTGTCGCTCCGGCCGCCACCGCGTCCTCCAAGTCCCCGCTCATACCCGCGGAGACCATGTTCGCAGCCGGATGAGCCGACCGCAGTCGGGATGAGATTTCCATCAGCCGCTCGAACGCGGCCCGTTGCCGTCCGGCGTACTCACCGGCCAGCGGGGCCACGGTCATCAGCCCGCCGAGCCGGAGCCCGGGAGCCGCCGCGATCGCGTCCGCCAACTCCTCGACCCCGTCCGGCGCGACGCCGCCGCGCTCACCGCGCTCGCCGCTCTCCGCGTCCAGGGCGACCTGGATCAGACAGCCGAGTTCCCGCTCACCGCGGACCGCGGCGGCCGAGAGCGCGGTGACCAGCTTGGGGCGGTCCACCGACTGCACGATATCGGCATAACTGGTCACAGAACGAACCTTGTTCGTCTGCAGCTGTCCGACAAAGTGCCATGTCAGCGAAAGATCCGCACAGGCGGCGGCCTTGGGGGCGGCGTCCTGGTCACGATTCTCGGCGACATGGCGCACACCGAGTTCGCGCAGGATCCGCACATCGCTCGCGGGGTAGGTCTTGGTGACCACGACGAGGGTCACGTCCTCGCGCGCGCGGCCGGCCGCCGCGCAGGAGGCGGCGATCCGCTCCTCCACCCGCGCGAGGTTCGCGGCGAGTTCAGCCTTACGGTCCGTCATGCCCTATCCGTCCAGCCAGACATATCCGGCGAGCCGCCCGGTGGTGCGGTCGCGTCGGTACGAGAAGTGGTCACCGGATTCGAGGGTGCAGTGCGGCGAGGAGTGCCGGTCCGTCACCCCGAGGGCGGCGAGCTGGGCGTGGACTCCGCCGGTGACGTCGACCGCCGGGGTTCCCCAGCTCGTCTCGGACCAGGTGCCCGGGACCGCTTCGGCGACCTCGGCGCGCATCGCCTCCGGCACCTCGTAGCACCGGCCGCAGACGGCCGGCCCGGTGTGCGCCGTGATGCGGGAGGGGTGTGCGCCGAGCGCGACCATGGCCTCGACCGTCGCCGGAACGACTCCGGCGACCAGTCCCGGCCGCCCGGCGTGCGCCGCCCCCGCGACCCGGGCGACCGGGTCCGCGAGGAGGACGGGCGTGCAGTCGGCGGCGAGGACCGCGAGCGGCAGCCCGCGCCGGGCGGTCACCACCGCGTCCACCGCAGGGATGTCGGCGTCCGCGCCCCAGGGCCCGTCCACCACGGCGACGTCCCGGCCGTGCACCTGGTTCATCCAGACGACCCGCGCCGGATCGATGCCCAGGTCGCGGGCGGCACGCTCCCGGTTCGCGCCGACGGCGGCGGGGTCGTCTCCGACCGCGCCGCCGAGGTTGAGCTCACCGTACGGGGCGGAGCTCACCCCGCCCCACCGGTCGGTGAAGGCGAAGTGGGCACTGCCCGTGACGGCTACCGCCGGGTGCTGTCCTATCACTTCAAGAAGTCCGGTACGTCCAGCTCTTCGGCCTGGGTGTCCTGGTAGGGACGGGCCGTCGGGACGTGCGGCGGGGAGACGGGCGGGAGCGTGCTCTCGCTCGCGGCCGGCGCGGGGGCCGGCTGCTCGGCCGGGGCCGGGCTCTCCTCGCGCGGCGGAACGGAGCCGAGTCCGCCCGCCGGGCGCACCGGCTCGGGGGTGGCGGGCCTGGCCGGAGCGGCCGGCTCCTCCCGCTTGGCGCTGTTGGCGCCGAGCACGTTCTCGCGGCGGGCCGGCGGCTGTCCGCCGTCGAAGCCGGCGGCGATCACGGTGACCCGGACCTCGTCGCCCAGGGCGTCGTCGATGACGGCCCCGAAGATGATGTTGGCCTCGGGGTGGGCCGCCTCGCTCACCAGTTGGGCGGCCTCGTTGATCTCGAAGAGACCGAGGTCGCTGCCGCCGGAGATGGAGAGCAGGACCCCACGGGCGCCGTCGATGGAGGCTTCCAGGAGCGGCGAGGAGATCGCCATCTCGGCCGCCGCCACCGCGCGGTCGTCGCCGCGCGCCGAACCGATGCCCATGAGCGCCGACCCGGCCTCGGACATGACCGACTTGACGTCGGCGAAGTCGAGGTTGATCAGCCCCGGGGTGGTGATGAGGTCGGTGATGCCCTGGACGCCCGAGAGCAGTACCTGGTCGGCCGACTTGAACGCGTCGAGCACGCTGACCTGGCGGTCCGAGATGGACAGCAGGCGGTCGTTGGGAATGACGATGAGGGTGTCGACCTCTTCGCGGAGCTCGGCGATGCCGTCCTCCGCCTGGTTCGCGCGTCGCCGGCCCTCGAAGGTGAACGGGCGGGTGACCACACCGATCGTCAGGGCGCCGAGCGAGCGCGCGATGTTGGCGACGACAGGTGCGCCGCCGGTGCCGGTGCCGCCGCCTTCTCCGGCGGTGACGAAGACCATGTCGGCCCCCTTGAGGACCTCCTCGATCTCCTCACGGTGGTCCTCTGCCGCCTTACGACCGACGGCCGGGTTCGCCCCGGCGCCGAGGCCCCGGGTGAGTTCACGGCCGACGTCGAGCTTGACGTCGGCGTCGCTCATCAACAGAGCCTGTGCGTCCGTGTTGATGGCGATGAACTCGACGCCCTTGAGACCGACCTCGATCATTCGGTTGATGGCATTGACACCACCGCCGCCGACACCGATGACCTTGATGACTGCGAGGTAGTTCTGCGGTGCTGCCACGTCGAAGGCCTCTCGCCTCGAGTTACGTGTCGTCGCTCTGCGGTGGCCCCGCGGCGACGACTGATGTCGATGGGGACGGTCCGAACGCCGACCCAAACCCTAACGTTCAAGTTTAGGGTTAACAGTGTGTCTGCTTCCTGGACTCTTCCGAACAGGACACTAAGTCGACAAGTGGCGCCCGTTCAACGAACACGCCGAACCTCCCGTTTTTCTTTTCACCCTATGTGATCACCCGTAGCGCTGACCAACCAGGGTGCTGGCCAGCACAAATACCCGTCAACTCCCCGAAACCGCCGGGGCGGTGGGGGCACTTACGTCGAAGTGTTCCGCTTTGGGCGACGCCTTCATCAGCGCGGTCAGGACACGCGCCTTGACCGCCCCGTCCTCGCCGCTCCCCCAGGTCACCACGCGGTCGCGGGTGAGCCGCAGGGAGATGGCGTCGTACGAGAGGACCCGGACGGCTTGCGCGTCGGACGCCACGGCCTCGGGGAGGTCGCCGGCGACCCGGACGGCTTCCCGCACCAGGCGGTCCTCGCCGAACCGGCGCAGACTCACGGACGGTTCGGGCTCCAGTTCCAGCAGGGGAACGCCCTTCGGGGCCTTGTCCACCGTCGCGAAGCGCACGCCCTCGGTGTCCACTTCCACGAACTTCCCGCCCTTTTCGACGAGAAGTACCGGTTTCCGCTCGGTCACCTCGAGGCCGATGCCGTCCGGCCACGACCGAACGACGTCGACTGTGTCGATACGAGGCAACTTCTGGCGCAACCGGCGTTCCATGGCGTCGGTGTCCACGGAGACGAGGGGGGCGCCGAGCGGAGTGGCCGCAGCCGCTTCCACTTCTTCGCGGCTCAGCACCTCGACCCCGCTCGTCCGGACCTCCGCCACGCGGAACCAGGAGGAGCCGTAGAGGGCCCAGACCACGAACGCGGTGAGCAGGGCGGCCGCGACGCCGATCAGGACCAGCAGCAGACGGCGGCCGATCCGGGGCCCCTCGGGGCCGATGTGCGGGGGGCGGGCGGAGGTGTCCGTCCGCCCGGGTGCGCCGCGCTGGGCGGTCGTCGGTCCGGCCACGCTCGCTCCTTCGCCGGACCCGGGGCGCCCGCCCCGGGTCCGCACCGCATCGCGCCGCACGCCTAACGGCGCGCGGCGATCGCTTCGTACACCATGCCGACGAGCAGGTCGTCGGCGTCGCGCCGGCCGAACTCCGCCGCGGCACGTGACATTTCGTACAGCCGGTGCGGATCCGACAGTACCGGCAGGACGTTGCCCTGCACCCATTCCGGGGTGAGCGCCGCGTCGTCCACCAGCAGACCGCCGCCGGCGTTGACCACCGGCTGGGCATTGAGCCGCTGTTCGCCGTTGCCGATGGGCAGCGGGACGTACGCGGCGGGGAGCCCGACGGCGGAGAGTTCGGCGACGGTCATCGCGCCCGCGCGGCAGAGCATCATGTCGGCCGCGGCGTACGCGAGGTCCATCCGGTCCACGTACGGTACCGGGATGTAGGGCGGCATTCCGGGCATGTTGTCCACGCGCGGCAGTTCGTTCTTGGGGCCGACCACGTGGAGGATCTGGATGCCGGAGCGCTGGAGCAGCGGCGCGACCCGCTGGACGACCTCGTTGAGGTGGCGCGCGCCCTGCGAGCCGCCGGAGACCAGCAGCGTCGGCAGGTTGGGGTCGAGCTGGAAGGAGGCGCGGGCCTCCGGCCGGACCCGGGCGCGGTCCAGGGTGGCGATGGTGCGGCGGAGCGGGATGCCGATGTAGCGGGCGCCGCGCAGCTTGCTGTCCGGAGTGGAGACGGCGACCCCGTGCGCGTACCGCGAACCGATCTTGTTGGCCAGGCCCGGGCGGGCGTTGGCCTCGTGGACCACGATCGGCACCCCGGCGCGCTTGGCGGCGAGGTAGCCGGGAAGGGCGACGTAACCGCCGAAGCCGACCACGCAGTCCGCCTTGGTGCGCTCCAGGATCTGCTCGGCGGCCTTGATGGTGCCGCGCAGCCGGCCCGGGACGGTGATCAGCTCGGGCGTGGGCTTGCGGGGCAACGGCACGGCGGGGATGAGCGCCAGCTCGTACCCCCGCTCGGGCACGAGCCTGGTCTCCAGTCCGCGTTCCGTGCCGAGGGCAGTGATTCCCACGGTCGGGTCCTGCCTGCGCAGGGCGTCTGCGAGGGCAAGCGCGGGCTCGATGTGTCCGGCGGTCCCCCCGCCGGCGAGTACGACATGCACCGAAATTCACCGCTCTCCGGACGAACGCTTCTTGACGCGCCGTCTCATCGTCTTCCATCTCACCCCGGGCTTCCGCATGGCCAGGGCCGTCTTCGCGGCGGGGTCGTCCCGCGCGAAGGCGATCATGAGCCCGACCGCGAACATCGTCGGCAGCAGGGCGGACCCGCCGTAGGAGAACAGCGGGAGCGGGACACCGGCAATCGGCAACAGGCCGAGCACCGCACCGATGTTGATCACGGCCTGGGCCATGATCCAGGTGGTCACGCCTCCCGCGGCAAACCTGACGAAGGGGTCCTCCGTGCGTCCGGCCACGCGGATACCCGCATAGCCTAGAGCCGCGAACAGGGCGAGCACGGACAGCGTCCCCGCCAGACCCAGTTCCTCACCGGTGATCGCGAAGATGAAGTCGGTGTGGGGTTCCGGGAGTTGGCCCCATTTTTCCACACTCGCACCCAGCCCGGAACCGAACCATCCGCCGGAGGCCAGCGCGTAGATTCCGTGAGCGGCCTGCCAGCAGCCGGCCTCCGGATCGGGTTCGCCGACGACGCCCATGCAGGAGAGCCGGGACATCCGGTTGGGGCTGGTCCAGATCAGCAGGACCGCCATCGCGGCGGCGAACCCCAGCACTCCGGCGAAGAGCCGCGTGGGGGCCCCGGCCAGCCAGAGCAGCCCGAACAGGATCGCCGTGAGAATGATCGCGGTCCCCATGTCGCCGCCGAGCATGATCAGCCCGAGCAGCATGAAGGCCACGGGGACGAGCGGCACGAGCATGTGCTTCCACTGCGTCAGCAACCGCTTGTCCTGCTTGCGGGCGAGCAGGTCCGCGCCCCACAGGATGAGGGCGAGCTTGCCGAACTCGCTGGGCTGGAGCTGGAACGGGCCGCCGAGGTAGATCCAGTTCTGGTTGCCGTTGACCGACATCCCTATCCCCGGCACCTGGACCAGCACCATGAGGAAGACGGTGACCATCAGTATCGGGTAGGCCAGCGCCCGGTGCAGTTTCACCGGCATGCGGGCGGCGGCGGCCATCAGCCCGCCGCCGATGACCGCGGCGACGAACTGTTTGCCGAAGAAGTACGTCGCGGGCTTGCTGAGGTTCAACGCCTGGATCATCGAGGCGGAGTAGACCATCACCAGGCCCAGCACGGTGATCAGGAGGCTGGAGCCGAGGATCACGTAGTAGGCGGTCAGCGGCCGGTCCCAGGCCCGCCGTGCCCGTTCGTACGCCCGACGCGGCCCGCCGCCGCGTCCGGTGCTCGGAGTACGGGGACCGGAGCCGCCGCGTCCGGAGCCGCGGGGCGTCTCGGGGCGCCGGGAGCCGGTGGCGAGCCGTCCGCGCAGGGCGAGGCCCGCGGGCAGCGGCACGGCGCCCGGGGCGGGCGCCGCGGTCAGGGGGCGCGGCACCGAGGCCCGTGCGCTCCCCCGCCGTACGGCGGATCTCTCGTCGGCCGGCATTGTCGCTGTCCCCTCCACTGCTCGTGCCCGGGGCCCGTGACCCCGGGCGCGGAGGCCCGGTCGGTCAGGCGGTCTCGTCGGCGCGCGCGCGGACCGCGTCCGCGAACGCCTCGCCCCGCTTGTTGTAGTTGGTGAACATGTCCATCGAGGCACAGGCCGGGGCCAGCAGCACCGTGTCGCCCGGCCGGGCGAGCTCGGCGGCCCGCGCCACCGCTTCGGACATCGCCCCAGTGTCGGTCCGGTCGAGGTCGACCACCGGGACGTCGGGGGCGTGTCGTGTGAGGGCTTCGTGGATCAGGGCGCGGTCGGCGCCCATCAGCACGACCCCGCGCAGCCGCTTCGCCGCGCCGGTGACCAGCTCGTCGAAGGTGGCGCCCTTCGCCAGTCCGCCGGCGATCCAGACGATGGAGTCGTAGGCGGCGAGCGACGCCTCGGTGGCATGGGTGTTGGTGGCCTTGGAGTCGTCCACGTAGGCGACTTCGCCGATGTCCGCGACGTGTTCGATGCGGTGGGCGTCCGGCCGGAAGGCCCGCAGCCCGTCGCGTACGGCGGCCGGCTCCACGCCGAACGCGCGGGCCAGGGCCGCGGCCGCGAGGGCGTTGGCGACGTTGTGCGGGGCGGGCGGGTTGACGTCGGCGACCTCGGCCAGCTCCTGGGCCTGCTTCTGGCGGTCGGCGACGAACGCCCGGTCGACGAGGAGGCCGTCGACCACGCCGAGCTGCGAGGGGCCGGGGGTGCCGAGGGTGAAGCCGATGGCGCGGCAGCCCTCCTCGACGTCGGCCTCGCGGACCAGCTCCTCGGTGGCCGGGTCGGCCGCGTTGTAGACGCAGGCGACGGTGTTGCCCTCGTAGACCCGGCCCTTGTCGGCGGCGTACGCCTCCATCGAGCCGTGCCAGTCGAGGTGGTCCGGGGCGAGGTTGAGGACGGCGGCGGAGTGGGCGCGCAGGGAGGGCGCCCAGTGCAGCTGGTAGCTGGAGAGTTCGACGGCGAGGACGTCGTACTCCGTCTCGCCGAGCACGGCGTCCAGCAGCGATACGCCGATGTTGCCGACGGCCGCGGTGCGCAGGCCCGCGGCCTCCAGGATGGACGCCAGCATCCGTACGGTGGTGGTCTTGCCGTTGGTCCCGGTGACCGCGAGCCAGGGCGCGGGCTCGCGGCCGTCGTCGCCGCGCAGGCGCCAGGCGAGTTCGACGTCGCCCCAGACCGGGACGCCCGCCTCGGCGGCAGCCAGGAAGAGCGGTTTGTTCGGCTGCCAGCCGGGGGCGGTGACGACGAGTTCCGTGGACGGCGGCAGGGTGGCGCCGTCGCCGAGGCGCACGGTGACACCGAGCGCCTCCAGTTCGGCCGCCTGCGCGCGGGAGCGTTCGTCGTCGCCGTCGTTGACGACGGTGACGAGCGCGCCGCGCTCGTGCAGGGCGCGGGCAGCGGGGATGCCGCTGACGCCGAGCCCGGCGACGGTGACGTGCTTGCCCTGCCAGTCCACGGTGCTCACTTCTTGGCTGCCCATCCCGCGTAGAAGAGGCCGAGTCCGACGATCACGCACATGCCCTGGATGATCCAGAAGCGGACCACGACGAGGACTTCGGACCAGCCCTTGAGTTCGAAGTGGTGCTGGAGCGGCGCCATCCGGAAGACCCGCTTGCCGGTCATCTTGAACGAACCGACCTGGATGACCACGGACATGGTGATCATCACGAAGAGGCCGCCGAGGATGGCGAGCAGGAACTCCGTGCGGGACAGGATCGCGAGGCCCGCGAGGGCGCCGCCGAGGGCCAGCGAACCGGTGTCGCCCATGAAGATCTTGGCCGGCGAGGTGTTCCACCACAGGAAGCCGAAGCAGGCGCCCATGAGCGCGGCGGCGACGACGGCGAGGTCGAGCGGGTCGCGCACCTCGAAACAGGCGCTCGGGTTGGTCAGGTTGTCAGCGTTGGCACAGGACTCCTGGAACTGCCAGAGGCCGATGAAGGTGTACGCGCCGAAGACCATCACCGAGGCGCCGGTGGCCAGACCGTCGAGGCCGTCGGTGAGGTTCACGCCGTTGGACATGGCGAGGATCATGAACAGCGCCCAGACGCAGAACAGCACCGGGCCGATCGACCAGCCGAAGTCCTCGACGAACGAGAGCCGGGTGGAGGCCGGGGTGTAGTTCATGGAGTTCGGGAACTGGAGCGAGAGCACCGCGAAGGCGATGCCGACGATCAGCTGCCCGGCCATCTTCGCCTTGGCCCGCAGACCGAGCGAACGCTGCTTGACGATCTTGATGTAGTCGTCGAGGAAGCCGACGAGGCCCATGCCCGCCATGAGGAAGAGCACGAGCACGCCGGAGTAGCGGATGTCCTCACCCGTGATGATCTTCGCGAGGAGGTACGCGATGATCGTCGCCAGGATGAAGGCGATACCGCCCATCGTGGGCGTGCCCTTCTTGCTGCCGTGGGTGCGCGGGCCGTCGTCCCGGATGAACTGCCCGTATCCCTTGCGGGCCAGCAGCTTGATCAGCAGCGGGGTACCGACCAGGGTCAGGAAGAGCCCGATGGCCCCCGCGAAGAGGATCTGCCTCATCGGCCGGTGACCTCGCCCTCGGTCGAGTTCTCCAGCAGTGCCTGGGCGACCTTCTCCAGGCCGACCGACCGGGACGCCTTCACCAGCACGACGTCTCCCGGGCGCAGTTCACTGCGCAACAGGTCGACGGCCGCCTGTGCGTCGGACACGTGCACCGACTCCTCACCCCACGAACCCTCGTTAGATGCGCCCAGTTGCAGCCAGGAGGCTTCTCTCCCCCCGACAGCGACGAGCTTGCTGACGTTGAGCCGGACGGCGAGCCGTCCGACCGCGTCGTGCTCGGCGAGCGACGCGTCACCGAGCTCGGCCATCTGACCGAGCACCGCCCAGGTGCGCCCCCCGTCGGCCCCTCGGGCCTGGCCCATGGCGGCCAGCGCACGCAGTGCGGCTCTCATGGATTCGGGGTTCGCGTTGTAGGCGTCGTTGACGACGGTCACACCGTCCGGACGCTCGGTGACCTCCATGCGCCAGCGGGAGAGGGTGCCCGCCTCCGAGAGCGCCTCGGCGATCTCGGTCACGGACATGCCCAACTCATGGGCGACGGCGGCCGCGGCGAGCGCGTTCGACACGTGGTGCTCACCGTACAGGCGCATGGTCACATCGCTGCACCCGGTGGGTGTGTGGAGCTCGAAGGCGGGCCGCCCGTCGGGGGTCATCCGGACCTTCTCGCCCCGTACGTCCGCTTCGGGCGCTTCTCCGAAGAGCAGGACGCGGGCCTTGGTGCGCGAGGCCATCGCCCGGACGAGGGGGTCGTCGGCGTTGAGCACCGCGCAGCCGTCCTCGGGGAGGCCCTCGACCATCTCGCCCTTGGCCTGGGCGATGGCCTCCCGGCTGCCGAACTCGCCGAGGTGCGCGGAGCCGACGTTGAGGACCAGGCCGATGCGGGGCGGGGTCAGCTCGGTGAGGTACCGGATGTGGCCGATGCCCCGGGCGCCCATCTCCAGGACCAGGTGCTCGGTCTCGGGGGTGGCGGTGAGGGCGGTGAGTGGCAGTCCGATCTCGTTGTTGAGCGAGCCGGGCGTCCAGACGGTCGGGCCCTTGCGCTGGAGGAGCTGCGCGATGAGGTCCTTGGTGGACGTCTTGCCCGCCGATCCGGTGAGGGCGACGACGGTGGTGCCGAGGCGCTCCACGGCGGCCCGGGCGAGGGCGCCGAGCGCGCCGACGACGTCGTCCACGACGATCGCCGGAACGCCGACGGGGCGGGCCGCCAGGACGGCTGCCGCACCCGCCTCGACGGCCCGCCGGGCGTAGTCGTGGCCGTCGACCCGCTCGCCGGCGAACGCGGCGAACAGGCTGCCGGGCGCGACCTCGCGGGAGTCGATGACGACGGGCCCGGTCACGGTGACCGCCGGATCCGGTATGTCGTGCGACTGCCCGCCGACGATTTCGGCGATCTCGGCGAGGGAAAGGGTGATCACTTGGTCATCCCTGACTGTTGTTCTCGTGGTGAGGGGCACGGTCGGCGCCGGGGTGCGCCAGGGACCGCTCGATGGCTGCGTACAGGACCTCGCGGTCGTCGAAGGCCCGGACCACGCCGTGGACGTCCTGGCCCTGCTCGTGGCCCTTGCCCGCCACCAGGACGGTGTCGCCGGGCTCGGCGCGGGCGACGGCGGCGGCGATCGCGGCGGCCCGGTCGGCGTCGACCAGGACGTCGCCGCGTTCGTGGACGGGCACCTCGGCGGCGCCGGAGAGCATCGCGGAGAGGATCGCGAGGGGGTCCTCGGAGCGGGGGTTGTCGGAGGTCAGTACGGCGGTGTCGGCGAGCCGGGCCGCGGCGGCGCCCATCGGGCCGCGCTTGGTGGTGTCGCGGTCGCCGCCGCAGCCGAGGACGATGTGCACCTTGCCCTCGGTCACCTTGCGCAGGGAGCGCAGGACGGACTCGACGGCGTCGGTCTTGTGCGCGTAGTCGACGACGGCGAGGTAGGGCTGTCCGGCGTCCACCCGCTCCAGCCGGCCCGGGACGCCGGGGACCGCGGCGACGCCGTCGGCGGCGATCTGCGGGTCGATGCCCGCGACCGCCAGCGTGACGATCGCCGCGAGGGTGTTGGCGACGTTGAACGGGCCGGGCAGCGGGGCGCGGGCGGTGATCCGCTCGCCCTTGGGGCCGACGGCGGTGAAGGTGCTGTCCTGGGGGCCGACCTCGACGTCCTCGGCGTGCCAGTCGGCGTCCGGGTGGCCCTCGGCGGAGAAGGTGGTGACGGGGACGCCGGACTCGGTGATGAGCCTGCGGCCGTACTCGTCGTCGAAGTTGACGACGCCTCGGTGGCTGCGCTCGGGGGTGAAGAGCTGGGCCTTCGCCTGGAAGTAGTCCTCCATGCCGGAGTGGAACTCCATGTGCTCCGGGCTGAGGTTGTTGAAGACGGCGACGTCGAAGACGCAGCCGTCGACCCGGCCGAGCACCAGGGCGTGGCTGGAGACCTCCATCGCGACGGCCTCGACGCCGCGTTCGCGCATGACGGCGAACAGCGCCTGGAGGTCGGTGGCTTCGGGGGTGGTGCGCTCGGACTTGATGCGCTCGTCGCCGATCCGCATCTCGACGGTGCCGATGAGCCCGGTGGGGCGGCCGGCGGCACGCAGTCCGCCCTCGACGAGGTACGCCGTGGTGGTCTTGCCGGAGGTGCCGGTGATGCCGATCTGGAGCAGGCCGATGCCGGGCCGTCCGTAGATGTCGGCGGCCAGTTCGCCCATCACGGCGCGCGGGTTCCCGGTGACCAGGACCGGCAGGCCGGTGGCGGCGGCGCGGTCGGCGCCGGCCGGGTCGGTGAGGACGGCCGCGGCGCCGAGGCCCGCGGCCTGGGCCGCGAAGTCGGCGCCGTGGAGGCGGGCGCCGGGCAGGGCCGCGTACACGTCACCGGGGCGCACGGCCCGTGAGTCGTGCGTGATGCCGGTGATGTCGCCGTCCCCGGCGGTTTCGACGCCGAGCCGCTCGGCCAGCTCGCCGAGGGGGGTGGGCCGGAGCCGGTCCGGTCGGGGCGCTCCCGGGTAGTTCACAGGCGCGTCCTTCTGAGAGGTTTGGGACTGATCAGCGTGGGGCACGGCGGTGAGCGTACCGGGCCGGTGCGGGCTCTCGCGAAGCGAGGCTCCCCGGTTGCGGTGGTTCGCGTTCCGGTTCCCCGGGTCGGGGGTGATGGTTGTCACTGGGGGTTCCCTTGGTGGGGATGCTCGCGCATCCCCTGTTCACTCGCCGGGTTCGAAGGACACCGGCAGCCGGGGCGGCTTGCTGCCGGACGGTGGGATCTGGAGCGACTTGAGCGCGAACTCCATGACCTGCTTGTAGATCGGGCCGCAGATCTGGCCGCCGAAGTAGCTGCCCTTGGTGGGGTTCTGGATCGCGCAGTAGACGGTGATCTGCGGGTCGTCCGCGGGGGCGAAGCCGGCGAAGGAGGCGGTGTAGCCCTTGTAGACGCCCCGGACGGGATCGACCCGGTTGGCCGTACCGGTCTTGCCCGCGACCCGGTAGCCGGGGATGGCTGCCTTGGTGCCGGTCCCCTCGGTGTCGTCGACGACGGACTCCAGCATGGACGCCAGGGTCTTGGCCGTCTTCTCGCTGACCACCCGGGTCTCCTCGGGGGCCTCGGCCGGGGTGAAGCGGCCGTCGGCCCCCTTGGTGCCGCGGACGAGCGTGGGGGCGACCCGTACGCCTCCGTTGGCGACCGTGGAGTAGACCGAGGCGGCCTGGACGGCGTTGATGGAGAGGCCCTGGCCGAAGGGGATCGTGTACTGCTGCGAGGTCGACCAGTCTTTCGGGTGGGCCAGCAGGCCGGGTGACTCGCCGGGGTAGCCGAGACCGGTCTTCTCACCGAGGCCGAACTTGCGCAGGTAGTCGTACAGGACCTTGTTCGACTCCGCCTGGGTCTTGCCGAGCTGACCGGTCGCCAGGATGGTGCCGATGTTGCTGGACTTGGCGAGCACCCCGTTGAGCGTGAGGTACCAGGTGGGGTGGTCGACGTCGTCCTTGAAGAGGCGGTCGCCCCGGTGCAGCCGGTTGGGGACGGTCACATGGGTGCCGGGGGCGGCGGCGCCCTCCTCCAGCACGGCGGCGATCGACATGACCTTGCTGGTGGAGCCGGGCTCGTACACGTCCTGGAGGGCCGCGTTGCCGAGCGAGGCGGAGGTGGCCTCGGAGAGGTCGTTGGGGTCGTAGCCGGGGGCGTTGGCCATGGCGAGCAGCTCGCCGGTCCTCGTGTTCTGGACGATGACGTAGCCGCGATCCGCCTTGGACTTCTCGACCTGGTCGCTGATGGCCTTCTGCGCGGCCCACTGGATGTCGCGGTCGATCGTGAGCTCGATGTCGGATCCGGGAACGGCCGGGGTCTCCTTGCTGCCCGCGGTGGGGACTCGCCGGCCGCCCGACTGGGCGTAGCGGATCTTGCCGTCCTCGCCCGCGAGTTCCTTGTTCAGCTGGGATTCGATCCCGCCGCCGCCCTTGCCGTCGGCGCTGACGAATCCCAGTATCCCGGCGGCGAGACCGCCGTTGGGGTAGACGCGCTTGGTGGTCGGCTCCTGGAGGACGCCGGCCAGGACGTTGGCCCCGGGGCCGCCCTTCAGCTTGTCCTCGGACGCCTTCTCGGCGAAGGCGGCCTTGAGGTCCTTGATCTGCTTCCATACCTGGGGGGTCTGCCGGTGGGCGAGGACGGTGTAGCGGCTCTTGGCGGAGAGCTGCTCGGTCAGCTTCTCGACGTCCTTGCCGAGGATCGGGGCGAGCAGGGCGGCGGCCTGTCGCGGGGCGTCGGGCGCCTTGCTCTCCTCGGGCGTGAAGAGCTTGGGGTCGGCCGTGATGTTGTGCGCGTCGACGCTGGTGGCGAGGGCGACGCCCCTGCGGTCGGTGATCTCGCCGCGCTCGGCGGCGACCGTGTACTCCAGGTAGCGGTTCTTCTGGGCCTTGGAGGCGTACGCGTGGGCGTCGACGGCCTGGACCTGGAGGAGCCGCGCCACGAAGGCGAGCATGACCAGGGTCAGCCCGAGGCCGACGAGCCGCAGCCGGGGGCGCGGGCTGCCCAGGCGCAGGGAACGCGGCGCCTTGCCGCGCCGGGTGGTGCCGCCCGCCGGGGAGCGCGGCCGGCGGGCCTGGGGGCGCGCGGGGCGGCCGGCCGCGCCGCGGGGGCGGGCCGGGCCGGGTACGCGGCGGCGCGGCGGATCCTTGGGCGGCACTGCGTCACCTGCCGGGGCTCGTCGGGGGCGGGCTGTCCTGCGCCGAGGGGACGGCCGCGGGGTCCGGCGCGGGCACGGACCCCGAGGGCGAGGCGGAGGGACCGGGCGCGGGGGCGTCGGGGTCCGCCGTGGCGTCGGCGCTCGGGGTGGGGCTGGGGCTGGGCGACGGGGGCGGGGCGGTGGCCCTGGTGGGCTTGCCGCGGACCGTGCCGTCGGGACCGAGGAAGGCGGGGCTGCCGCCGGGGACCATGCCGAGCTCGCGGGCGCGGCGTTCCAGGGCGTCGGGCTGGGAGCGGCCGTCGACGTCGCGCTGGAGTGCCTGCTGCTCGTCGGTGAGTTCGGTGGTGTCCCGCTTGAGCTCGCTGAGCCGGAACGAGCCTTCGTTGAGGGCGGAGTTCAGCAGGAGCAGGGTGATGAGTCCGCCACCCAGGAGCAGGACGACCAGGAGGACGAAGGGCGTGCGGGCGGCGGTGCTGGGCCCGGTGGACGGCATCAGCCGGGCGAGCCGCGCGGCGCGCCCCTTCAGCGGTGCGGTCGGCTTGGTCACCGCGCCGCTCCCCCGGGTGAGGCCGGGCCGCGCCCGGTCCCGCCGCTCACCGCTCCTCCTCGCGGATGCGCTGGGCGCCGCGCAGCCGGGCGGGGGCGGCGCGCCGGTTCTCGGCGACCTCTTCCTCGGTGGGCAGTTCGGCGCCCCGGGTGAGCTGCTCGAGGCGGGGCTGGTAGCGCTCGGGGACGACGGGCAGGCCGGGGGGCGCGGTGTTGGCGGCGCCGGCCGCGAAGACCTGCTTGACCAGCCGGTCCTCCAGCGAGTGGTACGAGAGCACGGCGATGCGGCCGCCGACGGCGAGGCTGTCGACGGCGGCGGGGATGGCGCGCTCCAGGACGCTCAGCTCGCCGTTGACCTCGATGCGCAGGGCCTGGAAGGTGCGCTTGGCGGGGTTGCCGCCGGTGCGCTTGGCGGCCTGCGGCAGTGCGTCGCGGATCAGCTCGACGAGCCGGGCGCTGTTGCTGAACGGCTCCTTCTCACGTTCGCGGACGACGGCGGAGACGATCCGCTTGGCCTGCTTCTCCTCGCCGTACGCGCGCAGGATGCGGACCAGTTCGCCGGGCGGGTAGGTGTTGAGGACCTCGGCGGCGCCCATGCCGGTGGACTGGTCCATCCGCATGTCGAGCGGGGCGTCCTGGGCATAGGCGAACCCGCGGTCGGCCTCGTCCAGTTGCATCGAGGAGACCCCGAGGTCGAACAGCACGCCCTGGACCTTCGGGACCCCGAGCCGGGCGAGGACCTCGGGGAGTTCGTCGTAGACGGCGTGGACGAGCGTGGGCCGGTCGCCGTAGGGGGCGAGCCGTTCACCGGAGAGGCGGAGCGCTTCCTTGTCGCGGTCCAGAGCGATCAGCCGGGCGGTGGGGAACGCGGCGAGCAGGGCCTCGCTGTGGCCGCCGAGGCCGAGGGTGCAGTCGACGACGACGGGTTCCGGGTGGGCCGGGTCCTCGAGCGCGGGGGCCAGCAGGTCCAGACACCTCTGGAGCATCACCGGGATGTGTCGGGTCTGGCTCAATGCGCCCTCTCAGGCTCTGTCCCGTCCGGCCGGCACGTACGTCCTGGTCCCCGCCCGCTCCGAAGGGGAGGTCCGCCGGCGCCGGGGAAGTGGCGTCGGCCGACCGGGAGCGGGAGAGGGCCGGGCCGCACGTACGCCGCACATCACGGGGGGAAAACGGAATATGCAGGGGTGCAGATGGTGCGGGTGGTGCGATAGGCCGTGGGTACGGAGGGTGGACGGTGACTTCGCGTTACTTTAGTCCACCCTGCCATCCGATCGATGCGCGATCAACGAACCGCCCAGCGCGTCGCGCCACCCGTTCGGACGTGGCGGTCTCACCCATCCGGACGCGTCCGGACGCCCTGTGGGTTACCTCACAACAAGCCGCGTTGACGTTCTTTGTCCGCTCTCACAGCCCCTCGCGCCAGGCCGGAGGGCTACCGTCGTAGCCATGTCGACTTCCGCTCATTCCCCCGCCGGGTCCGTGACGTCCTCCGCTCCGGCGGTCCGTGAAGGGGGCCAGGTCACCGACCGCCTCGTCGCGCTGAACGCCACGTACGCCGAGGACTTCCGCGACCCGGGCATGGACGCCCGCCCCGTCCTCCAGGTCGCCGTCGTCGCCTGCATGGACGCCCGCCTCGACCTGCACGCAGCGCTCGGTCTGGAGCTCGGCGACTGCCACACCATCCGCAACGCGGGCGGTGTGGTGACCGAGGACGTGATCCGCTCCCTGACCATCAGCCAGCGTGCGCTCGGCACCCGCAGCGTGGTCCTGATCCACCACACCAACTGCGGTCTGGAGTCCCTCACCGAGGACTTCCGCAACGACCTGGAGCGCGAGGTCGGCCAGCGGCCGGCCTGGGCGGTGGAGGCGTACAAGGACGCCGACCAGGACGTGCGCCAGTCGATGCAGCGGGTGCGGACCTCGCCCTTCCTGCTGCACACCGACGACGTGCGCGGATTCGTCTTCGACGTGACGACCGGCCTGCTGCGGGAGATCGACTCCGTTTCCTGAACGGATCCCGCCCGCCACCCGGCCCTCAGCCGCACCTCACGCACGCATCGACGTGTCCCGCAGTGCCGGAATCGTGACAGACACCGCCTTTTCGCACCCACTTATCCACAGGCGAGTGACACGAAGCGGTGACGGCAACAAGAATGCGGGTGTGACGTTCCCCGGACCTTCCGGCGGGGTGTCCGATTCTTCGGGGTGGGCCGCGCGGGTACGCGCGACGGCCCCTGTGCGAAAGGGCCGAGGAGGGCCGGGTGACGACCTATGACGATCGAGCGAGCCTCACTGATCTGACCACCACCGCCGAGCGGGTGCGCAGGTCGGTCGAGAGGGTGATCGAGGGCAAGCCCGAGGTCGTACGGCTCTCGCTGACAGTGCTGCTCGCCGAGGGGCACCTGCTCATCGAGGACGTCCCCGGCGTCGGCAAGACGATGCTGGCCAAGGCGCTGGCAAGGTCCATCGACTGCTCGGTGCGGCGCATCCAGTTCACACCGGACCTGCTGCCCTCCGACATCACCGGTGTGTCGATCTTCGACCAGCAGCGTCGGGACTTCGAGTTCAAGCCGGGCGCGATCTTCGCCCAGATCGTGATCGGCGACGAGATCAACCGCGCCTCGCCGAAGACGCAGTCGGCGCTGCTGGAGTCGATGGAGGAGCGCCAGGTCACCATCGACGGACACACCTACGAGCTGCCCGACCCGTTCATGGTGGTGGCCACGCAGAACCCGGTCGAGATGGAGGGCACCTACCCGCTGCCCGAGGCCCAGCGCGACCGCTTCATGGCCCGGGTCTCCATCGGCTATCCCAGCCCGGAGGCCGAACTCCAGATGCTCGACGTGCACGGCGGCCTGTCCCCGCTGGACGACCTCCAGCCGGTGGCCCACGCGCACGACATCGTGAAGCTGATCGACGCGGTGCGCACGGTGCACGTCGCCGACGCCGTACGGCGCTACGCGGTGGAGCTGGTGGCGGCCACCCGCAGCCACCCCGACCTGCGGCTCGGCGCCTCCCCGCGGGCGACGCTGCATCTGCTGCGCGCCGCGAAGGCGTCCGCCGCGCTCTCCGGCCGCGACTACGCGCTGCCGGACGACGTGCAGGCGCTGGCCACCCCGGTCCTCGCGCACCGGCTGCTGCCCACCGCCCAGGCACAGCTGAACCGCCGCACCGCGGAGCAGGTGGTGCTGGAGATCATCCAGCGCACCCCGGTGCCGACCTCGGCGGGCGGAACCGCGCCGCCCGTGCAGCACCAGGGCCGGCCGCTGTACCACCAGCAGCCCGGGACCCGGCAGCCGTGATGGCGGCCGGCGAGCCCGGCGCCGTGGAGGACGGCGACCGGAAGGGCGGCCTCCGCGCGGCCCTGGGCGGACTGACCACCCGGGGGCGCTCGTTCCTGGCCGCCGGCCTGGCCGCCGCCGCCTGCGCGTACGTCCTCGGCCAGAGCGATCTGCTGCGGGTGGGACTGCTGCTCGCCGTGCTGCCCCTGGTCTGTGTGACCGTGCTCTACCGCACCCGCTACCGGGTCACCGGCACCCGGCGGCTCTCGCCGTCCCGGGTGCCGGCGGGCGCGGAGGCCCGGGTGCACTTGCGAATGGAGAACGTCTCCCGGCTGCCCACCGGTCTGCTGATGCTCCAGGACCGGGTCCCGTACGTGCTGGGTCCGCGCCCCCGCTTCGTCCTGGACCGGGTGGAGGCGGCCGGTCGCCGCGAGGTGTCCTACCGGGTCCGCTCCGACCTGCGGGGCCGCTATCCGCTGGGCCCGTTGCAGCTGCGGCTCGGCGACCCGTTCGGGATGTGCGAGCTGACCCGCTCGTTCAGCGCGTACGACACCCTCGTCGTCATCCCGCGGACCGTGCCGCTGCCCGCGTTGCGGCTGGCGGGCGAGGCGTCCGGGTACGGCGACGGGCGGCAGCGCTCGCTCGCGCTGGCCGGCGAGGACGACATCATTCCGCGCGGCTACCGGCACGGCGACGATCTGCGCCGGGTCCACTGGCGCTCCACCGCACGCCACGGCGAGCTGATGGTGCGCCGCGAGGAGCAGCCGCAGCGGGCCAGGTGCACGGTCCTGCTGGACACCCGGCAGATCGGCTACGAGGGCGCCGGGCCCGATTCGGCGTTCGAGTGGGCGGTGTCCGGGGCGGCGTCCGCCCTGGTGCACATGCTGGAGCGGGGCTTCGCCGTCCGGCTGCTCACCGACGACGGGAACGCGGTGCCCGGTGAGGGGACCGGCGGTTTCGCGGGCACGACCCAGGAGTCGGCGGACTCGGCAGGGCTCATGCTCGACACGCTCGCGGTGGTCGGCCACTCCGACGGCGGGGGCCTCTCGCGCGCCCACGACGTGCTGCGCGGCGGCAACGAGGGGCTGCTCATCGCCTTCTTCGGCGATCTGGACGAGGAACAGGCCGCGGTCGCGGCCCGGATGCGGCAGCGCGCCGGGGCGGGAGTCGCCTTCGTGCTGGACAGCGCCGTCTGGGCCGGGGAGGCCGGCGCGGCCGGGCGGGCCGAGGAGCGGCTGCGGCGGCTGCGCGAGTCCGGCTGGACCGCGGTGCCGGTGGAGCCGGGGGACGAACTGCCCGATCTGTGGCAGGTGGCGGGCGGGATGCGCTCGGACACGCCGTCCGCCCCGAGCGGGGGCGCGACGGGATTCGCGGGGGGATGGTCATGAGCGGGCGGACCAGGCTGGCGCTGTGCGCCTACGCGGCGACGCTGCTGGCGGCGGGTTCGCTGATCCCGCTGGTGGAGGAGGCCGGCTGGCTGGTGCCGGCGGCGGTGCTGCTCGGCGTCCAGAGCGGGGTGGGCGCGCTCGCGCGCCGCGCGCCGCTGGCCAGGTCGGTGACGGTCGCCGTCCAGACGCTGGTCACGCTGGTGCTGCTGACGCTGGTGTTCGTCCGGGACCTGGCCCTGTTCGGGGTGGTGCCCACGCCGGGGGCCCTCGTGGGGCTCGGCGAGCTGCTGATGGCGGGCGGCGAGGACGTCGGCACGTACGCCATTCCGGCCCCGCTGACCGACGGCATCGAGCTGATGATGGTCGGCGGTGTCCTCGTGATCGGTCTCGCGGTGGACGCGATGGCGGTCACCTTCCGCAGCGCGGCCCCGGCCGGACTGCCGCTCCTCGCCCTGTACTCGGTCGCGGCCGGGCTCTCCGACGGCGGGGCGGGGTGGCTGTGGTTCGTGCTGGCCGCCTCCGGCTACCTGCTGCTCCTGCTGGCGGAGGGCCGGGACCGGCTCTCCCAGTGGGGCCGCGTCTTCGGCGGCGCCTCGCGGACCAAGGGAGGCCTGGCGGACGGGCTGTCCGGGGTGAGCGGCGGGTCCTCCCCCGTCCGCACCGGCCGGCGGATCGGCGTGCTGGCGCTCGGCGTGGCCCTGGTCGCCCCGCTGGCCCTGCCCTCCCTGGACACCGGTCTGCTGGGCGGCAGCGGGCCGGGCAACGGCCGGGGCAGCGGGGGCGGCACCATCTCCGCCGTCAACCCGCTGGTCTCGCTGCAGAACAACCTCAACCAGCCGGAGAACCGGGAGGTGATGACGTACCGCAGCAACATCCAGGACCCGCAGAGCCTCTATCTCCGCATCCTGGCGCTGGACGAGTTCAACGGCAGCGAGTGGCGTTCCTCCACCCGCCGGCTCACCGACATCCCGGACCGGCTGCCCCTGCCCGAGGGGCTGGGAGCGGACGTCTCCGTCACCGAGGTCCGGACGAACATCTCCGCCTCCCGTTCCTACCAGCAGACGTATCTGCCCCTCCCCTACCCGGCGAGCGAGGTCCGGATCGGCGGCCGGTGGCGGTACGAGCCCGAGGGCCGCACCCTGGTCGGCGACGACGGGCAGACCACGCGCGGGGCGCAGTACGAGGTCGGCAGCCTGGTCGTGGAGCCGACGGCGGAGCAGCTGGCGGCCGCCGGGGCACCGCCGGAGAAGCTCCTGCGGGAGTACACCCGGGTCCCCGACTCGCTGCCGGCCGTGGTCGCCGAGACCGCCGAGCGCGTCACCGAGGGGTCGGCCAACGCCTACGAGCGGGCGGTGAAGCTCCAGGACTGGTTCGCCTCGGAGGGCGGCTTCACGTACGACACGTCGGTCACCTCGGGCACGGGGACGACCGCCATCGCCCGGTTCCTCCGCGACAAGGAGGGCTTCTGCGTCCACTTCTCGTTCTCGATGGCCGCGATGGCCCGGACGCTGGGCATCCCGGCCCGGGTCGCGGTGGGCTTCACCCCGGGCACCATGAAGTCGGACGGGGCGATCTCGGTCGGACTGCGGGACGCGCACGCCTGGCCAGAGCTGTATTTCGAGGGCGTCGGCTGGACCCGTTTCGAGCCCACGCCGAGCCGGGGCAGCACCCCGTCCTGGACCCGGCCCGAGGTACCCACGGACGGCGCGAGCGATGTCGCCGAGCCCTCGGCGACCGCCTCGGCAGCGCCGTCCGCCGCGCCCTCCGCCGAGAACAGCTGCCCGCCGCAGTTGCGCCAGGAGGGTGGCTGCGGCCCCTCGCAGGAGCCGGGAGCGGCGCTGCCGACCGACCGGGGGACCCCGGCGGGGACGGTGCTGCTGGTGGTTCTCACGGCGGTCGCGGTGCTGGTGCTGCCGTTGTCGCCGCTGCTGTGGCGGACCCGGACGCGGAACCGCCGCCTGGGTACGGGGGGCCGGACGCCCGCCGACGCCGCCGCGCGCACGATGGCCGCCTGGCGGGAGGTCTCCGACACGGCCTGGGACCACGGCGTCGCGCCGGACGATTCGCTGACGCCCCGGAAGGCGGCGGCGAGAATCGTGCGGCTGGGCCGCCTCGACACCACCGCGGCCGAGGCCGTGCACCGGATCGCGGGCTCGGTGGAGCAGGTGCTGTACGCCCCCGAGCCGCGCCCCGCGGCCGGGGCGGCCGACGACGCCCTCGCCGTTCGGGCGGGACTGGAGGCGGCCGCGGGCCGGGGGGCCCGGCTGCGGGCGATGTTCCTGCCACGATCGTCCGTCCGGGTGGTGTGGGCGCTCGCCGACCGCCGTGCGGCGCTCGCCGAGCGCTGGGCGGCCCGCCCGGGGGCCGGCCGCTGGTCGGCCCGGCTGCGCCGCCTCTCACGCCAGCACGGCTGACGCGGCCCACGGGTCGAGACCCGTGGGCGCCGCCGGGCGGCCCGTGGGACGGCGGGCGAGCCGTGCGGGCAGGGGGACGGCTGTGGCCGTTGCGGCCCGGGGACCGCAGCCGCTGTGGGGGCTGAGTCCGCGGCTGTGGGACTGCGGCTACGGAGCTGAGGCTGCGGCTGTGCGGCCCATGAGGGAAGGCGTCTGCGGCAACGGCTGAGGGGCGGCCGCGAAAACGCGGCCGCCCCTCACCCATCAGTGGTGTATCCCAGGTCCTCACCCGGCCCTGTCGCGAAGAACAGGGCCGCGGTGTCCTACTGGCCCTGTTCGTCGCGGCGGCGCTGCCACCGCTGCTCGATGCGGTTCATCATCGACCGGCGCTGTCTCGGTCGGCGGCTCGCGCCGCTGTCCCCGCCGCCTGCGGCGGCCGGCTGCTGTTCACCGGGCTTGGGCGCCTTGCGCCATCCGGTGACCGCGAGCACGGCACAACCGAGCATGACGAGGAACCCCACCACGCTGATCCAGATCTGCTGGGCGACCATTCCGGCCATGAGGAGCGCGATACCCACCAGGAAGCCTGCGACCGCCTGGTAGACCCTTCGTCGGGTGTACGTACGCAGTCCGCTTCCCTCGAGCGCTGTCGCGAACTTGGGATCTTCGGCGTACAGCGCTCGCTCCATCTGCTCGAGCATGCGCTGCTCGTGCTCCGAGAGCGGCACGGGATCCTCCTCGTCGTCGGCCGCGGGGGCGACCGGTATGCGGCCCTTCCAGGATAGGCAGGGATTCGCCCCCGTGAAACCCGCCCTCTAGCCTTCAGCCAGTCCGGACCGCTATGTCGGCTCGGCTGTTGAGGCGTAGATTCCCCGACGACCGTTCCGCCATGCCGGATGGTGTACCCCGATCATACGGGGCTCGCGCGCCGTACGGGGGTCCTGAGTCCGAGTCCGTTCGGCGGCTGCGTCGCTGATCAGCGGCGCTTCTCGCCCAGAACGTGGAGCTGGGTGGCGACGGAGTGGAAGGCTGGCTGTTCGGCGACGGCCGCTTCGAGCTTGAGAAGCGCCTCCACCGCGCCCGGTTCGGTGTCCACCAGGACGCCCGGCACCAGGTCGGCGAAGACCCGGACGCCGTGCACGGCGGCGATCTCCAGACCGGCGTCGGAGACCAGGCCGGAGAGCTGTTCGGCGGTGAAGCGGCGGGGCACCGGGTCGCCCTCGCCCCACCGGCCGGCCGGGTCGGTGAGCGCCTGGCGGGCCTCGGTGAAGTGGCCGGCGAGCGCGCGGGCCAGGACGGCTCCGCCGAGACCGGCGGCCAGCAGGCTGAGCGCGCCCGAGGGGCGCAGCGCCTCGACCGCGTTGCGCACGCCCTCGGCGGGCTCGTCGACGTACTCCAGGACGCCGTGGCAGAGCACGGCGTCGAAACCGCCGCGGTCGACGACGTCGAACAGGCCGAGGATGTCGCCCTGGACGCCCCGGACCCGGTCGGCCACCCCGGCCTCGGCCGCGCGGCGCTCCAGTGCGAAGAGCGCGTTGGGGCTCGGGTCGACGACGGTGACGCGGTGGCCGAGCCGGGCGGCGGGCACGGCGAAGTTGCCCGTGCCGCCCCCGGTGTCCAGTACGTCCAGGGCGTCCCGGCCGACCGCCTCGGCCTGACGGTCCAGAGCGTCCTTGAGGACCTCCCAGACCACGGCGGTACGAAGGGAGGCGCGGGGGCGCGGCTGGTCCGACACGGCAGATGACTCCTCGACACGGTGCCGCCGGGAACGGCGGAGCGTGGACAGTGCGGTGGTGATGTGAGCGATCACCACCCTATGGCCTCGCACCGCCGCCGGGTGTGCGGCGTCCGCCTGCCGTCGCCGCCGGGGCGGCGGCACGACGGCGGGCCCCCGGGTCACCCGCCGCCGGGCTGCTCCGCGCGGGGCTGCGGAAGGTCCGGCTGGAGCACCAGGAGCCGTTCGACCAGGCGCAGGAACATGGCGGCGTCGCGCAGCACGTCGTCGGCGTCCCTCCCGCTGGCGGCTCCCGGCATGCCCGCCTCCGCGCGGGCCCGGCGGTCGGCCCCCGCGGCGAAGAGGTCGCTCCATTCGGTCAGCTCCGGCGCTATCTCCGGGAGCACCTCCCAGGCGCTGCGGATGCGGTCGCGGCCGCGCTTGTTCGACTCGGGCCGGCCCCGGGCGGCCAGCACGGCCGCGGCGGTGCGCAGGGCGGCGAGGTGGGCCGTGGCGTACCGCTCGTTGGGCTCGTCGAGCACGGCGGCCTCGTCGAGGCCGGAGCGGGCCTTGGCGAGCAGATCGAGAGCGGCGGGCGGCGCCGTGGTGCGGCGCAGGACGGGGTGGACATCGCTAGCCGGACCGGTCAGTGAGGGGGCAGGGCTGCCTGCGCGGCGCCGCGGGACGGCGGCTGCGGACGAGCTGGCCATGACGAACCTCCTGTCGTCGTGTGACGGCTCCGTGGCCGTCTGTGTCCATGGTGGCAACCACCACTGACAATCGGTTCGTGTACCCCGACGACCTGCGGTTTTGCGTCAGACACCCGTACGGGCTAGTTTTTGCACTGACTGGTCAGTTCATAAAGGGGAGGGTCTGTGGAGAGCCCGCACGGCGCGGCGGTCACCGCCGAGAGCTTGGGAATGAGGGGACCGCGCGGCTGGGTCTTCCGGAACGTGACGTTCAGCGCCGCGCCCGGGGCACTGGTGGCCGTCGAGGGGGCGTCCGGCTCGGGCCGCACCTGTCTGCTGCTCGCCCTGACCGGCCGTATGCGCACCACCGAGGGCCGTGCCGAGACCGGGGGCCTGCGGCTGCCCAAGCAGGCCGCGGCCGTCCGCTCGATCGCCGCCCTCGGGCCGGTGCCGATGGTCAGCGAGCTGGACCCGGCCTTCACGGTCGCCGAGCACTTGGGCGAACGCGCCCTCCTCCAGGGCCGCTACGGGGCCTCCCTGCGCAGCCTGCTGCGGCCGCGCGCCGAGCGCCGCGCCGCCGCGACGGCCCGCGTCGACGAGGCCCTGGAGGCGGCGGGGCTCGACATCGCCGCGCTCCCCAAGGCGGGACGCACCTCCGTACGGGATCTGGAGCGGCTGGAGGCGCTGCGGCTGTCCGTGGCGCTGGCGCTGATCGGCAAGCCGCGCCTGCTCGCCGTGGACGACACCGACCTCAAGCTCTCGGACGCCGAGCGTGACCAGGCATGGGCGCTGCTGCGCTCCGTGGCGGCCGGCGGAACGACCGTGCTCGCGGTGTGCAGCGAGGCCCCCGAGGACGCGCTCGTCGTCCGTACCGACGCGGCGGCCGGCGACCGGGCGCCCGGAACGGACGCCGGGCCGGCCGGCGCGACGGCCGCGGCCGGGACCGCACCCGCCACCGACGACCCGACCACCATCACCACCGACGAGGAGACGGCCGATGCGTTCGCCGAAACTGGCCGCTCTTGAGCTGAAGCGGTTCGGCAGGGGCAAGCTGCCGGCCGCCGCGCTGGTGGCCCTGCTGCTCCTGCCGCTGCTCTACGGCGCCCTGTACCTGTGCTCGTTCTGGGACCCGTACGGAAAGCTCGACAAGCTCCCCGTCGCCCTGGTCAACGACGACAAGGGGGCGACCAACGACGGCAAGCGCCTGGTGGCCGGGGACGACATCAGCGAGAAGCTGCTCGACTCCAAGGTGTTCGACTGGCACGAAGTGGGCTCCGCCGAGGCCGAGAAGGGCGTCGAGGAGGGCACGTACTACCTCTCGCTCACGATGCCTCCGGACTTCAGCGAGAAGATCGCCTCCAGCGGTGGCGACTCCCCCGAGACCGGGGCTCTCCAGGTGCGGACGAACGACGCCAACAACTACATCGTCGGCCAGATCTCCCGGACCGTCTTCGGCGAGGTCCGCAACGCCGCCTCCACGAACGCCTCCCGGTCCTTCCTGGACCGCATCTTCATCAACTTCTCCGACCTGCACGACAAGACCGCCGAGGCGGCCAAGGGCGCCGACGACCTCAAGGGCGGCATAACGAAGGCCAAGAAGGGCTCCAAGGACCTCGCGGACGGCCTCAAGGACTCCAAGGCGGGCAGCAAGAAGCTCTCGGACGGCATCGTCAAGCTGAACCAGGGCTCGCGCGAACTCGCCACGGGCTCCGGCCAGGTCGCCGGGGGCACCCAGCTCCTGGCCGACAAGGTCAACGGCATCGCCGGCGACGTACGCCCCTTCTTCAAGGACAACGGGAAGTCCATCCGCGACACGGCCGTGCTGGTCGCCGACGCCTCCGCGGCCGTACGGCACAACCTCGACCTGCTCGTGAAGAGCGCGCCCGCCGCCGCGTCCGGTTCCAAGAAGGCGGCCGACGAGCTGGCGGAGATCCACCGCACCCAGTGCGAGGAGGCCGAGGAGCCCGACGCCACGGCGTGCCCGGCGCTGGAACGCGCCGAGGTCACCGCCGCCGACGCCGCGAGGATCGCCGCCGACGTGAACACCCTGGTCACCAACCAGAACGGCGACCTGAAGAAGCTGAGCACCCAGCTCACCGCCTTCCAGAAGCAGGCCGAGGACCTCGCGAAGCGCGCGCCCACCCTGGACGACGACCTGGCGGCGGCCGTGGCCAAGGTCAACGAGCTCAACACCGGCGCCCAGAAGGTCGCCAAGGGCGCGCAGGCGCTGCACACGGGCCTCGGCACCGCGCAGACCGGCTCCAGCGACCTGGACACCGGCGTCGGCAAGCTGAAGACCGGCGCGGAGAACCTGGACGGCGGGCTGTTCCGGCTCGGCGACGGTTCGACCGAGCTGGCCCAGGGCCTCAACGACGGCGTGGAGAAGATCCCGGACTACGACAAGAAGGACCGCGACGCCCGGACCGACGTGATGGCCGACCCGGTCAAGCTCGCCTCCCAGTCGCTGCACGCGGCCCCCAACTACGGCACCGGCTTCGCCCCGTACTTCATCCCGCTGTCCCTGTGGGTCGGCGCGATGGTGGCGTACATGCTGATCCAGCCGCTGAACAGGCGGGCGCTCGCCGCCGGGGCCTCCTCCTGGCGGATCGCCCTGGCCGGCTGGCTCCCGGTCGCCGCGATCGGCACGCTCCAGGTCGGCGCGCTGATGGCCGTCCTGCACTGGGGCCTCGGCCTCCAGATGACCCACGCCGCCGGAACGATCGGCTTCCTGGCGCTGGTGACCTGCTGCTTCGCCGCGATCGTGCAGTGGCTGAACGCCTGCTTCGGGGCGGCCGGGCGCATCCTGGTGCTGGTGGTGCTGATGCTCCAGCTGACCTCGGCCGGGGGCACGTACCCCGTCCAGACCAGCCCGGGCTTCTTCGGCGCGATCCACCCGTACCTGCCCATGACGTACGTCGTCGAGGGGCTGCGCCGGCTGATCACGGGCGGTCCGCTGACCCCGGTCTGGCTGGGCTGCGCGGTCCTGGCGGCCTTCACCGTCGGCGCGCTCGCCCTGACCGCCTTCACCGCCCGCCGCAAGCAGGTCTGGAGCCTGAGCCGGCTGCACCCGGAGCTGAGCCTGTGAGCGCCCCCGCCGTCGAACCCCCGGGCACCGTGCGGCCTGGAAGAATCGGCCCCATGGAAAGCAGTGGCACGACGCGCCGCCAGGCCACCCGGCAGAAGCTCTACGAGGCGGCGGTGACCCTCATCGCCGAGAAGGGCTTCTCCACGACCACGGTCGACGAGATCGCCGATCGGGCCGGGGTCGCCAAGGGCACGGTCTACTACAACTTCAAGAGCAAGACCGAACTGTTCGAGGAGTTGCTCCGGCACGGCGTGGGACTGCTCACCGCCTCCCTGCGGGCCGCCGCCGAGGAGTCCGAGGAGCGCGGTGGCACCCGGGTCGAGGCGCTGGACGCGATGATCCGCGCCGGGCTCGCCTTCATCGACCGCTACCCGGCCTTCACCCAGCTGTACGTGGCCGAGCTGTGGCGCACCAACCGCGCCTGGCAGTCCACGCTGCTGGTGGTGCGTCAGGAGGCCGTCGCGGTGGTCGAGGGCGTCCTGCGGGACGGGGTGCGCGACGGTGAGCTGAGCGAGGAGATCGACATCCCGCTGACGGCGGCCGCGCTGGTCGGGATGGTGCTGGTGGCGGCGCTGGACTGGCAGGCGTTCCAGCCGGAGCGCTCGATCGACGAGGTCCACTCGGCGCTGTCCCTGCTGCTGCACGGGCGGGTCAGCGGGCGCTGAGGCCCCGCTTCCGCTCCTCGGCACGAGGAGCGGGCCGCCGGGCCCACCCGCACGGGGCGGCCCATCGGAGCGTGCGTACGGCGACATCGAAGACGCCGGCCGTCGGAGTTCGCGTTCCCCCGTGAACTCCGACGCCGGCGTCTTCCGTACCTCCGGAAACCCGTCCCCCGTGACCCCGTGTCCCCCGTGGTCCCCGGATCTCCGTCGTGCACCCCCGTTCCGTCGGGGGTACCGCGCCGTTCCGCCGCCCCGTGCCGGCGGTACCGGCGCAGCGCCCCTTCCGTGGTCATCACTCTGCCGTCCGCGCAGGTGGGGGCCCATCCGCGCGGGTACTCATCTGCGCTTCTAGGTACGGGTACTCAGAGCCTCGCGCCGAACCTCAGCCGGGGCCTGCGGGCGGTCGCTACGATCGACGGCGTGTCGGTCATACCCCTGGTGTTCACAAGCGGCTGGGCGAGCGGGATCAACGCGTACGCGGTGGTGCTGCTGCTCGGTCTGTTCGGCGCGACCGGCGTCTCGGACGACGTGCCCGCCGCGCTCCAGCGCACCGATGTGCTGATCGTGGCCGCGGTGCTGTTCCTCTGCGAGGCGATCGCCGACAAGGTCCCCTACGTGGACTCGGTCTGGGACACGGCGCACACGGTCGTCCGGCCGGTGGCCGGGGCGGTGGTGGCCGCGCTGCTGGCCGGGGAGAGCGGTTCGCTTCCGGAGCTCGCGGCCGGCGCGATCGGCGGGTCCACGGCGCTGGTGAGCCATCTGGTGAAGGCCGGGACGCGGATGGCCGTCAACACCTCGCCCGAGCCGTTCAGCAACATCGGGATGAGCGTCGTCGAGGATCTCGGGGTCGCCGGGATCATCACCTTCGCGATCTTCAACCCGGTGGCGGCCGCCGTGATCGCGGGCGTGCTGCTGGTGCTCGGCATCGTCGTCGTGCTCTTCCTCGCCTCCCGGATCCGCCGCTTCCTGCGCCGCCGGGCCCAGCGGCGCGAGGAGAAACGCCTGGCCGGCGCGGGTGGGCCCTGGCCACCCGGCTGAGCCGCCGGGGCCGGTCGGTAAAGTCACCGGCATGGCACGCATTGCGGTGATCGGCGCCGGTACGGGCGCGATGGCGGCGGCCGCCCGGCTCGCCGTCGCGGGCGAGAAGGTGACGGTCTACGAGCGGTCCGCTAGCTACGGCGGCTCGGTCGGCCGCCATGAGCACGAGGGCTTCGTCTTCGACACCGGGCCCGGGCTCCTGCACCTGCCCGCCGTCCAGCGCGACCTCTTCGTGAAGACCGGCAAGGAGTCCCTGGAGCAGTGCGTGTCGCTGACCCAGGTCGACCCGGCGAGCCGTCACCTCTTCGCGGACGGCACGGCGGTGTCCCTGCCCAACGCCTCCCGCGCCGGGGTCGCCGCCGCCCTGGACGGGGCGCTGGGCGCGGGCGCCGGGGCGCGCTGGAGCGACTTCATGGACCGGGCCCGGGACGCCTGGGACCGCTCGCGCCGGCCGCTCCTGGAGGAGCCGCTGCGCCCGGACCACCGGGTGCTGGGGCGCGACCCGTACCCGGCGGTGCGGCAGCGGCGGCTGCTGCGTCCGGCCCGGCAGGCGGGGACGGTCGCGGAGATCGGCGCGTGGGAGCTGGCGGACCCCCGGCTGGCCGCCCTGCTCGACGGGTACGCGCTCGCCCACGGCCTGGACCCGCGGACCGCCCCCGCGAGCGCCGCGCTGCTGCCGTACATGGAGCAGACCTTCGGCAGCTGGTACGTGGAGGGCGGGATGCGGGAGCTGGCCCGCGCGGTGTACGAGCGGTGCGTGGCCCGCCGGGTGACGTTCGTCTTCGGGGCCGAGGCGGTCCGGGTCGTCGAGAAGGACGGCCGGGCGGCGGGCGTGGAGCTGGCGGACGGCGAGGTGGCCGAGGCCGACCGGGTGGTGCTCGGGGTCCGGCCGCGCCCGGGGCTGGTGCCGGGTCAGGTGTGGGGCGCGGACGATGTGGCGGTGCGCGCGGGCGCGGCGGGCCGGTTCACGGTGCTGCTGTCGCTGCGCGGGGGCCGGGAGGCGGACGCGGTGCACCGGACCGTGGTGCACGGCGCGGACGGGGCGGCGGAGCAGGAGGCCGTGTTCGGGGGCCGGGTGGCCGCCCACCCCACGGTGACGGTGCTGCGGCCGGACGATCCGGCGACCCGGCCCGACGCGGAGCACGAGGCGGTGACGCTCACCGCGACGACGGCACCGCAGGGTCCGGTGGACTGGCGGGACCCGGAGGTGCGGCGGCGGTTCGCGGACGTCCTGGTGGAGCGGGCCGCGGCGGCCGTTCCCGGGCTGCGGGAGCGGATCCTGCACACGGAGGTCCGCACGCCCGCGGAGACCGAGGCGGAGACGGGGGCCGAGGGCGGTGCGGTGCCGCCGCCCGCGCTGGCCGGGGCGGCGGGCGCGTATCTGCACCCGGGCAACCTGACCCGGCTGCCGGGCCTCTACCTCGCGGGCGGCTGGGCGCACCCGGGCGGCGGGCTCGCGCACGCCGGGATGTCCGGGACGCTGGTGGCCGGGCTCGTGGTGGAGGGCGACGGGTTCCGGGGCTCGCGGTGAGAGGCGGCCTCCGCCGGGCCTGACGCACGCGCCGCGCCGCCGCTCCCGGAGACTCCCGGGTCGGCGGCGCGGTGGGTTCAGTAGCGGTACTGCTCGTTCTGGCCGGTGTCGTAGCCGTTGCCGTAAGGGGTGGGCTGCTCGGACGGCATCGGGGGGTACGGCTCGGCGTCGCGCTGCTGCGGGACCCAGACGCCGCCGGGCGGGGTGTCCGTGGCGTACTGGTCCGTGCCGTGGCCCTGGGCGTAGGGGTCGGTGTGACTCTGCTGCCCGCCCTGGCCGCCCTGGCCGTCGTGGCCGTAGCCGTCGTAACCGCCGTAGGAGGGCGTCCCGTTGGTGGTGCCGATGTACGGGTCGGAGTAGGCGGCGTAGCTCTGCCGGCCGGTGCCGTAGTCGTACGTTCCGGCGTAGGCGTCCTGGTCCGGCTGCCGGTCGTATCCGCCGTACGGGTCGTACGCGGGGTACTGCGACGTCTCCGCGGGATCGGCGTCGGCGTGGCCGGAGTTCTGGTCGCCGGCGCCGCTCGTGTCGTGGCCGGCGGTCCCGTAGACGCCGTACTGGCCGGTGTCGTCCGGCATCGGCTGCGTCTCGTAGACGGACGGGTCGGGTGGTGCGGCCGGGGGTGTGTCGTACCCGGCGGGCTCACCGTCCGAGACCTCCAGGCCGGAGACCCGCAGAGTGGGTTCCTTCGCCTCGGCGCCCTTCGCGCCGGACCTGCGCCGGCGGCTCTCGCCCGGACTGCCGCCGATGGCCCAGCCGGTGGAGAAGCCGCGCCGGAACGACAGCGTCACGAACGTCTGGCCGGTGGCGAAGGCGAGCGTCCCGAGGACGATCACCGGCACCGAGGACAGCAGCACCCCGGCCACCACGCCGAGGAACCCGCCGAAGGCGAGGAGCCGCCAGCGCAGCCGCGCCTTGTACTGGAGCAGCACCTCACCGAGCAGCCACAGCGCCACCAGACCGAATGCGATGTAGAGGACCGTCCAGCCCACGCCCGCCCCCTCCTGCGGCCGTAGCCGCGTCGGCGGCGGGTACGACCGGTCACGACTGCTTGTGCAGTCCGAGTTTCTCGTAGATTTCGAGCGTAGCCGTCGAGTTGTTGAGCGTGATGAAGTGCAGTCCGGGCACACCCTCGGACAGCAGCTCCGCGCAGAACTCCGTTGCGAACTCGATGCCAATGGAGCGTACAGCGGCGGGATCGTCCTTGGCTGCGAGGATGCGCTCTTTCAGCGCCTCGGGGACGGTCGCGTTGCTGAGCTGGGAGAATTTTTCCAGTTGCTTGACGCTCGTGAGGGGCATGACCTCGGGGATCACCGGCGTCTCGCAACCGGCGGCGACCACGCGGTCACGCATCCGGAGGTAGTCCTCGGGGCGGAAGAACATCTGGGTGATCGCGTAGTCCGCGCCGGCGCGGCACTTGTCCACGAAATGGCCGATGTCCGTCTCCCAGTCGGTGGACCGGGGGTGCATCTCCGGGAACGCGGCGACGCCGACGCAGAAGTCGCCCGCCTCCTTGATGAGGCGCACGAGGTCGGCGGCGTACTTCACGCCCTGCGGGTGCTCGATCCACTCGCCCATCGGGTCGCCCGGCGGGTCGCCGCGGACCGCGAGAATGTTCCTGATGCCCGCGTCCGCGTACTGGCCGACCATGTTGCGCAGTTCGGCGACGGAGTGGTTGACGGCGGTGAGGTGGGCGACGGGGGTGAGCGTGGAGTCCGCCGCGATCTCCTGGGTGGCCTTGACCGTCCCGGCGCGGGTGGATCCGCCGGCTCCGTACGTCACCGAGACGAAGCTCGGGCGGACCGCCTCGACCCGGCGCAGCGCGTTCCAGAGGTTCCGCTCGCCCTTCTCCGTCTTGGGCGCCCAGAACTCGAAGGAGTACGACGTCTTGCCGGTCGCTAGCAGGTCACGCACGGTGCGCGCGTGATCCGTCCTGGTGGAGGGTGTGCCGAGGGCCATGAGGGGAGGTTAACCAGGGTGTGGACGCTCCCCCAACCGAGGTGGGGAATTTTGTCTCGTTTCGCCGGACTGTTGTCCACCCATCGGACAGAACCCCGAGACGCCTGCCGCCGGGAGGGCGTGGACTCAGAGGGCGTGGGCGCGCACGCGGCGGGCCAGCTCGGCGGTGGCGGCGGCCGGGTCGGCGGCCTCGGTGATGGCGCGGACGACGACGACCCGCCGGGCCCCCGCGTCCAGCACCTGGTCCAGATTGCCCGTGTCGATCCCGCCGATGGCGAACCAGGGGCGCGGCTGCTCCAGCGAGGCCGCGTAGCGCACGAGGCCGAGCCCGGGGGCGTGGCGGCCGGGCTTGGTGGGGGTGGGCCAGCAGGGGCCGGTGCAGAAGTAGTCCACGCCGTTCTGGGCGACGGCCGCGTCGACCTCGGCCTCGGCGTGCGTGGAGCGGCCGATCAGCCGGTCGGCGCCGATGATCGCGCGGGCGGCGGGGACCGGCAGGTCGCCCTGGCCGAGGTGGAGCACGTCGGCGCCGGCGGCATGGGCCACGTCGGCGCGGTCGTTCACCGCGAGGAGCTTGCCGTGCCGACGGCAGGCGTCGGCGAACACGGCGAGGTGCTCCAGCTCCTCGGCGGCCTCCAGCCCCTTGTCCCGGAGCTGGACGATGTCGACGCCGGAGGCGAGCACCGCGTCCAGGAAGGCGGGCAGATCGCCCCGGTCCTTGCGGGCGTCCGTGCACAGGTAGAGCCGGGCGTCGGACAACTGCTCGCGGATCGTGGACATCGGTGGCGCTCCCCCGTGGTCGTGACGGTGCACGGGCCGCGTCGAACGGCCCGTGCACCGCTTCCTGTCGGATCGGTCAGACGGCGAGCGCCTGGGCGCGGCGCTTCACCTCCGTCCCGCGATTCTCGCTCAGCGCCTGCGCGGGGGTGCCGGGCAGGGTCGGGTCGGCGGTGAAGAGCCACTCCAGCATCTCTTCGTCGGAGAAGCCGTCGTCCCTCAGGAGGGTCAGGGTGCCGGAGAGGCCCTTGACCACCTTGTCGCCGTCGATGAAGGCGGCGGGCACCTGGAGCGTCCGGTTCTCCCCACGGCGTACGGCGATGAGCTGGCCCTCCTTGACCAGCTGGCGTACGCGCGTCACCTCGATGTCGAGCATCTCGGCGATGTCGGGGAGGTGGAGCCAGGCGGGGACGAGAGCATCGGTCTTTGCGTCAATCTCGGTCACAGGGACAAGCGTGCCATCCAGGACCGACAGCCGGTAGCCGGGCCGACCGTACGGGGGCCCGCGGCGGGCGGCGGGCCCCTCCGGCTCCCTCAGAGCGCGGCGGACTTCAGCGGTACGGCGGGGTCGGCCGCCTTCTCCGGGTCGAGGGCGGCCCCCGACTCGATGAGCCGGCGCCCCTGGGCGAGGTCGCGGGGGCGGCCCACGGCCAGCACGGCGACCAGGGCGCCCTCCCGCAGCCAGCACACGGACCAGGCCGGGTCCGCGCCGCCACCGCGCCACAGCAGGGTGTCGGCGTCCGCGTGGTGGCCGGCGTACTGCACGAAGCGGCCGAACTGCTCGGACCAGAAGTACGGGACGGGGTCGTGGACGGGGAGCGGCGCACCGGTACCGGCGGCCATGACCGAGGCGGCGGCGGTGCGCGGGCCCTGGAGGGCGTTGTCCCAGTGGTGGACGAGCAGGCGGGTGGAGTAGCGGGCGGAGGGGAAGGAGGCGCAGTCCCCGACCGCGTACACGTCGGGCAGCGAGGTGCGCAGGGCGCTGTCGGCGGTGACCGAGCCGTCCGGGCCGAGCGCGATGCCGGAGCCGGCCAGCCAGCCGGTGGCGGGGCGCGCGCCGATGCCGACGACCACAGCTCCGGCGGGCAGCACCCGGCCGTCCACGAGGACGACGGAGCCCTCCTCGACGCGGTCGACCCGGGCCCCGGTGAGGAGTTCGGCGCCGCTCTGCGCGTACCAGGCGGCCATGGGGGCGGACACCTCGGCGGGCAGGGTTCCGGCGAGCGGGCGGGCGGCGGCCTCGACGACGGTGACCGCACAGCCCGCGGCGCGGGCGGCGGTGGCGAACTCCGCCCCGATCCAGCCCGCCCCGACGACCACCACGTCGTGCTGCCGCTCCAGGACGGGCCGCAGCCGGGCGGCGTCGTCGAGCGTGCGCAGCAGGTGGACGCCGGGCACGCCCTCGGAGCCGGGCAGGGTGATGGGCTCCGCGCCGGTCGCCAGGATCAGGGCGTCGTACGGGACGGGCCCCTCGGCGGTGTCCAGTACGTGGTCGGCGGCGCGCAGGGCGGTGACGTCCAGGCCGAGGCGCAGGGTGATGTCCAGCGCCTCGAAGTCGACGTCGAAGGCGGAGTGCTCCGCCTCGCCCAGCAGCACGGCCTTGGACAGCGGCGGGCGGTCGTAGGGCTGGTGGGGCTCGGCCCCGATCAGGGTCACGGGGCCGGCGAAGCCCGCCTGGCGCAGGGCGACGGCGCTCTGCACCCCGGCCATGCCCGCTCCGACGATCACGACGTTCCGGGCGGGGCTCTTCTCCGTCTGCTGCTCGCTCACCCGTCCACCTTAATCACCTGACGGTGCGTCAGAAAGGGGGCCTCCCGGAGGGGCCCGCCGGGAGGCGGCGGAACTGTCGTGCGTCAGGCGGGCAGTTCCTCCACCACGCTGGTCCCGCTGCCCTGCTGGGACTCCCACGTCCACCGCTCCTCCAGCCGCACCCGGCCGTCCGGGAGGCCGACGACGGTGGAGAGGCAGTGCCCGGAGGAAGTGGTGCCGTCCCGCTTGAGCTGGACGTAGCGGAAGTCCAGCGCGTCCCCGTCCCGGGTGCCGACGAGGTGGCCGCGGACCACGTCCCCGCCCGCGTACTCGGCCCAGATCCGGCCGTCCTGCTCGTGGTACGTGAACCGGGTGCGGGTCCCGACCTGGCCGGGGGCCTGATCGGCGACGGGCGAGAGGACGAGTCCGTCGAGCGAACGGGCCATGGCGACCGGCTCCCTGCTGGGCGGTGGGCGGCGGGGTTTAGGGTGGCCACGGTAGAACACTCGCGGGAGCCCGGACGCACCGGGCTGAGAGGGAGGCTGACCGGCCTCCGACCGTACGAACCTGATCCGGGTCATGCCGGCGAAGGGAGGGGCTGGACACCCATGCGCGTCTCGGGAAACACCCCCGGAGTTCCGGGAGGGGCCTGCGGGCCGGTCGCGTCCGACGGGCGGGCCTGCGGGCCGGCAGGGCCCGACGGGACGGCGGGGCCCGACGGGACGGCGGGGCCCGTCCCGTCGCACGTCTCCGCCGGGGCGGGGCCGACGGCCTCCGGCCGGGCGGAGGGGTCCGACGTCCTCGTCGTCGGCGGCGGCGTCATCGGCCTGGTGACCGCCTGGCGGGCCGCCCAGCGCGGGCTGTCCGTCACCGTGGCCGACCCGGAGCCGGGCGGCGGGGCCGCCCGGGTGGCGGCGGGGATGCTGGCCGCCGTCACCGAACTGCACTACGGCGAACAGCTGCTGCTCGGGCTCAACCTCGCCTCCGCCGCCCGCTATCCGGCGTTCGTCGCGGAGCTGGAGGAGGCGAGCGGCCGGGACACCGGTTTCCGGACCTGCGGCACGCTCGCCGTCGCGCTGGACGCCGACGACCGGGCGCATCTGCGCGAACTGCACGCCCTCCAGGAGCGGTCGGGCCTGGAGTCGGTCTGGCTGAACGGCCGTGAGTGCCGCCGCCTGGAACCGATGCTGGCCCCGGGCGTCCGGGGCGGCCTCCGGGTCGACGGCGACCACCAGGTGGACCCGCGCCGCCTCGCCGCCGCGCTGCTGACCGCCTGCGAGCGGGCCGGGGTCGTCTTCCTCCGGACGACCGCCGAGCGGCTCAACGTCACCGGCGACCGGGCAGCCGGGGCGCTGCTCGGCGACGGCACCGCGTTCGCCGCCGGTCAGGTCGTCCTCGCGGCGGGCAGTCTCAGCGGGCGGCTCGCGGGGCTCCCGCCGGAGCTCGTACCGCCGGTGCGCCCGGTCAAGGGCCAGGTTCTGCGGCTCACCGTGCCCCCGGCGTACGCCCCCTTCCTCAGCCGCACCGTGCGTGCGGTGGTCCGGGGCGGCCACGTCTACCTCGTACCGCGTGAGAACGGCGAGCTGGTCGTCGGCGCGACCAGCGAGGAGATGGGCTGGGACACCACGGTCACCGCGGGCGGGGTGTACGAGCTGCTGCGCGACGCCCATGAACTGGTGCCCGGGATCACCGAGTTGCCGCTGACCGAGACGCGGGCGGGGCTGCGTCCGGCCTCCCCGGACAACGCCCCGCTGCTCGGCCCCACCGCCCTGCCCGGCCTGCTGCTCGCCACCGGCCACCACCGCAACGGCGTCCTGCTGACACCCGTCACCGGGGACGCGATGGCCGACGCGCTGACCACCGGCGAGCTGCCCGAGGAGGCCCGCCCCTTCTCCCCCGGCCGTTTCCAGCCCGCCGCCGCCCCCGTACCCCAGGAGCAGCCCGTATGACCCAGCACTCCGCCGGACCGGAAGCCACCGCCGCCAAAACCGCACCCGCCGCCGGACACGGACCCGGCACCCGACCCGAGCCCGGTACCGACCTCGGAGCCGGGCCCCTGAGCGCGGCCGGAGAAGCCGTGCGCGACGCCCGCTCCGTCTCCGTCTCCGTCAACGGGGAGGCCCGCGCCCTGCCCGCCGGGACAGACCTGGGCACCCTTCTCGCCACCCTGACGCAGGCTGCCTCCGGGGTGGCCGCCGCCGTCAACGAGAGCGTCGTCCCGCGCGGCCGGTGGGCCGCCACCACGCTCGGCGAGGGCGACCGCGTCGAGATCCTGACCGCCGTGCAGGGAGGCTGACCATGTCGGACGACGTCTTCACCCTGGGGCCCGCCGCCTTCGGCTCCCGGCTGATCATGGGCACCGGCGGGGCGCCGAGCCTGGAGGTGCTGGAGCGGTCGCTGATCGCGTCGGGCACCGAGCTGACCACGGTCGCGATGCGCCGGCTGGACCCGACCGTGCGGGGGTCGGTGCTCTCGGTGCTGGAGCGGCTCTCCGTCCAGGTCCTGCCGAACACCGCGGGCTGCTTCACCGCGGGCGAGGCGGTGCTGACCGCCCGGCTGGCCCGGGAGGCGCTCGGCACGGACTGGGTGAAGCTGGAGGTGATCGCCGACGAGCGGACCCTGCTGCCCGACCCGATCGAGCTGCTGGACGCGGCGGAGGTCCTGGTCGACGACGGGTTCGTGGTGCTGCCCTACACCAACGACGATCCGGTGCTGGCCCGGAAGCTGGAGGACGTGGGGTGCGCGGCGATCATGCCGCTGGGCTCCCCCATCGGCTCCGGGCTCGGCATCCGCAACCCGCACAACTTCGAGCTGATCGTGGAGCGGGCCGGGGTGCCGGTGATCCTCGACGCGGGGGCCGGGACGGCGTCGGACGCGGCGCAGGCGATGGAGCTGGGGTGCGCCGCCGTGATGCTCGCCTCCGCCGTGACCCGGGCCCAGGAGCCGGAGCTGATGGCGGGTGCGATGCGTCACGCGGTGGAGGGCGGGCGGCTCGCGTACCGGGCGGGCCGGATTCCGCGCCGCCACTTCGCGGAGGCGTCGTCCCCGGCGGCCGGGCGGGCGGTGCTGGATCCGGAGCGGCCGGCCTTCTGAGGCGTGGCGCCTCCCGCCGCCTGCGACGTGTCCCTGTCACGGATCGGCTGCAGTACGGCCCCGGGAGCGCCCCGGCCCGTCCGGGGTGTCGGTGGCGGCTCGTAGACTCTCGGGGTGGACACGACCCTCCAGGACCCGCTCGTCGGACAGCTGCTCGACGGCCGGTACCGCATCGAGGCGCGCATCGCCGTCGGCGGGATGGCCACGGTCTACCGGGCCGTGGACACCCGCCTGGACCGGGTGCTCGCCCTCAAGGTGATGCACCCGGCGCTCGCCACCGACGTCTCCTTCGTCGAGCGCTTCATCCGGGAGGCCAAGTCGGTGGCGCGCCTCGCGCACCCCAACGTGGTCGCGGTCTTCGACCAGGGCGCCCAGGGCGCGTACGTGTACCTGGCGATGGAGTACGTGGCGGGCTGCACCCTGCGGGACGTGCTGCGCGAGCGCGGGGCCCTGCAGCCCCGGGCGGCGCTGGACATCCTGGAGCCGGTCCTCGCCGCGCTCGGGGCGGCGCACCGGGCGGGGTTCGTGCACCGCGACATGAAGCCGGAGAACGTCCTCATCGGGGACGACGGCCGGGTCAAGGTCGCCGACTTCGGCCTGGTCAGGGCGGTCGGCACGGCCACCGACACCACCGGTTCGCTGCTGGGCACCGTGTCGTACCTGGCCCCCGAGCAGATCGAGCACGGCAGCGCCGACACCCGCAGTGACGTGTACGCCTGCGGGGTCGTGCTCTACGAGATGCTGACCGGCGCCAAGCCGCACACCGGGGAGAACGCCGCCCAGGTCATCTACCGCCACCTGAACTCCGACGTGCCGCCCCCGTCCGCCGTCGTGCCGGGGCTCCCGGTCGCCCTGGACAGCCTGGTGGCGAGCGCGACCGCCCGCAATCCCGAGGTGCGCCCGCACGACGCGGTGCTGCTGCTGGCCGAGACCCGGGAGGCCCGTGCCGGGCTGACCGAGGCCGAGCTGGACGCCGTACCTCCGCAGGCCCTCTCGGACACCCATGACGGCGCGGACGACCGTACGAGCGTGATCCCCCGGGCCCTCCCGGCCGACGACGCCGGGACCGTGCACCGCACCAGCCGCCTGGAGACGCCTTTGGCGGTGTCCGCCGCCCGGCGCCGGCCGCTGCTGCGGCGCGGCCCCTTCGCCGGGCCGCACCGCACGCTGATCCTCGTGCTCACCGCCGTACTGCTGACGCTGGGCATCGGCACCGGCGTCTGGTACATCAACTCCGGGCAGTTCACCCAGGTCCCCTCGCTGCTCGGCCAGACCCAGCAGGAGGCCGAGCAGCGGATCGCCCGGGCCGGGCTCGACCTCAAGGGCGTGGAGCGGGTCTTCAGCGACAGCGTCGAGCGGGGCTCGGTCGTGCGCAGCGTCCCCGCGTCGGGGAACCGGATCCGGGGCAACGGCTCGGTGAAGCTCGTGGTCTCGCGGGGCCCGGAGATCGTGCGGGTGCCCGACGTCGTGGGCAGCTCCCTCGCGGACGCCCGGCGCTCCTTGAAGAAGGTGGGCCTGGTCCCCGGCATGGTGACCAAGGAGTTCAGCGAGGACGTGGCGCGGGGCGAGGTGGTCCGCACGGACCCCCGCGCGGGCACCGACCGCAACCCGGACACGGCCGTCGCGCTCGTCGTCAGCAAGGGCGCCCCGATCGACGTCCCGGACGTGACCGGGCTCTCCGTCGAGGACGCCACCGCCGAGCTGGAGGCCGAGGGGCTCAGGGCGGAGGTCCTGCCCGGCCGGGTCCACTCCACCGAGGTGAAGGGCGACATCGCCGAGCAGTCCCCCGGCGAGGGGACCGAGGCCGCCGAGGGCGACACCGTCGAGCTGACCGTCTCCAAGGGCCCCCGCATGCTGGACGTCCCCGACGTCACCGGCCGCGACGTCGACGAGGCGCGGAGCACCCTGGAGGAGGCGGGCTTCGAGGTCAAGGTCGACCGGCCGTTCCTCTCGTTCAGCGACACCGTCGCGAGCCAGTCCGTGGACGGCGGCGAGCAGGCGCCGGAGGGGTCCACGATCACCGTCAAGACCAAGGGGTTCTAGAACCGCATGCACGCTCTGCGCAATCCGGTGGGCGGCCACGTCCCGGTGGCCGGCGGTCTCGCCAAGGTCGGCCTGGAGTACGCCCGGGAGCTGGCGGCGGAAACCGTCCAGGTCTTCGTGGCCAACCCGCGCGGCTGGGCGACGCCCGCCGGGAACCCGGCGCAGGACGAGCTGTTCCGCGCCGGGTGCGCGGCGGCCTCGATCCCGGCGTACGTGCACGCCCCGTATTTGATCAACTTCGGCTCGCACACCGAGGCGACGGTGGAGAAGTCGGTGGACTCCCTGCGCCACTCGCTGCGGCGGGCGCGGGAGATCGGCGCGCTGGGCGTGGTGGTGCACACCGGGTCCGCGACCGGCGGCCGGCCGCGGGCGGAGGCGCTGGCACAGGTGCGCGAGCACATGCGGCCGCTGCTGGACGAGCTGACCCATGACGACGACCCGGATCTGCTGCTGGAGTCGACGGCGGGCCAGGGCTCCTCGCTCTGTTCGCGGACCTGGGACTTCGGGCCGTACTTCGAGGCGCTGGACTCCCACCCGAAGCTGGGGATCTGTCTGGACACCTGCCACATCTACGCCGCCGGCCACGACCTGACCGGCCCGTCCGGCATGCGGCAGACCCTGGACCTGCTGGTGGAGACGGTCGGCGCGGGACGGCTCAAGCTGATCCACGCCAACGACTCCAAGGACGTCGTGGGCGCCCACAAGGACCGGCACGAGAACATCGGGTCCGGTCACATCGGGGCGGAGCCGTTCGGCGAGCTGTTCGCGCATCCGGCGACCGAAGGCGTACCCCTGATCATCGAGACGCCCGGCGGCAAGGAGGGGCACGCGGCGGACGTGGCCCGGCTGAAGGATCTGCGGGCGGCCCGTTAGGGCTCGGGGCGAGGCCGCGGACGGGCCCGTCGGGACTCCGGGCGAAGCCGCGGGAGGCCCGGTTCGGGTTCTCGGCGAAGCCGCAGGGGCCCGTCAGCCGCCAAGCGCTCCCTACAGCTCGGGGCCGTCCCCGGGCTCCTCCTGGTAGGAGTAGCGCTGCTCGGACCAGGGGTCGCCGATGTTGTGGTAGCCCCGCTCCTCCCAGAAGCCGCGCCGGTCCGCCGTCATGTACTCGATGCCCCGGACCCATTTCGGGCCCTTCCACGCGTACAGGTGGGGGACGACGAGGCGGAGCGGGAAGCCGTGCTCGGCGGTGAGGAGTTCGCCGTCCTTGTGGGTGGCGAAGAGGGTGCCGTCGGCGGCGAAGTCGGCCATGCGGAGGTTCGAGGAGAAGCCGTACTCGGCCCAGACCATCACATGGGTGGCCTCGGGGGCGGGTGGCGCCAGTTCCAGGACCGTACGGGCGGGGACGCCGCCCCATTCCGCGCCGAGCATGCTGAACTTCGTCACGCAGTGCAGGTCCGCGACGACCGAGGAGAACGGGAGCGCCGAGAACTCCTGGTGGTTCCAGCAGTGTTTGTCGCCGTCGGCGGTGGCTCCGAAGACCCGGAACTCCCAGCGGTCGGGCTTGAACTTGGGAACGGGCCCGTAATGGGTGACCGGCCATCCGCGTTGCAGTCGCTGTCCCGGCGGAAGCTCCGACTGATCTGCTGCGCGATTCTCCCGGCTTTCCGGCTGACCCATGTCTCCATGGTGACAGACAGGCAGGGGTGGTCATGACCAGGCCGGACCGCCATCGGGGCAACTCGTACTAAGCGTGCACTTACTGGACGGCCGGTGGGCGCGGTGCGAGGATCTGGCCAACTCGCCAGTTCGATCACCGGTTGGAAGGAGCCTTTGCCATGCAGGGCGACCCCGAGGTCCTTGAGTTTCTCAATGAGCAGCTGACTGCCGAATTGACCGCCATCAACCAGTACTTCCTGCACGCCAAGATGCAGGAGAACTTCGGCTGGACCAAGCTCGCCAAGTACACCCGGGCCGAGTCCTTCGACGAGATGAAGCACGCCGAGATCCTGACCGACCGGATCCTCTTCCTGGACGGGCTGCCGAACTACCAGCGGCTCTTCCACGTCCGAGTGGGGCAGACGGTCACCGAGATGTTCCAGGCGGACCGCCAGGTCGAGGTGGAGGCGATCGACCGCCTCAAGCGGGGCATCGAAGTGATGCGCGCCAAGGGCGACATCACGTCGGCCAACATCTTCGAGTCGATCCTCGAGGACGAGGAGCACCACATCGACTATCTCGACACGCAGCTGGAGCTGGTGGAGAAGCTCGGTGAGCCGCTCTACATCGCGCAGCTGATCGAGCAGCCGGAGAGCTGACGGCTCAGGCGGCTTCCGGGAGGCGTACGTCCCCGATCGCGGCGACGGCGGCGGGCTCCTGCCGCTGGTCGAGGAGCTCGCGGCGAGCGCACTCGCCCCGGCCGAGCAGGGCCTGGATGCGGCGGACGCATCCTCCGCAGTCGGTTCCGGCCTTGCAGGCGGAGGCGATCTGCCGGGGGGTGCAGGCTCCGGCGTCCGCATGCTTCTTGACCTGTGCTTCCGTGACGCCGAAGCAGGAGCAGACGTACATGCGGTTCACCTCCCTGTGGATCGGTCGCGGGCGCCGCCCGTTTCCACGGTGAGGCTAACCTAACCTTACCCGCCGCTCAACCGACCGAAAAGGCCCGGGGACGACTGTGGGGCACGGATCACATGGATCCGTGCCCCACAGGTGCGTCCGCCGGGAATTCCCCGCCGACGGCGGGATTCCTACTGGTCGCGGTACATCTCGGCGACGAGGAAGGCCAGGTCGAGCGACTGGCTGCGGTTGAGCCGGGGGTCGCAGGCCGTCTCGTAGCGCTGGTGCAGGTCGTCCACGAAGATCTCGTGGCCGCCGCCCACGCACTCGGTGACGTCGTCGCCGGTCAGCTCCACGTGGATGCCGCCCGGGTGGGTGCCGAGGCCCTTGTGGACCTCGAAGAAGCCCTTGACCTCGTCCAGGACGTCGTCGAAGCGGCGCGTCTTGTGGCCGGAGGCGGCCTCGAAGGTGTTGCCGTGCATCGGGTCGGTCACCCAGGCGACGGTCGCGCCGGAGGCGGTGACCTTCTCGACCAGCTCGGGCAGCTTGTCGCGGACCTTGTCGGCGCCCATGCGGACGATGAAGGTCAGCCGGCCGGGCTCGCGCTCCGGGTCCAGGCGCTCCACGTAGCCGAGCGCCTCGTCGACGGTGGTCGTCGGACCGAGCTTGATGCCGATCGGGTTGCGGACCCGGGAGGCGAACTCGATGTGCGCGCCGTCCATCTGGCGGGTGCGCTCACCGATCCACACCATGTGGCCGGAGGTGTCGTACAGCTCGCCGGTGCGCGAGTCGGTACGGGTCAGCGCCGTCTCGTAGTCCAGCAGCAGGGCCTCGTGCGAGGCGTAGAACTCGACCGCCTTGAACTCGGCCGGGTCGGTGCCGCACGCCTTCATGAAGTTGAGCGCGTTGTCGATCTCGCGGGCCAGGGCCTCGTAGCGCTGGCCGGCCGGGGACGACTTCACGAAGTCCTGGTTCCAGGCGTGGACCTGGCGCAGGTCGGCGTAGCCGCCGGTGGTGAAGGCGCGCACCAGGTTCAGCGTGGAGGAGGACGCGTGGTACATCTGCTTCAGCCGCGCCGGGTCCGGGATCCGGGCCTCTTCGGTGAAGGCGAAGCCGTTCACCGAGTCGCCGCGGTAGGTCGGCAGCGTCACGCCGTCGCGGGTCTCGGTCGGCTTGGAGCGCGGCTTGGAGTACTGGCCCGCGATCCGGCCGACCTTGACGACGGGCACGGAGGCGGCGTAGGTGAGGACGGCGCTCATCTGGAGCAGCGTCTTCAGCTTGGCCCGGATGTGCTCGGCGGACACGGCGTCGAACGCCTCGGCGCAGTCGCCGCCCTGGAGCAGGAACGCCTCGCCCTTGGCGACGGCTCCCAGACGGGCGCGCAGCTGGTCGCACTCGCCCGCGAAGACGAGCGGCGGATACGACGCGAGGTCCGCGAGTACATCGCGCAGCGCCTCGGAGTCGGGGTACTCGGGCTGCTGCGCCGCGGGAAGGTCTCGCCAGGTGTTGCCACCGGCGACGGAGGTATTGGCGTTCACGGTCACGGTCACCACATTACGGGGTCCTGGAAGGCGTCCATCCGGGCGCTCAATGGGTGAGACGCCCGCTCCGATGCCCGGATCGTCCGCTAGGGTCGCACCATGTCGACGCAACAGATCCAGCTCTCGATCCAGAACTGGTGGTGGACCGCTCATCCGGCGGCCCGCTGATTCATCGCGCTGACACTTCGCGAAGGCCGCCCGAGGGGCGGCCTTCTCTGCGTTCGTCAGGCCGTTCCTCTCCCTGTGAACCCCGTGCGGATCCCCGGTGGATCTCCGTACGGGCCGTCCGGAAGGAACCGCACCCATGTCCCCGTACGCATCACCCTCCGCCGCCGCCCTCGTCCGCCGGCTGCTGGCCGAGGACGCCCCGCCGTTCGCCCTGCTGCGGCGGCGGACCCCCGGGCGTGACCACGATCACGTCGAACTGCTCGTCGGCGGGGTGCGGGAGGTGGACCGGCTGGCCGATCTGCCGGTGGGCGCGGCCCCGGCGCTGGCCCTGGTGCCGTTCCGGCAGATCGCCGAGCGCGGCTTCGACGTCCGCGACGACGGCACCCCGCTGAGCGTGCTGGTCGCCGACGAGGCGCACGAGCTGGAGCTCGCGGAGGTGCTGGCGGCGCTGCCCGCCCATGACGTACGGGTCGAGGACCGCGGCTTCGACGTGCCGGACGGGGAGTACGCGGAGATCGTGCGGCGGGTGATCCGGGACGAGATCGGACGCGGCGAGGGCGCGAACTTCGTGATCCGGCGGACGTTCCGGGGGGAGATCCCCGGGTTCGGGCGGGCGGACGCGCTGGCGCTGTTCCGGCGGCTGCTGGCGGGCGAGCGGGGCGCGTACTGGACGTTCGTGGTGCACACGGGCGGCAGCGGGCCCGGAGGGGCCTCCGTCCCGGGGCGGCGGGGGGAGACGGGTGGGCGGACGCTGGTGGGCGCGAGCCCGGAGGTGCATGTGCGGATGTCGGGCGGGACGGTCGTGATGAATCCGATCAGCGGGACCTACCGCTACCCGGACGGGGGCCCCACCGCGGAGAGCCTGCTGGCGTTCCTCGGGGACCGCAAGGAGAGCGAGGAGCTGTCCATGGTGGTCGACGAGGAGCTGAAGATGATGTGCACGGTGGGCGACATGGGCGGGGTGGTCGTCGGGCCCCGGCTCAAGGAGATGGCGCACCTCGCGCACACCGAGTACGAGTTGCGCGGCAAGTCCTCGCTGGACGTGCGGGAGGTGCTGCGCGAGACGATGTTCGCGGCGACCGTCACCGGCTCCCCGGTGCAGAACGCCTGCCGGGTGATCGAGCGGTACGAGTCCGGGGGCCGCGGCTACTACGCGGGGGCGCTGGCGCTGCTGGGCCGGGACGCGAACGGGGCGCAGACGCTGGACTCGCCGATCCTGATCCGTACCGCCGACATCGCCCCGGACGGCGGGCTGAGGGTGCCGGTCGGCGCCACGCTCGTACGCCACTCGGACCCGGAGAGCGAGGTGGCCGAGACGCACGCCAAGGCGGCCGGGGTGCTCGCCGCGCTCGGGGTGCGGCCGGGCCGCCCGGCGGCGGAGGCGGACCGGCCGCGGCTGGCCGACGACCCCCGGGTGCGAGCGGCGCTGGACGGCCGGCGCGGCGGGCTCGCGCCGTTCTGGCTGCGGATGCGGGAGCGCGTCCGGGACCTGTCCGGTCACGCGCTGGTGGTGGACGGCGAGGACACGTTCACCGCGATGCTGGCCCATCTGCTGCGGGCCTCCGGTCTGGAGGTCTCGGTGCGCCGCTACGACGAGCCGGGGCTGCGCGAGGCGGTCCGGGCGCACGAGGGGCCGGTGGTGCTGGGCCCCGGCCCGGGGAACCCGGGCGATCAGGGCGACCCGAAGATGCGGCTGCTGCGGGAGATCGCCGCCGAACTGGTGCGGGACCACCGGCACGGGCTGCTGGGGGTCTGCCTCGGGCATGAGCTGATCGCGGCGGAGCTGGGCCTGGAGATCGTCCGCAAGGCGGTGCCGTACCAGGGGGCGCAGACCCGGATCGAGCTGTTCGGGCGGCCGGAGACGGTGGGCTTCTACAACAGCTTCACCGCCCGGTGCGACACCTCCGCCGCGGCCGAGCTGGCCGCGCACGGCATCGAGGTGAGCCGGGACGGGGAGAGCGGCGAACTGCACGCCCTGCGGGGGCCGGGCTTCGCCTCGGTGCAGTTCCACCCGGAGTCGGTGCTGACCGTGCGGGGCGCGGCGATCGTGACGGAGCTGCTGGCGGGGCTGCCGGTGGCGGGCTGAGCGCACGGGGCCGCCCGTGGCGCGAGGGCGGCCCTCAGGCCCTCGGCACGAGGACGTTCTCGCTGTGGCGGCGGGCCAGGTGGTCGGTGACGTTCCGAACGGTCGCGTCGATGATCTGGCCCACCGCGTCCTCGGTGTAGTACGCCTGGTGGGAGGTGACGACGACGTTGGGGAAGGTCACCAGCCGGGCCAGGGTGTCGTCGTCGATGCCCTCCAGGGACTTGTCGAGGAAGAACAGCCCCGCCTCCGCCTCGTACACGTCGAGTCCGACGCCGAGGAAGCGGCCCGCGCGGAGTTCGGTGACCAGGGCGGCGGTGTCGATGAGGCCGCCGCGGCTGGAGTTCACGAGGATCGCGTCGTCCTTCATCGCCTTGAGGGCGGCCTCGTCGATGATGTGCTGGGTGGCGGGGAGCAGCGGCACGTGCAGGCTGATCAGGTCGGCCTCGGCGAACAGCCGCTCCTTCTCGACGTACTCCATCCCCAGCTCGACGCAGGCCGGGTTGTGGGCCACGTCCCAGCCGAGCAGCTTCATGCCGTAGCCGTGGGCGATCCGGGTGAACGCCTCCCCGATCTTGCCGGTGCCGACCACCCCGACGGTCCGGCCGTGCATGTCCCGGCCGAGCAGCCCGTCGAGCCGGAAGTCGAAGTCCCGGGTGCGGCTCGCGGCGCGGATGATGCGCCGGTTGACGGCCATGGCGAGGGTCCAGGCGAACTCGGCGACCGAGTACGGCGAGTAGTGGGAGACCCGGGCGACGCGCAGGGCGAGCCGCTCGGCGACCTCCAGGTCGATGTTGTTGAAGCCCGTGGAGCGCTGGGCGATCATCTGCGTGCCGCCGGCGGCGAGCGTCTGGAGGACCGGGGCGCTCAGGTCGGCGTTGACGCTCGTGGAGACGATCTCGTAGCCGGCCGCGATGGGGGCGGTGTCCCGGTTGAGGAAGACGTCCAGGCAGCGGACCTCGTGGAGGCCAGCGAAGGCCCTCTCGATCAGGGGCTTCTCGTCGGACTGGACGCCGAAGGCCAGGATTTCCACGGGCTCTCCCGATCCGGAGCTGTTCGCGGGGCGGGGCCGTGCCCAGGAGAAGGGGGCGGGGCCGCATCCGCGTCGATGTGGCGGGGCCGTACCCCCGTGAATATACGGCCCCGCTCCGCCGCCCGCCGGTCAGACGTCGTCGAGGCCGCGCTCGATGGCGTACCGCACCAGCTCCACCCGGTTGTGCAGCTGGAGCTTGCCGAGGGTGTTCTGCACGTGGTTCTGGACCGTGCGGTGGGAGATCACCAGCCGCTCGGCGATCTGCTTGTACGACAGGCCCTTGGCGACCAGCCGCAGCACCTCGGTCTCGCGCTCGGTGAGCTGCGGGGCCTTGGGCTCGTTCGACGCCGCGGGGGCGGGGTCGGAGGCGAGGCGGCGGTACTCGCCGAGAACGAGGCCCGCCAGCCCCGGGGTGAAGACGGGGTCCCCGGCGGCGGTGGAGCGGACGGCCTCGATCAGCTCCTGGGTGGAGGCCGACTTCAGCAGGTATCCGGTGGCCCCGGACTTCACCGCCTCCAGAACGTCGGCGTGCTCGCCGCTGGCGGAGAGCACCAGGACCCGCAGGGCCGGGTTGGCGCCGACCAGTTCCTTGCAGACCTGGACGCCGGGCATGCCGGGCAGGTTCAGGTCGAGGACGAGGACGTCCGGGCGCACGGCTCCGGCCCGGCGGACGGCGCCCGGCCCGTCGCCGGCGGTGGCGACCACGTCGAACCCGGCCTCGGCCAGATCGCGGGCGACCGCGTCGCGCCACATCGGGTGGTCGTCGACGACCATGACCCTGAGGGGCCGGCCGCCGGCCCCCTGCTCGTCCTGTGCTGTGCTGGGCGTACTCATCGGGCCGATCCTGCCTTCCCCCGGGAAACCTTCGGTGCTCTGGGAACCTTCAACTCGACCTCGCAGCCCTGTCCGGGCACCGAGATCAGCTCTGCCGTACCGCCGAGATCGCGCAGCCGGCCGCGGATGGACAGGGCGACCCCGAGCCGCCCCTCGCCCTCCGCCTGGGCGAGCCGTCCCTCCGGGATGCCCGGACCGTCGTCGCGGACGGTGACGATCACCTCGTCCGGCTCGTCCTCGACGAGGATCCACGCCTGGGCGTCGGCCCCTGCGTGCACCCGTACGTTGTCCAGGGCGGCGCCGACGGCGGCGGCCAGTTCGCGGGCCGAGGCGGCCGGGAGCAGGACCGGGGCGCCCGGCTCGGCGAGGCTGGTCCGGGCTCCGGCGTGCGGGGCGAGCAGGGCGCGCAGATCGCAGGCGGCCTCGTCGCCGGCCGGCTCGTCGGCCACGTCGACGGTGCGGACCACGGCCCCGTCGGCGGCGTCCTCGGAGACCCGGGTGGGCGGCACCAGTCCGCTGGAGACGAGGGTGCGCAGGGCGACCTCCTGCTCCCCGGCCAGCCGTCCCAGCTCGGCCGCCTCGCCGCCGATCGCCGCGCCCCGGCGCTGCACCATGGCGAGGACCTGGAGGACGCTGTCGTGGATGTCGCGGGCGAGCCGTTCGCGTTCGCGGGTGGCGGCCTCGATCTCCAGGGCGCGGGCGAGGGTGCGCTCACTGGCGCGGGCGACCTCGACGACGTACCCGATGGCGATGGAGGCGACCCAGACCAGCAGGACGTTGTGGAAGGTGTCCCGGCTGGGGTCGCCGCGCTGGATGATGTTGGCGGCGGCGACGAACGTGGAGGCGAAGGCCGCCCACCGCCAGCCGCCCTTGATGGCGAAGGCGAGGACCGATCCGGCCGTCCAGATCGAGGGTAGCGTCGGTCCGTCGAAGGTCTGGGAGTCGAGGTCGGCGAGCGGCGTGAGCAGGATGCCGGTCAGGGCGACGACGAGGTCGGCGCCGAGGAAGCGCTTGGTGCAGTTGGCCGCCGAGCGGACCTTGGGCAGGGTGGCGAGCGTCCAGACGACGAGGAAGCCGAGGTAGGCGGCGGCCACCCAGGGCCGTTCGAACTTCTCCCGGCCGAAGGCGGCGAGCAGCACCGCGTAGACCGCGGTCAGCACGCGGTAGCCGGTCAGCGCACGCCACAGCGGCAGCTCGACCGACATCCGTACGACCCGCTCACGCTTGGCCATGGCACACCCCCCGGACGGTGGACGACGCGGTTACGCGCCGGACCGTTCCGTTCCGTTTCCGTCGTTCGCGGCCGCCTGCTTCCGCTCCCGCTTGGCCTCCTCCGCCTTGGCCTTCGCCTCCTCGGCGATCTGGCGCTTGGCGGCGGTGGCGTAGACGTCGACGTACTCCTGGCCGGAGAGCTTCATGATCTCGTACATGACCTCGTCGGTCACCGAGCGGAGGATGAAGCGGTCGCCGTCCATGCCCTGGTAGCGGCTGAAGTCGAGGGGCTCGCCGATCCTGATGCCGGGGCGCATGAGCTTGGGCATCACCTGGCCGGGCGGCTGGATCTTCTCGGTGTCGATCATGGCGACCGGGATCACGGGCGCTCCGGTGGCCAGCGCGACCCGGGCCAGCCCGCCGGGCTTGCCCCGGTAGAGGCGGCCGTCGGGCGAGCGGGTGCCCTCGGGGTAGATGCCGAAGAGGTTGCCGCTCTCGACGACCTGGATGCCGGCCTTGATCGCGGCCTCGCCCGCGCCGCGCGCTCCGGAGCGGTCGACGGGGAGCTGGCCGACGCCCTTGAAGAAGGCGGCGGTGAGCTTGCCCTTGACCCCGGGGGCGGTGAAGTACTCGGACTTGGCGATGAACGTGACCTTGCGGTCCAGCACGGCCGGGAGGAAGAACGAGTCGGAGAAGGAGAGGTGGTTGCTCGCGAGGATCGCCGGACCGCGCTCGGGAATGTTCTCCAGGCCCTCCACCCACGGCCGGAAGGCGAGCTTCAGGGACCCGCCGATGGAGAACTTCATTGCGCCGTAGATCAACTCTGGTGCCTCCTGTGTGCTGTCCGTAGACCTTAGCCTGTGGGACCTCCTCCTCCCCCGCCCGCCCGGGGGCCGCCCGGCCGGACTGGGAGCCCGCGCGGGGCCGGGACGGCCCTGGTCGGTGTCGGTCCGGTCGCGTACGGTGAAGTCATCCGTCAAGCACTCCCCCAGGTGCGTCCTCCCCCGCCCCGTCCCACGAACAGGAGACCCTGGTGCCGGTCCTCCCTGGAGCCGAGCCGTTCCGCCACGAGGGCGGAGAGGTCGGCGTCCTCCTCTGTCATGGCTTCACCGGATCCCCGCAGTCGCTGCGCCCCTGGGCCGACCACCTCGCCGAGCGGGGGCTGACGGTCTCGCTGCCGCTGCTGCCGGGCCACGGCACCCGCTGGGAGGACATGGCGGTCACTGGCTGGCAGGACTGGTACGCGGAGGTGGACCGGGAGCTGCGGATCCTCGTCGGGAAGTGCGAGCGGGTCTTCGTCTTCGGGCTCTCCATGGGCGGGGCGCTGTCCCTGCGGCTCGCGGCCAAGCACGGCGACGCGATCAGCGGTCTGGTGCTGGTCAACCCGGCCAACAAGGTGCACGGCCTCTCGGCGTACGCGCTGCCGGTCGCCCGTCATCTGGTGCGGACGACGAAGGGCGTGGCCGACGACATCGCGCTGCCCGGCTCCCACGAGGTGGGGTACACCAAGGTGCCGCTGCACGCCGCCCACTCGCTGCGGAGGTTCCTGGCGCTGGTCGACGGGGAGCTGCCCCAGGTGACCCAGCCGCTGGTGCTGCTGCGCAGCCCGCAGGACCACGTCGTGCCGCCCGCCGACAGCGCGCGCGTCCTGAGCCGGATCTCCTCCACGGACGTCGAGGAGATCCTGCTGGAACAGAGCTACCACGTGGCGACGTTGGACCATGACGCGGAGCGGATCTTCGATGAGAGCTACCGGTTCATCGGCCGTCTCGCACCGAACGTCGGGATGAAGGGGAGCACGTCCGGTGGCTGAGAACGACGCGGAGCGCACGAGCGGCGACGAGGAGCGCGAACCGCGCCCCACCGAGCCGGCGGCCGTCCCGGAGGGGACGGCGAAGCCGGCCGGGGCCGAGGGGGCGGAGCAGGAGCGGGCGATCGACGAGGACGCGGCGTGGGCCGCGATCGTCGCGGGGTACGGGGAGGAGCCGCCGGACCCGCCGGGCGCCAAGCCGTTCAAGTCGATCGAGGACCTGGCTCTGCTGGAGGAAGACCAGCTCAACGCGGTGGGGCCGGACGGCTCCGCCGGGGGTCCGGCGGACAAGGGATCCGGCAAGACGCCCCCGAAGCCGCCGGAGAAGAAGCCGCTGGGCAGTTCGGTGGTCTTCGCGCCGGGCGTCGCGGGTCCGCGCGACTACGAGCTGCCCGGGTCGAAGGACGACGGGGTCGGCGCTCCGGACGACGGGGACGAGGGCCATTTCGTGCCCCCGGAGCCGCCGCCGCTGCCGGAGGCCGACGTCACCGCGAAGTTCGCCTGGCTCGCGGTGATCGGCGGGCCGGTGCTGATGCTGGTCGCGGTGCTGTTCCAGTGGGAGATGACGTGGTGGCTCACCACGCTGTGCATCGGCGGCTTCCTCGGCGGCTTCGCCACCCTGGTGGCCCGGATGCCGCACGACGACGATGACGACACCTACGACGACCCGGGGCGCGGCGCGGTCGTGTAGGGCGGGTCCGGCGGATCCCGGCGCGGTCGTGCAGGGCGGGGGGTCCGGCGGATCCCGGCGCGGTCGTGCAGGGCGCGTCCGGCGGATCGTGACCGGGTCCGCGTCGCCCGGTGCGGCCTGTCCGGTTCCGTTACGCCCGGCACGCCCCGGGTCACCCGGCGGCGGGGACCCTGAGGGCGGCCAGGACCGGCAGATGGTCGGTGGCCGCCCTCAGGTCGTCCTCGCTCACGCCGGGCAGCCCGGTCGGCACCCCGCAGCCGAGCACCTCGATGCCCGGTGTCGCGAAGACCGCGTCGATGCGCTTACGGGGCTCCGGGGGCGGGAACGTCAGCTCGCCGCCCCACGGGGCGACGGCCCGGCAGTCCTGGAGCGGCCCGGCCAGGCGCCGGAACGCGTTCCCGGTCGGTACGTCGTTGAGGTCGCCGCCCGCCACGGCGTGCTCCACTCCCATCGCGGCCAGCCGCTCCAGCAGCAGGTCGGCCTGGGCGAGCCGTTCGTCGCGCTGGAGGCTCAGGTGGCAGCTCAGCACCCCGAGGCGGGCGCCGCCGATCCGCACCACGGCGGTGGCGAAGCCCCGGCGGTGCAGGCCGGGGGTACGCGGCAGCAGGACGTCCTCGGTGCGCTCGACGCCCGCCCGCAGCGAGCACAGCAGCAGGGGTCCGGCGGCGGTGGCCCCGCCGCTCAGCACGAGCAGATCGCTGCTCCTGGCGAGCCGCGCGGCGGCCTTGCGCCAGCGGAAGAAGCGCGGGGCCTCCTGGACGAGGACCAGGTCGGGGGCGCAGGCGCGGATGACGCGGGCCAGGGCCTCGGTGTCGTCGCGCATCGAGCGGACGTTGTAGCTCAGCACCCGGACGACGGCTGAACCGTCCGCCTCGGTACGGGAGTCGGGCAGGGGCGTCAGGACCATGCGGGCCACGATACGACGGACGCCCGCCGCTGCCCCGGAGGGCGGCGGCGGGCGTCGGGTGCGTCGTGCGCGGGTCCGGATCAGCCCTGGCGGGCGAGGTCGGCCGCGCCCACGAGCCCTGCCTTGCCGCCGAGTTGGGCGGCGAGGACCTGGGCGTGCGGGCGCCATTCGCCGCCGATCAGCCAGCGCCGGAACGACTTGCGGATCGGGTCGAGGACCAGCTCGCCCTCGTCCGAGACGCCGCCGCCGACGATGAACGCGGACGGGTCGAACAGCGAGGCGAGGTCGGCCAGTCCGGCGCCGGCCCAGCGGGCCAGCTCGCGGAAGGAGTCGATGGCGACCGGGTCGCCCTGGCGGGCGGCCTCGCTGATGTGCTTGCCCTCGATGCCGTCCACCGAGCCGTCGCCGAGGCCGAGGAGCACGGTGGCGTTCTCGGGGGTGGCGTTGGCACGCTGCTTGGCGTACCGGACCAGTGCGCGGCCGGAGGCGTACTGCTCCCAGCAGCCCTGGCTGCCGCAGCCGCAGAGCAGACCGTCCGGGACGACCCGGATGTGGCCGAACTCGGCGGCCACGCCGAAGCGTCCGCGGCGCAGCTTGTTGCCGATGATGATGCCGCCGCCGAGGCCGGTGCCGAGCGTGATGCAGATGACGTCGTCGTGGCCCTGGCCGGCCCCGAAGCGGTATTCGCCCCAGGCCGCGGCGTTGGCGTCGTTCTCGACGACGACGGGCAGGCCGACGCGCTGTTCGACCTTGTCCTTGAGCGGCTCGTGGCGCCAGTCGATGTTGGGCGCGAACAGGACGGTGGCACGCTTGTCGTCCACGTAGCCGGCGGCGCCGATGCCGACGGCCTCCACGTCGTGTCCGTCGCTCGCTCCGGCGACCGCCGCGCAGATCGCGTCGACGATGCCTTCGGCCGTCGGCGGGGTCGCCACCTTGAACGTCGAGAGGATCCGGCCCTCTTCGTCGACCACTCCAGCCGCGATCTTCGTGCCGCCGATATCGACGCCGATGGTGAGTCCCATGAATCCCTCAGTTCCGGTCGAGCCCCGCTAGGGCCAACCGTACCCGAGGCCGGGCCCCGCACCGGCCGGAGCCGGTGGGTACCGGCCGCTGTGCGCGGCCGGTACCGGGCGGCCGGGCCGTCAGTCGAGGTCGATGCGCTCGGTGCCGGAGGGGCCTTCGTCGCGGGGGTCGGCGGGGTCGTCGGCGGGCTTCTCCGCCGGGCGGGACGAGCCGGACGCGCCGTCGGTGGTGCGGGTCCAGCGGCTCTCCTGGCCCTCGACCGCGGAGCGGTAGGCGGCGAGGAGTTCGCTGCCGGCCGCCGCGAGGTGGTCGAAGACCTGGGGGTTGCGTTCGATGACCGGCTCGACGGCGGACCTGGCCTGCCGGATGGCCTGCTGGACCGCGCCCTGGGCGGCGATGCCGAGGAGCGGGGTCTGGAGCGAGGAGACCTTGTCGGCGACGGCGTCGACGAGCTTGCGCAGCTCCTCGGCGGCCGAGCCGGGCGGGGGCCCGTACCGGGCGCGGCGGCGGGCCTGCTCGGAGGCGAGGTCCTCGGCGCAGGCGTCGGCCCACGCGTCGCCGTCGACGGGACGATCGGTGGCTTCACTCATGGCGGGCTCCTGCGACGCGGGCGGCCGACGGTCGGCCTGCGGTTCGCGTACCACCGACGTTACCCGAACGGCCCCGGGCGGTTCAGGTGGTGCGCGGCCACAGCGCCGGATCGGGCGTGAACCGGACCCGCAGCACCCCGTCGGTCAGCGCGGCGCCGGAGACGGTGCAGCGGCGCAGCGCGGAGGCGATCCGCACGATCCGGTGGAAGGGGCCGACGGTCAGGAGGAGTTCGTCGCCGCGGCGGACCAGGCGCAGGTGCTCCTTGGCGGCCCCGGGCAGCGGCAGGCACCAGGTGAGGGTGGTGGCCCCGTCCTCGGCGTCCCGCTCCTCCTCGGTCCACCACGGCTCCCCGGCCCGGCCCGGCGTACGGGTGTCGGGGGCAGGGATCTCCAGGGCGGCGAGGTCGTCCGGGCCGTGCGGGTCGCGGCCCAGGTGGGCGGCCTCGTGCACGGGGAGGCCCGGGGCGTCCTGGCGCCAGTGGTCGAGGCACTTCTCCTGCTGGGCGGCGAGCCCGGCGAACCAGGGGTCCGAGGAGTGGCGGGGCAGGACGCGGGAGGCGACCAGCAGGTCGGCGCGGAGCCCGTACAGCGCGAGGCCGGTCCGGGCGGTGCGCAGGGCGTCCTCGGCGGCCGGGCCGGGCTCCGCGACCAGCCGGAGCGTGGTGGAGGCGTCCTCGATCAGCGCCTGGACGGCGGCCAGTTCGGCGTCCTTGCGGGCGGCGGCCTCGTACAGCCACTGGGCGGGCATCGGGACCCCGGCGAGCTGGGCGAGGACCGGGCGCAGGGCGCGGGCGGCCTGGCGTTCGGCGGGGAGGAGCCGGCGCAGGTAGCGGCGGAGCTGTTCGGGGAGGGCGAGCAGTGCCAGCGCCTCGGTCAGCGGTGGCAGGTCGACGACGAGGACGTCGTAGCCGGACCAGTCGCCCTCGGCGGCGCGGCGCAGGGCGTGCAGGAGGGCGAGCTGCGGGGCGCCGGGGAGTTCGGTCAGCTCCTCGCCGTCGAGCCGGCCCGCGCCGAGCAGGTCCAGGAGGCCGGAGGCGCGGTCCTGGAGGTCGGTGAGTTCGGCGCGGAAGTGCGCGCCGGAGTCGATGCGGGCGTGGTCGAGCGGGCCGGCGACCCGGGTGGGCTCGGCGGCGGCCGGGAGGCCGGGTATCGGCTCGGCGGAGAGCAGCAGGGTGCGGGCGCCGTCCGCGGCGGCGGCCAGGGCCGTGGCCGCCGCGACGGTGGTACGGCCCGCGCCGCCGGGGCCGGTGACCAGGACCGTACGCACGGGGCTCAGGTCCCCGGGGCGGACTCGACGCGCTTCTTGAGGCCGGCGAGGGCGCGGTCGATGATGACCTTCTCGGCCTTGCGCTTGATCATGCCGAGGAGCGGGATCTTGACGTCGACGGCGAGCCGGTAGGTGACCTCGGTGCGCGTGCCGCCGGCGAGCGGGGTGAGGGCGTAGGTGCCGTCGAGGGAGCGCAGCATCTGGGACTTGACCAGGCTCCAGCTGACCTCGTTCTCGCCGGTCCAGGTGTAGGAGAGGACGTGGTCGTCCTTGATCGCGCCGGCGTCCAGGACGAGGCGGACCCGCTCGGCGCGGCCCCGGTCGTCGGTGGCGAGGACCTCGGCCTCCTTGACCTCGCCGGTCCACTCCGGGTAGCGGGCGAAGTCGGCGATCACGCCCATGACGTCGGCCGGCGCCGCCTCGATCGTGATGCTCGAGCTGGTGTGTTCAGCCATCGCCGTGGCCCTCCAGTGCGGTGTAACCGGTCCCGTTCGGCAGAGGTCTGCCGCTGTGCAGGCTATCGCGTGCCCAGGGCGCTCCGGTCCGCGGCCCGGCGGCCCGCGTTCACCAGCTCAGCGCCCAGGGGGTCCCGGTGGAGGCGAAGTGGCCGACGTTGACGCACTCGGTGGCGCCGATGCGCATCCGGCGGACCAACGGCTGGTGAACATGGCCGAAAAGCGCGTATCGGGGGCGGGTCGCGCGTATCGCCTCCAGCAGGGCCGGGCTGCCGCGCTCGAAGCGGCGGGCGACGGTGTCGTACGTCAGCTCGGGGACCTCGGGCGGGATGTGCGAGCAGAGGACGTCCACCTCGCCGAGCGCCTCGACCTTGGCGGCGTACTCCTCGTCGCTGATCTCGTACGGGGTGTTCATCGGCGTCCTGAGCCCGCCGCCGACGAAGCCGAAGACCCGGCCGCCGATCTCGACGCGCTCGCCGTCCAGCACGGTGGTGCCCGGCCGGGTGTACTCGGGCCAGAGGTCGGGGACGTCGACGTTGCCGTAGGTGGCGTACGTCGGAGTGGGGAAGGCCGCGAAGAGTTCGGCGTACTGTCTGCGCACCGCGCCGAGGATCTCCGCGTTGCGGTCGCGGCCCGCCCACAGCTCGCGGCCGAAGGCTCGGGCCTCGTCGTAGCGGCGGGCGGTGCGCAGGGCGACGATGCGGTCGGCGTTCTCCACGCCGAACAGATCGGGGAAGATGCCGCGCGAGTGGTCGGCGTAGTCGAGGAAGAGCACCAGGTCACCGAGGCAGATCAGGGCGTCGGCGCCGTCTCCGGCGCGGGCCAGGGCCTCGGTGTTGCCGTGCACGTCGCTGACCACGTGGATCCGGGTGGGCCGGGTGGCCGCGCCCCCGTCGTCCGGTTCGCTGCCTCGCATGGGATCACCCTAGGCGGCCCGCTCCTTCGCTGGGTAGACCGTCCGGACCTGCGGTTACTTCCACGTCGGGACGGCTGTGGACTACTGTGCGCGAAAGGGCCATTTATATGTGTGATGCATAAGACATCTGGCCGGAACCCCCTATCCGGAACCGAGTACCGGTGGGTAACGTCCCGGGCAGTCCAGTCGTGCTCACCCCACTGAGCACCCGCCATTCCTGGACAGCAGCCGGTGCGTCACACAGAGCCGTGGCACCGGAGCCCGATGAGGAGCAGCAGTCTTGCGCGAGTTCAGCCTTCCGGCCCTGTACGAGGTCCCGACGGACGGCAACCTGACGGATCTCATCCGCCGCAATGCCGCTCAGCATCCCGATGTCGCGGTCATGGGCCGCAAGGTGGGCGGCGTCTGGACGGACGTCACCGCCACCGAGTTCCTGGCCGAGGTGAGAGCCGCCGCCAAAGGGCTGATCGCCTCCGGGGTGGAGCCCGGCGACCGGGTCGCCCTGATGTCGCGCACCCGCTACGAGTGGGTGCTGCTGGACTTCGCGATCTGGAGCGCGGGCGCGGTGACCGTGCCGGTGTACGAGACCAGCTCCGCCGAGCAGGTGCAGTGGATCCTCGGTGACTCCGGGGCGGTGGCGGTGCTCGTGGAGAGCGACGCGCACGCCGCCGCGGTGGCCTCCGTACGGGACGCGCTGCCCGGTCTCGCGCACGTGTGGCAGATCGACGACGGCGCGGTGGAGGCGCTGGGCGCGGCGGGGGCCGAGGTCTCGGAGGAGACCAGCGACCTGCGGATGCGCAGCGCCAAGGCGGACGACCCGGCGACGATCGTCTACACCTCGGGCACCACGGGCCGCCCCAAGGGCTGTGTGCTCACCCACCGCAGCTTCTTCGCGGAGTGCGGCAACGTGGTGGAGCGGCTGAAGCCCCTCTTCCGTACGGGCGAGTGCTCGGTGCTGCTGTTCCTGCCCGCCGCGCACGTCTTCGGCCGGCTGGTCGAGGTGGCGTCGGTGATGGCTCCGATCAAGCTCGGCTGCGTCCCCGACATCAAGAACCTCACCGACGAGCTGTCCGCGTTCCGGCCGACGCTGATCCTGGGCGTGCCCCGGGTCTTCGAGAAGGTCTACAACGCGGCCCGCGCCAAGGCGCAGGCGGACGGCAAGGGCAAGATCTTCGACCGGGCGGCCGACACGGCGATCGCCTACAGCCGGGCGCTCAGCACCCCGCAGGGCCCGGCCCTGGGGCTGAGGCTCAAGCACAAGCTCTTCGACAAGCTGGTCTTCGGCAAGCTGCGCGCCGTCCTCGGCGGCCGCGGCGAGCACGCGATCTCCGGCGGCGCCCCGCTGGGCGAGCGGCTCGGCCACTTCTTCCGGGGCATCGGCTTCACCGTCCTGGAGGGCTACGGCCTGACCGAGTCGTGCGCGGCCACCGCGTTCAACCCGTGGGACCGTCCGAAGATCGGCACGGTCGGCCAGCCGCTGCCCGGTTCGGTGGTCCGGATCGCGGACGACGGCGAGGTGCTGCTCCACGGCGAGCACCTGTTCACCGGCTACTGGCACAACGAGGCGGCGACCGCCGAGGCGCTGGCCGACGGCTGGTTCCACACCGGGGACATCGGCACGCTGGACGAGGACGGCTACCTCGCGATCACCGGCCGCAAGAAGGAGATCATCGTGACGGCGGGCGGCAAGAACGTCGCCCCGGCCGTCATCGAGGACCGGATCCGCGCGCACGCCCTGGTCGCGGAGTGCATGGTGGTCGGCGACGGCCGCCCGTTCGTCGGCGCGCTGGTCACGCTGGACGAGGAGTTCCTGGGCCGCTGGGCGCGGGAGCACGGCAAGCCGGCGGACTCCACGGCCCTGTCGCTGCGCGACGACGCGGAGCTGCTGGCCGAGGTGCAGCGCGCGGTGGACGACGGGAACGCGGCGGTCTCCAAGGCCGAGTCGGTGCGCAAGTTCCGTATCCTGCCGACCCAGTTCACCGAGGAGGCGGGCCACATCACGCCGTCGCTGAAGCTGAAGCGCAACGTGGTGGCGAAGGACTTCTCGGACGAGGTGGAGTCGATCTACCGCGGCTGAGCGGTGCACGCGTACGAAGGGGCTCGCGCCTGGTGACCAGGCGCGAGCCCTTCGCGGCAGTTCGCGGGCCCTTCGCGGTAGTCACCGTCACAGCAGGGTCTTGAGCTTCTCCGCCAGCAGGTCCCAGCGCCACTTCTCCTCGACCCAGGCCCGGCCGCGCTCCCCCATCCGCTGCCGCAGCTCCGGGTCCCCGAGCAGCGTGACGATCCGGTCGGCGGCGTCCTCGGCGCTGCCGCCGCGCACCACCCAGCCGGTCTCGCCGTCCAGCACCGCGTCCGGGGCGCCGCCGGAGTCACCGGCCACCACGGGCAGCCCGGTCGCGGACGCCTCCAGGTAGACGATGCCGAGCCCCTCCACGTCGAGGCCGCCGCGCCGGGTCCGGCACGGCATCGCGAAGACGTCGCCCGCCCCGTAGTGCGCGGGCAGTTCCGCCCAGGGCACCGCCCCGGTGAAGCGCACGGCGTCCCGCACCCCGGTCTCCTCCGCGAGCCGCCGGAGGTCCTCGGCGTAGGGTCCGCCGCCGACGATCAGGAGCACCGCGTCCGGCACCTGCGCGAGGATCGCGGGCATCGCCAGGATCAGCGTGTCCTGGCCCTTGCGCGGCACCAGCCGGGAGACGCAGACGACGACGGGGCGGTCGGAGAGGCCGAGCCGGGCCCGGACCCGGTCCCCGCCGGAGGCCGGGTGGAAGGTCTTCTCGTCGACGCCGGGGGGCAGTTGGACCATGCGCCCGGCCGCGTCCGGGGTGAGCGCGGCGGCGATCCGGGAGCGGGTGTACTCCCCCAGGTAGGTGATCGTGTCCGTGCCCTCCCCGATCCTGCGCAGCAGTTGCCGGGAGGCGGGCAGCTGCGCCCAGGCGGCCTCGTGCCCGTGGGTGGTGGCGACCAGCCGGCGCGCGCCCGCGCGGCGCAGGGCGGGGGCCATCAGGCCGAGCGGGGCGGCGGCGCCGAACCAGACGGAAGTGCAGCCGTGTTCGCGCAGCAGGCCGGCGGCCCGGCGGGTGACGCGCGGGGTCGGCAGCAGCATCGTCGTACGGTCGCGGACCACGGTGAAGGGCTGCTCGGCGTCGAAGGCTGCGGTGGCCGCCGCGCCCTCCTCGCCGCGCTTCCAGGTGGAGGCGTAGACGACGACGCGGTCGGGATCCAGGCGCAGCGCCATGTTGTGCAGGAACGCCTGGATGCCGCCGGGGCGGGGCGGGAAGTCGTTGGTCACGATCAAGGTCTTGTCCATCGCCGCCGACAGTACCGAACGGCCGCGCTTCACCGCTCCCGCGGCCTCCCGGCGGCATCATGATCCGCCGGGGGCGGCCGGAACGGACGACGACAGGTGCGGCGATGACGGGACGAACACCCACCGGCGCGGGACCGTGGCCGTACGCGGTCTGGGCGCTGACCCGGGCCTGGCTGCTGGCCTGTGTGTTCCAGGTGGTCACGGTGGCGGGGCCCGACGTCACGGTGGACGTGTCGGTGATCTACCGGGGCTGGTACGAGACCCTGCTGACCGGCACGTACCCCCTGGACGACGTCACCTGGCAGTACCCGCCCGGTGCGGCGCTGGCGATCCTCTCCCCCGCCCTGCTGCCGTTCCTGGAGTACGCGGCCGCGTTCTTCGTCCTGGTGCTGGTGTGCGACGCGGTGGTGCTGGGGCTGCTGCTGTACGTGGCGCGGCGGCCGGGCATGCGGGCGGCGGGCGCCTGGGTGTGGGTCGTGGGGGTGCCGCTGCTGGGGCCGACGGTCTACGCCCGCTACGACCTGATGGTGACGGCGGTCGCGGTGGCGGCGCTGCTGGCCGGGGTGCGCAGGCCCCGGGCGCTGGGGGCGCTGGCCGCGTTCGGGGCGCTGCTGAAGGGGTGGCCGGCGCTGCTGCTGACGGGGGTGCGCAAGGGGCGTCCGACCCGGGCGGCGTGGACCTCGGCGGCTCTGGGCGCGGCGTGGCTCGCGGTGGCGTTCGCCCTGTGGATGCCGGGGGCCTTCGCCTTCCTGTCCTTCCAGCGGGACCGGGGCACGGAGGTGGAGTCGCTGGGGGCGCTGGTCTTCCATGTGGCGCGGCACATGGGGTGGGAGGGGCGGGTGGAGCTGCGGTACGGCTCGCTGGAGTTCCTCGGCCCGCACGTGGAGACGGTGTCGGCGCTGGCGCTGGGGCTCGCCGCCCTGGCGCTGGGCTGGCTGCTGCTGTGGCGGCTCCGGGCGCGGACGTTCGCGGCGCGCACCCCGGCCGAGGCGGCGTTCACGGCGGTGCTGCTGTTCACGGTCACCAGCCGGGTGATCAGCCCGCAGTACGTGGTGTGGCTGGTCGGCCTCGCCGCGGTGTGCCTGCTGTTCCGGGAGACCGCGATGACGGCTCCGGCCGTCCTGGTGGTGGTGTCGGCGGGGGTGACGCTGCTGGAGTTCCCGATCGGCTTCGGACAGGTGGTGGCGAGCGACGCGTGGGGCGTGGTGCTCCTGTTCGTACGGAACGGGCTCCTGGTGGCGGCAGCGCTGACGGCGGCGCGGCGGCTGTGGCGGTCGACGGTGCCGCCCCGGCCGCGTGCGCGGGAGACGGGGGCGCGGGAGGGTCAGCCGAGCCGGGCGGCGAGGTAGTCGCGCCAGTCGGCGGTGAACTGCTCCAGCGTGGTGGCGAGCACCGCCTTCATGGCCTGCTCCACCGCCCCCTCGCGCCCCTGGTGCCCGCCCACGGTCTCGTAGAAGGCGATCAGCTTCTCCGTGCCCCACCGCTCGGCGATCAGCTCGCAGGCCAGCCAGCCGCCCTCGTACGCCCCGGCCAGCTCGGCCGCCTCGCCGTCGAAGCCGAAGTCCCGGTCGGCGGGGAGCTTCGCGGGGGTCCGGCCGCCGCGGACGGCGTCGGCCAGCTCGGGGGCGACCGCCCCGGCGGACCGGTCCTCGCCCCGGTAGGCGGCCCAGTCGGCGAACCCCTCGGAGAGCCAGACGGGGGTGGCCGCGGAGGTGCTCGTCCGGGTGGCGACATGGGTCGTCTCATGGGTCAGGACGATCCGCTGCCCGAAGCTGCCGAGGGTGGCGTACGCCTGCGGGTTGACGACCACCCGGTCGGCGATGGCGGGGCGTTCGCCCGTGCCGCCGGCCTCCCCGGTGGTGACGGCGGCGATGCCCCGGTAGCTGGTCTCCGGCGAGCCCAGCAGCTTCGCCATGGACGACACGGAGTCCGGGACCAGGACCACCACGCGGCCGCTCCAGGGACGCGGCCACGCTTCCGAGACGGCGGGCACCGCGAGGTCCACGGTGTCGGCGATCTGCCGCAGCTCCTCCGCGCCCCGGCCGACGCCCAGGACGATGCTGTGGTCGCCCTTCACGACCTCCACGTCCCCCTGCTGCCAGAGCTGCCCCGACGCGCCGTCGGCGGGCCGGTCGGCGGTGATGTACCAGCGGTCCCCGTCGCGCATCAGCTCCAGGACGCGGCGGGTGGCGACCGGGGCGGTGTCGTACCCGGCGATCCGGTAGCGCAGCTCCACCTCGGCGGTGGCCCACTGCCCGTCCTGCTCGGTGATGTCCTTGACGTCGTACGTCCACGACTTCAGCGGCACGTCGGCGAGCCGGTCGAGTTCGGTGCGCTGGGCGGCCCGCAGCTTGGCGGCCTCGGGGGCCAGCGCGTCGAGATAGCCGGCCCGGTCGTGGGCGAGGACGGCGGCGGCGCGGCGCTCCAGGGTGGCGTCGAGGGCCCCGGTGGTGAGGGTGTCGTCCCGGTCGGCGGGGATCGCGCAGGCGGACGCGGTCAGGAGCGCGGCGAGCAGCGGGCCCGCCGCGCGCCACCGCAGCGGGGCTCTCGCGCCCGCGTCACGTCCTCGTACGGCCATCCGCCGATCGTACGGTCAGATCCGGGTGACGGACGAGACGGGCATCATGCCGACCGGATCGTAGCGGACCGCCGCACCGGGGTAGGGGGCGTGGATGACCTGGCCGTTGCCGACGTACATGCCGATGTGGCTGGCGTCGGCCCGGTAGGCGACCAGGTCGCCGGGTTGCGCCTGGGAGAGCGGCACCATGCGGCCGGCGTAGCGCTGGGCCTGGGAGGTGCGGGGCAGGCTCACCCCGGCCTGGGCGTAGGCCCACTGCATCAGGCCGGAACAGTCGAATCCGGAGGGGCCGTTGGCGCCCCAGACGTAGGGCCGGCCGAGGGCCTGGTGGACGGCGGCGACGGCGGACATCGCGCGCCCGGAGGCGGGGCCGAGGCCGGAGAGGTCGGGCGCGGCGTCGCGGCCGGAGCGCGAGGACCGGTCGAAGGAGGCGCGGTCCTGGGCCGGCAGGGACGCGAGCAGCCGGCGGGCCTCGCGGAGCTTGCCCTCGACGGCGCGCTTGTGGCGGGCGACGGCGGTGCGGCTGTGCTCCAGGTCGGACAGGGCGCGGGTGGCCTCGGCGCGGTTCTGGGCCATCGTGCGCTGGGCGTGGCGCAGCTTGTTGAGGGTGATCGCCTGGCGGGCCCCCGCCCGGTCGAGGGCGGCGGCCCGTTCCAGGTAGGTGTCCGGGTCGCCGGAGAGCAGCAGCGCGAGCGAGGGGTCGATGGCGCCGGTGCGGTACTGGGCGCCCGCCATCGCCCCGAGTTCGTCGCGCATCCGGTTGACCCGGTCCTGGCCCCGGGCGGTGGCGTCCAGGGCGCGGTCCGCCTCACCGCGCAGCCGGTCCACGCGCTCCCCGGCCTCGTTGAACCGCTCGGTGGCCCGCTCGGCCTCTTCGTAGAGGCGGTCGACGGCGGCCTTGGCGCTCTCCCGGGTCTCCTTCGGGTCGGCGCTCGCGGGAGCCGCCGTGAGCGTCGCCGCCGCGGTGGCGGCGGCCGCCGAGACGACCGTGACCCGGACGCCTCTGGTGAAGCCGGACTGTGTGGAACGGCGATGGGACACCACAGGTAGCCGCACTCCCTTCCGCTGACGCGGTGGTGCGCAGCCCCTGCCGCCCGGGCGGGCGGACCAAGTCCGGGAGCTGCGCAGCAGCCAGACAGTAATCGGCCGACTACGCGGCGGCCAAAGACCGCGCCGGTGGCGCAGGGGTGTCCCGACGCGGCCGCCCCGCCGGTGACCTTGGTCTCCGACGGGGCGGGGGCGTCAGTGCGGTGCGCGCGGATTCCCTCGTTCGGGCGTGCCGTCGCGGGTTTCCCGGGGGCGCTTCGGCGTCAGATGCGGACACCGAACTGGAAGGTGCCCATGTAGTCCATCGACTCGTAGCGGACGACGGTGCCCGGCTTGGGGGCGTGCAGGATCTGGTTGTTGCCGGCGTAGAAGCCGACGTGCGCCAGGTTGTTGAAGAAGACCAGGTCGCCCGGCTTGAGCTGGCTGCGGCCGATCTTCGTGCCGTCGTTGTGCTGGGTGAACGTGGTCCGGGTGATGTGGACGTTCGCCTGGGCGAAGGCCCACTGGGTCAGCCCGGAGCAGTCGTAGGCGTTGGGGCCGGTGGCGCCGGAGACGTACGGCTTGCCGAGCTGGGTGGCGGCGGCGGCGAGGGCGGCGGCGCCGCGGTTGGACGCGGGGGCCTCGTTGCCGAGCTTGACCCGGTCGCCGGCGTCGCGGCTGGCGCGCTGCTCCTCCTGGGCCATCTTGGTGCGCTCGGCCTGCGTCAGCGTGTTGAGGAGCCGCTGGGCGTCGGCGAGCTTGGCCTGGTACTTCTTCTTGTTCTCGCCGAGCTTCTTACGGACGTCGGCGAGGTCGCCGAGCTTGTCCTGGGCTTCCTTGCGCTGCTGGGCGAGGGTGCGCTGCTTGGACTGGATCTTCTGCAGCGACTCCGTCTGCTTGACCGTCAACTGGTCGAGCGCGGAAGCCTGTTCGAGGAAGCTGTCCGGGTCCGAGGCGAGGAAGAGGGCCACGGAGGGGTCGAGGCCGCCGCTGCGGTACTGCGCGGTGGCGATCGAACCGAGTTCGGAGCGGAGCGTGTTCAGCTCGGCCTGGCCGCGGGCGACCTTGTCCTGGAGCGCGTCGACTTCCTTCTTCAGGTTGTCCTGCTGCTCCTTGGCGCCGTTGTACTTCTCGGTGGCGGCCTCGGCCTCGTGGTAGAGCTTGTCGACCTTCGCCTTGACTTCGCTCTTGCTGGGCTTCGGGTCGGCGTGGGCGGCCTGGGAGGTCAGGGCCACGGCGGCGGCGGCAGTCGCGGTGAGCACGGTGACGCGGGCCCGGCTCGGCTGCTTGGGACGACGGTGGGACGCCACGGAGGCGAGCTCCTTCTTCCTCAGCCGCCTACCGGGCAAGTGGGGGAAGAAATCCCCGGCTCCGTGCACATGACGGACTCGGCGGTTCCTTCGCCGTCACCCCCAATGGGTGATCAACCGTGCGAAGGTTCGAGCCCTGACCCTAGTGACCATCTTGTGATCAGTTCAAATCCCCACAGGATTTTTCTCGTCACACCAGGCACTTCTTTACTCTCACCGCACCGCGTGTAGCGGCGACTTGACGGTACGTTCCCAGAAATCCGGCATGTCACACATGCCACCCAAAGCCCTTTAGACGCGCGAAAGGCGCTTGAGGAGCATGACGGACGCGACGGGCCGCGCCCCGGCCTTCGCCACACCGTCCGCCACCTCCCGGTCCGTGGAGACGACCACCACGGGCCGTCCCGGCGGCTCCGCGCGGGCGAGTTGACGGATCACCTCGTCCGCCGTGACGCCGGGCTTGCTGAACAGCACCCGCACTCCGCGCGGCGGGGCCAGCAGCACCGGGGCCGCCAGTTCCGCCCCGTCGAAGACGCAGGTCATCTCGGCTCCGGTCTGCGCCGCGAGCACCGAGAGCCCGCCCAGCAGCCGCAACCGCTGCTTCTCCAGCGGCATCTGGGGATAGCCGGTCTTGGTGACGTTGTAGCCGTCCACGATGAGATGGGCCTGCGGCAGCGCCAGGAGCTGGTCCAGCAGGGCCGGATCGGTCTCGGAGAGAGCGCGCGCGGCGATGTCCTTGGGCGACATCCGGCCCGGCTCCAGCGCGTCCACGGTGTCGGCGGGGTGCGTCGTCGCCGGGGGCAGAGCCAGCTCCCGCCGCAGCCCCGACGCCGCGTCCAGCACGGTGTCCAGGAGCAGCCGCAGCCGCATGTCCTCCACCGACCGGCCCTCGCGAGCGGCCCGGCGGCTCGCCTCCAGCGCCGACTCGGCCTCCCCCAGCCGCCCCTTGAGCCGCCGCGACTCGCTCTCCGCGGCGGAGAGCTGGGCGGCCGACTCGGCCCGTACGGCGTCGGTCTCGGCGACGCTGCGGCGCAGGGCGGCCTCGCCGCGCTTGACCTCGCTCTGGGCGCTGCGCAGCTTGCGGTGGAGCGACTCGGCCTCCTTGCGGGCCGCCTCCAGCTCCGTACGCAGCCGTTCGGTCTCGGCACGGGTCTGCGCACGGGCGCGCTCCAGCTCCTCGCGCACCTGCTCCAGCTCGCGCCGGGTCTCCTCGTCCGCCCGTTCCGCGTCGGCGCGCTGGACCTCCTCGCCGGCGGCCTCGACCAGCTTGACCCACCCGGTCGGGCGCAACACGTAGGCGGCCGCGGCGACATCGAGGGGATCGGCGGCGGCGGGCGGCGAACCCGCCTCCAGGGCGCCGGTCAGCTCCGGCTGGGACTGGCCGAGCCGCTCTCCGATCCGCTGCCGGAAGACGGCGTCGCTCTCCAGCGCGGCGGCCATCGCGTTCCCCGCGAACTTCGCCCGCCGGGTCGGGGTGAACCGGGCGTACTGTCGTAGCTGGGACGGCAGTTCGGAGACGGTCAGGCCGCCGAAGGCGTCCGCGACCAGCGCGATCACCCGCCGTCGCACGCCTTCGGGCAGCGGACGGCCGAGCGCCTCTGCGCCGCCGCCGGCCTCATCGGCCGGTCCGGCGCCGCTGGTCGGCTGTTCCACCGTCCGTCACCCCATATACGTGAAGGGCCCGCTCCTCAGGAAGCGGCGCCCGGCTTGTCCACCAGTTCGATCTGGTCCACCGCGTTGCACCAACGACAACGGACCGACTCGATGGTCTCACTGACCACCTCCCGCTCCTCGACACTCGGCTCACCGGCCAGGTCGAGGTGGACGTACTCCACGACCTTGGAGAAACGGGTCACGTCGAAGCGCGTGAGGTTGCCGCACAGGGTGCAGCGCCAGCGGGTCCCGTCGGTCGGCAGGGGAACCGTCGTCATCGTTGCGTCCTCTTTCGTCGTCTCCAGGAGTCCGCGCCGGGCGCGCCGCCGCGTCTCCACCTGTCTACGTCAAGGATCTCGCGGTGCGCCGTCGAACTGCGGAAGTCCTGGCGTAACCCTACGGCCTCGCGTATAGCCATCGGCACGGCGAGGCGCTCCCTCCCGTTCTGAGCCGTTACGTCATGCTCTGTACATGATCGAGTGGCGGCAGGCCGGTTGGCGGACCACGGCGAGGAGGATCAGGGACTCGGCGACGGCGGGCGGCGCCCCGGTCACGTACGGACTCATCGGCGTCTGCGGGGTGGTGTTCCTGATCAGCCCGCTCTCCGGGTTCGGCGGCGCCGCGCACCGCACCGAGGACGCGCTGCTCGCCGCCCAGGCCGCCTACTTCGAGCGGTGGGGGGTGATCCCGGCGGAGCTGTGGCAGGGCTCCGCGCACGCGCTGATCACCCCGTTCACCGCGCTGTTCGTGCACGGCAGCTGGCTGCACCTGCTGGGGAACCTGCTGTTCCTGTACGTGTTCGGCGCGATGGTCGAGGAGCGCATGGGCCGCGTGGGGTTCACCCTGTTCTACGTGGGCTGCGGCTATGTGGCCCTGGTCTGCTACGCGGCGGCGCACGCGGACTCCGAGCAGACGCTGGTCGGGGCGTCGGGCGCGATCTCCGCGGTACTGGGCGCGTTCCTGTACCTCTTCCCCAAGGCCCGGGTCACCAGCCTGTTCCCGTTCCTCTTCTTCCTGCCGCTGCGCTTCCCCGCCTGGATCGTGCTGGTCTTCTGGTTCGCCCTCCAGTGGGCGGCGGCGCAGGGCGCGGACGCGGGCCCCGGAGTGGCGTATCTGGCGCACGTGGCGGGCTTTGCAGCCGGGTTCCTCTGCGCGTGGGCGGGCTACGGGCGTCGGGCTAGAGTGAGGACTCCAGCCACCGAGGGAGACAGCCAGCCGTGATCACCGCGATCGTGCTCATCAAGACCAGCGTGGACCGGATTCCGGAGATCGCCGAGGCCATCGCCGCGCTGGACAGCGTCAGCGAGGTCTTCTCCGTGACCGGCACCTACGACCTGATCGCCATGGTCCGGGTCGCCCGCCACGACGACCTCGCCGACGTCATCCCCGGCCGGATCAGCAAGATCCCGGGCGTCGAGGGCACCGACACCCATGTGGCCTTCCGTACGTACTCGCAGCACGACCTGGAAGCGGCGTTCGCCATCGGCCTCGACGCGTGACTCCGGTGCACCGACGCGTGACTCCGGTGCACCCCGGCCGGGGACGGGCAGCGCGCCCGTCCCCGGCCGGGGTGTCTCAGGCGGTACGGGCGGCCTCGCCGCGGTCCGGGACGCAGCGGCCGTCCTCGGTGCGGTAGTTCCAGCGGGCGCCGTCGCGGACCAGTTCGGAGACCGCGCGCAGGAAGCGGTCGATGTGCTCGTCGGGCGTACCGGCTCCGAAGCTCACCCGGATCGCGTTGAGCGAGCGCTCGCCCGGCTCGGCCTCGGGCGCGCCGCACTCCCCCGGGTCCTGCGGGTCACTGCCGAGCAGGGTGCGGACCAGCGGGTGGGCGCAGAAGAGGCCGTCGCGGACGCCGATGCCGTACTCGGCGGAGAGCGCGGCGGCGAAGTGCGAGCTGTTCCAGCCGCGCACCACGAAGGAGATGACGCCGACCCGGGGCGCGTCGTCGCCGAACAGCGAGAGCACCTGCACCTCGGGCACCTCGGCGAGCCCCTCGCGGACCCGGGAGACCAACTCCTGCTCCCGGGCGACGAGGTTGTCGAAACCGGCCTCGGTCAGGGCCTTGCAGGCGGAGGCGATGGAGTAGACGCCGATGACGTTGGGCGAGCCGGCCTCGTGGCGGGCGGCGGTGGTGTGCCAGTCCACGTCCACACCGCCGTCGGCGCGGCGGGAGACCTTGCGGGACGCTCCGCCGCCGGCGAGGTAGGGCTCGGCTTCCCGGAGCCAGTCGGCGCGGCCGGCCAGGACTCCGGAGCCGAAGGGCGCGTACAGCTTGTGCCCGGAGAACGCGACCCAGTCGACGTCCAGTTCGGCGATGTCCACCGGGTGGTGCGGGGCGAGCTGCGCGGCGTCCAGGACGATACGGGCGCCGTGCGCGTGGGCGGCGGCGGCCAGCTCCTTCACGGGCCACAGCTCTCCGGTCACGTTGGAGGCGCCGGTGACGCAGACGAGGGCGGGGCCGTAGGGGTCGCGGTCGGCCAGCGCGCGCTCCAGGGTCTCGACTGCCTGGGCCGGGGTGCGGGGCGCGTCGAGGTAGGTGACCCGGGCGTCGCGCCACGGCAGCAGGGACGCGTGGTGCTCGGTCTCGTAGACGAAGACCTGGCAGTCGGCGGGGAGCGCGGCGGCCAGCAGGTTGAGGGAGTCGGTCGTGGAGCGGGTGAAGACCACCTGGTCCTCGGCGCGGCAGCCGAGGAACTCGGCGACCGTGCGGCGGCTGTTCTCGAAAAGGTCGGTGGAGAGCTGCGAGAGGTAGCCGGCGCCGCGGTGGACGCTGCCGTAGTACGGGGCGTACGCGGCGACGTCGTCCCAGACCCGCTGGAGGGCCGGGGCGCTGGCGGCGTAGTCGAGCGCGGCGTAGACGACCTCACCGCCGGTGACGAGCGGAACGGTGACGTCCTGTCCCAGCACGGGCAGCGGGGCACAGACCGACGGGTCGAGGGCAGCGGTGGTGACAGACATGGCGAACTCCCGTTACAGGCAGGCGAAATCCGTGCGCCGGCGGATACGCGGCAGCGCAAGGAGGAGATGAGGAAAGAGGTGCGCGGAAGAAGGGCCGACCGGCCCGGGGGCCGAAAGGGCCCTACCGCATTCGCTTGCTCACAGAAGGCTCCCTAGGGACCAGGACCCCGGGGGCTGACATCCGCTGGATGCCGAGGGGCCCGCGCTTGCCGCAGACCTCGCTGCCTACGGCCTGGTCTTCACCCGGGGCACCCCGCCACGGACGGAGGGTTGCCGGACAGCGGGCCGGGGCCGTAGTCGCTGTCACTCATGACCTGCGCAGCATCTTGCCACATGTGTCCGTGCGCGCAAGGGCGCGGTCCGGCATCCGGACCGCGCCCTCTCCCGTGGTGGGGCCTTCTCAGGCGTTGCTGGCCGTCACCCAGCGCTCCAGGGCCCGCTTGGCCGCCCCGGAGTCGATGGATTCGGCCGCGACCGCGATCTTCGCCGCGATCTGTTCGTCGAGCGTTCCGCTGCCGGGGTCGAGGGCGACCAGGGCCGCCGCCGAGTTGAGCAGGACCGCCTCCCGGACCGCCCCGCCCTCGCCGTCCAGCAGCCGGCGGGCCACATCGGCGTTGTACGAGGCGTCCGCGCCGCGCAGCGCCTCGACGGGGACGATGGGCAGCCCGACGTCGCGCGGGTCGAACGCCTCCTCGCGGACCGCGCCGTCCCGCACCACCCAGACCCGGGAGGTGGCGGTGGTGGTCAGCTCGTCCAGTCCGTCGTCGCCGCGGAAGACCAGGGCGGAGTTGCCCCGGTCGGCCAGGACGCCCGCGACGATGGGCGCCATGCGGGCGTCGGCGACGCCGACCGCCTGGGCGCGGACCTGCGCCGGGTTGGTGAGGGGGCCCAGCACGTTGAACGTGGTCTGCGCGCCGAGTTCCTTGCGGGCCTTGGCGGCGTACCGCAGGGCGGGGTGGAACTTCACGGCGAAGCAGAAGGTGATACCCGCCTGCTCGGCGACCTCGACGACCCGTCGCGGGGTCAGCTCCAGGTTGACGCCGAGCTTCTCCAGCACGTCGGAGGAGCCGCTGGCGGAGGAGGCGGCCCGGTTGCCGTGCTTGACGACCTTGGCGCCGGTGCCGGCGATGACGATCGCGGACATGGTCGAGATGTTGACCGTCCTGGCCAGGTCGCCGCCGGTGCCGACGATGTCGACCGTGCGGCCCGGCACCTCGATGGTGTTGGCGTGGGCGTACATCGCGCGCACCAGCCCGGTGACCTCGTCGACCGTCTCCCCCTTGGCCCGCAGCGCCACGGCGAACCCGGCGATCTGCGCGTCGGTGGCCTCGCCGCTCATGATGCGGTCCATGGCCCAGGCGGTCTCCTCGGAGCTGAGGTCCTCGCCGCGCAGGAGCGGGTTCAGGAGGCCGGGCCAGGAGGGGGCCGCCACGCCGTCGCCGCCGCTCGGGGTCACCACGTTCATGGTCCGCTCCAGGGTCCACAGCCGGTCAGATGGATGGGTTCCACCCTATCCAGCCCCGGGGACCGCGAAGAGCCCCGTCCAGCGAATGGACGGGGCTCTCGCGGTGGCGATCAGTTCAGGTGATCAGTGGTGGCCGTGGCCCTCGCTGATCTCCTTGTACTCCTCGGGGGTCGCCTTGGGGATCTGGTTCCCCTCGCCGTAGTACCCCTTGCTGAGCTTGGCGCGCAGCTTCTGCACCGGGGAGATCTTGCGCTTGACGCCGTTCTCGTCGACCTCGGGCCCGAGCTCGACCGGCCGGTACTGCTCGTGCGCCGTGAGCGTGTGCAGCTGGCCCGGGCTGAGCGGCTCGTGGACCTCGACGAACTCACCGTGCGGCAGGCGCTTGATGAGACCGGACTCGCGTCCGTGCAGCACCTTGTCCCGGTCGCGGCGCTGGAGGCCGAGGCAGATCCGCTTGGTGACGATGAAGACGATGACCGGTCCGAGGAAGAAGAAGATCCGGACGAACCAGGTGATCGCGTTGATCGACAGGTGGAAGTGCGTGGCCCACAGGTCGTTGCCGCCGCCGATGAGGCCGACGAAGTACGCCGTGATCCACGCGGCGCCGAACGCGGTGCGTGTCGGGGCGTTGCGCGGGCGGTCCAGGATGTGGTGCTCGCGCTTGTCGCCGGTGACCCAGGACTCGATGAACGGGTACATGGCGATGGCGCCGAGCACCAGACCGAAGGCGACCAGCGGGATGAACACGCCCAGGACGAGCGTGTGGCCCCACAGGTTGATCTCCCAGCCCGGCATGACACGGACCAGACCCTCGGCGAAGCCCATGTACCAGTCGGGCTGGGCCCCGGTGGACACCTGGTCGACCCGGTAGGGGCCGATGGCCCAGATCGGGTTGATCGTGGCGATGGCCGCGATGGCCGCGATGACGCCGAAGACGAGGAAGAAGAACCCTCCGGCCTTCGCCATGTACACGGGCAGCAGCGGCATGCCGACGACGTTCTTGTTGGTCCGGCCGGGACCCGCGAACTGCGTGTGCTTGTGGTAGAAGACCAGGATCAGGTGGGCCACCAGCAGACCGAGCATGATGCCCGGCAGCAGCAGGATGTGGATCGAGTAGAACCGGGCCACGAAGTCGTGGCCGGGGAACTCGCCGCCGAACAGGAACATCGAGATGTACGTGCCGACGATCGGCACGGACAGGATCGCGCCCTGGGTGAAGCGGACACCCGTACCGGAGAGCAGGTCGTCCGGGAGGGAGTAACCGGTGAACCCGGTGAACATGCCGAGCACGAACAGCAGGAAGCCGAACATCCAGTTGATCTCGCGCGGCTTGCGGAAGGCGCCCGTGAAGAAGACGCGCATCATGTGCACGAACATGCCGGCGAGGAAGATCAGCGCGGCCCAGTGGTGGATCTGCCGCACGAGCAGACCACCGCGGACCTCGAAGCTGATCTTCAGCGTCGAGGCGTACGCCTCCGACATCCGGATGCCCTGCATGGGCTCGTACGGACCGTGGTAGACGATCTCGCCCATGCTCGGCTGGAAGAACAGCGTCAGATACACACCCGTGAGGATGATGATGATGAAGCTGTAGAGGCAGACCTCACCGAGCATGAAGGACCAGTGGTCCGGGAAGATCTTGCGCATGTTGGCCTTGGCCAGGCCGTAGATGCCCAGGCGGCCGTCCGCCCAGTCGGCGACCCGCTCACCCGCCGGGGCCTTGCGCCCGCTCGCCGGTTCGGCGGCGGAGGGGTTTGTCGTCGCAGTACTCATCCGCGCTCCCAGAAGGCAGCACCGACGGGCTCGTCGAAGTCGCCGAGCGCCTCGAGGTTGCCCTCGCTGTTGACACCGATCCGCAGCTGCGGAAGGGGGTGGCCGGCGGGACCGAAGATGACGCGAGCGCCGTCGGAAAGGTCGAAGGTGGACTGGTGGCACGGGCAGAGCACGTGGTGCGTCTGCTGCTCGTAGAGGCTGATCGGGCAGCCGACGTGGGTGCAGACCTTGGAGAAGGCGACGATGCCCTCGTGGGCCCAGTCCCGCTGGCGCTTGTCCTTGATGTCGTCCGGCTCGATGCGGACGAGCATCAGGGCGGCCTTGCCCATCTGCGTCTGGAAGTCGTGCGCCTCCGGGTCGAGCCCCTCGGGCATGGCGAAGGCCAGCGACCCGACGGTGATGTGCTCGGGGCGCAGCGGCTTCATCGTGTTCATGTTGATGAGCTGCTTGCCCTCCGCCCAGAGGGTCTTGCGGAGCTTCTTCTCCGGCAGCGGACCGAGGTCGCGCAGCAGGACCACGCCGGAGAGCGGCACCAGGGCCAGCGCGCCGAACATGGTGTTGCGGATCAGCTTGCGGCGGCCGATCGCGGACTCCTCGGCGCCGGCCGCGAAGTCGGCCATGACCTGGGCCTTGACCTCGGGGGTCGCCTCGATCGGGTGACGCTCGGCCGCGACCTCGACGTCGGACATCAGGGTGCGCGCCCAGTGGACGGCGCCCGCGCCGATGAAGAAGAGCGCCGCACCGAGGGTGAGGCCCAGGGAGAAGTTGAGCGCGCTCACGTGGCCGAAGGGCCAGATGTAGACGATCTTGTCCACCGGGAAGATGACGTAGGAGGCGATGAAGCCCACCGTCGCCAGCATCGAGAGGGTGAACATGAGCGCGACGGCCCGCTCCGAGCGCTTCGCTGCGCGCTCGTCGAGGTCCTGGATGCGCGGCTGGTGGGCCGGCAGCCCGGGGTCGGCGAACGGGTCGTCCGAACGCTCCACCGCGCCGTGCGCGGTCTCCTGCACCACGGGCAGGTTGTCTTCTGGAATCTGTTGGCTACTCATGACTTCTTGGCCTTAGCGGTGTGGGCCGCGACCCAAACGGCGACTGCGACGAGCGCACCGAGTCCGAAGATCCAGGCGAACAGGCCCTCGCTGACCGGGCCGAGACCGCCGAGGGCCAGACCGCCGGGGCTCTCCGTCTTGTCGCCGTTCACCGTCTCGATGTACGCGATGATGTCCTTCTTCTCCTGCTCCGGCATCGTCGTGTCGGGGAAGGAGGGCATGCTCTGCGGGCCGGTCTGCATGGCCTCGTAGATGTGCTTCGGGCTCACACCTTCGAGGTCGGGCGCGTACTTGCCCTCGGTCAGGGCTCCGCCCTTACCGGTGAAGTTGTGGCACTGGGCGCAGTTGGTGCGGAACAGTTCGCCACCGTTGGCGACGTCCGCGCCCGCCGGGTCGACCTGCTTGTCGGTCGGCGTGATCGGACCGGCGCCGAGCGACGCGACGTACGCCGCGAGCTGGTCGATCTCCGCCTGGCTGTAGATGACCTTCTTCTTCGGTACCTGGGCGCCCGGCTGCTGCGCGGGCATGCGGCCCGTACCGACCTGGAAGTCCACGGCGGCGGAGCCGACGCCCACGAGGGACGGCCCGTCGGTGGTGCCCTGACCGCCGGTTCCGTGGCAGCTGGCGCAGCCTACGGCGTAGAGCTTCTTGCCCTCTTCGATGGCGAGGGACTGGGCGGTTTCATCGGCCTGCGCCTTGCCCGCAGGCGCAAACGCGGCGTACAGCCCCCCGGTAGCCGCCAGCGCGAGGAGTAGTACGACGACCGCCGCCAGCGGATGGCGTCGTCGTGCGGAGAGCTTTTTCACGGATTACCCCGGTGTCAGGATCTTCTGCGTCGATGGTGGGCGGGTGCGAGCCCGGTTACTTGATCATGTAGATCGTTGCGAACAGACCGATCCATACGACATCGACGAAGTGCCAGTAGTAGGACACGACGATGGCGGCGGTGGCCTGATCGTGGGTGAACCTCTTGGCCGCGTACGTTCTGCCGAGGACCAGCAGGAAGGCGATGAGACCGCCTGTCACGTGCAGACCGTGGAAGCCGGTGGTCAGGTAGAACACCGAGCCGTAGGGGTCGGACGAGAGGGAGAGCCCCGCGTCCTTGACCAGCTCGGTGTACTCCAGGACCTGGCCGCCGATGAAGATCGCACCCATCACGAACGTGATGATGAACCAGGTGCGGAGCTTCTTCACATCGCCCCGCTCGGCGGCGAAGACGCCGAGCTGGCAGGTGAGTGAGGAGAGCACCAGGATCGTGGTGTTCGTCGCCGAGAACGGGAAGTTCAGATGGTCGGACATCTCCTTCCAGTACTCGGGTCCCATCACCGATCGCAGGGTGAAGTACATCGCGAAGAGGGCCGCGAAGAACATCAGCTCGGAACTCAACCAGATGATGGTTCCGACGCTGGTGAGGTTCGGCCGATTGACCGACGGGTGCGCGTGCCCGGTTTCTACTGTCGTTGCTGTCGCCACGACCGACATTATGTCGGTCGCTTATCCCGCCCTCACCCCGGGGGGTGCCGTTCGGTGTGTCCGTACCGTCCGCAGGGGTCGCGCCCTGCGCCGAACGGCCCATCCGAAGGTCGTCATTACCGGTGCTGACGGCCGGTCGGGCGGAGTACGATCCGCGCATCGGTTCATGCCCCGAGAGCCCCGACGACGTCGATGTCACGGAGGAACAATGCAGGCGACCGCCACGGTCCTGGTCTACAGCGACGACGCCAACATCCGGGAGCAGGTGCGGCTGGCAGCCGGACGCCGGCCCGCCGCGGACGTTCCACCGGTGGAGTTCCTGGAGTGCGCGACGCTCCCCGCCGTCCTCGCGGCGCTGGACGCCGGGGGCGTCGACGTCTGTGTCCTGGACGGGGAGACGGCTCCCGTCGGCGGGATGGGCGTCTGCCGCCAGATCAAGGACGAGATCTTCCGCTGCCCGCCGGTGCTCCTGCTGATCGGCCGCCCCCAGGACGCGTGGCTGGCCACCTGGAGCCGCGCGGAGGCGGCGGTGACGCTGCCGGTGGAGCCGGTGGAGTTCGCCGACGCGCTGGCCGCCCTGCTGCGGCAGCGGCTGGCCGTGGAGGCCTGAGCGGCCTCCACGGCCCGATGCTCGACGCCCGGCGGCCTGTCCGGCCCGGGTCTCAGACGTGGGGACGCAGCCGGGCCGCCTGGAGGGTCTGCGGGCTGTCCGGCGCCCCCTCGTGGAGGGCGCTGCCCTGCTGCCACTTCTCCCAGGAGAGGTTCCAGTCGCCGAACCCGTTGCCGAACGGGTCCATCTCCTCGCCCTCGCTGCCGACGACCTTGACGATGTCGCCCTCCCGGACGGTGTCGAAGAACCATTCGGCGTTGCTCGTGCTCATGCCGGTGCAGCCGTGGCTGACGTTGGCACTGCCCTGGGAGCCGACGGACCACGGGGCGGCGTGCACGTACTCGCCGCTCCACGTCACCCGGGTGGCCCAGTAGACCGGCAGGTCGTACGACTCCGACGAGCCGGCCGCGATGCCGATGCTCTCGCCGCGCATCCGGACGAACTGCTCCTTGGCGAGGACCACCTTGACGCCGTTGCGGGTGGAGAACCCGGGCTTGCCGGTGGTGACCGGAATGGTGTTGATCACTTCTCCGTTGCGCAGGACCGTCATGGAGTGGTCCGAGGCGTCGGTGATCGCCTCGACCCGGTCGCCGGTCTTCAGCTGGAGGGGCTTGGCGTCGGCTCCGTAGAGCGCGTTGGTCACCTTGATGCCCGCGAGGTTGGACCGCACCTCGATGGAGGCGTTGGCCGGCCAGTACTCCTTCGGGCGGTAGTGCAGCTTCTTGTCGTCCACCCAGTGCCAGGAGCCGGTGACCGCCGGGGTGGAGCGGACCTTCAGGGCGCGCTCGACGGTGGCCCGGGCCGCCTTGTCGGTGATCGGAGCGCTGAGTTCCGCTGTGATGGGCTGTCCGACGCCGTAGGTGCCCGCCTCCGGGCCGAAGGCGACCTTCAGCAGCTTCTTGGGCGAGGAGGTGTCGAAGGAGAGCGTACGGACGCCTGGGGCGCCGTCGCCGTTCTCCATGGCGACCCTGACGGTGTATCCGGCGCCGGCCGCCAGCGGGGCGGTGGAGCGCCAGCGCCGACCGTCGGCGGAGAGCTCGCCCGCGAGGTGGCGGCCGCCGGTGTCGACGGCGCTGACGTCGGTGATGCGCCCGTCGTCGCCCTTGACCGTGATTTCCAGGGGCTTGTCGGGGTCGGCCTTCTCCTTGGCGGAGGGGCCGTTGAAGGAGACCTGGTCGCTCGCGTCGAACGGCTTCGTCGAGAGCGGGTGGCCGTCGGGGGAGCCACAGGCGGTCGCACCCGCGACGAGGGTGGCGACCAGCAGGGTGCAGCTCACTGCGGTGCGGATGCGCGGCGTGTGGTTCATGCCGTCCACGCTAGGAAGATTCATCCGTTCCGGCGCGTCGGGTGACTGCAAACGAGGGAAGGGCCCGCGTCGCTCTCGGCGACGCGGGCCCTTCCTGGTACAGCGCGTTTCACCGCCGGGGCGGTGTAACGGTCTGCGGTGTCACTGGGTGCGGTTCTCGCCCCGGTAGTACTCGAAGACCCAGCCGAAGAGGCCGATCAGGAGCATGGGGGCGGAGAAGTACAGGAGCCACCAGCCGAAGACGACGCCCATGAAGGCGAAGGCTCCGCCGACCGCCAGGGAGAGCGGCTGCCAGCTGTGCGGGGAGAAGAACCCCAGCTCGCCGGCCTCGTCGGCGACGTCGGCTTCCTTGTTGTCCTGGGCCATCGCGTCGACCCGCTTGGCCGTGAAGGCCAGGTAGAAGCCGATCATGAGGGCCAGCCCGAAGGCCAGGAAGAGCGCCGTGGTGCCGACCGGCTCCTTCGACCACACGCCGTACACGCCGGCCATGACGAGGATGAAGACGCTCAGCCAGATGAACATCTGTCCCTGGATCTTCACTTGCCTGCCTCCTTGCCGCCGGCGAGGGCCTTGTCCGACTCGGAGTCATGGCCGAGCTGCTCCAGCGCGGTGATCTCCGGGTGGTGCAGGTCGAACGCCGGGGATTCGGAACGGATCCGCGGCAGCGTGAGGAAGTTGTGCCGCGGCGGCGGGCAGGAGGTGGCCCACTCCAGCGAACGGCCGTAGCCCCACGGGTCGTCGACCTCGATCTTCTTGCCGTACTTCGCGGTCTTCCAGACGTTGTAGAAGAACGGGAGCATCGACAGGCCGAGCAGGAACGAGGAGATCGTCGAGATCGTGTTCAGCGCGGTGAAGCCGTCGGCGTCGAGGTAGTCCGCGTAACGACGCGGCATGCCCTCGGCACCGAGCCAGTGCTGCACCAGGAACGTGCCGTGGAAGCCCACGAACAGGGTCCAGAACGTGATCTTGCCGAGCCGCTCGTCCAGCATCTTGCCGGTGAACTTCGGCCACCAGAAGTGGAACCCGGAGAACATCGCGAAGACCACGGTGCCGAAGATGACGTAGTGGAAGTGCGCGACGACGAAGTACGAGTCGGAGACGTGGAAGTCCATCGGGGGCGAGGCCAGGATGACGCCGGTCAGACCACCGAAGGTGAAGGTGATCAGGAAGCCGACGGCCCAGAGCATCGGTGTCTCGAAGGACAACGACCCCTTCCACATCGTGCCGATCCAGTTGAAGAACTTCACACCGGTCGGTACCGCGATGAGGAATGTCATGAACGAGAAGAACGGTAGGAGCACGCCGCCCGTCACGTACATGTGGTGCGCCCACACCGTCACCGAAAGGCCGGCGATGGCGATGGTGGCCGCGACCAGACCGATGTAGCCGAACATCGGCTTGCGGCTGAATACCGGAATGACCTCGGAAATGATTCCGAAGAATGGTAGCGCGATGATGTACACCTCTGGATGGCCGAAGAACCAGAAGAGGTGTTGCCATAGCAAGGCGCCGCCATTGGCCGCGTCGAAGACGTGCGCACCGAATTTACGGTCGGCCTCCAGCGCGAAGAGCGCGGCGGCCAGCACCGGGAAGGCCAGCAGGACCAGGACACCGGTCAGCAGGACGTTCCAGGTGAAGATCGGCATGCGGAACATCGTCATGCCGGGAGCGCGCATGCAGATGATCGTGGTGATGAAGTTGACCGAGCCGAGGATCGTGCCGAAGCCGGAGAAGGCCAGACCCATGATCCACATGTCGGCGCCGACGCCCGGCGACCGGACCGCGTCCGAGAGCGGGGAGTAGGCGAACCAGCCGAAGTCGGCGGCGCCCTGCGGGGTGAGGAAGCCGGCCACCGCGATGATCGAGCCGAAGAGGTACAGCCAGTACGCGAACATGTTCAGCCGCGGGAACGCCACGTCGGGCGCGCCGATCTGCAGCGGCATGATCCAGTTCGCGAATCCGGCGAACAGCGGCGTCGCGAACATCAGCAGCATGATCGTGCCGTGACCAGGTAGAGCGTACCGATCGTCTTGTGGTCGGTGGTGGTCAGCCACTTCACGACGATGTTTCCCGGCTGCTTGCGCCGCACGGGCAGCTCGTCCTCGTACGAGTCGTCTGCCGGAGCGGCACCCTGAGGTTCGTTGAGGATGCTCACAGTTGGTTCTTCTCCGCATTCCTGGCCGGGTCGGTCTGGGCGATGCCTGCCGGCACGTAGCCCGTCTGACCCTTCTCAGCCAGCTCCTTGAGGTGCTGCTGGTAACGCTCCGGGGAGACGACCTTGACGTTGAAGAGCATCCGGGAGTGGTCGGCGCCGCAGAGCTCGGCGCACTTGCCCATGAAGGTGCCCTCCCGGTTGGGAGTGACCTCGAACGCGTTGGTGTGGCCCGGGATGACGTCCTGCTTCATGAGGAACGGCACCACCCAGAAGGAGTGGATGACGTCACGCGAAGTCAGGACGAAGCGGACCTTCTCGCCCTTCGGCAGCCACAGGGTCGGACCCGGGTTGCCGTTCTGCGGGTTGCGGGTCCCGGGGATGCCCACGTCGTAGACGCCGCCGGCGCCCTCGGGGAAGTCCTCGCGGAACCGGTCGGGGATGGCGTCGAGCTCCTTGGGGAACTCGGGGCCCGCTGCGGGCTGGCCGTCCACCTTCTCGATGTAGTTGAAGCCCCAGCTCCACTGGAAGCCGACCACGTTGATGGTGTGGGCGGGCTTGTCGGAGAGCTCCAGGAGCTTCGACTCGTCCCGGGCGGTGAAGTAGAACAGCACCGAGACGATGATGAGGGGAACCACTGTGTACAACGCCTCGATGGGCATGTTGTACCTGGTCTGCGGAGGTACCTCCACCTTGGTCCGGCTACGCCGGTGGAAGATGACGCTCCAGAGGATCAGCCCCCAGACAAGGACACCCGTGACGAGCGCTGCCGCCCACGAGCCTTGCCAGAGGGAGAGGATCCGAGGGGCCTCTTCCGTTACCGGTGTGGGCATTCCGAGGCGGGGGAAATCCTCCCAGTTGTATGAACAACCGGAGGCCGTCGCCAGGACCAGGCCCGCAGTCAGCACCTGCGGCAGCTTCCGCCGCATCGGGCGCCGCGACGAGCGGTCGGAGCCGTTGGGACTCACGTAGCGCCTTCCCGAGAGTCTCGCCCGCACGGTTCGGCGCGCCCGTATGTCTCTGGTCGGTCGCCGGCCCTGACGCGGGCAGGGGTTTGGATGTTTATGCGGACCAAACCCTACTGGACGCTATTTGGGGTCGCGCGGGGAGGGTGCCCAACGCGCCGCCGGACACCCCCATGGAGTGGAATCCACGCCTCCGGCCCCCATCTGACGGCCCCTCGCCCGTCCCCGCGGGGCGGCCCCCGGCGAGGTGGGGCCGGGTGCGGGCTAGCGTGGCCGGGTGCCCTACTTCGATGCCGCCTCCGCCGCCCCCCTGCACCCCGTCGCACGCCAGGCCCTGCTTGCCGCGCTCGACGAGGGCTGGGCCGATCCAGCCCGTCTGTACCGGGAGGGGCGGCGGGCCCGGCTGCTGCTGGACGCGGCCCGCGAGGCCGCGGCGGAGGCCGTGGGCTGCCGTCCGGACGAGCTGGTCTTCACCTCGTCGGGGACGACGGCGGTGCACGCGGGAATTGCCGGGGCTCTTTCGGGGCGTCGGCGTGTCGGCCGCCATCTGGCCCACTCCGCGGTCGAACACTCGTCGGTGCTCCACGCGGCGGCGGCCCATGAGGCGGACGGCGGATCGGTCACCGAGGTCCCGGTGGACCGCTCCGGGGCGGTGGACCCGGCGGTGTACGGCGACGCCCTGCGGGCGGACACCGCGCTGGCCTGCCTCCAGTCGGCCAACCACGAGGTGGGCACCGAACAGCCGGTGGCGGAGGTCGGCGCGCTCTGCGCGGAGGCGGGGGTGCCGCTCCTGGTGGACGCCGCCCAGTCGCTCGGCTGGGGCCCGGTCCCCGCGGGCTGGTCGCTGCTGACCGCGAGCGCGCACAAGTGGGGCGGGCCGGCCGGGGTCGGGCTGCTCGCGGTCCGCAAGGGGGTGCGCTTCGCCCCGCGGGGCCCGGCCGGTGAGCGGGAGTCGGGGCGGGCGCCGGGGTTCGAGAACCTGCCGGCGATCGTGGCGGCGGCGGCCTCGCTGCGCGCGGTGCGGGCGGAGGCGGCGGCCGAGGCGGTACGGCTGCGGGCCCTGGTGGACCGGGTCCGCAGCGTGGTGGCCGAGCGGGTGCCCGATGTGGAGATGGTGGGCGATCCGGAGCGGCGGCTGCCGCATCTGGTCACCTTCTCCTGTCTCTATGTCGACGGGGAGACGCTGCTGCACGAGCTGGACCGCAGGGAGTTCTCCGTATCGTCCGGTTCGTCCTGTACGAGCAGCACGCTGACGCCGAGCCATGTGCTGAGGGCGATGGGCGTGCTCTCGGAGGGGAACATCCGGGTGTCGCTGCCGCCGGGCACCGCCGGGGCGGACGTGGACCGCTTCCTGGAGGTGCTGCCCGGGGTGGTCGCCGAGGTGCGCGAACGGCTCGGTGCCCCGGCCGCCCCGCTCTCGCCGCCCCACTCCCCCGCGCCCGCCGCGTCCCTGGTGGTCGACGCGCTGGGGCGCCGGTGCCCGATCCCGGTGATCGAACTCGCAAAGGTGATCGGGGAGGTACCGGTGGGCGCCACGGTGACGGTGCTCGCCGACGACGAGGCGGCCCGGCTGGACATCCCGGCCTGGTGCGAGATGCGGGGTCAGGAGTACGTGGGCGAGGAGCCGGCGGACCGGGGCTCCGCGTACGTGGTCCGCCGGCTCGGCTGATCAGACCAGGTGCTGCTGGACCTCGGCGGCGGCCTCGTGCCCGTACGCCTTGGTGAAGCGGTCCATGAAGGCGGTGCGGCGCAGGGTGTACTCCTGGGTGCCGACCGTCTCGATGACCAGCGTGGCGAGCATGCAGCCGACCTGGGCGGCGCGCTCCAGACCGACGCCCCAGGCCAGGCCGGAGAGGAAGCCGGCCCGGAAGGCGTCGCCGACGCCGGTCGGGTCGGCCTTGGCGGTCTCCTCGGGGCAGCCGACCTCGATGACCGCCTCGCCGGCGCGCTCGATCCGGACACCGCGGGCGCCGAGGGTGGTGACCCGGTGGCCGACCTTGGAGAGGATCTCCTCGTCGCTCCAGCCGGTCTTGGACTCGATGAGCCCCTTCTCGTACTCGTTGGAGAAGAGGTAGGTGGCGCCGTCGAGGAGGATGCGGATCTCCTCGCCGTCCATCCGCGCGATCTGCTGGGAGAAGTCGGCGGCGAACGGGATGTTCCGGGAGCGGCACTCCTCCGTGTGGCGGAGCATCGCCTCGGGGTCGTCGGCGCCGATCGAGACGAGGTCGAGGCCGCCCACGCGGTCGGCGACGCTCTTGAGCTCGATGAGGCGGGCCTCGCTCATCGCGCCCGTGTAGAAGGAGCCGATCTGGTTGTGGTCGGCGTCGGTGGTGCAGACGAAGCGGGCGGTGTGCAGGACCTCGGAGATCCGGACGGAACCGGTTTCGACGCCGTGCCGGTCGAGCCAGGCGCGGTACTCGTCGAAGTCGGACCCGGCGGCGCCGACCAGGATCGGGCGGGTGCCCAGCATCCCCATTCCGAAGCAGATGTTGGCGGCGACACCGCCCCGGCGCACATCGAGGTTGTCGACCAGGAAGGAGAGGGAGACCGTGTGCAGCTGATCGGCGACCAGCTGGTCGGCGAAGCGGCCGGGGAAGGTCATGAGGTGGTCGGTGGCGATCGAGCCGGTGACTGCAATACGCACGGGGAGACTGCTCCTGCGGAAGGCGAAGGGCCGTGAGTGCGCCCTCCGGGACGACGTGACAGTTCACGCTACCGGGTGAGCCCGACGACCGGGAAAAGGGAAAACTACCCGATAGTAGGGCTTACTACCTGAGCGTGGGCGTGGTTACGGTGCGGATATGTCGAACCACACCGCACCGCACGAGTCGGAATTGAGCCTGGCCGCCCTGCGCGGCGACTGCGCGCGGATGGCGCCGCACTGGACGGCGCCCCCCAGGAGCGCCCCGGCCCCCGTGAAGCCGTCCCTGATCAACGGGGTGACGGTGCCGTCCTCGTCGGCGCGGCTGGTCGGCTCGATGTCCGAGTACGGGGACTGAGCGCCGGTCGGGACCGTTCGCACGGCAGCGGCTTCAGGCCGTTTCCTGGCGGGTTGCCGGTCGTACGGCAGCGGCTTCCGGCCGTTCCGTACCGGTTGCCGGTCGTACGGCCGGGTGGCCCCGCTCCCCCGGGGCCACCCGGCCGGGGCACACGGTCGGCCGGTCGGTGGAACCGCGCGCTCCTCCGCTCCGTCCCATCGGTGTCCCCGCCCGGGGGCACGCGGTTGGCACCGCGACGTCAACGCAGGCGAAGGAGCGATCCGGTGAGCACCGAGCGACCCGACAACGACGTGACCGGTCCCCGGCGGCGGCGTCCGCCGCTCGCGGTGGCCTCGGTGGCCGCGGCCGTCCTGCTGGCCGGCGGCGGCGGCGCCTACTGGGCCGCCACCGCCTCGGGTGACGGCGGCGGGGCGGACAGCGCGGCGGCGGCGCGGGGCGAGATCCGGCCGTTGTCCCTGGACGCCGCCGCCGACGACCCGCGCGGCGCCTCCTCGGCCTCGGACTCCCCGCCCGCGGGCATCGCGCCCGGCGAGCCGGACCCGTCCGGCCCGCCCGTGGTCTACCGGGCGGCGGGCGAACTGCCGGACGGCCCGGACGAGGCGGCGGTCCACGAGGCGAAGGGCTCGGTGGCCTCGGCCGACGTCGCCCGGCTGGCGAAGGCGCTGGGCGTTCCCGGCACGCCGCGTACCGAGGGCGCGTCCTGGGTGATCGGGGACGACGACGGCCCCGGCGCCCTCCTCAAGGTGGCGAAGCAGGCCCCGGGCACCTGGACGTTCGCCCGGACCACCCCGGCCCAGCCCTGCGAGCCGGGGAAGATGTGCGCGAACGGGCCCGCCGAGCCGGGAGCGGGCGGCGGGGAACCGGTGAGCGAGAAGGCCGCGAAGGCGGCCGCGGCCCCGGTGCTCAAGGCGGTCGGCCAGGACGACGCGGCCCTGAACGCGGGTCAGCTGATGGGCGACGTCCGCGTCGTCAACGCCGACCCGAAGGTCGACGGGCTCCCGACCTACGGCTGGTCCACCGGCGTCCAGGTGGGCCCGGACGGCGAGGTGACCGGCGGCAGCGGCCACCTCAAGGCGCTGGAGAAGGGCGACACCTACCCGGTCGTCGGCGCGGACGAGGCGCTGAAGCAGTTGAACGCGGAGAGCAGGGGGAAGGGCGACGGCGGCCGGGACATCGGCGGCTGCGCCACGCCCGCGCCGCTGGAAGGGGAGCAGAAGTCGCCGTCCGACCCCCAGTGCGTGCCGTCGAACGGCAAGCGGGCGCCGGTGGAGCAGACGGTGGAGGACGCGCGGCTCGGCCTGGCGCTGAACCACGTGGACGGCCGGCCGATGCTGGTGCCGACCTGGCTGTTCACGGTCAAGCAGGCCCCGGGCGGCCCGGAGAACACGGTCACGCGGATCGCGGTGGACCCGGAGTTCGTCGAGAAGCCGCAGACCCCGACGCCGTCCGGGGACCGGAAGGTGACCTCGTACGGGGCCGACGGGCGGACCCTCGACGTGACCTTCTGGGGCGGTGTGTGCAGTACGTACACGGCGAGCGCGCGGGAGAGCGCGGGCCAGGTGCGGATCACGGTCACGGAGAAGCCGCAGGAGGGGAAGAAGGCCTGCATCATGATCGCCAAGGAGCTGACCCGGACGGTGGAGCTGGAGAAGCCGCTGGGCGACCGTACGGTGATCGACGCGGCCTCGGGCGGGGCGGTGCCGCGCGGCTGACGCGGACCCGCGCCACGACGAGACGGAGGCGGCCCCGGGAGTGATTCCCGGGGCCGCCTCCGTACGCCGTACTGGCGGCGCTCAGCTGAACGAGTCGCCGCAGGCGCAGGAGCCGGTGGCGTTCGGGTTGTCGATCGTGAAGCCCTGCTTCTCGATGGTGTCGACGAAGTCGATGGAGGCGCCGCCCAGGTACGGGGCGCTCATCCGGTCGGTGACGACCTTGACACCGTCGAAGTCCTTGACGACGTCACCGTCGAGCGAGCGCTCGTCGAAGAAGAGCTGGTAGCGCAGGCCCGAGCAACCGCCGGGCTGGACGGCGACGCGCAGCGCCAGGTCCTCGCGGCCCTCCTGCTCCAGCAGGGCCTTGACCTTGGAGGCGGCGGCGTCGGACAGGAGGATGCCGTCGCTCACGGTGGTGGTCTCGTCCGATACGGACATCTGCTTCTCTCCCGGGTTGTACGGACTGCTTGCCGACGGTTCAACCGCCAGACCCGCGTATTCATTCCGGGCCAAGCGCTTGTCTGTTCCTTTTCATGCTCGCACACCCGGTCGCCCGGGGGATGCGTCACATCGACGCTATCGGCATCGTCAAAGTGACACGAAGCGGCTATGATAGATAGCGTCAAATAGACGAAAAGGCGCGTTCGCCGAAGCGCAGAGCAGAACGCAGAGAAGAAAGGGTGCGTGACGTGACCACGGCCCAGCCCCTGGACGTACAGCCGACACCCCTCGCGCTGCTGCTGCTCGGCCGGGAGGCCGACCCGAGGAGCGAGCGCGGCGTCGAGTGCCCCGGGGACCTTCCGTCCCCGTCCGACCCGGACCTGGTGGCGCGCGCCCGCGCCGCGAAGGAGAAGCTCGGGGACAAGGTCTTCGTCCTCGGCCACCACTACCAGCGCGACGAGGTCATCCAGTTCGCGGACGTCACCGGCGACTCGTTCAAGCTGGCCCGCGACGCGGCGGCCCGCCCGGAGGCGGAGTACATCGTCTTCTGCGGTGTGCACTTCATGGCCGAGTCCGCCGACATCCTCACCACGGACGACCAGGCGGTCGTCCTGCCCGACCTGGCGGCCGGCTGCTCGATGGCCGACATGGCCACCGCCGAGCAGGTCGCGGAGTGCTGGGACGTGCTGACGGACGCCGGGATCGCCGACCAGGTGGTCCCCGTCTCGTACATGAACTCCTCCGCCGACATCAAGGCGTTCACCGGCCGGCACGGCGGCACGATCTGCACCTCGTCCAACGCGAAGCGGGCCCTGGAGTGGGCCTTCGAGCAGGGCGAGAAGATCCTCTTCCTCCCCGACCAGCACCTGGGCCGCAACACGGCCGTGCGGGACATGGGGATGACCCTGGACGACTGCGTCGTCTACAACCCGCACAAGCCGAACGGCGGGCTCACCGCGGAGCAGCTGCGGAACGCGAAGATGATCCTGTGGCGCGGGCACTGCTCGGTCCACGGCCGCTTCTCGGTCGAGTCGGTCGAGGACGTACGGGCCCGCATCCCCGGCGTCAACGTCCTGGTGCACCCGGAGTGCAAGCACGAGGTCGTCGCCGCGGCGGATCACGTGGGCTCGACGGAGTACATCATCAAGGCCCTGGAGGCGGCCCCGCGCGGCTCGAAGTGGGCCATCGGCACGGAGCTGAACCTGGTGCGCCGCCTGGCGAACCGTTTCGCCGACGAGGACAAGGAGATCGTCTTCCTCGACAAGACGGTCTGCTTCTGCTCGACGATGAACCGCATCGACCTGCCGCACCTGGTCTGGACCCTGGAGTCGCTGGCCGACGGCAAGCTGGTCAACCGGATCGAGGTCGACCCGGAGACGGAGAAGTACGCGAAGCTCGCGCTGGAGCGGATGCTGGCGCTGCCGTAACGGACACCCTCTCCCGCCGGGAGCCCCGGCATGCCGCAGGTCGGCGTGCCGGGGCTCCCGCGCGCCGGGGCCTTCGCGCGCCTGGGCCTTCGCGCGCGGGGCCCTTCGCGCACCGGCCTGTCGCGTACCGGCCTGTCGCGTACCGGCCGGGGATCGCCGGGCCGCTCCGCCGACGGGTTCTCCCATACGCCACCCGGCGACACCGCCCTGTAACTACGCTGCTACTCACCGCAGCGGATCACCGTGCGGGCGGAGCCGATACGGCTGAGCGGAACGAGCGGCGAGGACGGTGGGGCGGGCGTGGTGCACGAGAACCGTGGGACAGGTGCGGGCGACGAGACGCGCGGGGTTCGTGACGAGGGTGCGGCGGCAGGTGCGGCCGAAGGCGCCGGTGGCGCGCGCAGGGGCGGGGACGCGGGGGCGCGCACGGGCGCGGACGCGGGGACGCTCACGGACGCGGGGACGCGTACGGAAACGGCGGCGGTGCCGGCGCCCGCGCGGGAGGCTGACGTGCTGGAGCGCGCGGAGGAGGTGCGGCGGCTGCGGGCCGAGGCCGAGCGGGACCCCGCCCGCCGGCCCGACCTGGCCGCGGCCCTGCACCGGTGGTCGGAACGGCTCGCCGCCCTCGGCGACCACCGGGCCGCCCTGCGCCCGGCCGAGGACTCCGCGGAGATCTACGTCGGGCTGGGGGTGGAGTGCCCCGGGATGTTCCAGCAGGAGTCGGCGCTGACCATGGGCGTGCTGGGCGAACGCATCGCCGCGGCCGGGGACCCGGCGGGCGCGGTGCCGTTCGCGAAGCAATCGGTCCGACTCCAGCGCGAGTTGGTGACGGAGGGGCAGCCGGGGGCGTCCGTTCCGGCGCTCGCCGCGTCCCTCCTGTCCTACGCCGCGCGGCTGGCGGAGACCGGGCAGAGCGTGGCGGCCGTCCCCCCCGCCGAGGAGGCGGTCGGCCTCCTGCGGGGGCTCGCCGAGGAGGACCCGGACGCCTTCCTGCCCCGGCTCGCCGCCGCCCTCGACGCCCTGGGCCACCACCGCGCGGCCGTGAGCGACGCGTCCGGGGCCGTCGAGGCGGCCCGGGAGGCACGCGACCGCTACCGGGCGCTCGGCGCGGAGCGGCCGGACGCGTTCCGCCCGGAGCTGGCCGCAGCGCTGGAGGGGCTCGCCCGCCATCTCGGCCGGGCCGGCGATCCGGCGGAGGGGCTGCGGGCGGCCCAGGAGGCCGTCGCCCTGCGCCGCGCGGCGGCGGCCGAGCGCCCGGAGGCGTCCGCAGCACTCGCCGCCGCCCTGCGCACCCTCGCCGGGAGCCTGGCCGCCACCGGCGATCCGCAGGGCGCCCTGCCCCCGGCGCGGGAAGCGGTGGGCCTGCTCCGGGCCGAGGGAGACGCCGTATCGGCCGAACTCGCGGACTGTCTCCAGGTGTTCGGTACGTACGTGGAGCTGAACGGGGACGCCGAGGGGGCGGTGGAGGCGTTCCGGGAGGCGGTGGCCCTGCGCCGCTCCCTGGCGCTGGAGGGGGCGGGCGGATCCGGCACCCCCGCTCCGGAAGGGGCGGGCGGCTCCGTGACCCCCACCCTGGAGGGGGCGGGCGGATCCGACGCCTCCGCCCTGCTCTCCGCGCTCGGCGATCTGGCCCGCTCCCTGGCCCGTACCGGTGAACACACCGCGGCTGTGGCGGAGTTCGACGCGGCCGTCGCGGCGTTCGACGCGGCCGACCCGGCGACCGCCCGCCGGCTGACCGTGGAGCGGAACGCCTTCCTGCTGCGCTGCCCCGAGCCGGGCCCCGCGACCGGGCTGACCGAGCTGGTGCGGTGGCTGGACGAGGACTCGGAGGCCGCCGGGAGCCCGGACGCCGTGACCGTACGGGCCCGGCAGGCGCTGCGCGCGTACGGCGACATCACGGCGGTGCACCGGGTGTGGGAGGACCAGACGTTCCTGTCGGTGCCGGGCTGGCTGGCGCTGTCGCCGGAGACCCTGGACACCGTCAGCGCCTGGATGTTCGCCCCGAACTGGCCCAGCTCGCGCGACTTCTGGTCGCGTCACGCGGAGGTGCTCGGCGCCGAGGAGGCGGTGGCCGCGCTGGAGGAGCTGGCGATCCTCGACCCGGGCGACGCCCAGCGACACGCCCGGCTCCGGGACACCGTCCTCGTCCACGGGGTGACCGCCGCCTACGACGCGCTGATCCTCCAGGAGCAGGTGACGCACTGGCTGGAGTGCACGGACTGGAAGGAGTCGCGGGCCTGCCTGGAGGAGAACCCGCGGCTGTTGAACGTACGGCTGCCGGAGGGTTCTCCCCTGGCGCACGTCGCGCTGCTCGACATCGGCCGGGCCGACGGCCTGGACGCCGCGTACCGCCTCGTCGAGGACCGGGCGGCTCTCCAGGATTACGTGGACCGGGCGTTGGAGGCCGGGGATGGTGTCGCGCTGATGCACGGCGGGGGCATCGAGGGCCAGGTCTTCGGCGACCGGCTCTCCTCCCTCACCCACGCGCAGCTGGCCCTGGTCCTGGCGGGGGCGTCCGATGGTTTCGACCCGGGCGACCTCGCGGGGATCCGGCACGCGGCCCCGGAGGAGACCCGTGCCCGCCTCGTCCGGGAGACGGCGGCGCTGAGCCTGCGCCGCCCGGAGCGGGGCGAGACGTGGCGCCGGATCATCGAGGCGCTGGGCGGGGACGCCTGAGGACCGCCCGCTCGGCCGGGAAGCGCCGGAGGGGCCCGTCCCGCGCGAGCGCGCGGGACGGGCCCCTCCGGGCGGTGGGTCACGCCTTCGCGGGCTCGGCCTCGCGGGACTCCTCCGGCTCGTTCCGCGCCGTCGGGTCCTCCTCGGCCGCGCGCTTGGCGGCCTTCTTCTTCGCGCGGCGTTCCTTGCGGAGCTCGACCATCGCGTACAGCGTCGGCACGAGCAGCAGGGTCAGCAGCGTGGAACTGATCAGACCGCCGATCACCACGACGCCCAGCGGCTGCGAGATGAAGCCGCCCTCGCCGGTGACGCCGAGCGCCATCGGGAGCAGGGCGAAGATGGTCGCCAGGGCCGTCATCAGGATCGGGCGGAAGCGGTGGCGGCCGCCCTCGACGACGGCTTCGACGATGCCGAGGCCCTGGGCACGGTACTGGTTGATCAGGTCGATCAGCACGATCGCGTTGGTGACCACGATGCCGATGAGCATCAGCATGCCGATCATCGCCGGGACGCCCAGCGGGGTGCCGGTGACGAGCAGCAGGGCCAGGGCTCCGGTCGCCGCGAACGGGACGGAGACCAGCAGGATCAGCGGCTGGACGAGCGACCGGAAGGTGGCCACCAGCAGCATGAAGACGATCGCGATGGCGGCCAGCATGGCGAGGCCGAGCTGGGCGAACGCCTCGTTCTGGTCCTCGGTGACGCCGCCGATGGTGGCGGTGGCGCCCTCGGGCAGGTCCAGCGCGTCGATCTTCGCGGCGAGGTCGGTGCTGACCGCGCCCGTGTTGTCGCCGACCGGCTTGGCGGTGATCGTCGCCGAGCGCTGGCCGTCGATGCGGGTCATGGAGACCGGGCCGGGGACCACCTTCACGTCGGCGATGTCGCCGAGCTTGACCGGGCCGAGCGGCAGGGCCTTCAGCTCGGCCATGGTGGCGGCCGGCTTCGCGGAGCGGATGACGATGTCGCGCTCGGTGTCGTCCAGCGTCGCGGAGCCGGCGGGCGTCCCGCGTACGGCTCCGGCGACGATGCCGCCGAGGGCCGCGGAGTCGAACCCGGCGGCGGCCGCCTTGTCGTTGGCGGTGACCGAGATGCGCGGGACGCTCTGCGCCAGGTCGCTCTGGACGTCGGTGACGTCCTTGACGGTGGCGACCTCGGTGCGGACGGCCTCGGCCGCCTTCTTCAGGACGTCGGCGTCGGCTGCCTTGACCACGACGCTCAGGTCCTGGGAGCCGAAGCCGTCGCCCGCCGCGATGGTGGTGTCGCCGATGCCGTCGAGCTTGCCGAGGGCCTCGTCGATGCGGTCCTGGGCGTCCTCGTAGTCGGCGGCGTCCTTGAGGGTGACCTGGTAGGAAGCCTGATTGGAGCCCGTGCCGCCGCCGAAGGCGGCCATGAAGCCGGAGGAGCCGACGGTGACCTGGTAGTCCTTGACGCCCTTGTCCCGGCCGAGGACCTGCTCGACCTTGCGGGCGGCCTCGTCGGCGGCTTCCAGGCTGGTACCGGGGGCGAGTTCCTGCTTGACGGTCAGGACCTCCTGCTCGCCGGCGTCGAAAAAGTTCGTCTTCAGCAGCGGGACCATGCCGAAGGTGCCGAGCAGCACCGCGACGGCGATGAGGAGGCTGGTGACCCGGCGGCGGGTGGCGAAGCGGAGGATCGGGACGTAGATCCGCTGGAGCCGGCTGGCCGCCTCCTTCTCCTCGGCGATGCGGCGGGCCTCCGCCGCGTCCTCGGGGGTGCCCTTCGGCGGGCGCAGGAACCAGTACGACAGAACCGGCACCACGGTCAGCGAGACCACCAGCGAGGCGAGCAGCGCGGCGGTGACGGTCAGCGAGAACGAGCCGAACAGCTGGCCGACCATGCCGCCGACCAGGCCGATGGGCAGGAAGACGGCGACGGTGGTGAGGGTGGCGGAGGTGACCGCTCCGGCGACCTCCTTGACGGCGGTGACGATCGCCGCGTGGCGCTCCTCGCCGTAGCCGAGGTGGCGCTTGATGTTCTCCAGGACCACGATCGAGTCGTCGACGACCCGGCCGATGGCGATGGTGAGCGCGCCGAGCGTGAGCATGTTCAGCGACAGGTCGCGGGTCCAGAGCACGATCAGCGCGAGGACGACCGAGAGCGGGATGGAGACCGCGGTGACCAGCGTCGAGCGGATCGAGGCGAGGAAGACCAGGATCACGACGACCGCGAAGACCAGGCCGAGCGCGCCCTCCGTGGTCAGGCCGGAGATCGACTTGGAGACGGCGGGGCCCTGGTCGGAGACGACCGTCAGCTCGGCGCCGCTGCCGAGGTCCTTGCGGAGGTCGGGCAGCTTCTCCTTGACGGCGTCCGAGATGGCGACGGCGCTGCCGTCCTTGTCCATCGTGGCCATCACGGCGAGGCTGGGCTTGCCGTTGGTGCGGGTGACGGAGACCGCCGTGGACGGCTCCTGCCTGACCTCGGCGACGTCCCCGAGGCGTACGGGCTTCGCCGGGCCGTCGGCGCCGCCCGCCGGGTCCTTGGCGACGACCTGGAGGTCCTCGATCTGCCGCAGCGAGGTGAAGGCGCCGCCGACCTGGACGGTGCGGTTCTTGCCGGACTCGGAGAAGGAGCCGGCCGGCACGGTGGCGCCGCCGGCCTGCAGTGCCTGGGCGAGCGCGCCCGCGTTCAGGCCGGCCGCGGCGAGCTTCTTGTCGTCGGGGACGACGGAGACCTGGAGGTCCCGGACGCCGTCGACGGTGACCTGGCCGACGCCGTCGATGTCCTGGAGGGCCGGGACGACCGTGCGGTCGAGTTCGTCGGCCAGGACCTGCTGGTCCTTGTCGGAGGTGACGGCGAGGACCACGGTCGGGATGTCGTCCGTGGAGCCCGCGATCACCTGCGGGTCGACGTCGGCGGGCAGCTGGGCGCGGGCCCGGTTCACCGCCTGCTGGATGTCCGCGACGAGCTGCTTGGTGCCCTCGTCGCCGAAGTCGAAGGTGGCCATGATGAGGGCGTTGCCCTCACTGGCGGTGGAGGTGATGCCCTCGACGCCGTCGACGGCCTTGAGGGAGTTCTCCAGCGGCTCGACGACCTGCTTCTCGACCACGTCGGGAGACGCACCCTGATAGGGCGCCAGCACCGAGACCATCGGCAGTTCGATGGTGGGCAGCAACTGCTGCTTGAGCTGCGGGATCGCTATGACGCCGAAGACCAGGGCGACGATCGAGATCAGCCCGATCAGGGCCCTTTGCGCGAGGCTGAATCTGGACAGCCAGGACATGGGTGGGTCTCTCTTCTGTGGTGTACGCGGCAGCGGGCACCGAAGGAGAGGACGCCGGGGGGCCACCCCCTCCGGCCCAGTACTACGATCGCCGCTCCCGGAGGCCCGGACGTCGGCCGCCGGGCTGCTTTCTCGCACCGCGTGTACCGCAGCTGGAGTACACCGTCGTACTCCGCGGCCGGAACGGACCGTCGTGCTCCGCGGCCGGAACGGACCCTCGCACTCCTCGGCCGGGACGGACCGTCGTACTCCGCGGCCGCAGCGGGCCCTCGTACGCCGCGCTCGCCCGGTCAGTCGGCCCGGGGGCGCACCAGGCCCGACTCGTAGGCGACGACCACCAGCTGGGCCCGGTCCCGGGCACCCAGTTTCGCCATCGCGCGGTTCACATGGGTCTTGACGGTGAGCGGGCTGACCGCGAGCCGCTCGCCGATCCGGTCGTTGGAGAGGCCCCCCGCGACCAGGACCAGCACCTCGCGTTCGCGGCCGGTGAGCGCCGCCAGCCGTTCGGCGTACTCCGTGGCGCCCGGCCCCTCCCCCGCGTCGCCGCCGCCCTGGGCCAGGAACGTGGCGATGAGCCCCTTGGTCGCCGCCGGGGAGAGCAGCGCCTCGCCGGCCGCGGCGATCCGGATCGCGTTGAGCAGTTCCTCCGGCTCCGCGCCCTTGCCGAGGAAGCCGGACGCCCCGGCGCGCAACGACTGGACCACGTACTCGTCGACCTCGAACGTGGTGAGCATGACCACCCGCACCGCGGACAGCTCCGGGTCGGCGCTGATCATGCGGGTGGCGGCCAGCCCGTCGGTGCCCGGCATCCGGATGTCCATGAGCACCACGTCGGCGCGCTCGGCCCGGGCCAGTTCGACGGCCCGGGCCCCGTCGGCGGCCTCGCCGACCACCACCATGTCCGGCTCGGAGTCCACCAGCACCCGGAACGCGCTGCGCAGGAGGGCCTGGTCGTCGGCGAGCAGCACCCGGATCGGCGCCCCGCGGTCCTCGGTCACCTGCGCCGCCGCGGGCTTCGGCACCGCTGCCGGCCTCGGCGCCTCGGCCGGTATCGGCATGGGTGTCGGCTGGGTCATCGGCGGATCCCCGTCCCGCCCGCCGTTCCCGGCCGCTCCGGTTCTCCCGTGCGGGCTTCGACGGGAAGGATCGCATGGACGCGGAAACCGCCGCCGTACCGAGGCCCCGCGGTGAGGGCCCCGCCGAGGGCGGTGACGCGTTCGCGCATGCCGACCAGGCCGTGGCCGCCGCTCTCCGGCTCCTCGCCGTACACCCCGGCGCCCGCGCCCGCGTGCGCGTCGCCGCCGGGCGCCGCCCGGGGGCGCGGCGCGATGCCTCCGGTGCCGTCGCCGCCGACCGGCCCGGTCCCGGGGCGGCGCCCGGCGCTCCCCCGGCCGTTGTCGAGGACGGTGACCTCCACGGTGGCTCCCACCCGTACGACGCTCACCTCGGCCCTCACCGCGGCCCCGGCGTGCTTGCGGACATTGGTCAGGGCCTCCTGGATGACCCGGTACGCGGCGAGGTCGACGGCGGCGGGCAGCCGGTCACGGTCGGCGCAGGCCACCTCGACGGGGAGCCCCGCGTTGCGGAAGGTGTCGACCAGCTCGCCGAGGACGGCGAGGCCGGGTGCGGGTTCGGTGGGCGCCTCGGGGTCGCCCTGCTGGCGCAGGAGGCCCACGGTGACCCTCAGCTCGCTGAGCGCGGAGCGGCTGGCGTCGCGTACGTGGGCGAGCGCCTCCTTGGCCTGGTCGGGACGCTTGTCCATGACGTGGGCGGCGACCCCGGCCTGCACGTTGACCAGGGCGATGTGGTGGGCGACGACGTCGTGGAGGTCCCGGGCGATCCGCAGCCGCTCCTCGGCGACCCGGCGGCGGGCCTCCTCCTCCCGGGTGCGCTCGGCCCGCTCGGCGCGTTCCCGGATGGCGTCGACGAACGCGCGCCTGCTGCGTACGGCGTCCCCGGCGGCTCCGGCGAGCCCGGTCCAGGCGAAGACGGCGAAGTTCTCCTGGCTGTACCAGGGGGTCGAGCCGAAGAGCATCGCGGTGGCCGTGACCGCCACCGTGGTCAGCAGGCCGACCCGCCAGGTGGTGGGGCGGTCGGTGCGCGAGGCGACGGTGTAGAGGGCGATGACCGTGCCCATGACGACCGGGGCGGGCGGCTCCATCAGCACGTACTCGACGACCGAGAGCGCTCCGGTGACGGCGAGGACCTGCATCGGCCGCCGTCGCCGCAGGACCAGGGCGGCGGCGGAGAGGGTCATCAGGAGCACGCTGAACAACTCGGGGGTGCGCGCCCCGAAGGCGGGGGGCCCGTGACCGTCGCCCGGGGCGGTGAACGAACCGCAGATCATCGCCGCGAGGGTGCCGAACGCCAGCGCCGCGTCGAACGCGAGGGGGTGGCCCCGGAGCCAGCGGCGGGCGCGCGCGAAGCCGGACGAGAGGGTGGTCACGACGAGCTACGGTACGCGGCCGCCCCTGGGAGCCGTACGCCTTCCCGGGAAGCGGACGTGCACCGGTTCACGGGAGGCGTACGGACCGGAGGGAAGGCCCGGGGCGCCGCTGAGAGCGGGAGGAAGACCCGGGGCGCAGAGGGGAGCGGGAGGAAGACCCGGGGCTGGGCTTAGGCGAGAGCGGGAGGAAGCCGGGAGAGGGCTCCGGCAGAGGCCGGGCGGAAAGGCCGGAGAGGGCGCCTGGGAAGCCGGGAGCGGGGCCGTGAACGCGCCGCTGCCCCGCGTCCGGCGGACCGGGCGCGGGGCAGGGCTGGTGCTGCGGGGAGTGTCGGCGCGGCGGGCCGGGGCCCGTCGGCTCAGTTGGGGATGAGCCCGTCGTCGCTGAGCATGGCGCGCACCTCTTCGAGGGAGGCGTCGGGCGCCGGCAGGATCAGCTCGGACGGCTCCAGGGAGTCGTCCGGGAGCGGGCTGCCGAGCTCGCGCACCTTGTCCAGGAGCGCGTGGAGGGTGGTGCGGAAGCCGGGTCCGTCACCGCTCTCCATCTCCTTGAGCAGGACGTCGTCGAGCTCGTTCAGCTCGACGAAGTGGTCGTCGGCCAGCTCGACCTGGCCCTCCCCCATGATCCGTACGATCATGACGCTGCCCTCACTGCTTGTCGAACTTGTGCGGGGACGACTGCTGCGACTGCTGCGCACCGCCCTGGGCGCCGCCCTCGATGGCCTGCTGCGAGGACGAGGAGCCGCCGGCCAGCTCGGCCTTCATGCGCTGGAGCTCCAGCTCCACGTCGCTGCCGCCGGAGATCCGGTCCAGCTCGGCGGCGATGTCGTCCTTCGCCGTGCCGGTCGGGTCGTCCAGGGCTCCGGAGGCGAGCAGCTCGTCGATGGCGCCGGCCCGCGCCTGGAGCTGCTGCGTCTTGTCCTCGGCCCGCTGGATCGCGAGGCCGACGTCGCCCATCTCCTCGGAGATGCCGGAGAACGCCTCGCCGATCCGGGTCTGGGCCTGGGCCGCCGTGTAGGTGGCCTTGATGGTCTCCTTCTTCGTGCGGAAGGCGTCGACCTTGGCCTGGAGGCGCTGCGCCGCGAGGGTGAGCTTCTCCTCCTCGCCCTGGAGCGTGCTGTGCTGCGTCTCCAGGTCGGTGACCTGCTGCTGGAGCGCCGCGCGCCGCGACAGCGCCTCGCGGGCCAGGCCCTCGCGGCCCAGCGCCAGCGCCTTGCGGCCCTGGTCCTCCAGCTTGGACGACTGGCCCTGCAACTGGTTCAGCTGCAGCTCCAAGCGCTTGCGGGACGTCGCCACGTCGGCGACGCCGCGGCGCACCTTCTGCAGCAGCTCCAGCTGCTTCTGGTACGAGTAGTCGAGGGTCTCGCGCGGGTCCTCGGCCCGGTCAAGGGCCTTGTTCGCCTTCGCGCGGAAGATCATCCCCATACGCTTCATGACACCGCTCATGGGCTTCGCGCGCCCCCTTCTGACGGACTGAGCTCCAGCACTCCCGATAGACCCACAGTACGGGCCCTCCCTCTATTACCGCACTGTTCGGGGACGGATGTGCTCCTCCGCAAGGACGAGTACGCGGCGGTAACGCTCACGCCCAGGGTGTAGGTGAGGCCCCGGAACACCCGGTGGCCGGTTCCGGAACAGGGGGTTGACACCCGTATCTCCCGGTCGGGGCCGCTATCGGGCCCGGCCGGAGCGCTCTCCGTTGCCGGATCGTTTTCGCCCGGGTCCCCGGGCCCGCGCCCCGACCCCGTACCCTTGGGTTTTGTGTTCCGTAGCCGTGCCAATACCGAGAAGGCCCCCACCGACAAGGTGACGGCGGACCTCTCCAAGCAGCCCCGCGACCCGCAGGCTCCCAAGGGTCGCCCCACCCCCAAGCGCAGCGAGGCCCAGTCGCAGCGCCGCCGTGCCGCGCCGGCGGACCGCAAGGCGGCCATGAAGCGCCAGCGTGAAGCGCGCCGGGCCGACCTGGCCCGCCAGCGCGAGGCGCTCGCGTCGGGCGACGAGCGGTTCCTGCCGGTCCGCGACAAGGGCCCGGTGCGGCGCTTCGTCCGCGACTACGTGGACTCGCGCTTCTGCGTCGCGGAGTGGTTCCTGCCGCTCGCCGTGATCATCCTGGTCCTCAGCGTGATCCAGGTGCCGAACATGCAGGCCATCGTGATGATGCTCTGGCTCGGCGTGATCGTCCTGATCATCATCGACTCGATCGGTCTCGGGCTCCGCCTCAAGAAGCAGCTCCGCGAGCGCTTCCCGGACACGCCGAAGCGCGGCGCCGTGGCGTACGGCCTGATGCGCACGCTCCAGATGCGCCGACTGCGGCTGCCGAAGCCGCAGGTCAAGCGCGGAGAGCGGCCCTGAGCACGGACACCTCCGGCTTCACCGGGGCCTCCTCGGCGTGGCTGGCGGGTCTCGGCGGCGTACGCAACACGGTCCGCCAGGAACTGGTGGCCCGGCAGCTCGACGAGCAGATAGCCGGGCGCTTCCCCGTCGGGCAGCGGCTGCGCGTCCTGGACGTCGGCATGGGCCAGGGCACCCAGGCGCTGCGGCTCGCCCGGGCCGGTCACTCGGTGACCGGCCTGGAGTCGGACGCCTCGATGCTGGCGGCCGCCCGGGAGTCCCTGGCGACCGAGCCGGAGGGCATCCGCGAACGGGTCCGGCTCATCGAGGGCGACGGCCGCGAGACCGGGGTGCACTTCCTGCCCGGCAGCTTCGACGTGGTGCTCTGCCACGGTGTCCTGATGTACGTCGAGGAGCCCGACCCGATGCTGGCCGGGCTCGCCCGGATGCTGGCCCCCGGCGGGCTGCTCTCCCTCCTCGTGCGGAACGCGGACGCGCTCGCGATGCGTCCGGGGCTCGCCGGTGACTTCGGCGGGGCGCTGGCCGCCTTCGACACCGCCACGTACACCAACCGCCTGGGCCTGAGCGTGCGGGCGGACCGGCTCGACACCCTGCGGGGCACACTCGCCGGGATCGCCGCCCCCCTGCACGCCTGGTACGGGGTCCGCGTCTTCACGGACAACGTGGACAACGACGTGGAGCTGCCGGCCGACGAGATGGAGCGGGTGCTGGCCCTGGAGGACCGGGCCGGGCGCACCGATCCGTACCGGGGTGTGGCGGCGCTGCTCCACCTGTGCGGCGTGCGCGGCTGACGTACCGGCACCGGCCCGGCAGGCGTACGCGGCTGACGTACCGGGCGGGGCCGGTCCCGGTCCGGTCCGGCCCGTACCGTGCCGCATGCGGGTGGTCGGCGAGCCCGTTCGGCCCATCAGCGCGGGCACCCGGACGGGTCCGGCCACAGACTCCGGATATGGACGCCTCCCCCTCCCGCAGCCGGGCGCACAGGCTGCTGTTCCCCCTGTCCGCGGCCGTCTGCGCCATCGCCCTGGCGGGCGGCTGCTCGGCGACGGGACCGGCCGCGCCGGCGCCCGAGGCGAGCGTGTCGGGCACGGCGCAGGGCGCGGTGAAGCGCGCACCCGACGATCTGCAGACCGCCTACCAGGACGTCATCAACGACGTCCTGCCGTCGGTGGTGCAGATCGACGCCTCGGAGGGGCTCGGCTCCGGGGTCGTCTACGACGACCGGGGGCACATCGTCACCAACGCCCATGTGGTCGGCGACGAGAAGAAGTTCAAGGTCAGCGTCGCCACCGGGGAGGCGGTGCTGAGCGCCTCGCTGGTCTCCTCCTACCCAGAGCAGGACCTGGCGGTGATCAAGCTCGACGACGTGCCGGACGGGCTGAAGCCGGCGAAATTCGGCGACGCGGAGAAGGTCGAGGTCGGGCAGATCGTGCTGGCGATGGGCTCGCCGCTGGGCCTGTCCAGCAGCGTCACCCAGGGCATCGTCTCCGCCCTCGGCCGGACCGTGAGCGAGAGCAGGTCGGGCGGCGGCACCGGGGCGACCATCGCCAACATGGTGCAGACGTCGGCGGCGATCAACCCGGGCAACAGCGGCGGCGCGCTGGTCGACCTGGAGAGCCGGGTGATCGGCATCCCCACCCTCGCGGCGACCGACCCGCAGCTCGGCGACAGCGCGGCGCCGGGCATCGGCTTCGCGATCCCGGTGTCGATGGTGAAGACGGTCGCGGACCAGATCATCAAGAACGGCAAGGTCACCGACTCGGGGCGGGCCGCGCTCAACATCACCGGCCGGACCGTCGTGGACGACGACTACCGTCCCGCCGGGGTGGCGCTGGTCAGCGTCGAGCGGGGCGGGGCCGCGGCGGACGCGGGGCTGCGGCCCGGGGACACCATCACGAAGATCGGGAGCACCGAGGTCACCACGATCACCTCGCTCTCCGAGGCCCTCGCCAACGACAAGCCGGGCCGGAAGGTGACCGTGACGTACACACGCGACGGCGACAGCCGCACGGCGGAGGTCACGCTCGGAGAGATCTGAGCGCCGGGGCCTGACGCCCCTGGGCCGGTGAGAGAAGCGTCGGCCGGTGAGAGACGCGAAGGGCGGTACGGGTGACCCGTACCGCCCTTTCCGCCGGGCGTGCACCGCCCTCGTACCCCCGGCCCCGGCGCGTCCCGCTCCGCCGCGGCCCGGCGTCAGGCGCCGTCGGCCTGCAGGCTCATCGGGCCGTAGATCTTGGTCGTGTCCTCGAAGAGCGTCACCTGTGCGGCGCCGCCCTCCAGGAGCTCCTTCCAGTACTCACCGATCCAGGACTCCGCGTCGCCCTGGGTGGTGAACTCCTCCGGCTGCAGCGCCGGCTCCGTCTCCGTACCGTCGGACTTCTCGAACCGCCACGTCCACGCCATGTCAGCCTCCTGGGTCACGTTGCTGTGCGAAGCGTAGCCGGACGCGCACCTCGCGCGGGGACACGGGAGGATCAAGGTGTGGAACTGACACTGCTCGGCACCGGAGCCCCCGAGGGGCTGCCGCGCCCCTCCTGCCCCTGCGCGGTCTGCGCCTCGGCACGCGGCCCGTGGGCGCGGGCCGCGACCACGCTGCTGGCCGACGACGCGCTGCTGCTCGACCTCACCCCGGGGGCGGTGTTCGCCGCCGCGCGGGCGGGGCGCTCGCTGGGCGCCGTACGCCAGGTGCTGCTGACCCACCCGCACGACGGGCCCGCCGTCGAGCTGCCGGCCGCGCTGCCGCCGGCCGGGCGGGTGCCGGACGGCCAGGTGCTGACGCTGATCAGCGGCCACCGGGTGCGGGCGGTGGCGATGGACGCGCCGGGGACCGGGTACGAGGTGACGTCGCCGGAGGGCGAGCGGCTGCTGTACCTGCCGCCGGGGGCCGCCCCGGCCGGGCTGCCGGAACGGGTCGAGCGGCCGCTCGACATGGTCGTCTGCGATGTGGTCGGGCGGCCCGACGCGGTGGCCCGGCTGCGGGCGGCCGGGGCGGTCGGCCCGACGACCGAGGTGATCGCGGTCCACCTGGACCACGACGCCCCGCCGGGCCCGGCCCTGGAGCGGCGGCTCGCGGCGGCCGGGGCGCGGGCGGTGCCGGACGGGACGACGCTGGTGGTCGGCGAGTACCACGCGGTGCCGGACGTCCCGCGCCGGGTGCTGGTGACGGGCGGCGCGCGGTCGGGGAAGTCGGTGGAGGCGGAGCAGCGACTGGAGACGTTCCCGGAGGTGGTGTACGTGGCGACCGGCGGCCGCCGCGACGGGGACCCGGAGTGGGCGGCCCGGATCGGGCTGCACCGGGAGCGCCGGCCGGGCGCCTGGCGGACCGAGGAGACCTGCGAACTGGCGGAGCTGCTGCGGGCGGACGGGCCGCCCCTGCTGATCGACTGCCTGTCGCTGTGGCTGACCGACGCGATGGACCGGGTGGGGGCCTGGGAGGACGAGCGGTGGCACGACGGGGGCGGTGAGGCGGCGTTGCGGGAGCGGGTCGCGGAGCTGGTCGCGGCGGTGCGCGGGACCCGGCGGCCGGTGGTGCTGGTGACCAACGAGGTGGGCTCGGGGGTGGTCCCGGCGACCTCGGCGGGACGCCGGTTCCGGGACGAGCTGGGGCGGCTGAACGCGGCGGTGGCGGCCGAGTGCGAGCAGGTGCTGCTGGTGGTGGCGGGGCAGGTGCTGGTACTGCGGGGGTGAGACCCCGCGTCGGGGCCGTACGCCGTCGCGGGCGCGGGGGCGGGACCGTACGCGGGTTCGCGGGCTCGGACCGTACGGACGCGGGGCCGGGGCCGTACGCGAGTTCGCGGCTCGGGCCGTACGGACACGGGACCCGGGCCGTACGGACGCGGGGCCCGGGCCGTGTGCACCGGCACGCGGGCCCGGACCGTACGCCGTCGCGGGCGCGGGGCCGGGGGCCGGGGGCCGGGGACGGGCGTTCTCGGGCGGGACCGGGCCGCGGGGTGACCGGTACTGTTCCGGGCAGGGGCCCGCCGCCGGGTTCCCGTGCCCGGACCCGACGTGACGACCCGCGAGGCAGACCTCCGTGAACCTGGACGACTTCTCCGACCTGATCCAACGCCCCGACGGGGGTGTGCGGCGCGATGCCGAGGAGCGGCGCGAGCGGCTGACCGTGCCCCCGGGGGCACTCGGGCGGCTCGACGAGCTGGGCGAGTGGCTCAGCGCCGCGCAGCAGTCCGTGCCGGTCAGGGCCGTCGAGCAGCCGCGTCTGGTGCTCTTCGCCGGTGACCACGGGGTGGCGGAGTTGGGCGTCTCCGGCCGGCCGGCGGGCGGCGCGCACGCGCTGGTGCGGTCCGCCCTCGACGGGGCGAGCCCGGTCGCGGTGCTGGCCCGGCGGTTCTCGGTGCCGATGCGGATCGTGGACGTCTCCCTGGACTGCGATCCGGAGCTGCTGCCCGAGTCCGTGGTGCGCCACCGGGTGCGGCGGGGCTCGGGGCGCATCGACGTCGAGGACGCGATGAGCGCGGAGGAGGCCGAGCGGGCGGTCCGCCTGGGCATGGCGATCGCCGACGAGGAGGCGGACTCCGGCACCGATCTGGTGGTGCTCGGCGACCTCAGCGTCGGCGGGACGACGGCCGCGGCCACCCTGGTCGCCGCGCTCTGCGGGACGGACGCCTCCGTGGTGACCGGGCGGGGCGGCGCCGGGATCGACGACCTGGCGTGGATGCGCAAGTGCGCGGCGATCCGCGACGCGTTGCGCCGGGCCCGGCCGGTCCTCGGCGACCAGCTGGAGCTGCTGGCCACCTCCGGCGGGGCGGACCTGGCGGCGATGACGGGCTTCCTGCTGCAGAGCGCGGTGCGGCGGATGCCGGTGATCCTGGACGGCGTCGTCGCGGCGGCCTGCGCGCTGGTGGCGCAGCGGGCCGCGTTCCGGGCCCCGGACTGGTGGCTGGCCGGCCAGGCCAGCGGGGAGCCCGCGCAGTCGAAGGCGCTGGACCGGATGGCGCTGACCCCGCTGCTGGACCACGGGGTGACGGTGGGCGAGGGCAGCGGTGCGCTGCTGGCCCTGCCGCTGGTGCAGGCCGCGGCGGCGCTGGCGGCCGAACTCCCCGAGCGCGAGCCGGAGCGGACGGCGGACGACGAGGCCGCCGAGGAAATTGAGGCCGGGGACGGCGCGGACGGTACGGAGCCCGAGGCCGCGACCGCCGCCGCAGACGGGAGCTGAGCCCCGCCGGCCCGCGCGGACGAGACCGGCGTCACCCGGACGGCGCTCAACTCCGCGCGGCCCCGGCCCGTCTTCGGGGGCGAGCGTGGCCCGGCGCACCCGCACCGGCGCCGCGTACGGAGCGGTGACCCACCGCCCCGGGACCGAAGACCGACGACCGACCGGGGGCCGTTCCATGCCGTCCGAGACGAGCGCGTGAGCCGCCGTGCGGCCCTGCGCCGGGCAGCCGTACGCGAGTGGGGACCGCCGGCCGCGGCCGTGCGGACCGCCCTCGCCGAACGCGGGGCGCGCGCCCTCGCGCTGACCCTGACCGCGACGGCGCTGACCGCGCTCGTCCAGCTGGTGCAGAACCAGTCGTGGGGCTACGGGCCGGTGCGCGCTCTCGGGGCCGTACGGGCCGAGGACCCGTTCTGGTCGGCCCTCCTGCGGACGCCGCTGTCCCTGTTCGTGCCCGCCCTCGATCTGCCGGTGTGGGGTGCGCTGGCGCAGATCCTGCTGGTGTTCGGCGTCGCGGAGATCTGCCTGGGCCGGTGGCGGACGCTCGCGGTGGCGTACGCGGCGACGCTGGCGGGGACGCTGTACGCGCGGATCGGCGTCGCGCTCGGCCCCGAGGCGTTCCTCGGGCTGCCCGCCTCGGACGCGCGAGTGGTGGACACCGGCCCCTCGGCGGCGGTCGTCGCCCTGGCGGTGTACGTCTGCCATCAGCGGCGGGCCCGGTTCACCGGGGCGCTGGTGGTGGTCGCGATGGTGGTGGAGGTGCTGGTCAAGGACAACCTGGCGGGGCGCGAGCATCTGGCCGCCATCGCCGTGGTCCTGGCGGTGTGCGGCGTACGGGAGTGGCTCGGGCGGCGGACCCCCGCGCCGCCCCGGGCCGGGCGGCGGGCCCCCGCGATCCGGACCGGACGACGGCCGCCCGCACCCGGGGCCGGACGGCGGCGGTCAGCTCAGGGTCTCGGCGCGGGCGGCGGCGGTACCCGGTCCGGGGCGCCGCCGATGAGGTCCTGGAACTTCCGGCGCGGCCCGGCCCAGCGCACGTCGTGGTGGTAGGCCCGCAGCATCGCCCGGGAGCGGGCCCGGTGGCGGTGGCGGTAGAAGCGGCGTGCCCAGGGCGAGGCGGGGCGGGCCAGGCGGAGGGCGCCGACCAGCGCGACGAACGGGACGAGGGTGCCGAGCACCGCCATCCGCGTCTTGCCCTTGAACAGGGAGATCAGGACGAAGCCGAAGTTGACCGCGTACGTCGTGATGACGCCGAAGCGGCCCTGCTGCTCCTCGTCGCTGACGTCGTCCACGCCGAGCGGGGAGAAGCCCGCCAGGACCAGCAGGACGAGCGCGGCCGTCAGGACGACCACCTCGACGCTCTGCCGGCCCTCCTCGGTCCAGTACACGTCGTCGAGGTGCAGGATCAGGGCGAACTCGTCGAGGACCAGCCCCGCCCCGACCCCGAAGACCACCGCGAAGATCCCGGCGGCCACGCCCTGCCGCCCGCTCGCCACCGCGCCGAACCCGCCGGTCACCGACAGCACGACCCCGGGCACCACGTGGTGGATGTGCACACCGCCCGGCGTGATGTTGCGGAACGGGCCCTTCCCCGCGCGGATCATGCGGGTGATGGTGCGGGTGATCGCGAAGGTCAGGACGAAGGCGGCCAGCGCGAGGAGCAGCGGCAGCTTGCCGGGCTCCGTGATGTTCTCGTGCCACCAGTGACCCATGCCACCCACTCCCGATATGCCAGGTTCCGCCGCTTCAGTCGCGTTTCGGCCAATCTATCGGCAGGGCCCAGCGGCTAGCCTGCGCGCGGTGACCTCCCTGAACAGCCACGGCGTACGTTTCGCCTTCGGCACCCTGACCGTGCTGCCCGTCCGCGTGACCCGCTGGGACCGCGCGACCGCCCGCGCCGGGATGCTCTGCGCCCCGCTCGCCGGACTCGTCGTGGGGCTGCTCGCCGGGGGTGTCGGCGCGCTGTCGCTGCTGGCCGGGTCGGGGCCGCTGCTCGCGGCGGTCGCCTCCGTCGCGGTGCCCGCCGCCCTCACCCGGGGGCTGCACCTGGACGGTCTGGCGGACACGGCGGACGGCCTCGGCAGCGGGAAGCCGGCCGAGGACGCGCTGCGGATCATGAAGCAGTCCGACATTGGGCCGTTCGGCGTCGTCACGCTGCTCCTGGTCCTGCTGGCCCAGGTCGCGGTCCTTTTCGAGCTGTACGGGGAGGGCTGGGCGCACGGGGCGCTCGGCTCCGCCGTCGCGGCCGTCGCCGCCCGGCTCGCGCTGACCCTGGCGTCCCGTCAGGGCGTGCCGCCCGCCCGGCCGGAGGGGCTCGGGGCGACGGTGGCGGCCACGGTCCCGGCGCGGTGGGCGCTGCTCGCGGCGGGGGTGGCGGCGGTCCTGTGCGCGGGGGCGGGCGCGGCGTTCGGGCCGTACGGGGCGTTGCACCACGCGCTCGCGGTGCTCGGCGCGCTCGCGGCGGCCGAACTGCTGCTGCGGCACTGCGTCCGGCGGTTCGGCGGGGTCACGGGGGACGTCTTCGGGGGCGTCGAGGAGACCGCGGCGACGGCGGCCCTGGTGGTGCTGGCGCTCGGGGGCTGACGGGCCGCGCCGGGAGGGCGTCCCGGGGCCGTTCCGGACCGCGTCGGCGGCCCGAGGCGCCGTCGGGAGGGCCCGCCGCCGTCACGGAGCGGAAACCGCGCGCGTAGGCTCATTCCCGGCACATCGTCGGGGCGTCTACGATGCGCCGGGCACGGCCGGCCCACCCCTCGGCCGAAACCGAACTCAACGGAAGCGAGATTTCACCACCGTGACTGCTCTCACTCTCAGCACTGCCGGTGCGGCGACGCTGCGCGCCGACGCACTCGTCGTCGGCGTCGCCAAGGGCGCCGAGGGACCGGTCCTGGCACCGGGTTCCGAGGCCGTGGACAAGGCGTTCGACGGAAAGCTCGCCGCCGTCCTGGAGACCCTCGGCGCCACCGGTGCCGAGGGCGAACTGACCAAGCTGCCCGCCGCGTCCGGCCTCAAGGCCCCGGTCGTCGTCGCGGTCGGTCTCGGTGCGGTCCCGGACAAGGAGGACGCGTACGACGCCGAGGCGCTGCGCCGCGCCGCGGGCACCGCCGCCCGCGCCCTGTCCGGTGTCAAGAAGGCCGGCTTCGCGCTGCCCGCCGGCTCCGTCGAGGACGCCGCCGCGGTCGCCGAGGGCGCGCTCCTGGGCGCGTACGCCTTCACCGCCTACCAGGGCGGCGAGGACAAGCTGGCCCCCAAGAAGGCCAAGTCCAAGGACAACGGCCCGAAGCAGCCGCTCGGCGAGGTGGCCCTGCTCGGCGGCAAGGCCCGCGACAAGGCGTACAAGGCGGCCGTCGAGCGCGCGCTGGCGCTGGTTGAGGAGATCAACCGGGCCCGCGACCTGATCAACACCCCGCCGAACGACCTGTACCCCGAGTCCTTCGCCGCCGTGGCCACCGCCGCGGGCAAGGAGCACGGCATCAAGGTGCAGGTCCTCGACGAGAAGGCGCTCGTCAAGGGCGGCTACGGCGGCCTCCTCGGCGTCGGCCAGGGCTCCACGAACGGCCCGCGCCTGGTGAAGCTCGCCTACACGCACCCCAAGGCGGAGAAGACCCTGGCCCTCGTGGGCAAGGGCATCACCTACGACTCGGGCGGCATCTCGCTCAAGCCGGCCGGCCACAACGAGACGATGAAGTGCGACATGAGCGGTGCGGCCGCCGTGTTCGCCGCGGTCGTCTCCGCCGCCCGCCTGGGCCTGAAGGTCAACGTCACCGGCTGGCTGGCGCTGGCCGAGAACATGCCCTCCGGCAACGCCACCCGCCCCGGTGACGTGCTGCGCATGTACAGCGGCAAGACCGTCGAGGTGCTCAACACCGACGCCGAGGGCCGGCTCGTCCTGGCCGACGCGCTGACCCGCGCCTCGGAGGAGAAGCCGGACGCGATCGTCGACGTGGCGACCCTGACCGGCGCGATGGTGCTGGCGCTCGGCAACCGCACCTTCGGCATCATGGCCAACGACGACGCCTTCCGTACGTCGATCCATGAGATCGCCGACGAGGTCGGCGAGGCGTCCTGGCCGATGCCGCTCCCCGCGGACCTGCGCAAGGGCATGGACTCCCCCACCGCCGACATCGCCAACATGGGCGAGCGCATGGGCGGCGGCCTGGTGGCCGGCCTGTTCCTGAAGGAGTTCGTGGGCGAGGGCATCGCCTGGGCGCACCTGGACATCGCGGGCCCGGCCTTCCACGAGGGCGCTCCGTACGGCTACACGCCCAAGGGCGGCACCGGCTCCGCGGTCCGCACCCTGGTGCGCCTCGCCGAGCGCACCGCCGACGGCGACCTCGGCTGAGTCCGAGCAGCGAGCCGTCGCGTACGGCCCCGGGCATACGTCCGGGGCCGTACGTGTTGTCCGGGCGGGAGCGGTAAGGAGAGACAGGGTTTCGCTCTGGACGAACACCCGCCGGATCCACCCGTATCTACGCAGCAGTAACCCTCCGGAACGGACGATCATCCGTCCCGGACCCGGGCCCCGCGTCCCGCTCACCGTCGACAAGTGCGAAGATGGGTTCTCGGCAGGACAGGGCCCCCACCACAGGGCCGAAGACAAAAGCGGCCGCACACCAGCCGACCGGCCGGTCACACCCCAGCGACGGGGCCCGGCGTACGGCGCACATGCATGGAGGACGTGACGTGGCGAACGACGCCAGCACCGTTTTCGACCTAGTGATCCTCGGCGGTGGCAGTGGCGGTTACGCCGCGGCCCTGCGCGGAGCGCAGCTGGGCCTGGACGTCGCACTGATCGAGAAGGGCAAGGTCGGCGGCACCTGCCTGCACAACGGCTGCATCCCCACGAAGGCGCTGCTGCACGCGGGCGAGATCGCGGACCAGGCCCGCGAGTCGGCCCAGTTCGGCGTGAAGGCCACCTTCGAGGGCATCGACATGGAGGCCGTCAACAAGTACAAGGACGACGTGATCTCGGGCCTGTACAAGGGTCTCCAGGGTCTCATCGCCTCGCGCAAGGTCCACTACATCGAGGGTGAGGGCAAGCTCTCCTCGCCGACCTCGGTGGACGTGAACGGCCAGCGCGTCCAGGGCCGGCACGTGCTGCTGGCGACCGGCTCCGTGCCGAAGTCGCTGCCCGGCCTGGAGATCGACGGCGACCGGATCATCTCCTCGGACCACGCGCTGAAGATGAACCGCGTCCCGAAGTCCGCGATCGTGCTGGGCGGCGGCGTCATCGGCGTCGAGTTCGCCTCCGCGTGGAAGTCCTTCGGCACCGAGGTCACGATCGTCGAGGGCCTCAAGCACCTCGTCCCGGTCGAGGACGAGAACAGCTCCAAGCTTCTTGAGCGCGCGTTCCGCAAGCGCGGCATCAAGTTCAACCTCGGCACCTTCTTCGACAAGGCCGAGTACACCCAGGACGGCGTCCGCGTGACGCTCGCCGACGGCAAGACCTTCGAGGCGGAGGTGCTGCTGGTCGCGATCGGCCGCGGCCCGGTCTCGCAGGGCCTCGGGTACGAGGAGCAGGGCGTCGCGATGGACCGCGGCTACGTCCTGGTCGACGAGTACATGCAGACCAACGTCCCGACGATCTCCGCCGTGGGCGACCTCGTCCCGACCCTCCAGCTGGCCCACGTCGGCTTCGCCGAGGGCATCCTGGTCGCCGAGCGCCTCGCCGGCCTCAAGACCGTCCCGGTCGACTACGACGGCGTGCCCCGGGTGACGTACTGCCACCCCGAGGTCGCCTCCGTCGGCATCACCGAGGCGAAGGCCAAGGAGATCTACGGCGCGGACAAGGTCGTCGCCCTCAAGTACAACCTCGCGGGCAACGGCAAGAGCAAGATCCTCAAGACCGCGGGCGAGATCAAGCTCGTCCAGGTCAAGGACGGCGCCGTGGTCGGCGTCCACATGGTGGGCGACCGCATGGGCGAGCAGGTCGGCGAAGCCCAGCTGATCTACAACTGGGAGGCGCTGCCCGCCGAGGTCGCCCAGCTCATCCACGCGCACCCGACGCAGAACGAGGCGATGGGCGAGGCTCACCTGGCGCTGGCCGGGAAGCCCCTGCACGCCCACGACTGACCCCCGGTCCCGGGCGCGACGACCGACCACTTCCGCATTTTCGTAAGGAGCAACTGAAACCATGTCGGTTTCCGTAACCCTTCCGGCGCTCGGCGAGAGCGTCACCGAGGGCACTGTCACCCGTTGGCTGAAGGCCGAGGGCGAGCGCGTCGAGGCCGACGAGCCGCTGCTCGAGGTCTCGACCGACAAGGTCGACACCGAGATCCCGGCCCCCGCGTCCGGCGTTCTGACCTCCATCAAGGTCGCCGAGGACGAGACCGTCGAGGTCGGCGCCGAGCTGGCCGTCATCGACGACGGCACCGGCGGCGGCGAGGCCGCGGCCGCCGAGGAGGCCCCGGCCGCCGAGCCCGCCTCCACCCCGGCCGCGCAGGCCGAGGAGGCGCCCACCGCCCCGTCGACCGAGACCGAGGCTCCGGCCCAGGCCCCGACCGCCGAGGCGGCCTCCGGCGGTTCGTCCGCCGAGGGCACCGACGTCACCCTCCCCGCGCTCGGCGAGAGCGTCACCGAGGGCACCGTCACCCGCTGGCTCAAGGAGGTCGGCGAGGAGGTGGCCGAGGACGAGCCGCTGCTGGAGGTGTCCACGGACAAGGTCGACACCGAGATCCCCGCCCCGGTCGCCGGTGTGCTCCTGGAGATCGTGGTCGGCGAGGACGAGACCGCCGAGGTCGGCGCCAAGCTCGCCGTGATCGGCGCCCCGGGCGCGGCTCCGAAGCAGGAGGCCCCGGCGCAGGAGGCCCCCAAGCAGGAGGAGGCCCCGAAGCAGGAAGCCCCCGCCCAGGAGGCCCCGAAGCAGGAAGCCCCCGCCCAGGAGGCCCCGAAGCAGGAGGCCCCGAAGCAGGAGGCTCCCAAGCAGGAGGCCCCGAAGCAGGAAGCGCCCGCTCCGGCCGCCCCCGCTCCGGCCCAGCCCGCCGCCCCGGCGCCTGCTCCGGCTCAGCCCGCCGCTCCGGCTCCGGCCGCCCCGGCCGCGACCTCCGGTTCCGGTGACGACGGCGCGTACGTCACGCCGCTGGTCCGCAAACTCGCGTCCGAGAACAACGTGGACCTGGGCTCGGTCAAGGGCACCGGCGTCGGTGGCCGTATCCGCAAGCAGGACGTCGTCGCCGCCGCGGAGGCCGCCAAGGCCGCCGCCGCTGCCCCGGCCCCCGCCGCTCCGGCCGCCGCCAAGGCCGCGCCGAAGCTGGAGGCGTCCCCGCTGCGCGGTCAGACGGTCAAGATGACCCGCATGCGCAAGGTCATCGGCGACAACATGATGAAGGCCCTGCACTCGCAGGCCCAGCTGACCTCGGTCGTCGAGGTCGACATCACCAAGCTGATGAAGCTGCGCAACCAGGCGAAGGCCGCGTTCGCCGCCCGTGAGGGCGTCAAGCTGTCCCCGATGCCGTTCTTCGTGAAGGCGGCGGCCCAGGCGCTGAAGGCCCACCCGGTCATCAACGCCCGGATCAACGAGGACGAGGGCACCATCACGTACTTCGACTCGGAGAACATCGGCATCGCCGTGGACGCCGAGAAGGGTCTGATGACCCCGGTCATCAAGGGTGCGGGCGACCTGAACATCGCCGGCATCTCCAAGAAGACCGCGGAGCTCGCGGGCAAGGCGCGCGGTGGCGGCCTGACGCCGGACGACATGTCCGGCGCCACCTTCACCATCAGCAACACCGGTTCGCGCGGCGCCCTGTTCGACACCGTCATCGTCCCGCCGAACCAGGCCGCCATCCTGGGCATCGGCGCGACGGTCCGCCGCCCCGTGGTCATCGACCACCCGGACCTCGGCGAGACCATCGCGGTGCGCGACATGACCTACCTCTCGCTCTCCTACGACCACCGTCTGGTGGACGGCGCGGACGCCGCCCGTTACCTGACCTCGGTCAAGGCGATCCTGGAGGCGGGTGAGTTCGAGGTCGAGCTCGGCCTCTGAACACCCCGGCTGTAACCAGCCTCACCAGCGGCGCCCCCGCCCGGAACCCCTCCGGGCGGGGGCGCCGCCGTATTGTCTAACCACCACAGGAGGCCGACCCGCCGCCGTGATGATGTAGGCAGCACCGGTCTGCCCTGAAGGAGCCCTCCATGACCCCGCCCGTCGTCCACTCGCTGCGCGAACAGATCCGCGAGCACATCGTGGAGGGGATCGTCAGCGGGCGCTGGAAGCCGGGCGAGCGGATCGTGGAGCGCCGCATCGCCACCGAGCTGGAGGTCAGCCAGACGCCCGTGCGCGAGGCGCTGCGCGAGCTGGAGACGCTGCGGCTGATCGAGTCGGCCCCCAACAAGGGCGTCCGGGTCCGCAACCTCACCGCCGCCGACCTGGAGGAGAGCTACCCGGTCCGGGCGGGCCTGGAGCAGATCGCGGCCGAGCTGGCGGCCCCGGTGCTCGGCCGGGACTGCTCGGCACTGGAACCGCACGTGGCCGCGCTGTACGAGGCGGACCGGCTGGCCGACGGCGAGGCGCAGGTGCGGCACACGGTCGGCTTCCACCGGGAGCTCGTGCGGGCCGCCGGGAACGCGGTGCTGCTGCACACCTGGGAGGGGCTGGGCATCGAGGTGTTCACGGCCCTGTCGATCCGCTGGCTGGGCACGGTGCAGAAGTCGTACGCGGAGGAGCACCAGGCGCTCATCGACGCGTTCCGCGCCGGGGACCCGAGGATCGGCGCCCTGGTGAAGGCGCACGTGCTGGGCTGCGCCCCGGCCCCCGAGCACGCCGACCACATCGAACACGCCGAGGCCGCTCCCCCCGCCGAGTAGCCCTCGCCCCGCCCTCGGGCCCGCCAGTTCGGAGAAGCACGGCCCGCCCCTCGCGGAGGCGCACTGCCCGCCCGTCGCGGATAAGCACGGCCCCGCCCCCCTCGCGGAGACGCGCCGCCCGCCCTCTCGGAGGCGCGCACGGCCGCCCCGTCATCTGCCGCGAGGCCCGCTCTTCTGTGCAGGTCAGCGCCCCTTTTGCGCGCTATTTCGCGTCACTCCGTGCCCCCTTTCGAGGCACCCCATGCCACTTTTCTTCATATCGAGAAGTTTTGCCGTTCATCCTTTGATCGATCATCGATCAGCGCCTTACAGTTCACATCGCGGGCCCACCGGCCCCATCGCCCTGTCCTGCCAGCCAGGGCCTTCTCCACCCCCCTCCTCTCCGGAAGGCGGCGATCATGACCGACCCCGTAGGAAAGCTTCCGAGCGAGCTCGACCAGCTCCCGGACCGTGACCCCGAGGAGACCGCCGAGTGGGCGGCCTCCCTGGACGCCGTCACCAAGGCCGCCGGCCCGCACCGGGCCGCGTACCTGATGCGCCGGTCGCTGCAGCACGCCGAGGGCGCCGGTCTCGCGCTGCCCAAGCTGCTGGAGACCGACTACGTCAACACCATCCCGACCGCCGCCGAGCCCGCGTTCGACGGCGACCTGGAGATGGAGTCGCGGATCACCGCGTGGAACCGCTGGAACGCGGCCGCGATGGTCACCCGGGGCGCCCGGTACGGGGTAGGCGGCCACATCGCCACCTTCGCCTCGGCGGCCTGGCTCTACGAGACCGGCTTCAACCACTTCTTCCGCGGCAAGGAGGGGGACGGGTCCGGCGACCAGCTCTACATCCAGGGCCACGCCTCCCCCGGCATCTACGCCCGCGCCTTCCTCGACGGCCGGCTGAACGAGCGGCAGCTCGACAACTTCCGCCAGGAGGCGGGCGGCGACGGTCTGCCCTCCTACCCGCACCCGCGGCGGCTGCCCTGGCTGTGGGAGTTCCCCACGGTGTCGATGGGCCTCGGCCCGCTCTCGGCGATCTACCAGGCGCGCTTCAACCGCTATCTGGCCAACCGCACCATCAAGGACACGGCCGGCTCGCACGTCTGGGCCTTCCTCGGCGACGGCGAGATGGACGAGCCCGAGTCGACCGCGGCCCTCGCGCTGGCCTCCCGTGAGCAGCTCGACAACCTGACCTTCGTCATCAACTGCAACCTGCAGCGCCTCGACGGCCCGGTCCGCGCCAACTTCCGCGTGGTCCAAGAGCTGGAGGCGCAGTTCCGCGGGGCCGGCTGGAACGTCGTCAAGACGCTCTGGGGCAACGCCTGGGACGAGCTGTTCCAGCTGGACACCCAGGGTGCGCTGCTGCGCCGCCTGCGCGAGGTCCCGGACGCGCAGTTCCAGACGTACGCCACCCGCGACGTCGCCTACATCCGCGAGCACTTCTTCGGCGCCGAGCCCGCCCTCGTCGAGCTGGCGAAACTGCTCACCGACGCGAAGATCGCCGAGTGTTTCTACACCTCGCGCGGCGGCCACGAGGCCCGCAAGGTCTACGCGGCGTACAAGGCGGCCGTCGAGCACAAGGGCGCGCCGACCGTGATCCTGGCCCAGACGGTCAAGGGCTACACGCTCGGCAAGGGCTTCGAGTCCAAGAACGCCAACCACCAGATGAAGAAGCTGTCGGTCGACGAGTTCAAGGGCATGCGCGAGCTGCTCGGCCTCCCGATCCCCGACAGCGCCTTCCAGGACGGCCTGGTCCCCTACGGCCACCCGGGCGCCGACTCCGCCGAGGTCCGCTACCTCCAGGAGCGCCGCGCCGCGCTCGGCGGCCCCGCCCCGGCCCGCCGGCTGCACGCGTCGGCGCCGCTGCCACAGCCCGAGGAGCGCGCGTTCAAGGCCCTGTACAAGGGGTCCGGCAAGCAGGAGATGGCCACCACCATGGCGTTCGTCCGCCTGGTGAAGGACCTGATGCGGGACAAGGAGACCGGCAAGCGCTGGGTGCCGATCGTCCCGGACGAGGCCCGTACCTTCGGTATGGAGTCGCTGTTCCCGTCGGCCGGCATCTACTCGCCGCTGGGTCAGACGTACGACCCGGTCGACCGCGACCAGCTGATGTACTACAAGGAGGCCAAGGACGGCCAGATCCTCAACGAGGGGATCACCGAGGCCGGGGCCATGGCCGACTTCATCGCCGCCGCCACGTCGTATGCGACGCACGGCGAGACGATGATCCCGTTCTACATCTTCTACTCGATGTTCGGCTGGCAGCGGACCGGCGACCAGATGTGGCAGCTCGCCGACCAGCTCGGCAAGGGCTTCATCGTCGGCGCCACGGCGGGCCGCACGACCCTGACGGGCGAGGGCCTCCAGCACGCGGACGGCCACTCGCACCTGATCGCGGCCACCAACCCGGCCTCGCTCAACTACGACCCAGCGTTCGCGTACGAGGTCGCGGTGATCGTCAAGGACGGCCTGCGCCGGATGTACGGTCCTGACGCCGAGGACGTCTTCTACTACCTGACGGTCTACAACGAGCCGAAGCCGCAGCCCGCGATGCCCGAGGGCGTCGAGGAGGGCATCGTCAAGGGCCTGTACCGCTTCAAGGAGGGCACGCCCGCCACGGCGGACGCGCCGCGCCTCCAGCTGCTGGCCTCCGGCACGGCCATCCACTGGGCCCTGGAGGCCCAGGAGCTGCTGGCCGCCGACTGGGGGGTCACGGCCGACGTCTGGTCCGCCACCTCGTGGGGCGAGCTGCGCCGCGACGCGCTGGCGGCCGACGAGGCGCTGCTCCGCGGTGAGGTCCAGGTCCCGTACGTGACGCAGGCGCTCTCCGGCGCCCCGGGCCCGGTGCTCGCGGTCAGCGACTGGATGCGCCAGGTCCCGGACCAGATCAGCCAGTGGGTGGAGCAGGACTGGTCCTCGCTCGGCACGGACGGGTTCGGCCTCTCCGACACCCGTGACGCGGCCCGCCGCCACTTCGGCGTCGACGCCCCGTCGATCGTCGTGGCCTCGCTGGCCCAGCTCGCCAAGCGCGGCGAGGTCCCGGCCTCGGCGGTCAAGGAGGCCCGGGAGCGGTACGGCCTCTGAGCCCCACCCCCGCAGCACGAAGGGACCCCCGGTCACCGGGCGGACGCGTCCGACAGCGCGCCCGCACGGCGGCCGGGGGTCCCTCCGTTACCGGCGCCGTGACTCGCGACCGGTGCCGTGACCACGAACGCGTGCGCGCCGCCGTGCCCCCGGCCCGTGCGCGCCGCCGTGACAATGGGGGCATGCGCGCTGCCCGGCTGATCAAGATGGTGCTGCTCCTGCAGTCCCGCCCCGCGATGACCGCCGCCGAGCTGGCGGCGGAGCTGGAGGTGTCGGAGCGTACGGTCACCCGTGACGCGCAGGCCCTCTCCGACGCGGGCGTCCCGGTGTACGCGGAGCGCGGCCGGGCCGGCGGTTACCGGCTCGTCGGCGGCTACCGCACCCGGCTGACCGGCCTCGCCCGCGACGAGGCGGAGGCGCTGTTCCTCTCCGGACTGCCCGCCGCCCTGCGCGAGATGGGGCTGGAGGACGCCGCGTCGGCGGCCCGCCTCAAGGTGTCGGCGGCGCTCATGCCCTCCCTGCGCGACGCCTCGTCCTCCGCCGCCCGCCGCTTCCACCTGGACGCGCCCTCCTGGTACCACGAGCCGGAGACCCCCGACCTGCTGCCCCCGATCGCCGACGCGGTCTGGGACGACCGGCTCCTGCGGGTCCGCTACCGCCGGGGCGGGGGCCGCGACCACGCCGGTACGGAGGTGGCGCGGGAGCTCGCGCCGTACGGGCTCGTCCTCAAAGCGGGGATCTGGTACCTCTGCGCCCGGGCGGGCGAGGACTTCCGGGTCTACCGGATCGACCGCTTCACCGCCGTGGAGGCGGCCGACGGGCGCTTCGAGCGGGACGAGGACTTCGACCTGCCCGGCTTCTGGGCGGAGCGCGCCACCGCCTTCGCCCGGTCCCTGCTGCGTACGGAGGTGACCGTACGGGTGTCCGAGCGCGGGGCGCGGATGCTCGCGTACACCGGCGACCGCGCGGCGGCCGCTGCGGCCCTCGCGGAGGCGTCCGCACCGGACCGGGACGGGTGGCGGACCCTCACACTGCCCGTGGAGTCACCGGACGTCGCCTACAGCCAGCTCCTCGCGCTCGGCCCCGAGTTGGAGGTCCTGGCGCCCGACGCGCTGCGGGCCCGGTTCGCGGCGGCGGCCGAACGCCTGCGCGAGCTGTATCGCTGAAAGGCTTCAATTCGGCGGCTGCGCGTGCGGCGGCCCCCGGCAGGCTGGATGCTGTACCCGTGATGGACGAAACGGAATTCTGGGAGATCATCGACAGCACCCGCGAGGCCGCCGACGGCGACCCCGAGGACCATGCCGACCTGCTGGTCGAACGGCTGACCCGGCTCGATCCCGATTCCGTGCTGGACTTCGCCCGGCATTTCGAGGCCCGCTACAACCGCGCGTACGCCTGGGACCTCTGGGGCGCGGCGGCGGTGCTGCTGGGCGGGGCGAGCGACGACGCGTTCGACTGGTTCCGCTGCTGGCTGATCGGCCAGGGGCGGGAGGTCTTCGAGGGGGCGCTGCACGATCCGGACGGTCTGGCGGAGCTGCTGGAGGAGTTCGACGAGGAGTACGACGGGGACGGCGAGGAGCTGGGGTACGCGGCCGACGAGGCGTACGAGCAGCTCACGGGTGTGGTCGCGCCCGATCTGGGGCTTCCGCCGCAGCCCGCCGAGCCGCTGGGCACCCCGGTCGACTTCGAGGACGAGGACGCGCTCGCCACCCGCTTCCCCGAGCTTTGGGACCGCTTCGGGCCCGCCCGGTAGCAAGGCCCCGGGCGGGGCCTCCGTGAGCGGGCTCCGTGAGGGGACTCCGTACGAAGCCTCCGCGCGGGGCGCCCGTCAGGCCGGGTCGAGCGAGCGGCCCATGCAGACGTCGTCCACGTACCGGCCGTTCAGGAAGAACTCCCCGGGAAGGACCCCTTCGACGGCGAAGCCCTCGGAGGCGTACAGCGCGCGGGCGGGTTCGTTGTGGGCGAGGACCCGCAGGGTGATCCGGTTGGCGCCCCGGCGGCGGGCCTCGTCGCAGGCGGCGCGCACCAGGAGGCGCCCGACCCCGGCCCCGCGCGCCCAGCCGGCCACGGCGAGCCCGCGTATCTGGCGCACATGGGCGTTGGAGGCGAGCGGCGTGGGCGGGACGACCCGGACGTACCCGGCGACACGCGGAGCCCCGCCCTCCGCCTCGGCCGCCTCCGCCACGAGGAAGTCCTCCGGCGGGTGCCCCTCCTCGAAGAAGGGGCCGTACGGGGGCGTCGGCCGGGGCAGGACGGCGTGCAGGGTCGACCACGTGGACCGGTCGAGCTCGGCGAGCTCGGCCTCGTCGGCGGGCGCGGCGGGGCGGACGGCGATCAGCGGGAGTGCGGGCATGGCAGCACTGTGCCACGCGGCGTTCCCCGTGTTCGAGCCCTTATCCGGGGCAGAATGGGCCCATGCCGAGCTCCCGTATCGCCGTCAGCGGATCGTCCGGACTCATCGGAGCGGCGCTGGTGCGCTCGCTGCGCGCCGACGGGCACGAGGTGGCCCGCCTGGTGCGGCGGCCCGCCAGAACCGGTGACGAGGTCGAGTGGGACCCCAAGCGCGGTCAGGTGGACGCGGCCGGGCTCGTCGGCTGCGACGCCGTGGTCCACCTGGCCGGGGCCGGGGTGGGCGACCACCGCTGGACCGACGCCTACAAGCGGGAGATCCGCGACAGCCGGGTCCTGGGGACCGCCGCCGTCGCCGAGGCCGTCGCCTCGCTCGACGCCCCGCCCCGGGTGCTGCTCTCCGGATCCGCCATCGGCTTCTACGGCGACACGGGCAGCTCCCCGGTGGACGAGAGCGCGCCGCCCGGCGACGGCTTCCTCCCCTCGGTCTGCGAGGAGTGGGAGGCGGCCACCGCCGCCGCCGAGGAGGCGGGCGTACGGACCGTGCACGCCCGGACCGGTCTGGTCGTGGGCCGCGAGGGCGGGGCGTGGGGACGGCTCTTCCCGCTGTTCCGGGCGGGGCTCGGCGGGAAGCTGGGCAACGGTCGGCAGTACTGGAGCTTCATCGCGCTGCACGACCACGTCGCGGCGCTGCGCCACATCCTGGACACCGAGTCGCTGACCGGGCCGGTGAACCTGACCGGGCCGAAGCCGGTCACCAACGCCGAGGTGACCGCCGCGATGGGCCGGGTGCTGCACCGCCCGACGCTGCTGCCGGCCCCGGCGCCCGCGCTGCGGCTGGCGCTCGGGGAGTTCGCGGAGGACGTGCTGGGCAGCCAGCGGGTGATCCCGGCGAAGCTGCTGGACTCCGGGTTCTCGTTCGCCTTCCCCGGCATCGACGAGGCGATCCGCGCCGCGCTGGACCGATGAGTCCGGCCGGGTGCGGCCGCTCCGCGTGGCGGGCGGCTGTGCGACCCCGTGCCCCGGTGCTCCCCGCCGCGCATCTGACCCAGTATCAGCCATCCTCCTAGCCTCGATGCGAACTCCGGCTTTCCGGGGGCCTGTTGGGGGGAATAACCCTCCACCAGTCGCACCGACTCGGGGAGGGGCACGTGCGCAGCACGGCACACCACGCAGACGTGATCATCATCGGGGCCGGGATCGCCGGCCTGGCGGCGGCCCACCTGCTGATCAGGGCGGGGCTCGGCGTCAGTGTCCTGGAGGCCGAGCCCCGAGTGGGCGGCCGACTCGCCACCGACACGGTGGACGGGTTCCGGCTCGACCGCCTCGGCCCGTTGCTCAACGGCGCCTGGCCCGAACTGACCGCCCCCCAGTGGCTCGGCGCCCTGGAGCTGCGGGAGTTCGCGCCCGGGGTCCTGGTGCACGGGGAGGGCCGCCGCCACCTCACCGGCGACCCACGGAGCGCGAGGGGCGCACTCAAGGCAGCGCGCACCTTATCGAGCGCCCCCTGGCCCCATCGCGCCCCCCGCACGCCGGGCGTTTCCCGCATGTCCCGGGTCTCCCGGGCCGCCGGGGGCTCCCCGGCGGCCTGGGCGTCCCGCACCTCCTGGCCGACACCGAGCGCGTACGGGAGCGAGCCCGGCGCTCCGGCGCGCGGCGGCGGCCGGGGCGGCGCGGTGACCGGCGCGATCGACCGGGCCCGGCTGGGCGCGGCGCTGTCGCGGCTAGCGGCCACCGACGAGACCCGGCTGCTGGCCCGCCCGGAGCGGACGGCCGCCGAGGCGCTGCACGGGACCGGGCTGCCCGCCCGGACGGTGGACGGCGTTCTGCGCCCCCTGCTCACGGCGCTGCTCAGCGATCCCGGGCTCACCACGTCGAGCCGGTACGCCGATCTCGCGCTGCGGGACTACGCGCGCGGCGGGCTGTGCGTACCGGCCGGGGGCTCGTCCGCCCTGCCGGAGCTGCTGGCCGCCGCGCTGCCGCCGGGGACGGTGCGCACGGGCGTCCATGTGACGGCCGTCGGCATCACCTCCGTACGGACCAAGGAGCACGGCGAGCTGGGGTGCCGTTCGCTGCTGCTGGCCACCGGGGCGGAGGCGGCGGCCGAGCTGCTGCCGGGTCTGCGGGTGCCGGCGTTCCACCCGGTGACGGTTTTGCACCACACCGCGCCGGCCCCGCCGCCCACGGGCCGGTCGCTGGTGCTGGACGGCGACCGGTCGGGCCCGGTGGCCCACACCGCCGTGATGAGCGAGGTCGATCCTTCGAGGGCGCCGGCGGGCCGGACGCTGGTGACCTCGACGGTGCTCGGGGCGCCGCCGGCCGATCTGGACCGCTCGGTGCGGGCGCATCTGGCCACGCTGTACGGGGTGCCGACGGAGCGCTGGGAGCTGCTGGCGGCCCACCACGACCCGGAGGCGGTGCCCGCGATGGAGGCCCCGCACGATCCGCGCCGCCCGGTGCGGGTGCTGGCCGGGCTGTACGTGTGCGGCGACCACCGCGACACCAGCTCGGTGCGGGGGGCGCTGCACTCGGGCCGACGGGCCGCGGAGGCGATCCTCGCCGACCTGGCCGTCCCGGGCGCGCACGAGGGGAGCCCGGGGCTGCCGGAGGCGGCGTAGGCCGGGCTACGGGCCCGCCCGGGCGGGCCGGAGGCGGCGTAGACCGGGCTGCGTGGCCGTGGGCCCGGGGCCGCCCGCCGCGCGGGCCCGGGGCCGCCGGAGACGGCGTGGACCGAGCAACGGGGTCGTGCGGGCCGCCTGGGCCGCCCGGGCCGCCCGGTGGGGCATGGACCGGCTGCGGGCACGTGGCCCCGGGGCCGCCCGGCGGCTTCCAGGAGCCGCCGGGCGGCCCCGGGTCAGCCGAGGGCGGCGACGCGGTCGCGGTAGCCGCGCACGGCGACCGCGTCCCGGTACGGCTCCAGGCTGCGCTCGAAGGCGCGTACGTACTCCGTGGCCCGCACCGAGCGCATCTCCGCCGCCTGCTGGGCCGCCTCCGCGCCCAGCTGGCACGCCTGCTCCAGCTCGCCGAGGCCGAGCCGCGCCGAGGCCAGCACCACCCGGCAGAACAGCCTGCTCCGGGCGTACGCCGGGGCGCGGAGCTGGAGCGACCGCTCGGCGTGCTGGGCAGCGGCCCGGTACTGCTGGAGGTCGCGGTGGCAGTGGCCCAGCTCGTCCGCGAGCTGGGCCTCGTCGAAGGTGCGGGCCCAGGGCGGGGTGTCGTCGCCGGGGCGCGCGGTCTCCATGGCGTGCTCGGCCCGGCTCAGGGCGGCGGTGCAGGAACGGGCCTCGCCGAGCACCCCGTGCCCGCGCGCCTCGACCGCGTGCAGGAGCGCCTGGACGAGCGGCGGGGCGGACGAGCCGATGCCCTGCTGGGCCACCCGGGCGAGCTGGACGGCCTCCCTGCCGTGCCCGAGGTAGATCGCCTGGCGGCTCATCGTGAGCAGCACGTAGGCGCCGTAGCCCCGGTCGCCGGCGGCCTGGGCGAGCCGTAGCGCCTGGACGAAGTACCGCTGCGCGAGGCCGTGCGCGGCGATGTCGTACGAGGTCCAGCCGGCCAGCCGGGTCAGGTCGGCGACGGCGGCGAACAGCCGTCGCCCGGTGGTCTCGCCGTACGTGCCCCGGAGCATCGGCTCGGCCTCGTGCTCCAGGTAGCGCACGAGGGCCTGCCGGGCGTGGCCGCCGCCGTAGGCGTGGTCGAGGGTGCGGAAGAGCTCGCCGACCGAGCGGAGGGCCGCGACGTCCCCGGCGCCGACCCGCTGCCCGGCGCCCCGGTCCGTCTGGCGCTGGCGCGGGACCACGGGCAGCGCCCCGTTCCCGGGGTGCGCCCCGGCGGGCGGGTGCGTGCCGTTCGGGTGGGTGGCGGGCGGGCCGGACGGCGTCGGCCGCTGATGGCCCGCCGACGGGCGCGGCAGGGCCCGGACCTCGGTGCGCTGCGTGCCGTCCGGGCGGCCCGGCGCGGCGGCCGGCGCCTCTCCCCCGGCGGCCCGGCGGGCGGCGCCGCCGTCGCGGGCCACCCATTCGTCGGCCCGGCCGATGAGCCAGTCGCGGCTGGGGACGACGAGTCCGGCCGGGGTGAAGGCGATCTTGCGCAGCTCGGTGTGGGTGCCGGAGTCCTTGCGCCATAGCCCGCTGACGATGTCGACGGCCTCGGCGGGGGTGGCCGCGAACTCCAGTCCCGCGTAGACGGGCGCGCAGGCGTCCAGCCCGAGGTCCTGGGCGGTGAGCCGCCGCCCGAGCCGCCGGGTGAAGACCTCCGCGATCAGGGCGGGGGTGGTGCCGCGCGGCTGCTGGCCCCGGAGCCAGCGCGTCACGGAGGTCTTGTCGTACCGCAGGTCCAGGCCGTGTTCGAGGCCGAGCTGGTCGACGCGGCGGGCCAGGCCGGCGTGCGAGAACCCGGCTTCGGCGATGAGCGAGGCGAGCCGACGGTTGGGCGTGCGCTGCGGGGGTCGTTCCGACATCAGCTGTACGGTCTCCTGCCTTCGGGGCCGACCGGGCAGCCCTCATGGGAACGGCGCGAATGTAGCGGCCTCCGGAGCGGTCGCAGCCGCCCTTTGCTCCACGTTCATCCGATCGTGTGAGGATTCCGGGCAGAGCTGACGGAAACGCCCGAGACGTGGAAGGGGGCGGGGCGGCCTCTCCACCTGCCGGGGAGCCGTCCGGGTGACGGCCGTACAGTGGATACGGGCGCGATCAGTGCAGGGCGCCGTCATCCCGGGGACACCCCTCCGGGCACACGGAGCCCGCGTAGGGAGGCATCGGTGAGCGAGCTGCGGTTCGTCCGTCTGGGCTTCGGCGAACAGGCCGTCGAGTACACGGAGGCTTGGCAGAAGCAGCGTGAGGTGCACGCGGACCGGTTCGAGGACCGGATCCCGGACACCTGTCTGCTCCTGGAGCACCCGCCCGTCTACACCGCGGGGCGTCGCACCGCCGACAGCGAGCGTCCGCTGGACGGTACGCCGGTGATCGACGTCGACCGCGGCGGGAAGATCACCTGGCACGGCCCCGGCCAGCTCGTCGGCTATCCGATCCAGAAGCTGCCGCGTCCGGTCGACGTCGTCGCGCACGTGCGCCGGCTGGAGGACGCGCTGATCCTCACGGCCACCGAGTTCGGCGTGGAGACCACCCGGATCGAGGGCCGCAGCGGCGTCTGGGTGCTCGGCGACCCGGTCGAGCAGCGGCAGGCGCTGGGCGGGCTGTCGCTGGACTTCGACCCCCGGGTCGAGGACGAGGAGTTCGACGCGCGGCTGAACGGCCCGGAGTACGCCCCGTCCAACGCCGGCCAGCGCCGCGAGGACCGCAAGCTGGCCGCGATCGGCATCCGGGTCGCCAAGGGCGTCACGATGCACGGCTTCTCGCTGAACGTGAACCCGGACAACACCTGGTTCGACCGGATCGTGCCGTGCGGCATCCGGGACGCGGGAGTCACCTCGCTCTCCAACGAGCTCGGCCGGGAGATCACGATCGAGGAGGTGCTGCCGGTGGTCGAGAAGCACCTGCGGAACATCCTGGAGAACGCGGAACTCGCGCCGCGCGAGATCGTCCCGGCGGAAGCACCGCCCGCCGGGCAGCCGGTACGGGAGACGGCCGGGCGGCAGACGGCCGCGGCGCCCGCACCGGCGTAGCGGCACAAGCCGGGCGGTCCGTGCGGGCCGACGGTACGGGCAGCCGGGCCTACCCGGTCGCACGGACGGCTGTGCGTACCGGTCGTACGGGCAGCCGTGCGTACCGGCCAGTAGCTCCGGTCGGCGCCCGCCGACCGGGAATAGGCCCCGTCGGCCGCAGGTTGGCCAGACGTAGGACCGTCTGATGTAGGGGCGTACCCTGGTGTCCGCCGAAGAATCGAAAGCGAATACCGCGCGAGTACCTCGCGAATCCCACGCGAAGCCCGCGGATCCAACGCAGCAGAAAGCAAAGGGGAGTGCCGGAGTGTCCGCTGTCGCACCCGACGGGCGCAAGATGCTGCGCCTGGAGGTCCGAAACAGCCAGACCCCCATCGAGCGCAAGCCCGAGTGGATCAAAACGCGGGCGAAGATGGGCCCCGAGTACAAGCAGCTCCAGCAGCTGGTGAAGGGCGAGGGCCTGCACACGGTCTGCCAGGAGGCGGGCTGTCCCAACATCTTCGAGTGCTGGGAGGACCGCGAGGCCACCTTCCTCATCGGCGGCGACCAGTGCACCCGGCGCTGCGACTTCTGCCAGATCGACACGGGCAAGCCGCAGGCGCTCGACCGCGACGAGCCCCGCCGCGTCGGCGAGTCCGTCGTCACGATGGACCTGAACTACGCCACCATCACCGGCGTCGCCCGCGACGACCTGGAGGACGGCGGGGCCTGGCTGTACGCCGAAACGGTCCGCCAGATCCACACGCTCACCGCGGAGCGGGAGGCCGGCGCGACCAAGGTCGAGCTGCTGATCCCCGACTTCAACGCGGAGCCCGAGCAGCTCGCCGAGGTCTTCTCCTCGCGCCCCGAGGTGCTCGCGCACAACGTGGAGACCGTGCCGCGGATCTTCAAGCGCATCCGCCCCGGCTTCCGCTACGAGCGCTCCCTGGAGGTCATCACGCGGGCCCGCGAGGCCGGTCTGGTGACCAAGTCCAACCTGATCCTCGGCATGGGCGAGACCCGCGAGGAGGTGAGCGAGGCGCTCCAGGACCTGTACGACGCGGGGTGCGAGCTCATCACCATCACGCAGTACCTGCGCCCCTCCGTGCGGCACCACCCGGTCGAGCGCTGGGTGAAGCCGATGGAGTTCGTCGAGCTGAAGGACGAGGCCGACGCGATCGGCTACTCCGGCGTGATGTCGGGCCCGCTGGTGCGGTCCTCGTACCGCGCGGGACGTCTGTTCCAGCAGGCGATGGACGCGCGCGCCGGGGCCGGGAGCACCGCCGCCGGGGCCGTCCAGGCCGCGCCGGCCGTGTGAATCCGCTCACCGGCGGCCCTCGCGCGGCATCCGCGCTTCCGCGGCGGTCCGGACGCTTCCCGCAGGTCGGGAACGCGTACGGACCGCTTCGGCGTGCACGGCGGCGGAATCAAGGCTTCATTGGTGTTTGACCGCCCGGTCACGCACTGGTAACACCGAACAGTGACCCTGGGTACACGGACGGCCGCACCGCCGCGGCCGCCGCCGGTCACCGCTTCCCGCACTCATCCGCGTCCCACAGACGCATCCGTTCCGAGGGGGAACACCACGATGCAGGCCGCACCGGTCCGCGCCCACGCCCTTCCGTCCTTCACCACCGCCCTGCGCGCCGTCGAGTCGCTGCTGCTGAGCAGCGGCCAGCGCACGGCCCGCCGCAACGCCTGGACGGCCGTCCTGGAGGACCGCCGTCGCGCCAAGGACCGGGTGGAGGCCGAGTACGTCCTCGACGCGGTGGCCGACCACCGTTCCTAGGCCGCCCGCCCGCCACGTAAACTTCAGTACATGGCGAGGAAGGCAAAAACTGAAGGCGCGGACAGCGCCGAGAACGCGGGGCGTCTCAAGCAGATCGCTCTGACCTACAAGATGACCAGGCGGACCGACAGCAAGATCGGTCTTGTCATCGCGGGTGTCGGAATCGCCACCTTCGGTGTCCTCCTCGGCATCGGTTTCGCGATCGGGCACCCGGTCTATCTGGGCATCCTGGGCTTCGTGCTGGCCGTCCTCGCGATGGCGATCGTCTTCGGCCGCAGGGCCGAGCGGGCGGCGTTCGGACAGATGGAGGGGCAGCCGGGTGCGGCCGCCGCCGTGCTGGACCGGATCGGACGCGGCTGGACCACCACCCCGGCCGTGGCGATGAACCGCAGCCAGGACGTCGTCCACCGCGCGGTCGGCAAGGCCGGCATCGTCCTGGTGGCCGAGGGCAACCCGAACCGGGTGAAGGGCCTCCTGGCGTCCGAGAAGAAGAAGATGGCCCGCATCGTGGTGGACGTGCCGGTGCACGACATCATCGTCGGCAACGGTGAGGGCCAGGTGCCGCTGAAGAAGGTCCGCACCAAGATGCTGAAGCTCCCCCGCGTCCTGACCGGCCCGCAGGTGACCACCACCAACGACCGGCTGCGCGCGATGGGCGACCTGATGAGCAACATGCCGCTGCCGAAGGGCCCGATGCCCAAGGGCATGCGGATGCCGCGCGGCGGAAAGATGCGCTGACCGCGCCCGCGGGCGTGAGAGACGGGGCGGCCCGGGACCGATGATCGGTCCCGGGCCGCCCCGTTCGCCGTCTCTCCACCGCTCACCGCGCGGAGACCGCGTCCGGGCCGGGCCGCGCACGGAGAACGGGGATCGGTCCAGCCGGGCCGGGCCCAGCCGGACCGGACCGGGCCGTACGAGCGGGCCGTACGAGCGGGCCCCTCGTACGCCGAGTCCACAGCCGGACGTGGACGGACGGTCACACATGGACCCGAACGGTCACACCCGGGCCTGGACGGTCACGCCCGGACCCGGACGGTCACGCCCGGACCCGGACGGTCACATCCGGACCTGGACCGCGCGGGCGAGCCGGTCGTGCAGGCCGCGTCCGTCGCGGTCCCAGACGAGCGCGGGGATGGCGAGGACCAGCAGGACGGTCCGTACGGCGACCCGCCCGAAGCCGAGCCGTCCGCCGTCCTCGGCGACGACCCGGATCCGCAGGAGCCGCTTGCCGGGGGTGCAGCCGATGGTGCCGACGGTGAGCAGGCTCATGACGAGGAAGATGCCGAGCGCCCAGTTCCCCGCCGCCTGCTGGTCACCGCGTGCGAACAGTCCGTATGCGATCAGCATGCAGAGCGTCCAGTCGATGAAGAGCGCTCCGAAGCGGCGGCCGAGCGGCGCGATGGCCCCGGGCCCCTCCTCGGGCAGCCCCAGCCCCTTGCCCCGGTAGCCGAAGTCGGCGCCCATCTCCTCGGCGGCCGCGCGGGGCCCCGAGAGCCACGATCCGATTGCTTGCCTGTTGTCCACCCGTCCACGGTACTGCGCCCGTGTTTGCCCCCCGCCTGGTGGGGCATCGGAAACAGTCGCGGAGATGCCGCACGCGATCACCCCGGTTAACTTGGGCGAAACAAATGGGTCACGCTCGGGAAATCACGCCTGCCTAGGGTCGGGACCAGCGTGTGCCACCCGCACTGGCCGCACAACGAGCTACAACCCCGCCCCTCCCGGGTCGGGAGTAGGAGGAGTTGGATGTTCCAGAACGCCGACGAAGTGCAGAAGTACGTAGCGGACAACGACGTCAAGTTCATCGATGTCCGGTTCTGCGACCTTCCCGGGGTGATGCAGCACTTCACCATCCCGGCAGCGACGTTCGACCCGGCCGAGGAACTGGCCTTCGACGGTTCCTCGATCCGCGGCTTCCAGGCCATCCACGAGTCGGACATGGCGCTGCGCGCGGACCTGTCGACGGCTCGGGTGGACCCCTTCCGCCGCGACAAGACCGTCAACATCAACTTCTTCATCCACGACCCGATCACGGGCGAGCAGTACAGCCGTGACCCGCGCAACATCGCCAAGAAGGCCGAGGCGTACCTGGCCTCGACCGGCATCGCGGACACCGCGTACTTCGGCCCGGAGGCCGAGTTCTACGTCTTCGACAACGTCCGCTTCCAGACGTCGGCGAACGAGAGCTTCTACCACATTGACTCCGAGGCCGGCGCCTGGAACACCGGTGCGGTCGAGAACAACCGCGGCTACAAGGTCCGCTACAAGGGCGGCTACTTCCCGGCCCCGCCGGTGGACCACTTCGCCGACCTGCGTGCCGAGATCTCCCTGGAGCTGGACCGCAACGGCCTCCAGGTCGAGCGCCAGCACCACGAGGTCGGCACCGCCGGCCAGGCCGAGATCAACTACAAGTTCAACACGCTGCTCGCCGCGGCCGACGACCTGATGCTCTTCAAGTACATCGTGAAGAACGTCGCCTGGCGCAACGGCAAGACCGCGACCTTCATGCCGAAGCCGATCTTCGGCGACAACGGCTCGGGCATGCACGTGCACCAGTCGCTGTGGCAGGGCGGCTCGCCGCTCTTCTACGACGAGCAGGGCTACGCCGGCCTCTCGGACATGGCCCGCTACTACATCGGCGGCATCCTGAAGCACGCCCCGTCGCTGCTGGCCTTCACCAACCCGACGGTGAACTCCTACCACCGTCTGGTGCCCGGTTTCGAGGCCCCGGTCAACATGGTGTACTCGCAGCGGAATCGTTCCGCCGCGATGCGCATCCCGATCACCGGCTCGAACCCGAAGGCCAAGCGCGTCGAGTTCCGCGCCCCGGACCCGTCCTCGAACCCGTACCTCGCGTTCTCCGCGCTGCTGATGGCGGGCCTGGACGGCGTGAAGAACAAGATCGAGCCGGCAGAGCCGATCGACAAGGACCTCTACGAGCTGGCTCCCGAGGAGCACGCCAACGTCCAGCAGGTCCCGACCTCCCTCCCGGCCGTGCTCGACGCCCTGGAGGCGGACAACGAGTACCTCCAGGCGGGCGGCGTCTTCACGGCGGACCTGATCGAGACCTGGATCGACTACAAGCGCACGAACGAGATCGCCCCGATCCAGCTGCGCCCGCACCCGCACGAGTTTGAGCTTTACTTCGACCTCTAGAACACCCGCGGGCCGCTGGGCCCGCAAGCGCCGAGGGCCGCCGCCTCCTCCGGGAGACGGCGGCCCTCGGCCGTACGGCGGACTCCCGCGTCGGGCACGCGGTCGGCCCGTTGGCTCACTTGTCCGGGCGGCCCGAAGTCGGCCTCACCGCAGCGACGGACGGGCCCTCCCCGCCCAGTACTCGTCCGCCGTGATGCCCAGCAGGACCACGTCGTGGTACGTGCCGGCGAAGTACTCGTGCTGGCGGAGGCGGCCCTCCTCGACGAAGCCGAGTTTGCGGTAGAGGGCGAGGGAGGCGTCGTTGAAGGCGTAGACCTCGACCTCGCACTTGTGGCTGCGCTGTTCGGCGAACATGTAGGTGAGGACGAGTTCGGTGGCTTCGGCCGCGTAGCCCTGGCGGCGGTGTTCACGCGTGACCTCGATGCCCGTGCGGAAGCGGCCGGCGCGGGCGTCCGTCTCGCCGACCGACACCGCGCCGACGAAGGAGTGCTCGAAGCGGGTCTCGATGACCAGTTGGTACGAGGCCGGGTTCGGGGTGCGGCCCGCGCGTTCGGCCGCCCAGGCGCGGAAGCTCTCGTCCGAGCGCGGGGGTTCGACCACGTCGGCGTTGCGGGCGTCCACGGTGTGCAGGGCCAGGGCCCGGAAGCCCTCCCAGTCCTGGGGTTCGATGCCTCGCAGGCGTACGCGTTCGCCGGTCCACAGGTCGGTCATCTCGCTCCAGCCGGGTCAGGGAGGTGGTGGGGGGGCAGGTCAGGGTGGTGGTGACGGGCAGGTCGGGTCGGCGGGTCAGGCTACCCGGGCGGCGATCGTCCTCGCGCAGGCCAGCGCCTCCGTGCGGGTCGTGTCCACCACCAGGTCGTACGTCACCCCGCGGTGGACCGCCTCGGCCTGTGCCGCGGCCATGCCTCTGGGGCGGTCGCCGCGCGCGATCTCGCGGGCTTCGGCGGTCGCGCTGTCGCAGCGGACGCCCACCCACAGCACGTCCAGGCCGGCGAGCGCCTTCCGCCACGGTTCCTGGGAGGCCGGGCCGCCGAGGAACACGTCGTCGACGATGACCTTCGCGCCCGCCCGGGCCGTCGCGGCGACGCCCTCGCGCCAGGCGGCCTCCAGCCTGCGGAACTCCTCGCCGATCGCCACCCCGCCGTCCGGGGCGAACGCGATGCCCGCGTCCGTGGTGCGCAGGGACGCGGGCAGGGAGTCGACGAACGTGTCGATCGCGGCGGTGAGCCAGGGCTCGGGCAGCTCCGCCTGGAGGCACCGGACGATGCCGGACTTGCCGGAGCTGGAGCCGCCGTTCACCACGATCACCTGGGTCGTCACCCGGACACGGTAGAGGTTGGGCGCGCGGTGTTCGAGGTGTTTTCCCGGGCGTTGGGCGTGCGCGGCCTACGCGGGCCTGATCGTGGCGAGTTGGGCGAGCAGCAGGACCAGGCGGTACGCCGTCCCGTAGTCGGGGGCGGTGAACGCGACCGTGCGGGCGCCCCGGGCGCGGGTGACGCCCGGGACGAGGACCGCCAGGTCGATGGTGTGCGGGCTCGCCAGGTCGACCTCCACCTCCAGCGGACCGGTGAGGGTCAGGGGCGGGATCTCCGTGCGCCGGGTCACCGCGTCAGCCGCCGCCCGGCGCAGGCGGTCCCGGGCCTCCTCCGGGTGCAGGGTCACGGCGGCCGCCATGCCCAGGGCCTCCTTGACCGGAACGGTGACGGTCCCCGGGAGCAGGTCGGACGCCTCGGCGCAGGCCGCGTCGTCGCCGCTGAGCAGGACGACCGGTACGCCGTGGTGGCCGGCCATGGCCGCGTTGAGTCCGATCTCGCCCAGGGATCGGACGGTCGCCCGTACGGCTTCGCCCACTGCGCGGCCCGTCCCCCGTACGTCGTCGCCCGGTGCGCGGGTGGTCACCCGTACGTCGAGGATCTCGCCGTTCATGGTGTGCGCCAGCACGCCCGGGCCCTCGCCCGCGCGGACGTGGTAGCCGACGAACAGCGCGGCGTCGGTCTCCCCGTCGAGTCCGGCCAGCATGTTCAGGGCGCGCGGCTTGCCCCGTACCAGCCGGGCCCGGCGGTCGAGTCGTTCCGGCAGCAGGTTGCGGAAGGTGCCGTGCGCGTCGGCGACCAGCACCTCGGCGGTGGGCTCGGCGTCGAGGACGCCCGCGATCACCGCGTTCGCCTCGGCCGTCATCAACTCCCGTCCGCGTGGGTAGTCGTAGCGCTCGGGGTTCGTCTCGGAGGAGTGGACGATCCCCGAGATGCCTTCCATGTCGACCGAGATGAGTGCCTTCATGGGGCGGGGATTTTACCCCCGTCGTCCTCGGCGGTCAGGCGCCCGCGAGGCTCGCCCGTGCCGCGTTCATGAACGCCGTCTTGGCCTCCTCCAGGTGCTCGTTGACCTCGACGTCCCCGATGTCCCGCCAGACGGCGGCGTTCAACGCGTGGCCGTACGTCCTCACCGGCTCGCGCAGGGCCTCGTCGCACAGGAGCGTGACGTTGCCGGACGCGGTCCACAGCGCGGTCATGACGGGCCCCGTCTGCGTGATCCAGCCGTCCTCGTCGTCGCCCCAGGGGTCGGGGCGACGGTAAGCGGCGCGTTCGGCGGCCTGGGCGCAGGTGACGAACTCCTTGAGCACCTCGATCTGTTCGGCCCGGCGGCTCTCGGTCGTGGCCGCCGCCCGGCGGCGCTCCTCGACGCGTTCGACCGAGCGCTGGGTGGCGCGCTGGGCGAGCGCCGTCAGGCCGCCGCCCAGGGCGACCCCCGCGAGCGAAACGACCGACGTCCACAGATCGGCAGCCATGGTGGTGCCCCTTCGCCTGTCGCCTGGTCCGGTCAGGGCCATCCTGCCCTACGGCGGCCGGAGCGCGCCGCCGCCCCCGGACGCGTCAACTCGACGGTCCGGGGGCGGCGTTCGGTCGGGAGTCGGCCGGTGGCCGGTCGGTGAGCGGTGCGGTCAGCGGCCGTAGCGGATCAGGGCGCGGACCATGCGGCAGGTGGTGTCGGACGGCGGGTGGATGCCCATGCGCTCGGCGGTGACCCGTATCCGGTGGTTTCCGGCGCTGGAGGGCTGGTAGACCCCGCTGTCGAGCAGGGCGATGGCCAGGCGCATGGCCTTGAGGCGGCGGTTGTGCGAGACGTACCACTCGCGGGGGCGGCCCGCGGGCAGTCGCTTCTTCGGGAGCGGGGTGGGCAGGGGCGGGTGGAAGGGCATCGGGAGCTGTCGGTCGAGCGGCTCGGTCGCGACTGCGGCACCGGTCATCGGCATCCTCCTGGCAGCGTGGTGGAACCCTCACGAACTGCCTCCATTTTACTGCCTCCCACTGACAATCGCCCCTGTTCAGAGGCGGTTTCGGCAGTCCCTCGCGTAACCTTGGCCCCATGGAGATCTGGATCAATCCCGCCTGTTCCAAATGCCGCAGCGCGGTGACTCTGCTGGACGCCGAGGGGGCCGACTACACGGTCCGCCGCTATCTGGAGGACGTGCCGTCGCCGGAGGAGATCCGGAAGGTGCTGGACCGGCTCGGCCTGGAGCCGTGGGACATCACGCGGACGCAGGAGGCGGCGGCGAAGGAGCTGGGGCTGAGGGAGTGGCCCCGGGAGGCCGGTTCCCGGGAGCGGTGGATCGCCGCGCTGTCCGAGCACCCGAAGCTGATCCAGCGTCCGATCATCACCGCCGAGGACGGCACCGCCGTGGTGGCCCGCAGCGAGGAAGCGGTACGGGACGCGCTGGGGCGGTAGAGCGGCGGGCCCGGGTCCGTCACCCGGCGGACACCGCCCCCGGGTCCGCGACCCCGGCGGACACTGATCCCGGCCGTCACTCGGCGGACACTGGTCCCGGCCGTCACTCGGCGGACGCCGCCCCCGGCCCGCCACTCGGCGAAAGCCGCTGCCGGCCGTCACCCGGTGGACGCCGCTCCCGGCCCGTCCGCGGGTCTGCCCGCTTGCGCCGGACGGTGGTGTCCGGGTGCCCGGTGGCGGTGGTCGCGGCTGCGGTGCGGTCGTTCGTCTTGATCTGCGCCGCCGTCGGGGATACGAATCCCAGGACGACGGCGACTGGGTACGGGGTGTGCTTCTCCGATGGGTTCATGGGTCAATTCCGCCGAGGTCCTGGGCAGCGATCTGCCGTTGGAGCTCGCCGGCACCGGCAACCGCCGCGCCGTCCTGATGGCCGCCCTGCGGGACGCGGTGCGCAGCGGGCGGCTCGCCCCGGGGACCCGGCTGCCGCCCTACCGTTCGCTCGCCGCCGATCTGGGGCTGGCCCGCAACACCGTCGCCGACGCCTACGCGGAGCTGGTCGCGGAGGGGTGGCTCGCCGCCCGCCAGGGCTCGGGGACCCGGGTCGCCGAACGGGCCGCCCCGGTCACCCCGGCCGCCCCTGTACACCGGCCGCCCGCCCGCGAGGACGCCGCCCGCCCGGTCCACGACCTCGTCCAGGGACGGCCGGACCCCTCGGTGTTCCCGCGCACCGCCTGGCTGGGCTCGGCGCGCCGGGCGCTGGCCGCCGCCCCCGACGACGCGTTCGGGCCGGGCGATCCGCAGGGGCGGCCAGAGCTGCGGCGGGCCCTGGCCGGCTATCTGGCCCGGGTGCGCGGGGTGCGGGCAGGCCCGGAGCGCATCGTGCTGTGCTCGGGGGCCGCGCACGGGCTGCGGCTCCTCGCGCAGGTGGTGGGCGGCCCCTGGGCGGCGGAGGAGTACGGGCTGCCCTTCCACCGCGACCTCCTCGCCTCCCACGGCGTCGGCACCCGGCCGCTCGGCGTGGACGCGGACGGCGCCCGGGTCGACGGGCTGAACCACCGCGACCGGGCCGTCCTGCTCACGCCCGCCCACCAGTTCCCCACCGGCGGCCCGCTCCACGCGGCGCGGCGGTCGGCCGTCGTGGACTGGGCGCGGGCGACCGGCGGCCTCGTCGTGGAGGACGACTACGACGGGGAGTTCCGTTACGACCGGCAGCCCGTGGGGGCCGTCCAGGGGCTCGACCCCGAGCATGTGGTGCTGCTGGGGTCGGTGAGCAAGAGCCTCTCCCCCACGCTGCGGATCGGGTGGATGGTGCTGCCCCGGCGGCTGGTGGGGCCCGTCGTCGCGGCGAAGGGCGACCGTGAGCAGTTCTCCAGCGCCACCGAGCAGTTGACGCTCGCGGACTTCGTCGAGTCGGGGGCGTACGACCGGCAGGTACGGCGGATGCGGCAACGCCACCGCCGCCGCCGCGACCAGTTGGTGGCGGCCCTGGAGCGGCGGGCCCCGCACGTCCGGGTCACCGGGATCGCGGCGGGGCTGCACGCCGTGGTGGAGCTGCCGGCGGGGACCGAGCGTACGACGGTCCGGGCGGCGGGCCGGCTGGGGCTGGCGGTGGAGGGCCTGGGCGACTATCTGCACCCGGGCGCGGAGTCGGCGGCCCGCACCGGCGGCGTGGAGGCCCCTGCCCGTGACGGGCTCGTGGTGGGGTACGCGACGCCGCCCGAGGCCGGGTATCCGGAGGCGTTGGACGTGCTGTGCCGCGCGTTGTCGCAGGGGTGAGCCGCCCGGAACGTCTCCACGCCCCGCGCGCCGCTGCCCCGGTGGTGGCGGACGCCCTGCGCGGCCGGTGGCCGCCGGCCGGTCCGCCCGCCTCCACGGACGGGGTCGAAGCTCCGTCCGCCGTCCCGGACAGCTACGCCCGTGCCTGGGTCTCCGCCGCCACCAGCAGCTCCGTGAGGTGGCGGCCGAAGCGGGCGTCACAGGCGTGCGGCACCCCCGTCCGTACCGTCTCGGCCAGCGCGTCCACCGCGCCCCGGAACGCGGTCTCCGCGCCGTCCCAGCCGGGGGCCGACGCCGTGCCGTGCTCGCCCCGGAACTCGATCTCCACGCCGGCCGCGCCGCGCGGGGCGCTCAGCCCGAGGGTGACGGTGCTGGACGCGCCGGAGCTGTGGCGCAGGATCAGGTGGGTGGTGTCGGCCGGGCCCGGGGCGGCGGTCAGGTGCTCGACGTCGCCCAGGACCGGGATCAGCACGGAGAGCGCGTGCGGCCCCACGTCCCAGAGCCCGCCCTTCTCGCGCCGCCACGGGGAGTCGGCGTACTCGCTGGTGGAACCTTCGGCGTAGAGCGAGCCGAGCCACTGGGCGCGCGCCGTGAACCAGCCGCCCACCGCCGTCTGTTCGGCGATCCAGGCCGCGGTCTCCGGGGCGAACCGGAGGGTGCAGAACACGATCGAGGCCACCCCGGCCTCCGCCACCGCGTCGGCGACGGCGCGGGCGCCCTCGACCGTCGTGGCGACCGGCTTGTCCATCAGGATGTGGCGGCCCGCCCGCGCCGCCCGGACCGCGAGCGGAGCCTGGACGTCCGGCGGCAGGGCGAAGGCCACCGCGTCGCTCGCCTCCAGCAGCGCGTCGATGCCCTCCTCGCCGGTGTACGCCCGGGTGCCGTGGGCGGTGGCGAGGGCGTCGGCGGCCTCGGACCTGCGCCCCCACACCCCGCTCAGCTCGACGCCGGGGTGGGCGGCGAGCGCGGGGGCCTGGGTGTTGCGGGCCCAGGGTCCGGTGCCGAGGAGGCCGATACGCAGAGGGGCGGCGGTGGTGCCGGCGGCTGAATCCATGGGGCCAGTGTGCCCGGTGGTACGGGCGGGCGTGCGGAGGGGCCGGGGTGGACGGGCGGGGCGCGACGGCGGGGCGGGGCGTGTCAGCCGTCGGGCGCGGGAGCGCACTCGTGGTGCGGGGCGGGGCGTGTCAGTCGTCGGGCGCGGGAGCGCACTCGTGGTGCGGGGCGTGTCAGTCGTCGGCTCGGAGGCGTACTGAAGCTCCGGTGCGGGGGCGGTGCCGGCATCGCGGGGCGGGCTCGTGGTGCGGGCTCGTGGTGCGGGGCGGAGGTCATGCCCGTGGTGCCGCGCGGAGCCGCCGGCGCGAATACGGTGGCGCGGGGCACGCTCGCCCCGATACGTTTCCCGGGCCGGCCGCGGGACTCCGGCCGCGACTTCCGGGACCTGCCTATGAAGCAATGATTTCGCTGTTCGCGCCTCCATTCCCCGGCCGGCATCCCGTCTCCGCCTCCGTCCCCGTCACCGTCCCTGTTTCCGCGCCTGCGTCTGCGTCTGCGCCCAACGACGGTTATCACGGCGACCGTTCGTCACTGAGGGAAGCCATGAACACACCCGAGGCCGTCGCCGCAGCCGGCCCCCTCGCGCACCCCGCCGCGGGTGTCCCCGACCTCGTCGCCGCCGAGGACGTCCTCCTCTTCGTGAACGCGGCGATCACGGCGACCGGGCAGCGCGAGTTCCACTCGGACGCCGACGCGCAGCGGCTCTCCCTGGACTTCCTGCACACCTCCGTACGGGTCAACTACCGCCGCGTCTACGCCGCTTCACTGGCGCTGGACATCAACCACCACAACGCGGCGCTCATCGTGCGCGCCCTGCTGGAGACCGCGGGCGAGGCGAGCGACGAGGAGCGGCGCACCGAGGGGCGGCTGATCGCCGCCCGGCTGGCTCTGCTGCCGCCGCCCCGCGTCTACCGTCTCTTCGGTGAGCTGCGCCGCGCCAAGGTCAACAACCGGCGCACGCGGGCGATCATGCGTGACTGGCTGGCGGCGCGTCCGGACCTGGGCCATGACGCGGTGAAGTACCGGGCCGGGCTGAAGACCGCAGCCCGGCACATCCATCTGCGCTGCCGCCAGGAGGCCGAACCGCTGCCGGAGACCGGTGAGTTCCTGTTCCGTCCGGGACGGTCGCGCCGGTACGAGCACAGGTTGCTGGACGCGTGGCGGCGCGCCCACTACGAGCAGGGGGCCGTGACCGAGCTGCCGTTCAGCGTGGCGGAGGGGTTCGCCGCCAAGCACGGGATGAAGCGCGAGGTATTCCTGAAGCGGGCGGCGCCCCGGATGACCCGGCTGGAGCGGCTGCGCACCCAGGAGCAGCGCGTGGTGGGCGACCGGCGGCCGGACGTCGATCTGACCGCGATGCCGCTGACCAGGCTCGCGTCGTACGTACTGTCGCTCGGCTTCACGCAGCGCGCCGAGCGCCGGGCCGAGCTGACCGGTGCCCTGCGCGCGGCGGCCCGGCGGGCGGCGGGGGCGCACGCCGGGAGCTGGGGGCGGGTGCACGCGGTCCTGGACGACAGCTTCTCCTCGTCCGGATCGGGGCAGAAGCGCCGCCGTCCGCTCGCCGTGGCCCTGGCCTGCCACCACCTGCTGGAGGCACTGGCCGCGCCGGGCGCGTACCGGGGGCTGTGGACCTCGGGCGCGGGCGACGCCCTGCTCGTACGTCCGTGGGGGCCGACCCCGCTGGGTGCGCGGATCCTGGACGCCCTGGAGCCGGGCCCCGGCGGGGCGGCCCCGGACCGGCTGGTGATCGTCTCGGACGGGTGGGACAACGCTCCGGCGGGTCTGGCGGGCGAGGTGCTGCGGGTCTGGCGGCAGCGGCTGGATCCGGGCCGCCGGACGGCGGCCGTGCACGTCAACCCCGTATACGACGCGGACGGTTTCGATGTGCGGCGGCTGGCGGCGGGGGTGGCGACGGCCGGGATCCGGGACGCGGAGGATCTGCCCGCCCTGGTGGAGATCGCCCGGTTCGCGGAGGGGCGGGCGGGGCCCGAGGAGCTGTACGCGTATCTGGACCGGCGGGTGGCCCGGTTCACCGGAGAGGGAGGCACGGCGTGAACCGGCTGGAGCTGACCGGGCTCACCGTGCGGCCCGCGCAGATGTGGGGCGGCGTCCGGCTCGTCCCGCTGGTGCGCGCGTCGCCGGTGGAGGGGCTGCGGCTGCACCGCGAGGTGTACGAGGGGATGGGTGCGGGGATCGTCGAGCTGGGTCCCCGCGAGCGCTACCTGTCGTACATCCCGCACGGCCTGGTCGCGGAATGGTCGGGCGGGGGCGGGCCGGCGGCGGGCGCGGGCGGGCGGCGCTCCGCCGCGTACGGCACCCAGTTCGGCGGCGGCGAAGCGCCCCGCGCCATGCCGTTGCCCGCGCTGCCCCACCACCGGATGGCCAAGCGGCGGCCGGGCGACCGGCTGCGGTTCCTGCCGCTGCATCTGGCGCTGGAGGGCTACCTCGCGCTGCACTTCGGCGGGCCCTCCACGGCCTGGGAGGAGTGGTCGCGCGCGGCCCTGCGCGACGGGCTCTCGCCGCGCGCGGAGGACGCGTACCTGGGGCTGTCCGTGCGCGGGCTCGGGGACGCGCTGCGGGTCTTCGAGATCCACCCGGACCAGTGCGGGGTGATGGTGTACGTCTCCGACGCGCTCGCCGCCGCCTTCGTCGTCCCGCACCCGGACGACTACCGCCTGCTGCACGCGTCGCTGGTGGAGGACCTCTACGGGGAGCTGGTGCACCAGTACGCCCTGTACGGGGCCCCGGTGCCGGAGTCGCCGGTGCGGATCACGGGCGAGGAGCACATCGGCGGGCTCGGTGATCTGCGGGCGGCGGCGCTGGCGCGGCAGCGGGAGTGGGCACAGGCGCACGACACCCTGTTCGCGCGGGAGTTGCTGGACACCTCGTACACGTTCGACCGGGTGTACCGGATGAAGTCGTTCACCCTGTGGCGGTTCCTGCCGCCGTTCGTCCGGGACGGGGGCGGGCAGCACATCGGGGAGACGATCACCGACCACAAGGGGCGGGTGGCCTACCTCAAGACGTTCCGGCTCTCCGACGCGCAGATCCGCCGGGGCCATCTGCTGCGGACCCTGGCCGGTGCGGACTGGGAGCCGGACCGGGCGGCCGCCGCTCTCGGGGCGAGCCGGGCGGAGCTGATCCGCCGGATACGGGCGGCCGGGTTCGGGGCGCTGCTCAAGGGCGGCGTCTGAGGGCCCGGGGGGGGGCGGGACTGCGCCCGGGGCTCGGGGGATGCGGGTCCGGGGGCCGGGGGCTGCGGGGGCGCGGATGCGTGGGGCTGCGGGGCTGAGGGGGTGCGGTCGTACGGGGCTGGGGGGGCCGGGGTTGAAGGGGTGCGGGGCTCCCGTCGCCCCGAAGCCTCCGCGAAACCCCGGTAACACGGGGTTCACACTCGGGCAACGGACGGGAAATCGCGGCTTGCCAAGCTGCGCCGCAGAGACCGCTGCACCCGCGAAGGATGGCGACCGTGACGTTCAAGGCTGAGTACATCTGGATCGACGGCACCGAGCCGACCGCCAAGCTCCGCTCCAAGACGAAGATCATGGGCGGGACGCCGTCGGGCGACGTGGCCGACCTGCCGGTCTGGGGATTCGACGGCTCCAGCACCAGCCAGGCCGAGGGCCACGCCTCCGACCGGGTGCTCAAGCCCGTCTTCACCTGTCCGGACCCGATCCGCGGCGGCGACGACGTCCTCGTCCTGTGCGAGGTCTTCGACATCGACATGACGCCGCACGCGTCCAACACCCGGGCCGCGCTGCGTCCGGTCGCCGAGCGGTTCGCGGACCAGGCGCCGGTCTTCGGCATCGAGCAGGAGTACACCTTCTTCGACGGCCACCGGCCGCTCGGCTTCCCCGAGGGCGGCTTCCCGGCCGCGCAGGGCGGCTACTACTGCGGGGTCGGGGCGGACGAGATCTTCGGCCGCGACATCGTGGAGAAGCACCTCGACAACTGTCTGGCGGCGGGGCTCGGCATCTCCGGCATCAACGCCGAGGTCATGCCGGGGCAGTGGGAGTTCCAGGTGGGCCCGCTCTCCCCGCTGGAGGTCTCCGACCAGCTGTGGGTGGCCCGTTGGCTGCTCTACCGCACCGCCGAGGACTTCGGCGTCTCCGCGACGCTGGACCCGAAGCCGGTCAAGGGCGACTGGAACGGCGCGGGCGCGCACACCAACTTCTCCACCGGGGCGATGCGCGAGGGCTACGACGCGATCATCACCGCGTGCGAGTCGCTGGGCGACGGCTCCAAGCCGATGGACCACGTGAAGAACTACGGCGCGGGCATCGACGACCGCCTCACCGGCCTGCACGAGACCGCCCCGTGGAACGAGTACAGCTACGGCGTCTCCGACCGCGGCGCCTCGGTCCGCATCCCGTGGCAGGTCGAGCAGGACCGCAAGGGGTACATCGAGGACCGCCGCCCGAACGCCAACGTCGACCCGTACGTGGTCACGCGGCTGATCGTGGACACCTGCTGCACCGCGCTGGAGAAGGCCGGCCAGGTCTGATCCCCGCCGCCGACCGACGTCGAGGGCCCGCCGGTTCGCCGGCGGGCCCCTCGCGCGTCACCGGCGGGCGTACGCGGCGATCGCTCCGCGCCACCGGGCCTCCCGCCGCCGCTGTCGGGCTCGCCCGCCTCCAGCCGCCGCTGCCGCCGCCACTGCCGGGGGCTCTCGCCGGGCCGCTCGCCGCCGGGCGTGAGGAACGTAACGCCAAGGGTCCGTATCGACGGGTGAGAGGAGTCTGATGCGCGGCCGCGATGTCTGCTTCAATGGGAGGCATGGCCAGCCACCAGCACATCGCGTCGGGTCGCAGCGACCTCGAACCGTTCTGGCCTTCCCGTCAGCACCATGACTTCGACCGAGTGTGTTGCCGCGCGTGGAACGCGCAGGCCCACTAAAGCCGCTCACCCCGGCCTTCGGTCCGCGCGTACGACGTAAGTCCGTCCCTGACGACTCCTCGCGCGAAAGAGCTGACCCTCATGGCGAACACTCGTACCTTCTCCGCCGCGTCCGCCGCCACCGCGGCGTCCCCGGCGCCCGCTGCGGCCCGACCCTCCGCCCGCTCCCTCCCCTCCCATCCGAGCCGGCACCGGCTGCGCGCGGTCGACCGCGACGAGGTCGCGGCCCCGGCCGAGGTCGCCGGGTTCCTCCCGCCGGGGGCCACCTGGCTGCCGGCCCCGCCGCACACCCTGCCCGCCCTGCCCGGCCAGCCGCCGATGATCGGCTACCTGGTGCTGGTCCCGGCCGACCAGCAGCCCGCGCCCGCCGGGGCGGCCTCCGCCTCGCAGCACCTGGCGGCGTTCCCGCAGCAGTCCGCGCCCGGCGAGCCCGGCCGCGCCTCCGGCGACGGCGCTGCGGGCGGCCCGGTCCGGATCGACGCCACGCGGCGCACGGCCTCGGTCGACGGCGTCGAACTCGACCTCACGTACCTGGAGTTCGAGCTGCTGGCCCACCTGGTCGCGCACCCCCACCGGGTGCACACCCGCGACCAGCTGGTGACCACGGTGTGGGGGTACGGGCACGTGGGCGACGGGCGGACCGTGGACGTGCACGTCGCGCGGTTGCGCCGCAAGCTGGGCGCGGAGTACCGGCGTTCGATCCAGACGGTACGGCGGGTCGGGTACAAGTACACGCCCTGACCGGCCCGTTGTGCCGCCGGGCCACCGACGCGCTCGCCCGGGCCCGGCGGACCGGTGGCGTACGCGCCCGCACGTCCGGCGGCCCCGGAGCACGGTTCCTCATCGACCGTGCTCCGGGGCCGCCCCCGTGTGCTCGCGGCACAGGCCCTCGGGCCCGTACACCCTCAACCCCGTGGAGATTCAGGCCCGTACGGTGTCGCGGCCGGTCACCGGTCCGGCGGCCTCCTCCCGCTCCAGGCCCGGCAGCCGCGAAAGGCCGCGCGGTGTACGCCAGTTGCGCTCGCCGAGCAGCAGCATCACGGAGGGCAGGAGCACCATCCGTACGAGGGTGGCGTCCAGCAGCACCGCGACGGCCAGGCCCACGCCCATCTGCTGCATGTCCTGCATGGACAGGGTGCCGAACACCGCGAACACCGCCACCATGATGGCCGCCGCCCCGGTGACCGCCCCGGCCGTGCGGCGCAGGCCGGTCTCGATGGCGGACCGGTTGTCCAGCCCGCTGCCGCGCGCTTCGCGGATCCGGGAGACGACGAAGACGTGGTAGTCCATGGACAGGCCGAACAGGACGACCAGGACGAACAGCGGCATCCACGCCTCGATCGCGCCGATCCCCTCCGAGCCGATGAGGGATGCGCCCCAGCCGTGCTGGAAGACGGCGGTCATCACCCCGTAGGACGCGGCCACGGAGAGGAGGTTGAGGACGATGGAGGTGACGGCGATGACGTAGCTGCGGAAGCAGAACAGCATCAGCAGGAAGGTCACCGCCGTGATGAAGACGAAGACCGGGACGATGCCACGCCGGAGCTGGTCGTTGAAGTCGACCGATCCGGCGGTCTCGCCCGTGACGTGGGCCTTTGCCCCGGTGCCGTCGAACGCGGCGGGCAGCCGCTTGTCGCGCAGGTCGGTCAGGTCGGCGGCTCCGCGCGGCAGGGGGAGTTCGAACTCGGCGACGTTCTCGTCGCGGTGGACGGTGACGTCCTCGAACCCGCCGAGCGCCTCGCCGACCTCCGGGGCGGTGATGTCGGGTGCGGTGACCACGACGAGAGCGGGGGCGGGGCCGCCGGGGAAGCTCTCGGTGATACGGCTGTGGGCGATCGAGAGCTGCGCGTCGGAGCCGAACTGCTTCTCCAGGCCCAGGGATTCGGTCTTCATGCCGAGGGCGGGCGCCGCGAGGGCGAGCAGCAGGACGACGGCGGCGACGGCGAAGGTGCGGGGCCTGGCGAGGACCGGACCGAGCACCCGGCCGGTGATCCGCCCGCTCTCCGGACTCCCGTGCTCGGCCCGGCGGTTGAGCAGCGGGATGCGGCCGGCGTCGATGCGGTCGCCGAGCCAGGAGAGCAGGGCGGGCAGGACGGTGACCGAGCCCAGCATGGCGATGAACACGACGATGATCGTGGCGAGGGCGAAGCCCTTGAACAGCAGGAGTCCGGAGAGGAACATGCCGCCCATCGCGACCATCACGGTGAGGCCGGAGACGAGCACCGCCCGCCCGCTGGTGGCCGCCGCGATGCGCAGGGCGGTCTCGGCGTCGCGTCCGGCCGCGCGTTCGTCGCGTTCGCGGCGCAGGTAGAAGAGGCAGTAGTCGACGCCGACGGCGAAGCCCATCAGGAACATCACCGAGTACGTGGTCTGGAACAGGTGCAGTTGGTGGCTGGCGATCGACAGGAGGCCGAAGGCGGCCATGCACGCGGTGAGGGCGAGCCCGACCGGGAGCAGGGCGGCGACGATCGCGCCGAAGGCGACGAGGAGGATGCCGAGGGCCAGGGGGACGGCGGTGAACTCGGCCTTCCTGAAGTCCTCGGCCAGCAGGTCGCCGAGCCACTTGCCCGCGCTGGCCTCGCCGAACTGGTGGATCTCGACGTCCGGGTGGTCCGCGCCCACGGCGGCGACCGCGTCCAGGACGGGCTGGATCCGCTCGGAGGAGGTGGCGGCGTCGCCCTTCATCTCGAAGGCGATCAGCGCGTCCTCACCGTTCTCGGAGGGGACGGGCGGGGCGATGTTCCGCGTTTCGCCGGTCTTCCGTACGGCGGTGGCGAGGGCTTCGGCGGCCGGCTTCCAGTCGCCCGCTGCGGGGGCGGAGACCATGACGAGTTCGCCGGCGGGCTTGTCGAGTCCGGCGTCGAGGAGGATCTGCTCGGCGCGGGCGGATTCCCCGGCTCCGTTCTCCGCGTCGGTCATCTCAACCATGCCGGTGGCCCCGCCGATGCCCGTGGCCAGCACGACGAAGAGCAGCCAGCCCAGGATCGCGGTCTTGCGGTGGTGTGTGCTCCACACGCCGATGCGTGCGGCGAGGTTGCGCCTCATGTGGTCTCTCCCCCGGAGGTGAGCGTCAGGTGAGCGGATCGGGACGCTTCGAACCTAGGAACCGGGGGCGGTCCGCCCCAGCCGTCGAACCCCCCGGTCACGGCGGTGCAGGGGGTGGGCCGGGGGGTGGTGCCAGGTACACCCCCTTCGGGTGGCGGACCGGCTGACGCGGCGGGGCCGGACGGGGCGAGACTGGCCTCCGGATCGGGGATCGGCCCGGCTCCGGTGAGGGGAGAGGGATCGCGATGAAGGTGTTCTCGGGGCGGCTGCGGTCGTCGTCGACGGCGGCGGGGCGGGGGCTGTTCCTGTCCGTGGTGGGGCTCGCGGTGTCCACCGCCCTGTTCGTGCTCGCGGTGGTCTCGATCTCGTTCATCCTGCTGGGCATCGGGGTGTTCACCACCCCGGTGGTGCTGGAGGCGGTCCGCAAGCACGCCAACCAGCGGAGACTGTGGGCGGCGACCTGGTCGTCCGTGCGGATCCCGGTTCCGTACCGGCCGTTCCCGAAAGAACTGCGGCCGGGGGTCACCGGTCAGGTGGAGCGGACCACGCTGATGCTGAAGGATCCGGCGACCTGGCGGGATCTGCTGTGGCTGCTGGTGGACATGACGGCGGGATCGGTGCTGGCGGTGGTGGCCGCCGGGCTGATGCTCTATCCGGTGGAATCGGTGGTGCTGGCGGCGGGGCTGTGGCGGGTCTTCCAGGACGAGCCGTACTGGTACATGTTCGTTCCGGTGGACAGCCAGTTGACCGGGCTGGCGGCCCTGGCGCTGGGCATCGTGCTCTTCCACGTCGGGCTTCGGGCGACCGGGGCGGTGCTGCGGGCCCACTTCCTGCTCGCCCGCACCGTGCTGGCCCCCGCCCGGGACGAGGAGCTGGCCCGGCGCGTCGAGCGGCTGACGGAGACCCGGCACGAGGCCGTGGACACGGCGGCCTCCGAACTGCGGCGCATCGAGCGGGACCTGCACGACGGGGCGCAGGCGCGGCTGGTCGCGATGGGGATGAACCTGGGGACGATCGAGGCGTTGGTCGAGAAGGACCCGGCGCAGGCGAAGAAGATGCTGGCCATGGCCCGGGAGTCGTCGGCGGAGGCGCTGACCGAACTGCGCGATCTGGTGCGGGGCATCCATCCGCCGGTCCTCGCCGAGCGCGGTCTGGGCGACGCGGTGCGGGCGCTGGCGCTGCGGCTGCCCGTCGCCACCGAGGTCACGGTGGAGCTGGCGGGGCGGGCGGAGGCACCGGTGGAGTCGGCGGCGTACTTCGCGGTCAGCGAGGCCCTGACGAACGCGGTGAAGCACGCACAGGCGGAGCGGGTCTACGTGGACCTGCACCACACGGAGGGGATGCTGCGGATCTCCGTGACGGACGACGGGAAGGGCGGCGCGGTCGCCGGACCGGGTTCGGGCCTGAGCGGGATCGAACGGCGACTCGGTACATTCGACGGCGTCCTGGCCGTCAGCAGCCCCGCCGGCGGTCCCACCATGGTGACCATGGAGATCCCTTGCGCGTTGTCCTAGCCGAAGACCTCTTCCTGCTGCGCGACGGCCTGGTGCGCATGCTGGAGGCGTACGGTTTCGAGGTGGTCGCCGCCGTGGAGACCGGGCCCGAACTGACGAGGGCGCTCGCCGAGTTGGAGCCGGACGTCGCCGTCGTCGACGTCCGGCTCCCGCCGTCGCACACGGACGAGGGCCTCCAGTGCGCCCTGGCCGCCCGCCGGGCCCGGCCGGGGCTGCCGGTGCTGGTGCTCTCCCAGCACGTGGAGCAGTTGTACGCACGGGAGTTGCTGGCGGACGGCGACGGCGGTGTGGGCTATCTGCTGAAGGACCGGGTCTTCGACGCGGAGCAGTTCGTCGACGCCGTGCGCCGGGTGGCGGCGGGCGGCACGGCGATGGATCCGCAGGTCATCTCCCAGCTCCTGTCGCGCCGTTCACGGGACGAGCCGATGGGCGGGCTCACCCCGCGCGAGCGGGACGTGATGGAGCTGGTGGCGCAGGGGCGCTCGAACGCCGCCATCGCCGCGCAGTTGGTGATCACGGAGCGGGCGGTGGCCAAGCACACGTCGAACATCTTCGGGAAGCTGGACCTGCCGCCGTCCGACGACGACAACCGGCGGGTACTGGCGGTGCTGGCGTACCTGGACCGGGGCTGACCCGCCCGCAGCACGGGGCCGGGGCCCTCCGGCCTCGCCACGGGGCCGGGGCTTCCCCCTCCGCCGCACGGGGCCGGGGCCTCCCCCGTACACGGCCGGGGCCTCCGGCTCCGCCACGAGGCCGGGAGCCTCCGCCGTACGGGTCCGGGGTCTGGCCCTCCCGCTCCGCCGGCTCGCGCGTCCCCTCAGCCCGTGAACCACCCCGCCGCGTCCAGCCGGAACGCACCGCCCGGGTCCATCGTGCGCAGGTCCTCCTCCAGGGCGGCCAGCCGGTCCGCGCCGAGCGTCCGGGCCCACTCCGCCCGGAGCCGGTCGAAGCCCTCGGCCGAGCGGATCAGCAGGTCGACGCCGTGCGGGGTGAGGCGGATCAGGGTGCGCCGGCCGTCGGCGGGGTCCGGGGCACGCTCGACGTAGCCGAGCCCTTCCAGCTTCTCGACCGTCTTCCCCGCCGCCTGCTTGGAGACGCCGAGCCGTCGCCCGATCTCCCCGATGGCCGCGCCGTCACGCCCCACGGCCTGGAGGGCGAAGCCGTACGCGGGGCGGGTCTCGGGGTGCCCGTGCTCGGCCAGATCCCGGTGCAGGGCGTCGATGATCGAACGGAACCCCGCGAAGAGCAGCAGGGGCAGCTCGAAGCCGTTGCGCACATCGACAACCTGGTTTACCTTTTTTTCGTCAACCATGTTGTCGACTCTAACCGCCCCGAACAGGGAGGCCCCGTCATGCCCTTTCCCGATCTCACCCCCGAGACCGCCCCGCCCGGCTCGCGTCGCGCCATGGAGGCGGTCACGGAGCGGCTGGGCTACCGGCCCGCGGCCATCGCCCGCCTCGCCGCCTCACCCCACGCCCTGGACGGCTTCCTGAAGATCAGCGCGATCTTCGAGTCCTGCTCGCTGGACCCGCTCTCCCGCGAGGTCCTGATCATGACGGTGGCAACGCGCAACGACTGCCACGTCTGCGTCGCGATGCACACCGCCAAGCTGACCTCACTGGACGCCGACCCGGCGCTGATCGCCGCCCTGCGCTCCCCCGGCAGCCCCGCGCTCCCCGACGAACGCCTGGACGCCGTGCGGCGGTTCACGCTGGAGGTGATCGCCTCGGCGGGGGCGGTGGACGACGCGGCCCTGCGGGACTTCCTCGCATACGGCTACAGCGAGCGGAACGCCCTCGACGTGGTGCTCGGCATCGGGGCGTACACCCTGTCGACCCTGGCCAACCGGCTCACGGGAGCCCCGGTGGACGCCCAACTCGCCGCCCACGCCTGAGACCTGGAGAGTCAGGGGTGGGCCACCGCGAGGCTCACGACGTACGCCTCCTCCACCTCGCCGCCCGGGAACAGGGCGGTCAGCAGCGCCCGTTCACGGTCGAAGAAGTCCTGGACCGCCGCCGGATCGCCGATCAGGAAGTCGGAGTGCGTGGCCATGTTGGCGATGTGGGCGTCGACCGGCACGCGTCGGCTCCACGCCACCTGCCGGGTACGGAAGTCGAGCCCGTCGGGCATATCGGCCCGGAAGCGGGCCCCGCGGTTCGGGACGACCGGGATGTCCACCCCGAAGAAGACCCGCATCCGGTTCTCCTGGTCGACGAGCCAGTCCACGGCGGGGTCGCCGTCGTTCCACCACAGGGCCAGCGCCCCGCCCGGCCGCAGCACCCGGCGGGCCTCGGGGATCGAGCGAACGGAGTCGGTCCAGTGCCACGCCTGGGCGTACGTGATCAGGTCCATCGACCCGGTCCGCAGCGGCAGGCTGTTGCCGTCGCCCCGGACCAGGGGCACGTCCGGCAGGCTCCGGGCGAACTGCTCGGCCATCCCGTCACCCGGCTCCACCGCCGTGACCCGGGCCCCGCGCTCGTACAGCCGCGCCGTGCCGAGCCCCGTACCGGCCCCGACGTCCGCGACCCGGGCTCCGGCGAGCGGGACTCCGGACAGTTCCTCGACGGCGTCGAACAGAGCGGGCGGATAGGAGGGCCGGTGGGCGTCGTAGGCGGCGGCGATGGCGTCGAAGGAACGGGCCTGCACAGGTTTCGTCATACAAGCGATCATCGCGCAGCGCCCCCGCAGCCGCCGGGAAAATTCGCGCACGCCCCTGGTCCACCCGCATACCCGTCAGTACATTGACACCATGTCTAACACGCAGCCAGCGGCGGTCGCGTCGGAGCGTACGCACCTCAAGGCCCGCAAGGTGTCCTTCGCCTGGGAGAAGACCCCCCTGCACTGGGTGCCGGGCGATCCGTTCACCACGCACACCATCAACGTGCTCCACCTGCTGCTCCCGGCCGGGGAGCGCTGGTTCATCCACGTGTACCGGCAGATACTCCCGTACATCCACGACGACCGGCTCCGCGAGGACGTCATCGGGTTCATCGGGCAGGAGGCCGTGCACTCGCAGGCGCACGACGATGTGCTGCCGCGCCTGCGGGAGTTGGGGATCGACCCGACCCCGTACACCGCGCAGGTCGACTGGCTCTTCGAGAAGCTGCTCGGGGACCGGACCCTGCCGCCGGGGCGGGCCTCCACGTGGTGGCTGATGGAGCGGGTGGCGATGATCGCGGCGATCGAGCACTACACCGCGTTCCTCGGCGACTGGATCCTCAACGCCGACGCGCTGGACCGCCGGGGCGCGGACCCGACCATGCTGGACCTGCTGCGCTGGCACGGGGCCGAGGAGGTCGAGCACCGGTCGGTGGCCTTCGACGTCTTCATGCACGTGGACGGGGGCTACCGGCGGCGGGTGCGCACCTGGGGGACGGCGTTCTCGGCGCTGGTGTTCCTGTGGCAGCGGGGCGTCCGCTTCTTCATGGAGAACGACCCAACGCTGCTGGACGGCAAGGCGTCGTTCAAGGCGTTCCACACCAGCGGGAAGCAGGGCACGCTGCCGAGCACGGGCGCGATCCTGCGGTCCGTGCCCACCTATCTCAGCCGGTCCTACCACCCCTCGCAGGAAGGCAGCACGGCGCAGGCCGTGGAGTATCTGACCCGCTCCCCCGCCGCGCTCGCCGCCGAGGCGGAGACCGGGGCCGTGGCCCCGGCCGCGACCGCGACCACGAAGGGGGCCTGAACCGTGGCACTTCCCCGTCTCGGGACCGTCGTGCTGGTCTCCGGCGCCGCCCTGCTCACCCGGCGGGCGTTGAAGCGCCGGATCGCCCGGTCCCCGCTGTGGCCGCTGCCCGCCCTGCCCGAGCCGATCTCGGGCCACTCCGAGCGGCGCGCGACGGCGGTCCGCCGGCTGCTGGTCACCGGGCGGACCGTGATCGCCGACGGCGTCGTCCAGCTCCGGCTGGAGGGCTTCGGTCTGCCGGCCTGGTCGCCGGGGGCCCATCTGGACCTGGTGCTGCCGTCCGGCCTGGTGCGCCAGTACTCGCTGTGCGGCGACCCGGAGGACGCCGGGGCGTACACGGTGGCGACCCGGCTCGTGGCGGACGGCCGGGGCGGTTCGCGGGAGGTGCACGAGCAGCTCCAGGAGGGCCAGGAGGTCGAAGTGCGCGGGCCGCGCAACCGCTTCCCGCTGGCCGAGGCCCCCGCGCACCTCTTCGTCGTCGGCGGCATCGGCATCACCCCCGTCCTGCCGATGCTGCGGTCGCTGGCCGCTTCGGGGGCCGACTGGCGGCTGCTGTACGGGGGACGGTCGCGGGCCTCCATGCCGTTCCTGGAGGAGATCGAGAAGCTCGGCGCGGACGGGGACCGAGTCACGGTCGTCGCCCAGGACGAGGCCGGACACCCGGACATCGCGGGGGCGTTCACCGGTCTCGCCCCGGGGACCGCGGTCTACTGCTGCGGGCCCGAGCCCCTGATGGACGCCGTCGCCGCCGTGCTCCCCGAGGGCTGCGCGCTGCACCTGGAGCGGTTCTCGGCCGCGAGCGGGGACGCGGCGGGCGCCGGTTCCGGGCCGTTCGAGGTGGAGTTGCGGCGCACCGGGCGCACGGTGCCGGTGGCCGCCGGGCAGTCGGTGCTGGACGCGGTCCGCACCGCCGTGCCCCATGTCTCGTACTCCTGCGAACAGGGCTTCTGCGGAACCTGCCAACAGCGCGTCCTGGAGGGCGAGATCGACCACCGGGACGATCTGCTGACCGAGGGCGAGCGGGACGACTCGATGCTGATCTGCGTCTCGCGCTGCCGGGGCGAGCGCCTGGTGCTGGACCTGTAGGGCGTGGCGCGCCGACCGGGCCGGGGCTCGCGCGCCCCGGCCCGCCCTGCGGGGCGGCCCGCGGGCCCGGTGGGGCATATGCGGCCGCCCCGGATAGGCTGTCGGACATGACGACCGGGGTGCGGCGCAGGATGGGCGTCGGCGAGCGCAGGCAGCAACTGATCGGCGTCGCGCTGGACTTGTTCAGCCGCCGCTCACCCGAGGACGTGTCGATCGACGAGATCGCCGCCGCCGCGGGGATCTCCCGTCCGCTGGTGTACCACTACTTCCCCGGCAAACAGAGCCTGTACGAGGCGGCGTTGCGGCGGGCCGCCGACGAGTTGGCGGCCCGTTTCCAGGAGCCGCCCGAAGGGCCGCTGGGCGCACGGCTGTTGCGGGTGATGGGGCGGTTCTTCGACTTCGTCGAGGAGCACGGGCCCGGTTTCTCGGCGCTGATGCGCGGCGGCCCGGCGGTCGGCTCGTCGACGGCGACCGCCATGATCGACGGGGTGCGCCAGGCGGCGTACGAGCAGATCATCACGCACCTCGGAGTGAGCGAACCGCCGGCCCGGCTGGAGCTGGTGGTCCGTTCCTGGGTCTCCCTCGCCGAGTCGACGGCGCTGATCTGGCTGGACGGGCGGCGGATTCCGCGCGCCGAGCTGGAGGTGCAGCTGGTGCACGACTTCGCGGCGCTCGCCGCCGTCAGCGCCGCGTACGACCAGGAGATGGCGGGCATCGTGCTGCGGGTGCTGTCGCAGGAGCCGGCGGACGGGCCGTTCGGGGAGCTGCTGGCGCGGCTCTCGGCGTTCGCCCCGGACGTGCCCGCCGTACCGGCGCAGCGGCTGCCGAAGCCGTAAGGCCTGCCGCCCTCCGGGTCAGGCGGGCAAACCGTTGCGGTGGGAGACGCGGCGGGCGGCGGCCAGCAGGGCGTGGATCTGCGGGCCCGCCTGGTCGATCTCGGTGACGGGGCGGGGGAAAGGCAGCCGGACGTCCTCGTGGACGTGCGGGTATTCGAGCCGCAGGGTGACGCCGTAGCGGTCCATCGCCAGGGGCACGGCCCGCGTCATCCCGCGTTCGGGGCGGGGGTGGACGAGGCGCAGGAGCAGCGGGACGAGTTCGGCGTGGTCGTCGACGAGGTGGGTGAGCATGCCCGCCTCGGCCGCGGCGATCGGGTCGGTCTCGACCTCCTCCAGCTCCTCCAGGGTGACGAAGGTGCGCCCCTCCGCGTCCTCCAGGACGGCCTGCCCGAACTCCATGCAGGTGCTCTGCTCGGTACCGGTGCTGTACGGGGCGGCGAGGAGTCCGGTGACCGTGACGCGGGCGCGCAGCCGGTCGCGTACGGGGGTGGGGGCGATGTCCGTGAACTCCAGGCGGGCCGGGACGCGTTCGGCGCTCGGCGCGTGGCCGCCGTCGTCCGGGGCGTGCAGGTGGATGTGGCCCATCGCGGTCGCGCCGTCCAGGCGGCGCACTTCGGTGTGCAGGCCGTCGCTGATCACCGTCATGGAGTGGGCGACGGTCAGGATCGACCGGACGCGTTCGGCGCGGGTCGGCTGCGTGGCGCGGGGGCGGGTAAGACGCATCCGAGGTCTCCAGGGAGGGTCGGCGACACCTGAGCGGTTACTTAGGTATGCCTAACCTTACTCACAATGTGCGGAGGCGGGTAGTCCGGGGCGCGCGTGACGCCGGGGACCCGGTCGCGATCCGCCGCACACGCCTCAGAGGTCGGTGCGCAGCGCCTCCGCCAGGCCGACCTCCGCGTTGTCCGTCTGCCCGCGCTCGAAGGCTCGCTGGTACGCCTCGTCCCCGACGGCGGCCCGCGCCTGGATCTCGCAGGTCTCGCGGATCGGCCCCAGCTCGGGCGTACCGCGCTGGGGGTGGCCGACCATGCGCCAGTACGCGTGCCCGGTGCCGTACACCCGGGCGGCCCGCTCCCCGGCGCCCTGGGCGGCGATGGCGGCGGCCAGCAGGTCCAGGCCCAGCGCGATGCCGAAGCTGTCGCGGAGCCGGTGCTTGCCCGCGAGCATCGCCCGGGCGTGCGCGGCGGAGGCGGCCGGGCGGCCCCGGAGGAGGGCGATCAGGGCGAGCTGGTAGTCCGCGTAGGAGCGGGTCCAGTGCTCGCCGGTGCGCTCGCAGGCACGGCGCAGCGCGGTGGCCGCCGCCTCGGACTCGGGGAGCCGGCCGAGCGCGGTGAGCGCGAAGACGGTGATGAGGCGGCAGCGCAGCCGGTGGGCGGAGTCCTCCGGGACGCTGTCGGCCATGCGCAGGACGCGCTCGGCCGCCTCCAGCGCGGCGGCCGGCTCCCCCGTCATCAGCCGGGTGAGGCCGGAGAGGTACGTCGCGCCGAGCATGCCCTCGTGGTCACGGTCGTACAGGGCGACGGCCGTGCAGAGCGCGCCGTACTTCTCGGCGGTCGCGAAGTCGCCCTGGAGCAGGGCCGCGACGCCGAGGACCCACTGCAGCCTGGTCCGGTGGGGCCCGTCGACCGGGCCGGCGTCCAGGGCGCGCTGGGCGTAGTTCCGGGCCTCGGAGAGATGGCCGCAGCACGCCCAGAAGAAGCCGACCCGGCCCGCCATCTCCTGGGCCGCGGTGACGTCGTGGGCGAGCAGGTGCTCCAGGGCGGCGCAGAGGTCCAGGTGGGTGTCGGCCACCCTGTGGTACCAGGACACCTGGTCGGGCCCGGTCCAGCCGTCGTGGGCGCGGCGGGCGAGGCCGAGGAAGCCGGCGGCGTGCCGGTCGGCGGCGGCGCGGGCCTCCCCCAGCTCGGCGAGCCACATCCGGCCGTACTCGCGCAGGGTGTCGAGCATCCGGTAGCGGTCGCCGTCGCGCTGGACGACGGACTGGGCGACGAGCCCCTGGAGCGCCCGGTCGACGTCGTCCCCGGCGAGCGGGCCCCCGGCGCAGACCTCGCGGGCGACGGCCGCGTCGAAGTCGGTGCGCAGCGGGGTGAGGCGGGCCCACAGGAGGCGTTCCAGCGGGGTGCACAGCTCGTGCGACCAGCCGATGGCGGTGCGCAGGGTGCGGTGGCGGCGGGGCCGGGCCGTCGCGTCGGCGAGGAGGTCGAGCCGGGAGGCGGCGGGCGCGGCGGAATCCCCGGGGACCGGGGCCGGGGCGCCGGAGGGCCAGGGGGCTCCGGCGGGCCACGGCCGGCCTCGGCCCGGTCCCGCGCCCGGGTCGTCGAAGCGGCTGCCGATCCGGTCGGCGAGCTGGGCCACGCTGTGGCGCCCCATGCCCGCGACGGCCAGTTCGATGGCGAGCGGGATGCCTTCGAGGCGGCGGCAGATCTCGGCGGCGGCCGCCTCGTCGCCGGGGGCGTCCAGACCGGCGCGGGGGTCGGCGGCGCGCAGCCGGTCCGCGAAGAGCCGGAGCGCGTCGGACGCGCCGTCGACCGGGAGCGGCCCCACCGCGACGAGGTGTTCGCCCCGGGTGCCGAGCGGCCGGCGGCTGGTGACCAGCACGGACAGTCCGGGCGAGGTGGTCAGGAGGTCCGCCAGCAGGTGGGAGCAGGGGGTTCGGAGGTGTTCGGCGGAGTCGAGGACCAGCAGGAGCCGCTTGTCGCCGAGCCATTCGCAGAGCGCCTCGACGGGCATGCGCAGGCTGTGGTCGGCGAGTCCGACCGCGTCCGAGACGGTGGGGAGCAGCAGCCCGTGGTCGGGGAGCGGGGAGAGGTCGGCCCACCAGGCGCCGTCCTCGTACCGGTCGGCCGCCGCGCGCGCGGCCCGCAGCGCGAGCCGGGTCTTGCCGACGCCGCCGGGGCCGATCAGGGTGGTCATCCGGTGCGTGGTCAACGCGGTGTGCAGCCGGGCCAGTTCGGCCCGCCTCCCGACGAAGCTGCTCGTCTCGTCGGGGAGGTGTCCCACCGTGGTCATCGTCACCGTCCGCGCGCTGGTGCTGGGTGCGCCGGCGGTGCCGAGGGCCCCGGGCGGGGGCTCGCCACACGCACCGGGCCGGCCCCGGCTCCCCGGTGGGGAGTACGGGACCGGCCCGGTGGCCCGGGACGGCAGTCGCGGCTCCGTCGCCGACGTCTGCCGTCACCGTAGTGCGGTGGGAGGTCAGCGCAGGGCGAAGATCGCCGCCGTGCGTCCCGGTACGGTGAAAGTGGCCGATTTCCCGTCGTACCTGGCTCGTTTGACAGTAGAGTCCGCGCCCTCGGCCTGGACCGGGTGCAGCGCGTACGTCTTCCCCTCCGGTGCGGCGAGCCGCTGTTCGGCGGTGTCCGGCGCCGCGTTGATGACGACGACGAGCTTGCCGAGGCGCATGGTGATCACGCCGGGGGTCTCGTCCTTGCCGGAGAGCGGGAAGGACAGCGCCGACTGGACCTGGTCCGCCGTACGCAGGGAGAACTCCTTCTCGGTGGAGCGGATGGTGAGCAGGTCGCGGTAGGCGGCCGAGGCCCCGTCGATCTGGGCGCAGTTCGGGGCGACGGTCCCGGCGGCGGCCAGGAGCGGCTTCGCGTACGGCCACTTGTCCTGGTTGTCGGCGGCGGGCGGGAGGCCCCGGCCGAAGCCGTTCCCGTCGCGGCAGTCCCAGTGCAGGGCGTTGAACCAGTCGCCGCTGTCGTAGGAGTTGCGGTCCAGGGACTTGGAGCGCAGCAGGTCGGTGCCCGCCTGGGAGAGCGAGGGCCCCTGGGAGAGGACGGAGGCGGCCATGGCGACCACCTGGGCCCTGGCCCGCTCGTCGGCGGGGGCGCCGGCCGGGAGCTTGAAGGCGAGGGCGTCGAAGAGGGTCTCGTTGTCGTGGGCGTCGGAGTAGGCGAGGGCGTCGCCGGGTGCGGCCGCGTAACCGGCGGGCGCCCCGTTGTAGTCGACGTCCGAGCCCTTGACGGTGCGCCCGGAGGTGTCGGTGAAGGTGTAGTCGGCGAGGTTGCCGGTGAGGCCGACCTTGATCAGGTCCTGGTAGTGGAGCAGCCGGGCCTTCTGTTCGGCGCGGGTGCCGTTGGCGGGCGAGGAGTTGGGGTCGGTGTAGAGACCGGAGGCGAAGCCCTGGACGCCGGGGTCCTCGTCGAAGGGGCCGCCGCCGCGCACGGCGTCGCGGGCCCGGTCGGAGAAGGTGGCGATGCCGGTGCCGGCCATGTTCTTCTGGGTGGCCTGGACGAAGCGGGCGTCGTCGGCGATCTCCCCGAAGTTCCAGCCCTCGCCGTAGAGGATGATCTTCTTCCCGTCGACGCCGTCCTTCGCGAGCGTGAGCCCGTCCAGCGCCTTACGGACGGCGAGGATGTTGTCCTTGGGGTGGTGGCCCATCAGGTCGAAGCGGAAGCCGTCGACCTTGTACTCCTTGGCCCAGGTGACGATCGAGTCCACGACGAGCTTGCCCATCATGGTGTTCTCGGGCGCGGTGTTGGCGCAGCAGGTGGAGGTGGCGACGGTGCCGTCCTCCAGGAGCCGCTGGTAGTAGCCGGGCACGATGCGGTCGAGGACCGACTTGTCGTCCTGCCCGGAGGCGACGGTGTGGTTGTAGACGACGTCCATGACGGTGCGCAGCCCGGCCTGGTTGAGGCCCTGGACCATCTGGCGGAACTCGACCGTGCGCCGGGTCCCGTCCGGGTCGGAGGCGTAGGAGCCTTCGGGGACGGTGTAGTGCAGCGGGTCGTAGCCCCAGTTGAAGCCGTCCTTCGCGGCGGCCCTGCTCACGCACTCCTGCTGCTTCTCGGAGTCGGGGGCGTGGGCGGCGAGGTCGCAGTCGGGCGTGGCCTGGTCCTTCTTCTTCTCCGGGACGGTCCCGATGTCGAAGACGGGCAGCAGGTGGACGTAGCTGGTGCCGGAGTCCGCGAGCTTCTTGAGGTGCTTCATGCCCTTGGAGCGGGTGTCGGTGAAGGCCCGGTACTCACCGGGGTGCTTCGCGGTGCGGTCCGTGATGGAGAAGTCCCGGACGTGCAGCTCCTGGATCTGGGCGTCCCGCAGCGGGGTGGCGGCGGGCTTCTTCAGACCGGACCAGCCGCGCGGCGCGAGCTCCGGGTCGGTGAGGTCGACGACGAGGCTGCGCGCGGAGTCGGCGGTCAGGGCGGTGGAGTAGGGGTCGGTGACCTTGTTGGTGACGAGCTTCTGGACGGTGGGGGCCCAGACGGTGACGGCGTACCGGTAGGGCTTGCCCTGCCAGCTCTTCTTGCCCCTGACGGACCAGACGCCGGTGCGGTCGTCACGCTTCATCGGGACGGTACGGCCGTCGAGTTCGAGGGCGACGGTCTGCGCGGTGGGGGCCCAGACGGAGAGGGTGGGCACGGCCTTCGAGAAGACCGGGCCGAGTTCGACGGAGGCGGCCTTTCTCCCGTACAGGTCGTCCAGGATTCCGGCCGTCTGCACGCCGGTGGCGGCGAGCAGGGCGCCGTTGGCGGCGCGCTGGGTGGCGATCAGCTGGCCGCGCAGGGAGTCGCGGACGCGGTCCCGGTCGCGCGGGTCGACGGTGAACGCCGGGTAGTCCTTCAGGTGCGGGAACTTCGCCTTCTGCGCGTCGCTCAGCTCGCCCTGCCGCAGCCGCAGCCACCGCCCCTCGTCGGAGAGCGCCCCGTCGAGGACGGAGATGCCGCCCTTCTTCGCGTACACGAGCTGCTGGCTGGTGGCGTCGGTGGCCTTCACCTTCCAGACGACGGTGTTCGCGTCGATCCACTGAGCCTCGGCCCTGGACAGGTCGGGGGCCGCGCCGCCGCCGGTCTGCGGGAGGAGGTAGCCGGGCTTGCCGCCGATCATCCAGACCTCGTGGCCGTAGGTGGCGAGGTCGAGGGACTGGTCGCTGGGCAGGTCCTTCTCGTCGCCCTTGTGCAGGATGTAGCTGAGGCCGGCGGCCCCGTCGGCGAGCGGCACCTCGAAGGTGACCCCGTAGGCGTCCTTCTTCACGGGCGTCAGCGGCTTGGCCCAGTCGGTGGGCTCCTTGGCGCCGCCCCAGGTGTGCAGCCCCCAGCCGTCGTAGTTCCCGTCCGGGCGGTGGTAGTGGAGGACCGCCTTCGCCGTGTCCTGCGGCGGGGTCTCGGGGGCTTCGGCCGTCTGGCCGTCCTTGCCCTGCTCGATCCAGACCTGTCCGGTCGCGCCGAGGTCGACGGTCCGCTGCGGTCCGTCGGCCGTGCCGTTCTTCTCGACGGTGTACGGGAAGGAGTCGGCGCCCTTCTCCAGGTCGATCCAGGCGAACGCCCCGTAGGCGTCCCGCCCGATGAACTCGGCCGTCCTGTCACCGGACTTGAGCTGCCAGCCGGCGTAGTCGCCGTCGGGGCGCTGGTAGTGGACGACGGCCCGGTCCCGTTCGACGGCGACGGGCTTCGGGGTCGGCGGGGCCTGTCCGGCGGTGGTGGAGGCGAGCGCGCCGGCGGTGCGCCCGGTGCGGTCCACGGCGACGGCCTTGTAGCGCAGCGGGGTGCCCGCCTTCACCGTCCGGTCGAGGTACTGGGTGACCTTGTACGGGGCGTGGTCGGCGGTGCCGAGGGTCTGCCACTTCCCGTTGCCGACCTGGGCGGCGAAGACGACCCGGTTGAGCTGCCCGCCGTCCACGTCGGCGCTGATCTCGACGGTGCCGGTGGCGCCGGCGGCGGGGGCCTTCAGCGAGATGCCCGGCTTGGCGGCGGGAGCGCCCACGGCGCGGTCCGCCTTCAGCACGACGCTGGACAGGGCGGGCACGGTGACGGTGACCTTCTTGTCCTTGCCGCTGCGGACCGTGCCGGAACCGCCGTACAGCGTACGGAAGTCCATCTCGGCGGATTCGGTGGCGAGCTGGACCTTCCGCGGGTTCGCGCCGTTGTTGGAGGCGACGAGGTACTCGTACGGCCGCCCGGTGTCGATGCGCGAGGTGGCGTACACCGAGCCGTCCGCGAGCCGCTCGGTCTGGGTGCCGTCGCGCAGCGCCGGGTGCTCCTCGGTGAGCTTCGAGAGCGCGGCGATGGAGCGGTAGACCGGGTGCTTCGGGTCGTACGCGTCCGAGGCGTGGGTGCGGTCGGTGCCGAGCTGGTCGTCGTCCAGGTAGTCGGCGGTCTTCGAGGCGAAGAGGGTCTGGCGGGAGTCCTTGTCGCCGCCCGCGCCGGTGAAGCCCTGCTCGTCGCCGTAGTAGATCACCGGGTTGCCGCGGCCGAGGAACATCAGCTCGTTGGCGAGCCGGGCCCGCTTCAGCAGTTCGGCGTCGTCGGCCTTCGGGTTGTCCTGCTTGAGGAAGGTCCCGATGCGGCCCATGTCGTGGTTGCCGAGGAAGGTGACCTGCTCGTAGGCGTTGGCCTTGTCGGTGGTGTAGCGGAAGTCGTTGCCGTACACCGAGGCGAGCTTGTCGGCGGGGGCGCCCTGGGAGGCGAACTGCCGGGCGGCGTCCTGGAACGGGAAGTCCAGCGTGGAGTCCAAGCGGCCCCGGGTCACGTACGGGGAGGTGACCTCGGTGTCGGCGGAGTAGACCTCGCCGAACATGAAGAAGTCGTCCCGGCCGCGCTTGGCCGCGTAGGCGTCGAGCGCGGTGGCCCACTGGGTCCAGAAGTCCAGGTCGACGTGTTTGACGGTGTCGATGCGGAAGCCGTCGATGTCGAAGTCGCGGACCCACTTCTGGTAGATCTTCGCCATGCCGTCCACGACCTCGGGACGCTCGGTCCACAGGTCGTCGAGCCCGGAGAAGTCGCCGTACTCGTTGGACTCGCCGGCCCAGGTCGAGTCGCCCCGGTTGTGGTACATGGTCGGGTCGTTGAGCCAGGCCGGCACCTTCGCGCCGGTGCCGGGAGCCTGGACGGGGGTGTACGGGAACGAGTCCCGGTCCACCTTCTTCGCGCCCTCGCGGTCGTCGAAGGGGCGGCCGTCCGCGTCGAGGTAGGGGAAGGCGCCCTTCGGCTTGTAGCCGTAGGCCTTCTCCGCGTAGTCCACGGTGTCGGCGGTGTGGTTGGTGATGACGTCGAAGAAGACCTTCATGCCCTTGGCGTGGGCTTTGTCGATCAGCTTCTCCAGGTCGGCGTTGGTGCCGAAATGCGGATCGACCTGGGTGAAGTCGGTGATCCAGTAGCCGTGGTAGCCCGCCGAGGCGTCCTTGCCGGTGCCCTGGACCGGCCGGTTCTTGAAGATCGGGGCCATCCAGATGGCGGTGGTGCCGAGGCCCTTGATGTAGTCGAGCTTCTGGGTGAGGCCCTTGAGGTCGCCGCCCTGGTAGAACCCCTTGTCGGTGGGGTCGAAGCCGTGGTCGAGCCGCGAACCGGTCAGCCCGCCCCGGTCGTTGGAGGTGTCGCCGTTGGCGAAGCGGTCGGGCAGCACGAAGTAGAACTGCTCGCGCGTGAGGTCGTGCCGGGCCGCCTCACGGGCGAGCCCGGCGTCCGACGGCGGGGCCGGCGGCCGGGGCGACGCGGCGGCGGTCGCCGCCGGGACGACGGGCAGCAGCGCCGCGCACAGGACGGCCACCGCCCCTCGTCTCAGGGTGGTTCGGGTCACGGAGGGTGCTCCTCGGCTGGGGTCAGCGGGGTGGGCCGCGGGCCGGTGGCAGAGCCACCGGCCCGCGAGGGAAAGGGGGTTGGAGGTCAGCCGCGCCAGACGTCGGCGGTCAGCGTGACCTTGCCGGAGGCCGGGACGGTGGCGGTGCGGTTGGCGCCGCTCTCCCAGGTGACGTTGCCGGAAGCGTCCTTGCGGACGTACTTGTAGGCGAACGTGGTCCCGGCGGGCAGGTTCACGTCCAGCTTCCAGACCGGGTACGTCGCCGGGTCGAGCTTCGGCGCGTTCGCCGGGTTCCAGTTGCCGAGGGCGGCCTGGTCACCGGTGACGTGGATGTTCTGGCCGAGCTGCGTGGTGGCGTTGACGCCGAAGGAGGCGCCGGAGGAGCCGTTGCCCGGCCCCGGGCCGGGGTCGGTGCCGCCCCCGGAGCAGGTCCGGGCATTCGCGTGGAGGGCGACGGCGGTGCCGGCCGGGACGGTGGCGGTGAACCGGCCGGAGCCGTTGACGGTGACGCCCTTGCCGGACTGGACGTCGCAGTAGTCACCTGCGGGCAGGGAGGTCTGGAAGGTCCGGTTCAGCGCGGAGCCCTCGTGGTTGATCGCGACGTACGCCTTGGTGCCCCGGCCGAAGGCGATCTGGTCGCCGCCGTTGTCCCACCAGTCGGTGACTCCCCGGCCGCGGGCCGCGTTGCGGAAGCCGACCATGGAGGAGATCTCGCGCCAGGCGTGCTGGCACTTCCAGCCGTCGCTGTAGCAGGCGTTGACCTGGCCGCCGTTGGGAGGCCCGGCGTCGTGGTCGCTGAACTCGTAGCCGGAGTGGACGTCCGGGGAGCCGTAGGGATAGGCCAGCATGAAGACGTTGGCGAGGGTGTAGGCGGAGCCGTGTCTGTAGTTGAGGGTGTCGCCGCCCCGCTCGGTGTCGTGGTTGTCGACGAAGACGCCGGACTTGCCGGACTCCATGAAGCCCCAGCCCTCACCGAAGTTCTTCAGGTGGGCGAGGTTCTCGTTGAGGAAGACCTGCTTGAGGCTCCGCCCGTAACGGAACTCCTGGACGTCGCCGGTGCCGAGGTATTCGGAGGGCGAGACGGCCTCCCCCGCCCCGTGGATCGCCTCCTGCTTCCAGTAGACGTTCGGGTTGGTCAGCCGGGACTTGATGGCGGCCAGGTCGGCGGCGGGCATGTGCTTCGCGGCGTCGATGCGGAAGCCGTCCACACCGAGCGAGAGCAGGTCGTTGAGGTACCCGGCGATCCTGCCGCGTACGTGGTCCTCGCCGGTGTCCAGGTCGGCGAGGCCGACCAGTTCGCAGTTCTGGACGTTGCCGCGGTCGTTGTAGTTGCTGATCTGGGACCGGCAGTCGTCCATGTCGGCGCCGGAGTAGAGGCCCGGGTAGTCGTACTTGGTGTACGCGGAGCCTCCGGTGCCGGTGCCGTTGCCCGCCGCCATGTGGTTGATGACGGAGTCGGCGACGACCTTCACGCCCGCCGAGTGACACGTGTTGACCATGGCGGAGAAGGCGGCCCGGTCACCGAGCCGGCCGGCGATCCGGTAGCTGACGGGCTGGTACGAGGTCCACCACTGGCCGCCCTGGATGTGCTCCTGGGGCGGCGAGACCTGGACGTAGCCGTAGCCCGCCGGGCCGAGGGTGTCCGTACACGCCTTGGCTATGGAGGCGAACTTCCACTCGAACATCACGGCGGTGACGTCCTTGTCGCCCGGAGCGGCGGCCAGCGCGGGGGACGCGGTGCCGAGTCCGGTGGGGACGACGAGGGCGGCGGCGCCGGCCACGAGGGCGAGCGCGGCGGACAGGGGCCTGCGTGCCATGTCTTTCCTCCTGCGGGTGGGGGAAACGCGGGTGACGGTGCAGCCTCAGCCGGCAACGCGCCATGCCCTCAAGGCTCATGAAGGTTCTTGCTGCAAGAATGCAAACCTTGCTGCGAGCAGACCGTACGAGCCCGCCCCCCACCGGTCAACCCTTTAGACACACCGCGCTCACATCCACGAAACACGCCATTTTTCTTCGCGGTTTCTCACTGCAAGGTCTTTCGCAAGAGATTGCGGGCCTGTTACGTTGCAGGCGACTCCGGTCCGGTCGGCCGAGGGTTCCGGGCCCGTCCGCACGGAGGGTCCCGGACTCCACGCGCCCGGCCGGCCGGGCCGGTCACGGCAAGAGAGGCACCCGGAGTCGCCACAACTCCCCGCCGGCCCTTCCTGGGCCGACTCCTGGTGCCTCTCCTGTACGTGTGCGCCCCTCGCGGCCCCGCGGCCGGTACGTGTTCCCACGGCCGCCGTCACGATCCGCCGGGCTCGCCCTACGCGCGTACCGCCGCCGTCGATCCCCGTACCACCAGCTCCGGCTGGAAGACGTACTCCGTGCGCTGCACCGGGCTCCCGCCGATCTCCTCCAGCAGCGCGCCGACCGCGGCCGCCGCCATCGCCTGCACGGGCTGGCGCACCGTGGTCAGCGGCGGGTCGGTGAACGCGATGAGCTGCGAGTCGTCGAAGCCGACGACCGAGACGTCCCCGGGCACGTCGAGCCCTCTCCCCCGGGCGGTGCGGACCACGCCGAGGGCCATCAGGTCGCTGCCGCAGACGATGCCCGTGCACCCCGCGTCCAGCAGCGCGCCCGCCGCCACCTGGCCGCCCTCGACGCCGAACAACGTCGAGCAAACCAGGAGTTCGGCCTCGGAGCGGTCCATACCGAGCACCGAGGCCGCCGCGGCCAGGAACCCGTCGCGCTTGCGGCGGGAGGGGACGTAGCGCTGCGGCCCGATGGCCAGGCCGATCCGGCGGTGGCCGAGGTCGGCGAGGTGCTGGAGGGCCATCGTCACGGCGGCGTTGTCGTCGGGCGAGACGAACGGGGCGCTGATGCGCTCGTTGTACCCGTTGATCAGGACGAACGGTACGCCGCGCTCGGTGAGCGCGGCGTACCGCCCCGGGTCGGCGGAGGTGTCCGCGTGCAGCCCGGAGAGGAAGACGATGCCGCCGACCCCGCGCTCCACGAGCTGCTCGACGAGTTCGTCCTCGGTGGCCCCGCCGGGGAGCTGGGTGCAGAGGACGGGCGTGTATCCGTGGCCGGCCAGCACCTGTTCCACGGACTGGGCGAACGCCGGGAAGATCGGGTTGGTGAGTTCGGGCGTCACCAGGCCGATCAGCCCGGCGCTGCGCTGCCGCAGCCGTACGGGGCGTTCGTAGCCCAGGATGTCGAGCGCCGCGAGCACCCGCTGACGCGTGGAGTCCGCGACGCCCTGCTTCCCGTTGAGGACCCGGCTGACCGTCGCCTCGCTGACCGCCGCCTGTCCGGCGATGTCGGAGAGGCGGGGCGCCGCACCGGTCCTGGGCGGGGGCAGGGTCACACCGTCCACCACACCGTGGTGTCGGCGGGCAGCTCGGCCTCGGCGCCGTCCACGGTGACCGGGGAGCTGGCGAGCAGCACCCGGCCGCGGGCGGCGACGCGGACCGGGGCGCCGGTGGTGTTGACGGTGCAGACGAAGCCGGGGCGGGCGAAGACGAGGACGCCCTCGGGGCCCTCCAGCCACTCGACGTCCGTGCCCGCGCCGAGGCCCGGGTGGTCGCGGCGGGCGGCGATGGCGGCCCGGTACAGCTCCAGGGTGGAGCCCTCCACGCCGGTCTGCGCCTCGACGGACAACTCGCCCCAGCCGGCGGGCTGCGGGAGCCAGCTGCCGCCGTCGCCGAAGCCGTACGACGTGCCCTCGCGGGTCCACGGGATCGGGACGCGGCAGCCGTCGCGGAAGCCGTCCTGGCCCTCGGCGCGGAAGAACGAGGGGTCCTGGCGGGCCTCGTCGGGCAGGTCCGTGACGTCGGGCAGGCCGAGCTCCTCGCCCTGGTAGACGTAGGCGGAGCCGGGCAGGGCGAGCATCAGCAGGGAGGCGGCGCGGGCACGGCGCAGCCCCAGCTCGCGGTCGCCGGGGGTGCGGATCTGGGTGCCGAGGCCGGGCGGGTTGGCGAACCGGGTGGCGTGGCGGGTGACGTCGTGGTTGGAGAGCACCCAGGTGGTGGGGGCGCCGACCGGGCGCATGGCGTCGAGCGAGGAGTCGATGACCGCGCGCAGCTCGGCGGCGTCCCAGGCGGTGGAGAGGTACTGGAAGTTGAACGCCTGGTGCATCTCGTCGGGGCGCACGTAGTGGGCGGTGCGCTCGACGGTCGGGGTCCACGCCTCGGCGACGGCGATCCGCTCGCCGGGGTACTCGTCGAGGATGGTGCGCCAGCTTCGGTAGATCTCGTGGACGCCGTCCTGGTCGAAGAAGGGCATGACGTCGTTGCCGAGCAGCTTGAGCTGGTCGTGGGAGCCGAGGTCGGGCAGCCCCTCGGCCTTGACGAGCCCGTGGGCGACGTCCACGCGGAAGCCGTCGACGCCCATGTCGAGCCAGAAGCGCAGGATGGAGCGGAACTCGTCGGCGACGGCCGGGTGCTCCCAGTTGAAGTCGGGCTGCTCGGGGGCGAAGAGGTGGAGGTACCAGTCGCCCGGGGTGCCGTCCGGGTTCGCCGTACGGGTCCAGGCGGGGCCGCCGAAGATGGACTCCCAGTCGTTGGGCGGGAGTTCGCCGTCCGCGCCCTTGCCGGGGCGGAAGTGGTAGCGCTCGCGCAGGGCGGAGCCGGGGCCCTCGGCCAGGGCGCGCTTGAACCACTCGTGCTGGTCGGAGGAGTGGTTGGGCACCAGGTCGACGATGATGCGCAGCCCCAGGCCGTGGGCCTCGCGGATCAGCGCGTCGGCGTCCAGCAGGTTGCCGAACATCGGGTCGATGGCCCGGTAGTCGGAGACGTCGTACCCGGCGTCGGCCTGCGGGGAGGCGTAGAAGGGGCTGAGCCAGACCGCGTCGACGCCCAGGTCCTTCAGGTGGGGCAGACGGGCGGTGACGCCGGGAAGGTCGCCCATGCCGTCGCCGTTGCCGTCGGCGAAGCTCCGCGGATAGACCTGGTAGATCACCGCGTCCTGCCACCAGCCGGTGCGGTGGACCGGGGCGTCGTCGGACGTGCCGGTGGAGGGGGCAGCGAGGTGCTGGGTCATGTCGTCCCTGGGGTGTCTGGGTGGGGAGCGGCGCCGGTGACCGGGTCGGGGTGTCCGGCGCCGCCGTGCCGGGTGCGGTGGTGCGTACGGGTGCTGGTGCGGGTGGCCAGGGGTCTCTCAGCCCTTGACGGCTCCGGCGGACATGCCGGTGACCAGGTGCTTCTGGGCGAAGAGGAACACCAGGGCGGCCGGGATGGCGATGAGGACGGAGGCCGCGGTCATGGGTCCCCACTGGGCCCCGTACTGGTTGACGAACTTCTGGAGTCCGCCGGCCAGGGTGAGGTTCTCGTCGCCGACCAGGAAGGCGGAGGCGTAGGCCACTTCGCCCCAGGCGGTGATGAAGGAGTAGAACGCGGTGACCGCGAGGCCCGGCTTGGCCAGCGGCAGGATGAGCCGGAAGAACGTGCCGAACGGGGTGAGCCCGTCGACCTCGCCCGACTCGTCGATCTCGCGCGGGATGGTGTCGAAGAAGCCCTTCATCATCCAGGCGCAGAACGGGACCGAGATGGTGAGGTAGGTGATGACGAGTCCGGCGGGCTGGTTGAGCAGTCCGAGGCTCGACATGATGTTGTAGATCGGCACGATGAGGACGGCGACCGGGAACATCTGGGTGACCAGCAGCGTCCACATCAGCCCGCGCTTGCCGGGGAAGCGGAAGCGGCTGACGGCGTATCCGGTGGTGGCGGCGACGAAGACGCCGATCACGGTGGAGAGCGCGGAGATGATGACGGAGTTGGCGAACCAGTTGAGGAACTCGGTGTCGCGGATGAGGTTCGTGTAGTTGACGAACGTGGTCTCGCGGAAGAAGTCCGTGGTGGTCGCGTACTTGGCGGGCTTGAGCGAGGTCAGCAGCACCCACAGCACCGGGAAGACCGCGATCACCGACGCGATGATCAGGGTGAGGTGGAGTCCGACGGAGGCGAGCGGGGAGCGCTCGCCGCGCAGCCGGACCTTGCGCGCGGCGTGCCGGGCGGGGGTTTCGGTCGCGGTGGTCACCAGTTGTCTCCCTGGGAGCGCAGGACCCGCCGGTAGACGACGGCGAAGACCATCAGGAGGGCGAGGATCAGCACACCCCACGTGGAGGACTGCGCGTAGTCGCGCGGGCTGATCTCGAAGGAGAACTTGTACGCCTGGGTCACCAGGATCTGGGTCGCCTCACCGGGTCCGCCGCGGGTCAGCAGGAAGATCACCGGGAACATGTTGAAGGTCCAGATGGTGGAGAGCAGGATCACCGTGGTGGAGACCGGGCGCAGTCCGGGGAGCGTGATGTGGCGGAAGCGCTGCCAGGCGGTCGCGCCGTCCATCTCGGCCGCCTCGTACTGCTCGGAGGGGATGGACTGGAGGCCGCCGAGGAGGGCGACCATCATGAACGGGATGCCGAGCCAGACGTTGACGGCGATGACCGCGAACTTGGCCCAGCCCGGGTCGTTCAGCCACGGCACGGCGTCGATGCCGGCGCCGCCGAGGATCTTGTTGAGCAGGCCGCGCTCCTCGTTGTAGAGGAAGCGCCAGGCGAAGACGGAGACGAAGCCGGGGATGGCCCAGGGCAGGATGAGGGCCATGCGGTAGGCGGAGCGCCCCGCGATGCGGCGGTTGAGGATGTTCGCCAGGGCCATGCCGAGGACGAACGTGATGCTCACACAGGAGACCGTCCACACCAGTGTCCAGCCGAGCGTGCCGAGGAACTGCGAGCCGGTCAGCGCGTCGACGTAGTTGTCGGCGCCGACGAACTCGTAGGTGGCGGGGATCTCGTTGACCCCGATGGAGCGGGCGACGTTGCGCTCGTCGGCGTCGGTCATCGAGAGGTAGATGCCGCGGACCAGCGGGTAGCCGATGATCACGCCGATCACGACGACGACCGGGGCGACCATGGCCCAGGCGTACCAGTGGACCGACAGGGCGCGCCGCAGGCGGCCGGGGGTCGGCAGTGGGGTGCCAGTGCCGCGGCTCCGGCCGCGGGCGGTGTGCTCGCCCGCGGCCTTCACCACCGACTGGCTGGTGTGGACAGCCATCAGTCGGCCAACCTTCCTGTTACTTCCAGCCCTCGAGGAGCTTGCGGTAGGAGTCACCGGTGGCCTTGGCGGCCTTCTCCGGCGTGGTCTGGCCGGTGAGGACCTTGGTGTACTCGACGCGCAGCGGCTCGAAGAGGCTGCCGCCCTCGGGGATCCAGGGGCGCTCGACGGCGGTCTCGACGACCGGCTTGAAGAAGCCGACGATCTCGCTGTCGACCGCTTCCTTCTTGGCGTACGCGGAGGTGCGGGTGGGCAGCAGGTTCAGCTCGCCGGCGGCGGTGGCCTGGCTGTCCACGGACGTCATGTACTCGACGAAGGCGTAGGAGGCCTCCAGGTTCTTGGAGCCCGCGTAGACGGCGAGGTTGTGACCGCCCTGCGGGGCGCCCTGGGCGGAGGAGCCGGCCGGGACAGGGGCGACGCCCAGGTTGTCCTTGTCCGTGAACTCCTTGCCGGTCAGGGTGTCGGCGACGGCCCAGGGGCCGTTGACCATCATCGCGACGTCGCCGTTCTTGAACGCCTGCATCATGTTCTCCCAGCCGTCCGAGGCGTCCGTCTTCGCGGTGCCGTCGTCGACCAGTTCCTTGACCGCCTTGAACGCCTTGACGCCCTCGGGCTTGTCGATGGTGACGGTCTTGGAGGAGGCGTCGACCATGTCGCCGCCCTCGCCGTACAGGAAGGAGAGGAAGTAGTACGGGTCGTCGCCGCGCAGGTAGAGGCCGGTCTTGCCGGTCTTGTCCTTGATCTTCTTGGCGACGGTCTTGAGGTCGTCCAGGTCGGCGGGCGCGTCGACGCCGGCCTCCTTGAACATCTTCTTGTTGTAGAAGACGCCCATGGAGTCGATGACCTGCGGAACGGCGAAGGTCTTGCCGTCGTACTTGGTCGAGGCCACGGCCTGCTTGAGGAAGTCGTCCTGGTTCTTGAGGGCGGCGGTGCCGTCCAGTGGGGCCAGGTAGCCGAGGTTGGCGAAGTCCGGCGTCCAGGCGACCTCGGAGCGGATCACGTCGGGGGCGCCGTCGCCGGCCTGGGCGGCGTTCTTGAACTTGTTCTGCGCCTCGCCGAAGGGGACGTTGACGTACTTGACGTCGACCTTCGGGTGCTGCTTCTCGAAGCCCTCGGCCAGCTTCTTGAAGACCTTGTCCTCGCTGCCGACGCTGGAGGTGTCCCACCAGGTCACCGTGCCGGAGAGCTCGCCCGAGCTCTTGCCGCCGCCGGACTCGTCGTCGCTGCCGCAGGCGGTCGCCGCGAGCGCCAGGGCCGCGACCAGGGCGGTGGCCGTTATGCCACGTCGCATCTGAACTCCTTCAACTGCCGTACCGCTCCGTCGCGGCGCCGGGTCGACGTGAACGTAACAAGGATGAAAGACGACCGAAAGACTTTGCGGAAGATTTCTGCAAGCGCTGGTGATCGTTACATTCGCGTGTCCTCAAGGTTGCCGTCAACCCCCTTGACGCGGCCCGCTCGCCCCTGGCAGCGCAGGCGGGAAGGGGTGTGAGCACAGGGCGACGGCGTGAGCGCGGTGCGCGATCCGCTCTCGCAAGTCCTTGCAAGACGTTGCCGGAAAGCGGCTTCCGGCCTCCCTCCGCACCGCCCCGCGCACAGTGGGCAATCCGACACGGGCCCGGTACAGTCCGGTCCATGACCGCACGGCTTGCCGATATCGCAACTCAGGCGGGGGTCAGCGAAGCAACGGTCAGCCGGGTCCTGAACGGCAAGCCCGGAGTCGCGGCGGCCACCCGCGAATCCGTCCTCGCGGCGCTCGACGTCCTCGGCTACGAACGCCCGGTGCGGCTGCGCCGGCGCAGCGCGGGGCTGGTCGGACTGATCACCCCGGAGCTGGAGAACCCGATCTTCCCGGCGCTGGCCCAGGTCATCGGCCAGGCGCTGACCCGGCAGGGCTACACCCCGGTGCTGGCGACCCAGACACCCGGCGGCTCCACCGAGGACGAACTCACCGAGATGCTGGTGGACCGGGGCGTCTCCGGCATCATCTTCGTCTCCGGGCTGCACGCGGACACCTCGGCCGACATGCAGCGCTACGAGCAACTGCGCGGCCAGGGCGTCCCCTTCGTCCTGGTGAACGGCTTCTCCGCCAAGGTGCGCGCCCCGTTCATCTCCCCGGACGACCGGGCGGCGATGCGCCTGGCGGTGACGCACCTGGTGGCGCTCGGCCACACCCGGATCGGCCTGGCGGTCGGCCCGAAGCGCTTCGTCCCCGTCCTGCGCAAGATCGAGGGCTTCCACGCGACGATGCGGGAGCAGCTCGGTCTGACGCCGGACGAGGTGGAGGAGTTGGTCCAGCACTCCCTGTACACGCTGGAGGGCGGCCAGGCCGCCGCCTCCGCCCTGATGGAGCGCGGCTGCACGGCGGTCGTGTGCGCGAGCGACATGATGGCGCTCGGCGCGATCCGCGCGGCCCGCAGGCTCGCGCGGGAGGTCCCCCGGGACCTCTCCGTGGTCGGCTACGACGACTCCCCGCTCATAGCGTTCACGGACCCGCCGCTGACGACGATCCGGCAGCCGGTGACGGCGATGGGCCAGGCCGCCGTCCGCACGCTCCTGGAGGAGATCGGCGGAACCCCGGCTCCGCACAGCGAGTTCGTCTTCATGCCCGAGCTGGTGGTCCGCGGTTCGACCGCGGCGGGGCCCGCGGGCGGCTCAGGGGCGACGTCTCGTCCTTGAGTCGCAGGAGGTGCGACCCGAACCCGACCGGAGGATGATCGAGGGCAGGGGAATCTCTATGGAAGACTCTCTGCCTATGGGTGAAACACAGGTCACAGCGCAGGAAGGCCGGTCGGCGGCCGGTCCTTCACCCATCGCGGCCGAGGCGGTCACCGATACCGCCACCGCGTCCACCACCACTCCCCCGGCGCCCGGAACGTCCGGTTCGGAGTCGGCTCCCGGGCCCGGCGCGACACCGGCCCCCGGCTCCGGTACGACACCGGTCTCCGGCTCCGGCACGACCGGTTGGCGGGCCCGCTTCCGCTCGCTGCGGAGGGTCCGCCGCCCCCGGCTCTGGTTCGAGATCCTGCTCATCGCGGTCAGTTACTGGCTGTACTCGCTCGTGCGCAACGCCGTACCGGAGCAGAAGGCCCAGGCACTGCGCAACGCGGACTGGATCTGGTCGGCGGAGAAGTCGCTCGGCCTCGCCTTCGAGGAATCGGTCAACCACGCGGTGAACTCCGTGACCTGGCTGATCGTGTCGATGAACTACTACTACGCGACGCTGCACTTCGTCGTGACCATCGGCGTCCTCGTCTGGCTGTTCCGCCGCCATCCGGGCCGTTACGCGGCGACGCGTCTGGTCCTCTTCGCGACGACGGCCGTGGCGCTGCTGGGCTACTACCTCTACCCGCTGGCGCCGCCGCGTCTGATGAACGGCGCGAACTTCATCGACACCGTCCTCGTGCACGAGACGTGGGGTTCGATGGCCTCGGGCAACTTCAAGAACATGTCGAACCAGTACGCGGCGATGCCGTCGATGCACATCGGCTGGTCCCTCTGGTGCGGCCTGACGATCTTCGCCCTGGCCACCGCGCCCTGGGCCCGCATCCTGGGTCTGCTCTACCCGACGCTCACCCTGGTCGTCATCGTGGCCACCGCCAACCACTTCTGGCTGGACGCGGTGGGCGGCATGGCCTGCCTGGCCTTCGGCTACGCGGTCTCCCGCGCCTGGTACGGCTCACTGCCGCACCACCTGCCGCGGTGGGTGCCGAACAGCGAAAGCCGCCTGAGGGTGCTGGGCGGACGGAGAAGCTGAGGACGGCCTTCCGGCGCTTGAGGACGTCCTTCCCAGCCCCTCCGGCGTTTGAGGAGCGGGGTCCGGGGCGGAGCCCCGCGAGGGCCCCGGCAGGGCCGCCCGCCCCCACGGGCCACCCGGCGGAGCCGGGGGCGCAGCCCCCGCCCGGGGCCGGGGCGCCCTACGACACGGCCCCGTAGAACCGCTCCTCCACCACCGCCCGCGCCCTCCGCGTGATCCGCCGGTAGTCGTCCAGCATGTCCCCGACGTGCCCCGGCTCGTACCCCAGGTACCGCCCCACCGCCGCCAGCTCCCGGGAGTCCGCCGGGAACGTGTCGCCCGCCCGCCCCCGTACCAGCATCACCGCGTTGCGCACCCGGGACGCCAGCACCCACGCCTCGTCCAGCGTCTGCGCGTCCTCCGCCGGGATCAGGTCGGCCGCGCACGCTGCGGCCAGCGCCTCGCGCGTGCGCGTCGTGCGCAGGCCCGGCTCCGCCCACCCGTGCTGCATCTGGAGCAGCTGTACGGTCCACTCGACATCGCTCAGCCCGCCCCGCCCCAGCTTCGCGTGGAGCGTGGGGTCCGCGCCGCGCGGCAGCCGTTCGGACTCCATGCGGGCCTTGAGCCGGCGGATCTCCCGTACGGCGTCCTCGCCGAGCCCCTCCATCGGATACCGGAGCGGATCGACCAGCTCGGTGAACGCGCGGCCCACCTCCGCGTCGCCCGCCACCGGCTCGGCCCGCAGCAGGGCCTGGCTCTCCCAGACGAGGGACCAGCGCCGGTAGTAGGCGGCGTACGACTTCAGCGTGCGGACCATCGGCCCGGTCTTGCCCTCGGGGCGCAGATCGGCGTCGATCAGCAGCGGCGGGTCGGCGGTCGGCAGCTGGAGGAGCCGGCGCATCTCGGAGACGACGGCGTTGGCCGCCTTGGCCGCCTCCTCGTCGCTGACGCCCTCGCGCGGCTGGTGGACGAAGAGGACGTCCGCGTCGGAGCCGTAGCTCAGCTCGTGCCCGCCGAAGCGGCCCATGCCGATGACGGCGAACCGGGTCGGCAGGGTGTCGCCCCACCGCTCGCGCACGGCGGCCCGCAGCGCGCCCGCGATGGTGGCGGCGTTGAGGTCGCTGACGGCCGAGCCGACGCGGTCGACGAGGGCCCCGTGGTCCTGCTCGGCGGGGCTGTCCTCGGTGCCGTAGGAGCCGATGAGGTCGGCGGCGGTCGTACGGAACAGCTCCCGGCGGCGCACCCCGCGGACCACCGCGACCGCCGATTCCGCGTCCCCGGCCCGCCCCACCGCGGCCAGCACCTCCTGCTCCAGGTGGGCCCGGGTGCGGGGCGTGAGCCCCTCCGGGTCGCCGAGGATCGCCACCGCCTCCGGGGCCCGCATCAGCAGGTCCGGGGCGAGGCGGCCGGCGGAGAGGACCCGGGCGAGGTTCTCCGCGGCGGCCCCCTCGTCGCGCAGGAGCCGCAGGTACCACGGGGTCTTGCCGAGCGCGTCGGACACCTTGCGGAAGCCGAGGAGCCCGGCGTCCGGATCGGCGGAGTCCGCGAACCAGCCGAGCAGCACCGGCAGCAGGGTGCGCTGGATGGCGGCCTTGCGGGTCACGCCGGACGACAGGGCCTCCAGGTGGCGCAGGGCGGCGGACGGGTCGGCGTACCCGAGCGCTTCCAGGCGGATCGCGGCGGCCTTCGCGCTGAGCCGGGACTCCCCGGGGGCGAGCTGGGCGACGGCGTCCAGCAGCGGCCGGTAGAAGATCTTCTCGTGCAGCCGCCGTACGACGGAGGCGTGCCGCTTCCACGCCTTGTTCAGCTCGGCCACCGGGTCGGTGCGCATCCCGAGCGACCGGCCCAGCCGCCGCAGGTCCGCCTCGTCGTCGGGGACCAGGTGGGTGCGGCGGAGCCGGTGGAGCTGGATGCGGTGTTCCATGGCGCGCAGGAAGCGGTACGCCTCGTCGAGCTGGGCGGCGTCCGCGCGCCCCACGTACCCGCCCTCGGCGAGCTCCCGCAGCGCCTCCAGGGTGGAGCCGCTGCGCAGGGAGGCGTCGCTGCGCCCGTGTACGAGCTGGAGGAGCTGCACCGCGAACTCGACGTCCCGCAGGCCGCCGGGGCCGAGCTTCAGCTCCCGGTCGATCCGGTCGGCGGGGATGTTGTCGACGACGCGGCGGCGCATCTTCTGCACGTCGGGGACGAAGTTCTCCCGGTCGGCGGCCTGCCAGACCAGCGGGGAGACCGCGTCCACGTACTCTGCGCCCAGCTCCGGGTCGCCGGCCACCGCGCGCGCCTTGAGCAGGGCCTGGAACTCCCAGGTCTTGGCCCAGCGCTGGTAGTAGGCGAGGTGGGAGCTGAGGGTGCGCACGAGCGGTCCGTTGCGGCCCTCGGGGCGCAGGTTGGCGTCGACCTCCCAGATGGTGCCCTCGACGGTGGTCTCGGAGCAGATCCGCATCATGTGGGCGGCCAGCCGGGTGGCGGCCTGCATGGCCTTGGTCTCGTCCGCCCCGTCCCTCGCCTCCGCGACGAAGATCACATCGACGTCGGAGACGTAGTTCAGCTCGCGCCCGCCGCACTTGCCCATCGCGACGACGGCGAGCCGGCACCGCGCGGCGTCCTCGGGGGCGGCCGTACGGGCGATGGCGAGGGCGGCGCGCAGGGTGGCGGTGGCGAGGTCGGCCAGCTCCGCGGCGGTCTGTTCGATGCCGGTGGTCCCGCAGACGTCCCGGGCGGCAAGGGTGAGCAGGCACCGGCGGTAGGCGACGCGCAGCGCGTCCGGGTCGGTGGCCTCGGCGAGGCCGCGCTCGAACTCGGCGACGCCCGGGTGCAGGTCGACCGCCTCGTAGGTGACGAGCGCCTGCCAGTCGCGGGGGTGCCGGGCCAGGTGGTCGCCCAGCGCCTCGGACGCGCCGAGGACCCCGAGGAGCCGGTCGCGCAGGGGCTTGGCGGTGACGAGGGTGTCCAGCAGCACCTGCCGGTCGCCCTCCTCCTCCGCCTCCACGATCCGGACGAGGCCGCGCAGGGCCAGGTCCGGGTCGGCGGTGGCCCCGAGCGCCTCCAGCAGCACCGGATCGGACCGTACGGAGGCGAGCGCGTCCAGGTCGAGGAGCTGCTCGGCGGCGGACGGGTCGGTGAATCCGTGCCGCAGCAGTCTGGTGAACGTACTGCTTCTGCGCCCCGGCGCGGTCGTCATCCGTGCTCTCCTGCCAGCCGAACCGAACTGCGTTGTGTGGTCACGCCGTGGCGCGGCCTCGTCGCCGTGCAACAGCGTTTCGAGCCTAGGGTGTGTCCGGCGGATCAGGATCGGACAGGCCGCGGCGTCCGGTGCGGCGCACCGCAAGGCGCTGGAGTGCCTGCGTCGCGGAGCGACTCGGGCGTTTCGGCAACGCCGCGAGGTGCCGTGCCAGGCGCCGTGGACCCGGTCCAGGATCCGCCGGACACGCCCTAGTCCTGTACGGGCCCGTTCGGGGCGGCGGCGGGGCGTGTGACCTGTGGGGTCGCGTTCTTCGGCGTCCCCCTGGTCCCGGTGAGGACGGTGGCGTACAGCTCCTCGGAGACCAGGACGCGAGGGGTCAGCCCGGCGGCGCGCAGGATCCCGGCCGCCGTGTCCCGCTGCCGCTCGCTCGCCTCCACGAGCAGGCTGCCGCCGGGCGCGAGCCAGGCCGGTGCCTCGGCGGCGACCCGGCGCAGGACGTCGAGCCCGTCGCCGCCTCCGTCCAGGGCGACGCGCGGTTCGTGGACGCGGGCCTCGGCGGGCAGCAGCGCGACGTCGCCGGTGGGGACGTAGGGGACGTTGGCGAGGAGGACGTCGACCCGGCCGCGCAGGGCGCCGGGGAGGGGGTGGAAGAGGTCGCCTTCGTACACGTGGCCCAGCTCGCCGACGTTGCGCCGGGCGCACCGCACGGCGGCGGGTTCGACGTCGCAGGCGTGCAGTTCGGCGGTGTCGGACGCGGCGGCGAGGGCGGCGCCGAGCGCTCCGGAGCCGCAGCAGAGGTCGACGACGACGGCCCTGGGGGGCGCGAGGGCGGCGGCCTGCACCACGAGGAACTCCGTACGGCGGCGGGGCACGAAGACGCCGGTGTCCACGGCGTACCGGCGTCCGCCGAACTCGGCCCAGCCCAGCGCGTGTTCGAGCGGCAGCCCGGCGGCGCGGCGCGCGACGAGCGAGGCCAGGACGGCGGGGGACGCGGCGGCCTCGTGCAGCAGCCGGGCCTCGTCCTCGGCGAAGACGCAGCCGGCGCGGCGGAGGGCGAGGACGGTGGTGGAGAAGGAGCTTTCCGGGTGAACGGACATACGAGCGAAGCCTTTCGGGAAAACCGATGGGCGCTCGGCGATGGTCCTAGTCCGTTCGGCCGACTGCTGTCTTTGCTGCCGTGGCCACCGGTTCTCCGACGTGATCGCGGGGGATGAGCACCCGTACCGATCCAGCGTTGATGGGTCTCACCTCCTCGTTCGATCGCCTCGGCCCCCGTGACGTACGGGGATCGGGCGCGGGGCCTCCCGGCGGGGGCCCGCGCGGGGTCGTAACAGTACAACAGCCCGCTTCCGCGACCAGTACGGGCGCGGAAGCGGGCTGCCGGGGCTTCCCGGACGCCGCTCCTAGAGGTCGACGCTGTCCCGCAGCTCGGTTGGCGTCAGGAAGAGGGAGGCGAGGACGCCGACGACGGCGATGCCGGCCGAGATGAGGAAGATGTGGCCGGTGGCGTCCCCGTACGCGGCCCGGACGATCTCCTGGACCTGGGGCGGCATGGCGGCGATGTTGAGGGTGGAGCCGCCGGAGCCGGAGGCGGCCGGGTCGATGCCGAGCTTCACCAGCCCGTCGGTGATCTTGGACGAGACCTGGTGGGCGAGGACCGCGCCGAGCACCGAGACGCCCATGGTGCCGCCGAGGGAGCGGAAGAAGGTGATCGCCCCGCTGGCCGCGCCGATCTCGCTGAGCGGGACGGTGTTCTGGAGGACGAGCACGAGGTTCTGCATCGACATGCCGACCCCGACGCCGACGCCGAGCATGCCCAGCGAGACCATCACGAGCGAGGTCTCGTGGTCGATGAAGGACAGTCCGAGGAAGCCGGCGGCGAGGACGACCACGCCCGTGACGATGAACGGCTTGACCTTGCCCGTCCTGGACACGAGGCGGCCGGCGACGGTCGAGGAGACGAGCACGCCCGCCATCAGCGGGATGGTGAGGAGACCGGCCTCGGTGGGCGAGTAGCCGCGGCCGATCTGGAAGTACTGGCCGAGGAAGACCGCGCCGCCGAACATGGCCATGCCGACCGCGAGGCTGGCGACGATGGCGAGGGCGGGGTCGCGGCGGCGGACGACGTGGAGCGGGACGACGGGCTCCTTGACGCGGGACTCGACGAGGACGGCCGCCCCGAGGATCAGCGCGCTGCCGCCGACCATGGCGGCGGTCTGCCAGGAGAGCCAGTCGAAGTCGTCGCCGACGAAGGTGACCCAGAGGAGGAGCAGGCTGACCCCGGCGGCGATCAGCGTGGCGCCGAGGTAGTCGACCTTGGTGTCGGGGCGGCGGACCTCGGCGAGGTGCAGGGTGCGGCCGAGGATGACGGAGGCGAGCAGGGTGAAGGGCACGGCGACGAAGAAGCACCAGCGCCAGCCCAGCCAGGAGGCGTCGGTGATGAACCCGCCGAGCAGCGGGCCGCCGACGGTGGCGACGGCCATGACGCCGCCGAGGTAGCCGTTGTAGCGGCCGCGCTCCTTCGGGCTGATCATCGCGGCGATGATCACCTGGACCAGCACCTGGAGCGCGCCCATGCCGAGCCCCTGGACGGCGCGGAAGGCGATGAGCTGCTCGGTGGACTGGGCGAAGCCGCAGGCCACCGAGGAGACGACGAAGAGGCCGATGGCTATCTGGAGCAGCAGCTTCTTGCTGAACAGGTCGGCGAGCTTGCCCCAGATGGGGGTGGAGGCCGTGGAGGCGAGCAGGGTCGCGGTGACGACCCAGGTGTACTGCGACTGCGTGCCGTCGAGGGACCCGATGATCTGTGGGAGCGCGACCGAGACCACGGTGCTGCTGATCATCGCCACGAACAGCACGATGAGCAGCCCGCTGAGGGCGCGCAGGACGTGCCGGTGGTCCATGGGTGCGGCGGCGGGGGCCCCGGCAGGGGCGGCGGTGTCTGCTGCGCTCACGCGCAACCTCCGGAAGGGTTCGTACGAGGGGTCCGTACGGGGTGTCCGCGCCTGGTTGCTGCACGGGTACGGGCACGCCGGTACGGGAGGGAGAAGGCTTCACCATACATGCACACTGGGCAATTTTGCCCACTGCGCAACAATCTCACACCCGAGGGATAATGCCCCCATGGACAGCAGCACCGCGGGACCGGGCCTCCGGGAACGCAAGAAGGAAGCCACTCGGCAGGCCGTGCACGAGGCGACCCTGCGCCTGACGGTGGAGCACGGCTTCGACCAGGTGACGGTCGAGGCGGTGGCGGACGCGGCCGGGATCTCCCGCCGGACGTTCTCGAACTACTTCACCAACAAGGAGGACGCCCTCCTCTACGGCGAGGAGCAGCAGATCAGGGCCCTGGTCCGCACGGTGCGCGACCGCCCGGCGGACGAACCGGCCTGGCCCGCCCTGCGCGCCGCGGTGGCCCAGTTCGCGGACCGGGTGGCACCACCGGAGCGCGAGTGGGCGGTACGCACCCGCCTGGCGATGCGTCACCCCTCGCTGCTGGCACGCCAGTTGGCCAACCACGCCGCCCTGGAACGCGATCTGGCCGAAGCGGTGGCCGCCCGCCCCGGCCCGAGCACGGCCCCGGTCCGCCCGATCGTGCTGGCGGCGGGCTTCCTGTCCTCGCTCCGGATCGCGATGCGCATGTGGATCGAGGAGGACCTGGCCCGCGACCCGGCTGCGGTGATCGACGAGGTCCTGGACGAGATGGGGCGGGGGTTCGTGTAGGCACCTCCGCGCGGGGGCCGCGCCGCTTCGGCGACCGGCCGGCACCCCGACGGCCGGCCCGCACCTCGACGGCAGGCCAGCACCCCCGAAGACCGGCCGACCAGCGCCCCGGCGGCCGCCCGACGCCTCGCGCCGAGTGCCGCCTCTCGCCGAGTGTCGCTTGAGCCGCCGCGCCCCTCGACGGACCCGGCGGCGCACCGCATTATCGGCACCCACCCCCGGGCCCAGGGGCTTCACGGACTCCCCTGCGCAGGGTCGGGCCCAGCCCTCAGGACCCCGGTCGCTTCACCCGGATCTCGTAGGCGATCTCCCACCGGATGTCCGGCACGATGATGTCGGCGGTCTCCACGGGGCGTCCCGCTTCGTCGAAGTACGTGCGCTCGATCGCGATGACCAGGTCGCCGACGGAGATCCCGAGCAGGTTGGCCTGCTCCCGCGTCGCGCGGGCCGGGCGGACCAGCTCGACTCCGGTGACGATGTCCACACCGATGGCCCGCATGCGCTCCACGACGCCGATCTTGCCGAGCGGCCCCATCTCCGGGAGCAGGACGGGTGTCCCGTCCGTGATGGCCATCGGCTCCCAGCTCTTGGCGAGTTGCACGGGCATGCCGTCGGCGAGGAACTCGTAGTCCGTCACGACGCAGGGGTCGCCGGGCTCGATCGCCAGCCGTTCGGCGATGGCGTCGGTGGCGGGAATGCGCGCGGAGCTGGTGCACTCCCAGTCCGCCTCGTGATCGAGCTCCTTCATGTTCGCGGCGAAGGGGCTGGGGCCGCGCCGATCGCTGTGGCGCGAGCGGACCATGCGCCGGCGCTCACGGGGCTTGCGGACGTACGTCCCCGAACCGGAGCGGCCTTCGAGGAGACCCTCGACGATCAGGTGCTCCACGGCCCGCTGCGCCACGGACGGGCCGACACCGAACTCCTTCGCGAAGCGGGCCCGGGACGGCAGCTTGTCCCCGATGGCCCATTCGCCGGCCTTCACGCGAGCCCGCAGCTCGTCCGCCACCTTCAAGTACGACTTATCACGTGGCATTTGCGCAGCTCCGTGTGTTCGGCGTCGATATGGGCGTCGCTGTTGACAAAGCTAACCCATCAGGTTGAAGCTGAATACTCAGCATTACATGGAGTGACAAGAGGCCCCGGGGGAGAAGTGTGCGTTCTGCACAAGCGCGGGTTGCGGCGCTGACCGGCATGCTCGCCGCCGCCACCGGCACCGAACCGCGTGCGATCACCGAGTTGGACGCTTTCCGCGTCGAGGCCGATCTCCCCGGCGAGCTGAGCGAGGCCGCCCACGCGGCCGTGCTCGCCGCCCTGGCCACGGCGGACCGCTACGGGCACAGGCTGACCCGCACTTCCGAATACGTCTGGGCCGAGATCAGCAGAGAGGCGAACGTGACCACGACAGAATCCACCGACACGGCCTACCGAGCCCTGCTGGGCCATACGACGACCTGCACCGCCTGCCGGACCGGCGTGAACTGCCCCGATGCCAACCGGCTCGTCCGCGCCTGGCGCGACACCCGCAGATGAGCCGCGCCGGCCACGTCGGCCGCACGGGTCCGCTGCGCCTCACCGGCCCCATCAGTCCCACCCACGACGGAGGTACCTGATGCGCACCACTCGTTCAGCCTTACCGGCGGCGCCCGGGAGGCCCGGATGATCGCCCTCTCCCCGACGGACGTCCGCACCTGCGAGGCGTGCTGGAACGCCCCGGTCACCGCGGCCCGGCCCACCCCCGCCGGCCGCGACCTGCTCTGCGAGGGCTGCGCGGCGGGCGACTACCCGCGCCGCGTCGACCTGTTCCCGCCCCTCGGCGTCTACGGCCTGACCGCGCGCAAGCTCGCGAACGACGGCAGACACGGCAGCGGCCCCCCGAAGCTCCCACCGGACCCGGGTCCGCCCCTGCCCAACCCGCCCCCCGCCCCGTCCCCGCCGGGCACACCGCCGGTGTAGTACGCGGGGCGCCCTCGGCCCACATCGATCGGGGATCGAGAGTGGGCCGAACGGGCCGCGCGGAGCGCCACGGCTCCCGCCACGGTCACCAGGTCGCGACGGTGGCCGCATGATGATCCGCGACCACCGCACGGTCTTGGTGACACCCTCCAGCGGGCCGGGTAGGGTCGCGTTCTTCGGCGGGCGGGTGCCCGCTGGAGTCCTCCGAGGCTGTGCGATCACGATGCTTCCCGGTACCTCCCCTCCCCCGCTCCGGCTCGACCGCGCCCTGGACGCGCTGACCGACGCCTTTCGCGGGATGACCGCCCGCGCCGACGAGGTCCAGTGCGACTGCCACTGGGGCGGCGCGGAGGAGCTGGCGCTGCTCAAGACCCCGGGCGTACCTCTCGGTCCGGATCTCCTCCGCCGCGCCTGGGACGCGCCCGACTGGGGCGACCACGGAGCGGTGCTGCGGCGGATCCTGCCCCAGTTCGCCCGCGCGCTGGTGCGCGGCGAGGTGAAGCCCGCGTCCGGCATGTACGAGGTCGGCCGCTCGTTCGCCCGGGGGCACTGGCGGCGGTGGCCCGCGCAACAGAGCGCTGCCGTACGGGAGTTCCTGCACGCCTGGTGGGCACACAGCCTCCTGGACCCGGTGCCCGCCGTGCCCGTGCACGACCTTCTGGCCCTGTGCGCCGAGGCAGCGGGCACGGCCGCTCCCTGGCTCGCCGTCTGGGAGTCGGTGCGGGGCGAGGTGTCCGACCGGCACCTGGCGGAGGCCGCCGCCGCATGGGAGTACGGGCTGCTGGGCGACCAACTGCCCTGGGATTCCTGGGACGATGAGGACGAGAGCGGGCTGCGCGGGGAGCTTTCCGCCTGGCTCGTCCGCCATGTGCCGGAGCGGCTGCGGGCCCGGGAGGGCTGCGAGACCCTGCTCCACCGTGTCCGGCTGATCGGCCTCGCCGGACCGGACCGCTGGGAGGACCCGCACTGGCCGGGGCATCGGTACTGAACCGGCAGCGGTCCGACGTGCGGCCTCGCCGAAGCGGCGAAACCCGTGTGTCGCGCGCCGCATGATCGCTAGGCTGAACAGGAGTGCGAAGTCTGTTCATCGGAGGGGGACATGGGTACACCAGCGGGTCCGGGCGCGACACCTCCACCACCCCCGCCGCCCTACCCCCCGTCGCCGCCACCGCGCACCGAGCCTCCGCGCTGGGCCTGGTGGGTCGGGGGCATCGCCATCCCGCTGGTCGGCATCCTGGTGACCGTGGCCTTCGGCGGCAACAACCCGCCTCCGACCGCCGCGCCCGCCCCGGGCGCCGCCGACCAGGTCACCCGGCCGGCCTCCCCCACCCCGGCCGACACGCCGTCCTCGACGGACCCCGACACGGATCCGGACGCGGCCGAGCCGGACGCTCTCGTACCCTCGGGCGCGACGCCGTCCACCTCCCCGTCCGGATCCGCGGCGTCGGAGGTCGACCTCACCGCGCCCGACGGGTACGCGGAGGCGCTGAGCACGATGTGGGGCCTCTCGCCCGCCCCGTGCGCGCAGCACGAACAGCAGCTCATCGACCTCGACGACGGGACCAGCCGGACCGAGACCGAGGACATCGGCGCGGTCAAGGACCCCGGCGGGGCGGAGCTGCTGCACTGGCCCGAGACCTGCAACGACCTGGGTGACTACAAGCTGCGCGCCCTGCCCAACACCCGGGTCGGGCTTCTCCGTACCGACGCCCCGAAGACCTTCGACTCCTGCCGGGCGGCGGCCGGCAGCGGTTTCGGCGCTCTGGACCTGCCGAGCAAGACCGACCGTGTGGACCGGGGCTTCGTCGAGGGCGCCGCACTGTGCTCCGTCACGGACAAGGGCGCGGTGGCGATGGCGGTGATCGAGCACATCTCCGGCGGCTCCCTGGACGACGTGTCGGTCAGCGGCCCCCTCTACGTCTGGCCCGCGGCACGCTGACCGCGGAGGGCCCTGGGCCGCCCACGGGCCATGGGCGGCCCAGGGTCTACCTCTTGCGCACCCGGCTCACCAGAAACGCCGCCCCGACGATGACGACGAGGGCGACGGCGACGATCCAGAAGGCCGGAGCACCCTGCCCCGCCCCTTTGGCCAAGAACTGCGCGTGCTCCACACCGCTCTCCATTCGTCCGGGGCGCCTGCGTACGACGGCGTACGCGTACCCAACGCCCACGTACCCCGTTCCGCCGGCCACTCGCGCCCGCCGACGGCAGAAGACGCCCCGGGACCGGAAACGGCTGCGGGCGGGCCCTCCCGGTTCGTCCGAGGGGGCCCGCCCGCAGGCACGTGCGCCGGGCCTACAGCACCGGCAGCAGGTTCTTCAGCTCGAAGGCCGTGACCTCGCTGCGGTACTCCTCCCACTCCTCCTTCTTGTTGCGGAAGAATTGATGAGCCGGGTTTCTGACCTGCGGCCACGCAACCGATTAACGCTGTGACCTGCTGCTGAGCGGTTAGCGGTTGTCAGCATCGGTCATCGTTGAGCGCCCTTCCACGGCCCCGAGACGGCCCCGGGAAGGTGCTCTGTCGTTGGGCTCGGCTTGAGCATGTCGTCCAGCATCGCCTTGGCGTCGACACGAGCGCTCCGAGATTCTGATGATGTGGCGGCACCGCTTCATCACCAACGCCTGGGCGTGGGAACTCCCCATGGGCTTGGCCGAGGAGGGCGAGACGCCTGCGGAAGCGGCGGCCCGTGAGGTGCTGGAAGAGACCGGCCGGCGGCCCTGCTCGGTCAAGCCGCTGATCTGCGCTGAGCCGGCGAATGGCATCACCGACTCCCAGCACCACGTCTGCCGGGCCGACGGGGCGACGTACGAGGGGCCGCCGACCGAGAAGAACGAGTCGGACCGCATCGAGTGGATCCCGCTGTCCGACGTGCGAGGCATGATCGACCGGCGCGAGATCGTCAGCAGCGGCTCCCTCATCGGGCTGCTCTACGTCCTCATGGACAAGTCCATCCGATGACATGGCGGCACTGTGCTCCACGTAGCCGAGCCCACATGCGTTGCGAGGAGACGCAGCAGGCACCCCATGCGCCCGGCAGAGCCACGGCGTTGTCATTCAATGATCCATTGTGGCCGCTCAAGGCAGTCCAGGTGGAACTGCCTTTGCGTAGGGGAGGCACAGACCAGGAGCACCGTCCTCGCAGTCCAACATGTCAGCCGAGATACGGCCGAGCACGGTGTTCCAGAAAGTGACGGATTCGGAGCCGCTGCGTGTGGTGCATCGGCAGGCGATCGATCTCCTCGGGCTGGACGAATCTCAACTCCGTTGACTCGTCCGAGATCACGAGACGGCCCCCGACCGCACGGGCGGTGAAGCAGACGTTGAACTGCCTGCGCACCTCACCGTCCGAGTAAGCGATGATGTGAAGAGGGTCGGTGTACGTGCCCACGAGCCCAGTGATCTCTACATCGAGCCCCGTTTCCTCCCTCACCTCGCGAACGGCCGTTCCCGGCAGGGAGTCGGTCATCTCCATGCCGCCACCAGGCAGCGCCCAAAGGTCGTTGTCCCGTCGGCGTTGAAGGAGCAGGCGCCCTTCTTCGTCGGTGACCACGGCGGACGCCGCGACCACCAAGCTGTTCGGCTCAGGTGCCGCCGGATCGTCGTAGTACTCGGTCCGTGCCATGATCACCCTTCGCTTACCGGCGTCGCGGTCTCCCAGACCGCAGCGAAGCTGCTGGCGTAGGTGTCGAACATGCCGCCCGCTCCGCTGCGTCGCAGATGCCATACGGGAGCGCCGTAGGCGTTCACGCCCCAGATATGGGCATTGATCATCGCCTGGTCATCCGCACGATAGATCGAGTTGTAGAGCGTGGTGGCATGGGTCCGCACCTCGATGCCAGGTACCCGCGCAAGGGGGCGGTAGTGCATGAGGGCGAGTCGGCAGCGGGACTCGATCCCGTGGCCGAACCGCTCGTCCTTGCCGCGCTGTTGGACATGCGCGCTGTCCGGGTCGCCGATCGCGATACGGACAGCGCACCCATCGGCAGCTCACTCTCGCAGCAAGTCGTTGAGCCGCGGGTACGCCTCGTGAAGGAAGACGGCCGCGTACACCAGCACGTCGATGCGCTCGCGAGCTTGGGTCAGCATGTCCACGAAGGTTGATACGGGGATGTCCGCCCGCTGGTCGTAGAGGGCCACCAGTTCCGGACTGACAGCGCGTGCAGGTCGTGCCTGCCGGAGCGCGGGCCAGAGAGCGTGCACGTCTTCTCCCAGTGTTTCCGCTGCCACCAGGGCCGTGGCACGGCGCGGCGTGCGCCCCGAATTGACCCATCTCTCAATGGACTTGGGATCGACCTCGACCTTGTTCGCAAGGGCGGTATACGTCCAGCCGCCGGCCGCCAAGGCGGCACGTAACCCCTCGTTCGGCATCTCCATCTCTCCTGACGCTCGGGGACGGCACTAGGGACGTTCTACCCGATGCGGGACGTCCCGAAGTGGGGTTCGTCGGAGGTTCCGACGTCCTGATGACCGGCAGGATCCTTGTCCGCATGGCTAGCAATCAGTCGCCCCGAAGCGTCCCCATAGAGGCGAGGGTCGGCTGACACGGTTGCTGTACGCCCCTGAAACGCCAGGCCCCCGGACGGCCCAGAGCTGATCATGACTGTGGGCGGGGCGCTTCGGTCCCATCGGGCGCCCCGCCCATAGTCACGTACGTACGTATGCCCTACAGCACCGGCAGCAGGTTCTTCAGCTCGAAGGCCGTGACCTCGCTGCGGTACTCCTCCCACTCCTGCTTCTTGTTGCGGAGGAAGAAGTCGAAGACGTGCTCGCCCAGCGTCTCGGCGACCAGTTCGCTCTTCTCCATCAGGGAGATCGCCTCGCCCAGGTTCTGCGGGAGCGGTTCGATGCCCATCGCGCGGCGTTCGGCGTCGGAGAGGGCCCAGACGTCGTCGTCGGCGCCGGCGGGGAGTTCGTAGCCCTCCTCGATGCCCTTGAGGCCGGCCGCGAGCAGGACTGCGTACGTGAGGTACGGGTTGGCGCCCGAGTCGATCGAGCGGACCTCGACGCGGGCCGAACCGGTCTTGCCCGGCTTGTACATCGGGACGCGGATGAGGGCGGAGCGGTTGTTGTGGCCCCAGCAGATGTACGAGGGCGCCTCGCCGCCCGCGCCGGCCGCGCGGGAGGAGCCGCCCCAGATGCGCTTGTAGGAGTTGACCCACTGGTTGGTGACGGCGGAGATCTCCGCCGCGTGCCGCAGCAGGCCCGCGATGAACGAGCGGCCGACCTTGGAGAGTTGGTACTCAGCGCCCGACTCGTAGAAGGCGTTGCGGTCGCCCTCGAAGAGGGAGAGGTGGGTGTGCATGCCCGAACCCGGGTACTCCGAGAACGGCTTCGGCATGAACGTGGCCTGCACGCCCTGCTCCAGCGCCACCTGCTTCATCACCAGGCGGAACGTCATGATGTTGTCCGCCGTGGAGAGCGCGTCCGCGTACCGCAGGTCGATCTCCTGCTGGCCCGGCGCCCCCTCGTGGTGGCTGAACTCGACCGAGATGCCCATCGATTCGAGCATCGTGATCGCCTGGCGGCGGAAGTCCATCCCCACGTTCTGCGGCGTGTGGTCGAAGTAGCCCGAACTGTCCGCCGGGGTCGGGCGGGTGCCGTCCACCGGCTTGTTCTTGAGCAGGAAGAACTCGATCTCGGGATGCGTGTAGAAGGTGAAGCCGAGGTCCGAGGTCTTGGCGAGGATGCGCTTGAGCACGTAGCGCGGGTCCGCGAAGGAGGGCGAGCCGTCCGGCATCAGGATGTCGCAGAACATTCGCGCGGTGCCCGGGGCTTCCGCGCGCCACGGCAGGATCTGGAACGTGCCCGGGTCCGGCTTGGCGATCATGTCCGACTCGTAGACCCGCGCGAAGCCCTCGATCGCCGAGCCGTCGAAGCCGATGCCCTCGTCGAATGCCTGCTCCAGCTCGGCCGGAGCGACGGCGACGGACTTGAGGAACCCGAGGACGTCGGTGAACCACAGCCTCACGAAGCGGATGTCGCGCTCCTCAAGGGTCCTGAGGACGAATTCCTGCTGCTTGTCCATTGCCACATCCTTGCAGTTCAGACGGTCCGTGCACCACCGCCCGGGGTAGGGGGACACTGCCAGTATCACGACCCGGGATTTCACCCACATTACGCACTCCGTGTGAGAGGGAGCACGTGGCCACCCCCGCCGGTCGGCGACCGGCGGGCGGGGGCCCCGCGGCCGGGTCGGGGCCCGGTTTCCGGCCCGTTCGCGTACGTCGGCCGCCGCGCCGTTCGCCGGTCCTGCCCCGGGCCGTCCCCGGCGCACCCGAACGGGCGCTTGCGGTCGCGCCGCCCCGGCGGGCCGGTGACGATGGGTGGCGCTCGGGGCCGTACGCAGTGCCATCGGCACGCAGGAGGAAATCCCCCATGACGACCGCCAAAGACATCATGCACAGCGGGGCCCGCTGGATCCCGGCCCACGAGACGCTCGACCGCGCGGCGCAGTTGATGCGCGAGCACAACGTGGGTGCGCTGCCCGTGTCGGCCGACGGCGACTCGGACCGGATGGTCGGCATCATCACCGACCGCGACATCGTGGTCGGCTGTGTGGCGAAGGGGCACGACCCGGCCAAGATCACGGCGGGCGACCTCGCCCAGGGCACGCCCCGCTGGATCGAGGCGGACGCCGATGTGGACGCGGTCCTGGAGGAGATGCAGACCCACCGCATCCGCCGGCTGCCGGTCGTCGAGAACAAGAAGCTGGTCGGCATGATCAGTGAGGCCGATCTGGCGCAGCACCTCACCGAGGAGCAGATCGCCGGCTGGGCGGAGAAGGTCTACTCGCGCGGCTGAGACCGCGGTACGCGTGCGGCCCGGCAACCGTTCTCCCGTTCCGGCGGTGAGATGGGGCGAGCCGGGCCGCCGCTCGTCCGTATACCCGGCGGGGGTAGGGTGGCCCGTATGGCGGGTGCGGTGCGGAGCAGGGGCGTGAGCTGCGGGCAGTTGGTGCTGTTCGCCGCCCTGCTGTTCGGCATCGTCACCATGCACACGGTCGGGCATCCCGCCGAGCACGGCGGCCGGGCAGCCTCCCTCTCCTCGGCGGGCCCGGCGGCGGACCCCTCGGCGGGCCCGGCGGCGGTCATCGCGGAAGACCTCTCGGCGATCTTCGTGGCGCACTCGTCACCGGCCACCATGGAGGGCTTCCCCTCAGTCACCGCCGAGAGCTTCTCGGCGGTCATCGTGGAGGGCTTCTCGTCGGCCGCCGTCATGACTGACGCCTCGGCCGCCGACGCCGCCCACCCATCGGCCGCCGACACAGCCTCCCCCTCGTCGTCCGGCACCGCCCACACCCCCGGTCACGATTCCGGCGGCGACGCCCCCACGAGCGGCATGGATCCGCTCTCCGTCTGCCTCGCCGTCCTCGGCGCGTGGGGGCTCGCCCTCCTCGCCACCTGGCTGCTGCTCGGGCTGCGCGCCGACGGGCGGCGCCTCGGCGCGCCGGTCGGCGCGGGGCTCCTGCGGGCGTCGCGGCCGAATCCGCCGCCCTCGATATCGGTGCTCGCCGCCGTTTCGGTGCTGCGTATGTAGGAGTGGGCGTCTCACCTCCGCCCTTGCTCCCTTTCCCGCACCACCAGCACATCAGAGGTGTCTTCAGCATGTCCGCACGACCCACCCGACGCGCCGTCCTCGGCGCGGCCCTCGCCGTCGCCGGAACCGGAGCGCTCGCCGCCTGTTCCGACGGCGGCGGCGACCACGGCGATGCGCACTCCCCCGGCGGAGCGCAGGACTCCGGTACGTACGTCTCCCCCGGCGGTGAGGAGGTCCGGACGGCCGAGGCGGCGCGCGGCTCCGGGCCCGTACGCAAGGTCTCCCTGACCGCCACCCGCACCCGGCTCGACCTCGGCGGCGGGCGCACCGTCGCCTCGTGGGCGTACGGGGACCGGCTGCCGGGGCGCGAGGTGCGCGTGACGGCGGGCGACACGCTCGCGCTCACCCTCGCCAACCACCTGCCCGAGCCGACCTCCCTGCACTGGCACGGGCTCGCCCTGCGCAACGACATGGACGGGGTCCCCGGGTTGACCCAGCGGAACATCGAGCGGGGGGCCGAGTTCGCCTACCGGTTCGCCGTGCCGCACCCGGGAACGTACTGGTTCCACCCGCACTCCGGTGTGCAGCAGGACCGGGGGCTGTACGCCCCGCTGATCGTGGAGGACCCGAAGGAGCCGTTGGCGTACGACAAGGAGTGGGTGGTCGTCCTCGACGACTGGGTCGACGGGGTGGAGGGGTCCACCCCGGACGCCGTTCTCAAGGAGCTGTCCGGCGGCATGGGCGGCGGGATGGACCACGGCGCGCACACCATGTCCGGCCACGGCGACACGGCGGAGAGCGGGCCGGCGGAAGCCGGCGGCGGCGGTCCGTCCCGGATGATGATGGGCGCCACCAGCGAACTGCTCGGCGGCGACGCGGGCGACGTGGCCTACCCGCACTACCTGGCCAACGGTCGGCTGCCGGAGGACCCGGAGGTCTTCTCCGCCCGGCCCGGCGACCGCGTACGGCTGCGGATCATCAACGCCGGCGGCGACACCGCCTTCCGCGTCGCGATGGGCGGCCACCGGATGACCGTGACGCACACCGACGGCTTCCCGGTCCGGCACACCACGGGGGACGCGCTGCTACTGGGGATGGGCGAGCGGTACGACGTGCTCGTCACCGCCGGCGACGGGGTCTTCCCGCTGACGGCGCTGGCGGAGGGGAAGAAGGCGTCCGCCCTCGCCGTCCTGCGGACCGGGAGCGGGGCCGCGCCCGCCGCCTCCGTACGCCCGAAGGAGCTGGACGGGAAGCTGGTGGAGGCGGGGCGGCTGGCCCCGGACCCGTCGGTCGCGCTGGGCGGCCGGGCGCCGGACCGGACGATCCGGATGCGACTCACCGGCGGGATGGCGGCGTACGACTGGGCCTTCGACGGGCGGCCGTACGACGCGAAGGAGCGGCGGCCGGTGGAGGCGGGCGAGCGGGTGCGGCTCGTCTTCGACAACGCGACGGCCATGTGGCATCCGCTCCATGTGCACGGGCACACCTTCGCGCTCGGCGGGAACGCCGCCGGGGCCCGCAAGGACACCGCGATCGTGCTGCCGCACCGGTCGCTGACCGTCGAGTTCGACGCCGACAACCCGGGGCTGTGGATGGTCCACTGCCACAACGTGTACCACGCGGAGGCGGGGATGATGACGGTGCTCGGGTACCGGGCCTGACTCTGGTGGCCTACCGCAGGTCGGGGCCGGGGCTGCCGACATACCGGCCCTGACCTGCGGTTTCGGTGGGCTCGGGCAGATTTTGCCCGGCCCGCCGGGACATTGCGTCAGAAAGACGATTACACTGGCGGACGTGCCTCAACTACGCCTCGCACTGAATCAGATCGACTCGACCGTCGGCGACCTCGCCGGCAACTCGGAGGCGATCGTCCACTGGACCCGGCACGCCGCCGAACAGGGCGCCCACCTCGTGGCGTTCCCCGAGATGGCGCTGACCGGATACCCCGTCGAGGACCTGGCCCTGCGGTCGTCCTTCGTCGAAGCCTCACGGCAGGCGCTCCGTGCGCTGGCCGCCCGGCTCGACGCGGAGGGCTTCGGCGAACTGCCGGTCGTCGTCGGCTACCTGGACCGCTCCGAGCACGCCGCGGCGCGCTACGGGCAGCCCGCCGGTTCCCCGCGCAACGCCGCCGCCGTGCTGCACCGCGGCGGGATCGCGCTCAACTTCGCCAAGCACCACCTGCCGAACTACGGGGTGTTCGACGAGTTCCGGTACTTCGTGCCGGGCGACTCGATGCCGGTCGTGCGGGTCCACGGGATCGACGTGGCCCTCGCGATCTGCGAGGACCTGTGGCAGGACGGCGGGCGCGTCCCGGCCGCCCGGGCCGCCGGCGCCGGGCTGCTGCTCTCCGTCAACGCCTCGCCGTACGAGCGGGACAAGGACGACACGCGGCTGGAGCTGGTCCGCAAGCGGGCCCAGGAGGCCGGCTGCACGACCGCCTACCTGGCGATGATCGGCGGCCAGGACGAGCTGGTCTTCGACGGCGACTCGATCGTCGTCGACAAGGAGGGCGAGGTCATCGCCCGCGCCCCGCAGTTCTCCGAGGGCAGCGTGATCCTCGACCTGGAGCTGCCCGCCGCCGCGACCGACGCTCCTTCGGGCGTGGTGGACGACGGGCTGCGGATCGACCGCGTGGTGCTGTCGGACGAACCGGTCGCGGCGTACGAGCCGGAGCTGGCGGGCGGGTACGCGGAGCGGCTGGAGGACGAGGAGGAGATCTACTCCGCGCTCGTGGTCGGACTGCGGGCGTACGCCGCGAAGAACGGTTTCAGCAATGTGCTGATCGGGCTCTCCGGCGGGATCGACTCCGCGATCTGCGCGGCCATCGCGTGCGACGCCCTAGGAGCGCAGAACGTGTACGGCGTCTCCATGCCGTCGAAGTACTCCTCGGACCACTCCAAGGACGACGCGGCCGAGCTGGCGCGGCGTACGGGACTCAACTTCCGCACGGTGCCGATCGCGCCGATGTTCGACGCGTACATGGCGTCGTTGCAGCTCACCGGGTTGGCGGAGGAGAACCTCCAGGCCCGGCTGCGCGGCACGACGCTGATGGCCATCTCCAACCAGGAGGGGCAGATCGTGCTGGCGCCGGGCAACAAGTCCGAGCTGGCGGTCGGCTACTCGACGCTGTACGGGGACGCGGTCGGCGCGTACGGGCCGATCAAGGACGTGTACAAGTCGTCGGTCTTCCGGCTGGCGAAGTGGCGCAACCGGGCGGCCGAGGAGCGGGGGCAGACCCCGCCGATCCCGGAGTCCTCGATCACCAAGCCGCCGAGCGCGGAGCTGCGGCCGGGGCAGGTCGACACGGACTCGCTGCCGGACTACGAGGTGCTCGACGCGATCCTGGAGCTGTACGTGGACCGGGACCAGGGTCTCGACGCCATCGTGGCGGCCGGGTACGACGCGGAGCTGGTGGCGAAGACGTTGCGGATGGTCGATACAGCGGAGTACAAGCGGCGGCAGTACCCGCCGGGGACGAAGATCTCGCCGAAGGGGTTCGGGAAGGACCGGCGGCTGCCGATCACGAATCGGTGGCGCGAGTCGTCGTAGCGGGGTGGCGGTTGCCGGAGGCGTCCGGCGGCCGCCCTTGTCCTCAAGCGCCGGACGGGCTGGGGCCGGGGCGGTGATGCCTCGGGCCGGTCCGGCGTACCGGGTCCGTCCTCAAGCGCCGGACGGGCTGGATCAGGGCCACCCGGCGAGGATGCCGATGACCCGGGGCCCGACCGGCGTACCCGTTCCGTCCTCAAGCGCCGGACGGGCTGGAGGGGTGCGGGGGCAGGCTGCAGCCGGCGGCCCCAGGCACGTGGCACGCGGCCTCGGGCCCAACCCACGCAACGGTTCCGTCCTCAAACGCCGGACCGGCTGGATCAGGGCCACCCGGCCAAGGAAGCCGATGCCCCCGGGCCCGACCGGCGTGACGCTTCCGTCCTCAAGCGCCGGACGGGCTGGAATCGCCGCCGGACCGGCTGGAGCAGTGCGGGGGCAGGTTGCAGCCGGCGGCCCCAGGCAAGTGGCACGCGGCCCCGGGCCCAACCCGCGCAACGGGTTCGTCCTCAAACGCCGGACCGGCTGGATCAGGGCCACCCGGCCGAGAATGCCGATGACCCGGGGCCCGACCCGCGTACCCGTTCCGTCCTCAAACGCCGGACCGGCTGGATGTGGTCTTCCGGTCGGGGTCCCGTGTGGTCGTGGGTCCCCCCGCCACCACGCGGGAGTTCGGGTTCGGGGTGCGGTCCAGGTAGCCGGCCGTCATCGCGATCGCCAGGCCCGCCACCGCCAGCGCCGCGCCCACGAACGCCGGGGACGTCCAGCCCCAGCCGGCCGCGATGGCCACGCCGCCCAGCCAGGCGCCGCCCGCGTTGGCCAGGTTGAAGGCCGAGTGGTTGGAGGCGGAGGCCAGGGTCGGGGCGTCCTTCGCCTTGTTCATGACCAGCATCTGGAGCGGGGTCGTCGTCATGAACCCCACCGCTCCCAGCAGCACCACGATCACCAGCGCCGCCCACGTCACGTGCACGACGAACGGGAAGACCGCCAGGACCACCGCGAGCGCGCCGAGCGATCCGTACAGGGTCGGCCGCAGCGCCCGGTCGGTGAGCGGGCCCGCCGCCAGGGCGCCCAGGGTCATGCCGATGCCGAAGAGGGCCAGGACCGGGGTGACGGAGGACTCGCCGAAGCCCATCGCCTTCGTGGTCATGGTCGAGAGGTACGAGTACACCGCGAAGACCCCGGCGAAGCCGAAGACGGCGGTGAGCAGGCCGAGGACCACCTGGCGGTTGCCGAGGGCGCGCAGTTCGCGGCGGACGTCCTGGTGCGCCTCGACCGGGATGTGGGGCACCAGGCGGGCGAGGGCCGCCATCGCGGCGAGGCCGATCGCCGCGACCACGAGGAAGGTGGCCCGCCAGCCGAGGTGCTGGCCGAGCAGGGTGGCGGCGGGGACGCCGACGATGTTGGCGACGGTCAGGCCGAGGAACATCGTCGCGACGGCCCGCGCCTGGCGGCCCTCGGTGACCAGCCGGGCGGCGACGACCGCGCCGACGCCGAAGAACGCGCCGTGCGGCAGACCGGCGAGCAGCCGCCCCGCGATCAGCCAGCCGAAGTCCGGGGCGAGCGCGGAGGCCAGGTTGCCCACGGTGAAGACGGCCATCAGGAGCAGCAGCATCTTCTTGCGCGGGACGCGCGAGCCGAGGCCGGTGAGCAGGGGCGCCCCGAGGACGACGCCGATCGCGTACGCCGACACGAGGTATCCGGCGGTGGGCACGGACGTGTGCAGGTCGTCCGCCACGTTGGGGAGCAGCCCCATCATGACGAACTCCGTCGTGCCTATGCCGAAGGCGCTCACGGCCAGGGCGAGGAGGGCCAGAGGCATGAGGAGGGGACCTTTCGCGATCACTCGGAACCAGGGGCAGAACGAAGAGCCGCCGCCTCGGAGGGGACGCCGGGCGACGGCTGGGTCTTCGTTATGTATTCGACTGGAACAAATTGTCGCAGACGGTTTATGCCGGGTGGTGAACACCCGGTTGCGCGGGCGCGTACGCGCCCGCCGTCACAGCTCCACGCGCGCCGCGATCGGGAGGTGGTCGCTGTCGGTCGCCGCCAGGGTCCAGGACGCCTTCGGCTCGACGCCCTTGACCATGATCTGGTCGATGCGGGCCATCGGGAACGAGGCGGGCCAGCTGAAGCCGAACCCGTCGCCCGCCGCGCCCTGGGTGGAGCGCATCTGCGCGGTGACCGCGTTGAGCGAGCGGTCGTTCATGGTGCCGTTCAGGTCGCCGAGCAGGACGACGCGCTCCACCCGCTCGTGGGCGATGGCCTCGCCGAGCGCGTCGGCGCTGTCGTCGCGCTGGTTGGCGGTGAAGCCGGCGTGCATCTTCACGCGGACGGACGGCAGGTGGGCGACGTAGACCGCGACCTCCCCCTCGGGGGTCGCGACGGTCGAGCGCATCGCCCGGGTCCAGCCCATCTTGATGTCGACGGGCTTGGTGTCGGCCAGCGGGTACTTGCTCCACAGGCCCACGGTGCCCTGGACCGCGTGGTACGGGTAGCGGTCGGCCAGCGACTTCTCGTACCGGGAGACCTGCCGGCCCGGGAGTTCCTGGAGGGCCACGACGTCCGCGCCGGAGCCGGCGACCTGCTGGGCGGTGCCGTCCGGGTCGGGGTTGTCGGCGTTGACGTTGTGGGTGGCGACGGTGAGGTCGCCGCCCGAGCCGGACTTGTCGGTGATCAGGCCGCCGAACATGTTGAGCCAGACCACGACGGGCAGCAGCAGCGCCACCAGGGCGGTCGCGGAGCGGCGTACCAGGGCCAGGACCAGCAGGACGGGGATGAAGAGCGCGAACCACGGCAGGAACGTCTCGACGAGGCTGCCCAGGTTGCCGACGCGGTTGGGGATCTGCGCGTGGACGCCCATCACCAGGGTCAGGAGCACCGAGCAGAGCGCCAGCAGGATGCCGCGCCGCCAGATGCCCCGGTCGTTCCGCAGCCGTCGCCCCAGGCTCCGGAGGCGGGAATCGCGGGCCCCGGGCTGCTCCTCGCTGCCGTTGTCCGTGTCCGCTCCGTACGCCTGAACCATCGCGCTGTCCTCACTGCCTTGCCCTGTACATCGCCCTTGCCCTGCACATCGCCGCGCTTCCGACCCTAGGCGATGAGGGGTGCCTTTCCCGCCGCCGACCCCGCCCGGGAACCCGGTGTTCCGGTCGGCCCGGCGGGCCTTCGGGAATCCGGCGACGCGTACGGAGAGCCCGTACGGAAGGCACGACGACCGGGACGGGAGCAGGGGTTCCGGCACGGGGCGGGACCGGCGGCGTTGTTACAGAACGATCACAAACGGAGGCTCGCGCGTCGGACGGGGCGGTCAGCGGGCCGGGGCGAGGCCGTTCAGCAGGGCGTCGATGACGCGGTCCACGAGGTCCTCCGGGAGCGGGGCGTCGGGGCGGTGGACGGTGCGGACCAGCATCGGGCCGACGAAGAGGTCGTCCAGCAGGTCCACGTCGAGATCGTCCCGCAGCTCCCCGGCGGCGACCGCGCGCCGCACCGCCTCCAGCATGGCGAGGCGCCGGGGGGCGATCACCCTGCCGTGGTACTCCTCCCACAGCTTCGGGTGGCTCTTCATCTGGGCGAACATGTTGACCAGGAGCACCGAGGAGCGCTGCGCGATGCCCCGGGTGCGCATCGATTCGAGCATCACCCGCAGATCGGCCAGGCCGGCGGTGCCGGAGACGGGCGGCTCGGGGGGCTCCATGTCGCGTACGACGTCGACGAGCAGCTCCTCCTTCCCGCTCCACCGCCGGTAGATGGTGGCCTTGCCGACGCCCGCCGTGCGCGCGATGCGCTCGATGGACAGGCCCGCCAGCGGTTCGCCGGCCTCCAGGTGGGCGATGACGGCGTCGAGGATCGCCCGCTCCGCCGCGGCGGAGCGGGGCCGCCCGCGGCGGGGTTCCGCTTCCGTCCCCCCGGCGGGCGGCTCGCCGCCGCCCCGCGCCCCGCACCGGTCCCGCTCGCCGTCCTGGCCCTGCACCTGAAGCCGCCTCTCGCCGCGTCCGCCGTCGCCCGCGTGGTGTCGTCCGTACGTCGTGACCCGGGTGCCGTCCGTACGCCGGGGCCCGTGCACCGTCCGTACGCTCGTCACCGTCGTCGGTCCGATTCTCGCCGACCCGGGGGGGGCGTGGAGCACCGGACCTCGGCCGCCGGACCGGCGGGCGGTCCCTCAGGGGCTGACCCGGTCCCTCGCCGGCGGGGTCGCGGCGGGGGCCTCGGGCGCCGGGGCCGGGGTGCGGCCGGGCAGGAACAGGGCCACCACCGCGGCGCCGATCAGGGCGACGGCCGCCGAGCCGAGCGCCGTGACGTGCATGGCGCTGATGAAGGCGTCGTTGGCGGCGGCGACCAGCGGCTTTCCGGCCACCGGGCCGAGCTTCTCGGCGACCCCGAGCGTGGCCTCGATGGATTCGCCCGCCACGTCCCGCGCCCCGGCCGGGACCGCGTCGAGGTGGCCCTCGATGTCGCCCCGGTAGACGGTGGAGAGCACCGAGCCGAGGACCGCGATCCCGAGCGCCCCGCCGACCTGGCGGAAGGTGTTGTTGACGGCGGAACCGGAACCGGCCTTCTCCCGGGGCAGCGCCTGCATCACGGCGACGGTGACGGGCGGCATGATGTGCGCCATCCCGGTGCCCTGGACGAAGAAGACGAGGCAGAGCACCCACACCGGCGTACCGGCGTCGAACAGGGCGAAGGACGCCAGGCCGGCGGCGACGAGCAGCATGCCCACCGTGCAGACCGCGCGGGCGCCGAAGCGGTCGACGACCAGCCGGGCCCGGGGCGCGAAGATCATCTGCGCGGCGGCGAGCGGAAGGATCAGCAGGCCGGACTCCAGGGCGGTGTAGCCGCGCACGCTCTGGAGGTAGAAGGCGGAGAAGAACGTCACGCCCATCAGCGCGAAGAAGACCAGCGCGATGGCGGCGACGGCGGCCGAGAACGCGGGCTTGCGGAAGTACGAGATGTCGATGGCCGGGTGGCTGCTGCGCTTCTCGTGCCAGACGAATCCGGCCAGGACCAACAGTCCGCCGACGATGGGGAGGAGGACGGTGGTGTCGGTGAAGTCGGCCAGTTCGCCGCCCCGGATGATCCCGTAGACGAGCAGGACCAGGCCGACGATGGAGAGCGCGACGCCGAGCGGGTCGACCTTGCCGGGCTTCGGGTCGCGGGAGTCGGGGACCAGGACCGCCATGGCGACGAGGGCGATGACCACGACCGGGACGTTCACGAGGAAGATCGAGCCCCACCAGAAGTGCTCCAGCAGCAGTCCGCCGGTGATCGGGCCGATGGCGATGCCGAGCCCGACGCTGCCCGCCCAGATGCCGATGGCCTTGGGCTGCTCGTCACGCTCGAAGACGTTCATCAGGACGGCGAGGGTGGCGGGCATCACGAAGGCGGCGCCGAAGCCCATCAGGGCCCGCCAGGTGATGAGTTCGCCGGGCGAGGCGGAGAAGGCGGCCAGCGCGGAGCCGGCGCCGAAGACGAGCGTGCCGGCGAGGAGGACCTTCTTGCGGCCGATCCGGTCGCCGAGCAGACCCGCCGTGAAGAGCAGTCCGGCGAAGACGAGCGTGTAGGAGTTGATCGCCCACTCCAGCTCGCTCTGGGTGGCGCCGATGCCGGTGGGGGCGGGGCTCGCGATCGTCTTGACGGCGACGTTCAGGATCGAGTTGTCGAGCACCACGATGAGCAGGCTGAACATGAGGACGGTGAGGATCCACCAGCGGCGGCGGTGGATCGCCTCGGGAACACGGGGCGCGGCGGCGGGAGCGCCGGACGGTATGGACATGGGGACGAGCCTAGCCTCATTTCGATACGAGACCGTCTCGTATTGTTAAAGCTTTGCCCAATGGAACCTGTCCGGCCGGCCACGTTCGCTCCGCCCCCGGTGGGGCGCCCGGGGATCGTCCGGGCGGCGTGCGCGGCGCGGCCCCTGCGAGCGGCGTGCGCGGGCCCACTTCCCGAGGGGCGGGGCGGGATGCCACCATGGAAGGGATCCGGGGACGCCGTCAGGGCGCCTCGAGATGACGAAGGAGCCACCGGCCATGTCGCTTCAGGCTGCGCAGAAACAGCACCAGTCCTCCCCCGCGGGCACGACCGCCGACAGCAGCAAGGCGCTGTACGGAGGGAAGTCCACCCGCCGCATCACCGTCCACGACATCGCCGCCGCCACCGAGCGCGGCGAGAAGTGGCCCATGCTCACCGCCTACGACGCGATGACCGCGTCCGTCTTCGACGAGGCCGGCATCCCGGTCATGCTCGTCGGGGACTCGATGGGCAACTGCCACCTGGGCTACGAGACCACCGTGCCGGTCACCATGGACGAGATCGCCATGCTGTCGGCCGCCGTCGTACGGGGCACCAAGCGCGCCCTCATCGTCGGCGACCTGCCCTTCGGCTCGTACCAGGAGGGCTCCGTCCAGGCGCTCCGCAACGCCACCCGGCTGGTCAAGGAGTCGGGCGTCGGCGCGGTGAAGCTGGAGGGCGGCGAGCGGTCCCACGAGCAGATCCGGCTGCTGGTCGAGTCCGGCATCCCGGTCATGGGCCACATCGGCCTGACCCCGCAGTCCGTCAACGCGATGGGCTACCGGGTCCAGGGGCGCGGCGAGGAGGCCGCCCAGCAGTTGCTGCGCGACGCCAAGGCCGTGCAGGACGCGGGCGCGTTCGCCGTCGTCCTGGAGCTGGTCCCCGCCGAGCTGGCCGCCGAGGTCACCCGTACGCTGCACATCCCGACCGTCGGCATCGGCGCCGGGTCCGCGACCGACGCGCAGGTGCTCGTCTACACGGACATGGTGGGGCTGACCGGCGGCAAGGTGCCGCGCTTCACCAAGCAGTACGCGAACATGCGCCAGGTGCTCGGCGACGCGGCGAAGGAGTTCGCCGACGAGGTCGTCGGGGGCACCTTCCCGGCGGCGGAGCACACGTTCCACTGACGCCCGCGCGCTGACCGCAGGGGGTTCCCGACGCGCGGCCACCGCGCGTCCGCCGTCCATTTCCCGCACCACCGACAGCCCGCCGACATCCCCCATCGGCGGGCTGTCGCATGTCCGGGGGCCGTGTCGGCGGAGGGCGGCCGGCTTGTCGGTGACGTGTCGGGCGGCCCGGGCCCGTGTCGGCGGGCTGTCGGTGAGCTGTCGGCGGGCGCTGGTCTGCTGGTGGGCATGGAACGAAACGACAGGAACCCCAGCAACGGCCGGAACGCCGTCGAGGTGCGGGGGCTGGTCAAGCACTACGGCTCGACCAAGGCTCTGGACGGTGTGGACCTCGATGTGCGCGAGGGCACCGTCCTCGGTGTGCTCGGTCCCAACGGCGCCGGCAAGACCACCCTCGTACGCTGCCTCTCCACGCTGATCACCCCCGACGCCGGCCACGCGGTGGTCGCGGGGTACGACGTGGTGAAGCAGCCCCGGCAGCTCCGCCGGACCATCGGCCTCACCGGCCAGTACGCCTCGGTCGACGAGAAGCTCTCCGGCCGGGAGAACCTCTACATGATCGGGCGGCTGCTCGATCTTCCCAGCAAGCAGGCGAAGGCCCGCGCCGACGAGCTGCTGGAGCGGTTCTCGCTCACCGAGGCCGCCAAGCGGGCGTGCATGGAGTACTCCGGCGGGATGCGCCGCCGCCTCGACCTGGCCGCCTCGATGATCGGCAGCCCCGCGGTGCTCTATCTGGACGAGCCGACGACCGGCCTCGACCCCCGGACCCGCAACGAGGTGTGGGACGAGGTGCAGCGGATGGTCGCCGAGGGCGCGACGGTCCTGCTGACCACCCAGTACATGGAGGAGGCCGAGCAGCTCGCCAAGGAGCTGACGGTGATCGACCGGGGCAGGATCATCGCCCGGGGCGGGGTCGACGAGCTGAAGGCGAAGGTCGGCGGGCGCACGCTCCAGATCCGGCCCTCCGACCCGGCGGAGCTGGCCGCGATGGCGCAGGCGATCCGTGAGGCCGGGCTCGACGGCGTCGCCGGCGCGCAGGCCGTCCCCGACGAGGGGCTGCTGTACGTGCCGATCCTCAGCGACGAGCAACTGACCGCCGTCATCGGCCTGCTGGGCGTCCGCGGCTTCTCCCTCGCCCATGTCTCCACCGCCCTGCCCAGCCTCGACGAGGTGTTCCTCGCGATCACCGGCGACAAGGCCGCCCACCACTCCGACCAGGCTCCCCAGGAGGTCGCCGCATGAGCACCACGACCCTGACCCCCGCGCCCGCCGGGTCCGCGGACACCACCCCGGCCCGGCCGGCGGCCGAGGAGGGCCGGATCGGGCTGCGGGCCAACCTCCGGCACATCGGCGCCCTGGCGCGCCGCAATCTGCTCCAGATCAAGAAGGACCCGGAGTCGATGTTCGACGTCCTTCTGATGCCGATCATCTTCACGCTGCTGTTCGTGTACGTCTTCGGCGGCTCGGTCGGCGGCAGCCTCGGCGGGAACCGGCAGGACTACCTGAACTACCTGGTCCCCGGGCTGATGGCGATGATGGGCATGAACATCGCCATGGCCGTGGGCACCGGCGTCAACGACGACTTCCGCAAGGGCGTCATGGACCGGTTCCGGACGATGCCGATCGCCCGGTCCTCGGTGCTCATCGCCAAGATCGTGGTCGAGCTGGGCCGGATGATGGTCGCCATCGTCATCCTGCTCGCGATGGGCTTCGCCCTCGGCATGACCCTGGGCACCTCGCTGCTCGGCCTCCTGGGGGCCGTGGCCCTCTCGGCGGTGTTCGGCGCCGCCATCATGTGGATCTTCATCGTGCTGGGACTGGCCATGAAGACCGCCCAGGCGGTCCAGGGGATGGGGATGCTGGTGCTGATGCCGCTGCAGTTCGGCTCCTCCATCTTCGCCCCGCCGACGACCATGCCGGGCTGGCTCCAGACCTTCACCGACTACAACCCGCTGTCGAATCTCGCGGACGCGGTGCGCGGTCTGATGATGGGCGGTCCGGTGGCGGACTCGGTCTGGGTGACGCTCGCCTGGGCCGCCGCGATCACGCTGGTGATGGCTCCGCTGGCCGTGTCCAAGTTCCGCAAGAAGGCCTGAACGGGCCCCGGGGGGGGCCGCGCGGAGTCCCGGACGGAGGAACCGGGGGTGTCAGGCCGGCGGGTGCGCCCGCCGGTACGCCTCCGCCAGGGCGGTGGCCTCGTCGAGCGTGAGGCCGCCGCCCTCTTCGTACGCCGCCGCGTAGGCCGCTTCGTCGCCGAGCCGGTCCCGGGCGGCCCGCTCGGTGAGCCCCAGGTTGCGGCGCTCCATCACCGTCGGCACGTGCCCCTTCGGCAGGAGCGTCTCCTGGAACCCCAGCAGCCGGACGGCGTCCCGCGCCGCGTCGGCGTCGTCGAACCCGGCGAGCGCCTGGGCGGCGGCCGTCAGATGGGCCGACGGCATCTGCGGGGCGACCATCATCGACAGCGGCTCCCGCGCACTCTCCAGCGCGGTCAGCGCGTTGGCCAGCGCGGAGGCGTGGTCGCCGTCGAGGTTGTCCAGCCAGGCCAGCACGCCGTGCACGAAGCCGCCGAAGATGGCGACGTCGCGGTCCCGGAAGTCCTCCCGGACCCGGTACGCCTGCTGACGGGCCTCGTCGACCCGTCCCTGGAGACCGAGCACGAACCCCAGGAACATCCGCGCGATCGGTGCCGCCTCGTGGCCCGTGTCCCGCCCGTTCTCGGTGACTTCGCGCAGGATCGCCTCGGCCTCCGGGAACCGGTCGAGCTCGATGAGGGATCCGGCGTACCGGGCCCGCAGGAGCGCCGCCTGGCTCTGCGCGCCGATCTTCCGGGCGTACTCCCCGGCCTCCCGGTAGTCCTCCAGGGCGGCCTCGAAGTCACCGGCCCGCTCGTTGGCCTCACCCCGCGCGGAGAGCGCCTCGGCGGCGCCCCAGTCGTCACCGAGCCGGACGAAGATCTCCAGGCTCTCGTCGGCGTCGGCGCGCGCGTCCGCCACCCGCTCGGGGTGGTTGGACCGGATGTTGGCACGCGTGTGGAGCGTGGAGCCCAGCTCCCATTCACTGCCGTGGACCCGCGAGGCCCGGACCGTCTCGTCGAGCACCGTGTGCAGCCGGCCCTCGTCCCCGGTGAGCATGATCGCGAACAGCCACAGCGTCCCGGGGAGACGGCAGGTCTGCGGCATGCCGGGCCGGTAGGTGTCCGCGATGATCCGCATGCGCTCCCTGCCCTCCGGGTTCGCCCAGGCGCTGATCGCGTGGTCCGCGCCGGCCAACTGGAGGAGGGCCACTCCGCGCCGCGCCTCCGCGAGCTGTTCGTCGTCCATGGGCGGCGGCCGGTCGGTGGGCCGCGCCGTGAGCGAGGGGGCCCGGACGCCGGGCGGGGCGAAGGGGTCGGGGCCGAGGGCGGACACGGACGCGCTCCACTGGCCGGCCTCCGAGCGCAGGTCGCGCAGCATCCAGTACCAGGCCGTCGACAACACGATGACCAGCCCCTCGTGCTCGTCCCGGACGGCGACGGCGTGGCGGAGGGCGGCGCGGAGGTTCTCGTACTCGCGCTGGAAGACGGCGATCGACCTCCGCTGTTCGCTCCCCCGCATCTTCGGGCCGGTGGTCCGGGCCAGCTCCCGGTAGTGGACCAGGTGGCGGCGCGCGACGGCCGCCCCTTCGTCCGCTTCCGCCAACCGCTCCGCCGCGTACTCCCCGACCGTCTCCAGCAGCCGGTAGCGCATCTCCCCGTCGTCGCCGGGTGCGGCGACCACGAGGGACTTGTCGACCAGGGAGCCGAGCAGCCCCGCCACGTCGAGGGCGTCCACGACGGCGCCGTCGGCCGGATCGGGCAGGGCGCAGACCTCCTCGGCGGCGGCCAGCGAGCAGCCTCCGGCGAAGACGGAGAGGCGGCGCAGGACGGCGCGTTCGGCGGCGTCCAGCAGGTCCCAGGACCAGTCGACCACGGCGCGCAGGGTCTGCTGGCGGGGCAGCACGGTCCGGCTGCCGCTGCTGAGCAGGCGGAAGCGGTCGTCGAGCCGGTCGGCGATCTGGCGCGGGGTGAGCATCCGCAGCCGGGCGGCGGCGAGTTCGATGGCGAGCGGCAGCCCGTCGAGCCGCCGGCAGATCTCGGCGCAGGCGGCCGCGGTCGCCTCGTCCGCGTCGGTGCGGAAGCCGGGCCGGGCGGCGGCCCCGCGCTCGGCGAGCAGGCGCAAGGCCATCGGGTCGGGCAGCGGGTCGAGGGGGCGGACCGCCTCCCCCGGTACGCCCAGCGGCTCGCGGCTGGTCGCGAGGATCGTCAACCGCGGGCAGCGGGCGAGGAGATGGTCGGCCAAGGCGGCGGCGGCGCCGATGACGTGCTCGCAGTTGTCGAGCAGGAGCAGCATCCGGCGCGGGGCGCAGTGCTCGGTGAGCCGTACGAGGGGGACGGTGGCGGTGCGGTCGGCGGCGCGCAACTCCTCGGCCCCGGCGCCGCGCAGTACGGTCTCGCGGGCGCCGAGCGCGGTCAGGACGGCCTCGGGCACGGTGTCCGGGTCGTCGACGGGGGCCAGTTCGGCCAGCCAGACGCCGTCGGGCCAGGTATCGGCGGCGGCCCCCGCGGCCTCCTGCGACAGCCGGGTCTTGCCCGCGCCGCCGGGGCCGAGCAGGGTGACCAGGCGGGAGCGGCCGAGGTCCTCGCGGAGGGCGGCGATGTCGGTGTCGCGGCCGACGAAGCTGGTGAGCCGGGCGCGGAGGTTCCCGGGCGCGGGCGGGGCGGAAGCGGGCCGCGGGTGCGGAGGCTCCGGGTGGCGCGACGGCGGCCGGTGCGAGGGCGCGGCGTCGTGGGCGGACGGCGGGCCGTCGGAGGTCGGCCGCTGGTGGAGCAGTTCGGTGTGCAGGGCGCGCAGGGCCGGGCCGGGCGCGGTGCCGAGCCGGTCGTCCAGCAGGGTGCGCACCTCCTCGTACGCGGCCAGCGCCTCGGCCGGGCGTCCGGCGGCACGCAGGGCGCGGACGCGCAGCGCCTGGAACGGTTCGTCGAGTGGATGGGCGTCGCAGAGGGCGGCCAGTTCCGGCAGCGCCTCCTCCGGTCTGCCGAGCGCGAGGAGGGCCCCGAGCGCGGCCCGCCGCGCGTCGAGCCTGCGGGCCTCCCAGCGGGACGCGGTCGCCGCGCGGTCGGGCAGATCGGCGAGGGCGGGCCCCTGCCACAGGGCGAGCGCCTCCTCCAGGGCCGCGAGCGCCCGGTCCGCCGCGCCGTCCTCCAGGGCCCGGCTCCCCTCCCCGGCCAGCCGCTCGAACCGGTACAGGTCCACGGCGTCCGGCGCGGCGGCGAGCCGGTAGCCGCCCTCGGCCGACTCGACGGCGCCGTGGCCCAGGGCGCGCCTCAGCCGTCCGACGAGCGCCTGGAGCGCGCCGACGGCGTCGGCGGGCGGTTCGCCGTCCCACACCTCGTCGACCAGCACCCCTGCCGGAACGGTTCGTCCGGGGCGCAGGGCGAGGACGGTGAGCAGGGCGCGCAGCCGCGCCCCGCCGAGGGCGACGGCCGTGCCGTCGTCGCGGAGGGCCCGGGTGGTGCCGAGGACGCAGTAGTGCACGGGCCCATTGTCCGTGACGGCGGGCGGGTCGTCGTCGGCCGAGGGGAACTCCACAAGCGGTCGTCCGCGTTCCGGCCGGGTCGCGCACCGCTGTGTCCCGTCGCGGGCCGGGCCGTACGATCACCCGGGCCCGCGCCCGCCCCCGTAGCATTCCCCGTGCCCGCGCCGACCCGTCCCCGTCCGCCGTACCCGTACCTCAGGAGTCGAACGCCGATGACCCCCGCAGCCACCCGGAGCGACCGCAGGATCAGCCCGGTCTTCCTCGGCATCGCCGCCGTCACCGCGGTCGCGGGCTGGGCGGTGTGGACCGGCTTCGCGGACTCCACCGGCTTCGCGGTCTTCCTGTTCGTCACCGGGGCGTGGATCGTCTCGCTCTGCCTGCACGAGTACGCGCACGCCCGGACCGCGCTGCACGGCGGGGACCTCTCGGTGGGGGCGAAGGGCTATCTGACGCTCAACCCGCTGAAGTACACCCACGCACTGCTCAGCATCGTGCTGCCGGTGCTCTTCGTGATCATGGGCGGGATCGGGCTGCCCGGCGGCGCGGTGTACATCGAGCGGGGCCGTATCCACGGCCGGTGGAAGCACAGCCTGATCTCGGCGGCGGGTCCGCTGACCAACGTGGCGTTCGCGGTGGTGTGCACGGCCCCGTTCTGGCTGGGCGCGCTCGACGGGGTGCCGCGCGCGTTCCAGTACGCGCTGGCGTTCCTGGCGATGCTCCAGGTGACGGCGGCGATCCTGAACTTCCTGCCGATCCCGGGGCTCGACGGGTACGGGGTGATCGAGCCCTGGCTCTCGTACCGGATCCGCCGGCAGGTCGAGCCGATCGCCCCGTTCGGGCTGATCGCGGTGTTCGCGCTGCTGTGGGTCCCCGAGGTGAACGTCGTGTTCTTCGACGCGGTCCACGCGCTGCTGCGGGGGCTGGGTGTGGAGGAGTTCCAGCGGTACTGCGGCTACGACCTGTACCGCTTCTGGCGGAGCTGGTTCGGCGAGGAGGACCCGGGCTGCGCGGTGGACTGACCGCCGCCCGCACGGCCCGGGGCCCGGCCCCGCCGTGCTCAGAGGGCCGGGGCTGCGGGGCGCTGACGGGGTGTCTCCCGGGCGGCCCGGGAGGCGCGCAGGGCGGCGGCGAGGATCGCCACGACGACGCCCCCGAAGGCCCACGCGCCGAGGATCCACAGCGCGCCGGTGGTGGCGTTGCCGTCGAAGTAGACGGTGTTGCGCACCACGGTCGTCCCGGCGCCCGGTGGGAGGGCCTGGCCGATGGCGCTCCAGAACGGGGGCAGCAGCGAGGCCGGGTACACCCCGCCGGAGCTGGGGTTGCCCAGGATCGTGAAGATCAGGATGGTGAGCCCGAGGCCGACCGTGCCCGCGACGGACTGCAGCGCGACGCCCACCGCTCCGGAGGCGAACACCACCAGGGTGCCGATGCCGACCAGCTCCCAGAACGCGCCCGGCAGGCAGTCCAGCACCGGCCCCACGATGATCGCGCCGCCGATGCCCGAGACGAAGCCGTACGGCAGCATCGCCGCGAGGCGCACCAGGGTGCGGCGCAGGGTGGGCTTCTTGGAGCCGGCCGCCATGTTCAGCGCCGAGGCGGCGAGGTAGCCGCCGATGGTCCAGCTGAGCACGATGTAGAAGGACGACAGCCCCCGCGAGTCGCCGGCCGCGGGCGGGCGGATGTCCCGGACGACGATGGTGCGGTCCTGGGCGCGGGCGACCTCCTGGAGGATCTCGACGGCCGCGGTGGTGGCCGACGGCCCTCCGGCGGAGGCGACGATCAGGGTGTCGGCGCGGCTCGCCGGGTCCACGACGAGCGCGGCGTCGGTACGCCGGTCCAGCAGGCGGGCGCGGGCCTCGGCGCGGCTCTCGACGGGGGTGACCTGGAGCGGGTCGCCGGGCAGCGCGTCCAGCCGGGCCACCAGCTCGCGCTCCACGGCGGACGGGGCGACCAGGGTGATCGGGACCTTGTGCGGCTCGGGGGCGTGGAAGGCGCCCATGTAGGAGAGCGCGAAGCCCAGTTGCAGCAGGAGCACCCCGAGCATGACCAGGGCGGAGCGGGTGGAGACGGCGTCGCGCACCTGCCCCAGGAAGCCCCGGGTGCCGTCCCCGCCCCGTGCGGTCGCCCCCGTACCGGTAGGCCCGGTCGCCCCCTCGCCGGTCGCCCCCGGGCTGTCGTCCCTCGCCTCTGCCACGCGGTCCTCCCTCGTCCCTCCCCGCCACGGCAGGGGCGGGGCCGTCACATGCTCGGCCCCGGGCGGCGGGCGCGGTCACGGGCACGCCCGTGAGGGAGAGGGGCTCGACCCGATCGGCCGAACCGGTCGGGCGATCCGGGCGATCGGGGCGGGGTGCGGCGAGGAGGGGAGACCGGGTCTCAGGCCGCGTCGGGGGTGGTGGCGGAGGCGGCCAGCCGATGCCGGCGGACGTAGAACCAGGTCATGTTCGACGAGAGCCCCGCGATGAGCACCCAGACGATCCCGAGCAGGCTGCCCCGGGCGAAGGAGACCACGGCCGCCACGACGGCGAGGACGCAGACGACGAGGGCGTAGAGGGCGATGCGGGGCATGGGGGTCGACTCCTGTCGGAACGGGTCGCGCTCCCTGACGGGAACGGTCGCGGTCCCGTCCAGTGTCCCCCATGCCCCGATGTGCCCGGCCCCGGGGAGTGCCGGGACGGCCCCGCGCGATGCCCCGGGCAGTGGCGGGACCGCCCCGCACCCGGGCGGGCGTCCGGGCGCGGGGCGGTCCCGGGGCCCGTCGGTGGGCGGTGCGCCGGTGCGGGCGGTGCTCAGACGTCGGTGGCGCGCAGGCCGGCGTGGGCCTTGTACCGGCGGTTGACCGAGATCAGGTTGGCGACCAGCGACTCGACCTGGTGCGCGTTGCGGAGGCGGCCCGCGAAGATGCCGCGCATGCCGGGGATGCGGCTCGCCAGCGCCTGCACGATGTCCGTGTCGGCGCGCGCCTCGCCCAGGACCAGCACGTCGGTGTCGATCTCCTCGATGGACGCGTCCTGGAGCAGCACGGCCGAGAGGTGGTGGAAGGCGGCGGTGACCCGGGAGTCCGGGAGCAGGGCGGCGGCCTGCTCGGCGGCGCTGCCCTCCTCGGGCTTGAGGGCGTAGGCGCCCTTCTTGTCGAAGCCGAGCGGGTTGACGCAGTCGATGACGAGCTTGCCCGCCAGCTCCTCGCGCAGGGCCGTGAGCGTCGCCGCGTGGCCGTCCCACGGCACGGCGACGATCACGATGTCGCTGCGCCGGGCGCACTCCGCGTTGTCCGCCCCCTCGACGCCGTGGCCCAGCTCCTGCGCCGCCTGCCCGGCGCGCGCCGCGTCGCGGGAGCCGAGGGTGACCTTCTGTCCGGCGCGGGCGAGCCGGTAGGCGAGGCCGCGCCCCTGCGGCCCGGTCCCGCCGAGCACGCCGACGCTCAGGCCGGAGACGTCGGGCAGGTCCCAGGGGTCCTTGGCGGGGGGCTTGGGCGCGTTGCCGCTGTCCTGTGTAGTCATGGCCCGACCCTACTGCCAGGTAGCGCCCGGGATACCGGCCCGTTCCGCCGGAGCGGCACGCGGTGCGCGTGCCCGGCCGTGACGCGGTGCGGCGGGGCGCTCCGGCCGGGACGCCCGCTCGGGCGGAATACCTGTTTGCCTGGGGCGCCCGGTTGTGCGGATCATGACCCTTCGTGACCTCAGCGCCTCCGCCGCCCTCCCCCTCCTCGCCCCAGCCCGCCCCCGCCCCGCCCCGGCCGGGCCGGATCCGCGCCCTGCTGCCGGACCTCGCGCCGTGGCGCTCCTCGGCGGACTTCCGGCTGCTGTGGGTCCAGGGACTCATCACGTACTTCGGCAGCTTCATGGCGCTCATCGCGCTGCCGCTCCAGATCAAGGACCTCACCGGATCCCCGCTCGCGGTCGGCGCGATGGGCGCGGTGGAGCTGGTCCCGCTGGTGGTGTTCGGGCTGTACGGGGGCGCGCTGGCGGACTCGGCGGACCGCCGCCGGGTCATCCTGCTCACCGAGGCGGGGCTCGGGGTGCTCGCGGCGATCCTGCTGGTGAACGCGCTGCTGCCCGAGCCGCTGCTGTGGCCGCTGTACGTGGTGGCCGGCGGGGTGTCCGCGCTGGCCGGGCTCCAGCGGCCCGCGCTGGACTCCCTGATGGCCCGGATCGTGCCGCACCGGCAGCAGACGGCGGCGGCCGCGCTGAACTCGCTGCGGTGGCAGATCGGGGCCATCGCGGGCCCGGCGCTGGCGGGCCTGGTGGTGGCGTACGCGGGTCACGGCACGGCGTACGGGGTGACGGTGTGCACGTTCGCCGCCTCCGTGGTGCTCTGCCTGCGGCTCTCCCCCGCTCCACCCGCGAAGGAGGCGTCCAAGCCGTCGCTGCGCGGGATCGTCGAGGGGGCGCGGTACGCCTGGAGCCGGCCGGTGCTGCTGGGGACGTACGCGATCGACCTGGCGGCGATGTTCTTCGCCTTCCCGAACACGATCTTCCCGTTCCTGGCGGACGAGCTGGACGCGGAGTGGTCGCTGGGCCTGATGTACGCGGCGGGTTCGGTCGGCTCGCTGGCGCTGGGGCTGACCAGCGGCTGGACGAGCCGGGTGCGGCGGCACGGGCTGTTCGTGGTGTTCGGCGCGGCGGCGTGGGGGCTGGCGATCGCCGCGGCGGGCTGGTTCTCCAGCGTGTGGGTGGTGCTGTTCTGCCTGGCCGTGGCGGGTGCGGGCGACATGCTGAGCGGGCTGGGGCGCTCCACCATCTGGAACCAGACGATCCCGGAGGAGCTGCGGGGGCGTCTGGCGGGCATCGAGGTGCTCTCGTACAGCATCGGGCCGCAGCTCGGGCAGGTGCGGGCCGGGGCGATGGCCGGCTGGACCGGGACCCGCTCGGCCATCTGGACGGGCGGGGTGGCGTGCGTGGCGTCGGTGGCACTGCTGACGGCGGCGCTGCCCAAGCTGGTGCGGTACGACTCGGAGACGGACGAGGACGCGGTGCGGAGGCGGGAGGCCCGGGTCGAGGGATGACCCGGGGCTCCGCCCCGTACCCCGCTCCTCAAGCGCCGGAGGGGCGGGAAGACGTCCTCAGGCGCCGGACGGGCGGGAGTAACCTCTCAGGCGCCGACGAGCTTCGAGGGACGTCCTCAGGCGCCGGACGGGCCGGATTCGCCCTTGCCCTTGTCCTCGTCGTGCCACTTGGGGTCCGTGTCCCACTCCAGGTTCCGCTCGCGGGCCGTGTCCATCGCGTGCTGGGCGGCCTCGCGGGACGGGTAGGGGCCGAATCGGTTCTGCGCCGGGCACTCCGGGCCTTCCTCGACCTTCTTGTGCTCCAGGCAGTAGTACCACTCGCCCGGTTTGCCCACCGTGCGCTTCTTGAACAAGGCCATCGACGGCTCCTTTCCTTATCGCCATGGTGCCCCGAGGTCGCTGGTTAGACTCGCTGACATGTCTGGCCAGTCGCTTCTCGTACCAGGGGAGATCTCTCCCGCCCGTTCCGTACCCGGAAGAATCCGGCGCCCCGAGTACGTGGGGAAGCCGGCTCCGACGCCGTACACCGGCCCGGAGGTCCAGGACGCCGAGACCGTCGAGCGGATGCGCGTCGCGGGCCGTATCGCCGCGCGGGCGATGGAGGAGGCCGCCAAGCTCATCGCCCCGGGCGTCACCACGGACGAGCTCGACCGGGTCGCCCACACGTACATGCTCGACCACGACGCGTACCCCTCCACCCTCGGCTACCGGGGCTTCCCGAAGTCGCTGTGCACCTCGGTCAACGAGGTCATCTGCCACGGCATCCCCGACTCCACCGTGCTGCGCGACGGCGACATCGTGAACCTGGACGTCACCGCGTACATCGGCGGGGTCCACGGCGACAACAACGCCACCTACCTCTGCGGCGACGTGGACGAGGAGTCCCGGCTGCTGGTCGAGCGCACCCGGGAGTCGCTGAACCGCGCCATCAAGGCGGTCCGGCCGGGCCGGCAGATCAACGTGATCGGCCGGGTCATCGAGTCGTACGCCAAGCGGTTCGGCTACGGGGTCGTCCGCGACTTCACCGGCCACGGGATCAACAGCTCGTTCCACTCCGGTCTGATCATCCCGCACTACGACTCCCCGCACGCCACCACCGTGATGCAGCCCGGCATGACGTTCACCATCGAGCCGATGCTGACGCTGGGCACCCACGAGTACGAGATGTGGGAGGACGGCTGGACCGTGGTGACGAAGGACCGGAAGCGGACGGCGCAGTTCGAGCACACGCTCGTGGTCACGGAGACCGGGGCGGACATCCTCACCCTCCCGTAGGCCCGCGGGCCAGTACGTCCTCCGTACGCCCGTACGTCCGTAGGGCGCCCGTCACGGGAGCGCATACCGCACAGAACACCCCAGGGCGCGCATACCGGCACCCTTCGCCATCTCGGTGCGGAGGTTTTTACCGACAGACAGTCGGGAACCAGTTGACTTAGGTAAACCTAAGTAGGAAGATCGGGGCTACGGCACGCGCCGCCGCATCCACGCGGCGGTCGCCTGCCGATATTTCCGTCTCTTTCTGGACTTCCCGTCCCCCTCGGTCCCCGGAGGCCCGCCTTGGACGCAACCGCCACCGTCACTCCCTTCTCGACGCTGATCCGCACCGCGTCGCACGAGCAGCACACCGAGGCCGAGACCTCGACCTTCATGAGTGACCTGCTCGGCGGGCGGCTGGGAGTGGACGCGTACACCCGCTACACCGAGCAGCTGTGGTTCGTGTACCGGGCGCTGGAGGAGGGTGCGGCGGCCCTGCGCGACGACCCGGTCGCCGGTCCGTTCATACAGCCCGAGCTGATGCGCTCGGCCGAGCTGGAGCGCGATCTGGCGCATCTGCGCGGGGCCGACTGGCGAGAGGGCCTGGTGCCGCTGCCCGCGACCGCCGCGTACGCGGACCGGGTCGCGGAGTGCGCGCGCACCTGGCCCGCCGGTTACATCGCCCACCACTACACCCGCTACCTGGGCGACCTGTCGGGCGGTCAGATCATCCGCGACAAGGCGGAGAAGACCTGGGGCTTCGAGCGCAAGGGCGACGGCGTCCGGTTCTACGTCTTCGACGAGATCACCAACCCGGCGGCCTTCAAGCGGGGTTACCGCGAGCTGCTGGACGGCGTGAACGCGGACGATCTGGAGAAGCAGCGGATCATCGAGGAGTGCAAGCGGGCGTTCGCGCTGAACACCGCGGTCTTCCGCGAGCTGGGAGAGGTCTTCCCGCTCAGCGCGTGACCGCCCGGCACCACCGGGTCCGGCTCCACCGCTCCACGGCTCCACCAGGACCTCCTGGTGGAGCCGTTCGCTTTCCGGGCCCGGCGGAGGCCGCTCCTCGCCGCCCCTCGCCGCCCGTCGCCGTTCCGGCCGGGCCCGCCGCCGGTCAGCCGCTTCGGCCCCTCCCGGCCACGGTCAGCCCGGTCAGCCCGGTCAGCTCCGTCAGCCCCGGGAGGCCATCAGGACGCGGCCGCCGACCTCCACCGCGCCGTCCGGCGCGGGGGCGGTGAGGATCTGGGAGCCGCGGCCCTGGGTGATGTTGAGGGCCCGTCCGAGGTGGGCGCTGAGCAGCAGGGCCGCCGCGCCGGTCGCCTCGTCCTCGACGATCCCGGACTCCTCGCCGCGCCTCGGGAAGGCCCGCGCGCGGACCCGTCCGGCCGCCTCGTCCTCCCAGGCCCAGGCGTAGAGCCACCCCTCGCCGGGCGGCGGCCCCGGCAGCGCCTCGACCTCGGCGGCGGACGCGTACCGCTGGAGCGTGCGCGGCGGGACCCACTCGGGGCGGGCCGTGATCCAGGTGAACTCGCCGTCCTGGCGCGCGAACACGTCCCCGACCGCCAACTCCAGGATCTCCAGGTCGAGCAGCCACGCCGTGCCGACCAGCGGGTGCCCGGCGAACGGGAGCCGGACCCCCGGGGCGTGGATGTCCACCCGGCCGCGCTCCGGGTCGTCGACGAACACGGTCTCGCTGAAACCGAGTTGCCGGGCCAGCCGCTGCCGGGACGCCTCGTCGGGGTGGCCCCGCCCGTCGCGGACGACGCCCAGGGCGTTGCCGTGCCGTCCGTCGGGGTCGCAGAACACCCGCAGGACGTCGATGCCTCGGGGTACGTCGTACTCGTTCACGGGGGCATTCAAGCACTGCCGGGCGGCGGGGCGGGAAACGGGCGGGGTACGCCCGCGGGGCCGTACCGGGAGGCTGAGCTGCCGGTACGGCCCCGCGGGGTCGTGCGGGTGGTGCGGGTGCGTCAGGCGGTGGTGCCGCGGCGGCGGCGCGCCGCGAACACGACACCGGCGCCCGCCGCCACGACGACGCCGGAGGCGGCGATCAGGGCGCCGGCCGGGAGGTCGGAGCCGGTGGCGGCGAGGGCGCCGGAGCCGCCCACCGAACCGCCGGCGGAGCCGCCGCCGACCGCGCCGCCGCCACCGGTGGCCGAACCGCCGGTGCTGGAGCCGGAGCCGCCGGTGGAGCCCGAGCCGCCGGTCGAACCGGAGCCGCCGTCGGAACCGCCCGGGAGCTGGGCGTCCTTGTCGAGGGAGACCGCGACGTTCAGCGCGTCGAGCTGGTCGCCCTTCAGGTACATCCCGCTGAACGCCTTGGAGCCCTCCTCGGTGAGGGTCGCCGGGACGCCCTTCAGGTTCACGATGCCGTCCTTGGCGGCGAGCGCGCCCGCGGGCACCTTCAGGTCCGCGAAGGGCACGCCGGTGAGCAGCTTCACCTTGGGCTTCGGGTCAGCCTCGGTCGGGCGCGGCTTGGTGGAGACGTCGGCGAGGAGCTTGCCGCCGGTGCCCTTGACGTCGACCTTCAGGTTGCTGAGGGAGAGGTCGAGTTCGTACTCCCCGGCCGTCTCGTGGCCGAGGAAGCGGACCTTGCCCTGGAAGGCGGCGTTCAGGGTCTTCTTGTCGGCGTCGACGCGGCCTGTGGCCTTGCCGAAGCGGTAGCCGTCGCCGGAGGCGGTGGCGCCCTCGCTGGTCTCGACCTTGCCGTGGGCGATCGGGCCGACGACGTACTTCCGGAACCGCTCCTTGACGCCCCAGTTCAGGGTGCCGTCGACGACCGGGCCGCTGACCGGCTTGGCGGTCTTCGAGGCGGTCGGGGCCGGCTCGGTGCTCGTCTCGTGGGTGGGCTTGACGGAGGCCGGCGGGGTCGCGGGCGGCGACGCCGGAGGGGTGGCCGGGGGCGTGGCCGGCGGGGTGGCGGGGGGCGTGGACTTGGGTGCCTGCTTGACCGAGAGCGTCGCCGGGTCGAGCACCTGGCCCTTCTCGTAGAAGCCCCCGAACGCCTCCGCGCCGTCGGCGGTCAGCTTGGCGGGGATGTCGGCGTAGACCATCGCGCCGTCCGCGCCGCCGCCGGGCTTGGCGGCGGTCATGTCGAGGTCGGCGACGACGGCGTCGTCCTTGGTGACGACGGTGCCGTCCTTCTTCTTGCTGGTGAAGTCGGCGGTGATGACGCCGGTCTTGCGACCGGAGCTGACCTTGACGTCGCTGATCTTGACGTCGAGCACCCCGTGGTGGCCCTCGAACCGGACACTGCCCTTGAACGCCGTGTCGGAGTTGTGCGTCGAGGTGTCGTACGTGCCCTTGCCGTCGGTGAAGGTGAACACCCCGTTGCCGGCGGCCTGCTGGGCGCCGTCCGCCGCGGTGATCTTGCCCTGGGCGATGGGACCGGCGACGTACTTGCGGAAGTCGGCCAGGACGCCCCAGGCCAGCGTGCCGTCCACCAGCTCCAGCTTCGGGGCCGCGGCGGCGGGCGCGGCCTCGGAGGGGCCGTCGGCGGCGATGGCGGGCAGGGCGAAGGTCGCGCCCAGGGCGGCGGCGGTGGCGACGGCCGCGGCGAGGGCTATGGGGCGGCGGGTTGCTGCCATGGCGGTTGATCTCCTTGCGGAACGGGGGGAGGGGGCAGAGAGGCGTGGGGGGCGGGGGTGACGACCCATAAGGCGCGCACGGGTGCCGGGGTCAGGAGGTCGTGGGGGCGTCGGAGCCCGTGGTGGCGTCGGAGCCCGGACCGGAGCCGCGGCGGCGCAGGGCGAAGAAGGCCCCGGCGGCGGCGAGCAGGAGCACTCCGCCGCCGATGGCCGCCCAGGTGCCGGCGCCGGGGCCGGAGTCGGAGGAGGCGGCGGCCGGTGCGGCCGAGGGCTTCTCCGCGGCCTTCTTCACGGGCTCGGCCGCGGCCGCCGTCGGCTCGCTGCCGAGGTCCGGCAGCGCGGGCAGCTGGGCCTTCTCGTCGACGGCCACGGCGAGCGAGACCGGGTCCATCGCGGTGCCCGCCTTGTACATGGAGTTGAACGCCTTGGAGCCTTCGGCGGTGAGGGTGGCGGGCGCCTCGGTGAGGGCGGCGAGACCGTCCTTCGGGGCGAAGTCCTCGGCGGTGAAGGTGACGATCGGGACGCCCTTGGTGGTCGTGCCGCCGCTGGTGACGTCGGCCGACAGGGTGCCCTTGCCCTTGGTGACGGCCACCGTGACGGCGGCGAACGTCAGGTCGAGGTCGTGGGCGCCGGTGAAGCGGACGCTGCCGCTGAAACCGGCGTCGAGGGTCTGCTTCTTCGCGTCGTACGTGCCCTTGCCCTGCGGGAAGCGGAACAGGGCCCCGCCGTCCTGGGCGCCGTCGGCGAGCGTCCACTTGCCCTGGCCGATGGAGCCGGTGACGTACTCGCGGAAGGTGCGGCGCACGCCCCAGTCGACGGCGGCGTCCTCGAAGCGGCCGGCCTTCTCCTTCTTCTCGTCGTCCTTGCCGTCCTCGTCCTTCTTCTTCTCCGGGGCGGACGGCTTCGGCTGCGCTGCCGCGCCCTTGGTGTCGACGGAGAGGCTGATCGGGTCGAGGGGGGTGCCGGCGGTGTAGTAGCCGGCGAAGGCGGAGGCGCCTTCGCCGGTCAGCGTGGTGGGGACGTTGGTGAGGGCGATGGGGGTGGAGCCGCCCCTCATGTCGATCCCGCCGAGACCGAGCTCGGCCAGCGGCACCTGGGAGCGGCGGGAAACCTTGCCGGTCCCCCGCTCCTTGCTGACCATGTCGGCGTGGAGCATGCCGCTGCCGCCGCTGATCCGGATCGTGGGACGGCTGATCGTGAGGTCCAGCTCGTTGCTGCCGTCGGCCTTCTTGTGGCCGGTGAAGTGCACGCCGCCGGAGAATCCGGAGGTGAGCACGCCGGTGTCGGGGGCGTAGGAGCCGGTCGCCGAGTGGAAGCGGAACTGGCTGCCGCCGACCGTGGCCGCGCCGCCGGTCAGGCTCCAACTGCCGCCCGCGATGGGCCCGGTGACGTAGCTCTGGAAGGAGGACTTGATGCCCCAGTCCAGTCGGCCGCCCTGCACCGTGCGGCTTGCCGCTTGCGCGGTGGCGGCGGGGAGCAGGGCCCCCAGCAGAACCGCGAGGAGCGCGACGGCGAGCGCGCGGATGGATCTGGACGACGGCATGAGGGACCCTCCGAGGACTGGATACGCAGGTAAGGCTAACCTAAGGTATTGCCAACCCTCGCCGGAACCCCTCCGGCATCTCCACGACCTCGACACATCCGCTCCACGTCACGGCCGCCTCCGTGCCGCTCCACCGGGGCGGCGACCGGCACGGTTCACCGACGGGCCCCCGCCGGGCACGGCCCACCGGCCGCCCGGGGGGACACGGCCCGTCAGCACGCCACGACCAGCACACCGCAGAACGACAGGACGGTGCCCAGTGCGCATCACGCAGGACTTCGCCCCCCGGGCGACCGGGGGCCCCGCGGGCCCGGACGCCGGACGGACGGCCCGCCGTCGTCCGGCCCGGGGCAGGGCGGTCGCCGCCCTCACCGCCGCGGTGGCCTTCGCGCTGGTGCTGAGCGGGTGCGGCCAAGGGGCGGAGCCCGCGCCGAAGCCGGCGTCCGCCAAGGGCTCCGCCGAGGCGGACCGGGTCGAACCGCTGGCCGCCGCGCCCGCGCCGAAGCTGCCCGTGACGGTCGACTCGGCGGACGGCACGAAGGTCACGATCGACTCCACCGACCGGATCGTGCCGCTGACGGGGTCCCTCAGCGAGATCGTCTTCACCCTCGGCTTCGACCGGCAGGTCGTCGCCCGGGACATCACCGCCACCTTCGAACAGGCGGAGAAGCTCCCGGTGGTGACCCGGGCCCATGACGTGTCGGCGGAGAGCGTGCTCTCGCTGAAGCCGACGATCGTCCTCGCCGACACCACCACCGGCCCGAGCGAGGCGATCGACCAGATCCGCGACGCGGGCATCCCGCTGCTCGTCGTCGAGCCCGCCAAGGAGCTGGCCGACGTCGGCCGCCGGATCGACACCGTCGCCGAGGCGCTCGGCGTGCCGTCGGCGGGCGCCGAGCTGAAGAAGCGGACCGAGGACCGGATCGCCGCCGTCCAGAAGTCCATCCCGGCCGCTCCGGACGGCAGGAAGCCCCGGGTCGCCTTCCTCTATCTGCGCGGTTCGGCCGCCGTCTACCTGCTGGGCGGCGCGGAGTCGGGGGCCGGTTCGCTGCTGGAGGCGGCGGGCGCGGTGGACGCGGGCAAGGAGTCCGGGCTGAAGAAGGACTTCACCGCCATCACCAGCGAGGCCCTCGCCAAGGCCGCGCCGGACGCGATCCTCCTGATGACCAAGGGGTTCGAGTCGGTCGGCGGCATGGAGGGCCTGGTGAAGATCCCCGGCATCGCGGAGACCCCGGCCGGAATGGACCGCCGGGTCGTCACCGTGGACGACGGGATGCTCCTCAACTACGGGCCGCGCACCGACCGGGTGCTGACGGAGATCGTCGAGCAGCTGTACGCGAAGGGCGGCGAGGGCCGGTGACGACCTCGTACGAGGAACGCGCCGGGGACGTGGAGAAGACCCCGCCCCCGGCGACCGCCCCTACTCCCTCGACCGCCCCCGCCTCCTCGACCGCCTCCGCTCCGGAGACACCGGCCGCGCCGGCCGCGTCCCGTCGCAGCCGGACGTTCCTGCTCACGCTCGGGCTCACGGTCGCCCTGGTCGTCGGCTGCCTGCTGTCGGCGGCGATCGGCGCGTACAACATCCCGCTCGGCGACGTCCTCTCCTCCGTCCAGCACCGGATCGGCCTCGGCGGCCAGGCGCTCGACCGGGTCGGCGAGAGCGTCCTGTGGAACGTACGGCTCCCCCGGGTCGTCCTCGCGCTGCTCGTCGGCGCGTCCCTCGGCTGCGCGGGCGCGCTGATGCAGGGCGTGTTCGGCAACCCGCTCGCGGAGCCCGGCGTCATCGGGATCTCGGCGGGTGCGGCGGTCGGCGCGGTCGCCTCGATCGCGCTCGGCCTGAGCTTCTTCGGCAACTGGACCATCACCGTATGCGCGTTCGTCGCCGGGCTGGCGACCGTGCTCCTCGTCTACGCGCTGTCGCGCTCCGGCGGCCGGACCGAGGTGGTGACGCTGATCCTCACCGGCATCGCGGTCAACGCCTTCGCGGGCGCGCTGATCGGTCTGTTCATCTTCTTCGCCGACAACGCGCAGATCACCCAGATCACCTTCTGGCAGCTCGGTTCGCTCTCCCAGGCCACCTGGCCCAAGGTGCTCGCGGTACTGCCGTGCGCGGTGGCCGGGCTCCTCATCGCCCCGTTCTACGCCCGCAAGCTGGACCTGCTGGCCCTCGGCGAGCGCCCCGCCCGGCACCTGGGCGTGGACGTGGAGCGGCTGCGGATCGTGCTGGTGCTGGTGGTGGCCCTGCTGACGGCGGCGGCGGTCGCCGTCGCCGGGATCATCTCCTTCGTCGGGCTGCTCGTCCCGCACCTGCTGCGGATGGCGAACGGGCCCGGCCACCGCTTCCTCGTGCCGGCCAGCGCGCTCGGCGGCGGCGTGATCCTGGTCGCGGGCGACCTCGCGGCCCGTACGGTGGCGGCCCCCGCCGAACTGCCGCTCGGGGTGCTGACCGCGCTGTTCGGCAGCCCGTTCTTCTTCTGGCTGCTGCGCAGGACCCGTCGTAGGCAAGGTGGTTGGGCATGAGGACGCTGAGAGACCTGTTCGCGGTGCGCAGCCGGGAGCTGCCCTCGCCCGTCGCCGTCGGCGCCCCCGCCGTGGAGGCGGTCGGGCTGTCGGTCCGGCTCGGCGGGCGGCAGGTGCTGGACTCCCTCGATCTGACCGCGCACGCGGGCGAGGTCGTCGCCCTGGTCGGTCCGAACGGCGCGGGCAAGTCGACCCTGCTCGCCGCGCTGGCCGCCGATCTCCCCGCCGGGAGCGGCGAGGTGCGCGTCGACGGCCGCTCGACCGCCGACTGGTCCGCGCCCGAACTGGCCCTGCGCCGCTCGGTGCTGCCGCAGTCCGCCGCGCTGTCCTTCCCGTTCCCGGTGGAGGACGTCGTACGGATGGGGCGCGCGCCCTGGGCCGGTACGGAGCGGGAGGACGAGGACGACGCGGCGGTGGCGGCGGCGATGGCGGCCACCGAGGTGACCCGGTTCGCCGGGCGGCCCTTCTCCGCGCTGTCCGGCGGCGAGAAGGCGCGGGTGGCGCTGGCCCGGGTGCTGGCCCAGCGGGCTCCGCTGATGCTGCTGGACGAGCCGACCGCCGCGCTGGACCTGCGCCATCAGGAGCTGGTGCTGCGGATCTGCCGGGAGCGGGCCGCCGCGGGCGACGCGGTGGTGGTCGTCCTGCACGATCTGGGGCTCGCCGCCGCGTACGCGGACCGGGCGGCGGTGCTGCACGAGGGCCGGATCGCGGAACTGGGCCCGCCGGAGCAGGTCTTCGGCGGCGACCTGCTCGGCGAGGTCTACCGGCAGCCGGTGGAGGTCTTCCCCCATCCCCGTACGGGCAAGCCGCTGATCGTGCCGGTCCGTCAGGGCTGAGCCGCCGCCCCGCCCCGTCGGGCCCGCGCGGCCCGGCGGGTCGGGCCGGGTCACGGTGCGGGCGCGGTAACCGGTCCCCGCCCGCGCGCCGTTCGCGGCCCCGGTAGGGTTTCGACGGTCAGTGCGGGCGACGGGATCAGAAGGCGCGGAAGCAACGGATGACGAGACACCCTCGGCTGGGCCGGCTGGCGGCGGGGATCGCGACGGCGACGGTGCTGTGTGTGACGGCGAGCGGCTGCGTCACGGTGCACGGGGAGCTGGCGGTGGTGCCCGGGGCGAAGAAGTCCGAGGCGGCGCGGGCCCTCAAGGAGTTCACCGACGCCTACAACGCGGCGGACAAGGCGTACGATCCGGCGCTGGACGCGGATCGGGTGACGGGCCCGCTCGGCGCGATCAACCAGGCCGGGCTCAAGGCGCGACGGTCGTACAACCCCGACGGCAACAAGCGGCACCAGCCGCTGGTCCTGGACGACGCCGCCTACGTCATCCCCAAGAAGGCGGGCTGGCCGCGCTGGTTCCTCGCGAACACCGACTCCAACCGGGACGAGGACGGCGGCAAGCTGGACACCCGCTGGCTGGTGGTCTTCGTGCGGTCGGGCCCCGACGCACCGTGGAAGGCCGCCTACCTCGCGGTCGTCCCGCCGTCGCAGGTACCGGAGTTCACCGTGGACGGGGACGGGTTCGCCACCCCCGTGAAACCGCGGGACGAGTCGCTGGCCGTGGCCCCGGCGGAGCTGAGCACGTCGTACGCCGGTTTCCTCCAGGACGGCTCGCCGGACGTGTTCGCCCCCTCGTCATCGACCACGGGGTGGCGTGAGACGCGTCGTACCACCGAGCGGGCGGGGTTCTCCTTCCAGTACGTCGACCAGCCGCTGACGGACGGGGCGTTCGCCCCGCTCGGCCTGCGCACCGAGGGCGGCGGGGCGCTGGTCTTCTTCAGCAGCAAGCACTTCGAGCGGCAGACCGCGGCGGAGGGGCTGCGGCCCGAGGTGAGCGCGGACACGAAGGCGCTGCTGTCGGGCGAGGTGAAGAGCAGCCTCACCAAGGAACGCGTCTCCGGCCAGGTGGCGCAGGTGCCGCCGCGCGCCGAGGGGGCCGGTTCCGGCTCGGACACGGGCGCGGGCGGCAAGGTGCGGATACTGAACCGGCTGCCGGGGCTGGTCGCGGCGAAGGGCGCGTAGGCGCGGCGGGCGCTCACCCGGTCACGGGGGGGCGGCCGCCCCCCCCGTGTACGTACGGCGGCGCTCCGATGACCGTTCCCGTGCGGGCCCGCTTCCGTACACGCGCGTTCCCGAAACGCGACCGTACGCGCTCATTCCCGTACGCGTTCGTTCCGGTGCGGGGCGGCCCGTGCGCGCACTCCTGTCGTACGGCGTACGGCGGCCGTCCACGTACGACGCACGTGTCAACGGCCCGCACGTGTCAACGGCCTACCGGCTCAGCGGCCAGGCCACCGCGTCGTGGTCCAGTTCGCTCTGCTCGGCGCTGCCCGCGTACCGCGCGCAGGCGTCGGTGAGCGTCTCCAGCAGGGTCAGCGGGTCGGGCAGCTCGTGCTCGGGACCGCGCTCCCAGCGCACGTCCAGCTCACCGGGGAGCCGGGCGGGCGGCAGGAGGACGTAGCTGCCCCGGCAGTGCCAGCGCAGGCCCGGATGGGCGTCCATCGTCTCCGGATGGCAGTCCAGCTCGCACGGCCACCACTCGTCCTCGTCCTCGGGGGTGCCGCGGGTGGCGGTGAAGAAGAGCATCCGGTCCTCGCCGGACTGCGCGACCGGGCCGACGTGGACGCCGGCGTCGAGAAGGCGCTCCAGGGCCTCCCGGCCCGCGGTGAGCGGCACGTCCAGCACGTCGTGGATCATGCCGGTCGCGGTGATGAAGTTGGCTTGCGGCTGGCCCGCCGCCCAGCGCTCGATCTGGGCGCGGTCGGTCGTCGACTGCGTCTGCCAGGCGAAGGAGACGGGGTGCCGGGCGGGGGTGGGGCAGCCGATGCGCTCGCACGAACATCGGTATCCGACGGGGTGGGCGGCGGGGGCGATGGGCATGCCCGCGTCGGCGACCGCCAGGAGCAGTGCCAGTCTGGCCGTCTCGTCGGGCTCGGTCCCCGACGGTTTGGGGCGTCGCCGCAGCCACTGGGAGATCCTGCTCTCTGTGCCGCGGAAACGGCCGGAATCGGCGCCCATCTATCCCCTCACCTCAGCAGTTCACCTCAGCGTTGCCCATCCATGGTCGCACCATCCTGCGGTTCGGGTGGCCAGAGTTCACCAGCGGGGCCGTGTACCACTGCACCGAGTGAGCACCATCACGTCCGATGTCGCCACATACCGGATAAGACGACCCCGTAGGTGATCATGCGCGGGGGGTGAGCCCACCGATCGCGCAGTCGACGACCTCGTCGGCGTAGGCGTGGGTGAGCGGCAGGGTGCGGAGCAGCCAGCGGTGCATCAGCGGGCCGATCAGCAGCTCCAGGGCGATCCGGGGGTCCACCTCGGCGCGTACGTGCCCGGCCTCCTGGGCGGCCCGCAGCCGGGTGACGTACAGCGCGAGCTGCGGGTCGAGGAGCTGCTGGACGAACTCGGCGCCGAGCTTCGCGTCCACGATGCCCTCGGCGGTGAGCGCGCGGGTGACGGCCTCCAGGACGGGGTTGTTCAGCTCGTCGACGGTGGCCCGCAGGACGGTCTTGAGGTCGGCGGCCAGGTCCCCGGTGTCGGGGAAGCCGGGCGCGCTCCCGCCGGAGGAGGCGGCGCCGTCCGGCTGCGGGGCGCCGCCGGCGTCCTCGGCGGTGCGGCCCGCCAGGTCCAGGAAGGCGTCCATCAGCACGGCGGCCTTCGAGGGCCACCAGCGGTAGATGGTCTGCTTGCCCACCCCGGCGCGGGCGGCGATACCCTCGATCGTCGTGCGCCGGTATCCCTGCTCCGTGACGAGGGCGAGGGCGGCGTCGTGGATGGCGCGGCGGGAGCGGTCGCTGCGGCGGCCGGCGTCGGGTGCTTTGGTGGTTGCCATGCGCCCAGAGTAGCGCCGGGCGAGCCGAGACGTATCGTCTTACGTATCCGTGGTGTCCGGTCCGTCCGCGCCTCTCGCGGCCGTCGCAGCACATGTGGCACCGCCGGTAAACCACCTGATCGGTTCACTGCGGATCCGGCGCGCAGGGCTCACCATGGGCTCACGCACAGACCGTGCGCATCCCACCGTTCCGCGGCCACCGCCGCCGATCGCGAGGAGCCCGAGTTGAACCGTGACGCCACCCCTCGTCGCTACCTGATGTGCGCCCCGGCGCACTTCCGGGTCACCTACTCCATCAACCCGTGGATGGACCCGTCCAAACCCGTGGACCTGCCGCTGGCCCGGACCCAGTGGGAGGACCTGCGCGACCGCTACCGCGCGCTCGGCCACACCGTCGAACTGCTCGACCCCCGCCCCGACCTGCCCGACATGGTCTTCGCCGCCAACGGGGCCACGGTGATCGGCGGCCGGGTGCTCGGCGCGCTGTTCGCGTACCGGGAGCGGTACGCGGAGGCCGGGGCGCACCGGGACTGGTTCCGGGACAACGGCTTCACCGAGATCCATGAACCGGAGCACGTCAACGAGGGCGAGGGCGACTTCGCCGTCACCTCCTCGTACCTGCTGGCCGGGCGCGGCTTCCGGTCGAGTCCGCTCTCGCACGCGGAGGCCCAGGAGTTCTTCGGCGTGCCGGTCGTCGGCCTCGATCTGGTGGACCCGCGCTACTACCACCTGGACACCGCGCTGTGCGTGCTGGACGCGGCGGCCGACGAGATCATGTACTACCCGGACGCGTTCTCCGCCGGCAGCCGGGCGGTGCTGCGCCGGCTGTTCCCGGACGCGCTGCTCGCCCGGGAGGCGGACGCGGCGGCGTTCGGCCTGAACTCGGTCAGCGACGGCCGGCACGTGCTGCTGCCGCAGGGGGCGACGGGGCTGCTCGGCCCGCTGCGGGACCGGGGCTTCGAGCCGGTCCCGATGGATCTGGGCGAGCTGCTCAAGGGCGGCGGCAGCGTGAAGTGCTGTACGCAGGAGCTGCGCGGCTAAGGGATGTCCGGCGGCCAGGGGTCGCCCCAGGCGACGTTCCTGGCCGCCCGGTACTGCTCGCCGTGGCGCTTGGTGACCGTGGTGCGGGCCAGTCCCTCCTCCCGGGTGCACAGCTCCAGGAGCACCTGGCCCTTGCGGATCTGCGGCCTGCGGGTGATCCGGGCGGGCGCGGGGGCGGCGGGGAAGCGGGTGGCGACGACGTAGCTGAACTTCTCGTCCTCGTGGCTGAGCGAGCCGCCCTTGACCTGCCGGTGCAGCGAGGAGCGGCTGACCCGGGCCGAGAAGTGGCACCAGTCGGCCCCGGGCTCGATGGGGCAGGCGGCGCTGTGCGGGCAGGGGGCCGCGATCCGCAGTCCGGCGGCGATCAGCCGGTCGCGGGCCTCGATGATCCGGGCGTACCCGTCCGGGGTGCCGGGTTCCACGATCACCACGGCCTGCCCGGCGGCCGCGACCGCGTCGACCAGTTCGGTCCTGGCGGCGGCGGTCAGCTCCTTGAGGACGTAGCTGACGGTGACCAGGTCGGCCTGGGCCAGTTCCAGGGCCGCGCCGATCCGGGCCCGCTCCCAGCGCGCGTCGCGCAGTCCGGGGGACCCGGACGCCCGGGCCAGTTCCCGGCCGAGGGCGAGGGCCGGTTCGGCCCAGTCCAGGACGGTGGTGGCCGGGCCCTCCCAGGCCCCGGCGACCGCCCAGCTCGCCGCGCCCGTGCCGCCCCCGACGTCGGTGTGGGTGGCGGGCGTCCAGTCGGGCGCTGCCTCGACGAGGGCGTCGAGGGCGGACCGTACGGCTTCGAAGGTGGCGGGCATCCGGTAGGCGGCGTACGCGACGACGTCGGAGCGGTCCCGCAGGATCGGGGCGTCGGTCGGGGTCTCCCCCCGGTAGCTGGCGATCAGCCGGTCGACGGCCTGCGTGGCCTGCTTGGGCGGCAGACCGTCGAGCAGTCCGGCCAGCGCCGCGCGCAGGGACTGGGCGGTGGGGAGGGTGGCGTTCACCGGCGAATTGTAGGCGGCGCCGGCCCGCGGCCCGCATTCCGTCACCCCGGGGCCGGACCGGCGCGAGGGCGAGGTGGCGGGGGCGTGTCCCCGGCCGCCGAGCCGCCGCCACGGTCCCACCTGACCGGCACGGAACGGGAATCCGGCGAACTCCACGCCGCCACCGGGCTGTTGCTACGCTGGCCCGCGCGTGGAGAGCACCGGGTCACGATGGTCCAGCAGGGGAGCCATGAGGCAGAAGATCGTGCGGCTGACGCTGGTGGGCGGTGTGGTATTTCTCGCCCTGCTCCTGCTGCTGGCCACCTGCGGCGGCGACCCGGACCGAGGCGACGGGAAGGGCGCGGCGAAGGGGACGGCGGAGCCGGCGATGCCGAGCGCCGGGCCGGTGACCCGGCTGACCGTCCCGCCCCAGTACGCGACGGGCCGGGGCTGGGAGATCATCGGCACCTCCCCCGACGTGGCCGTCTCCCACGCCACGGGCCTGCTGGCCTACCTGGAGCGGTCCGAGGGCAACCGCTACCGGCTGCGCACCGTCGAGGCCGCCACCGGCGAACTGGGCTGGCGCGGCAAGCCGTGGCAGCAGCCCGACCCGCTGCACTACCCCAAGCTGGCCACGGTGACCAAGGGCGACCGGCAGTACTTTCTGACCTGGTCGTACGGGAAGGTAGGCGACGGTCTGTCGCCGTCGAGCACCTTCATCGCGCTCGACCTGTACGACGTGACGAACGGCAACCGGCAGCGCGTCGAGGTGCCGTGGTCCGGCGCCCCGGACGTCCACACCGACGGCCCCGACATCGTGATCAGCGACGCGAAGGCCAACAGCACCCTGGTGGACCCGGTCACGGGCGAGGTGTCCGAACTGGCCGCGGACAAGCTGAAGTACCCCAAGGGGTGCACCGCCTGCAAGCAGCTCACCGAGGTGCACGGGCAGACCGTCGAGGGGCTGCTCGTGGGCGGGGCGCGGGAGTTCTGGGTGCGCGGCGGCTGGTTCAGCCGGAACGTGGCGCCCAAGGGGACCGACAGGGGCAGCGGGGTGGTGACGTCGACGGCCCCGGGCCAGGTGCTGGCGAAGTGGTCGCCCGCGAAGAAGACCAAGCGGGCGGCGACCCACGAGCTGTGGGCGGTGCACGACGCGGCGACCGGCGAGGTGCTGGCCTCGGTGGAGTGCCACCGGCCGGCCATACAGCCGGGCCGCTATCCGCAGGCCGTCCTCTCCCCCTCGGGCGCGTATCTGGTCGCCGGGAACCTCGCCTTCGACCTGGAGGCCAAGCAGGGCCGCTGCTTCGAGGACGAGGACGGGGCCGCGCATCTGTCGCTGGCCACGGTGACGGACGACGGCATCGCGTACGGGGCCGAGAACGCGCGCGACGCGTCGGAGGCGCTGTCCGGCGGCGGCATCCCGGTCACGATGGACTTCGCGACCTGGAGCACCGAGCGGCTGTCGCGCGACGTGCGGCTGCCGGACACGGAGACGACCGGGGTCGGGGTGTTCCGCTGGACCGACCGGCAGGACCGGGACCGCCTGATCGGCTACCCGCGCACGGGCTGACCGCCGGTACCGGGGCCGCCCGGGGGCGTTCCGCCGACCGGACACTCCGTCGAGCCGGGGACGATCCATCGGGCCGAAGGCACTCCGTCGGCCCGTGAGCGATCCGCCGCCCCGTAGGCGATCCACCGGCCGTCTGCCCGGGGGCCCTCCGTCAGAGGGCGCCCGCCTCCCTGCCCGCGCGCTGCCAGGGGCGGCACAGGAACAGGAAGCAGCCCACCGCCGCCAGCGCGCAGACCACCTGGACCACGGCCATCGGGACGGCCGTGTCCTCCCCCGCGATCCCGACCAGTGGCGAGGCGACGGCCCCGATGAGGAACGAGGAGGTGCCGAGCAGCGCGGAGGCGGAGCCCGCCGCGTGCTTGGTTCGCATCAGCGCCTGGGCGTTGGTGTTCGGCATCGCGAGGCCCATCGCCGACATCAGCACGAAGAGGCCGGCCGCGACCGGGAAGAGCCCGACCTCGCCGAAGACGCCGAGGGTCATGAGCAGCAGGGCGACGGCGGCCAGCACGATCACGGCGAGGCCGAAGCCGAGCACCTTGTCGAGGCTGATCCGGCCGACGAGGAGCTTGCCGTTGATCTGCCCCACGATGATCAGGCCGATCGAGTTGAGCCCGAAGAGCAGGCTGAACGTCTGCGGCGAGGCCCCGTAGATCTCCTGGACGACGAACGGGGAGGCGGAGATGTACGCGAACAGGACGGCGAAGGCGAGACCGCCCGCGACCATGTAGCCGGTGAAGACCCGGTCGGCGAGCAGCCCGCGCATGGTCCGCAGGGCGTCGGAGACCCCGCCGGTGTGGCGGTCGGCGGGCGGCAGCGTCTCGTGCAGCCACTTCCACACGACGAGGGTGAGCACGATGCCGACGGCGGTCAGCACGACGAAGATGCCCCGCCAGTCGGTGATCCGCAGGACCTGCCCGCCGATCAGCGGGGCGACGATCGGGGCCACGCCGGAGATCAGCATCAGGGTGGAGAAGAACCGGGCCATCTCCACGCCGTCGTAGAGGTCGCGCACCACCGCCCGCGCGATCACGATGCCGGCCGCGCCCGCCAGCCCCTGGAGGAGGCGGAAGCCGATGAGGAGTCCGGCGGTGGGGGCCAGGGCGCAGATCGCGGTGGCGAGGACGTAGACGACCATGCCGAGCAGCAGCGGGGTGCGCCGGCCCCAGCGGTCGCTCATCGGCCCGACGACGAGCTGGCCGAGCGCCATGCCGGCCAGGCACGCGGTCAGCGTGAGCTGGATGGTGGCGGCGGGGGCGCTCAGCGAGTCGGTGACCGCCGGGAGCGCCGGGAGGTACATGTCCATGGAGAGCGGCGGCAGGGCGGTGAGTCCGCCGAGGACCAGGGTGACCAGGAGCCCGGTGCGGCGGGTGGCCTTCGCCGCCGCGCCCGCGAGCGCCGGGCCGGGCAGCCCGGCCGGGGCCGTGGCCTGCGGGGCCGCCGGGTCGACGGCGAGCGCCCCCGCGTCGCCGTGCGGGACGACGGGCGCCCCGTCGGTTCCGGGACGGTTCCCGGAGGGGGGTATGTCTCCGGGTACGTCTGCTCGCTGGGCCCGGCTGCCGCCGCTCTCCGGCATTCTCATCTCCACATCGTTGAATCCGCATCTATGCTCTCAGCTCGACCGGAGTGGTCGATACCTTTTTCGGGCGGGCTGGGGTGGCGGACATGGCTGGGGCGGCGGGCGCGGGTGGCGCGGGCACGGGTGACACGGTGCGCTGGGGCGTACTGGCGACGGGCGGCATAGCCGCGACGTTCACGGCGGACGTCCAGCGGCTCCCGGACGCCGAGGTGGTGGCGGTGGCCTCGCGCACGGAGGCGTCGGCGCGGGCCTTCGCGGAGCGGCACGGGGTCGAGCGGGCGTACGGGAGCTGGGCGGAGCTGGTCGCCGACGACGCGGTGGACGTGGTGTACGTCGCCACCCCGCACTCGGCGCACCACGCGGCCGCCTCGCTCGCCCTGCGGGCCGGGAAGCACGTGCTGTGCGAGAAGGCGTTCACGCTCAACAGCCGGGAGGCACAGGAGCTGGTGGCGCTGGCCCGGGAGCGGGGCCTGTTCCTGATGGAGGCCATGTGGACCTACATCGACCCGGTGGTCCGGCGGCTGACCGAGCTGGTCCGGGACGGGGCGATCGGCGAGGTCCGGACCGTCCAGGCGGACTTCGGCTTCGCGGGCGACTTCGCCCCCGGCCACCGGCTGCGCGATCCGGAGCTGGGCGGCGGGGCGCTGCTGGACCTCGGGGTGTACCCGGTGTCGTTCGCGCACCTGCTGCTGGGCGAGCCGGACCGGGTCCAGGCCGAGGCGCTCCTCTCCCCCGAGGGGGTGGACCTGAACACGGGGATGCTGCTCGGCTGGGACTCCGGTGCGTCGGCGCTGCTGTCCTGTTCGATCGTCGGCCACCATCCGACGGCGGCCACCGTGATCGGGACCGCCGGGCGGATCGACGTACCGCGCGACTTCTTCCACCCGGACCACTTCGTCCTGCGGCGGGCGGGCGAGGAACCGGAGACGATCACCTCGGGGCCGGGGCCGCGGGGGCTGTCCGGCATGCAGTACGAGGCCGTCGAGGTGGCGCGCGCGGTGCGGGCGGGCGAGCGGGAGTCCCCGCTCGTCCCGTTGGAGGGTTCGCTGGCGGTGATGCGGACGCTCGACGCGGTACGGGACCGCATCGGCGTCCGCTATCCGGCGGACGCCTGACGTACGCGGCGGCTACGCGGGCGTGAGCCCCGGGTTCCCGGCCTCGGTGGTGAACGAGGCGGCGGTGGTGACGGGCGCGCCGGGGGTCGTGACGGCCGCGACCGTACGGAAGTCGGCGCGGGCCTCCTTCGCCCCGAGGGTGACCAGCGCGTAGCCGCGCCGCCCGTTGTAGTGCTTGAGGTGCGGGTTGGCGCGGGTCTGGTTCTCCCAGTTGGCGGGCCGCTCGGAGCCGTCCTTGCCGCTGGCGATGGAGGTGGTGACGATCTCCGTGCCGATCGTGCGCGAGGCGGGGTCGTCGAAGTCCTTCTTGAGGTCGAAGGCGTAGGAGACGTGGACGTCGCCGGTGAGGACCATGAGGTTCTCCACCCCGGCGGACTCGGCCCCGGCGAGCACCCGCTGCCGGGAGGCGGGGTAGCCGTCCCAGGAGTCCATGGAGAGCTTGAACGCGTCGGTGGGCACGTCGCGCCGCTGGGCGAAGGTGACCTGTTGCGGGACGACGTTCCAGGTGGCGTTCGAGGCCCGCCATCCGTCGATCAGCCAACGCTCCTGGGCGGCCCCGGTCATGGTGCGCGACGGGTCCTCGGACTCGGGCCCGGGGGTGCGCCAGCCGTCGCCGTACGCCTGGTCGCTCCGGTACTGGCGGGTGTCGAGGATGTCGAACTGGGCGAGCCGGCCGAAGGTCAGGCGGCGGTAGAGCCGCATGTCGGGCCCGGTGGGGCGCTGCGGGGTGCGCAGCGGCTGGTTCTCCCAGTACGCGCGGTACGCGGCGGCCCGGCGGAGCAGGAACTCCTCGGGCGGTACGTCGTTCTCGGGGGTGCCGCCCGCGTAGTTGTTCTCGGTCTCGTGGTCGTCCCAGGTGACGATGAAGGGGTGGGCGGCGTGGGCGGCGCTCAGGTCCGGGTCGGACTTGTAGAGGGCGTACCGCAGCCGGTAGTCCTCCAGCGTGACGGTCTCCCGGTTGAAGTGCGCGGGGAGCCGTCGGTCGGTGTAGTTGCGGGCGCCGCCGGTGGCGTTGACCGCGTACTCGTAGAGGTAGTCGCCGAGGTGGAAGACGGCGTCGACGTCCTCGGCGGCCAGGTGGCGGTAGGCGGTGAAGTAGCCGTCGTGGTACGCCTGGCAGGAGACGGCGGCCAGGGCCAGGGAGCCGGGGCGGGCTCCGGCGGCCGGGGCGGTGCGGGTGCGGCCGACCGGGCTGGTCCAGCTGCCGGCGCGGAAGCGGTAGTAGTAGACCCGGCCGGAGCCGAGGCCCTTGACCTCGGCACGGACGCTGTGGGCGAACTCGGCGTGGGCGGTGGCCGATCCGCGCCGCTCGATCCGGCGGAAGCGCTCGTCGCGGGCCACTTCCCAGCGCACCTCGACCCGGCCGCGCGGCAGCCCGCCGCCCGGCTCGTACGGCCGGGGCGCGAGCCGGGTCCAGATCAGGACCGACGACGGGTGCGGGTCGCCGGAGGCGACGCCGAGGGTGAACGGGTTCTCGGTGATCCGCCGGGCGTCGAGTTCGGCGGCGCTCGCCGTACCGGCGGCGGGCAGGTTCACGGCGAAGGCGAGCGCGGCGGCGGCCCCCGTCGCGGTCAGGAAGCGTCTGCGCCCCACGCCGGGTTCGAGCAGCCGTGCGGCGGCGCGGAGTTCGGCGGCCCGCGCGTCCTGATCGGGCGTCATGATGGTCTGTGCGGCTGTCATATGCCCCTCCTCAACCCGGATGCTGTCGGGATTCATGGCAACCGCGCGCGACGACGCACCGTTGTCGCGTGCACAACATCCGCATGGCGGGTCGATGAGCACCGCGTGCCCGATGCGCCGACCTGTCCCGTACGCTGCCGGGCCATGAACAACGAGCAGACGGAACAGGCCGAACGGGCGGGGCGGAACGAGCGGGTCGACGGGGCGGGCCGGAAGGTCGCGGTCGTCACGGGCGCGGGATCGGGGATCGGGCGGGCCGTCGCCCTCGCCCTGGCGGGGGCCGGCTGGTCGCTCGCGCTCGCGGGCCGGCGGGCGGAACCGCTGGCGGAGACGGCGGCCGGGGCCGGGGACACCGAGGCGCTGTGCGTCACCACGGACGTGACGGACGCCGACGAGGTGGACGCGCTCTTCGCCGCCGTACGGGAGCGGTTCGGCCGACTGGACCTGCTGTTCAACAACGCGGGCACGTTCGGCCCCGGCGGCGTGCCGCTGGAGGACCTCGCCGCGGCGGACTGGCGGGCGGTGGTGGACGTGAACCTGACGGGCGCCTTCCTGTGCGCGCAGGCGGCGTACCGGCAGATGAAGGAGCAGGACCCGCAGGGCGGGCGCATCATCAACAACGGCTCGATCTCCGCCCACGCGCCCCGGCCGCACTCGATCGCGTACACCGCGACCAAGCACGCGGTCACCGGGCTGACGAAGTCGCTGTCGCTGGACGGCCGCCCGTACCGGATCGCCTGCGGCCAGATCGACATCGGCAACGCGGCCACGGAGATGACGGAGCGGATGCGGAGCGGAATCCTCCAGGCCAACGGGGAGTTGGCGGTGGAGCCGGTGATGGCGGCGGCGGACGTGGCGCGGACCGTGGTGCACATGGCGGAGCTGCCGCTGGAGGCCAACGTCCAGTTCGCGACGGTGATGGCGACGACCATGCCGTACGTGGGGCGCGGCTGAGCGGGGGGCGCGGAGGCGGGCGGGCGCGGAGACGGGGGGCTGAAGCCTGGGCGGGCGGCGGCTGGGGCGGGTCGTGGCTGAGGTGGGTGGCCGGCCGCCCGAATCCGACCGCGCGTGATCACACATGATCAAAGTGCGCCCGAACTGGCCCGTCCATGGCCGAATTTGCGGGTTCCTTCAACTGTGGCCGAGCAAGCGCGTGCTGTCCGTATGATCGCATCCTGTTACACCTTCACCAGAACGACACAGAAGGAACACCGCATGCGCATACGCACGGCCGCGCCGCTCGCCCTGGTCGCCGCCACCGCCCTGGCCGGCTCGCTCCTCGCCACGGCAGTCCCGGCCACGGCAGCCGCCCACCAGGGCGGACTGCACTTCGGCACCATCCAGTACGACGGACCCGGCAAGGACGACCGGTCGAAGAACTCGCTGAACGCCGAGTGGGTGAACATCCACAACAACGGCAAGAAGAAGGTCCAGCTCAAGGGCTACAAGGTGAAGGACAACACCGGCTACACCTACACCTTCGGCAGCTACACGATCGGCGCCGGCAAGACGGTCAAGCTGCGCACCGGCAAGGGCAAAAACGTTTCGGGCACCGTGCACTGGAACCGGGGCTCGTACGTCTGGAACAACACCGGCGACAAGGCCCGGCTGATCAAGCCGAACGGGAAGCTCCAGGACTCCTGCTCGTGGGGCAAGTCCACCAAGGCCAACAAGGGCGTCAAGAACTGCCACTGACCGACCGGTCGCCCGAGACGCGTCCCGCGCACGGCTCGCGTCCCGGGCATGCCACGCACGGCTCGCGTCCCGGGCGCACCGCGCGCGGCACGGAGTGCGGACGGCCGGGAATGACGGGCGCGGCAGGGCGGTTGGTGAGCTGCATGACTGCTGATTCCGGGCCCGAGGTCCTGCGCTACACCGCCTTCTCCGCCGACCCCGCGGGCGGGAACCCCGCCGGCGTCGTCCTGGACGCCGGCGGGCTGGACGAGGAGCGCATGCTCGCCGTCGCGGCGGAGCTGGGCTACAGCGAGTCGGCGTTCCTGACGGAGCGGACCGGCGAAGGCGCGTACACGATCCGCTACTTCAGCCCGAAGGCCGAGGTCCCCTTCTGCGGCCACGCCACGGTGGCCACCGCGCTGGCCCTGGCGGAGCGGGACGGCCCGGGCGAGCTGGAGTTCGCCACGGCGGCGGGGCCGGTGCCGGTCACCGTCGTACGGGAGGGCGGTGAACTCCGCGCCACCCTCACCAGCGTGGCCCCGCGCATCGAGGAGGTGGCCGATGCGGACCTGGCCGAGGCGCTGGCGGCCCTGGACTGGCCGGCCGCCGACCTCGACCCGGAGCTGCCGCCCCGGATCGCCTACGCGGGGGCCCGGCACCTGGTGCTCGCCGCCGCGACGCGGGAGCGGCTCGCGGAGCTGGCGTACGACTTCGCCCGGCTCGAAGCGCTGATGCACCGGCTGGAGCTGACCACGCTGCAACTGGTCTGGCGTGAGGGCCCCGAGGTCTTCCACGTCCGCGATCCGTTCCCGGTGGGCGGGGTCGTCGAGGACCCGGCGACGGGTGCCGCGGCGGCCGCTTTCGGCGCGTACGCACGGGAGCTGGGGATCGTTCCGGAAGCGTCCGTGCTGACGCTGCACCAGGGGGCGAACATGGGACGTCCGGGCACACTCACCGTGGAGCTGCGCGCGGGAGACCCCCGCGTCCGGGTCAGCGGGACGGGAACCCGGATCGGCTGATCGCTGATCGGCCGGGGAACGTACCAGCGGAGTCGGCCGGATACGGACCGCCTGGGCCGGCCGGTTTCAGACCGTCTGAGCCTGCCGGTGACGGACCGGGGAGTCAGCCGGTGAGGCCCTCGGCTCCGGCGGACTCCCCGACCGGGGCGGCGGGCGGGGAGACACGGCCGTACCAGCGCTCCGTCTCCTCCGGGTCGAGGGTGCGCTCCAGCAGGAGGTCGCCTCGCATGCCGGGGAAGAACCGCCCCGCGGCCCAGGACCGCCGGTAGGACGGTTCGTCCAGGACCAGCAGCCGGACGCCGTCCACGACCGGGATGTCGGCGGGCGCGCCCTCGTTCCAGACCGGTTCGCCGCCCGGGGCCACCAGGTCGAAGGAGCCTTCGGCCATCACCTGCCCCGGGGTCTCCCGGCAGACGGCTGCCTCCTGCGGCGACGGCGCGCGGCCCGCCACATGGCCGCCGCCGATGAGCGTGTCGGCGAGCAGGGTGTGCAGTTGGAAGTTGTCCCCGATGCCGGAGAGCCGCAGGACGTAGCCCGTACGGCTCGTCCGGTGAAGGGCGACGAGGGGTTCGTCGTCCAGCACCCGGAGGGCGTACGCGAGGGAGGTGAACTCCTGGCCGGACGTCTCCGTCACGGCGGTGAGCAGCCGCAGCAGCCCACTCCGGTCGTCGGCCCCGGCGCGGACCGCCCGGTCGTTCAGCAGGGCGACGGCCGCCGACTCCCACGCGCGGAGCGTCCACCAGCCGAGCGCCGGGTCGAGCCCGGCCCGCTCGACGGCCTCCGCGCCCGGCTCCCCGTCGTCCGGTGCGGGGAAGGGCCCGCCGCCGGTCGCGGCCCACGCCTCGGCGAAGGCGGCGGCCTGCTCCAGGGCCCACCGGAGGCCGGCCAGCACGGCCGGGGCGCAGCGCTCGGCGTCGGCGCCGCGTTCGACACAGGCCCCGACGAGGACGGCGACGACGGCACGCGGACCGGGCGGCACCTGCTCCAGTACGGCGGCGAGCCGCGGCCCGCCGTCCAGCAGCTCCGGCTCCCGGGCCTGGCCGAAGGTCTCCTGAAGCCGGCCGAACGCCTTGCGCGACCGCTTGGCGTCCTGCGCCGTCACCGCGGACTCGAAGTCGGCGACGGCACCCCCGAACCCGGCTCTACCGAATATCATTCCAGCACTTTATCGACGCCCCGCCGGAGGCCGCGAAGCCGGTCACCCCCGGCGACACCCGCCGCCGCGGGCGCCCTCCACGGCGGGCGAGACCCTCGGCCCTGCCGCACATCGAGCCCCGTACGGCGCGGAGCTTCCGCCCGACGCCCCCGCAGCCCTCCCAGCCTCCTCGACGCCCCATGCGCCCCCAGTCCGCTCAGCACCCTCAGCCCGCTCAGCACCCTCGGCGCCCTCAGCACCCTCGGCGCACTCAGCGCCCTCAGCGCCCTCAGCGCACGAACACTCCGGCCCGGGCGGCGGCAACGGCGGCCTCCGCGGCGCGGTCCGCCGCCGCCTCGTCCAGCGGGGCGCCGCTGGCGAGCAGCCGGTAGTAGAGGGGCGCCGACACCGCCGCGACGACCTCGCCGGGGTCCGTGCCCGCGGGCAGTTCGCCGCGTTCGACCGCCGCCTCGACGCAGCCCGACCACTCCCCGATCCGCACCGCGTAGAAGCGGTGCAGGGCCTCGGCGGTCCGCAGGTCGCACGTGGCGGCCGCGATCACGGCCGCGAAGACGGCCCCCTGCCGGGCGTCGGTGAGGGTGCTCACCACCAGGCGGGCGTTGGCCCGCAGATCCTCGGCGACCGATCCGGTGTCGGCGCGCGGCACCGACTGCTCGGCCATGTCCGAGAGCAGATCGGCCACCAGCCCGGCGGGGTGGGACCAGCGCCGGTAGACGGTCGTCTTGCCGACCTCGGCGCGCCGGGCGACGTCGGTCAGGTCGAGCCCGTCGAAGCCGTGCTCGGCCAGCGCGTCCCCGGCCGCGCGCAGCACAGCCTCCCGCACCCGGGCGGTCCGGCCGCCGGGGCGCACCGTGCCGGGCTCCGACCCGTCCGAGCCGTCGCCGCCGAGGCCGCCGGAACCACTCCCGGGGCCGTCGGAATCAGATACTGACGTCATAACGGGTCTCCAGTTCCATTAAAGCCACTCCCCCTGTTACGGTGAGCCCACCCTAACGGAACCGTAGAACCGTTTAGGGCTCCCCTGTCAGGAAGGCGTACTCGCCATGCCCTCATCCAGCACCACTCCCGGTGCCGCACCGGCAACCACATCCGCATCCGCACCGGCCGGAGGGGCGAAGACCGCCCCGCGCACCGCCGGCCCCCGGATGACCGGCCGCCAGAAGCTCGTGCTGACGCTGCTGCTCGGCTCCCAATTCATGATCGCGGTGGACTTCTCGATCCTGAACGTGGCCCTGCCCGTGGTCGGGGAAGGGCTCGGCTTCTCCCTGGCCCACCTCCAGTGGATCGCCACGTCCTTCGCGCTCGCCGCGGCGGGGTTCACGCTCCTCTTCGGCCGCGTCGCCGATCTGGTCGGCCGCAAGAACCTGTTCGTCGGCGGCATGGCCGTCCTCGGCCTCTCCTCCGCCCTCGGCGGCCTCGCCACCTCGCCCGAGGTACTCCTCACCGCCCGCGTGCTGCAAGGACTGGCCACCGCCGCCGTCACCCCCGCCGGGCTCGCGCTGCTGACCACCGCGTTCCGCGAGGGGCCGCTGCGGGAACGCGCGCTCGGGCTCAACGGGGCCCTGATGTCGGCCGGGTTCACCGCCGGGGCGATCCTCGGCGGCCTCCTGACGGACCTGCTCTCCTGGCGCTGGGCCTTCTTCGTCAACGTACCGGTCGCGGCCCTGGTGGTGGCGCTGGCCCCGTCCGCGATCACCGACTCCCGGCCGGAGAAGCGCCCCCGGCTGGACGTCCCGGGCGCGGTCACCGTCACCGGCGGGCTCCTGCTCCTCGTCCTCGGGCTCAGCCAGGCCGTCGAGACCGGCTGGACCGCGCCCGTCACCCTGGCCGCCCTCGCCGCCGGCGCCGCGCTGCTCGCCGCGTTCGTCTCCATCGAGCGGCGGGCCGCCGCCCCGCTCGTCCCGGTGCACATCCTGAAGCGGCGGAGCGTCGTCTGGGGCAACACCGCCGGGCTGATCGCCTTCGCCACCGAGACCTCGCTGGTGTTCCTGCTCACCCTGTACCTCCAGGAAGTCCTCGGCTACTCCGCGCTGGCCACCGGTCTCGCCTTCGGCGTCCTCGGCGTCGGCACGGTCGTCGGCGGGGTGCTCGGCGGACGGGCGGTGGGCCGGTTCGGCAACCGGCGGGCCATCGTGCTCGGCGGAACCGTCCAGGCCGGGGCGACCCTCATGCTGGTGGCGCTCGGCACGTCCGGCGCGTGGATCTGGCTGCTGCTGGCCGCCACCTTCGTCGGCGGCGTGGGCAACATGCTGATGATCGTCGGCTTCATGGTGACGGCCACCTCGGGACTGCCGGACGCGGAGCAGGGGCGGGCCACCGGGCTGGCGACGATGACCCAGCAGGTCGGCATCGCCCTCGGCATCCCGGTGATGAGCGCGGTCGTCACCGCCCGGACGGGGGCCGCGACCGGCCCGGACGCCGTGCTGTCCGGCGTCTCCACCGCCGTCCTCGTCAACGCGGCCCTGGTGCTGCTCGGCGCACTGCTCGCCGGGCGTTTCCTGACCGGGGCGAGGCACACGAAGGGTGCGGCCCACGAAGGGCACTGAGGGCGCACCCGGGAGTACGGCTGAGGCGGCGCCGGAGATGGAGCGGGCCCGGCACGGAGCAGGGGGCGGTGCCGGGCAGGGGGCGGGACGGTTCCGAGGGCGGCACAGGTCCGGCGGCGGAACGGTTCCGGGAGCGGCACAGGTCCGGCAGCGGGACAATACGCCCATGGCAGCCGCCCCCGCCCCCCCCCCCGAGCCCCGCGACCCCGGCGCCCGTACCGATCCCGCCGGCGCCCCCGGCGCCCGTGCCGATCCCGCCGCCGACGCCGACCGGGACCCCGGCCCCGGCCCCGGCCCCGCGCCGCTGACCGTTCCGAGCCTGTCCGCCGGAGCCGGTTTCGTCCTGCGCCCCTGGGAGATGAGCGACCTCCCCCTGGTCCGGGAAGCCTCCCTCGACCCGTACATCCCGCTCATCACCACGGTCCCGGCCACCTACTCGGAAGCGGCCGCCGAGGCGTTCGTCCGGCGTCAGTGGGAGCGCGCGGCCACCGGTGCGGGGTACCCGTTCGCCATCGTCCGCTCCCGGGACCGGCGGCCGGTCGGCGCGATCGGGCTCTGGCTCCGCGAGCTGCCCGCGGGCCGGGCCTCGCTCGGCTACTGGCTGGTGCCGTCCGCGCGCGGCCAGGGCATCGCGAGCGCCGCGCTGCGTACGGTGACCGGGTGGGCCCTGCACGACCTCGGCATCCCCCGCCTCCAGCTCTGTGTGGAGCCGTGGAACAACGCGTCCGCCCGGATCGCCGAGAAGAGCGGCTTCCGCCGTGAGGGGCTGCTGCGCGGCTGGCAGCAGGTGGGCGACCAGCGGCGCGACATGGTCGTCTACGGGTTGCTGAACACCGACGGGTCGGTAGATGGCCGGGCGGCGACCGCGAACTGAACAGCGAGGCGTTACGATCGCGGGCACCGCTGCCGACCAGCCATCGACGACCGGCGGCCGAGCCCCAGGAGTACCGAACTTGTCCGCACCACGCATCGGCGTATCCATCGTGACCATGGGAGACCGCCCGCAGGCGGTCGAGGCGCTGCTGGCGTCGGTCGCCATGCAGGACGTCCGGCCCACCCGGCTCGTGATCATCGGCAACGGCACGGCCCTCCCGGACTACACCTCCGTCCCGGGCCTGGACGATCTCGACGGCGGGGTGACCACCATCGAGCTGCCGGAGAACCTCGGCTGCCCCGGTGGCCGGAACGAGGGGCTGCGCAGGCTCGCCGAGATCGGCGACGTGGACGTGGTGGTCGAGCTGGACGACGACGGGCTGCTGGTCGACAAGGACGTCCTGCGCCGGGTCCGGGACCACTTCGCGGCCGACGACCGGCTCGGCATCGTCGGCTTCCGGATCGCCGACGAGCACGGCGAGACCCAGCGCAGGCACGTGCCCCGGCTGCGGGCGGGCGACCCGATGCGCGGCGGCCCGGTCACGGCGTTCCTCGGCGGCGGCCACGCGTTCTCCATGAAGATGCTGGCGCAGACCGGCCTGTGGCCCGCCGAGTTCTTCTTCACCCACGAGGAGACCGACCTCGCCTGGCGCGCGCTCGACGCGGGCTGGAAGGTGGAGTACGACCCCGAGCTGCTGCTCCAGCACCCGAAGACGTCCCCGGCCCGGCACGCGGTCTACTACCGGATGACGGCCCGCAACCGCGTCTGGCTGGCCCGCCGCAACCTGCCCCTCCCCCTGGTCCCGGCCTACCTCTCCACCTGGACGCTCCTCACCCTCGCCCGTACCCGCGACCCGAAGGGCCTGCGCGCCTGGGCCGGCGGCTTCGCGGAGGGGGTCCGCACCCCGTGCGGCACGCGGCGCCCGATGCGCTGGTCGACGGTGTGGCGGATGACGCGCCTGGGACGCCCGCCGGTCATCTGACGCAGTCGCCGGGGGCAGCGACTCACGGGCTCCGGCGGCTCACGAGGGCAGCGGCTCACGGGACTCAGCGGCTCACGGAACCCAGCGGTAGAGCACGTCCGGCTCGTTCTCCTCGTTGCGGGCCCCGTCGTCGTACGCGATGGCGGTGAATCCGTGCCGCTCGTAGAAGGCCCGGGCCGCGGCGTTGCGCTGGAACACGTACAGGCTGAGCCCGCCCCCGGCCGCGCCGCGCACCTCGGCCAGCAGCCGGCTACCGATCCCCCGCCGCAGCGAGTCCGGCCGCAGATAGAGCTGGTCGAGCTCGTCGCCCCCGGCCAGCACGGCGAACCCGAGCACCTCGCCGCCCTCGCCCTCCTGCTCGGCCACCCACACCCCGGTACTGGTGGGCAGCACGACATGGGTGATCCAGGCGAGGGTGTCCGCGTCGCTGTGGACCCGGGGCAGATACGGCATGGCGGCGGCGCGGGACTCCAGGAAGACCCGGGCAACGGCTTCGGCGTCGGCGGGCCCGGCCGGGCGCAGCCGTACGCCTGCGGGTGCGGTCGCGGGCGGTCGGCCGCTCTCATGATCCGTCATACGGGTGATCAGAACACGCGGCGGATCCGCCGGGGAAGGGCCCCGGATCAGCGGCCCGGCCACAGCGCCCACCGGTCACAATGGGGGCTTCCATGCCCGCCGCGAGGGAAGGCCCGTGTCCATGACCGAGGAGCTGCCGCACCGGCACGCCACGCTCGACGAGGTGGCCGCGCTGGCCGGTGTGTCGCGGTCGGTGGCCTCCCGGGTGATCAACCACGCTCCCCATGTCAGCCGGGCCAAGCGCGAAGCCGTGGAGAAGGCGGTCAGGAAGCTCGGCTACGTCCCCGACCCGAAGGCGCGTGCCCTGGCCACGCGTCAGGCGGGTGCGGCCGCGCTGGTCATCTCGCGGGACGACACGGAGGTTCTGACGGACCCGTTCTTCGCCCAGGTCATCGCGGGGGTGGCCGGCGCTCTGGAGGAAGCCGACCTGAACATGATGCTGTGCGTGGCCGCCACCGCCCGCGGCCGGCGGCGGGTCGAGCAGCTCGTGCGCTCGCGCGCCGTCGACGGGGTGATGCTGACGGCGTCGCACGAGGACGACCCGCTGGCCCGGCTCGCCGAGGAGAGCCCGCTGCCGGTCGTCTTCGGCGGGCGCCCGGTGGATGTCGAACCGCGCTGGTACGTGGACATCGACAACGTCGGCGGCGCGCGGGACGCCACCGACCACCTGCTCGCACGCGGGCGGACCCGCGTGGTCACGATCTGCGGGCCGCTGGACACCGAGGTGGCCAGATCCCGGCACCGCGGCTACCGGGAGGCCATGACGCTCGCCGGACTGACGCCTCGTCCGCCCGCGGAGGGGGACTTCTCCGAGGCGGCCGGCGCCGCCGCCATGTCCCGCTTGCTGGAGGCGCATCCGGATCTGGACGGGGTGTTCGCGGCCAACGACAACATGGCGGCGGGCGCGTTGCGCGCGCTGCGCGAAGCCGGCCGGTCCGTGCCCGGGGACGTGGCCGTGGTGGGGTTCGACGACCTCGCCGTCGCGCAGGTCACCGACCCCGCGCTCACCACGGTCCACCAGCCCATCCGGGATCTCGGGCACGAGATGGCCCGGATGCTCGTGGGGCTCATCGCGGGCCGTGAATCCAGCCCGCTGATCCTCCCCACCCGCCTGGTGCGGCGTTCCAGCACGTGACGGGCGGGCGCATCCGCCGGGAGCGGCACCCCTGGGGCCCCGCGCGGACGTACGGACGTCGGCGGGCGGCGCCAGACTCACCGGCACCGCCCACGCCCGCCGGTCGGCACCCACGAACGCCCGGGGCGGAAGACCGGTAGCGCTTCCAGAACAGAGCGTCGTACCGATCCCTTGTCGGCTCAACAGACCGCTGCTACGTTCTGGAAGCGCTCCCAGTTCTGCCCCCGCACGCCGCACCACAGGCGCCCCTCCCCCGCACAGCTGTGCCACCGGCGGGCGCCCCGCCTGTCCCCCCACCCGGGTTTCACGGCACCAGGAGGCCGAGAGATGCCATCCCGTACGAGATCACGTCGGTTCCGCACACCCCACTGGCTGCTCGCACCGCTCGCCGCCCTCGCGTTGCTCCTCTCCCCGATGACCGGCCCCGCGTACGCGGTCGGCGGCAGCTTCACCGACAACTTCGACTTCCATGACACCGGCCGCTGGAGCAAGTCCGACGGCTGGTCCAACGGGGACATGTTCAACGTGGGCTGGCGCGCCGACCACACCTGGTTCAACGGCGGCGTCATGGGCCAGAACCTCGACGTCGCGACCTGCCCCTCCGGCTGCTCGGGCAAGCCCTACGCCTCCGGCGAGTACCGCACCAACGACCTGTACTCGTACGGCCGCTTCGAAGCACGGCTCCAGGCGGTCAAGCGCGAAGGCGTGGTGACCGGGTTCTTCACCTACACCGGCCCGAGCGACGGCCAGCCCTGGGACGAGATCGACGTCGAGATCCTCGGCAAGAACACCACCCAGATGCAGACCAACTACTTCACCGACGGCGTCGGCGGCCACGAGACCGTCATCGACCTCGGATTCGACGCCTCCGCCGGATACCACGACTACGCGATCGAGTGGTGGAACCAGGGCACCATCAACTGGTTCGTGGACGGCAGGCTGGTCCACCAGGAGAACGGCTCCCGCGGCCCGCTGCCCACCCGGCCGATGCGCATCATGACCAACCTGTGGCCGGGGATCGGCGTCGACGGCTGGCTCGGCCGCTTCACCTATCCCGGCACTCCGCTGACCGCCCGCTACGACTGGATCAAGTACACGAAGTACTGATCCGACGAGGGAAGAGGCGACGCCGCAGGAGCTCAACGAGAGGGCCCCTGAACCGCTGCATCGCGGGTCGGGGGCCTGAGCGGCAGACGAGCCGGCCTGTACGCCGGGTTCTGTCTCCCGGTCGCCTCGCGGCGGCCGGGGAGACGGCCATCCATCTAGGACCGGCATTGCTGCCGGCCTCCTGCGGTCTACCCGTGAACTCGGGCGAGCAGCCCTCGAACGTCCACGCAGAGCCGTCCCATCGCTGGGGCGGCCCCTTTTGACCTTGCTCCGAGTGGGGTTTACCTAGCCGCCTGAGTCACCTCAGGCGCTGGTGGTCTCTTACACCACCGTTTCACCCTTACCCGCGACCGAAGTCCCGGGCGGTCTGTTCTCTGTGGCACTGTCCCGCGGGTCACCCCGGGTGGCCGTTAGCCACCACCCTGCTCTGTGGAGCCCGGACGTTCCTCGGGAGGATCCGGAGATCCCCACGCGGCCGTCCGGCCGACTCGTCTGCCGTGATCGCCATCCTACCGGGCTGTACCGGCCGGCCGCCCCGCCCGTGCGGTTCAGCCGAAGTCGCCGGTCTCCAGCTCGAAGGCGAAGGGCTCGGGCAGCGGGAGCGGTTTCCCGTACGGGATCGTGAGGTGCTGGCGGTAGTCGTCGCCCTCCGGGTCGCTGAACAGCGTCACCGAGCTGTCGTCCCGGTCGATGAGCAGATAGAGCGGGATGCCGCCGCGGGCGTAGCAGCGGCGCTTGGCCTCGCGGTCGGCCTGCGGCTTGGTGGAGGTGACCTCGACGACCAGGGCGACGCCCTCGCAGGGCATCCAGGGATCGGCGCCGCGGAAGAGACGGAGCTCAAGAGGGGCGAAGGTACCGTCCGGGATGGCGTGGTTCTTGGGGCAGCCGCCCCCGCTGCGGAGTTTCAGGCCCTTGTTTCCGGAAAACTGCATGCGGGTACGGGCTCGCCTGGCCACTTGGTCGACGATCAGCCCGATGTAGTCCTCGTGGTCCCCGTCCGGCGGCGGCGTCACGACAATCTCCCCCTCGATCAGCTCGGCCCGGAAGCCTTCCGGCGTGTCCAGGGCCAGGAAGCCCTCCAGAAGGACTTCTGCCTGCGTGAGCGGCTCGTGGGCCATGGCAGTCATCTCACGCTCCTTCCTCGGTCGCTCGCCAGACTGGGGCATCGGGGGACCAGCCGTCCGTGAGAGGGGAGTTCTTCCCCCGATCGTGGCACAGGACCGCTCGGCGTGGACGAAGGAGCGAGGGAGAACGCGCCGCTTGACCTTGTCGCGACGTCAACGTTTCTACTGGCCGCATGCGTATCGGAGAGATCGCCGCGCTCGTGGGAGTCACCTCGCGGACCGTTCGGCACTACCACCACATCGGGCTGCTGCCCGAGCCGGCCCGGCAGGCGAACGGCTACCGGTCGTACACCGTCCGGGACGCCGTGCTGCTGGCCCGGATCCGGCGGCTGACGGAGATCGGGCTCTCCCTGGACGAGGTGCGGGACGTGCTCGCCGACGACGCGGGGCGGGAGCTGGCCGAGGTGCTCGGGGAGCTGGACGCGGATCTGGCGCGGCAGGAACGGGAGATCCACGGGCGGCGGCAGGTGCTGGCCGCGCTGCTGGCGGCGCCGCCCTCCTCGGACGGGCCACTCTCGCCCGCCCTCGCGGCCCTCCTGGAGCACGCGCCCGCCACCGGTTCACCGGCCGCCGCGAAGGACCGCGAGCATCTGGCGCTGCTGGACGCGGCGGGCGACGAGGCCGGGGCCGCGGTGTTCGCCGCGTTGCGGCCGCTGGCGGAGGACCCGGCCGTGCTCGGGCTGTACGAGCGGCTGGACGAGTTGGAAGGGGCCCGGGTGGACGACCCGCGCATCGCACCGCTGGCGGCCGAGCTGGTCGCCGCCGTGCCGGACGAGGTGCTGGCCGTGTTTCCGGCGGGGGAACCGTCCGCCACCGGGTTCGGGCGGGTGCTGCTCGACGACTACCCGCCCGCGCAGCGCGAGGTGGTGCGCCGGGTGATGGAGGGGCTGGCCGGGCGGGTGCGGGGACGGGAGGGGGCATGAGCACGGGGGGAACGGCGGGGCTGCGGGCGGCCCGGATCGCGGTGTGGGCGGCGCTGCCCGGCGAACTGTTCCTGGCGGTCTGCCTCGTGGCCGGGGTACGGATTCCGGGCGCCGTCCTGCTCGGGGCCGAGGCGTTGGTCCTGGGTGTGCTCGCGCTGGAGGCGTACGTCATGTGGCCGCTGTACGCCGCCCGGCGGCGGGCCGGTGACGGGCGGCGGGCGGCCGGGGCGGCGGCGGTGCGCGCCGTGGTGCCGGTGGCCGTGCGGCGGCTGGTGGTGCACGAGGTGCGGGCGCTGCACAGTCTCGGGCTGTGGCTCCTGCGCCGCCGCCACCGGGTCCCGGAGGGCGCCCGGCCGTTCCCGTACACCGGACCGCAGGCGTGGATCATGTGGGCGTTCCTGCTCGTCTCCGTCGTGGAGAGGGTGGTGCTGGCCCTCGTGATCCCCTGGCCGCTGGTCCACGCGGTCGTGCTGGTGGTCGACGTGTACGGGATCCTCATCATCCTCGCTCTGCACGCGGCCTGTGAGACGCGGCCGCACGTGGTGGCGGCGGACGGGGCGCTGCGACTGCGGTACGGGGCGCTGTTCGACCTCCGGGTGCCGGCCGCCGTGATCGTCTCCGCCCGGGTGGAGCGGCGTTTCACGGACGGGGGGCTCGTCCGGGTGGACGAGGAGGGGACGCTGGATCTGGCGGTGGGGAGCCAGACGACGGTGAGCGTCGAGCTGACGGAGCCGGTGGAGTTCGTTCGGCCGCTGGGCCGGCGCGGGAGCGCCCGGACCCTCCGCTTCCACGCGGACGATCCCCGGGCGATGGTCGCCGCCCTGGGCCGGGAGCGGTCGACGGAGGCGGATGCGGATGCGGATGCGGCCGGGACGGCACAGGCGGGCGGAAAGGCTGCGGCGGGCGGAAAGGCTGCGGCGGGCGGGAAGGCAGCGGCGGGCGGAAAGGCTAAGGCAGGCGGTACGGCAGCGGCCGGTGGGCGGTGAGCGGTCGGCTCCGGCCGCGTAGCAGCAGGCCGTACCCTTGCCGGGGACCCGGAGAGCCCGTACGCCGACCCGGTCCGCGCTCGTCGTACGTACGAAGGAGAACCGCCGTGCTCGTGCTCTTGCCGCCCTCCGAGGGAAAGGCCGCGTCGGGGCGCGGGGCGTCCCTGAAGCCGGAGTCGCTGTCGCTGCAAGGGCTCGCCCCGGCGCGGGCGGCGGTGCTGGACGAGCTGGTCGAGCTGTGCCAGGCGGACGAGGAGAAGGCCCGTACGGTGCTGGGCCTGAGCGTGGGTCTTGCGGGCGAGGTCGGCAAGAACGCCGAGCTGCGTACCGCCGGGACCCGGCCGGCCGGGGAGCTGTACACCGGTGTGCTGTACGACGCCCTCGACCTGGCCTCGCTGGAGGCGGGCGCGCGGCGGCGGGCGGCCGCGTCGCTGCTGGTCTTCTCGGGGCTGTGGGGCGCGGTCCGGATCGGCGACCGGATTCCGCCGTACCGCTGCTCGATGGGCGTGAAGCTGCCGGGCCTCGGCGCGCTCGGCGCGTACTGGCGGACCCCGATGGAGACCGTGCTGCCCGAGGCCGCCGGGAGCGGGCTCGTCCTGGATCTGCGGTCCTCCGCGTATGCGGCGGCGTGGAAGCCGAAGGGCGAGGTGGCGTCGCGGACGGCGAGCGTACGCGTGCTGCACGCGCAGATCGTGGACGGTGTGGAGAAGCGGTCTGTGGTCAGCCACTTCAACAAGGCGACCAAGGGCCGGCTGGTACGCGATCTGCTGGTGGCGGGCGCACGGCCCGAGGACCCGGCGCGGCTGGTGGAGACGTTGCGGGACCTCGGATACGTCGTGGAGGCCGAGGCCCCCGCGCGGGCCGGGCGGCCGTGGTCGCTGGACGTGGTGGTGACGGAGATCCACTGACCCGACGCCGGCACCGAAGGTCCGGGCGTTGCACCATGCGCAACGCTCGTTGCAGGGAGTGGCTCACGCGCGGCAGGATGACCCCATGACCTCCTCCGCCGTACCCCCTGCCGCCCCCTCCGCCGCGTCCGCCCCGTCCGGCGGCTCCGTCCTGGACCTCGCACCCGTCGTCCCCGTCGTCGTCCTGCACGACGTCGCCGACGCCGTGCCGCTGGCGCGGGCGCTGGTGGCGGGCGGGCTGCCCGCGATCGAGGTGACGCTGCGGACTCCCGCCGCGCTGGCGTCGATCCGGGCGATGGCCGCCGAGGTGCCGGACGCGGTGGTCGGCGCGGGCACGGTGATCTCGCCGGAGCACGTACGGGACACCGTGGACGCCGGAGCGCGGTTCCTGGTCAGCCCGGGGTGGACGGACGCGCTGCTGGAGGCGATGAAGGCGTCCGGCGTCCCGTTCCTGCCGGGCGTCTCGACCACCTCCGAAGTGGTGGCCCTGCTGGAGCGCGGCGTACACGAGATGAAGTTCTTCCCGGCCGAGGCGGCGGGCGGCACGGCTTATCTGAAGGCCCTGTCCGCCCCGCTCCCCCAGGCCCGGTTCTGCCCGACCGGCGGCATCTCGCTCGCCTCCGCGCCCTCGTACCTCGCCCTGCCCAACGTCGGCTGCGTGGGCGGCAGTTGGATGGTCCCGGGCGACGCGGTGGCGGCGAAGGACTGGGACCGGGTGGCCCGCCTGGCGGCGGAGGCGTCAGCACTCGCGGGCTGATCCCCCGGCGGCGGCACGGGGTGATCCCCGCCGTCGGCACACACGGCCCCGCCGCCGCCCCGGGGCGCCCCCTCGTCGGCGGCACCCCGGCCCCCCGCTAACGCAGGTGCGAGGTGTCGTTGAGCAGGCGTACGGAGGCGTTGCCGTCGCCGTAGTACGCGACGGTGGAGATCGAGGCCGCCGACAGCTCCATCCGGAACAGCGCCTCGGGCGGAGCGCCCAGGGCGAGCCGGACGAGCGTCTTGATCGGGGTCACGTGGGTGACGAGGAGGACCGTGCGGCCCGCGTACCGGGCGACGATCCGGTCCCGGGCGGCGGCGACCCGCCCGGCCACCTCCGCGAAGCTCTCGCCGCCGCCGGTCGGAGCGGCGTCCGGGGAAGCCAGCCAGGCGGTGAGGTCGTCGCCGTGGCGCTCCCGCACCTCCCCGAAGGTCAGGCCCTCCCACGCGCCGAAGTCCGTCTCGCGCAGGCCCTCGTCCACGTGGACGTCCAGGCCGAGCCGGGCGGCGACGGCGGCGGCGGTCTCGCGGCAGCGGCGCAGCGGGGAGCTGACGATCTCCTGGACGGTGCCCAGGGCGGCGAAGTGCGCGGCGGCCCGTTCGGCCTGGTCACGGCCGGTGGCCGACAGTTCGGGGTCGGTGCCGCCGCTGCCGGAGAACCGCTTCTGCGGCGTGAGGGCGGTCTCGCCGTGCCGGAGCAGGACGAGCGTGGCGGGGGCCCCGAGGTCGGGGGACGAGCCCCAGCCGGTCTGCGGGGTGGCGGTCGGCTCCGGGGCCGATGCGACCGGGGTGGCTGACGGCTCCGGGGCCGGTGCGACCCGAGCTGTGGACGGCTCCGGGGCCGATGCGACCGGGGCTTCGGACGGCTCAGCGCCCGGTGCGGCGGACGGCTCAGCGGCCGGTGCGGCCGCCCCGGTGACCGGCGCTGCCTCAACCGGCGGCTCCGGCTCCTGCGCGCCCGGCATCGGGAAGAGCCCTTCGGGGGCCGCCGCGCCACGGGCCGCCGCCAGTGCGGCACGGGCCCTGGCGGCGCCCGCCGCCTGGTCGCCGGGCGGCCCCTGGACGGGCGGCGGCGCACTCGCGGTGCGGGCGCTCGGGGTGTCCAGGGCGGCGGTCGAGGCGGACGCCTCCCACGTGCGGCCGTCGCGGCCCGCGTCCATCGCCTCGTTGGCGAGCCGGTCCGCGTGCTTGTTCTGCGCGCGCGGGATCCACTCGTACGTCACGGAGGACGGCGGCAGGATCGCGGCGGCCCGGGCCGCCAGCGGCTTCATGTCGGGGTGCTTGATCTTCCAGCGCCCCGACATCTGCTCGACCACGAGCTTGGAGTCCATCCGGACGTGGACCCGCAGCGCGTCCCCGGCGTCCGGGAACAGCGCCTTCGCGGCGGTCAGGCCGGCGATCAGGCCCCGGTACTCGGCCACGTTGTTCGTCGCGACGCCGATGTACTCGGCGGCCTCGGCGAGCGGTTCGCCGGTGGCCGGGTCGATGACGACCGCGCCGTAGCCGGCGGGCCCCGGGTTGCCCCGGGAGCCGCCGTCGGCCTCGACCACCACCTGGCGGGCGACGCTCATTACAGGCCCGACTCCGAGGTGCGCACCAGGATGCGGTGGCAGTTCTCGCACCGCAGGACCGTCTCGGGGGAGGCGGCCTTCACGTCGTTGACCTCGGCCATGTTCAGCTCCAGGCGGCAGCCCTCGCAGCGGCGCTGGTAGAGCCGGGCGGCGCCGACCCCGCCCTGCTGGGTACGGAGCTTGTCGTACAGCTTCATCAGGTCGGCGGGGACGACCTCGGCGACGACCTGGCGGTCCTTGGCCACCGTGGCGGCCTCGGCGTCCAGTTCGGCGGTGGCGGCGTCGCGGCGGGCGGTGGCGTCGTCGACCTTGGCCTGGACGGCGGAGACCCGCTCGGTCAGTTCGGTGACGCGCTCCTGGGCGGCCTCGCGGCGCTCCATGATCTCCAGGACGACGTCTTCGAGGTCGCCCTGGCGCTTGGCGAGCGAGGCGATCTCGCGCTGGAGGCTCTCCAGGTCCTTGGGCGAGGAGACCGCACCGGAGTCCAGGCGCTGCTGGTCGCGGACGGCGCGCTGGCGCACCTGGTCGACGTCCTGCTCGGCCTTGGTCTGCTCGCGGGTGGTGTCGCTCTCCTCGGTGGTGGAGGCGACCAGCAGGTCCCGCAGCTGGGCGAGGTCGCTGCTGAGCTGCTCGATCTCGGCGTGCTCCGGCAGCGAGGACCGCTTGTGGGAGAGCTGGGCGAGACGGGTGTCGAGGGCCTGGACGTCGAGAAGTCGGATCTGGTCGGCGGGCGCGGCGTTCAGTTGGGGGCTCCAGAGGAATGGTGGGTGGTCCAGGGGTCGGTGACCTGCTTCGAGACGTGGACTCGCAGGCCCCATCCGTGGCGGTCGGAAAGCGCGTCGAGCTGGGCGGCCGCCTGTTCGCACCAGGGCCACTCGGTGGCCCAGTGCGCGGCGTCGACGAGGCCGAGCGGCGAGTGCTGCACGGCTTCGGACGCCGGGTGGTGGCGCAGGTCGGCGGTGAGGAAGGCGTCGACTCCGGCGGCGCGGACGGCGTCGAAGAGGCTGTCGCCGGAGCCGCCGCTGACGGCGACCGTGCGGACGAGGGCCTCGGGGTCGCCGGCCAGCCGGATGCCCTGCGCGGTGGCGGGGAGCCGGGCGGCGGCCCGGGCGGCGAAGGCGGCCAGGGTCTCGGGGTGGTCCAGTTCGCAGACCCGGCCGAGTCCGCGCCGCCCGTGGGGGTCGGTGGCGTCCGGTACGAGGGGGCCGGTGACGCGCAGGTCCAGGGCGGCGGCGAGGGCGTCGGAGACGCCGGGGTCGGCGGTGTCGGCGTTGGTGTGCGCGACGTGGAGCGCGATGTCGTGCTTGATGAGCGTGTGGACGACCCGGCCCTTGAAGGTGTCGGCGGCGACCGTCGTCGTCCCCCGCAGGTAGAGCGGGTGGTGGGTGACGATCAGCTGGGCGCCGAGCTCGCGGGCCTCGTCGGCGATCTCGGCTACGGGATCGACGGCGAACAGCACCCGGTCGATCTCCGCTTCCGGGTCGCCGCAGACCGTCCCTACCGCGTCCCACCCCTCGGCCCGCTCGGGCGGCCAGAGGGCGTCGAGGGCGGCGATGACTTCAGACAGACGGGGCACGGGGGAAAGGCTACCTGTCCGGGGTGGTGCGCCGCCCCTGGCCGCCGGACCCGGGGGCCGGTAACGGCGGCCGGGAACGAATCGTTACTTCCGGCCCCGGACGGCGGTCGCCACCGCACCGGGGCCGCACGGCCGCCGCCGTCGGCAGGCCGTACGACGGCGGTCACCGCACCGGGTCCGTCCGGCCGCCGTCGCGTGGACGGGCGGTACCACGGCGGTCACCGCGCCAGGTCCGTACGGCGAACGCCACGTCGGCAGGCCGCACGGCGAACGCCACGCGCACCGGTCCGTACGGCGACAGCCGCGCGCACCGGGCCGTACGGCGGCAGCGGTCGCCGCTCCGGGGCTGTCCGGCCGACGTCACTTCGCCAGGTCGGCGCGGAGGTCGTCGAGGACCAGACCGGCGGCGGTGACGCCGAGGCCCAGGTACCAGGTCTCGTCGGAGACGTCCTTGGCCCGGCCCTCCTGCACGGCCTTCAGGTTCTTCCACAGCGGGTTGGAGCGGGCGGTGTCGCGCTGGGTGGCCTTCGGGTCGCCGTAGACGCCGGTGAAGATCCAGTCGGCGTCCGCCTCGTCGATCCGCTCGGGGCTGATCTCGGCGGCGAGGTCGTCGATCTGCTGGTTCTTCGGCCGGGGCAGGCCGACGTCCTCCAGGATCGTGCCGATGAACGACGCCTTGGCGTAGAGCCGGAGGCGGTCGGGCATGTAGCGGACCATCGAGACGGTCGGCTTGTCGGGGCCGATGTCCTCGGCGAGCTTCCGGGCCTCGGCGCGGTACGCGGCGAGCGCGGACTCCGCCTGCTCCGTGCGGTCCAGGGCCTGGGCGTTGAGGAGGTAGTTCTCCTTCCAGGTGAAGCCGGGGCGGATGGAGAACACGGTGGGGGCGATCTTGGACAGCTCGTCGTACTTGTCCGCCGCCCGGAGCTGACTGCCGAGGATCAGGTCCGGCTGGAGGCCCGCGATGGCCTCCAGGTTGAGGCTGTTGATCGTGCCGACGCTCTTGGGCTCGCCCGCGTCCTTCTCCAGGTAGGAGGGGATCGCCGCGTCGCCCTCGCTCGGCGCGTAGCCGACCGGCTCGATGCCGAGCGAGACGACGTTGTCGAACTCGCCGACGTCGAGCACCACGACCCGCTTGGGCGCGGCCTTGATCTCGGTCTTCCCCATGGCGTGGGTGACCGTACGGGGGAACTCCCCGGCCTTCGCGTCCGTGCCGTACTCCGCCGTCTTCTTCGCCGCGTCCGCGAAGTCCTTGCCGCCCGTGGCGACGGCGGCCTTCTTCCCGCCGCCCGCCTCGGACTTCGCCGCGTCGCCGTCCGCGCCGCCACCGCTCCCGCAGGCCGACAGGGAGAGGGCCGCCGCCACGGCCAGGGCGACGGCGGCGGTGCCGCGGGATCGGAGGGACATCACTTGCTCCAGGTGGATCGTGTTCGCGCGTGAAGGAGGACACGGCGAGGGTTAGGGCAGCCTCACCATAGTCACGCCACTCCGTATCAGCACACTCACCCCCGCCAGTACAGGGGATTCACGACATAGCCACCCTTATGTGTGAAGACAGGTTTCTCACGTTGTCCGGCTGGACGTGCGAAAACTACCTTTCGTAGCCGGAGGTGACCAGTCCATGACTGCCTGTGCCATCGAGGGCGGATCCGCGGGGGCCGCCGCGACGGCGGAACCCGAGCCGGAGCGCGGAACGGAACCCGATCCGGAGCCCGGACCAGGGCCGGAGACCCGGCCCCTCGCCGAGCCCGGCCCCCGGCCCGGAGCGGAGTCCGTCGCGACGGACCGCCCGGAGCCCCGGACCGGCCCGGAACCCCGCCCGGGACCCGGGCCGGGCCTCTCGGCCCCGGTCCGCACGGGGCCCGGACCGGTCCCGGCGACCGCCCCGGAGGAGGACCCCGCACCCCGGAGCCGCATCGCCGCCCCACCGCCCCCCGCCGGCATCACGCTCACCGCGGACGGGGCCTACGCCGCCCGGCTCACCGCTGCCCCCGGCCCGCCGGGCGAGCGGTCCTGGTACCCGGAGCGGTGGACGCTGGACGGGCCCGAGCCGTACGCGGTGCCCCTCCCCCTCGACCAGCCCGAGGAGCCGGACTCCGAGGTGGCCCCGCTCGCCGACGGGCGGGTGCTGATCCGGCGGCGGGTGGCGGACCGGCAGATGTTCTCGCTGCTCTACCCGACCGGCCCGGGCACCGGCGAACTCCTGCTGGGCACGGTCGAGCACCCGGAGATGACCCTGCTGCCGCCGTCGCCGGACGGCCGGTGCGTGTACGCGCTGGCGGCCGGGGAGCGCGGGTCGTCGCTCTGGCTGGTGGCGGGCGGCCCCCGCGGGCCCGAGGAGGTCGCACGGGTGGCCGGGCACTGCTCCGGCGGCACGTGGCTGGACCGGGAGGGCCGGATGCTGGCGCTGGACCGGCGGGAGCCGGGCGGCGGCCCGGTGAAGGCGGTCGCGGTGGACCTGGGGCGGTGGGGCGAGGTGACGCCGCTGCTCCAGATCGCGCCGGAGAGCGACGACCGGCTGCTGCTCGCGGACGCCGACAGCGGGCTGCTGCTGATCCGCTCCGACGCCCCGGGCCACGACCGGCTCGGCTGGGGGGTGCTGGGGAGCTGCCTGCCGGTCAGGTTCCCGGAGTGCCTGCGCCTTCCGGAGGCGGTGGCGACGCCGTTCGCGGTGCAGCCCGGCCAGATGCTGATGCCGGAGAGCTGTGCGGTGGCGCTGCGCATCGACGGGGCGCGGGGCAGCTGGGTGGGGGTGTGGCGTCCGACGGGCCGGCGGCTGCACCAGTTCGCGGCCCCGCTGGGCTGGCTGTCGGGGGCCGGCTGCTGGAGCCGGGAGGGGGTGCTGCGCCTTCCGTACGCGAACGCGGCGACGTCCTGCGGCGTGGCGATGCTGGAGGCTCCCGAGGACGTGGAACCCTCCTGCGTGACCGGTCGTACGGAGGACGGGGACGACGGAACGGAACCGTCCGCCGCCCTCGCCGCTCCTGTCGTGTGTAAGCCCGTTCCGTTGGGGCAGGCGCCTCTGCACGGAGCCGTCCGACCTGATTGAATTCGGGGCCTGGGCCACGCGACCGTACCGGTCGGGCACCGACGGTGACCGGTACCGGATGGCGGTGGCGGGGCTTGCGACCGATGTACGTGCGAGACAAGTAAGCGATCACGACGGGGTGACTTCCCAGATGTCCGAAGCCCGAAGCGACATGACCCAGCAGCACCCGACGGGGGCCGGCCAGGGGGCCGCGAGCGGTGGTTCCGGAAAGCACCGAGGGGGTGCGTCGGCGGAGACCGCGCCGGTGGAGCCGCACGGCCGCCACCGCCGGCCCGCCGAGGACGAGGTCCGGGCGGCCTGAGCCGCCCGGCAGACGCAGCACCACACGGCTCAACGGGGCCCGGACCGACGGCGACAGCCGGTCCGGGCCTTTTCCGTGCGCCCACTCCCCCATCCTCTGTCTCCCGCTCCGCCCTGCGGTTTCCAAGCCGGTCCGCGCCCTGTCCGCGTAGCTCGTCCCGCACGCCCCTCCCGCGCGTGCTCGGCCGCTACCGCCGCTTCAGGCCGAGGACTTCGGCGGCGGCGAAGGTCTCGTTCGGCGGCTTCCCCGCGTAGTACGGGGTGAGCAGCTCGTCCAGTTCCGCGAAGGTGAAGGTCTCCTTCGCCGCGTCGAACTGCGCGGCCACGCGCGGCCGTTCCACCACGGCGACCATGCCGCCGTGGACGACGAGCAGTTGGCCGTTGACCCCCGCCGCCGCCGGTGACGCGAGGTAGCCGACGAGCGGGGCGACGTGCTCGGGCGCCAGCGGGTCGAGCGTGCCGTCGGCCGGTTCCTGGAAGCCGGCGAAGACGTCCTCGGTCATCCGGGTACGGGCGCGCGGGCAGATGGCGTTGGCGGTCACGCCGTACCGGGCGAGGGCGAGCGCGGTGGAGGTGGTGAGGCCGACGATTCCGCCCTTGGCCGCCGCGTAGTTGGGCTGTCCGGCCGAGCCCGCGAGGAACGCCTCGGAGGAGGTGTTGACGATCCGCCCGTGGACCGGGCCGCCGGTCTCCTTGGAACGGGCGCGCCAGTGGGCGGCGGCGAAGTGGGTGGTGTTGAAGTGGCCCTTGAGGTGGACGCGGACGACCGCGTCCCATTCCTCCTCCGTCATCGAGAAGACCATCCGGTCGCGCAGGATGCCCGCGTTGTTGACCAGGATGTCGAGCGTGCCGTGCGCCTCGATCGCCAACGCGACCAGCTCACGGGCCTGTTCGTGGTCGGATACGTCACCGAGGTGGGCGACGGCCCGGCCTCCGGACGCGCGGATCTCGGCGGCGACCTCCTCGGCGGGGGCGGCGGACGCCTCGCCGGAGCCGTCCCGGCCGGGCTGACCGTAGTCGTTGACGACGACGGCCGCGCCCAGGCGGGCCAGTTCGAGCGCTTCGGCGCGGCCGAGGCCGCGGCCCGCGCCGGTGACGATCGCGGACAGGCCGTCCAGCGGGAGGGGAAGTGACATCACGGTCCTCGGCTTCCTCGGCGTTCCTGACTGACGTGTCGGCTTCTCGGCTTCCGGGCTTATGACCTACTGAGCTTCCGGACTACCGGGCTTCTCCGCTGCCCGGTTGCTCGGCTCGTCGGCTGCTCGGCTACTCGGCTACTCGGCTACGACGATCTGTGCGACTCCCCTGCGGGCGAGGGTCGTTCAGAGCTCGATGCAGGTCCGCAGCGACTCACCCGTACGCATCTGGTCCAGCGCGTCGTTGACGCCGTCGAGCCGGACCCGGTGGGTGATCATCGACTCCAGGTCGATGCGGCCGGCCCGCCAGAGCGCGACGGCCCGTTCGTAGGAGCGCAGGACGTCTCCGCCGCCGAACATGGACGGCAGGATGCGCTTCTCGTCGAAGAACAGCTCGAACATGTTGAGTTGCAGGTGGTCGTCCATGGCCCCGGCCCCGACGACGCAGAGGGTGCCGCCGCGCCGGGTGGTGTCGTACGCGGTACGGGCGGTGGCGGACCTGCCGACGACCTCGAAGACGTAGTCGAAGCCCTCGCCGCCGGTGATCCGCTGCTTGGCGTCGTCCAGTTCGCCGGGGGCGACCGCCTCGGTGGCGCCGAAGCGGAGGGCGGCCTCACGGCGGGAGGCCACGGGATCGACGGCCACGATCTGGGCGGCGCCCCGGGCCCGGGCGCCCTGGATCGCGGAGATGCCGACACCGCCGCACCCGATGACCGCGACCGACGAACCGGCCTCCACCTGGGCCGTGTTGATGGCCGCGCCGAGGCCGGTGGTGACCCCGCAGCCGATCAGGGCGGCGATCTCGAACGGTACGTCGTCGGGGACCGGCACGGCGCAGGCGGCGTCGACGACGACCTCCTCGGCGAAGGTGCCGGTGCCGGCGAAACCGAAGACATCGCCGCCGGGGCGCTTGAAGTTGGGGGTGCCCGCGTTCATGAAGCCCGCCAGACAGAGGTGGGTCTGGCCGCGCCGGCACGACGGACAGACGCCGCAGGCGGGGAGCCAGCAGACGAGGACGCGGTCGCCGGCGCTCAGCCCGGTCACCCCGTCGCCGACGTCGAGGACCTCGCCCGCGCCCTCGTGTCCGGGGACGAAGGGCGCGGGCTGCGGGAGGACGCCGCTCATCGCCGAGAGGTCGGAGTGGCAGAGGCCGGTGGCGCGGATGCGCAGCCTCACCTTGCCGGGGCCGAAGCCCACCGCCTCCACGTCGTCGAGGACTTCGAGCTTCTCCTGGCCTGTCTCGTGCAGTACGGCTGCGCGCATGGCTGCGGCTCCCCTCACATCGTCGGCTGCGCCGGATTCTCCGGAGTGCGCGGGCGCGCTCCGGTGTGCTTCTGTCGTGCCTTGAGGTTGCGCTGGAGGTCGTGCCCGGAGGCGGTGCTGGATGCCGTGCCCGGAGGCGGTGCCGAAGGTCGCGCCCGGGGGCGTGGCCTGAGGCCGTGCCTGGGTCGTGGCGTGTTCAGGAGTGCTCGACGAGCGTGTCCGCGAGGACCGGCGCGTCGTCGCGTTCGGCGGCGGTGACCGTGACGTGGACACGGCCGTCGTCGGCCCACATCCGGATGCGGAGGGTCTCGCCGGGGAAGACCACCCCGGCGAACCGGGTGCGGTAGGCGGTGACCCGGGAGGCGTCGCCGTCCAGCAGGGTGTCGGTGACGGCCTTCAGGGTCATGCCGTACGTGCAGAGCCCGTGCAGGATCGGCCGGTCGAACCCGGCGCGCCCGGCGAAGGCCGGGTCGGCGTGGAGCGGGTTCCAGTCCCCGGAGAGGCGGTAGAGCAGCGCCTGGTCCTCGCGGATCGGGCGCTCCACGGTGCGGTCGGGGGCCCGCTCCGGCGCGGCGAGCCGGTCGGAGGGGCCGCGGTCGCCGCCGAAGCCGCCCTCGCCGCGTACGAAGATCTGGGCGTCGTTCGTCCACAGCGGTCCGTCGTCGTCGCGCGCCTCGGTCCGCAGCACGATGACGGCCGCCTTGCCCTTGTCGTACACCGCCGCGACCCGCGAGGTCTGCTCGGCGCGGCCGGTCGCCGGGAGGGGGCGGTGGACGCGCACGGCCTGTCCGCCGTGCAGGACGGCGGCGAGGTCCACGTCGATGCCCTGCGCCCCCATGCCGCCGAACGCCGCCGTGCCCGCCCCGGCGACGGTGGCGAAGCTCGGCAGCACCTGGAGCCGGGACTCCAGGGTGTAGCGCAGTTCGCCGGGGTCCGTGGCGGGGGTGCCCGCGCCGATACCGAGGTGGTAGAGCTGGACGTCCTTGTGGCCCCAGGCGATCTCGGCCCGGCGGGGTTCGGCGGCGAGGGCCGCCGGCACATCGATGGGCATGGCGAAGCAGCTCCTTGATGTCCTTGACCGTGGAAGACCTCGGCACGGCCGTCCGCACCGTCGGCCGCGCCGAGGTCGCGCGGTGACCGGCAGACCGCGCTCGTTCTAGAACGCGTTCTAGCCGGTGGCCCATGTATAACGCAGGCCCCGGAAGTTGGGAAGACCACTGACGCGCCGTCAGTTCATCGCCGAGAAGCCGCCATCCCTCCTACGCGGTGCGGCGCGCCCTTCGGTGGTTCGGCAGCCAGAGCAGCATCACGACCGTCCCGAACAGCAGCACCCCGCTCGCCGTGCGGAAGGCCATGGCGTACCCGGCGGTGACCTCGGCCGGGTCGCCGGAGCCCGCGGTGCGCGCGGCGGCGACGGTCGAGAGCACCGCGAGGCCCAGCGCGCCGCCCATCGTGCGGGAGGTGTTGACCAGGCCCGAGACGAGCCCGGCGTCGCCCGGGTCCGCGCCGGAGGTGGCGAGGGTGGCGAGCGGGGTGGAGGCGAGGCCGGCCCCGGCCATCATGAGGACGCCGGGCAGGCAGATCGCGGTGAGGTAGGAGCCCTCCACACCCAGCGTGGACTGCCAGCCGAAGCCCGCCGCAGCGATCAGGGTGCCGGCGACGGCGAGGCTCTTCGCCCCGGTCCGCACCATGAGGCGGGGGGCCAGTTTCGAGCCGATGATGACGGCGGCCGAGGTCGGCATCAGCGCGAGACCGGCCTCCAGGGGCGTGTAGCCGAGGACGTTCTGGGCGTACACCGTCATGAAGTACCACATGGCGAAGGTCGCCGAACCCATGAGCAGCATGGCGGCGTTGGCGGAGGAGACGGCCCGTACGGAGAAGACGCGGAGCGGCACCAGCGGGACGGCCGTCCGCGCCTCGACCAGGACGAAGAGGGCCAGCAGCCCGAGTCCGGCGAGCAGCGGCACCAGGGTGACCGCGGCCGCCCACCCCTCGGCCTCGGTCTGGACGATGCCGTACGCGACGGCGGCGAGGCCCGCGGTGGCGAGGACCGCGCCCAGCAGGTCGATGCGGCGGCGGTCGCCCGCGCGCCCCTCGGTGATCCACAGGGCGGCGGCGAGCAGGACGACGGCGCCGACGGGCACGTTGATGAGCAGGACCCAGCGCCAGGAGAGGGCGTCGGTGAGGGCCCCGCCGATGAGTCCGCCGGCCGCGCCGCCGCCCGCTCCGACCGCCATCCAGGTGCCGATCGCCTTGGTCCGCGCCGGGCCCTCGGGCACCGCAGCGGTGAGGATGGTGAGGGTGGCGGGGGCGAGGACGGCGGCCCCGAGGCCCTGCGCGGCGCGGGCGGCGAGGAGTTGCCAGCCCTCCTGGGCGAGGCCGCCCGCGAGGGAGGCCGCGGTGAAGACGCCGAGTCCGACGAGGAACATCAGCTTGCGCCCGTAGATGTCGGCGGCCCGGCCGCCCAGGAGCATGAACCCGGCGAACGCGATCGAATAGGCGTTGACGACCCATTGGAGGCCCGCCGCGCTGAGCCCCAGGTCGGCGCGCATGGAGGGCAGGGCCACATTGACGACGGAGACGTCGAGGACGACGAGGAACTGGCCGGTGCACGCGGCGAGCACCACGGCCCAGGTGCCGGGGCGTATTCGGGAGGGGGTGGGCGGGGCGGAGACGGGCGTGGAGACATCGGGCATGGGGTCATGCTCCCAGGCGGCGTACGACCCGTACATCGGGTAGGGGCCCGGGGCCGCGCCGAGCCGCCCGGGGCCCGGACCGGTTCACCGGCCGAGCCCGGACGCACGTCGCCCGAGTCCCGGGCGCAGCTCACCGGCCGAGCCCCCCGGCCCGGCCGCCCGGCCGCCCGGGCACCCGGCGGCCCACAGCCCTCGCCACACGGCTCCCCGCTCCGGCCGCAGCCCTCGGCCCATGGCCCTCGCTCCCCGGCCCCCGCCCCCGCCCCCGGCGTGGCAGATCCCCCATATCCCCGTATACGCGGCCATAGTGGTTCGCTATGAGTACGGAGAGCGCCCACGTGCCCCCAGGCCAGCCCCCCTCCGGCCCCGCGGATCCCGAATCCGCCGCGGAGCCCGGGTCGGATTCCTCGCCGGACCGGGTGGTGGTGACGATCGGGGCGCTGGGCGTCATCGGCGTCGTGCTGTGGGCGGCCCTGGGCAAGCACTCCTTCGAAAGCACCTCGAACGCGGCCCTCCCCTGGGTGCTCGACAACTTCGCGTGGCTCTTCGTCATCGCCGCCGATGTGTTCCTGGTGCTGTGCCTGATGATCGCCTTCAGCCGCTTCGGCCGGATCCGGCTCAGCAGGGACGACTCGCCGCCGGAGTTCTCCGACTTCTCGTGGATCGCGATGATGTTCAGCGCCGGCATGGGCATCGGGCTGATCTTCTACGGCGTCGGGGAGCCGGTCGCGCACTATCTGACTCCGCCGCCCTCCAGCGGGGCGGACCCGCAGACGGCCGGGGCGGCGAGCGCCGCCATGGAGTACTCCTTCTTCCACTGGACCCTCACCCCGTGGGCGATCTACGGGATCGTGGGGCTGGCCCTGGGGTACGCGAGCTTCCGCAAGGGCCGGGGCAACCGGCTGAGCGCCGTGTTCGTCCCCCTCATCGGCGAGCGCCGGGCGAACGGCCTCTTCGGGAAGGTCCTGGATCTGCTCGCCGTCTTCGCCACGGTCTTCGGCACCGCGACGAGCCTGGGGCTGGGCGCGCTCCAGATCGCCATCGGGCTGGACCTGACGGCGGGCGTCGGTCAGAGCACCGGCGTCGAGCTGGTCATCATCGCCGTGCTCAGCGCGGCGTTCGTGCTCTCCGCCTTCACCGGTCTGCACGGCGGGGTGAAGTGGCTCAGCTCGATCAACCTCGTCATCGCGGCGGCCCTCATGGTCTTCGTCTTCTTCGCCGGGCCGACCGTCTACCTCCTGGACGTGCTGCCGTCCTCGGTCGGCGGCTACCTGGACGAGCTCCTGCCGATGGCCTCGCGCACCGGCGCGTTCGGCGACCAGGACTGGCTGGGCTCCTGGACGATCTTCTACTGGGCCTGGTGGCTGTCCTGGGCCCCCTTCGTCGGCACGTTCATCGCGCGCATCTCCAAGGGCCGCACGATCCGCGAGTTCCTCCTCGCCGTGCTGCTCATCCCGAGCGGGGCGACCGCCCTGTGGTTCGTGGTGCTCGGCGGCACCGGCATCCGGCTCGCCGAGACGGGCGTCGTCGACATGGCCGAGAAGGCGAAGGAGGGGACGGAGGCGACGCTGTTCGCGATGCTGGACGCCCTCCCGGTGGGCACGGTGACGGCCTGGGTCGCGATGATCCTGATCATGATGTACTTCGTGACCAGCGCGGACTCCGCCTCCCTCGTCATGGGCTCGCTGACCAGCCGGGGCGCCCTGCACCCGCGCCGCTGGCTCGTCGTCACCTGGGGGCTCCTCATGGCGGCGGTCGCCGCCGCTCTGCTGGTGGCCGGCGGACTGGAGTCCCTCCAGAGCGCGACGATCCTGGTCGCCCTGCCCTTCGTCGTGGTGATGCTCTTCCTCTGCTGGTCCCTGCTGCGGGAGCTGCGCACCGACCCCGGCGGCGGCCCCAAGCGCAGCGAGGGCCTGCACGGGATGCGGGACGCCGTACGCGTCATGGTCGGCGAGGAGCTGGGCAACCAGCCGGCCTCCCGCCACCGCCATCTGCGCCGCGCGGCCGCCGCCCGTGCGACGAGCGGCGAGGACGACCGGGACGCCGAGAGCTGACGCGGCGCGGCTCGGACTTGAGCCGTACGCGTCAGCTCAGGCGCGCCGCAGCAGGGTGACCACCGCCGCCCCGCCGAGGCCGATGTTGTGGGCGAGGGCGGTCCGCGCCCCGGGGACCTGGCGGGCGCCCGCCTCGCCGCGCAGTTGCCAGGTCAGCTCGGCGGCCTGGGCGAGGCCGGTCGCGCCCAGCGGGTGCCCCTTGGAGATCAGCCCGCCGGACGGGTTCACCACCCAGCGCCCGCCGTACGTCGTCGCCCCGGACTCCACGAGCTTGCCGGACTCCCCCACCGCGCACAGGCCCAGCGCCTCGTAGGTGAGGAGTTCGTTGACGGAGAAGCAGTCGTGCAGCTCGATGACGTCGAGATCGTCCGGACCGAGTCCCGAGGCGGCGTACACCTGCCGGGCGGCCGCCCGGGACATCGGGAAGCCGACCGCGTCGACGCAGCTGCCGGAGGCGAAGGACTCCTCGGTGTCGGTGGTCATGGTCTGGGCGACGATCTCCACGGCCCGGTCCCCGAGACCGTGGAGGTCGGCGAACCGTTCGGAGACGACGACGGCCGCCGCGGCCCCGTCCGAGGTGGGCGAGCACTGGAGCTTGGTGAGGGGGCGGTGGACGGTACGGGAGGCCAGGACCTCCTCGACCGTGTACGGGTCCTGGAACTGCGCGTACGGGTTGTTCACCGAGTGCCGGTGGTTCTTGGCCCCGACGGCCGCGAGCTGCGCGGGCGTCGTCCCGTACCGCTCCATGTGCTCGCGGGCCGCGTTGCCGAAGATCTGGGCGGTGGGCGGGGACGCCTCGAAGCCGTGGGCGGCGGCCATGATCCCGTAGTGCCGGGCGACGGGCGAGCCGGCGAGGTCCCCGCCGCCGCCCGTGCCGCCGCCCAGCGCGCCCCGGGTCATCTTCTCGAAGCCGACCGTGAGGACGCAGTCGCTGCCGCCGCCCTCGACGAACTGCCGGGCCAGCATCAGGGCGGTGGAGCCGGTGGCGCAGTTGTTGTTGACGTTGTAGACGGGTATGCCGGTCAACCCCATCTCGTAGACGGCCCGTTGTCCGGCGGTGGAGGGCTGGAAGCAGTATCCGGCGGGGACGTGCTCGACCTGGTCGTAGCGGACGCGGGCGTCCTCCAGGGCGGCGGTGGCCGCCTCGCGGACCATGTCCGGGTAGCTCCAGTCGCGGGTCTCGGGCTTCTCGAACTTCGTCATGCCGACGCCGACGATGTACGCCTTCATGGTCCGACTCCTCCTGTGGGGTGGTCAGTCGCGGGGCAGGCCGAGGATGCGCTCGGCGACGACGTTGAGCTGGATCTGCGTGGTGCCGCCGGCGATGGTCAGGCAGCGCGACATCAGGAAGCCGTGAAGGGCCCGCTCCCCCGCTCCCGGTTCGTCCACCGCCCCGTCGGGGCCGAGGATTTCGAGGGCGAGTTCGGCGACCTTCTGCTGGTGGACGGTCTGGACGAGCTTGCGGACGGAGGCTCCGGCCCCCGGCGCGCGGCCGGAGACCTGCTGGAGCGTGGTGCGCAGCCCGATGCAGGCGAGCGCGTGGGCCTCGGCGGCGAGCAGGCCGATCCTGGCGCGGCTCACATCGTCGACCGCCCCGGCGCCGACCGTCCCGTCGCCGGTCGGCCCGTCACTCTCGGCGGAGCGGGCGATGAGCGCTTCGAGCCCGGTGTCGAAGGTCATCTGGTCGGCCATGTGGACGCGTTCGTTGCCGAGGGTGTGGCGGGCGACCCGCCAGCCGTCGCCGACCTCCCCGACGACGGCGTCCGGGGGCAGGAGCACGTCGTCGAAGTACACCTCGTTGAAGAGGGACGCCCCGGTGATCTCCTTCAGCGGCCGGATGCCGATGCCCCGGGACCGCTTCATGTCGACCAGGAAGTAGGTCAGGCCGCGGTGTTTGGGCGCGTCCGGGTCGGTGCGGGCGAGCAGGATGCCGTGGTCGGCGGTGCGGGCGGCGCTCGTCCAGACCTTCTGTCCGGTGATCCGCCACCCCTCGTCGGTCCGGACGGCACGGGTGCGCAGGGCGGCGAGGTCGGATCCGGCCTCGGGTTCGGAGAAGAGCTGGCACCACTGGAGGTCGCCGCGCAGGGTGGCCGGCAGATAGCGCTCGCGCTGCTCGTCGGAGCCGTACGCGAGGAGGGAGGGGACCACCCAGGTGGCGATGGACAGGTCGCTGAGCCGGACGCCCTGGGCCCGCGACTCCTGCTGGATCGCCAGCTGTTGCACGGGTCCGGCGCCGAGGCCGTACGGGGCGGGGAGGTGCGGGGCCGCGTACCCGGTGGCGGCGAGGGCGCGGCGGGCCTCGCGCGGTCCGAGGCCCCGGGCGGCGGCGAGGTGGGGGCGGGCCTCGGCACGGTGGCGGGCGGCCTCGGCGGGGAGTTCCAGGGCGAGTTCGCGGCGGGCCCCGCCCTCGGCGAGGCGGGTGGCGCGCAGCCGGTGGTGGTCGGCGGGGCCGAGGAGCTGGCGGGCGAGGACGGCCCGGCGCAGTTGGAGGTGGGCGTCGTGCTCCCAGGTGAAGCCGATGCCGCCGAGGATCTGGATGGCGTCCTTGGCGCAGGTGTACGCGACTTCGGGTGCGGTGGCGGCGGCGAGCGCGGCGACGAGCCCGCGCGCCCCGGCGTCCTCTCCGGCGGCGCGGGCCGCGTCCCAGGTGAGGGCGCGGGCCTGTTCGAGGCGGACGAGCATGTCGGCGCAGAGGTGCTTGACCGCCTGGAACGCTCCGATGGGCCGCCCGAACTGCTCCCGTACGAGGGCGTGTTCGGTGGCGGTGCGCAGGCTGAGGGCGGCGGTTCCGCAGGCGTCGGCGGCGAACAGGACCGCTGCCAGGTCGCCGGGGAGCGCCGGGTCGGGCAGGGGGACGGTCCGGTGCGCCGGTACGTGGACGGCGTCGGCGCGCACCTCGGCGGTGGGCCGGGCCGGGTCGGCGCTGCGGTGCGGGCGGACGGCGAGCCCGGCCGTCCCGGCGTCCAGGAGGAACCAGCGCTCGCCGTCGGGCGCGGCGGCGGGCAGCAGGATCAGGTCGGCCGCGTCGGCGCCGAGGACGGGGGGTGCGACGCCGTCGAGCCGGTGTCCGCCCGGGGCGGGGGTGGCGGTGAGGGTGCCGGGGCCGAGGGCGAGGGCGGCGGTGCGGTCGCCCGCGGCGAACTCCCGGAGCGGTCCGGCCGCGTGCTCCGCCCCGGCCTCCGCCGCGCGGTGCAGCACGGCGGAGGTGAGCACGGTGGCGAGGTACGGGCCGGGGAGCATGGCGTACGCCGCCTCCTCCAGGACGACCGCGAGGTCCAGGAGGTCCCCGCCCCCGCCGCCGTACGCCTCGGGCAGGTGGATGCCGGTGAGCCCCTGGGCGGCGAGCCCCTTCCAGTGGGCGGGGCGGGAGCCGGGGGCGGACGGGCCCTGTGCGTCGAGGAGTTCGCGGGTCTCGCCGGGCGGCACGGCCCGGGCCAGCCACCCCCGTACGGAGTCCGCCAGCGCGCGGTGCTCCTCGGTGATCCCGATGCCGGTGCCGATACCCGTACCGATGCCCATGCGCGTCTCCGCCGGTCGCAGCCACTGGAACGAGCGCAGAGTAGAACACGTTCCAATCCGACGGAAGGTCGGAACATAGGAGAGTTCCAGCCGGAATAGAGCGGCACAGGGAAGCGTTCACCATGCACACACTTGGGGGGAGCCCGGGTGACGACGGCTGCCCGGGAGGCCCCACGCATGCGACGGACGCGACGAATACACACCGCCGGGCAGCCGATCGACCCGTCGAAACCGCGCTCCGGCTCCGTCGTGACCGTCCTCGCCTTCGCCGGCATCACCGTCGCCGTCATGCAGACCCTGCTCGTGCCGGTCATCAAGGACCTGCCGGTCCTGCTGGGCACGACCCCCGCCAACGCCACCTGGGTGATGACGGCCACGCTGCTCGCGGGGGCGGTCTCGACCCCGATCATGGGGCGGCTCGGCGACCTCCACGGCAAGCGGCGCATGCTGCTCGCCTCGCTCGCGGTCATGGTGGCCGGTTCGCTGATCTGCGCCTCCACCGACGACCTGGTCGTGATGATCACCGGACGCGCGCTCCAGGGCTTCGCCATGGGCGCGATCCCGCTCGGCATCGGCATCATGCGCGACGAACTGCCCCGCGAGAAGCTCGGGTCGGCGATGGGCCTGATGAGCTCGTCGATCGGGGTGGGCGGCGGACTCGCCCTGCCCGCCGCCGCCCTGGTCGCCCAACACGCGGACTGGCACGCCCTGTTCCTGGGCGCGGCCGGGCTGGGGCTGCTCGCGATGGCGCTCACGTACGCCTTCGTCCCCGAACCACCGCTGCGCGCGCCCGGCTCCTTCGACGTCGTCGGCGCCCTCGGCCTCTCGCTCGGCCTGGTCCTCCTGCTGCTGCCGGTCACCAAGGGCAGCGACTGGGGCTGGACCTCCGCGCCGACCCTGGGGCTGCTGGCCGCGTCCGTGGTCACGCTGGTGCTGTGGGGGCTGTTCGAACTGCGGACCCCGGCGCCGCTCGTCGATCTGCGCACCACCGCCCGCCGCGAGGTGCTGCTCACCAACCTCGCGTCGATCATGGTCGGGGTCGCCTTCTACGCGGTCTCGCTGGTGCTGCCGCAACTGCTCCAGCTGCCCGTCTCCACCGGCTACGGCCTCGGGCAGTCCATGGTGGTCGCCGGGCTCTGCGTGGCCCCGCTGGGTCTGACGATGATGTTCGTCGCCCCGCTGTACGCCCGGATCTCCGCCCGCCGCGGCCCCAAGGCCACGCTGATGCTCGGCATGCTGGTCATCGCGATCGGTTACGGGGCCGGGCTCGGCCTGCTCTCCGCCGCCTGGCAGACCGTGCTGATCGCGGTGGTGCTCGGCGCGGGCATCGGGCTCGCCTACTCCTCGCTGCCCGCCCTGATCATCGGAGCCGTCGACCCCTCGGAGACCGGCGCGGCCAACGGCCTCAACACGCTGATGCGGTCCATCGGCACCTCGGTGTCGAGCGCCGTCATCGGCATGGTCCTGGCCGACACCTCGGTGGCCATGGGGTCGGTCCGGGTCCCGTCCATGGAGGGGTTCCGGATCTCGTTCCTGATCGCCACCGGAGCGGTGCTGGTCGGCCTGGTGCTGGCCGCGTTCCTGCCCGCCCAGCGGCCGTCCGCGCGCCCGGTGCTGCTGGCGAGCAGCGCGGACGGCGACGCGCGGCGCGCGGACGGCGGCGGAGACGGGGACGGGGGCGGGAACGCGCAGGGCGCGGTCAGCGCGCCGGAGCGTCGAACCGCGGCTCCGTCGTGAGCAGTCGCGACACGTCGGAGTCCGGCGCGAGTTCCCGGGGCGCGGCGGTGCGGGAGAACAGCCGGGCGGGGCGGGCGCCCCGGACGTGGGCCCGGTCCCCGTCGACGCGGAGCCAGGAGCCCTCGCGCAGCCCGAGCACCGGTACGTCGTTCTCCTCCAGGAACTCGGTGAGCCGCTCCTCGCGGGTCTCGCCCTTGTGGGTGCTGGCCGGATCCGGGTCCAGGTAGTGCGGGTTGATCTGGAACGGGACCAGGCCCAGCGCCTCGAAGGACGGCGGCTGCACGATGGGCATGTCGTTGGAGGTGCGCAGGGTCGGGGCGGCCATGTTGGTCCCCGCGCTCGCGCCCATGTAGGGCAGCCCGCCCCGTACCGCGTCGCGCACGGCCTCGCGCAGACCGGTGCGGTAGAGCGCGTCGAGCAGCCGGAAGGAGTTGCCGCCGCCGATGAACACGGCGTCGGACGCGGCGAGTTCGGCGACCGGGTCGGGGTTCTCGTGGACGCCGCGCACGGTGATGCCGGACGGCTCCAGGGCCTCGCGGACCCGGGCGGTGTACGTGGTGTGGTCGGCGAGCGCGTACGGGACGAAGGCGAGCCGGGCGTTCGCGGGAAGGAACGCGGTGACGGTGTCCAGCGCGTGTTCCAGGTAACCGCGGCCGTACTGGGTGGAGTTGGAGAGCAGCAGCAGATTCACGAGATTCCTCGGGTACGTCGGGCGGATCGGGTCGGTCAGGTGGCGCGGGGCCGCCCGGCGCGGGACTTGGGCCGCTGCGGCGGGTGGGTGAGGCGCTGTTCCAGCAGTTGGGCGGCGTGGCGCAGGGCGTCGATCCGGTCCTCGGGCGCTCCCTGGAAGCGGTCCTCGCCGCCGCCGAGGCTGAGGCTTCCGTACGGCTCGCGCCCCAGGAACACCGGTACGGCGACGGTGGCGATCCCGGTGTCGTACTCGCCGACCGTCCAGGCGTAGCCCTGGGCCCGGATCTTGATGAACTCCGCTTCCAGCAGGTCCGGTTCGGTGACCGTGCGGTCCGTGAAGCGCGCCATGGGGCGGCCCCGGAAGAGCCGGTGGCGCTGTTCGTCGGGGAGGTGGGCGTAGTACGACTTGCTGGTCGCACCCGCGTGCGCCGGGTAGAGCTCGCCGACCAGCGGGTAGTAGCGCAGCGGTCCGGCCTCGCCCTCCTCGGCGGCCACGCACCGCATGTGGAAGCTGTCCGGGAGGCAGAACAGGACCGTGTCGCCGGTGGTGCGGCGCAGCTCCTCCAGGACCGGGCCGGCCAGCAGCTCCAGTGAGCCCGAGCGCTCCCAGAGGCGGCCCAGCCGCAGCACGGCGGGGCCGATGCGGTAGCGGCGGGTGACCGGGTCCGAGACCAGGAAGCCCCGGCCGGCCAGGGTGGCGAGCAGCCGCTGGGCGGCGGAGGTGTCCCAGCCGAACTCCTCGGCGACCTCGGTGACGCCCCAGTCGGGCCGGGTGCGCTCGAAGGCGAGCAGCACCAGGAGCGCCCGGTCGACGGTCTGCAGGGCCCCGGCGGGCGTACGCCGGTCCAGATCGAATGCGGTCATCGTCATCTCACCATTCAGACCGGAATTGCATATAGCGGGAAACCATTGCGCTCAACGCTATCCGATCCCGAATGTTGCCTCAGCACCGCGCCCCGCGCTCTTCCCCGTCGAGCGCCGGGCGGGTGTCAGGATCAGGAGAGAAGCCCCCATGTTGAAGTACGTACTGGACATCGTCGAGCTGCTGGACGATCCCCAGGTCACGGGCAAGGCGGTCGTCGGGTACCTCGACGCCGCGGCAGGGGCCGAGGGCTCGTCCGCGCAGGTCACCACCGTCATGGGCGACCAGGGCTCGACGGACTTCGTGCTCGTCCGCATCCCGGGCTCGCGCGGCCGGGCGTCGGGCGGCGACGCCCGCACCCTCGGCGTGGTGGGACGGCTCGGCGGTATCGGCGCCCGGCCCGAGGTGACCGGCCTGGTCTCCGACGCCGATGGCGCGACCGCCGCCATCGCCACGGCGGCCAAGCTGCTCGACATGCGCCGGCGCGGCGACGTGCTGCCCGGTGACGTGGTCGTCGCCACCCACATCTGCCCGAGCGCGCCGACCGAGCCGCACGACCCGGTTCCGTTCATGGGGTCGCCCGTGGACATCGCCACGATGAACCGGCACGAGGTGACCGCCGACATGGAGGCCGTGCTCTCCATCGACACCACCAAGGGCAACCGGATCATCAACCACAAGGGCCTGGCCCTGTCGCCCACCGTCAAGGAGGGCTGGGTGCTCCGGGTCGCCGAGCCGCTCGGCGAACTGCTGGCCGTGGTGACCGGTGAGCCGTTGGTCACATACCCGGTGACCACCCAGGACATCACGCCGTACGGTAACGGTGTACACCACATCAATTCGATCCTGCAGCCGGCCACCGCGACCGCCGCTCCGGTGGTCGGTCTCGCGGTCACCTCGGCCGCCGCGGTGCCGGGCTGCCAGACGGGCGCGAGTCACGAGAGCGACATCGCGTCCGCCGCCCGCTACGCCGTGGAGGTCGCCAAGGGCTTCGGCGCCGGGAGCCTGGACTTCCACGACCCGGTGGAGTTCGACAACCTCGTCCACCGCTACGGGTCGCTGGCACACCTGCAGACCCTCGGCCGCACCACCCAGGAGGTCTGATGGCATCCGCCCCGCGGGCCGACGCCCCGGCCCCCGAAACGAAGAGCATCGGCAGCGACGACTACGCGCTCTCGCGGGTCCCGCGCGACAAACGCTTCGGCTTCTGGTCGATGCTCCTGCAGTGGCTGGCCCAGTCCGGCTCGATCTCGCAGTTCACGCTGGGCGCCACCATCGGTGTCGGCATGACCTTCGGCGACGCCTTCCTCGCCTTCACACTCGGCGCGGTGATCCTGGAGATCGTGATCTTCGCGATCGGTCTGGCCGGCATGCGCGAGGGCCTGGCGACCCCTCTGCTCACCCGCTGGGCGGGCTTCGGCCGCAACGGTTCGGCCCTGGTCAGCTTCGTCATCGCGGTCAGCCTCGTCGGCTGGTTCGGCGTCCAGAACACGATCTTCGGCAACAGCGTCTCCGCGCTGGTCGGCGGCCCGTCCTGGATGTGGTGCGTGATCGCGGGCGTCGCCATCACCGCCCTGGTGATCTTCGGCTTCCGGTACATGGCCCTGTTCGCCAAGATCGTCACGCCGCTCTTCTTCGGCATGGTCGCCTGGTCGATCATCACGACGCTCAACGACCACTCGATCAGCGAACTGATCAGCTCCCCGCCGCCCGGCGAGGCGATCCCGCTGGCCGTCGCCGCCACCGCCATCGCGGGCGGCTACATGACCGGCGCGATCGTCTCCCCGGAGATGACCCGCTACAACAGGAAGGGCTCGCACGTCTTCGTGCAGAGCGCCTCCTCGATGATCCTCTCCGAGTACATCGTCGGCATGGTCGGTGTGCTCCTCGGCCACCTGGTGAAGTCCGCCGACGTCTCGCACATCGTGCTCTCCACCTCCGGCGCCTTCGGGGTGATGGTGGTCCTGATGTCCACCGCGAAGATCAACGACTGGAACCTGTACGGCTCCTCGCTCGGCGTCGTCAACTTCTTCCAGGTGGTCTTCCGCAAGCGGCTGCACCGCGGCGCCGTCACCGTCGTGCTCGGCGTCGCCGGGACGCTCCTGTCCGCGGTCGGCATCATGACCCACTTCACGGAGTTCCTCTCCCTGCTGGGCGTGATGATCCCCCCGATCGGCGGGATCATCGTCGCCGAGTACTGGGTCGTGAAGCGGATGCGCAAGCCGCTGGACGACACCCGCGAGGCAGAGACCCTCCCGGCGACCTCGCCGACCTGGGTGCCGATGTCCCTGGCCATCTGGGCCGTCGCCTTCTGCGTCGGCAAGTTCTACGACGGCGGCATACCGGCCCTCAACTCGCTGGTCGTCGCCTTCCTGCTCTACTGCGTCCTCGGCCGGCTGGGCTGGGTCACGCCGTACGGCACCTCCACCCTGAACGACGAGGACGGCGGCGACCCCTCCCCCGCCGCCCGTGAGACCACCGCGGCAGGAGCGGCATGACTCCCACCCCCGCCTCCGAGCAGGCACAGACCGAGGTCGTGGACCTCTGCGCCGAACTGATCCGGTTCGACACCTCCAACCCGACCAGCGACGAGCGCGCCGCCGCCGACTGGGTGGTGGACCGCCTCGCCGAGGTGGGCCTCGCCTCCGAGCTGGTCGAGTCCGCCCCGGGCCGGGCCAGCGTCATCGCCAGGATCGCCGGGGCCGACCCCGCCCGCGGCGCCCTCCTGGTCCACGGGCACCTGGACGTCGTCCCCGCCGACGCCTCCGAGTGGCAGGTCCCGCCGTTCTCCGGCGAGATCCGCGACGGCTACCTCTGGGGCCGGGGCGCGATCGACATGAAGGACACCGTGGCGGTCATGCTGGCCACCGCCCGGCACTTCGCCCGCACCGGCACCAGGCCGGCCCGCGACGTGGTGCTCGCCTTCCTCGCCGACGAGGAGGCGGGCGGGAAGTTCGGCGCCCACTGGCTCGTCGAGCACCGCCCGGACCTGTTCTCCGGGGTCACCGAGGCGATCGGCGAGGGCGGCGGCTTCTCCTTCGCCCTCGACGACACGCGGCGGCTGTACCCGATCGAGAACGCCCAGCGCGGCATGGCCTGGATGGAGCTCACCGCCAACGGCCGGGCGGGCCACGGCTCGTCGCCCAACGACGAGAACGCGGTCACCGACCTCGCCGAGTCCCTCACCCGGATCGGCCGCGAGACCTTCCCGATCCGGCTGATCGAACCGGTCCGCGCCCTGCTGGAGGAGGCCGCCCGGCTCTACGGCGTCCCGTTCGACGAGAACGACGTCGAGGCGAGCCTGGCCAGGCTGGGCCCGGTCGCGGACTTCATGCAGGTGGTGCTCCGCAACTCGGCGAACCCCACCATGTTCACCGCCGGCTACCAGACCAACGTCATCCCGGGGAAGGCCACCGCACGCGTCGACGGCCGCTTCCTCCCCGGCCACGAACAGGAGTTGATCGACACGATCGACAAGCTCCTGCTCCCCTCCGTGAGCCGGGAGTGGGTCAACCACGACATCGCGATGGAGACGGCGTTCGACGGCCCGCTGGTCGACGCGATGTGCGACGCCGTCCGCGCCGAGGACCCGGACGGCCACCCCGTCCCGTACTGCAACCCGGGCGGCACCGACGCCAAGGCATTCACCCACCTGGGCATCCGCTGCTTCGGCTTCAAGGGCCTGAAGCTCCCGCACGACCTGGACTACGGCCGCCTCTTCCACGGTGTGGACGAACGCGTCCCGCTGGAGGGCCTGCGCTTCGGGGTCCGCGTCATGACCCGCCTCTGGCAGAGCTGCTGACCCGGGCACACGGCTCCGCCGGAGGCCGCCCGCACCCGGGCACACCCCGCGTACGCCCCCGCCGATCCGTTCGGCGGGGGCGTACGGCACGATGGGGCGCCGTTCCGCACGCGCCCCGCCCCACCTGGAGGAACCCGTGACCGCCGACTCCGCCGCCGCTTCCGCTTCCGCGTCCCCGGGCGGTTCCGGTTCCGCCGGTTCCTCCCGGTCCGCCGGGCCCGCGCCGGAGATCCTCGCCGCGTTCGAGGCCGCCAAGGGGTTCATGCCGGTCCACGAGGGGCTCGCCCTGTACGCGGCGGCGACCGAGGCCGGCGCGCTCGGACTGCCGATGCTGGAGGTGGGCACGTACTGCGGCCGGTCCGCCATCCTGCTCGCGGACGCGGCGCGGGCGGCCGGGGTCAGCGCGCTGACCGTGGACCACCACCGGGGCAGCGAGGAGCAGCAGCCGGGCTGGGAGTACCACGACCCGAGCGTGGTGGACCCCGAGATCGGGCTGATGGACACCCTGCCGACGTTCCGCCGCACGCTGCGCCGGGCCGGTCTGGAGGAGCACATCGTGGCGCTCGTCGGCCGCTCCCCGCAGATCGCCGCCGTATGGCACGGGCCGCTCGGCCTCGTCTTCGTCGACGGCGGGCACACCGACGAGCACGCGAACGCGGACTACGAGGGCTGGGCCCCGCACGTCGCGGAGGGCGGGCTGCTGGTGATCCACGACGTCTTCCCGGACCCCGCGGACGGCGGGCAGGCCCCGTACCGGATCTACCGGCGGGCGCTCGCCTCCGGAGCGTTCACCGAGGTCGCGGCCACGGACTCGCTGCGCGTGCTGCGCCGCACGGCACCCGGAATCTGATCGGCCCCGGACCCGCCCGCTCACCTGAGGGACCCGGACCGCACGTACGCCCGCGGGAGCCGGCTTCCGGCGCGGGGGCGGGGTGCTCCGGTACACCCGCGGTATAACCCCGTACGCCCGCGAGGCCCGGTTCCGACGCGGGGGCGTGGCGCTCCCGTACGCCCGCGAGGCCCGGGTCCCCGCGCCGTACGGGATGCTCCGGTACGCCCCATGGGGGCCGGGTTCCGGCGGCCCGGGCGGTCCGGCGCGCCGCGCCGGGGCCGGGGCCCGGGCTGCCCGCATGGGTAGCATCGCCGCGTGCCGTACGACGACAGCCCTCCCCCCACCCGCCGCGCCCGGCCACTGGCCGTGGCCGCCGCGCTGGCCGCCGTTTCCCTGACCGCCGCCGGATGCGGCGGCGAGCAATCCGACCGGCCCGACGCCGCCCCGCCCCGCCCGGGCGCGGACGGGGCCTCTCCCTCCGCTTCGGCTTCCGCTTCCGCTTCCGCTCCCGCCTCCGGGAAGCCGCTGCCGAAGGGCCCGCTCACCGGCCGGACCGTGGTGATCGACCCGGGCCACAACCCGGGCAACCGCGACCACACGCGGGAGATCAACGAGCAGGTGGACATGGGTACCGGCCGCAAGGAGTGCGATACGACCGGTACGTCCACGAACGACGGTTACGCGGAGGCCCGGTTCACCCTCGACGTCTCCCACCGGCTGCGCGCCCTGCTGGAGGCCGAGGGAGCCCGGGTGCGCCTGACCCACGACGCGGACCGCCCGTTCGGGCCGTGCGTCGACGAGCGGGCCCGGATCGGCAACGAGGCGAAGGCCGACGCGGTGGTCTCCGTGCACGCCGACGGATCGGCCGTGGGCAACCGGGGATTCCACGTGATCCTGCCCGCCCGGGTGAAGGGCGGCGGGGCCGACACCACGCCCATCGTGAAGAGTTCGGCCGATCTCGGCGCGCGTATCGCCGGGCACTTCGCTCGTACGACCGGAAGCGCCCCGTCCAATTACGTCGGCGGAAAGACCGGCCTGGACACCCGCGACGATCTCGGCGGACTGAATCTGTCGACCGTGCCCAAAGTGTTCGTCGAATGCGGCAATATGCGTGACCCGGAGGACGCCGCGCTGCTCACCAGCGAGAGTTGGCGGCAGAAGGCGGCCCAGGGCATGGCCGACGGCGTCAGCAGCTATCTGAAGGGGTAGTTCTGCGGTGATATTGGGGGGATACCCGATCACGATCCGGGTTCAGGAGCAACCCGCCCGGTCAGACGATAGATTCATCCGTACGATGGGGAGCCGCTCCCGAGCTTCGAGCCGCACCGGCGGCAGCGACGACCGCCCCGACGAGACGACCGACTAAGGACCTTCACGTGAATATCCGATCCCTCACTCGAGGTGACGGCGTGGTGATCGGAGCAGCGGTCGTGCTGTTCATCGCCTCTTTCCTCGACTACTCCAACTACTGCCGGTCGGGCGTCGACTGCGCCGGGATGGACAACCCGAACGCCTGGGACTCGCTCGGCCTTCTGATGAGCGTCTTCCTCGCCGGTGTCATCGCCGCGGCCCTCGTGGTCGTCAGCCGTGCGCTGCCGGGCCGCAAGGTGGCCTGGCTCGACCTCGGCCAGTTCGGCGCCGCGCTCTCGATCTTCGCCCTGTGGACCGCCTTCTGGACGATCCTCGACATCAGCAACGCGGGCGCCGGCCTGATCCTCGGCCTGCTCGCCGCCATCGTGCTGGCCGCGGGCGCGGTCGCCGGGCCGCTGGTGCCGTTCCTCAAGGCCCCGCTGCTCAGCCCGGCCTCTCCGGCGCAGGGCGTCCAGGGCGGCCAGGCCCCGTACGGCGCGCAGCCCAGCCAGGGCTACGGCTACCCGGGCGGCGGCGCCCAGCAGCAGCCGTACGGCGCGCAGCCGAGCCAGGGGTACGGCTACCCGGGCGGCCCGCAGCAGGGCCGGCCCGCGCAGGCCGACCCGGCGCATACGCAGCAGGCCCAGGCTCCGCAGCCCGCGCAGGGCGGCGCCGCTCCGGCGGGCGACTTCACCCCGTTCTGGTTCGCCGTGCCGGTGGCCCGCCCGCTGTACGGCGAGGACGGTTCGCCGAACCCGATCGCCGAACTGGCTCCGGGCACCTGGTACCTCGCGGTGGAGCAGCGCGGCCAGAGCCTGATCGCCCAGACGCAGGACGGCCGTCGCGGCGTCCTCCAGGACACCACGGGCATCCAGCGCGGCTGATCCCCGACGAGCGTCCCGCGGCCCCTCGCCCTTCCGGGCGGGGGGCCGTTGTCGTACAGTCCACCCGGCATGCTCACCTGACTGGGCGTCAGTTTCGGCTGGAGGAGGCGGAATGCGGCTCGGACTCGCGCTCGGCTACTGGGGCCGCGGCCCGGACCCCGGTCAACTCGCCCTGGTCCAGGAGGCCGAGGCGCTCGGCTACGACTCGGTGTGGACGGCGGAGGCATGGGGCTCGGACGCCTTCACACCGCTGACCTGGATCGCCGCCCACACCTCGCGCATCCGGCTGGGCACCGGCATCGCGCAGATGGCGGCCCGTACGCCGACCGCGACGGCCATGCACGCGCTGACCCTGGACCACCTCTCCGGCGGGCGGATGATGCTCGGCCTCGGCCTGTCCGGACCGCAGGTGGTGGAGGGGTGGTACGGGCGGCCGTTCCCCCGGAGCCCGCTGACCGCGACCCGCGAGTACGTGGAGGTCGTCCGGCAGGTGCTGGCGCGGAAGGGGCCGGTGGAGCTGGCGGGACGCTTCCACTCCCACCCGTACGACGGCCCGGACGCCACCGGCCTCGGCAAGCCGCTGAAGCCGATCACGCATCCGCTGCGGGCCTCGCTCCCCCTCCTGCTGGGCGCGGAGGGGCCGAAGAACATCGCGCAGACGGTGGAGATCGCGGACGGCTGGCTGCCCCTGTACTGGTCGCCGCTGCGCACGGACGTCTACGAGGCGTCGCTCGGCGGCCTCCGGGACGGTTTCACGGTCGCTCCGATGGCCCGCGCCCATGTCTGCGACGACGTGGCGGAGGGGCTGTGGCCGGTGAAGGCGATGCTCGGCTTCTACATCGGCGGGATGGGGCACGCGGCCCGCAACTTCCACGCCGACCTGATGGCCCGCATGGGGTTCGAGGAGGAGGCGCGCCGCGTCCAGGACCTGTTCCTCCAGGGCCGCAAGGAGGAGGCGGTGCGGGCGGTGCCGGACGCGTTCGCCGACGAGATCGCGTTGATCGGGCCGCGCGCCCGGATCGCGGAGCGGCTGGAGCTGTGGCGCGCGGGCCCGGTGACGGATCTGCTGGTCACCGCTCCGGACCCGCACACCCTGCGGGTCCTGGCGGAGCTCAACTCCTGAGGGCCGAGCCGCCGGCCGCTCAGCCGAACGAGGAGCGGTCCAGCCAGAAGTCCAGCAGCGCCGCGTCGCCGAGCACCTCGACCCGCGAACTGGTCGGTTCCAGGCGGCGGTTGAAGACGAGCATCAGATCGGTGAGCGAACCGCGCAGCGCGACGGTCGCCTTGTCGTGCGCGTGCCGCCAGGTGAAGCGGTCGTCGCCGAACTCGATCAGCCACTCCGCACCGGGCACATCGGTGGCGTGCAGGTGCAACGAGCGTCCGCCGCCGCGCAGATCCGCCGCCTCCGGGTCGCCCTCCTCCTGGGCCAGGGCGACGATGCCCAGCCACTCCTCGATGGTGTCGGCGGCGACCTCGGCGTCGACCTCGTACGGGGCGCGGGCGGCGAGCGCCGCGTCCGCCCGGTGCACGGCCGTCTCGTGCGTCATGCGGCGCGCCCAGAAGGCCGTACGCCGCTCGGTCACCCACGTCCACACCTCGGTGTCCGGCCCGGCTTCCCGCAGCGCGGCGACGACGGCGGCCGCGCCTTCGGCGAGCCAGGCGTCCAGCGCGGCCGGGTCCTCGCCGTCCGGCCCCTCGGCGCCGGGCACCTCGTCCTCCGGGAACTCCTCGGTGGCCCGGCTGCGGACGATCTCACCGGCCCAGCGGTGCGCGGCGCCGACATGGACCGCGAGCTCGCGCAGGGTCCAGTCGGGGCAGGTGGGGACGGTCGCGGTGAGATCCGCGCCGGTCAGCACCGCGCGCAGGGCGTCGGTCTGGGCGAGGATCTCATCGCAGTAACGGGCGTGGGAGAGAAGCGTCATGGGGCGCACCTTAACCGGCGGCTCCGGGATGATCATCCGGATTACCGTCAGGGTGGCCATCTGCGCGGATCGGCATTGCGGCGCCCCGCCGCGACGGCCTCGGCTCCGTCCGCCCCCGGTCCACCGCGCGGGCTCCCCAGGCCCTTCGGACGACCGCCCCGACCCGTCCGGCCATCGCCTGGGTTTCACCCTGCGTAAAGCGGCAACCAGACCTCCATGTCTCCCAGAACCCGTTCAGGAACCAGTTCAGCGGCGCGTGTGATCGCCGTCGTGGCCGACATCCTGGCCTTCATCATCATCCTCTGGATCGTGATGTACCTGCTGGACGCCAACCGCGGAAACGACTTCGTGCAGTGGGTGCACGACGCGGCCCGCTGGCTGGCCGGCTGGTCGTACGACCTGTTCACGTTCGACCGGGCCTGGGCGAACGTCGTCGCCGGCTACGGTCTGGCGGCCCTGGTCTACCTCTTCATCGGACACGCCGTGGCGGGCCGGATCCGGCGCTGAGCCGGACTCGCTCACCACACGGCACTGGTTCGGCCCGGCGCGTACGACAGCGCCGGGCCGAACCGCCCTCGTCCCGGCCGGTGTTCAGCGACAGCAGTCCGGCTCCAGGCCGACCGGCAGCCGGTCGCCCCCGAAGACCGCGGTGGTCGCCTCGTCCCCTCCGAGCGCGGCCACCGCGAGCAGCAGTGATCCCGCCGTCCAGGTGGTCAACTCCTCGGGCCAGAAGGCCCGTTCACCCTCGAACACGTATCCCGTCCAGTACAGCCCGCCCTCGGCGCGCAGGTGCTGGATCGACTGGAGGATCTCCAGCGCCCGGTCCGACTCCCCCGTCACCCAGAGGGCGAGGGCCAGTTCACAGCTCTCGCCGCCGGTCACCCAGGGGTTGGGCAGTACGCAGCGCACCCCGAGGCCGGGTACGACGAAGCGGTCCCAGCCCTCCTGGATGCGGGCGGTGGCCTCGGCCCCGGTGACCGCGCCGCCGAGGACCGGGTAGTACCAGTCCATCGAGTAGCGGCCCTTGTCGAGGAAGCGCTCGGGGTGGTTGCGGATGGCGTGCGCCAGCGCTCCGGTCGCCAACTCCCAGTCGGGCTGCGGCTCCTCGCGCTGCTCGGCGATGGCCAGCGCGCAGCGCAGCGCCTGGTGGATCGAGGAGGAGCCGGTCAGCAGCGCGTCGTCGACGGGCTTGCCGTCCGGCTCGCGCTTCCAGCCGATCTGCCCGCCCGGCTGCTGGAGCCGGAGCACGAACTCGACCGCGGCGAAGACCGTGGGCCACATCCGGTCGACGAACGCCTCGTCCCCGGTGGCGAGGTAGTGGTGCCAGACGCCGACGGCCACGTACGCGACGAAGTTGCTCTCCAGGCTCCGGTCGGTCGGCCGGTGCGGATCACCGTCGTGGTAGGCCGCGTACCAGGAGCCGTCCGCGTTCTGGTGGCGGGCGAGCCACTCGTAGGCGCGGGCGGCCGCCTCGTGCTCGCCGGCCGCGTCCAGGGCCATCGCCGCCTCGGTGTGGTCCCACGGGTCGAGGTGGTGCCCCCGGAACCAGGGCAGCGCCCCGTCCTCCCGCTGTACGGCGGCGATCGCGGCAACCGTCTCGGCGGCCTGAGACGCCGTCAGGACGCCGGGGAGAACGAGGTGTTCGGTCTGCTCGGGGGTGCTCACGCCTCGGCCTTCGGAAGGTGCGGCTTGGTGGCGTAGGCGACGAAGCTCTTGCCGACGACCGGGTTGAGGAGCTGCTCGGCGACCCGGGTGGCGAGCGGCTTCTTCATGATGTCCCAGACCAGGAGCTTGTGGTACGCCCGCACCGGCAGGGCCTTGTCGTTGTCGACGCCGAAGGCGCACTTGAGCCACCAGTACGGCGAGTGCAGGGCGTGCGCGTGGTGGGTGCCGTACGGCTTGAGTCCGGCCTCGCGCATGCGGGCGAGGAGCTGGTCGGCCTTGTAGATGCGGATGTGACCGCCCTCGACCTCGTGGTACGCGTCGGAGAGGGTCCAGCAGATCTTCTCGGGGCCGTAGCGCGGGACGGTGACGGCGATGCGGCCGCCCGGCTTGAGGACCCGGACCATCTCGGCGAGGACGCCCTTGTCGTCCGGGATGTGCTCCATGACCTCGGAGATGATCACGACGTCGAAGGAGTCGTCGGGGAACGGCAGGTTGAGGGCGTCGCCCTCCATCGCGGTGGCGGTGGCGCCCTCGGGGGCCTCTCCGGCCTCCTTCATCGCGGCGAACCACTTGGCGACCTCGCGGATCTCCTCGCCGTTCTGGTCGAGGGCCACGACCTGTGCTCCGCGCCGGTAGCACTCGAAGGCATGCCGCCCGGCACCGCAGCCCAGGTCGAGCACTCGGTCGCCGGCGGCGAGCGGGAAGCGGGTGAAGTCGACGGTCAGCACGGGGGCCTGCCTTCGAGGTCGGAGGTACGGGTGGCGATGTGCGGGCGGAGGGCGCCCCGGGGGTGCGCGGTCACCTGCGGACTCCGCGGGCGGCGATCGCCCGGCGGTACAGCTCGGCCGTCCCGGCGGCCGCGCGGGCCCAGGTGAAGTTGGCCAGCACCCTCTCGCGCCCGGCGGCCCCGAGGCGGGCGCGCAGCTCGGGGCTGTCCAGCAGTCGGGCCAGCGCCCCGGCCAGCGCGTCGGGGTCACCGGGGGCGACGGCGAGGCAGGTCTCCCCGTCGCGGCCGGAGACCTCCGGGATCGCGCCGCCGGTGGTGGCGACGAGGGGGGTGCCGGTGGCCATGGCCTCGGCGGCGGGCAGCGAGAAGCCCTCGTACAGCGAGGGCACGCAGGAGACCTGGGCGCTGCGCACGAGGTCCACCAGCTCGGCGTCGCTGATGCCCTTGACGAACCGGACGGCGTCCGCGAGGCCGTGCCGCTCGATCGCGCGGGCGACCGGCCCGTCCTCGGCGCGCTTGCCGACGACGACGAGGTGGGCGTCGGGATTGCCGGTGCGCAGTTTGGCGAGCGCGTCGACGAGGTGGACGAGCCCCTTGAGGGGGACGTCGGCGCTGGAGGTGGTGACGATGCGGCCCGGGACCTCGGCGACGGAGGGGTCGGGTGACCAGAGGTCGGTGTCGGCGCCGATGTGGACGACGCTGATCCGGTCCGCGCGGACGCCGAGGTCCTCGACTATCTCGTCGCGGGAGGAGCCGGAGACGGTGAGGACGGTGTCCAGCTTGCGCGCGACCCGCTTCTGCATGCGGGTGAAGGCGTACCAGCGGCGTACGGAGGCGCGTCGGCGGCGGCCGGTCGCGGCCGCCAGGTCGAGCCGGCGGTCGACGGTGATGGGGTGGTGGATCGTCGTCACCAGCGGGGCCCCGATGTCGCCGAGGAGCCCGTAGCCGAGGGTCTGGTTGTCGTGGACGACGTCGAACTCGCCGCGCCGGGCCAGCAGGTGGCGGCGGGCGCGCAGGCTGAAGGTGAGGGGTTCGGGGAAGCCGCCGGTCCACATGGTGGCGACCTCGGCGAGGTCGATCCAGTCCCGGTACTCCCCGCGCTTCGGCGTACGGAACGGGTCAGGCTGCCGGTACAGGTCCAGGCTGGCCAGCTCGGTGAGCGGAACGCCCTCGTCGAGCACCGGGTAGGGCTGGGCGCCGATCACCTCGACGCTGTGGCCGAGGCGGGCCAGCTCCCTGCTGAGGTGGCGTACGTACACGCCCTGGCCGCCGCAGAACGGATTCCCCTTGTAGGTGAGGAGTGCGATGCGCAACGGCCGGTCGGCGGCCCCGGAGGTGGTGCCGTCGCCCGTGCGGGGGCCTGTCTCTACGGCCTCAGCGGTCACACTCGGCCCCCTTCTGACTGCGTGTTCGCCGGAGCGTAACCGGTCGCGCTAATCTAGAACAAGTTTCAGAGTTGCTGGAACTAGTTTGCTACTTGATCGCTCGACGTGCATCGAATCTACCGGCAGGTAGCGTCGGCGGAGAGGCCGGATCAGGTGATTCGCGCCACGACGGACGCCCCTGGCATGCTGTGCGCGCCCGGACGGCCCGTTTCGCCCGTCCGGGTGGATCAAGCCATGGATCATGGACGTGGATCGGGGGCAGCATGACCGCGGACGCCAGACCGGCAGCGCCTGCGCTGACCGAGCGCCAGGAGGCCCGTCGCCGCCGCATCCTGCACGCCAGCGCGCAGCTGGCCTGCCGGGGCGGGTTCGAGGCGGTGCAGATGCGGGAGGTGGCGGAGGCCGCCGGGGTCGCGCTGGGCACCCTCTACCGCTACTTCCCGTCCAAGATCCATCTGCTGGTGGCGACCATGCAGGATCAGCTCCAGCAGCTGCACACGACGCTCCGCAAGCGGCCTCCGGCCGCCGACGACGCGGCCCAGCGCGTGGCCGAAACCCTGATGCGCGCGTTCCGCGCCCTGCAGCGCGAACCGCACCTGGCGGACGCCATGGTCCGCGCCCTCACCTTCGCGGACCGCGGCGTGAGCCCCGAGGTGGACACGGTCTCCCGGCTCACGACGGCGATCATCCTGGACGCGATGGGCCTGGAACACCCCACGCCGGAACAGCTCTCGGCGGTCCGGGTCATCGAGCACACCTGGCACTCGGCCCTGATCACCTGGCTCTCCGGCCGCGCCTCGATCGCCCAGGTGAAGATCGACATCGAAACGGTCTGCCGCCTCATCGACCTGACGGCGAAGCCGGCTCAGGGCTGAGGGTTCGGGGGCCGGGGCTGAGGATTCGAGGGCCCGGAGCCCATGGGCCAAGGGCCCAGGGGGCTGACCGGGCGGACAGGGGGGCGCGCCGGGGCCGTTCCCCTCGTCCCCTCTACAGCGGCTACTGAGGTTGAACTCGTGATGTCGTGTCTCTGCTCAGGCGGGTCTGATGGTCAGGCCGGTCTCGGCGAGGCAGCCGCCTATGAGGTCGCTGCGGTACTGGATGTGCCGTGGACCGCGTCGGATGCGCTGGACGAGGTGTTCGGGGGTGGAGAAGGCGACGTTGGAGAGCCAGCCGCGTCGTAGGAGGGACCAGATCCCTTCGACGGGGTTGAGGTCGGGTGCGTAGGGCGGCAGATAGTAGATAGCCCGCCAGTCCCGGGAGGCGGCGAACTCCCGCAGTCCGGCGGCTTTGTGGACGTTGAGGTTGTCCCAGATGAGCACGATCGGGCCGCCGAGCTGCTGGTGTGGCGGTCAACATGTCCTGGTAGTCGCGCCAGGAGAAGCTCTTACGGCCGTCGCGCCGACCGTCGCCCTTTCGCGGCCGGTAGATCAGCCGGGACCGGTGGCCGGGTTCGTAGCAGGTCAGCGCTGCGATGGATATCCGTCTGCGGGAATGGCCGGGGACCCGCACCACCGGGGTCCGCCCGCGCTGCGACCAGGTCTTCGCCTGCGGCGGCGTCATGGAGAAACCGGCTTCGTCCTCGAAGACGAGCCAGGCCCCACTTACCGCCGCAAGTCTTCCGCGCAGGGCCACACCTCCCGGGCCCACCCGGCCACCGCACCGTCGTCCCGCTCCATCGCCCGCCGGGCCGGGACCTGGCAGGACCAGCCGTTGCGCACCAGCAGCTTGCGCACACCCTGGATCGTGCAGGTCAGGTGGAAGCGCCGGCCGATCACCGTTCTCACGCGGCTCAGGGCCCAGCGCTGGCCCTCCCAGCCGTGCGCGGCCGGCCCCTTCGCCAGCTCCGCCTCCATGTGGCCGAACTGCTTCTCGCTACGTCGCACGGTCGACAGAGAACAGCGATGCCATGCTCCGAACCCTCGCCAGAGCCTCGCCGACGGTCGAGATCCAGTTGAACGACCTCTCGTTCTCGTAGCGTCCCTCCACATCTTGAAGGCGCTCAACAGGTGAGGCTTCAGGGGTTGTTCCTGTCAGATGCGTGCGATGCTGTGCCAGGACACCGAGATGTTCTCGGTCCGCTTCGGATACTTCGCCAACTCCCGCGCGGACCAGTGCGAAATCCCGGCCCTGTCCGGCGGCGTCACGCGTGTCAGCGCAATGATGCGGGCCCGCTCCTGGGCCGGGGCGGGCACGTGGCGACCATGCGCAGGTATCGCATTTCATTGCGGAGGCGTACAAATATGGCCGAATGCAGCCAGCTGCAAATTTACGAGATCGAGAAGGCAAGTGATCACGGAAGAACATGTACAGTCCGGTGCATCAGCGGAACTGCTCGCCTCGGACAGGTTTTCGTGCTTGCTCCAGAAGATTATGACGCGCCCGCAGGCCTGCATCTCACTTTGACCAGGATTGAACGATATGGAAATGCCGTCGAATTCTTTGACCCTCCCCACACTGCCAAAGTGGAGCTTTCCGGAGACTCAGGGGCGCCCCTGAGTCGCGGGTCGATCATTCAGAGCTCACTCTGATGCATGCTCACCAGCTTCGCTCGCCCACTCGATCAGTCGCGTGCCCTTCGGCCAGTCCTTCCGCCCGTTGAGCCCCTCGGCAACCCCCAGGCCGAATCGTTGACCAGTTCACTTCTGTCCACCAGGCCACACAGCAGGCATGACAGTGCCGGCGGAACACATTCGATATGACCTGAAGGCTTCAACGGGCCTCGTCGCAGGCGAAGGCCACCGAAGGGAACGGCATGGCCATAGGAAATAAGAACCTCCTGGGAATCGCCGGAGATCTTTCTTCATCTTCACCGAAGGCGAGAGAGGAAGCTTCGGAGAGAATCTGCGATTGGGTTCACTCGTTCGACCGGAGAGAGGTTCGAACAGTAGCCACACTTCTCTCATCGGCAGTGGCGACAGAAGAGGACAGAGATTGCCGCGAAAGCGAACTGAACGCTCTCAGCGAACTGACTGCGTCCGGTCTGGTCGAAGCCGAGGACGTCGTAGCACTCCGCGAGCTACGACGTGACCTCCTGACGGAGCCGGACGCCGAACACTACGATTACCTCGCGAGCGAATACTTCTGACATCGGATCGGGGAGATAGACAGAAATCCGATCACTGATTGAAGCATGATGCCTATCCACCACAAATGGTCAATCCTGGCGACCTTCGCCGGCCCGTCAGAGCCGACACGCCCAACGGTCGAGAGCACAAGATGAGTCGAAAAATCGACGAAACGAAATCCCTGGAGCAGATCGAGGGAATCAAATGGCCAGCACCTCCACCCGATGCTACCGGCCTGGTGAAAGCATCCTACGAACTACGCAAACTACCCATGGGCCGTCTTGATGCGCACGAGGTCAGCAGGCTCATCGGGCAGGACATCGGCGTTCCCTGGCTACTCCCGATCGCGCTGGATATCCTTCACAGAACGGCGCATGACCAGTCCTTGAGTGACTTCAACGATGACGATCTGCTGACGGCGGCACTGACGAGGAAGTCGCACGTATGGCGATCCAACCCGGGCTGGGTTACCGAGATGAAAGAGATCATCGCAGCGCTCGACGGCATTTCGTCATACATTCGGGAGGACATTCAGAATTCCTCAAAGAGAGTAGCTCCCAGAAGTAGCTTTCACCGTTCCAAACGTGCTCAAAGCAAAGAGCGCCCATGTGGTCGCCGGCATCGACGTGGAACCGGCCCCCTGACGATCGACGCCACGATGCCCGATGCTCTGGAGCAACTCGACGTACAGCGGCACGCGAAGGCATGGCACCTCGCCGGTCCAAAGTGCGGAGCTGCCCTCATTCCACCGCCACAGGACGGTGGCGCTGCCGTCGGATGGGTTCCCGTACACGACATCGCGCCCCCAGCCCCGCTCCCCTCACTCCTCCGGCGGGAAGACCACCTCGCCCGATCCCGCCAGCGTCAGCGTGATCGCCTCCACCGGGCAGCCCTCCGCCGCCGTCAGGAGCTGTTCGGCCGCGTCGCGGTCCTCCGGGGTCGGGTGGGACTGGCGGGCGGTGTCCAGGCGGAAGGCGTCCGGGGCGTGGTGGACGCACATGGCGGAGCCGATGCAGACCGAGCGGTCGACCTCCACGTGCCAGCGGTCGCCCATCACGCCTCCCGGTAGCCGGCGGGCAGGTGGATCATCTTGTGCTCGAAGAACTCGCCGTAGCCCTCGGGGCCGAACTCCCGCCCCAGGCCGGAGTCCTTGTAGCCGCCGAACGGGCCGAGCATGTCCAGGCTGAAGGTGTTCACGCTGTACGTGCCCGTGCGCACCCGGCGGGCCACCTCGATGCCGCGTTCCGTGTCCGCCGTCCAGACGCTGCCGCTGAGGCCGTACGGGGAGTCGTCGGCGATGCGGATCGCCTCGGCCTCGTCGGCGTACGGGATCAGGCAGATCACCGGGCCGAAGATCTCCTCGCGGGCGATCCGCATGGAGTTGTCGACCGAGCCGAAGAGAGTGGGTTCGACGTACCAGCCGCGCTCCTGCGAGGCGGGGCGGCTGCCGCCGGTGAGGATCTTGGCGCCCTCCTCCTGGCCCAACCTGATGTATTCCAGGGAGCGTTGCTGCTGGCGCCGGGCCACCAGCGGGCCCAGTTCGGTGGCCGGGTCCAGGGGGTCGCCCACGCGCAGGGCCCCCGCCGCCGCCGCGAACGCCTCGGCGATCTCGTCGTACCGGGAGCGCGGGGCCAGGATGCGCGTCTGGGCCACGCACGCCTGGCCGTTGATCATCCAGGCGAACGGGACGATGCCCGCCACCGCCGCCTCCAGGTCCGCGTCCGGCAGGATGACCGCCGCCGACTTGCCGCCCAACTCCAGGGTGACGCGCGTCAGATGGCGCGAGGCCACCTCCATCACCCGGCGGCCGGCCGCCACCGATCCGGTGAAGGACACCTTGTCCACGTCCGGGTGGCCCACCAGGTACTCGCTGACCTCGCGGTCGGCCGGGAGGATGGAGAGGACCCCGGGCGGCAGCCCCGCCTCCTCCACGATCTCCGCCAGCACATAGGCGTCCAGCGGGGTCTCCGGGGAGACCTTCAGGACGGCCGTGCAGCCGGCCAGGAGGGCGGGGGCCAGTTTGGCGGCGGCCGTGAACTGCGGGACGTTCCACGGGACGACCGCCGCCACCACGCCCACCGGCTCGCGGCGGACCAGGAGCGGGCCGAGGACGCCGTCGCGCCGTTCCTCGTACGGGAACGTCCGCGCCACCGTGATCGCCGAGTCCCAGACCATCATCGCGGCCAGCGCCTGCACCATGACGCTCGAACTGTAGGGCGTGCCGTTCTGCGCGCTGATCAGCCGGGCGAACTCCTCGTGGCGTACGGCGAAGGCGTCCTTGATCCGGGTGATCACCGCGATCCGCTCGTCCGGCGTCATGCGGGGCCAGGGGCCCTCGTCGAAGGCACGGCGGGCGGCGGCGACCGCCCGGTCCACATCGCCCTCCGAGGCGTGCGGAACGCGGCCGATGACCTGTTCGGTGTGCGGCGAGATCACCTCGATGACCCCGGTGGAGAGCGGGTCGGTGAACTCCCCGCCGATGAACAGCTTTCCGTGTTCCACGCGCTCGGTCATGCCCGTCGCCTCCCGCCGCCCGGCACCGCCGTCTGACTGTGCGTCAGAACTGATACCAGTTCCTGTTCCAGGAGTCCACGGTGCGAACGGCCCCCCGGCCGAAAGAAGTGGTGGCCCCGGGCTACCACTGGAACGAGTTCTCGTTACAGTGGAGGCCGAGGCGGAGAGGGGAAGCCCATGACGCGGGTGACCGACCACGGCGGAGGCGTCCACAGCATCGAGGTCCCGATCCCGGACAACCCGCTGGGGCACACCCTGGTCCATCTCGTGGACACCGGCCGAGGGCCCGTCCTCATCGACACCGGGTGGGACGACCCCGCCTCCTGGGACACGCTGGTCGCCGGGCTCTCCGCCCTCGGGACCGCGGTCTCCGACGTCCACGGCATCGTCATCACCCATCACCACCCCGACCACCACGGGCTCTCCGGCCGGGTCCGCGAGGCGTCCGGGGCCTGGATCGCGATGCACGAGGCCGACACCGCGATCGTCCGCCGCACCCGGGAGGCGGAGCCCGGCACCTGGCTCGACTACCTCACCCGCAAGCTCGCCGCCGTCGGCGCGCCCGACGACCACCTCGCCCCGCTGCGCGCGGCCCGCGCCGGCGGCCGGCTGCGGACCCTGCCCGGACTGAGCGCCGCCCTCCCCGACCGCGAGATCGTCCCCGGCGAGCTGCTGGACCTCGCCGGACGGCGGCTGCGGGCCGTCTGGACGCCCGGCCACACCCCCGGCCACGTCTGCCTCCATCTGGAGGAGCGGCATCCGGCGAACCTCCCCGGGCACGGGCGGCTCTTCTCCGGGGACCACCTGCTGCCGGGGATCAGCCCGCACATCGGGCTGTACGAGGACCCCGACGACACCGCCGTCACCGACCCGCTCGGGGACTACCTCGCCTCGCTGGAGCGGATCGGCCGGCTCGGAGTCGCGGAGGTGCTGCCCGCCCACCAGCACGCGTTCACCGACGCGGGCGGACGGGTGCGGGAGCTGCTGGCCCACCACGAGGAGCGGCTGACCGGACTCCTCGCCCTGCTGGCCACCCCCCTCACCCCGTGGCAGCTCGCCGAGCGGATGGAGTGGAACCGGCCCTGGGAGCAGATCCCGCACGGTTCGCGGTCGATCGCCGTCTCCGAGGCCGAGTCCCATCTGCGGCGCCTGGTGAAGCTCGGCCGCGCGGAGGCCATCCCGGGCGGCCCCCCGGTGACGTACATCGCCGTGTGAGCCCCACCCGGCCCGGACCCGGTGACGTACAGCGCCGCATGAGCCCGGGGCCCGGCCCGGACCCGGTGACGTACAGCGCCGTGTGGTCCCCACCCGATGACCTGGGTTCTCCCGGCGACGCGCCTCGCCTCTCGGGCCTCGCCCGCCCGGAGCCCCGGTGACGTACGTCGCGACGTGGAGCCCCCGGCCGCTCGCTACGGACCGGTAGAGTGGGCAGGTCGTCATCATGCCCGTACAGGGGGAAGCCGGTGCATATCCGGCACCGCGCCCCAGCCGTGACCCGTCCGTCCGACGGCAGCCGGACCGCCCTCCGCGGAGCGTGACCGGCTCGGGCCACCGGAACCCCGGTGGCCGGCACCGTCGAGGCATACGGGGCCGGAGCCCGGCGCCCCCGTGCGTCCGCGGAGTCCGGCCCTCGCAGGAGAGGCCCAGCCAGCCATGACCGTACGCCGCAGCGCAGCCGCGCTCGCGACCACCGCCGTGCTCCTGGGAGCCGCCGCCCCCGCGGCGGTCGCCGCGCCGAGCCCCTCCCCGTCGGCGGAGCTGCCGGCCGGGCTCTACGGCACCACCGACCCGACCTACGACGGGGTGTGGCGGCAGTCGCTGGCCTTCCTCGCGCAGAAGATCGAGTTCGTCACGCCGTCGACGCAGGCGGTGGACTGGCTGGCGGGCCAGCAGTGCGACAGCGGCGCGTTCACCTCGTACCGGGACGCCTCCAAGCCGTGCGACTCCTCGACGGTGATGGACACCAACGCCACCGCCGTCGCCGTCCAGGCCCTGGTCGAGATCAACCAGCGCCGCGAGGAGGCCAACAACGGGGCCGACTGGCTCAAGTCCGTACAGAACCCGGACGGCGGCTGGGGCTACAACCCCGGCAGCCCCAGCGACGCGAACTCGACGTCCATCGTGATCGGCGCCCTGGCCCGCACCGGCGTCCCGATCAACGAGGTCTCCACCCCCGACGGCAAGACCCCGTACACCGCGCTCCAGTCGCTGGCGATCGCCTGCGGCGAGAAGGACGGCGGTGCGTTCGCCTACCAGCCCGGCAAGAAAGGCGAGCTGGCCGCCAACCCGGACGCCACCGCGGCCTCGGTGCTCGGTCTGATGGGCAAGGGCATCGCCGCCGGGACGTCCAACGCGGTCAAGGACCCCTCCTGCACGAAGGGCGACGACCTCAGCCCGGAGCAGAGCGCCCAGAACGGCGCCTCCTTCCTCGCGGACACGCTGAAGAAGAAGCCGTACCTGGAGCAGGCCCCGATGCCGGGCGCGGAGGACACCGCACCGCAGCCCGACTACGGCAACACCGCCGACGCCGTCGTCGCCCTCGCCGCGTCCGGGCACACGGACAAGGCCGAGGCGTCCGTCGACTGGCTGGAGAAGAACGCCGCCGCCTGGTCGAAGGCGGGCGGCCCCGCCGCCACCGCGCAGCTGATCCTCGCGGCGCACGCCACCGGCGCGGACGCCCGCGGCTTCGGCGGCGTCGACCTCGTCAAGCAGCTCAACGGCATGGGCCCCTCCCCGGCCGCCACCGCGCAGCCCTCCCCCACGCCGACCGGCCCGCAGCCCTCCAGCGGCACCGACAGCGACGACAGCGGGCTGAGCCTGGGCTGGCTGATCGGCATCGGGCTGCTCGCCGGCACCGGCATCGGCTTCCTGCTCAGCATGCGCCGGAAGAAGCAGCAGCCGTGAGCCCCGCCTCGCAGGAGACGGCGGGTGCCGGCCGTACGCCGGGCCCGGCGCGGCCGCGCGTCCCGCTCGTCTCCCTGCTGGCCGCCCTGGTCGCCGCCTCCGCCGTGCTGCTCGGCGGCGCGGGCAGCGCCGAGGCCGCCGGGTACCGCTACTGGTCGTTCTGGCAGGGCAACGGCACGACCTGGGAGTACGCCACCCAGGGGCCGTCCCTGCTGCGCCCGGACGACGGCACGGTCCAGGGGTTCCGGTTCGCCGTGAGCGAGGACTCGGGCGACGCCTCCCAGCCGCGCCGCGCCCCGGACTTCGGGGCGATCTGCGCGGACACCCCGGCGAAGGACGGGTCCAAGCGGGTGGCGCTGGTGATCGACGCGGGTACGGCGGCGGACGCCCCGGACGGGGAGGAGCCGCCCGCTCTGCGCACCGCCTGCGCCCGGGTCGCGCCGGACGCCAGCAGCGCGGAGGCGCTCGCCGCGGTGGCGAAGCCGCTGCGGTACGACAGCAGCGCCATGCTCTGCGCGATCTCCGGCTACCCGAAGTCGGGCTGCGGCGAGCAGGTGTCCGGCGACTCGGGCAGCGCCGAGCCGTCCGCCCCCGCGAAGACGCCCGGTGACCGGGCCGGGGGCGGGGAGGGTGACGGCGGAGGCCCGTCCGTCGGGCTCGTCGTCGGTATCGGCGCCGTCCTGCTGCTGGGCGTCGCCGCCGTGGTCCAGGCGCGCCGCCGCCGGTGACCGGCTCCCCCGCCGTCCCGGCCCGGGTGCTGCGCCGCGCCCTGCACGCCCCCGAGGCGGACCGGGGCAACGCGCTGCCCGCCGGGGCGTGGTGGCTCTGGGCGCTGGGCCTGGCCACCGCCGCGTCCCGGACGACCAATCCGCTGCTGCTGGGTCTGCTGGTCGGGGTCGCCGGGTATGTGGTGGCGGCGCGGCGCACGGACGCGCCGTGGGCCCGGAGTTACGGCGCGTTCGTCAAGCTCGGGCTGTTCGTGGTGGCGGTGCGGCTGCTGTTCTCCGTCTTCCTCGGCTCGTCGATCCCCGGTTCGCACACCGTGCTGACCCTGCCCGAACTGCCGCTGCCCGACTGGGCGCAGGGGGTGCGGATCGGCGGCCGGGTCACCGCCGAGCAACTGGTGTTCTCGCTGTACGACGGGATGAAGCTGGCCACGCTGCTGATCTGCGTCGGCGCGGCGAACGCGCTGGCCAATCCGGCGCGGCTGCTGAAGTCGCTGCCGGGTGCGCTGTACGAGGCGGGGGTCGCCGTCGTGGTGGCGATGACGTTCGCGCCGAACATGGTGGCCGATGTGGTCCGGTTGCGCACCGCGCGCCGGCTGCGGGGCCGGCCGACCGGGGGTGTGCGGGCGGTGGCGCAGATCGGACTGCCCGTGCTGGAGGGCGCGCTGGAGCGGTCGGTGGCGCTGGCCGCGTCGATGGACGCGCGGGGGTACGGGCGTACCGCCGAGGTCCCGGCGGCCGTCCGGCGCACCACGAACGTCCTCACCCTGGGCGGGCTGCTCGGGGTGTGCGCCGGCGCGTACGGACTGCTGGCCGCGCAGGGGGCGGTGTACGGGCTGCCGTTGCTGCTGGCCGGTCTGGTGACGGCGATGGCCGGGCTGCGGCTCGGCGGGCGGCGCTCGGTGCGGACCCGCTACCGGCCGGACCGGTGGGGGGCGCGGGCCTGGCTGGTGGCGTGCTCGGGTGCGGCGGTCGCGGCGGCGATGATCTGGGCGGGCGCGGTCGATCCGGACGAGCTGCGCCCCGGGGTCGTGCCGCTGACCGCGCCGGTGCTGCCGCTGTGGCCCGCCGCGGCGGTGCTGATCGGGCTGGCGCCCGCGCTGGTCGCCCCCGTACCACCGCCGTCCCGGGGGGCCAGGAAGCAGGAGCGACGCGGCAAGGAGAAGGCGTGATCAGGTTCGAGCGGGTCTCCGTACGGTACGAGGGTGCGGAGCGTCCCACGCTGTCCGGGGTCGACCTCACGGTCCCCGAGGGCGAACTCGTGCTGCTCGTCGGACCCTCGGGTGTCGGTAAGTCGACTCTGCTGGGTACGGTCCCGGGGCTCGTCCCGCATTTCACGGGCGGGCTGCTGTCGGGCCGGGTCACGGTGGGCGGGCGGGACACGCGGACGCACAAGCCGCGGGAGCTGGCCGACCTGGTCGGGACGGTGGGCCAGGACCCGCTGGCCCACTTCGTCACGGACACGGTCGAGGACGAGCTCGCGTACGGCATGGAGTCGCTGGGGCTGGCCCCGGACGTGATGCGGCGCCGGGTCGAGGAGACCCTGGACCTGCTGGGCCTCGCGGAGCTGCGCGACCGGCCGATCGCCACGCTGTCGGGCGGCCAGCAGCAGCGGGTGGCGATCGGTTCGGTGCTCACCCCGCACCCGAAGGTGCTGGTGCTGGACGAGCCGACCTCGGCGCTGGACCCGGCGGCGGCCGAGGAGGTCCTCGCGGTGCTCCAGCGCCTCGTCCACGACCTGGGCACGACGGTGTTCATGGCCGAGCACCGGCTGGAGCGGGTGGTGCAGTACGCGGACCGGGTCGTGCTGCTGCCCGCCCCGGGCGAGCCCCCGGTGACGGGGCCGCCCGCCGAGATCATGAAGGTGTCGCCGGTCCGGCCGCCGGTGGCCGAGCTGGGGCTGCTGGCGGGCTGGGACCCGCTGCCCCTGTCGGTACGGGACGCCCGGCGCGCGGCCGGCGGGCTGCGGGAGCGGCTGGCGGGGGCGGCGCCCGCGCTGGCCCCGGGAGCACCGGGGCCGGTGCCTCCGCTTCCGGCGGCTCCGCTTCCGGTGCCTGCTGTGCCGCCGCTTCCGCCGGTCGTGGAACGGCCGCGTCCGGGGCGGTTCGCCCGGCTGCTGGGCCGGGGCCGGGAGCGGGGCGGCGACCGTACGGAGGGTGTGCCCGCCGACGGGTCCGCCGTGCCGTCCGCCGACGGCCCCATCGCCCTGGTCGAGGGACTCGGAGTGCGGCGCGGCCGGGTCGAGGCGCTGCGGCGGGTGTCGCTCACCGTGGCTCCGGGCGAGGCGGTGGCCCTGATGGGGCGCAACGGGGCCGGCAAGTCCACCCTGCTCGGGGCGCTCGTCGGGATGATCGAGCCCACCGCGGGCACCGTGCGCGTCGGCGGCCGGGCCCCCGCCCGGACGGACCCGCGGGCGATGGTGCGCCGGGTGGGGCTCGTACCGCAGGAGCCGCGCGATCTGCTGTACGCGGACACGGTGGCGGCCGAGTGCGCCGCCGCCGACCGGGACGCGGGCGCCCCGGAGGGAACGTGCCGGGCGCTGGTGTCGGAGCTGGTGCCGGGGGTCGCGGACGACACCCACCCCCGGGACCTGTCCGAGGGCCAGCGGCTCGCGCTCGCCCTGGCGCTGGTGCTGACGGGCCGCCCGCCGCTGTTGCTGCTGGACGAGCCGACACGGGGCCTGGACTACGCGGCGAAGGCCCGGCTCGTCGGGGTCCTGCGGGGGCTGGCGGCCGAGGGGCACGCGATCGTCCTGGCGACGCACGATGTCGAGCTGGCGGCGGAGCTGGCGCACCGGGTGGTGATCCTCGCGGACGGGGAGGTCGTCGCGGACGGCCCGACCGGGCGGGTGGTGGTCTCCTCGCCCGCGTTCGCCCCGCAGACGGCGAAGATCCTGGCCCCGCAGGAGTGGCTGACCGTGTCCCAGGTGCGCGGCGCGCTGGAGGCGGGAGCGTGAGGGCCGAGGTGAGGGAGCGGGCGCCCCGGCCCGTGCGGCTCGGGCCGAAGTCGGTGGCCGCGCTGGTGCTGGTCAGCGCGGTCGGAGTGGTCGCCTTCGGGTGGCCGCTGCTGGCCGGTGCCGACTCCGGGCTGGCCCACGCCCAGGACGCCCCGTGGCTGTTCGCCGCACTGCTGCCGCTGCTGGTCGCGGTGGTGGTGGCGACGATCTCCGAGTCCGGAATGGACGCGAAGGCCGTCGCGATGCTCGGCGTGCTGGCGGCGGTGGGGGCCGCGCTGCGCCCGCTGGGGGCGGGCACCGCGGGCCTGGAGCCCATGTTCTTCCTGATGGTGCTGAGCGGGCGGGTGCTGGGCCCCGGGTTCGGCTTCGTCCTCGGCTCGGTGACCATGTTCGCCTCCGCCCTCCTGACGGGCGGGGTGGGGCCGTGGATGCCGTTCCAGATGCTGTCGATGGGCTGGTTCACGATGGGCGCGGGGCTGTTGCCCGGCCCGGACCGGCTGCGCGGGCGGGCGGAGTTGGCGATGCTCGCGGTCTACGGGGCCGTGGCGGCGTTCGCGTACGGCACGATCATGAATCTGTACGGCTGGACGATCGTCCCCGGTCTGGCCTCGGGCATCTCGTTCGTCGCGGGCGACCCGCTGCACGAGAACCTGGTGCGGTTCCTCGTCTACTGCGCGACCACCTCGCTGGGCTGGGACCTGGGGCGGGCGGTGCTGACGGTGGTCCTGACGCTGGCGCTCGGCCCGACGCTGCTGAGGGCGCTGCGCCGGGCCACCCGGCGCGCCGCGTTCGACGCGCGGGCGGTGTTCGGGGAGCCCGAGGGGACGGCCCCGGGCTCATCGTGAAGGGCCACCGGGGCTACTGGGGCCCTCGGGTCGGTCGGGACCACCGGGGCCGTCGGGCCTGCTGAGGCCGTCGGGTCACCGGGGCCCTCCCGGTTGCTGGGGCCGTCGGGGCCACCGGAGCCCTCCTGGCCGCTGGGGCCGTCGGGGCCACCGGGCCTGCCGCCGCCACCGGGCCCGCTGGGGCCGTCGCCGGGTCACAGCCGCTGAATGATCGTCCCCGTCGCCAGGGCGCCGCCCGCGCACATCGTGATCAGCGCGAACTCCTTGTCGCGGCGTTCCAGCTCGTGCAGGGCCGTGGTGATCAACCGGGCGCCGGTCGCGCCCACCGGGTGCCCGAGCGCTATCGCCCCGCCGTTGACGTTGACCTTCTCCAGCCCGTCGAGGTCCGCCTCGAACTCCTGCGCCCAGCTCAGCACCACCGAGGCGAACGCCTCGTTGATCTCGACGAGGTCGATGTCCCGCAGCGACATCCCGGCCTTGCCGAGCACCGCCCGGGTCGCGTCGATCGGGCCGTCGAGGTGGTAGTGCGGGTCGGCGCCGACGAGGGCCTGGGCGACGATCCGGGCGCGGGGCTTGAGCCGCAGCGCCCGCGCCATCCGCTTCGACGACCACAGGATGGCCGCGGCCCCGTCCGAGATCTGCGAGGAGTTCCCGGCGGTGTGGATCGCGCTCGGCATGACCGCCTTCAGCCCGGCGAGCGCCTCCATCGAGGTGTCGCGCAACCCCTCGTCCCGGTCGACGAGCCGCCACATGCCCTGCCCGGCCGCCTGCTCGTCCTCGGTGGTCGGGACCTGGACGGCGTACGTTTCCCGCTTGAAGCGCTCCTCCGCCCAGGCGGCGGCCGCCCGCTGCTGGGAGAGCAGTCCGAGCGCGTCGACCCGCTCCCTGGTCAGGCCGCGTTTACGGGCGATGCGCTCGGCGGCCTCGAACTGGTTGGGCAGGTCCACGTTCCACTCGTCGGGCCAGGGCTTGCCCGGACCGTGCTTGGAGCCGCTGCCCAGCGGCACCCGGGACATCGCCTCGACGCCGCAGCTGATGCCCACGTCGATGACGCCCGCCGCGACCATGTTGGCGACCATGTGGGACGCCTGCTGCGAGGAGCCGCACTGGCAGTCCACCGTGGTCGCCGCGGTCTCGTACGGCAGTCCGACCGTCAGCCAGGCGGTGCGTGCCGGGTTCATCGACTGCTCGCCGGCGTGGGTGACGGTGCCGCCGACGATCTGCTCGACGCAGTCGGCCTGGATCCCGGTGCGCCCGAGCAGTTCACGGTAGGTCTCGCCCAGCAGGTAGGCGGGGTGCAGGTTGGCGAGCGCGCCTCCGCGCCTGCCGATGGGGGTGCGTACGGCTTCGACGATGACGGGTTCCGCGGCCATGAGCTCGTCCTCTCCTCGCGCTTCCGCAGGGGGCGTCCCGGCGCCCGCGGAAGGAACTAGTACGCGTTCTAGTTATGTCGAGCAGTCTCGTGACGGCGGCCCGACTGCGCAAGGGGCGTGCACGCACCGCACGGACGCCTTCCGGCGAGGTGGCCGGTACGCACCGACGAGGTGGCCGGTACCCGACGGCGGCGGCGGAAACCGATCGGGCCGCGGCTCTTGCCACTTGTAGAACCCGTTACTACCTTGCGGGCAACTCCTGATGGACCGTCAGAAAATCGAACAGCTCATCGGACGGCGCCGGTTCGCCGCCGGCCGCCGGAGTGGAGAGGTGCCCATGCGCTGCCCCCATCTTCCCGACGGGTTCGACTTCACCGATCCCGATCTGCTCCAATCCCGGGTGCCGCACCCGGAGTTCGCCCTGATGCGGGAGACCGCCCCGGTGTGGTGGTGCGCCCAGCCGCCCAACATCTCCGGCTTCGGCGACGAGGGCTACTGGGCCGTCACCCGGCACGAGGACGTCAAGTACGTCTCCACGCACCCCGAGTTGTTCTCCTCGCACACCAACACCGCCGTCATCCGCTTCAACGAGACGATCAGCCGCGACCAGATCGACGTCCAGAAGCTGATCATGCTGAACATGGACCCGCCGGAGCACACCCGGGTCCGCCAGATCGTCCAGCGCGGCTTCACGCCCCGCGCGGTCCGCTCGCTGGAGACGGCCCTGCGGGCCAGGGCCCGTTCCATCGTCGGGACGGCTCTGGACTCGGCGGGGGCGGACGGCTCCTTCGACTTCGTCACGAACATCGCCGTGGAGCTGCCGCTCCAGGCCATCGCCGAACTCATCGGCGTGCCGCAGGAGGACAGGTCCAAGATCTTCGACTGGTCCAACAAGATGGCCGCGTACGACGATCCGGAGTACGCGATCACGGCGGAGGTCGGCGCCGAGGCGGCGATGGAGATCGTGGCGTACTCGATGAACCTGGCGGCGGCCCGCAAGGCGTGCCCGGCGCGGGACATCGTGAGCCGGCTGGTCGCGGCGGAGGGCGAGGGGAACCTGTCCTCCGACGAGTTCGGCTTCTTCGTGATCCTGCTCGCGGTGGCCGGCAACGAGACCACCCGCAACGCGATCAGCCACGGCATGCACGCCTTCCTCACCCACCCCGAGCAGTGGGAGCTGTACAAGCGGGAGCGGCCGAAGACCACCGCCGAGGAGATCGTGCGCTGGGCGACCCCGGTCGTCTCCTTCCAGCGGACCGCCACCCAGGACGTGGAGCTGGGCGGCCGGCGGATCAGGGAGGGGGACCGGGTCGGGCTGTTCTACTCCTCGGCCAACAACGATCCCGAGGTGTTCGACGCCCCGGAGACCTTCGACATCACCCGCGACCCCAATCCGCATCTCGGCTTCGGGGGCGGCGGCCCGCACTTCTGCCTCGGCAAGTCGCTGGCGGTGATGGAGATCGACCTGATCTTCAACGCGATCGCCGACGTGCTGCCGGACCTGCGGTTGCTGGAGGACCCGCGGCGGCTGCGGTCGGCCTGGCTCAACGGGATCAAGCAGCTCCAGGTGACGACGGCGACGGCGGCCTGACCCCGGCTCACGGACGCCCGCCCCGCCGGGAGGCGCGGAGCGGGCGTCCGTGCGGTGGGCGCCCGCGCGCCGGGCCCGGGAGGCGCGGGCGCCCGTCAGCCGGGGCGGTGCCGTCTTCCCGGTCGCCCTCCGCTACGTGCCGGCGAGCTTCTCCGCCGGCTCGCGTTCCGGTACGAGGGCGGGCGCGGCGGGCCGCACCGGTGCGGCCTCCGTGGAGGCGGGTTCCGTCTCCACGGGGTCCACCGCCCCCGGCTCTCCGTCCGCCCCCTCGGCCTCCCCGGTCTCCCGGGACGTCCCGGTCTCCCCGGACCTCCCGGCCGACCCGGTCTCTCCCGACTTCCCGGTCGCCCCGGTGCCCCGCTCCCCGTCGGCCGCCAGCCTGCGCGGCCCCGACAGCAGGTACGTCAGCCCGAAGCCCAGCGAGACGACGAGGGCGCCGCCCACCGCGTCGAGCACCCAGTGGTTGGCGGTGGCCACGATCGCGGCGATCGTGAAGATCGGGTGCAGTAGGCCCAGCGCCTTCATCCACAGCTTCGGTGCCAGCATCACGATGACCACCCCGCACCACAGCGACCAGCCGAAGTGCAGCGACGGCATCGCCGCGTACTGGTTGGTCACGGTGGTCAGCGTCCCGTAGTCGGGCTTGGCGAAGTCCTGCACCCCGTGGACCGTGTCGATGAAGCCGAGGCCGGGCATGAGCCGGGGCGGGGCCAGCGGGTAGAGCCAGAAGCCGACGAGCGCGAGCAGCGTGGCGAAGCCGATGGAGGAGCGGACCCACCGGTAGTCGGCGGGACGGCGCACGTACAGCACGCCGAGGATCGTCAGCGGGACGATGAAGTGGAACGTGGAGTAGTAGTAGTCGAAGAACTCGCGCAGCCAGTCGATCTCGACGACCGCGTGGTTGACCCAGTGCTCGATGTCGATGTGCAGCCACTGCTCGATGGCGTGGATCTGCCGGCCGTGCTCCTCGGCGAGCGGGCGGCCCGCCCGGGCGGCGAGGCGGACCTGGGCGTAGGCGTCGTAGACGACCCGGATGAGCAGGAGTTCCAGCAGCAGGTTGGGGCGGGTGCGGACCCGGCGCCAGAACGGCAGGAGCGGCACCCGTCTCCAGCGCGCGGCGGCCGGTTTCGCGTAGTCCGTGGGGACCGGGTGCTGCCAGTACGGCGAGGTGCGGGGCAGGAACGGGGCGAGGCAGGCCGCGCCGAGCGCCGCGAGCAGCAGGATGTTGTCGCGCAGGGGGTGGAGCGCCCCGATGTTCGGCAACAGCATCGTCCCCGGCAGGGTGACGGCCAGGAGCACCACGGACGGCCACACCAGCCGGTCGGAGGCCCGCTTGCCGACCCGGCCGACGACCGCGAGGAGCACCCACAGGAGCTGGTGCTGCCAGGCGGTCGGGGAGACGGCGACCACGACGCAGCCGGTCACGGCCACCGCGAGGAGCAGTTGACCGTCCCGCGCGTACCGCACCGCGCGCCGCAGGCCGACGACCGCCACGGCCGCGGCGATCACCAGGAACAGCGCGATCTCCAGGGGCCCTTCGAGGCCGAGCCGGAGCAGCGCCCCGTGCAGGGACTGGTTGGCCAGGCTGTCCGGCCGCTCCCCGAGCCCGGCGCCCGCGAGGTGGTGCACCCAGTACGTCCACGAGTCCTTCGGCGCGGCGGCCCACGCGGCCGCCGTGGCGAGGGCGAAGGCGGCGCCCGCGCTCACGGACGCCTGCCGCCGGCCGGTCAGCCAGAGGAGGGCGGCGAAGAAAAGCAGCACCGGCTGGAAGGCGGCGGCGATGCCGACGAGGACGCCCGCCGCCCGGTGTTCCCGGACGACGAACCAGCCCAGCAGCACCAGAAGGACCGGCAGGATGCTCGTCTGGCCCAGGTGCAGGGCGTTGCGCACCGGCAGCGACAGCATGAGCAGGCTGATCGCGACGGGCGCCGCGAGCAGCGCCGTCCGGCGGCCCACCGGGGAGGGCAGCGCCCGCGCCGCGACCAGGCCGAGGGCCACGACGAGCAGCAGCGACCCGAAGGTCCAGGCGACGCCGAGGGTCTGCTGGGCCGATGCGGCGAGAGGTTTGAGGACGAGGCCGGCGAAGGGCGTGCCGGAGAACCGGCCGCCGTCGTACAGCGACCCCGTCACGTGCAGGACGCCGCTCTCACCGATCCAGGTCTCCAGATCGAGGAGCCGTTCGTCCGGCGGCTGCCGGAGCACCACCGCCACCTGCCGTACCGCCAGCGCGGCCACGATCAGCCAGAGCAGGGCCCGGGTCAGCCCGCTCCCCGCCGCTCCCGCGTCCGCCACCGCGTCACCGCGCACACTGTGATCCGCATTCACCACGCTGCGCCGACCCTCCCACCGTTCCATGCATCGCCCCTTCGAGTCGGGGCCATGCCGGATGAAGCCTCGCATTGCCCTACGAGGTAGACACAATCAACCCCCTCTTTGCCTGACTGTCATCCTCCCTGGGCGGGAGGATCGGCCGGTTTTCCCCGGTACTCCGGGACGCTTCCGACCGGGGCTCCGGACGCTTCCGGCCGGCCTCGGGGCCGGGGCCGTCGAGCTTCGGAGCCGAGGCCGGCCGGCGTCGGGGCCGGGGCCGCCGGGCTTCGACCCCGGGGGCCGCCGGGCCTCGGAACCGGCGGCACCGGCCCGGGCTCAGGCGGCCGGGCCCTCGGGAGCGTCCGCCTGCCAGGCCGTGAACAGGGGTACGTCGTCGGCCCCGGCCAGCACGACGACGCCGAAGGGCCGGTCGAACGCGATGTGCTTCACCCGCTCCGGGCGGGGCGCGGCGCCCGCCGGGGCCATGGCGACCACCGTCACCGCCGCGGCCTCCACTCCCTCCTCGGCGACCTTCAGCACGGCCTCCTGGACCACGTCGGAGATGAGGAGGGGCCGGGGCGAGAGGCCGGAGAAGTCCGCGTCGTCGGTCAGGGCCAGCCGGATTCCGAGGGCGCCGAGCTGCCGGGTGACCGGCACCCGCGTCCGCAGCGCGAGCCGGGGCAGCCCGACGGTCACCCGGTCGGTGTCCAGCGGAGCGCCCGCCCCCCGGGGCGCCCAGCCCGCGGGCAGCACCCGGTCGGCCCCGGCCCCCGGCTCCCCCAGGACGAACCGGACCCGGGCCCCGGGCGCGCCGCCCGCCTCCGCGACGCAGCGCAGTTCGACGACGTACGCCCCGCCGACCGTCCAGGCGTCGGCGAGCGGCACCGCCTTGACCATGGTCGGCACCGGGACGGCGGTCCCGGAGGCGTCGGTGAACGGCCGGTCCTGAGTCAGCCACCCCTCGAACGGCGATTCCCAGCGGGCCTTGAGCGCGAGCACGTTGACCAGGGCGAGCAGGGTGTCGTCGGTGATCTCCAGCGGCAGCCGCTCGATCAGGCCGCCGGTCGCCTCGCGCACCCAGGCGTCGACGGCCGCCGGGTCCATCGGACCGAAGGGGACGTCCGGCAGGGCCTCCTGGTACGCGCGGTGGACGGGGACGCGGCTCCAGACCCGGGTGGCCACGCCCAGCGCCCCGGTCCGGGCCAGCTCGCGGGCGACCGCGGTGGCGACCGGAGCCGCCTCCCGGCCGGCGGTGCCGAGGAGGGCGCGCAGTTCGACGGCGGTGTCGCCGCGCGCACCGGCGGCGACGGCGGCCAGGGCGAGCCACAGCCCGGCGGGCGAGCAGACGAAGCCGAGGGCCGACCGGCCGGCCCCGCCCCCGCTCTCGCCCCGGTCCGGTGCGGCGGCCATGCCCTCCCGTATCCAGCGCTCGGCGAGCTGCTGAATCGCTCCGGTCGTGGCTGCCGCCGACTCCGCTCCGGTGACGGACACATCAGTCACTACTGCCCCCTACACATAAATGACGTCGTGGTTCGGCTGTACGGCAACGAGAATGCCGCACATGACCTGGACCGTGGCCGCCGAACCTTTCGACTCCCCCGACGCGAGCGCCCTGCGCCGGGACTACTACGACGAGGTCGCGAGCCGCTACTGGCAGCGGCCCGCGACCGCCGAGGAGATCGCGGACGGCCTCGACGGCGACGGGGCCGACCTGCTGGCACCGCCGACCGGGCAGTTCGTCGTCGGCCGGTACGGGAGCGACGCGGCGGGCTGCGCCGGGCTGGTGCTGACGGAGTCCGCCGAGCCGGGCACGGCGGAGCTGACGCGGGTGTACGTGCGCCCCGCCTACCGGGGGACGGGCGGCGGCGGTGCGCTGCTGGCCTCGGTGGAGGAGGCGGCGCGCGCGTACGGCGTACGGCTGCTGCGGCTGGACACCCGGCACGACCTGGTCGAGGCGCGCGGCCTGTACGCGAAGCACGGCTACCGGGAGGTGCCCGCGTTCCACCGCCGCAATCCGTACGCGGAACGCTGGTTCGCGAAGGAGCTGTGAGCGCACCGGGGCGGCGGGAGCGGCGGGCTCCCGGCGACGGTGCTACGGGGAGCCGGGGCGATCGGGCCGGTCGCGGCTTTCGCGTTCGGCCTGTGCAGCGCGTTCGGCCTGCTCCGCCCGCTCGGCCTGTGCCTCCCGTTCGGCCTGCTCCGCGCGCTCGTCGTGGCGGAGGTGGGCCTCGTGGTCGCGGGGAGGCGCCGGGGAGTGGGGGCGCTCCCGGGTGGAGCCGCTGACCTCGGCGGTCAGCTCCCTGACGAGCGCCATCAGGTCCGTGGGCCGCTCGGGCCCCCACCAGTCGCCGAGCAGCTCGGCCAGGGAGTCCTCGCGGGCCTGGGCGAGCCGGACGACCGCCTCGCCCCCCGCCTCGGTGAGGACCATCTGCAGGCCCTCCCGGCGGGCCAGCCCGCGCTCCTCGACCTGCCGGGCCGCGTCGGTGATCACATGGAGCGGCACGGGGGCGGTCTCGGCGAGGCGGGAGGGCTCGACCATCCCGTGCCGTCTGATGCGCAGGAGCAGCCAGCTCGCCGCGGGCAGCAGGTCGTACCCGGCCCGTGCGGTGATCTTCTCGTAGATCTCGCGGCGCCCCTCCCGGGTGGCGAGCACCGACAGGGCGCGGGCGCACTCGTCGTACGAGGAGCGCTCGACGGGGTTGGAGGCGAGGGTCTGGCTGCTGTCGGGGGCGGTCACCGAGCCCCGCAGCTTGTCCTCGCGGAGGAACCAGGCGAGGACGAAGGCCAGCAGGACGACCGGGACGGCGTACAGGAAGACGTCCGTGATGGAGGTGGAGTACGCGCTCAGCACGGACGGCCGCAGGTCGGCGGGGAGCTGCCCGATGGCCCGGGGGTCGGCGGCCAGCCGTCCCGCGTCGACGCCCGGTGGCAGCGGCTGCCCGGTGAGCGCGTCCGTCAGCTGTCCGGTCAGCCGGTTGGTGAAGATGGTCCCGAAGACGGCCACGCCGAACGCGGCGCCGATGGACCGGAAGAACGTCGCGCCGGAGGTGGCGACCCCGAGGTCCCGGTAGGCGACGGAGTTCTGGGCGACCAGGACGAGCACCTGCATCACCAGGCCGAGCCCGGCGCCGAAGACGAAGAAGTACGCGCTCATCAGCCAGGTCGAGCTGTTCTCGTCGAGCTGGTGGAGGAGCAGGAGTCCGCCGGCCGTGAGGGCGGTCCCGAGGACCGGGAAGACCTTCCAGCGGCCGGTCCGGCTGACGACCTGGCCGGAGCCGGTCGAGGTGATCAGCAGGCCGAACACCATCGGCAGCATGTGCACGCCGGACATCGTCGGGGTGATGTCGTGGACCACCTGGAGGAAGGTCGGCAGGTAGGTCATCGCGCCGAACATGGCGAAGCCGATGACGAAGCTGATCACGGCGACGAGGCTGAAGGTCCTGATCCGGAACAGCTTCAGCGGCAGTACGGGTTCGGCCGCGCGCCGTTCGACGGCGACGAAGGCCGCCAGCAGGACGGCGGCGAGCACGGCGAGACCGATGATCTGCGGGGAGCCCCAGCCCCAGGTCGTACCGCCGAGGGAGGCGACGAGGACCAGGCTGGTCGCGACGGCCGCGATGAGGAAGGTGCCGAGGTAGTCGATGACGTGCTTCTCGCGGCGGACCGGGATGTGCAGGACGGCCGCGATGACGACGAGCGCGACGACGCCGATCGGCAGGTTGATGTAGAACACCCAGCGCCAGCTGAGGTGCTCGGTGAAGAACCCGCCGAGGAGGGGGCCCAGCACGCTCGTGACGCCGAAGACGGCGCCGAAGAGGCCCTGGTACTTTCCGCGCTCGCGCGGGGTGACCAGGTCGCCGACGATCGCCATCGACAGCACCATGAGGCCGCCGCCGCCCAGCCCCTGGAGCGCCCGGAAGCCGATGAGCTGCGGCATGTTCTGGGCGATCCCGCAGAGGGCCGAGCCGATCAGGAAGATCACGATCGCGGTCTGGAAGAGCTTCTTGCGGCCGTACTGGTCGCCGAGCTTGCCCCAGAGCGGGGTCGCGGCCGTGGCGGCCAGCAGATAGGCGGTCACCACCCACGACAGGTGGTCGAGCCCGCCCAGCTCGCTGACGATCGTCGGGAGCGCCGTGGAGACGATGGTCTGGTCGAGGGCCGCGAGCAGCATGCCGAGGAGCAGGGCTCCGATCGCCACGAGGACGCCCCGGCGGGACTGCCCCTCACCGGGGGCGGGGGCCGGGGGTGGCGGGCTCAGCTGCTGGGCCATGGGCGTCGTCTCCTCGATCCGTTCGCACCGTGCGGGCCGCCGGATCCGCCCGATCAGCTCGACGCACTCGTCCGCCGATGCGCCGGTCAGCTGTTCCGCTGAACCGCTGAACCGCTCGATGCCCTGATCCGCTACACCCCCATCCTGAACGTTTCGCCCTGTTATGGCCTGCTGAGGGCGTCTCGTGCTCCCTCGCCCGACCCTTCATACCCTCGGGTGGGCTGCGGGGCGGCCGGGGGCGGGCTGCATAATCGCAGGCAGTTCAAGGGGAGGGGACTCATGATGACGGGACACGCATGCCCGGAGTGCGGGAGACCGGCGGCCGGGGAGCCCGGTGCGGGGTACGGGACGCCGTGCTGGTGCGGGGCGGGTACGGACCCGGCCCGCACCACGCCGGACGGGCGGTGGGCGGCCCCTGACGACCACCGCGCGGACCGTACGGTCGAGATCGCGCCGGTGGATGACTTCGACCCGCTGAGCGTCCGCCCGTACGTGACGCTGCCGGAGGCCGCCCACACCCCGGAGGCGGGCTCCGCGGGCCCCTCGGCCGTGGCGGGCGCGGCGCCGACGACGCCGCTGTACCTCGGGGGCGACTCAGGACCGTACCCGGGTGCCGGTACGGCGGTGGGCGCGGGCGCCGAGCCGGTGTGGGGCCGGGGCGTGGAGCCCGGCACCGCGCACACCGAGCCGGGCGGCCGGCACCGGCGCACCCCGGGCTCCGCTCCCGCCCCCGTCCCCACCCCCGCCCCGTCGCAGCGGCAGCGCCCCTTCGTGGTTCTCGCCGCGGCGGCGGCGGTGGCAGCGGTGGTCGGCACGGCGGCCTTCGCGGGCGGGCTGTTCGGCGGGGCCGAGGACCGTACGGACGAGGCGCTGCCGGAGACCACGACGAGCGTGCCGGACGCCGAGGACGGACCGGCCGCCTCGGTGGCCCCCTCCCCCTCCGCTTCGGCCGCCGCGCCCCGTACGCCGTCGGCTTCGGCCACCGCGTCGGCCTCGCCGTCCGCCTCCGCCTCGCCGAAGGAGAAGAGCCAGGAGCCCACCCCGACCGGGTCGGCCTCCGCTTCCGCCTCCGCGTCGCCGGGGAGAAGCCCGTCGGCCACCCCGGGCGGCGACACCCCGACCGAGGCGCCGACGGCCGAGCAGCCTCCGCCGGCGATCGCCGCCGGGACGCTGCGGCCCGGCGATCGGGGTCCGCAGGTCGCCGAGTTGCAGAACCGCCTCCGGGAGATCGGGCGGTGGCTCTACTCGGGCCCTCCGACGGGGACTACACCGACCGGGTGGCGTACTCCGTGGCCTACTACCAGTCGTACATGGGTGTCCACGGCGACCCGACCGGCGTGTACGGCCCGAACACCAGGAAGCTGCTGGAGGCGCAGACGAGCGGACGGGACCGCGACCACGGACGCGGGCATGGGCGCGGCCACCGCTGACCCGCCCCTCACCCCTCACCCCCTTCTTTCCCCCCACCCGCTCGGTTCGGGTCGGGGGGATTGGCGTTCCGGCCCCGGTTTTTGTATCGTGATGGAACAAAGTAGCTCCCGCCCGCACTCCCTGACCGGCGGGCGGGGGTTGCTCTGTCACCGAACGGCGTTCCGCACACCTCTCACAGAGGCGCGGAATCCCGTACGACCCCGTGTCCCCCCATCACGGCCCCGCACCTCCGCGGCGTACCGCGGACACCCGGGCGTGATCGCACACCTCCCCGCGTTCTGGAGCAGCCGATGCCGGCCACCGTCCTCACCGCCTCCGCCCTCCTGCTCGACATGGACGGCACCCTCGTGAACTCCGACGCGGTGGTGGAGCGCTGCTGGCGGCGCTGGGCGACCGATCACGGGCTGGACCCGGAGGAGGCGCTCAAGGTGGTGCACGGCCGCCAGGGGTACGCCACGATGGCCGTCCTGCTCCCGGACCGCCCGATGGAGGAGAACTACGCGGACAACCGCGTGATGCTCGCACGGGAGACCGCCGACGTCGACGGCGTGGTGCCGGTCGGCGGGGCGCCCGCGTTCATGGCCGCGATCGCCGGACTGCCGCACGCCCTGGTGACCTCCGCCGACTCCGCCCTCGCGGCCGCCCGGATGGGCGCCGCCGCGCTGCCGATGCCCGCGGTGCGCGTGACCGCCGAACAGGTGTCGGCCAGCAAGCCGGACCCCGAGGGCTTCCTCAAGGGCGCGGCCGAGCTGGGCTTCGCGGCGGCGGACTGCATCGTGTTCGAGGACTCCGAGGCGGGCATCGCGGCCGGCCGGGCGGCGGGCATGCGCGTCGTCGGCGTCGGCCCGCGCGCCGCGGCCCTCGCGCCGGACGCCCATGTGGACGACCTGACGCGGATACGGGTGGAGGCGGCCGAGGACGGCACGATCCGGCTGCACATCGCCGAGCACTGACCGGCCCGCCGGGGAAACACCCCGCACGGCCCGAGAGCCCCCGCACCGGACCACTGTCCGGGCGGGGGCTCTTCGCGGCATACCGCCCGACCCGCGGCAACCCGACCCACCGGCCGCCCGACTCACCGGAAGCGCCACGCGCCCACGACAGCGAGGCGGCGACCGCACCCCCACACCTCCGCTCGGGGCCCGACGGGGGACGGCAGGCCGGGCAACGCACGTCACCGGCACGCCCCGAGGGGGCGCGAGCCGGGCAGCGCGCGCCCCGCAGGCCGTCAGAATCAGCCGCATGACGGCCCGATGACCGTTCCGCGCGCCCTAACGACCCGTCACTCCCCCCGCACACCCCTTGATGTGACGTGCACATGTCGTCACCCTGTTACCTGACGCCCACCCCACAGAAACCTGGCGTCGCCACGCTGGCCGGGTCCGCTCGATCGCCCGCCCACGCACCCCCCCACGTCAAGGGAGTTCGCATGTCCGGAATCTACGCGCGTCGCCTCTCGGTCGCCGCCGCCACCGCCGCGCTCGCCGCCACCTCGGCCCTGTTCACCGCTCCGAGCGCGCAGGCCGCCATGCCCACCCCGGTCAGCGCGGCGACCGCGCGCACCTACCTCGGGCAGCTCACCGTGGGCGCGGAGGGCTCCTCCAGCGGCTACAGCCGCGACAAGTTCCCGCACTGGATCACCCAGTCCGGGGCCTGCAACACCCGCGAGGTCATCCTCAAGCGCGACGGCACCAACGTCCAGCAGGACTCCTCCTGCGCGGCGGTCAGCGGCAGTTGGTACTCCCCGTACGACGGCGCGACCTGGAAGGCGGCGTCCGACGTGGACATCGACCACATGGTGCCGCTGGCCGAGGCGTGGCGCTCCGGTGCCAGCGGCTGGACCAACGCCCAGCGCCAGTCGTTCGCCAACGACCTGACCCGCCCTCAGCTGATCGCGGTCACCGACAACGTGAACCAGGCCAAGGGCGACAAGGACCCGGCCAAGTGGATGCCGCCGAGCTCCTCGTACAAGTGCACCTACGTCCGCGCCTGGGTCCACGTCAAGAAGTACTACAACCTGAGCGTGGACTCCGCCGAGAAGAGCGCCCTGCAGTCGGCCCTGAGCGGCTGCTGACCGGCGGCCTGTCTACCGACACCCGTGCGCCCCGCGCTCGCGTTCTGTACGTTACGGAGCCCATCCGTGACGGCGTCGCGAGGAGACAACACATGGCCGGGCTGCGCCTGGGACCACTGCTGCGGTACGTCGACTGGGAGACAGGGTCCACCGCGACCGTATGGGTCGAGGCGAGCCGTCCGTGCACCGTGGAGGTCCGGTGCGCGGACGGCGCCGGCGGGACGGCGCCGACGTTCTCGGTCGCCGGCCACCACTACGCCCTGGTGGTGGTGGACGGCCTGACGCCCGGGTCCACCACGGCGTACGAGGTGCTCATCGGCTCCCGGCGGGTCTGGCCGCCCGAGAACTCCCGCCTCCCGCCGAGCACGATCACCACACCGCTCGCGCCCGGCGCCACGCCCACCGTCGAACGCGCCGCCGGGGACGACGCGTCGTCAGCGGCGGACGGCCATGCAACGGGCGGCCCGGCGGACGGCCGTGCACCGGGTGGCCCGGCGGACCGGAAAGGCTCCGGATCGCCCGACGCCCCCTCAGGCGTCCGGGTCTCGTTCGGGTCGTGCCGGTGGGCGGCGGCCCCCGGCGACGGGAACGATCCCGTGGGGCCGGACGCCCTGGTCACCCTCGCCACCCGTCTCGCGGCGGACCCGGCGGCCGAACGGCCCGACGTCCTGCTGCTCCTCGGCGACCAGGTGTACGCCGACGAGACCTCCGTCGCGACCCGCCGCAGGCTCGCCGCCCGCCGGGACCTGGACGAGCCGCCGGGCACGGAGATCGCGGACTACGAGGAGTACACGTACCTCTACGACGAATCGTGGCGCGACCCCGAGGTCCGCTGGCTGCTCTCCACGATCCCCAGTTGTGCCGTCTTCGACGACCACGACGTGATCGACGACTGGAACACCAGCGCCGCATGGCAGCGCGACCTGCGTGCCACGCCCTGGTGGCACGAGCGGATCGTCAGCGGCCTGATGTCGTACTGGGTCTACCAGCACCTGGGCAACCTCTCCCCCGCCGAGTTGGACGCCGACCCCGTGTACGCGGCGGTCAGGGCCGACCCGGACGGCACCGAGGTGCTGCGCCGCTTCGCCGCCGAGGCCGACGCGGAACCCACCCGCACCCGGTGGAGCTACCGACGTGTTTTCGGCCGAGTACGACTCGTGATGGTCGACACCCGCGCGGCCCGCGTCCTGGCCGAGGACCGGCGGGCGATGCTCGACCCGCAGGAGGCGGCATGGGTGCGGAGCGCGGTCCTGGATGACCCCTCTTCGTATGATCATCTGCTCATCGGTAGCTCGCTGCCCTGGCTGCTGCCCCCGCTCATCCATGACGTGGAACGCTGGAACGCGGCACTGTGCGCGGGCGTACGCGGGTCCCGGTGGGCGCGCTTCGGCGAGAAGCTGCGCCGCGCCGCCGACCTGGAGCATTGGGCGGCTTTCCCGGACTCCTTCGACCGGTTCACGGAGCTGCTGCGGGAGGCCGGGAGCGGCCCGGACGCCCCGGCGACGGTGTGCGTCCTCTCGGGCGACGTGCACCACGCCTACATCACCGAGCCGCACTGGCCGAAAGGCCGCCGGACGCCCGGAGCCGACAGCACCCCCGGGCCGCGCCGGGGCCCCGCCGCCGGTTCCGGTACCACGTCCGGCGAAGCGCCGACGGCCCGCATCCTCCAGCTGACCTGCTCCCCCGTGCACAACTCGGTCCCCCGGTCCATCCGGGCGGGTTTCCGTTTCGGCTGGAGCCGGACCGGCCGGCGGATCGGCCAGGCGCTCGCCCGACACGGGCGTACGGGCAGGTCGCCGGTGGAGTGGGGCAGGGAGGGCGGCCCGTGGTTCGGCAACCAGCTCATGACGCTGACCTTGCGTGGCCGGAATGCTGCGCTGACATTGGTACAGGCCACAGCAGGCGCTCAGGGGGCCCAGCTCGAAGCAGTTCTTGAGCGGTCACTCACCCCTGAGGATGAGGCGATTTTCGGACACTCGACAGAATGTTGAAGTTGCAAGTACTGCTGAGGTTTGCCTAACCTCGGGCGCTCAGTCGGTTCACGTCCCCACCACGACCGAGGGAGCACCCCCCATGCCCGCCCGCTTGAACCACGCCCAGCCCTACGTCCTCAGCCTCTTCCGCTTCGTCATCGGCCTGTTGTTCGCCATCCACGGAGCCGCCTCGCTCTTCGGGATGTTCGGCGGCAACCAGGCGGAGGCCGGCGCCTGGCCCGGCTGGTACGCCGCCCTGATCCAGCTGGTCTGCGGTTCCCTGGTCGCTCTCGGTCTCGGCACCCGCGCCGCCGCCTTCCTCGCCTCGGGGTCGATGGCCTACGCGTACTTCAAGGTGCACCAGCCCGAGTCGCTGCTGCCGATCGAGAACGGCGGCGAGCCGTCGGCGCTGTTCTGCTGGGCGTTCCTGCTGCTCGTCTTCACCGGCCCGGGGGCGGTCGCCCTGGACCGCCTCTTCGGTGCACGGAACACGGCGACAGCCTCCGAGGACACCCCTCGCCACGACCGGACCCCGGCCGTATCCATCTGACCCCGGCCGCCTCGATCTGCCCCTGGCCGCCTCGATCGGGCCGGACCGGCCCCGGGCGACCGGGCAACCGGGCCACCAGGCCGAGGCTCATCGGCACCGTGCGGCGGGCCCCCTTCGTCCACACCACAGGAGGGACGGGAGCCCGCCGCACGGCGTTTCCCGGGCGGGGCGTCAGGTCACCCCGCCCCCCGGCCCCGGTCCCGGGGCGCCGGCCCGCTCACCCACGCGCCCGGGGGCCGAACGAAACCGTGAAGCAGGCCGCCCGCTCCCCCGCGCCGCCCTGGCGGTCGTGGATGATCACCGACCGGGCACCTCCCTCCCGGAACACCCAGTCCTGCCGCGCCTTCGCGCTCCCGTCACCGTCCTCGTCGGTACGGAAGTCGAGCCACACCTCGTTGACCGGATCGGCGGTCGCCGCCGGGCGGTGCTGGTAGTGGGGCCCGGCGGCGGCGGGATCGGCGCCGCACGGCGAGGTGTGCACGTGCATCCCGTAGGCGCGGCCGGGTACGAGCCCCCGCAGCCGGGCTTCCACCCGGGTGCCGGACGGATCCGCGAACTCCGTGATCTCGACGCGTGCGCCCGCCGGCACCAGCCGGGTGTCGTACGTCAACGCGTCGGACGGCACGAACGATCCGGGCGGCGAGAACACCCCGGCGGCCCGCGTCCACGAACTCCCGCCGGCGGTGACGGCATCGTTCCTCCGGCTCGGGTCTCCCGCACCGCCGGCCCCCAAGGTCGACGTCGCCCCGACCGGTGCGCCGTGCGCGCCATGGCCGGTGGCGGCGCCGAACCGGCCGCCGTCGCCCGCCCCGTGGGCGACACCGCCGCCGCAGGCCAGCATCGCCAGAGCCACGGCCCCCACCAGCACACCCGGGACCCGGAGGGCCCCGCCGCCGCCCGGCACACGGGAGGCGCCCCGCTCCCGCGCGGAGGCCCCGCCCTCCCGCTCCGCCTTCCACTGTTCGAAAGCCGGGTGCGCCGGGCCGGTTTCCGTGCGTAGCATCCATGCCGTCATACGCTGCTCCTCGTCCGTGCCGGAATGTTCACCCCGCCTAACGGGAACACGGCCGCAAGGTGTACGTGACCTGGACAACATCAACCGCCCTGGGCGAAGGCCGGGGAACCCTCACGCGTACGCTGTAAAGCCGAACCTGCCGCTCCTGCCGCTCCCCTGCGACGTCGCGGCGTTGACACGATCGGGGAGTAGTAGACGGTGTTGGAGAGTGTGGGCGCGCTGACCAGCAGTCCATGGATCTACGCGGTGGTCGCCCTCTCCGTCCTGCTGGACGTCTTCCTGCCCCTGCTCCCCAGCGGTGTTCTCGTCATCACGGCCGCCACGGCGGCCGCGGCCGGCTCGACCACCGTGAGCGGTGGCGGCGGTCAGGTCCCCTCGCTCGTCGTCCTCGTCCTGTGCGCGGCCACCGCCTCGGTGCTCGGCGACCTCGTCGCGTACCGGCTCGCCTGGCGCGGAGGCGACCGGCTGGACCGGGCCATCGCCCGCTCCCGGCGTCTCACCAGCGCGCAGGAACGTCTCGGCGCCGCGCTCAGCCGGGGCGGCGGCGCGCTGGTGATCATCGCCCGGTTCGCTCCGGCGGGCCGCTCGGTGGTCTCGCTCGGCGCGGGCGCCGCCCACCGCAGGAAGCGGGACTTCCTGCCGTGGTCCGCGCTGGCAGGTCTGGCCTGGGCGGGTTACAGCGTGGGGCTCGGCTACTACGGCGGGCGGTGGCTGGGCTCGACGTGGTTCGGCACGGCCGTTTCCGTGCTGGCCCTGTTCGCCGCCGGTGCGCTGGCGGCGTTCATGGTGAAGCGCCGCCGCCCGGCGACGGACTCCGGCCCCGAGGCGGCGACGGCGGGCGGCCCGGCGGTCCGGGAGGCCGACATCCCGGCCCCCGGGCCCGGACACGCTTCCGTACCGCCGTCGACGGCCGTCGCTCCGGCCGCCGCGGCGGCGCTGCCGCTCGTGCCCGTACCGACGCCGTATCCGGGGGCCGGTCCCCTGGGCAAGCCGTCCTCCGCCCGCTGACGGGACGCGGCCCCCGGCTTCCCGGGGGCCGCGGGGCAGCCGGACAGCCGGTGTCAGTCGCGCGCGGCGGCGCCGCGCACCACGAGACCGTCGAGCAGCTTCATCGTGGAAGCGGTGATCTCGTCGACGGCCTGGTCGAACACCTCCCGGTTGTGCGCGGCGGGCGCGCGGAACCCGGAGACCTTGCGGACGTACTGGAGGGCGGCTGCTCTCATGTCCTCCTCGGTGGCCTCTTCGGGGAGAGCCGGCGGGCGAAGCGTCTTGATGCTGCGGCACATGTCTCCAGTGTGGACCGCCCCACTGACAACCGACACCGGTCACCGGCGAGAGCACCGGTGACCGGCCGCGCTCGCTCAGCCGGCGGTACGCCTCGTACGGTCGGCGTCCCACCGGTCGGTGCACAGGGCCCAGATGACGAAGACGTCGATCGCGATGGTGACGATGGCCCAGACCGGGGTGTACGGGAGCCACATGAAGTTGGCGACGAGGTTCAGGCAGGCGAGTACGACACCCGCGGCGCGGGCCCAGGTCGCCCCCTGCAGGATGCCGACGCCCACGAGGACGAGGATCACGCCGAGGACGAGGTGGATCCAGCCCCACGAGGTCACGTCGAACTTGAAGACGTAGTCGTTGATCCGGGTGTAGACGTCGTTCGAGGCGATGCCGGCGATGCCCTTCAGGATCCCGAGGATGCCGTCCACGAGGAGCAGGACTCCGGCGAACATCGTTCCGCCCGCCGCCCACGGGCTGCCGGGATCCGCGCCCGGAGGGGGCTCGGCGGGGCGCTGGGCACCCGGAGTGGGTGCGTTGAACTGCGACATGGGGACTCCTTTCACGGCGCGCTGACCGTGACGACGCGTCCTTGTGCGTCGACGGTGAGGGCTTGCCTCTCCACACGGTTGACCATGGCGACGACGGCCCAGACGACGCCCCACGCGCAGCACGAGAAGACGGTGAGGAAGGCGTGCAGCACGTGGTTGACGGGGTGGCCGCGCACCAGGACCACCTGGCTGCCGGAGCGTGATTCGACGCGCCAGCCGCCCGCGATGCGGCGGCTCACGATCCAGTCGAGGATCAGCGTGCGCTGCGCCGAGTCCGGCGGGTCGCCCCCAGCCGTGTAGTAGCCGGGCGGCGGTTCGATCGTGGCGCTCTCGCGCACCGTGCGACGACGCTTCACGGGATCACCCCCAGGTGTCGAGGTCGCCGCCGCGCCACTCGATCAGGCCGGGGCGGTCGAGCTCGACGGCCTCGTCGGGCCCCGGGGCGAATCCGACGGCCCGCAGCAGCGCGGCCACCTCGCCCCGTCCGTGCGCCAGGCCCACGATCTGTCCGTGCACGGTGACCCGCCGTCCTCCGTTCGGGGAGGGCGGATGGACGATCACGGGCGGGTGCTTCGCCATGCCTCCACGGTGCCCCGAGCGCTGCCCCCGCGCATCCCGGGGCCCGGAGGGCCCCCGGGCGGGGCCGGGGGCCCGGAACCGGTCCGCGCCCTCCCGACGTCCATGCAGACATTCATACGATCGATCATGAACGGCATCACGGCGATCATGAACGGCACCATGGAGGGTCCGCCCATGACGGCAACCGGCGCCCGCTACCTGTACATCACCCGCCACGGTCAGGCGTCCGAGGACGAGAGCACGCTGACCGAAGCGGGCCGCCGGCAGGCCGCCCTGCTCGGGGAGCGGCTCAGCGGGACGCCGATCACCGCGATCCACCACGGGCCGCTGCCACGCGCCGAGGAGACGGCGCGGCTGATCGGCGCACATCTGGCGGGGGCGCCCCTGGTGCGCTCCGAACCGGCCGGCGACTACCTGCCGTACCTGCCGCGCCGCGAGGAGCTGCCGCCGGAGTCCGCCGACGAGACGCTCGCCCGGCTGGCGGGCTTCCCGGCGGCCGAGCGCGAGCAGGGACCGGGGCTGGCGCGGGAGGCGCTCGCACGGTTCACGGGAGCGGTCGAGGGCGACGAGCCCCGCCACGAACTCCTCGTCACCCACAACTTCCTGGCCGCCTGGCTCGTCCGGGCCGCGCTGGAGGCCCCACCCCACCGCTGGCTGGGCCTCAACCACACCAACGCCGGTCTGACGGTGATCCGTTACGCGCCGGGCCGCGCGCCGTCCCTGCTGCTGTACAACGACACCGGCCACCTGCCGGCCGACCTCCGCTGGACCGGCTTCCCGCCCGAACTGCACGTCTGACCGGGGCGTGCGGGGCGGGGCAGGCAGCACGTACGCGCCCCGCCCCGGGCGGAGGGACCGTATGTACGGGCTCCGGCCGGACCGGGCCGGGCCGGGAGAAGCGCGGCCGGGGACCACGCCTCAGCAGCGGATTCCGCTGCCCCCACCGGCCTCACACCCACGGCTCTCACGGCTCTCACCGCTTTCGCCGCCCGTGACCATCGACATGAGCAGCTCATGGGTCTCGGCATCCGCGGCGGCGACGAGTCCACGGCCCCCTGCCCCGAGGGGAGCCCCGTCGATCCCGGTGACGACGCAACTGGCGGCCCGGCACAGCGCGATCCCGGCGGCGAAGTGCACGCTTTCGGCGAGGTCGGCGCCGTCGGTGACGTAGGCGGCCCGCCGGCCGGCCGCGACCCAGGCCAGCGCGAGCGACGTGGAGACGACGCGCGGGCGGAAGTGCTCGACGAACCCGGGGTGCGCGAGGAGGCCGACCGCCCGGAACGCGGGGGCGTTCGGGAAGGGCGGATCGAGGTTCACCTCCACCAGCCGCGAATCGCCGGTGGGCGACGCCGGTACGTCGTGCCCCGCGCCGGACCGGGTCCACGCCGAGCCGCCGTCCGTGAGGAAGACGTCACCGCCGAACGGATCGGCCACGGCGGCCGGACCGCCGCGCAACGCCACGTTGACGGCCACCAGGTGGGAGCCGACCGCGTAGTTGAGCGTCCCGCACAACGGGTCCACCAGCCACTCCCTCGCCGCCCCGACCGCCCCGCGCCGGCCGCCCTCCTCACCGTGCACGGCGTCCCCGGGCCGAGCCGCGCGGAGAACACCGAGCACGGCCTCCTCGGCCGCCACGTCGACGTCGGTGGCGAAGTCCCCGCCCCCTTTGTCGATACGGGAGTGGAGCGTCCGGTACCGGGCACGCACGACGTCGGCCCCGGCCAGCGCGGCGGCAACCGCCACCTCGGTGTCCGTCGAACTCGCCGCTGATTCGATCATGACAAGCAGCGTAGCCACGGGCGACCTCGACCGTACGCCCCCCGGTCCCGGCGTTCAGGAACGCGCGCCTTCACGCCAGGGCCCGCCGGGATGCAACAGCACCTCCGAACCGACCGGCCGGTACCCGGCGGCCTGGAACGCCCGGATGCTGCGCGCGTTTCCGGCGGCCTGCTGCGACCAGAGCGGCTCGCCCGGCGGCACCAGGTGCCGCGCGGCGACAGCCAACTCCCGGCCGAGCCCCCGGTGGCGGGCACCCTCGTCCACTTCGACGGCCACCTCCCAGCGGTCGGCCACCCCGCGCCCGAGAACCAGCACTCCGCCGTCGGCCTCCCACACCCGCACCCCGTCCCGACGCCTGCGGGCACTCACCGCCCTCGGGTGCACAGGGTCGGTGACCTCCCGCAACTCCGTCTCCGCCGCCCCGGGAAGCCAAGTGGCCACGGTCAGGAGGTCGATGGTGTCGGTGACCCGCCCGGTGCGGTCGAGGAGCGCGGTCAGGAATCGCGGATGCATGGTCGCGGCCAGCGCGTCGCAGTCCGCACCGTCCAGCAGGGCGTAAACCCACTCGGGATCCTCGTCGGTGAACACGACGGAGTGCGCGGTGAAGGCGATCACCCCCGTGTCCCGCGCGTTCGGCGCCCGGACGACCGTCGTGCCCCCGTCAGCCTCAGGAAAGCGCCCGCAGGCGGCCTCGTCCAGAATCTCGCCCAGCGTCTGCCCCATGGATTCCCCCGTGTGCCGGGCCGTCCGCCGACGTCGTCGCCGTGCCTCCGGTCGGAGACACGGAACCACACGGGGAGACTCCGGCACAGAGCCCGGCGGAGAAACGCCGAAGCCCCCGGCCACGATGGGCCGGGGGCGTTCTGGCTGGTGGGCGCGGACGGTTTCGAACCGCCGACATCTGCTTTGTAAGTTCGGCCTTTCCTCTTCCATGGCGCCTTCGTCGGCCGATCCGATGGTCACCAAAGTCTGCTGTTGCATGCCGCCGTCCACCCTCGTTGATGTCACTGTTGGATGTCAGAGGGATATCCGCGGAGCTGGGCAGACTTCCCTGGTTCTCTCGACAATCAGCCCCCTCCCTCTCCCCCGCGCCAAGTGTGTCGACCAGCGGACCGCCACAGAGCGGCAGATTCTCCGGCCGCGTCGTCTCGCCTGGACAACGCGTGCCCTCACGGTAGGCACCTGTTACTCGTGACACGCCCCGCCCGTTCTGGCACGCGAGCGGCACGAGCTTGATCGTCCCTGCCTTGACGCACCGACAGGACAGCGAACGGATCGCGTCCGTGTTCATCATGCGATCAAGTATCGACATGACAGTGAAGCAATATGACATGCAACGCTCTAAATGCGCCAATTAACGGATTAAGCTGCTGAATAGCCAGCAAGAGTCCTATGGTTGCGTCTTATCGCGGCCAGACATCAAGTTGCTGGCCCGGAAAGGATGCTGTAGGTGACCATCACCGTTGACCCCTCTCGCCTGTCGCTGACGCGCGAGGAGTCCACCTACCTGGCGATTCGGACCACGCAGGGAGGACGCACGGTCTACACGACCCGTATCCCTCTGTCGGAGCTCCCGGTGATCCTCTCGATCCCGGACCCGGCCAAGCCCGACCCGGACAACCGCCGCGTTGACCCCAATCACGCAAAGGGCTTCGGTAGCTACCTGGCGGAGAACCCCGGTTGGGTCGCCCCGGCCCTCCTCATTCGTGACACTGGTGGCTGCCGCTTCGAGCCGATCAGCGCGGACGGGACTGTCGGGTACCTCACCGTCCCGTGGGCCATTGGAGGCATCGGGCGTCTGATCACGATCGACGGCCAGCACCGCGTGCTCGGGGTCCACCTGGAGAAGAAGCGCATTACGGACGAGATCGCGCGCATCGACCGAGAGACGGTCCGTGCCAACGAAATCAAGAAGCAGAAGCTCGAAGAGGAACGCGAAGCCCTGATCCTCCGACTCCAGCGCCTCAAGGAGGAGTTCATCGGCGTCGACATCTATGTGGAAGTCGACGGCGTCCGCGGGCAGCAGATGTTCGTCGATGTCGCTGACAACGCCAAGGGCATCTCCGGTGCCGTCCGGGCCCGATTCGACACCTCACGCATTGCCAATCGAACGCTGACCGACATCGTCGCCCACCCCCTCTTCGTAGGAAAGATCGACGTTGAGCGCGACCGCATGACCCTGACCAACCGCAACCTTATGGGTGCCAAGCAGGTCGCCGACATCACTCGCTCCGTCATCGCTGGCCCCGCTGGGCGCGTGAACAAGAAGGTTGAGTCCCTCACCGATAACGAGGTCATTGAGAGTGTCCGCGGTTTCCTGGACGTCATCTCCACAGTCTTCACCGACCTGGCGGCGATCACCGAGGAAGACGTCGACAACTATCACCCCTCCCTCTCTGAGAAGCGCAAGAACGAGCCGCCAGCTCCCCCCACCAAGGCGATGCAGCTCCGCGTGTCCTCCCTCCTCGGCTCTGTGGGTATGCTCCGCGTCCTCGGTGGCGTTTACCGTAACCTCAAGGAGGACGGAGTTGACGACGGTGACATCCAGGAGTTCTTCAAGCGGCTCGACCGCCACATGGGCGCCCCGGTCACCGAGCAGAGCATCTGGCGCACCACCGCGGCGAACGAGGACTTCGAGCCCAACGCCTCCGCGCCGATCATGCGCCAGCAGAACATCATCCACCTGACCAAGGTGATCACCGACTGGTACAAGAAGGCGCCTGCCGCCATCTGATCGATCGGACAGCAGCGAGGCCTCTCCGGAACTCAAGTAGAGGGGCCTCGCTCTTGCGGGCTATTCGAGCAAGATCTCTTCTGGGCGTCGGTTCGTGATCGCGATCTCCCTATGGGTGAGGATGTGACCGAGGCACGCTTCCAGATCTCCCCCGTGATCGTCCCGGGCCATGCCCCTAAGTTCCCTGGCCAGTTCCAAGCCGTTGATCAAGACGATCGGGTACTGGTCTTCGACCATCTCTGTCTGTGCCGGCACGGAGTAGGCCCCGGTCGTGACGTACACGCCGATCCAGCCGCGGCGAAGTCGGGCCACGACACGGGCGATCTGTTCCGCGGTGACGAGGTTGTCGAGCTTGACGCATTTGGCCTGCCCGAGGACGACAAGGCTGGTGCCAGCCAAACCGCTGCCGATGTCGAGTCGGCCTACGAAGTCGGCACCACCATCGCCTGATCGACGCGTCAGCCACCCTTCGACGTAGCTGTTCCCGGCGCCACGCAGCACCCGTGCTGCTACTGCTGAGGCCACTGCCTCGAAGTCGTGCTTACGCCCGTCGAAGTGATTGTAGATCAGCTCCAGGTCTTTGGCCTCAACAGTCCCGGGCTTAGCCCGCTGCTCGGGCACTTTGGTCACCTTGGCCCGGGCGACCCGCCGGCGAAGTCTGGGCAGGGCTGAGTGCCCGTGCTTGACCCACTCTCGCCAAGCCTTTGGCGCGAGTTCGAGCGTCTGCGCGTCGGCCAGAGTCTTGTCTCTGCGAGAGTCGATCCAAGCCCAGGACACCGTGTCGTCTTCAGCAGTAAGGTCGATGAGGGCGATGTCGTAGACGTAGTTCGTGAACGTCGCGTGGTCGCTGCCGCTCCACTGCACTAGACGCTCCGCCCGCTCGATCACGCCCAGTCCGCAGAATTCGACGTGCCCCTTGACCTTCCCGCTGCGCGATACTGCGCGGAACAACAACAGCGGGACGGCAGTTGCCCGCTCCTCAGGCGTGTGCCCCTGGTGCCCGGTGAAGGCATCGAGCAGGGCCGCGTTGCCCGTGGTCCTGCCTGGCGCCGCGGTGGTTGTGGCCTTGTGGTCCCCGAAGTAGCGCACGTGTCCGTTGTCCATGTCGAAAACGTCGTGCCAAGGTGTCTGCTCTGAGCCAGCCTTCCAGGGACTCGACCGGATGAGAATCACTGGGCGGCGCTCGCCGGCCGATGTCCGGACCTTGGCCATGCCGTTGATCCCAGCCTCCAGCAGAGCCCTGGCTCGGTCCGGCGAGTGAGTCACGTGGTGGAAGTTAGGGTGCCCCTCGATCGTCGCCGGCTTTGGGTCCTTGCCAGTCGCATAGCGAAAGACCTGACCAATACGCAACTGACCACCCACATGAACCCCCACAACAGAACTGGCCTGACGATCACCATGACCGTAGCGGTCAGCACTGACAGGCGGTCCAGACTCGTAGAGGGCCCCTGAGCTTGGGAATCAACGCTTCTCCAGCTTGTTGCGCCGCCCTGACCAGCAATGACGGGCATCGAGGGAGCCTTCAGAGGTCCCCTTCGACGCCCGCCATTCACCGTGATTGCCCGGGCACGGCGTTGAGTGCTGACCTGTTCGTCCCGAAGCAACTTCAAGGAGCCTTCGACCTTGGGCCGATACGCCCCTCACCTGCTGTAGAGGTCCGCAGGCGTATGCGTGTGTCCACCGCAGTCCATCGGCGTTGTCACGCAGTTAGACACGCAGGAGAGCCTCGCCTGGGGCTACGCCTCCGCCTTGTACCACACCCTCGTGCAGGTGGGAGCCCCTGAGATCTCGCCCGCCGTTCCGCCGTACTCGCGACCAGACGGGCTCTTGAAGGTGAACTCGTGAACGCCCGTGTCCAATGCGAAGGACGAGGCGATCTCGATGAGGTCCTCACCCACCTCCGTGTAGTGCAGTGCGATGTGAGTCCGGACTAGTTCCGCTGCCTGCGCACGATCAAGTGGCTGACTAGGGAATGCGCTCTGCGTGCGCCCCTTCACCTTGGAGATGAGGAAGCCGATGCCAGCTCCGATGCCCATACCGCCGGCGCCGCCTAGGGCATCGCTCGAGAGCTCCAGGATGAACTCTCCAAACGACCCAGACGCTCCCCAGTTCGTCTCAGAGGTCTGCACCGACAGTGAGTTGGACACAGGGAAGTCGAGCTCGCCGTCGAGAGTGGTGAGGGTGGCCAAGTCCTCCTTGATCCCTTCGACCGGCACCCCGATCTCTATCAGTGACAGAGTCCAAGCTTCGCGGGGTGGCCTGTGTAGACCGGATGTCAGCCTGACTGCGATGCGGGCACTGAGAACTTCCACTCGGACTCCTTGCCTATGCACTATGTGATGTTCGCAGGCTACTGCGGCCGTCACTGGTCCCCGGTTCCCTGCTGGTTGCCGGCCGATCGGGCGCGGGAGCCTTCTGATCCGTAGCTCTGGCCGGATCGGTCATCTACGGCCATTCCAGCCTCCAAGAAGCCCCGTAGAGACGGTAGCGGACCGGGGCGGGTGCTGGGGTTGCGGTACTCCGCGGCTGTACTGACAACCAGCCCGCCAACGCCATATGTCAGTGCCTCCACCTAGGGTCTCGGTGTGGAACGAGGACGCAGTATCCATCGCCGGGCAGCCGACCACATGGCCGAAGCATGGGCCGAGACTCAGTGGGGCTCACAAGCTCTTGCCGGCATGTATCGATGGACACGCGACGCCGAATGGTCCGAGCGGATTGCAGTGTTGGGTCAGCCATTCAGTGGTTGGGACATGGGGCAACTGTTCTCCCTTCGCTGCCTTGCAGGCCTCTGGATGGAAGGCCTGTTAACCATCTCGGAAGTCGAAGTAGGCGCTCAGCCGAAGCAAGATTCTCAGCGTCAGGCCAATCAGCAGGCGCTTCTCCTCCTTCCCGAAGGCATATCGGCTACCGTCGACCCTGATCAGCGTGGAGCAGACGACGACGGGCTAGTGCGTTGGGAGAACCCCCTGAGTGGTCACTTCAATGATCCAAGCGACAACGAGTCTCAACCCGACACCATCGCACCTGGCTGGTCGCCCTTAGAAGTTGGTAACACGGATGCAAGCAGTACTTGCTTCCACTTGGCTCGCTCTGGAGCTCTTGCACGATGGCCGTACGGCGACACAATGCTTACGATCATGCAGACACGGCCGCGCACATTGATTCAGGGATGGCGAATGGGGGATCCCGCCTACGACGAAGTCATGGATGACCTTGTTGAGTTCAGTAACTGGATCGCTACCGGGCGGATGTTCGGGCCGAAGATCATGCGGGGGATGATGGAGGGAGAAATATATTTTCCCTCTCCCAAAGCCTGATCGGCAGCAGCTCCATTCTTTCAGCGGCTGTCGTTGCCATGCCTTGTTTGGCAGCTAAGGTAATGGAACTCGGCTTCACTCGATTTAAGTTTTCCGGTTCGAATTCGGCCGATTTCCACTACCTCAACCCACCACTCACCCCGGTTCCCATCCCGTCCGCCTTCGACCCACACGTCGTGGAGCGGTCGTGGTTCAGGGCGTCAAGGTGGAGCGCGCCACTGTACGAACGACCTTGACGCCCTGGGCCGCGACTGCTCGGCTCTGCCTGGGTCGA